>CAVWCF010000001.1:0-190000 GCA_963753435.1 uncultured Actinomycetota bacterium
ATGGGCCAACAGGTCCGGGAGCAGTTGGTGGACGAGCGGGTCTTCACCGACTGACCTGTGCGCTATCCCTAAGGTCCGTCAGCGGAACTAATGCGCGGGCCAAGGAGCGTGCTGCGATCGCGTCCAGGAGCAGTGGGCGCGCCTCGTTGGCTAGCGCGGCCAAATTTGTCAGTTGGGACTCTTCGAATGGCTGTCCATCCCGGGCCAGCAACAGGATGCCACGGACTTCCGGGATGGGTACGGCGAGCAACTGCGACCGGGCAGCCAGCGGCGCGCCGGACATGCGCGCCCGCGCAACGTCGCTGCCGTCAATCAGCAGGCCTTTGCTTCGGTCCGCCACCGTCTGAATCAGCCAGTCACCTTCGGCAAGCTCCAGCCGGTGCTCCAGCGGTCTCAGGCCGACCCCCGCGGAGACCCGCCAAAGCGCACCGTCTGGGATGAGCGCTGCGCCCGCTTCCGCGCCCGCTCGCTCGACCGCATCGGTCAGGACCACGAGCGCAGTCTCGGGGACGCCGAACAGGTCCGCGGATCTCGCATGCAGTCCGCGCACCAGCGCCGCCGCGCTCGTGGCAACGGGGAGAGTCGAGGGAGGTCTAGGTGCGACTGCGGCGGCCGGACCGCGCGTGGGCTCGGGTTCTGTTGCCAAAGCAGTTGCGGCTGCGGCCTTCGCGTGCCGGGCCGAGGAACTGCGACGGCTCTGCCGCGGTGCCGGTATCGGCGCCTTGACCGGTTCGGGCACCGGTTCGGGCTCGGGTTCGGGTTCGGGTTCGGGTTCCGGTTCGGGTTCGGGTTCGGGTTCGGGTTCGGGTTCGGGTTCGGGTCGGTTCGGGTTCCGGTTCGGGTTCGGGTTCGGGTTCGGGTTCGGGTTCGGGTTCGGGTTCCGGTTCGGGTTCCGGTTCGGGTTCCGGTTCGGGTTCCGGTTCGGGTTCCGGTTCGGGTTCCGGTTCGGGTTCCGGTTCGGGTTCCGGTTCCGGCTCGCTTGCCGAGCGGTCTACGAGGGTGCCGGCCGCATTGAGCAGGCGCTGCTTTGTCAGGGGCAGTGGCAGCAGAGCGATGTCACTGGTCTCCGTAGCGAACTCCGGTGCCCACGACTGCGCCGATCCGGCGATGAGCAGGATCGGTCCCCGGAAACCGGCGCCGCGCGCTGCGTCGACCAGTTCACGGGCGGCAGCCGGCGTCCCAGCATCAAGAATGGCCGCTTCTACTTGGGCGAGGTCTTCCGCCAAAGACTCTGCGTGTGACTCGATTACGTCGTGTTCGGCGGCAAGGGCCATAACCATGGCCGGATTGCGTGTGATGGTCAGGAAGCGCGCCATTGCTACACGCCGGTGAAGGCTTCAACGATCGTGATCGCAGCAGGGCCGATGATGACGATGAACAGGACGGGCAGGATGCAGAAGATCAGCGGGAAGAGGATCTTGACGGGCACCTTCTGGGCCCGCTCTTCGGCGAGTTGGCTCCTCTTGATGCGCAGTTCCCGGCTCTGAACGCGCAGAACATTCGCGATCGGGATGCCGAAAGAATCCGCTTGGACCATGGCGGTCACGAAGGACCGAAGTTCGGGAACGTCGGTGCGCTCACCCAGGGCGCGCATCGCCTCGCCCCGGCCAACGCCGATCTGCATCTCCTGAAGAACCCGGAAGAACTCCTCGGCAAGCGGCCCCTCGGTGTTGCGCGCCACCTGAGACAACGCGGCGTCGAAGCCCAGGCCGGCCTCCACGGAGATGGTCAGCAGGTCCAGGGCGTCCGGCAGTTCTCGTCGGATTCGCTCCGATCGGTTGTAGCCAACTTGGTAGATGGCCAGATCCGGTGTCCACCAACCCAGGAGGGCCAGCCCGACGATCGTCACCACGAGCCAGATGAAGTTGAAGTTGAAGACGACGGCGACCAACAGGCCGAGCAAGCCGCCGCCGAAGAGACCGAGCGCCTTGAAGGCAAGGATGCGGTCAACGTCCCAGCCGGTCGGGTTGCCTGCCAGTTCCAGGCGCCGTCGGATCCGATCCGTGCGATCGGCTGGCGTGAAACGGCGCCCGATGCCGGTCAGGCGGCCCATGGCGGGAGTGAGCACACGATCACCGAACGGTTGGTCCAGTTCTTCGCGCATGCTCGGGGGAGCGGCTTGGATGGCCTCAACCGCGGCTAGGGAGCGGTTCACCGCCGCCCGTTCGGTGGTGATCGCGCCGACGATGGACAGCGCGAGGGCGACGGCAATGAATAGGGCTACCAGCCCCAGGAGGAGTACGAGTTCGGCGCCCACGTCAGACCTCCACGTCCACAACCTTGCGCATCCACAGGACGCCAACGATGAATAGGACGACGCCGCCGAGGATCATTGCCCAGCCCAGTGGGTTGGTGACCAGCAGGGAGACGTACTCGGGCCGCACGAATACCAGGTAGATCGTGAACACCACCGGTAGACCGGCCAAGATCACAGCCGACAGCCGGCCTTCGGCGGACAGAACCTGGACTTGCCGGCGCAGCCGCTCGCGCTCCCGCAGCGTCGCGGCGACAGTCGAAAGAACCTCTGCGAGGTTGCCGCCGACCTCTCGCTGAATGCGGATTGCCATGACCACCCAACGGAAGTCCTCGCTGTCCATCCGGTTGGCAATGCCCTCCAGTGCGTCCTCGATGGGCACGCCCAGCCGGGTCTCGATCAAGGCCCGATTGAACTCGCTCGCCATGGGGTCGCTGCCCTCGCGGGTGACGGTGTCCATCGCCTGCGGCAACGAGTAACCCGCCGACAGGCTGCCAGCCAGCAACTGCAGGGTGTCCGGCAACTGGGCAAGGAATGCACTAGTGCGCTTGGACTTCTTGTACGTCAAGTAAGCCAAGGGTCCCAGCACGCCGAAAGCCAGCCCGATGAGTGCGGGGAAGAGGCGACCCCCGGAGATGAGCAGGAAGAGAAGCCCCGCGGCCAGAGCGATACCGGTGTGCAGAAGCGTCCACTCACTGGCCCTCAGGGGTATGCCAGCACCCTCAAGCCTAGTTCCCAGCACCGACTCCAAGTCGCGCTTGGCGACCACGCGGTCGGCGAACTCCACCGCGGAGCGGGCCACGGAGGAATCGCCGAGAGCCGAGGTTTCCTCAGACTCCTTGGTGGCCCCTTTGCCGGTGAAGGTGTAGAGAGACAGCCGCCGCCTTACTGCGCTCGTGCTGCCCGCGTCGCCAACGCTGCGGAAGGTGTTAGCCAGAATCACGGCAAGTGAAGCCAGCACCAGCACTAGGCCGAGTGCCAGGACCCAAGGCTGGGTCCAGGAGAACCCACCCGAGGAGACAGGCTGGGGGCCGAACTGCGCGGCAGCCTCGGCTGGGTCGACCCGGGGGAGCGCGACGAACGCCGTGGCGCCGACGACGCCGCCTCCGGGAACAACCGCTGCGGTCACCGTCAGGTTTCCCTCGGCCTCGGAGTTCTCCGCGGCGACCGGGATAGTGACTACCAGTTCATTGGTGATGCTCTGAGCGGATGATTCAAACGCATCAGTGAGTTGGGCTGCATTGGTCGCCTCGGTCACCGTGCCACCGGTCTCGCTCGTGACTTCGGCGAGCGCAGCGAGTTGTTCGGTAGTGCCTAGTGCCACCGCATCGAACTTGGCGCCCGAGCCGACCGCGGCGGCGGTGGCGGTTGCGACGGTCTCAGCGGATCCTTCGTCCTCCCCGTCGGACAGAACGAGCGCTGATCGGCTGCCGTCCTCGCCCACGGTTGCAGCCGCGAGCACGATGGCGTCGTACAGGGCTGTGCTTCCGGTCGCGGCCAAGCCGTCGACCGCGGAGCGGACCTCACGTCTGTCGGTGGTGGGCGCGACCGCGACCTGGGCGGAGTCCGCGAATGTGATCAGGCCTACGTTCACATCCCCGGGCACGGCGTCCAGGTACTGGCGGGCGGCATCCTTAGCGGCATCCAGTTTGCCGTCCTCCGCCATCGAACCGCTGGTGTCCATGACCAGGACCGCTGTACGTGTCAACTGCACATCAGAACCGCCGAGCGGCTCGGCAGTGACGTCGGCGATGTCCAACCCGCCGAACTGGGCAGCCACGCTTGCCGGGTCGAGGGATGCGCCCGCCGCTAGGTCGTCGGCGGTGAAGATGACAGTGAGTTGCTGAGCGGTCGGAGTGACCTGGACGATGCGACCTCGCGCCTCAGCGAGAGCCGGCGACGCAACCATAGGCACCACCACGCCGACAACCAGGCCGGCGAGGAGGGCGCGGATTGCGGCGGGGCGCACGGTCACTCCGCGCCGAACTTCTCGAACTGGAAGATGGTCGGGTCCACTTCGACCCCGGCTGCCTTCAACTGCTCCAGGAACTTGGGTCGCAAACCGGTCGACTTCAGGCGACCCAAGGAGCGACCGGTCTCGTCGAAGCCCATGCCTTGGTCGAACAGGAAGATGTCCTGAAGGGTGATGACGTCGCCTTCCATGCCCACGACCTCGGTGACGTGGGTGATGTGGCGCGTGCCGTCCTTGAAGCGACTCTGGTGCACGATCAGGTCGATCGCGCTGGACACCTGCTCGCGAATGGCACGGATCGGCAGGTCTACACCGGCCATCAGCACCATCGTCTCCACTCGGGCGAGAACGTCGCGAGGTGAGTTGGCGTGGACGGTGCAGATGGACCCGTCGTGACCGGTGTTCATCGCCTGCAGCATGTCCAAGGCGGCGGCGTCGCGAACCTCACCGACGACGATGCGATCCGGTCGCATGCGCAGGGAGTTGCGGACGAGGTCACGGATCGTGACTTGGCCTTTGCCTTCGATGTTGGGTGGACGCGCCTCAAGGCGAAGTACGTGCTCCTGATGCAGTTGGAGCTCGGCGGCGTCTTCTACCGTGATGATTCGCTCGTCGGATGGGATGTAACCGGACAAGACGTTCAGCGTCGTTGTCTTGCCGGCGCCGGTACCGCCGGAGACGAGGATGTTGAGTTTCCCCTTGACGCAGGCCGCGACGAAGTCGTTGACGACGCGCGTCATTGTGCCGAATCCGACCAGGTCGTCTGAGGAGTAGGGGTCGGTTGCGAACTTGCGGATCGTCAGGAGTGAACCGTCCAGGGCAAGCGGCGGGATGACGGCGTTGACTCGGCTGCCGTCGGGTAGGCGGGCGTCCACCATGGGGCTGGACTCGTCTACGCGCCGCCCGACCCGACCGACGATCTTGTCGATCGTGCGGCGCAGGTGTGCCTCGTCGTTGAAGGAAGCGTCCACCGGGTAGATGCGACCGGCCCGCTCAATGAAGATCGTGTCGTATCCGTTGACCATGACCTCGGTCAGATCCGAGTCGCGCAGGTACGGCTCCAGGGGTCCATAACCGAGGATGTCGTCGGCGATCTCCTGGGAGACGCGGGCGCGGTCGGCCACCGTTAGTGGTGTGTCTTCGTGCGACAGCACTTCCTGGAGCGTTTGTCGGACCTTCTGCTCCAACTCAGACTGGGCCATGCGTGAGTCGTAGAGTTGCGGACCCAACGTGTCGAGCAGCGACTTGTGCACCTGCCGCTTGAGGTCGCCGAACGGATCGACGTTCTTGCGCTGACGGGGGGCGCGCCCTGGAGCCTGGCTCGCGGACTCCTCCGGCTCGGTAACGGTGGTCTCCCGCCTGGCTTGGGCGAGTCGATCGGCAAGGCTCATGTCCTGGACCTCCGGCGGAGCAGACCACGACGATCTCGTCGTAGTTCATCGGGGATGGGGCGCGGCGTCCCGGTTGACAGGGGCAGCACTTGTTCGGCGGCGAAGCCGCGGATCGCCAAGGAGACCGGGTGCTTGGGCTGGTCGAGCATGAGGGGCGAGCCGCGGTTGATCGAGGCCGGCACGTCTCGAGACGATGGGATCTGCGCGGAGATCGGGGATTTCAGTGTCTTCTCCACCTCAGCGAGCGTCAGCCCAACCTTGCTGTCAGCCCGGTTCAACAAGACCCGGAGGCGATCCTTGGGGTAGTTGAGCAGGTCCAAGGTCTCCAGGGTGAGTTTCAGGTTCTTAAGCGCGGGGATGTCCAAGGTGGCGATCAGCGCCACCAGGTCGCTGCTGTCCAGTGCAGCCAGCACCTGGTCGTCGAAGGCGGGCGGCGTGTCCACGACCACGAACTCGAACTGGCGGCGCAGGAGGTCGATGATCCGAGCCACCAGTCCCGCGGACACGTTGACTGCCTGGGACGGGTCGGTTGGCGCGATGAGCGCAGCCAGCCCGGGAGAGTGGTGCGTCAGCAGGCTGTGCAGCGCGGCTCCGTCCAGGTTTTCGCCCAGCGGAATGGCGTCTGCAACGGTGTGCTCGGGGAACAGTTGCAGCACGATGGCGACGTCGCCGAACTGCAGATCAAGGTCAAGGAGACAGACCTCGCGGGCACCGTGATCGGCGAGCGCGGTTGCCAGGTTGGTGGCGATGGTGGTCTTGCCTGAGCCTCCTTTGGCGGAGAAGACTGTGACGACGCGGCCGCGTTGCTCGTCGTCCCCGGCCGGCAGTTGATCGGTTCCCCGCAGTGCCTTGGCGAGTTCTTCGACTCTGCTTGTTGCGGTATTGATTCCGGACATGTCACGTTCCTCGACCACCTCGCGGACACCCGCTCGAAGGGCGTCCGCCAGAAGCGATGAGTCGACGCGACGACGTACGAGAACGACGCCGAGTGTTGGGTGGCTCAGCCGAAGGCGTTCGGTGGTGTCAAGGGCTGCCCGGAGGTCCACGGTCGGTCCCATGACGATCACCGACTCATTGGGGTGCTCGCCCAGGTGCCCGGCGATCAGGTCGAGCTTTGCCAGCGCAGGCGTCTCCTCGCCCAGCGATTGGGCGAGCGCCTTACGGGCATCCTCATCGCGATCGACGATCACCGTCATGGGGTCCCCTCGCGTACCTAAGACGTAGCCGGTTGAATCATTGGAACAGATTCCCGGCGGATGTCCCAGCGTCCTGGGTGATCTCTGGCGAGGTGTCTGTCAGGAGGCCGAAGTAGAGGTCGCCCTCTTGTTGGGCGAACACGACCTTCTCGGCCTCTTTCTGGTCGACAGCCAACGTCAGCAGCGCTACCGGTAGTTGCTCCTCCGTTTGGGTGCCGCTGGCGTCGGTGGTAGTTCTGGTCAGCGTGGTCGTGCTGCCGGTGGCAACAACTTGCACGTTCGGCAGGAGGACGCGTGTTGCGGGCGTGCCGGTTCCTTCCTGCGCCGACGTCAGGAAGACCACCACTTCGGAGCCGGGCCGCAGGAATGCGGCTACGCGCTCGGGGTCACCCAGGTTGATGCTCAGACCAAGCTTGCCTTCGGGGATCGCCGCGGTCGCCGTTGACGAAGGAGCCCCGAACTTCTGGGCCAGGACCTGCTCTCCGGCGAACAGCGGGGCCAGGGCGACCTGGTCGGCGACCGGGTCGATGCTGGAGAGCGCTCCTTCGGCGACCGCGTCGCGAGGCAACTGGGTCAGGGTGAAGGCGCCCGCGTTGGAGGCCGACGTGCCCGTTGTGCCGGCGGCCACCGATTGGGTTACCACCAGGACCTCGACCGGTTCTTGGCCTTCCAGGGCCCGGTCGTTGATTCCTTGAACCCAAAGGAAGATCAGAATGGTCGCCAAGGCCGCAAGTGCCAGTGCGGCGATGAGCAACACGGTTCGTCGTGACATGGTCCCTCGATCCCCGGGCAGACGCGCCCACGCGCGGAGTTGAGCCTGTCGTTACCGATGTGATCGTAGCGACTGGAGTGATTCGGACCTAGAGCATCCTGTCGGAATCACCCGTTCAGCCGGTGTTCCCGACTACTTGATCAGGCGAACCAGCCTGGGCCCGGCACCCAGGTAGGGGATTCCGTTGCCCCCCTCGTCGCCGATGAACTCGGGCAACGCATCAATGGAGAAGGTGGCAATCTCAAGAGAGATGCGGTTGGTGGGCCCGGAGAGGCCATTTCCGGCATCGTTCGAGTCAAGGAAAGCCGGTACGAACTGAACGATCGGGAAATCCCGCTGACCCGTGCCGCGGTCCAAGGTGTTCAGGATCGGGATGAAGAAGAACCTCGGGGACTGGATGATGGTGGCGTCCAGAATCTCCGACTGCTGGCCGTTGCTGAGCAGCTGCCCGATCGTCGCGCCGTTGGTCAGGTAGCAGGCCAGCCGGTCGTTGTTGAGGCCGGATACACCACCGTAGGAGTAGGTGCGGTTGCACAGGTTGGCGTCGTAGCCGGCCGGGTAGTCCGCGGGCATCCGCTTCAGCCGGGCTTCGTCGGTGGGTACGCCCTTGTTGGGGCGACCGGTCGCGATCCCGTCGAAGACGTCCTGTCCGTCGAAACCGGTGTCGGTGGTCAAGCAGTTGGGAACCGCAGCGCCGCTTCCTTGCGCGAACGGCCGGTCCAAGCACGGCGGCCGGCCACAGTCCCTGACCCTGTTGCTGGCAATCGTTGTCCCCGGCGCTGGGCGAGGGTGCTGCGGGGTCGGACGTGGGCGGCTGCCCCAGCGGATACAACTCCACGCCGTGGTCGAGGCCGAAGGCGATATTGGCGATCGTTGCCTGTTGCGGATTGTTCTCGTCGAAGCGCCAACTGCCCAGGTAGCCGAAGTTCCCGGACGAGGGGTCGCCGCAGCCGAGTAGCGGGTCGTCGCCGACCACAAAGCCGATGGGGTCACTCCAGCCGCGGTTGTTCGGCGGTGTCCGCAAGCGCTCTATCTGCAGCCAGTAGACGCCGTCCGTGCCGGTCGTCGCCGTGGCCAGGGTGAAGGTGAGCGAGGTGGCGGTGGCAGTTGCGGCGGTACCGGTCTGCACCTGAGTGGTGCCCGTTTCGTCCCAAATCCGGTAGTTGCTAGGCGTAGGTGAGGGGTCGAACCGAGATCCGGCCACAGTCAGGACGGGCGTCGTGTTGGGCTGAACGGACTGCGGAGTCACGCTGTCCACGATCGCCCGCTGGCCACCACCGGTGGGCAGGCTCGGCGGAGTCGGCAGTCCCGACCCGCCTCCACCCCCGCCAGGCGTGTCGGTCTTGATGACGTAGCGGCCCGGATCCGCACAGGTCACCGG
Organism: uncultured Actinomycetota bacterium; assembly: GCA_963753435.1. Classification (GTDB taxonomy): domain Bacteria; phylum Actinomycetota; class Actinomycetes; order CAVWCF01; family CAVWCF01; genus CAVWCF01. The sequence goes on from CAVWCF010000001.1 coordinate 8,967, forward strand.
CAGGAAGAAGGGCAGAACGCTGCCCGGTGACCGGATGGCGGCCGTGGCTTGCGCGTTGACCGGGCCGCTGCTCTCGCCAAACGCGTTGGCAAGGCCGAAACTCACGTCGGCCTGGGGGGTGACCACGGTGATCTCGGAGGTCCCCGAGAAAGTCACCTCGCCGTCGGTCGCGTTTCCGTTGGTGAACTGCCCCTGGGTCCAAGTGGTCGTGTCCCACTCGCCGAGGGAGTTGTTCTCCAGGTAGGTGATGGCTTCGGTCAGCGCGGCTGCGGTGTTCGGGAGTTGGCCGGCTCCGGCCAGGGCCGCGAAGTCGGCTGAGTTCTGCGCCTGACTGCGCTTGAACTGCATGTTCCCAACGTCGACGGCGAGTGCCCCCAACCCGAACAGGACGAGCGCCATGATCGCCACGGTGATGGCTACGGCACCGTGGTCGTCACTCAGCCTGCGCGCGGTCATGGCGCGACGCAATCCGTCGAGTTGGCCGTGACGAACTCGATGCGCACCTCAGCGGATTGCGAGGCCGTGTCACCGCCCGGTACCGGGACGAACGGGAAGCCCAACTTGGTGTAGGGGAACGAAACCGTTGCCGTGAGTGTGTCTCCGATCGCAGGCGCCGCCGGGAAGTCCACGTCGATTGCGACCGACTTGTGCGGGATCTGGGCGTCCGCGCCCGTCTGCATCTCGGCGCAGGTTGCGGTCCCCACTGCCGCAACACGTCCCACCTCACGGGCGGCCCGCGAAGCCGACTGGCTCTCCCAGAACAGGAAGCTGTACTGGATGATCCCGAAGAGGAGGGTGATGAGCAGGACGCTCACTAGGGCGAACTCAACCGCTGCGGCGCCTCGGTCCGAAGATGCCCTGGTGCGGAGGCGATGCATGTGCGCCCCTCCCGCTCGGTTGTAATTGATCATAGTGGCAACCCTGCTGGGTGGGAATGCCCCTTTGATCCGCCGATCGGCTGAATTCGGGTCAGCCGTCCGCGACCGTCGCCAGCACGCGTGAGCGCACCTGAACGTCGCCCCACAAGCGGGCAGTGCGACCCCACGACACATACGCGATCAGCAGGAAGGCCAGCGCCGCTCCAAGCGGCACCCACCAGACGCCGCCCACCGCCAACACGCCGAAGAGCAGGCCAGTCAGGGTGGTTGTCATTGCCAGGCGGAATGAATACGCGGCCATGGCTCCAGGCGGGGCCGGAGTGTCGCGGCGGCCGCCCAGCTCGGTTCGGAACGGGTTGGTGACCGAGTAGCGGGCACTGCGGGTCACGACCAGGGCCACGTTCGCGATGATCGCGCCGATGACGGCCGTGACCTCCGCTGCCGAGCGGGGCTCCGGCGCACGAAGTCCGCCGAGCACAGCCGCAAGGACGCTGGCCGCCAAGACGGCTTCCGCGGTCACGCGCGTCTTTGCCACCAGAGCGTGTCGGGCCCAGCCGGGTTGGCCGCCCAGCCAAAGCGCCCCGGAACCGTCGAGCGCGAACGCATTGACGCCGAACAGCAGGCCGGTGCCCGCCGCAACCAGTCCAGGCAGGACCACGAGAGCCGACCAATCCAGACCCGCCGCCAGGACCACGAGCGCGGGCAGTACCCCCAGGACCACAACGCCGCGCCGAAGTGCCGGCGCACGCCACACCGACGCGCGATCGGTCCGGGTCAAGGCGGCTGGAACATTCCGCGGAGTTGGCTGTCGCCGGACTCTGCGGCTGTCCACCCCCGCCTCGCCACCGCGGTCGCTGGGTCGGCGCAGCGCCCAGGCCGTCGCGCGGATCCCGGCCCAGAACGCGACCGGGACGGCGGCGGCCATTACCCCGGTGCCCAGGGCCCATCCGGAGTAGTCGCCGGCGGAGGCAACAACGGTGTTGACGACACCGCGCGTTGGGGCCTGGTCAAGCACGGCCGTGGTCCAGCCAAACCGGATCACCGCGAGGACGGCTAGCGCGCCGGCGGCCGCGGCCGCCCAAGTGGCCCAGCGCCCGGTGCGCCGGGTTCGCAAGCCCACGATCCACCAGGCGATCGCCTGCCCGGAGACCGTGGTCAACGCGATGAACACAACGACTGTGAGCAGAGCGAGAGCCAGCTGCCAACCCGTGACCGACAGCAACGCCGCCGCGGCCAACAGGATCAGGACCTGAACGGACCAGGCGAGGTTCAGCGGCGCCAGGAGCAGCGACGAGGAGAAGACGGTGCGCGGGCGCACGGGAAAGGCGATCAGGTGGTCGGCCGGGTACAGCTGCGCGCCGCCACCTGCGGCCAGCGGAGCGAACAGGGTCACGACCGTGAAGGCCAGGAACAGCGTGGGGGTGATCAGGACGAAGTCGATCAGCCGGTCCTCGGGGACGTTGCGGCCGGCGACCACGGACGCGACCAAGACGAGCGATACGGCTACCGCTCCAACCACCGACCACCAGCGGGTCCGGGTTCGATGCGCCATTCGGACCCGCAGATCCACCAGCGGGCGCAACTGGCCGGAAGTCACGCCAGCAGTTCTCGGTAATGGGCAGCGCCTGCGGCGCCGGCCAGGTCCCCAGCAGGCGACGCGGACACCACGCGTCCCTGGCGCAGAATCACCGCCTCATCGCACGCCTGAACCGCGAGATCCAGCAGGTGCGTGGACACCAGGACCGCAGCCCCGCCCAGCCGCGCCTCGCGGATTAGATCCAGCGTCGCTTCCACACCCAACGGATCGACGCCGTCGAAGGGCTCGTCCAGAAGCAGCACATCGGGGGAGTGAAACGCCGCCAGCGCGACCGACATGCGTCGACCCATGCCGTGACTGAACCCCGCGGTGATGCGGTCGGCCGCATCGCGCAGGTCGAAACGATCCAACAGGTCCTCGGCCCGCCCCTCCCAGTCGGTGAGATTGCGCAGCCGAGCTGCCAGTTGCAGGTGCTCCCAAGGCGTGGCTCGCGGAATGAGTCCCCCGACGTCGGGGCAGTAGCCGACGGCGAAGCGAACCTGGTCGGGTTCATCGGCGACCGAGTGGCCCTTGACCAGGACCTGCCCCTGCGACGGCGGCAGCACTCCCGCCAGCACGCGCAGCGTCGTGGACTTGCCGGCCCCGTTTCGTCCCACCAGGGCAACCGAAGCCCCGGCCCCCACCGTCAGGTCGAAACCGTCGACGGCGCGGACGGAGCCGAACTCCACGGTCAGCCCGCGGACGTCGACGAGTGTGCTCACCGGCACATCCTGACCGACCCGGGACTGAAATCGCGACCGCTGTTGGGGTGGGCTGCGACAGTACGGTCGTGGCAGACGTCATCGCGCGCGCCTTCGTGGCGCTGCCTCCGCGCCGGTTGCGGGAACAGATCGAGCAGCAGTCCGTCACCGCGCTGCTGTTCGACGAGCTGAAGTTGATCCTCACCGAGGATCGGGCTGACAAGGGTTGGCGTTGGCAGGTGGACTCGCCGTTTCGGGGATCAGCGGAGATCTGGCTGGAACCGGCGCTGGACGGATGCGTCCTGCACGCGTTCCTGCGGGCGGATGACGCCACCGCGGCGCACCTCGATCGCCGGGGCCGGCGAATGCGCTTGGAGTTGTTCGCATTTAAGGATCGTTGCGAATCAGCCGACTCGTAAGGCGTGTCCGCCTCGCGCTGCCCGAACTGCGCCGCACTGCTGCGATCGGGTGATATCTGGTGCAGTCAGTGCCATGCCGATTTGCGCCCTCCGGAGGAACGCTCGGTGGAGCGCTCCCCGGCAGTTGCGACCCAGCCTGGGTCGCATCGCGCCCGCCACGCCAAGCCCGGTCGGGTGCGCACACTGGTAACCGCGGCCCAGTCCGCCGCCACTGAGCTTTCCCAGGTTCCTGAGCCTCGTCCCGCCGAAGTCGTAGCCGAGGACGACTGGGTACAGGCCGTGCGAACCGCGCCGCTACGCGAGTCCGGCCGACGCGAGAACGCTGGTGTGGCGGCAACGGGTGACGTGGCGCAGGTCGATCTTCTCGGCGCGATCAGTGCTGCTACGCCGGATGAAACGGACACTACGGAAGCTCCCAAAGAGCAGGCGGAGTACTCCGTCGACGTGATGCTCTCCCTGCTCGCCGCCGAACGAAACGACGGGCTGGCCACTTGGTCCAACCGGCTGGATGGTCCAGGCGCGAAACTTGCGGTGGTCGCCGGCGGTGCGCTGGCTCTCACGCTGCTGGGCGTGGTGGGACTGGCGATCCTCGGCTTGCTGTTCGGCTGATCGGTTGCTCACCTAACCTCTCAACATGCGCGTTCATGTGGTCAGTGACGTCCATGGAACCCCGGGCGCGCTGGCCCGCGCCGGGGACGGGGCCGACGCGCTTTTCTGCCTGGGCGACCTGATCCTCTTCCTGGACTACGCCGATCCGTCGCAGGGCATATTCGCGGAACTGTTCGGGGCCGCGGATACTGCCGAATTCATCCGGCTGCGCACCGATGGCCGATTCGAGGATGCCCGGGCCTGGACCGACCGCCTGTGGGCGCGAATCGGTGGCGACCGTCGGGCGCATCTTGAATCGGCAGTGCGCAATCAGTACGCCGAACTCTTTGCGGCCATGCCGACCCCGGCCTATCTGACCTACGGCAACGTGGACGTGCCCCATCTGTGGCCGGAGTACCTCCGCGACGGTCACACGCTGCTGGACGGCGCATCGGTGACGCTGGACGGGACGCGGGTCGGCTTCGTCGGAGGCGGTTTGGTGTCCCCGTACCGAACCCCCTACGAACTGACCGATGAGCAGTTCGCCGACAAGTTGGACGCCGTGGGCGACGTTGACGTGCTGTGCACCCACATCCCGCCGTCGGTTCCCGAACTCACCTACGACGTCGTGGCCCGAAGGTTCGAACGCGGCAGCGCCGCCCTGTTGCAGGCGGTACTTGAGCGGCAGCCCGCGCTGCTGCTGTTCGGCCATGTGCATCAGCCGTTGGCGGCACGAATGCGAATCGGCCGTACCGAATGCATCAACGTTGGCCATTTCCGTGGCAGCCGGCGCCCGTTCGCCCTGACGCTGTGAGCCGGAGACGCGGTGGCCCGCTGCCGATACGCTGCCGGTCATCCGAGGAGGTGCGATGGCTGACCAGACGACATCGAGCATCGAAGTGGCCGCTCCTGTTGATGCGGTGATGGAAGTCATCGCCGACCTGGAGGCCTACCCGGACTGGGTTACTGGCATAAGTACGACCGAGGTGCTGTCGCAGTTCGACGACGGCCGCCCGGAGCAGGCGCGGTTCAGCGTCGACTCCGGCCCCATCAAGGACACGTATGTACTGCAGTACACCTGGGAGGACGACACCTCGGTGTCCTGGCAGTTGGTCGAGGCGGAACTGCTCACCGCCATGGATGGGGAGTACCGGCTGACGGCCGGCGACGGGACCACGCGCGTTGAGTACACGCTCTCGGTGGGACTCAAGATCCCCATGATCGGCATGATCAAACGGCGCGCGGAGAAGGTCATTGTGGACACCGCGCTCAAAGGGCTGAAGGAGCGCGTCGAGTCCGGCGCCGGGGGCAGTCAGTAACCTGCCCGCCGTGCGCGTCCTCCTTTTCACCGGCAAGGGCGGAGTCGGCAAGACCACTTTGGCGGCCGGGACCGCAGCTCTCGCGGCCCGACGCGGGATCAAGACGTTGGTTCTGTCCACCGACCCGGCCCACTCGCTCGCGGATGCGTACGGGGTGGCCCTCGGCGAGGAGCCGGCGGAGATCTCCCCGGGGCTGTATGGCCTCCAGGTGGATCCCCAGCAGAAGTTCGAGCGTTCCTGGGGTGAGGTGCAGCGCTACCTGATCTCCGTGCTGGACGCGGTCGGGGTGGACCCCTTGGAGGCGGAGGAACTCACCGTTCTGCCCGGCGCCGAGGAGGTGCTGGCTCTGCTGGAAGTGCGCGACCAGGTGCGTTCCGGTCGCTGGGACCTGGTGGTGGTCGACTGCGCCCCGACCGGGGAGACGCTGCGGCTGCTGGCGCTTCCCGACGCCCTGGACTGGTACATGAAGCGCATCTTCCCGGCCGAACGTCGCCTGGTCCGCGCGCTGCGGCCCGTGCTCACCCGCGCCTCCGGGGTCCCCATGCCCGCCGACGGAGTCTTCGGGGCCGTCGAACGCCTGCATTCGGAATTGGCGGAGGTTCGGGACGTGCTAACTGACGCGGGCACGTCGGTGCGCCTGGTGCTGACGCCGGAGTCGGTCGTGGTGGCCGAGGCGCGCCGCACCTACACGTCACTGTCCCTGTACGGATACCGAGTCGACACCGTGTTGGCCAACCGGGTCTTCCCGGCCGCCGGAGCCGACGGCTGGCGGGCCGGCTGGGTGTCGGCGCAGTCGGCGCGCATGACGGAGGTCGAGGAGTCATTCGCGCCGCTGCCGGTGCTCGTGGCCGACTACCGCAGCACTGAGCCGATGGGCGCCGCCGCCTTGGCGGACTTGGCGGCGGACGTCTACTCCGGTCGGGACCTGCTGGCGGTACCGGACGGGCCGGCCACGCAGATGACCCTGGAACGGCAGTCCACCGGCTACCGGTTGTCCGTCTGGCTGCCGCTGGCCGAGCGCGGTGACGTCGACCTGGTTCGCCGGGGTGACGAACTGGTGCTGACTGTCGGCGGACACCGGCGCGTGCTGGCCTTGCCGTTGTCCCTGCAGCGGTCCGCGATCACATCGGCGCGGCTGGCAGAGGGTTTACTTCGCGTCGAGTTTGCGGCAGACGACGCAGCCACGGACGAAAGGGATAAGGCGTGACCAGCGCGCATGACACGCACGACGTAGGCGACGGCGACGTCGGTTCGGCGGCTGAAGAAGCCGCGAGGCTGATCGCCGCCCTGCAGGAGTGGGCGGGACGCGCCATGTCGGCCGTGGACGGCCACATCGCCACCGGCTCCGAGGAATGCCGACTGTGCCCTATCTGCCAAGGGTTGTCCCTGCTGCGTTCAGCCAACCCGGAGGCGTTCAGCCACCTTTCTGACGCCGCCGCGTCGCTCACGGCCGCGCTACGTGCCGCCCTCGCCGACTACGGGCGGTCCGAACGCCCACCGGTCCAACACATCGACGTGGAGTGAACGTGGACGACTCGTTGGCCATCGGCGTGGACATCGGTGGCACCAAGGTTGCGGCCGGAGTTGTGGGCTCGGACGGGGTTGTCCTGGCGCGAACCGTCGTACCGACGCCGTCGCATGACTCGGCAGCGATTGAGCAAGCTGTGGTTTCGGCAGTCCTTGAGCTGTCCACCGACTTCGCGGTGGTCGGAGTCGGTATCGGCGCGGCCGGCTACATCGACGCGGCCAACGGGATCGTCCGCTACTCACCCAATACGGCGTGGCGCGACGAGCCGCTTCGCGATCGAGTTGCCGAGCAGGTCGGCCTTCCGGTGCGGCTGGAGAACGACGGCAACGTCGCCGCGTGGGGTGAGTACCGCTTTGGGGCGGCACGGGGAGCGCGGGTCATGTTGCTCGTTGCCGTGGGCACCGGGATCGGCGGCGGAGTCGTGATCGAGGGTGCGCTGCTGCGCGGCGCTACGGGCGCGGCGCCCGAGATTGGGCACATCAACCTCTACCCGGACGGGCTGCTGTGTGGCTGCGGGCGGCTCGGTTGCCTGGAGCAGTACGCGTCCGGCAACTCCCTGGGGCGGTACGCCCGCGAACTGCTCGAGGTGAAGCCGGAGAGCAGCCCGCGGCTGCTGGAGTTGGCGGGTGGTTCGGTGGGTGCGGTCTCGGGCGTACACGTCACCGCCGCCGCGCAGGAGGGTGACCGGGTCGCCCTGGCGGCTTTCGATCGGGTCGGTCATGCGCTCGGCTCGGGCCTTGCCGACCTTGCCGCGTTGTTCGATCCGGATGTCGTCGTGCTCGGTGGTGGCGTGTCGGAGTCTGGTGATCTGCTCCGTAGCCCGACCGAAGGCCACTTCCGCCAGCAGCGGAGCCTGGGCGGATTCGACACCTCTGTGCGATTGGTAAGCGCCGAACTCGGCAACGACGCCGGTCTGGTCGGTGCTGCTGACCTGGCCCGGCTTCCGGCCTGATGCGTCCGTCGTGAGTCAGGCCTCGATCAGACCACGGCACCGTCGTCGGGGTTGTCCTCGTCGTTGACGCGGTCACCCATGCGCACCACGAGGGTGGCGAACCCACCGAGGAAGCCCGCCGCCAGCAGGAACGCCGGCCACCCGGCCAGGTCGACCCCGGTTAGGACCGCCAGTACCGCGAATACGGGCGCTCCGATTACGCCGGCCCAGGCGGCTCGACTCACCGAGTCGCCCTCGGGTAGCGGCGGTGGTGGCGGCGGCACGAAGTGGTCATCGTCATCGCCGGCAGCAGCTTTGTCACCAGCGGCCTTGGCTGCGGCCGGGTTGGCACCCGCCAGCCGCCGCTGGATGTCCTCCCAGCCGATCGAGTCGTCGGTGCCAGCTGTTACCGACGGCGCGGTCGGGGCGTCCGGGCTGGCCTCGAAGGCGGCGATCAGCCCGGCCCAGGTGTCGTCATCGATCGGCTCCGGCGGCGCGGGGGTGTTGGCAACCTCAAGAAGCCGCGTGGCCGCCTCGGCCGCGGTTATGTCGACGAAGAGCCGAACCACCGGTCCGGAGTACTTGGTGATCTGCAGGGTGAAGGAATCTGCGGCCCCCGTCGGCAGGACGTAGGCGGCGATTCCGGCATCGGCAAGCGCCGCAAGTAACTCTTCCGACGCGTGCGGCGGCAACGTGCCGATCCCCACCCAGTCCGCGGCCGACAGCCCGTTTCCGCGTGCACCGCGGGGCAACGACGGGCCTTGACCGTCTTCGACGTCCCGCCGGTCCGGGTCGATGCCGTCCGATTCAGGCATCGCTGCCCTCAAGTCGCCGAACGAACTCCAGGCTCTTCTCGAAGATGGTCGGTGCGTCGTTGTCCATGGTCGCCACGTGGTAGGAGTCCGGCAGCTCGATCAGTTCTTTGTCCGTCGAGCCCAGACTTTCGTAGATCACCTGTGAGCAGACGGCCTCGACGGTGTGGTCCTCCGGGCTCACGAACACCAGAGCCGGTAGTTCAATCTCAGGTAGGCGGCTTCGCAGCTGCGGCCAGGCCTGCATGACCGACCACAGCGCCCGTGGGGAAACCTGGTCGTACGCGCCCTCATCCTGGCCTGGCTTCTTGATGTCGTTGGCGACACCGCCGGGCCAAGTGGGCAGGAAGCGCAGGGCCGGTAGCAGGTACTTGGCTTCCCACCGGTCGGACTGGATGAGGGCGTTGACGGTCACGATGCCGCTGATGTCCTCAGCACGCTCCTCGGCAAGCGCCAGAGTCAGCGCGCCACCCACGGACAACCCCATAACGAAGACCTTGTCGCAGCGCTCGACCAACTCGTCCAGCGCTCGCGACGCAGCCGCGAAGTAGTCCGGCCACCTGGTCATGGATAGCTCGCGCACGGACGTCCCGTGGCCGGGTAGCCGCGGGGCGCGAACCGTCAGGCCCGCATCGGCAAGGTGTTGCGCCCAATCGCGAACCCCTTGCGGCGACCCGGAGTAGCCGTGCAGCACCAGCACTCCGGTGCGGCTGCCGTCGGCCGCGAATGGCTCGGCTCCTGGTTTGACGGGCATGTCCCTCCTCACCGAGCCGCAATCGTGTCATGGCTTTGGGATCCAGGCATGCACCTGTCTGCGCTGACTGTCGGCTTCGGGGCCGATAGGGTCGGGGCCGCAACGGTTGGTAACTGCGGACGGGGAGGTGCGGGTTGTACTGGGTGTTCAAGTACATCCTCATCGGACCCTGGCTGCGCCTGCTCTACCGACCGTGGGTTGAGGGCATGGAGAACATCCCTGCCGACGGTCCGGCGATCCTGGCGAGTAACCACCTGTCGTTCTCCGACTCCTTCTTCCTGCCCTTGATGCTTCCGCGTCGGATGACCTTCCTGGCCAAGTCCGACTACTTCACCGGTCGCGGGATCAAGGGCCGGTTGATCGCTTGGTTCTTCCGAAGCGCGGGGCAGATTCCAGTGGATCGTTCCGGCGGCAAGGCCAGTGATGCCGCGCTGCGGACCGGCCTGGGCGTTCTGGACCGTCAGCAGTTGCTTGGCATCTACCCGGAGGGCACCCGATCTCCGGATGGCCGCCTGTACCGCGGCCGAACCGGCGTGGCCCGGATGGCTTTGGAGGGCGGCGTTCCGGTCATCCCGGTGGCCATGGTCGACACCGAGAAGATCCAGCCACCAGGCAAGGTGATCCCGCGTATCGGCCGAGTCGGGATGCGCATCGGCAAGCCGTTGGACTTCTCCCGGTACGACGGGATGTCGTCGGACCGCTTCGTACTGCGCAGCGTCACCGACGAGATCATGTACGAACTCATGGTGTTGTCCGGCCAGCAGTACGTGGACATGTACGCGACCCGGGCCAAGGAAGTAATCGCCGATGGTCGCGACCCGGCGGCACCCGTTGATCAGGCCACGGCGGCCTGACGGGTCGCAGTCGGCACCGCTGCAGTTCTCACCGCCGACCCAGCAGGTGCTCCATGGCCAGTTGGTCGAGTCGGGAGTAGTGCAGTCCGGCTGCGGCAGCGGCATCGGGGTCGAAGTCCTCGAATGCGGCGCGGTCGGCGACTAGGTCCGACCAGGACTCCCCGGCAGCCAGCGTCGGCTGACTCAGTTCCGCCGATCCGGACTCGGCCAGGGCCGCGGCGACGTCGGGGTCGGCCCGGAACGCCGCCGCCCGCTCCTTGAGCAGCAGGTACGTGCGCATGTTGGCAGCCGCCGATACCCAGACATCCTCAATGTCCTCGGTGCGGTACGGCTTGTAGTCGAAGTGGCGGGGGCCGTCGTAGCCGGCGGTCTCCAGCAGGTCGACGAGGAAGAAGGCGCTCTTGACGTCGCCGTGGCCGAACACCAGGTCCTGGTCGTACTTGATCCCGTGCTGGCCGTTCAGGTCGATGTGGAACAACTTGCCGTGCCACAGCGCCTGCGCAACTCCGTGGACCATGTTCAGACCGGCCATCTGCTCATGGCCGACCTCTGGGTTGAGTCCGACCCGCTCGGAGTGCTCCAGGGAGTTGATGAACGCCAGGGCGTGCCCGATCGTGGGCAGCAGGATGTCGCCGCGGGGCTCGTTCGGTTTCGGCTCCAGGGCGAATCGGATGTCGTACCCGCGGTCGATGACGTACTGGGTCAGCAGGTTGACGCCTTCGGCGTAGCGGTCCAGCGCGGCTCGGATGTCTTTGGCGGCGTCCGTTTCCGCACCTTCGCGCCCGCCCCACATGACGTAGGTGCGGGCACCCAGCTCCGCGGCGAGGTCGATATTGCGCATGATCTTGCGCAGGGCATAGCGGCGAACCGAACGCTTGCTGCTCGTCAGCGCGCCGTCCTTGAACACCGGATGTGTGAAGGTGTTCGTCGTCGCCATGGGGACCGTCATCCCGGTCTCGGCCAGGGCCTTCGCGAAGGCATCGATGTGGCGCTGCCGCTCGTTGTCATCAGAGCCGAAGGGAATGAGGTCGTCATCGTGGAAAGTGACACCGGCAGCTCCCAACTCGGACAACCGATGCACGGCCTCAACCGGGTCGAGCGGCGGTCGCGTCGCGTCGCCGAACGGATCGCGCGCCTGCCAGCCGACCGTCCACAACCCGAATGTGAACTGGTCGTTGGGCGTCGGGGTGAGGTGGTCGCTCATGGTTGCTCCTCGGGGTGGGTTTCGTCGTTCGTCCATGACCACACTGTTCGCAAGGTCAACGGTAGGTCGGGGCTGACCAGGTCAGCGGTCCGCAGTGCATCGGGCGGGTGGGTCTGAGGTTCCAGGCACACCGCCTCGGTCGGCTCGTCGAACAGCACGAACCAGGTGGCGGTGCTGGTACAGGTGAGACTGAGCGCTCCGGCCCAGGTGAGTGTTGCCACCCCACTGGGCACGTGGAAGCAGTCGTCGAACGGTCCCGGGCCGGGCGGTACCAGCGCGTCGCTGCTGGGCAAGTGGTCCTCGCCGCGGGGGAGTAGGCCAGCTCCGGGCAGATCCACGCGGACCGGCGCGCCGCCGGCCACGGTGCGCCGGAACCACGGGTGCCAGCCGACGGTGGCCGGGAACTTGTCCGCTTCGGTGGCCACGGTCAAGGTGATGGCCAACTGGCCCGCCGAGAGGTGGTAGCCGGCGGTGACCGAGCCGGCCCAGGGCCAGGGCGCGCCGAGGCGACACTGCAGTCTGGCGTGCTGGTCAGTTCGTTCGAGGACATCCCAGCCGCGGTCCAGGACGAGGCCGTGCATTGCCCATCCGTCGAGCGTGGCGGGCATCCTGACGCTGCCGCCATCGACGGGAACGCTGTTGTCCCGGATTCGTCCGGCCCACGGGGCCATCGGATACAACCCGTGGTGTCGGGTCCCGGACCCGATGCCACCGAGGAGTTCGCGCTCGCCCACCAACCAGGAAACCGCCCGCGCGCCCTGCTCTGGCGCGATGGTCACGGTCGCGTCGGCTGCCTGTAGTTGGATCACGGCTGTTCCGAAGCCGGGTACAGCCGTTGCCGGGTTTCCCGGTACTGGGTGAGGACATCTGGGGTGGGGTCGGTTTCGACCACCCGGGCCGGGCGCGGCCAGTCGGGTGGCCTCGCGTCTGGCGCAAGCGCCCAAGCGGCCTGGCGGGCAGCGCCGATCGCCACGTACTCGGCCGGCTCGGGCAACGTGATCGGCCCCAGGAGGGCCGCGGCGACCTGCTGCACCGCCGGTGACGCGGCCGCCCCACCAGTCAGTAGTACCCGGCCGGCGCCGGACCGCTTGGGAAGCAGCTGCATCGCCTCGACCAGGGAGCAGACGACGCCCTCCACGAACGCCCGGGCGAGCCGGTCCGGCGTCAGTGAGTCGCGGGTGAGCCCAGCCAGAGATCCGGTCGCATCGGGCAGATTCGGCGTTCGCTCGCCGTCGAAGTAGGGGACCAGCACCACACCGCCTGCACCCGGCGGGGCGCTGCGGGCGAGTTCGGCGAATGCGGCAGTCCCCAGCCCGAGCAGGGCTGCGCCCGCATCAAGCACGCGCGCGGCGTTCAGCGTGCACACCAGTGGCAGCCAATGGCCGGTGGCGTCCGCGAAGCCGGCCACCATGCCGGACGCGTCCGCGGTGGCGGCCGTCGCGACCATTGCCGCCGTACCGGAGGTACCCAGCGACAAGACCACGTCGCCCGGCTCGGCTCCCAACCCGAGTGCTGCGGCCATGTTGTCACCGGTGCCGGCCGACAGCAGTGCACCGTTCGGTGTCTGCCCGACGGTCTCGGCTGGACCCGCCACGGCCGGGGTTTGCACCGTGTGTCCGAGCGCTAGTTGAACCAGATCCGGCCGGTAACGCCCATCGAGCGGAGACCAATAGCCGGTCCCTGATGCGTCCCCCCGATCGGTTGCCGGTGGGCTGTTGGCTCCCAGTCGCCACGTCAGCCAATCGTGTGGCAGCAAAACCTGCTCGACCTTCGCCGCGTTCTCCGGCTCCCTTCGTTGTAGCCAACGAAGTTTGGAGACCGTGAAGGATGCGACGGGCACGCTGCCGACAGCCTCAGCCCAGCGCGCTGGTCCACCCAGTTCGGTGACCAGGTCTGCGGCGTCGGCCGCCGCGCGAGTGTCGTTCCAGAGCAGTGCTGGTCGTACCGGCTTGCCGTCGGCATCCAGAGCGACCATGCCGTGTTGCTGCGCGGCGACGCCCACCGCGGCGACACCGTCCAGGAGTCCGCTACTTGCGGTCAGTAAGGCCTGCCACCAGGTCTCTGGATCGCAGTCGATCGTGTCTGGATGCGGCGCGCGACCCGAGCGCACGACCGTCCCGCTGTCGGCGTCCACCACGACCACCTTCACCGACTGCGTGGACGAGTCGACGCCGGCGACGAGGCGGGCAGCGGGCACTTAGGAGCCCTGACCCATCGACCACAGCGACCACAGCGTCGTGCGGACCCGGCGTGGCTGCCGCAGTGTGGTCACGATCGCGTCGGAAACGTCCTCGGCCCGCATGTAGTCGTCCAACTGCGGGTCGTCAGGGGTTCGGCCGGTGCCCATGGCGAACTCGGTCGCCACGCCCGCCGGACAGACCGCGGTGACTCGGATTCCGTGCTCACGCAACTCTCGGTCGAGGGCCCCGGCGAGCCCGACTTGGCCGAACTTGGTGGCCGCGTACACGGCCTCGTCCGCCCCGCCGCGCAGCCCCGCGACACTCGACACGATCACTACATCGCCGCCCTCTCCCTGCGTCAGCATCCGGCGGACAGCGGCGCGCACAGTCCAGACCGTGCCGGACAGATTGGTGTCGATCATGTGCGCGAGTTCGGCGTCCGTGGAATCGAGGATGCCGCCGTATCGACCGATGCCGGCGTTGGCGACCACGGAGTCCAGTCGCCCCCAGCGCTGCACGGCCTGCTCGATCAAGTCCGCAGACGCTGCCGGATCGCACACGTCGCCGGGGACGGGCAGCACCGCGTCGCCCAGTTCCGCGGCAAGAGCATCCAGCCGATCGCGTCTGCGGCCGGACACGGCAACTCGTGCCCCGGCTTGGGCCAACTGCCGGGTCAGGGCCAGCCCGATCCCCGCGGTTGCTCCGGTTACGGCAACCACTGTGCCGGTCAGGTCCCGGTGTTCAGCGTTCATGGCGTACGACTCCTCAGCGGTGTTGACTGCTCGGCATGGTTGAGATGGTGCGGGTCGCGTTGCTCGGTTACGGGCTGGCCGGTCGTTGGTTTCACGCCCCGCTGCTCAAAGCCACCGAGGGCATGCGCGTAGACGCGATCGTCACCAGCTCCGCGGAGCGGGCCGCGGCCGCACGGGCGGATTTTGACGGGGTTCGCGTCCTGGCCGACGCCGACGAGGTCTTTTCGGCTGCCGACGGGTTCGACTTGGTGGTCATCGCCACTGCGAATGCGGCTCATGTGCCGCAGGCGTTGCGAGCCTTCGACCGCGGTCTGCATGTGGTCATCGACAAACCGGTCACGGCCACGGTCTCGGAGTTCGACCGGCTCGTGGCGGCAGCCGCGGACGCTGACCGGCAACTGATGGTGTTCCAGAACCGTAGGTGGGACGGCGATTTCCGCACGCTGCTGGATGTGCTGCACAACGAACAACTCGGTCGGGTGCACCGGCTCGAATCGCGGTTCGAGCGCTGGCGGCCGGACCGTGGCCCGGGCTGGCGCGAATCCGCCGCCCCGGCGGAGCACGGGGGAGTGCTGCTCGATCTGGGGGCGCATCTGGTGGATCAAGCTCTCGTCGCTCTTGGCCCGGCCGAATCCGTATACGCCGAGCGCCAGGTCGTTCGCGCCGGATCCGGGTCGGATGACGATGCGTTCATCGCGATCAACCATCGCGGCGGCGCCCACAGTCACCTGTGGCTGAGCGCGGTTGCCGCTGATCAAGGCCACCGGTTCCGGGCTCTTGGTGACGCCGGCGCTTTCGTGGTCGACGGTCTTGATCCACAGGAGGATGCGCTGCGTTCGGGCGCCATCCCAGGAACGGGCTGGTGCGTGGAGACCAGGCAAGCGCAGGTGGTGAACCGGTCTGGAGTAGTTGCAGAACACCCCATCGCGTTGGGGGATTGGGCTGCCTTCTACCGCGGGGCTCGGGATGCCTGCCGGGGCGAGGCGCCCGCGCCGGTCAGCACCAGCTCGGTGCGGGCCGCGGTCGCCGTACTGGAGGCTGCGGGCCATTCGGCCGCTGACGGTGGCGTGATCCGGTTGCCGTAGCGCGTACCGAGCAGTCGGTGATGCCGAACTGGCCATGGTTACGCGCTCACCAGCGACAACGGCCGAGCGGTCTTCAAGTTGATCAGGGGCGCGGACAGTAGCCGGGAGAAGGCGACCTCGGCTGCTCCCATGAGCGTGGACTGGTCGCCCAGGGCGGGGACGCGGAGGCGGACCTGCCCTTGGGGTCCAGGCAGCACGGTCGCTAGTGCGCCATCGACGGCGTCGCCGACGCACTCGTATACGCCGGACAACTCCCCGCCGAGAATGATTACTTCCGGATTGAAGATGTTGACCAGATTCCCTAGGCCGATGCCGAGCCACCGGCCGACTCCGCGCAGGCCCCGGCAGGCGTTGGGATCGCCGGCATGAGCGCGCTGAAACACCGTGTCGACGTGGCCGTCGAGTGGCATTTCGGCGGCCCGCAGGATCGCCTCACGACCGATCTCGGTCTCCCAGCAGCCGCGCGACCCGCAGCGGCAGCGATGTCCCCTGGGTCGAATCACCATATGACCGACCTCGCCCGCGTAACCCCCGGCGCCGGCGAGGGCGTGGCCATCAACGATCACCCCGCCGCCGACGCCGACTTCCCCGGACAGGTAGATGCAGTTGCGGCTGCCGGAAGCAGCTCCGCGCAAATGCTCCGAAAGCGCACCTAGGTCCGCATCGTTGCCGACCACGACGGGCCCGTGGGGTTGGAGGGCAGAGCGCAACATTTCGCCGAAGGCAACGTCCTGCCAACCCAGATTGGGGGCGAACCGGACCAGGCCGTCGTCGTGGCGCACCACGCCGGGCACGCCAACGCCCACTCCGATCACTGGCACGTTTCGACCCTTGCTGCCCACCAGTCGTCGCACTAGGCCGCGGACCTCCGCCGTCACCGCTGCCGGTGACGACTCCTCCAGCCGACGTCGGTGCCGGCGAATAGCCAAGATCTCACCGCCGAAACCGACTTGGGCGGCCGTTGTCCCGCCGACGCCGACGTCGACGGCAACCACGCTGACCGCCTGCGGCACCGGGGTGACCAGCAGCGACGGTCGGCCCACCCCGTTTCCCGCAGTCTCCTGCTCGATGACTAGGCCGGCGGCGGCGAGACTGCGGGTCAAGCCACCAACTGCGCTTCTGGTCAGGCCGGTCGCCGCGACAAGTTCCGACCTCGACATGGCGCCCTGGACGTGCACCAACTTCAGCAGCCGCGAGGCGTTGCCCCCGGGTGCGTCCTGCCGGGTCCCAGCGAGGATCGTCACTTCGACGGACCAGCTATCTACCGGCTGCGGCTGCCCGGCGGCGGGAGATCGCGTCAACGCTCGCCGCCAGCAGCAGCACGAGTCCGGTGACCACAAAGACCACGCCAGCCGATTGGCCGAGCAGCGCCATCCCATTGGCGATGATCGCCACGACCAGGCCACCGAGGATGGCGTCGCGGACTCGCCCGCGGCCGCCGAACAGGCTGGTGCCACCGATAACTGCGGCGCCCACCGCGAAGAGCAGGGTGGTGGAACCGCCCGTCGACGGGGACACGGAATTGTCCCGGGAGGCGAACAGGATTCCGGCGACGCCGGCCAACGTTGAGCACATCACGAAGCAGACCGTGCGCAGGTTCTTGACGGCGATGCCGGCGCGGCGCGCCGCCTCGGCATTTCCACCGACGGCATAGACGTGGCGACCGAAGGCCGTCCGCTCAAGCAGGTAGGTCAAGGTCACGAGCAGCACAAGAATCAAGGGAACGACCCAAGGCACGCCCTGAATCGAGGTGATGTCGGGGTTGCGGCTTCGCTCCTGCGACAGAAAGAAGGTCGCGCCGAAGATGAAGACTCCCAAGGTGGCAACTTTGGCAAGCCAGAGCCGAGTGCCTTCCGTGGGGAGTTCATGCCGCCGCCGCCGGGCCAATCGCTGGTACGAGGCCAGCGCGTAGCCACCGACGATGAGGATGGCCAGGGCCCAGCCGGCCCAGATCGGCATTTGCCCGTTCATGATGCGAAGCAGCACGTCGTTGCGAATCGGGATGGTGCCGCCCTCACCGATGATGATCAGCATCAGCCCTTGCAGGCCCAGGAAGGCAGCCAAGGTGACCACGAAACTGGGGATGCCCAGTCTGGCGACCAGCAGACCGATGGACAGACCGATGACCATGCCCGTCACGAGGCTGGCCATCACGGCGAAGTACCACGGCCAGCCCCACTGAGTGAGGGTCGTGGCCAGTATGGCCGCACTGGTTCCGGCAGTGAATCCGGCGGACAGGTCGATCTCGCCGAGGAGCAGGACGAAGACCAGCCCCATCGCGATGACGATGATGAATGCGGACTGGTTGATCAGGTTGGCGAAGTTGAAGGCGGTCGGGAACGTTTCCGGGCGCAGCAGCGTGAAGACAACTACTAGGGAGACGATGCCCAAGGCCGCAGGCAGCGCCCCGAGTTCGCCGCCACGCAGTTTGGCCCGGTACTCCCCGAATGCATCGCGAAGCGATTGCGGCGCCACTTCTTGGTCGAACTCGGAAACGACGGTGCCAGTGGCGGTGCTCATGCGCTGACTCCTTCGTCGCTGATCTCGGTCAGGCCGACACCGGAGTCCGTCCTGCCCGTGGTGATCAGCTGGACGACCTCCTGCTGATTCACGGAGGACGCTGGGATCTGCGCGGCCATTCGGCCCAAGTGCAAACACGCGATGTTGTCGGCGACCTGGAACACGTCGTTCATGTTGTGGGAGATGAGGATGACTGCGAGACCGTTGTCCGCGAGTTGCCGAACGAGCCGCAGGACCTGCTCGGTCTGGGCTACGCCGAGCGCGGCGGTCGGCTCGTCGAGGATCACGAGTTTGCTGTTCCAAAGCACGGCCCGGGCGATGGCAACGGTCTGGCGTTGCCCACCCGACAGGCTGGCGACACGTTGCCGCAGCGACTTCAACGTGCGCACCGACAGCGAACTGAGTGTCTCGCCGGCCCGTCGCTCCATGGTGATGTCGTCGGTGGCCGTGCGCCGCTTTATCTCGCGGCCGAGGAACATGTTGTCGACGACGTCGAGGTTGTCGCACAGCGCGAGGTCCTGATAGACGACCTCGATACCCAGGGCGTTGGCGTCCCTCGGCGATCGCACGCTGGCGCGAGTTCCGTCGAAGCTGTAGTCGCCGGCGTCGAAGGGGTAGATGCCGGCGACGCCTTTGATGAGAGTGGTCTTGCCGGCGCCGTTGTCGCCGACCAGCGCAGTCACCTGTCCGGCCTCGGCGACAAAGTCGACTTGATGGAGAACCTGGACGGCGCCGAAGTGTTTGTCGACCCCCGTGAGTTGAAGAAGCGGCGGGCCGGTCTTGCTGCTGCCGCCGAGATCCTGGCTGCTCACTACCTGGCTCCATCCTGTCCGGGTGATGAGCCGGGGGTGGGTTCCCACCCCCGGCTCATCAGCCACTTGTCACATCACAACGGTGTTCAGGAGACGCCGTTTTCCGCGCAGGCGGCTTCCAGTTCCGGTGTCGAGCAGACGTTCGCCGCGGTGGTGTAACCGTCAGCAATGACGTCCTTGACGTTGTCCGCAAAGATGACCTGCGGCTCCAGGAGCACCGACGGAACTTCCTCACCGGATTCGGTGTCAGTCACCGAACCGGTGGCAAGTGCGTCAGCAGCGCCTTCATCACCGGAGAGCAGCGCGATCGCAAGCTCTGCGGCCGCCTCCGCCTCCTTCTTGACCGCCTTGTAGACGGTGTTGCACTGCGTGCCCAGCAGGACACGCTGCAGGCCTTCGTCAGTGGCGTCCTGGCCGGTCGTCGGGATCGTGCCGGCCACGCCGTTGCGCTCGAGGACCGAGACCACAGCGCCACCGAGACCGTCGTTGGCCGAGACAACGCCGACGAAGTCGCCGTTGGCCTGCGTGAACATCTGCTCGAAGATGGTTCCGGCCTGGGTGTTATCCCAGTCAGGCACCGACTGGTCGGCAGCGACGGTGAAGCCCGCGTCAGTCACGGCCTTCTCGTAGCCCTCCTTGAAGAGGGTTGCGTTGTTGTCCGTCGGTGAACCGTTGAGCAGGGCTACTGGACCGCTGCTGACGCCGGCGTCGTTCAGGCAAGTGACGAGTCCGCCGCCGATGCCTTCGCCGACCTTCACGTTGTCGAACGAGACGTAGAAGGCGGCGCCACCGTTCAGGGTGAGGCGGTCATAGTCAATGACCGGAACGCCTTGATCGTTGGCCTTGCTGATGCAGGCCGCACCGCTCTCGCTGTCGAGGTTGACGATCAGCAGGACGTCCACGCCGCTGTTCAACTGCTGGTCGCAGAGCGTCGCGAAGGTGTTCTTGTCGCCATTGGCGTTCTGGATGTCATATTCCACGCCGGCGTCCTGGAATGCCTGCTCCAGGAACGGGCGGTCCGCGGTCTCCCAGCGGGCCGAGGAGGCAGCGTCGGGCAGGATGACACCGACCTTGCCGCTGACCTCTTCGCTGCCGCCGTCGTCGCCGTCGTCGCTACTACACGCCGTCAGCATGAGGGACGCTGCCGCCAAGCCGGCGACTAGCACTCCGTACTTCTTCATCAAGATCCTTCCTCCGATGCCGCCCGATTGGCGGCTGGTGGGGACTGGTGGGTCAGAGCCGGGATCACGTGCCCGGGTCTGCGGGTCCACCGTGAATTGTTCACGTCGTCAACATATTGAGTGCGCAGCCGCGGTCGCAATCGAATTGCCGAAGGTGTCGCTGGAATCCAGGTAACGATTCGGTCACCCGCTAGGGGTGGTTCTGCCTCGCGGTCGGGTCAGGCCTCGGCCCAGTTGCGGGACCGACTGACGGCGTCGCGCCAACGCCTGTGTGCGGCGTCATCGCGCACCCCCGGGTCGAACTCGCTGTCGATTCGCCGCGTGTGGATCAACTCGTCCTTGCTGGACCAGACACCCGCACCCAGCCCGGCCAAGAAAGCTGCGCCCAAACCCGTTGTTTCCAGCACCTCGGGCCGCTGCACGCTCATCCCAAGTTCTGTCGCCTGCAATTGGCAAAGGAGGTCGTTGGCCGCGGCGCCACCGTCCACCGCCAGTGTGGCGGGAGGCGGGGCGGGTGTTTCGTCGACCATCAGGTCCATGACGTCGCGCACTTCGAAGGCGATTGCCTCTAGCGTCGCCCGAGCCAGATGCGCCCTTGTGGTGCCGCGGGTGATGCCAACAATCGTTCCGCGGGCCCGCGGATCCCAATCCGGGGCCCCCAGACCGGTGAGGGCGGGCACGAACACCACTCCGCCGGTATCCGGGACCGTGCGGGCCAGCGCCTCTACTTCTGCAGCCGAGTCGATCAGCCCGAGGCCGTCGCGCAGCCACTGAACGGCAGCGCCGGTGACGAAGATCGCCCCTTCCAGGGCGTAGGTGAGCCGGCCGTCCGGTTCGCGCCACGCAACGGTGGTCAACAGACCCCCGGTGGACTCGACGGGAACGTCGCCGGTGTTGGTGAGCAGGAAACTTCCAGTGCCGTAGGTGCACTTGGTGTCGCCTGGGGAGAAGCAGGTCTGACCGAACAAGGCTGCCTGCTGGTCCCCGGCGACTCCGGCGATTGGAATCTCCAAGCCGAAGAAGACGCTGGGGTCGGTGTGGCCGATCACGCCGTGGGACGCGACGACTTCCGGCAACGCGTCGATCGGCACCCCGAACAGGTCGCACAACTGTTCCGACCAGCGGCCGGAATGGATGTCGAACAGCAGGGTCCGGCTGGCGTTTGAGGCATCGGTGACGTGCCAGACGCCCCGGGTCAGCCTGGCGATGAGGTAGGAGTCGACTGTGCCCAATGCGACGCGCCCGGACGTCACTGTGGCCCATAGATGTGGCTCGTGCCGGGCCAGCCAGGTCAACTTGGTGGCAGTGAAATACGGGTCCAGCCGTAGCCCGGTGCGTTGCCGAACCATCGGCTCGTGGCCGTTGTCCCGCAAGTCGCCGCAGATGCCGGCCGTGCGCCGGTCCTGCCACACGATGGCTCGGCGGGGACTGGTCAGCGTCTCCCGATCCCAGAGCACCGCCGTCTCACGCTGATTGGTTATGCCCACCGCAACCGGGTCGGCCACGCCCAATGCCCGGGCGCCCTCCAAGGCGGCCTTGACCGCCTGCACGGTTGCCTGCCAGATGTCCTCGGGGTTGTGCTCTACCCACCCGGACTCGGGAAAATGCTGGATGAACTCCTGGTAGCCGCGGGCTGAAATCCGACCGTCCGGGGTCACGATCAGAGCCGTGACACCGGTCGTGCCCGCGTCGATGGCCAACACACTCACGGAACGGACTCTATGGTGGCGCCCATGCGAGTTGGAGTGCTGACCGGAGGCGGGGACGCGCCCGGCCTCAACGCAGTGATCCGGGCGATGGTGCGCCACGGCGTCACCGACCTGGGTCTGGAGTTCGTCGGGTTCACCGACGGCTGGAAAGGCCCACTGGAGGGACTGACCAGACCGCTGGACATACCCGCCGTGCGCGGGATCCTGCCGCGGGGCGGCACGATCCTGGGTTCGTCGCGGACCAACCCACTTAAGGAACCCGACGGGTTGGCCCGGGTCGAGCAGACCCTGAAGCGCCTGGGCGTCGATGCATTGGTGGCGATCGGCGGCGAGGACACGCTTGGAGTTGCCGGCCAACTCCATGAACACGGTGTGGCTGTGGTGGGCGTGCCCAAGACCATCGACAACGATCTGTCCGCCACGGACTACACGTTCGGCTTCGACACGGCCGTCACGATCGCGACCGAGGCGATAGACCGGCTACACACGACCGCGGAGTCGCACCACCGGGTGCTGATGGTCGAAGTGATGGGCCGGCACGCCGGTTGGATCGCCCTGCACTCCGGCATGGCTGGGGGAGCGAACATCATCCTCATCCCCGAGGAGCCTTTCGACGTGGATGAGGTGTGCGGTTGGGTGGAGTCCCGATTCCAGACCAATTACGCACCGATCGTGGTTGTGGCCGAAGGTGCGCTGCCCACTGAAGGCAGTCTGATTACCAAGGACGACTCCCTGGACGCTTTCGGTCACGTGAAGCTTTCGGGGATCGCGACCTGGTTGGCCGGGCAGATCGAAGAACGAACTGGCCGGGAGGCCCGCACCACCGTGCTCGGGCACGTGCAGCGCGGTGGCAGCCCGACGGCATTCGACCGCGTTCTGGCGACGAGGTTCGGCCTGCAAGCCGTTGAAGCGGTGGCGGATCGGGACTTCGGCAAGATGGTTGCGCTACGGGGGATCGACATCGTCCGCGTCCCGATCTCCGATGCCGTGGGCACCCTCAAGACCGTCCCGCCGCAGCGGTACGCGGAGGCACGACTGCTGTTCGGCTGAGGCCGTGGCCGGTTTCGGGCAGGCGCAGGCGGAGCCACGCGCTGACCGGGCATTGAGGCTGAATGCGCGCTGCGGCCGCGGCTGCGTACCCTTTCGGGGTGAGAACCGACGAAGGGGCATCAGCTGCCCTCACCTGGCCGGACCTGCCTGCTGCCCAGCAGCCGGTGTGGCCGGACGCGGCCCGATTGGCGTCGGCGACAGCCGAATTGCGCACTTTGCCCCCGTTGGTGTTCGCCGGTGAGTGTGACGACCTAACCGCCGCCATGGCGGACGCGGCCCGCGGGCGCGCCTTCGTGCTGCAAGCCGGCGACTGCGCGGAGACGTTCGCCGACGCCCGCGCCAACACCATCCGCGCCAAGCTCAAGACCGTGCTGCAGATGGCCGTTGTGCTCACGTACGGCGCCCAACTGCCGGTAATCAAGATTGGCCGGATGGCCGGCCAGTACGCCAAGCCGCGCTCATCCGCGACCGAGTCGCGGGACGGAATGGAACTGCCCGCCTACCGCGGCGACATGGTCAACGGCCTTGCCTTCGAGGCGGCCGGACGTACCCCCGATCCGCGGCGCTTGGTCGAGGCCTACAACCGGGCTGCGGCCACGCTGAACCTGATCCGGGCGTTCACCCAGGGTGGATACGCGGACCTGCGCCAGGTGCACGAGTGGAACAAGGACTTCGTCCGGGACTCCCCGGTGGGCCAGCGCTACGAACGGCTGGCCACGGACCTTGATCGCGCGCTGGCGTTCATGCACGCCTGCGGTGCGGAACCCGAGGAGTTCCGCCGTGTGGAGTTCTACTCCGGGCACGAAGCATTGCTGTTGGACTACGAACGAGCGCTGACTCGGATCGACTCCCGTAGCGGCCAGCCATACGGGACCTCCGGTCACTTCCTGTGGGTCGGGGAGCGGACGCGGCAACTGGATGGCGCGCACGTCGATTTCGCTGCGAGCGTCCGCAACCCGATCGGAGTGAAGCTGGGCCCGACAACCACGCCCGAGGACGCCTTGGCGTTGGTGGAGCGGCTGGACCCGCGAATGGAGCCGGGCCGGCTAACCCTCATCTCGCGCATGGGGGCCGACCGGGTCCGGGAGGCGCTGCCCCCGCTGGTGGAGAAGGTCAACGCCTCCGGGCACGAGGTGGTGTGGGTCTGCGACCCGATGCACGGCAACACGTTCGTCACCGCCGGCGGCCACAAGACCCGGCGTTTCGACGACGTCATGGACGAGGTGCGCGGCTTCTTCGAGGTGCACCGCAGTCTCGGCACCTACCCGGGTGGCCTGCACATCGAGTTGACCGGTGACGACGTGACCGAATGCGTCGGCGGTGGCGGGGGTCTGGCCGAGGCGGACCTGACCAACCGATACGAGACGGCATGCGACCCGCGCCTGAACCGCGAACAGTCGCTGGAGCTGGCGTTCCTGGTCGCCGAGCACCTCTCCGCGCCGTCGACCCCCTGAATGCGCGTTTCTCGCGAATAGGCCGTTGTTGGGCCATCTCATGGGGTGGGGCGGACGCCGCGATCGGCTGCTGCGTCCGATTCCCGCTAGCGCAGCGACCGCTATTGCGACGAGGCTGGTCACGTGCCGGAGATGACCCGCTTGGGTGAGGATCCCTCGACCGACGAGGTGCGATTCCGGGCCATCGCTGGTCGCGACGCTCGCTTCGACGGCGTCCTCGTCTATGGGGTCAAAACGACGGGCGTGTACTGCCGACCGTCCTGTCCGTCGCGGACACCGCGGCCAGAGAACATCCAGTACTTCACGGTGCCGACGGCGGCGGAGGTCGCCGGGTTTCGACCGTGCCGGCGTTGCCTGCCGCACCAATCGATCCCGGACAGCACGGATCGGCTGGTGCGCTCGGCCACGGAGCTGATCGAGGCCGGTTTGGTGGACGAGGTCGGTGTGGCCGGAGTGGCTGCCCGGCTATCCGTGTCGCAGCGACACCTGAACCGGTTGCTGCAGGCGCACCTGGGTGTTTCAGTGCAGGCGCTTGCCCACGCTCGGCGCGCGCAAGCGGCCAGGCTGCTGCTGCAGCAGACCGACTTGGCGATCAGCCAAGTGGCCTACACCGCCGGTTTCGGCTCCATCCGGCAGTTCAACGACGCCCTAAAGGCGACGTTCGATCGGACGCCGTCGCAGGTGCGATCCGATGTCGATGGCCAGCGCGAGGGATCAGGGCATCTCCGGATACGCCTGCGCCTGCAGGCAACGCAGCCGTATGACTTCGGTGCGCTGCTTTCCTGGTACCGCGCCCGCGCGGTGGCGCAGCTGGAGCGGGTGAGCTCAGACGGGTTCAGCCGCATGATCGTGACCCCGCGCGGCCCGGCCCACGTACGCGCCCACGCCGGCACTGACTCGTGGGTCGTGGACCTGGAACTGCCCGATCCGGCTGCTTTGGGATTTGTTGTGGGGCGACTGCGTACCTGGCTGGACCTGGATGCTGACGTGGCGCAGATCGCGCGCGGACTGGCGTCCGACAAGGGCATGTCGGCGATGCTGCGACGACGTCCCGGCCTGCGGGTGCCCGTCTGGCCGGACCCTTGGGAAGGGGTGCTGCGGACGGTGCTCGGGCAGCAGGTTTCCGTGGCCGCGGCCGCTGCTTTGACCGATCGCATCGTCGGCGCCTACGGGTCGGCCGCGGAGCGAAGCGGCGCGCCCACCGATTCCCTCAGCACCTTTCCGACCCCAGCCGCACTCGTTGATGCCGAACTGCGATTCCTGCCGCGCCGGCGTGCAGAAACGGTCAGGCGACTTTCCGGACTCATCGCCAGCGGAGTGGATCCGGGCACGGCGGTGGGTCTGGAAGAACTGGGCCAGGTGCCGGGCGTGGGTCCGTGGACGGCGCAGTACTGGCGGCTGCGGGTCCTCGGCGATCCGGACG
Organism: uncultured Actinomycetota bacterium; assembly: GCA_963753435.1. Taxonomy (GTDB): domain Bacteria; phylum Actinomycetota; class Actinomycetes; order CAVWCF01; family CAVWCF01; genus CAVWCF01. The sequence continues at coordinate 34,697 of CAVWCF010000001.1, forward strand.
CGTGGCCTGGCAGTGACCTGATTCTGCGGCGCGCGGCGAGCGGGCGTGACCCGGACCGTTGGCGGCCGTGGCGTGCCTATGCCGCGCAGCACATTTGGACCAGCAGCGCGGATGCGAAACGGACCGAACCTCTGGAGGGCTCGTGACACTGCAGGTAGCTGAACTGATGACGCCAGTCGGACCCCTCACGGTCGCGACCGAGGCCGGCGTCGTCGTTGCGTCCGGATTCGGCGGCGGCGACGACCTGTTGGATCGCCTGGCTGCGCGCCGCCGCGCACCATCCGAAACCGGTCTTGCCGCTGCGCCGGCGGCAGGCGAGTTGGTCTCCGTAGCCAAGTCGGTCCCGCCGTCGCAGTTGCCGGGGGGCATCGCCGCTGCGGTAGCGGCCTACTTCGCCGGGGACGTCGACTCCCTCAGCTCGGTACCGGTCAGCCAGAGCGGAACGCCGTTGCAGGACGGTGTCTGGCAGGTCCTTCGGCTGATACCGGCGGGGCAGACCTGGTCCTACAGTCAACTGGCGGCAGCCATTGGTCGCCCGGCCGCGGTGCGCGCCGTCGGGCAAGCCTGCGGCGCCAACCTCGTCGCGCCGTTCGTCCCCTGCCATCGGGCAGTTCGATCCGACGGCGCACTGGGTGGTTACGCGTACGGGGTGGAGGTAAAGCAGTGGCTACTCACCCATGAGGGCGCAGTCCAACCGGTCGGGTAGCAGGGCGAACCAGAATGCGCCGGCCGCGTCGCGCGACTGCCTACGCGCTGGTTCCGGCGGTAGCCACCCGCCGCCCCATCATTGGGGCGAATTGCCGAACCGTGGCGGCCAGATCCCTTAGGTCGGCCCCTTCCAGGGCCTGAGCGCCGTCCACCAACGCAACGTCGGGATGGGGGTGCACATCCACTAGCAGGCCATCCGCGCCGACTGCGATCGCGGCCCGCGACAGCGGCACCACCAGGTCGCGGCGGCCGCCGGCGTGGGACGGGTCCACCATCACCGGCAGGTGCGAAAGCGCGTGGGCGACAGGTACCGCGGACACGTCCAGCGTGTTCCGGGTCGCCGTCTCGAAAGTTCGAATGCCCCGCTCGCAGAGCACCACGTCCAGGTTCCCCCGCTGCGCGATGTACTCCGCAGCCATCAGCCATTCCTCGATGGTCGACGTCATGCCGCGCTTCAGCAGGACGGGTTTTCCGGACTCGCCGGCGGCCTGCAGCAGCGCGAAGTTCTGCGCGTTGCGGGTGCCGATCTGCAGCATGTCCGCGTACTGCGCCACCAGTGGGACGTCATGGGCGTCCACGACTTCGGTGACGACCGGCATCCCGGTTCGATCCCGCACCTGCGCGAGGATCTGCAATCCGGCTTCACCGAGGCCCTGGAACGCGTAGGGGCTGGTGCGTGGCTTGTAGGCGCCGCCGCGCAGGATCGCCGCACCGGCCGCTTGTGCCATCTCGGCTGCCTGCAGGGTTTGTTCGGCCGATTCCACCGCGCACGGTCCGGCGATGAGCGTCAGGGTCCCCGGCCCGATCGGCACCTGCTGCGCGCCGCTGCCCACATAGACGGTGGTCATCTGCGGGTGGTGCTGCCTACTGACCAACTTGTAGGGCGCGGAGATCCGCATTACCTCGCTGACACCCGGCATGGCCTGGAGGTTGAGTTCGCCCAGTCGGTCGACGTCGCCAACCAGCCCGACGATCGTCCGCTCGACGCCACGGCTGACGAACGCCTCGGCACCAGCCTCGGTGACCCGCTCGACGATCGCGTCGATCAACGCATCGTCGGCGGACGGCTGCATCACGATGACCATTGCGCCCCCTTCCGGCCCGCAGAAACTACGTGCTGAGCGGCCTGCGGCTGCTTATGGGGTCTAGATCGCGGTGATGGTGATGGTGGAGCCCTTGGGCGCCTGAGTGCCGCCCCCCGGGCTCTGCGTGAGCACGCGATCCAGAATGACGATCGGCGGCTTGTTCACCTTCACGCGGAATCCGGCGGCCTCCAGCGCGGCCGTCGCTTCGGCGACCTTTCGGTCCAGCACGTTGGGAACGGCGACCAGCGGTGGACCCTTGCTGATGACCAGCGAAACGGTGCTCCGCTGGTTCACGGACTTGCCGGCGGCCGGCGACTGCGAGATGACGGAGCCCTTGGCGACGGATTCGCTGAACTGCTCACTGGTCACCTTGGCTGTGAGGTTCTTGTTCTTCAGGGCTGATTCGGCCGCGGCCCGGGAGGAGCCAACGACGTTGGGCACCTTGACCGGAGGCAGCCCCTTGGAGACGACCAGCGCTACGGGGGTGTCGCGCTTGACCGCCGTCCCGGCGGCTGGGGCGATGCTGATGATCTGCCCATCCGGAACCGAGTTCGAGAACTCCTCGGTGGTCTCACCGACGATCAGATTGGTTGCGGCCAGTTCCTTTGTGGCTTCATCCACCGTCTTGCCGGCGAGAGCGGGAACTTCGTAGCGCTCCGGGCCCTTGGAGAACACCAGTTCCACATCGGAACCACGACGAACCTCGGCGCCAGCGGCGGGGGTGGCGGTTACGACCAGACCGGCGGCGACGGTTTCGCTGTAAACGGGGTCGGCGACCAGTGCGGTCAAGTCCTCCGCGGCCAGCGCGGCTGCCGCGGACTCCTCGTTGAGCCCGAGCACGGTCGGCACCGCGGTGTACCGGGCCGAGCCGAGGTACCAGGCGGCAGCGCTCAACGCTCCCACCAGAATCAGGAGCAGCACGACCCAGGGCCAGCGCCGCCGCCGCTTGCGCGGCTCGTCGGCGTTCTGGCTGGCATCCGTGTCGGGCAGCGCCACCACGAGGGTCTGCTGCATGCCCCCGGCGGCGGCATCTGCCGGAGCCTGCTCGTTGGCAGGCAACTCGGCACGGACCTGGCGCAGCAAACCGAGCAACTCGGCGGCATCGGCCGGCCGGTCGTCCGGGTCTGGACGGGTCGCCCCGGTGACCAGGGCGTCCACGACCGGCGGGATGCCGGCAACCAGGGAGCTGGGTGCGGGGATGGTCTCGTGCACGTGCTGATAGGCGACCGACAGCGGCGTGTCCCCGGTGTAGGGCGGACGGCCGGTCAGCATCTCGAAGAGGACCACGCCGGCGGCGTAGACATCTGAACGGGAGTCGGCGATGCCCCGGGCCACTTGCTCCGGAGCCAGATACGCCACGGTTCCGATCAGGACACCTTGGGTTGCGGCTGTGGCACTACCGACAGCGCGAGTCAGCCCGAAGTCGGCCACCTTGACCCGACCATCCTGGGCCAGCAGCACGTTCTCCGGCTTCACGTCGCGGTGGACCAATCCGGCGGCGTGGGCGGCGGCCAGCCCTTCCAGCGCCGGAATCAGCAGGTCCAACGCCTCGCCGGGGCTGAGGCGGCCCCGCTCGACCAGCAAGTCGCGCAGGGTGCGGCCTTCGACGTACTCCATGACCAGGAAGACGCGGCCGTCGCTTTCACCCTGATCGTGAACGGATACGACATGTGGGTGCGACAGCCGGGCCGCAGTCCGGGCTTCGCGCTCAAAGCGGGCGACAAACTCGGGGTCCTCGGCCAGCGCGGCGTGCAGCACCTTCAAAGCGACGGTGCGATCCAGTCGCTGGTCAGTCGCCGCGTACACGGTTGCCATACCGCCGCGGGCCACCCGGCGTTCGATTCGATAGCGCCCGTCCAGCAAGGAACCCAGCAGGGGATCCGCGGCCGGGTCCGCCGCGGTACTGGTCGCAGTCTCCACGTGCGGAGTGTAGGTCGCAGATTCGTCGCAACCCGGGCGTGACACCCGCGATGCCGATCTCGATTGATCCGGCATCATCATGCCGGTGAGCCGACTGTCCTACCTCGCCGTGCTGCTGTTCTGCCTGCTCGGCACCGCCTGGCTGGAAGTCGCACTGCGTACCCGGGTGTACCGGCGGTGGCGGCGACTTCTCGTCACGGTCGCTTGCGCGATGGTTCCGTTCATCGTCTGGGATCTGTATGCCATCGCCCAGAACCATTGGACGTTCGACCCCGAACGCACGACCGGGGTGCTCCTGCCCGGCGACCTGCCGTTGGATGAGCTGCTCTTCTTCATTGTGATCCCGATCGCTTCGGTGCTGTCGCTGGAAGCGGTGCGCGCGGTCAAGCGCTGGCCGGCCGGGGATGAGGTCCAGTGACCTACACGCAGATTGCCCTGGTGGCGGTGCTGGCCGCCGGAGCGGTGGACCTGCTGATCCTGCGCACGCGCCTGCTCGCGCGGCGCGTTTTCTGGGTTTCCTACGCGATCGTGATCGTCTTCCAACTGCTGACCAACGGGATACTCACTGGGTTCGAGATCGTCCGGTACAACCCCGACGTAATCCTTGGCTCGGCCAGCCCCAAGTTCATCGGCGACGGCCGGATCGCGTTCGCGCCGGTGGAGGACCTGCTGTTCGGCTTCGCCCTGGTCCTGACCTCAATGGCCTGGTGGGTGTTCTGGGGTCGTCGGGGACTGCAGCGAGAGCCAATCTCGGGTCCACCTCGCTGGTGGTTGCGTGGTGGCCCGCTCGGATCGGCAGATGCGGAGTCAGGGACGGCGGCGAGCCCGGACGGCACGAACCCAGGCGGGACCGGCAACCGCTAGCCGACGACGCATCGGCACGCGGGCTCGCTGGGTGAACACCTGGTAGTCGATTCGCTCGACTTCGTCGACGATGCCGCAGTAGAGGACTCGCGCTGCTTCGATGCAGGGCCGCGAGGTGGGGTGCAGCATCTGGATCCCTGGGCGGGCTGCTTCCTCCAGCCGCCGGACGCGGGCGATCTGAAAGGCCATGAGCGCCCGGAAGCGGTCATCCACGGTGCGCTGCTCCAGGTCGGCTCGGGTCAGTCCGAACCGCTCCAGGTCCTCCGCCGGCAGATACACACGGCCGCGGACCAGGTCCTCGCCGACATCCCGGCAGAAGTTGGCGAGTTGAAACGCAACCCCGAGGTCGCGGGCGTGCCCGGCCGCGGCCGGGTCAAGGGGCTCAAGGATCGGGACCATCTGCAGCCCGATGACGGCGGCGGAGCCGTAGACGTATTCATACAAGTCGTCGTAGGTGGCGTAGTCCGTAGTCGTCAGGTCCATCGCCATCGAATGCAGGAACGCCTCGAAGTGTTCGGTCGGTATCTCCCAGGTGCGGGCGGTGTGCACCACCGCGCGCGCGACCGGGTCCTCGGAGTGACCGCGGGCGAGGTCGGAAAGGAAGCGATCGCCGAACTCAGCCAACGCGGCGGCGGCAGCAACGTCGTCACGGTCCATCGCGTCGACGATGTCGTCCGCGTAGCGGGCAAAGCCGTACAAGGCGTGGACGTACGGGCGTTTAGCCGCGGGCAGCAGCAGGGTGGCCAGGTAGTACGTCTTGCCGTGCTCGGCGTTCAGCTCGCGGCAGCGGGCGTACGAAGCCCGTAGTTCCGGATCGGTGATCCGGGCGGCGTCCAGTTCCCGGGTGCTCACCGGGCGAAACTAGGCAACAACTGCCGGGGTCCGCGCGGCGGGTGCGTCTGGAAGCAGGATTCGGCGAGCGTGCGGCGGGGCGAAAACCATCGCCAGCATCACCGCGACCGAAACTGCGGCGGCCACACTGTCCGGTAGCGCGACGAAGCCGGCGGTGGTCGCGGAGACGTTGGCGAGCGTGTAGACGGCCAGTCCGAGCGACAGGCCGACAACCCAGCGGTTCTCGCGCTCGGTCAGGCCGGCGGCGGCCAGAACCGGCAGCACCCAAAGGACGTACCAGGGCTGAATGACCGGTCCGAGGAGGACGAGGACACCTAGAGCCAGCGCGAATCCGCGCAGCGGCGTCCGGCGGTCCGGGGTGAAGAGCAGCCAGGCGATCACCGAAAGTGCGGCCACTGCGCCCAACGTCCGGGTTGTGGCCAGGACAGCGTCGCCACTGGCCCAGCCGAGTAGCTCCACCGGCGCGCCAATGATCTTTCCGACCGCTGTGCTCGGGGACAGCCAGGTCTCGACCTTCGCCGGCGTGCGGAGGTTGACCAGCCAGTTCTGGCTCAGGCCGGTCGCCCAGCCCAGTACCCCGAAGGCGGCAACCGTGACCGTGCCGACCCAGGCCCAGGCGCCGATGCGCCGCGGCCAGGAAGCACCGGAGCCGGCCCACACCAATCCTGCGAACGGCAGTGCGATCAGCGCCGGGCTCTTGATGGCACCCGCCGCCACGATGAGCAGAACGCCCAACAGCGGCCGGTGGGTCATCACCAGGGCGAACCCGGCCACCAGCAGCCCGACCATCAAGGCGTCGTTGTGGGCGGCAGTTCCGAAGTGGAAGACGATCAGGGGGTTGAGCGTGGCCAGCCAAACAGCACGGCCCGGATCGGCGCCGGCGGCCTCGGCCAATCGGGGCAGGAACCAGACCATCAGGGCAACGCCCGCCAGTGCCAGCAACCGGAACGCCAAGAGGGCGGCGGTTGGCTCAGCGTTGGTGACCGCGTGCACACCACTGGAGATGCCCATCCATAGGGGCCCATACGGCGCCGGCGAACTCGCCCACAGCGGATCGGCGCCATCGGCCAGGTACGTCGGCAGGGCGCCAGTGCCGAATAGGTACGGGTCAATGCCCGCGGGCATCAGGCGGCTGTGCGCGATGTAGCTGAAGACATCGCGGCTGAACAGTGCCGGAGCCAGCAGCAGCGGTGCGGTCCAGACCAAGGCAAGCCAACCGAGCGTGCGCGACTGCGTGACGGATAGCCCCGCTGTGTGCCGGTTGAGTCGCAACCAGGTCTGCAGCAGCAGGCCCGCGCCGACCACGACTGCGATCTTGGCGGCCACCGAAGCGACGGCCGACCCGCGCAGCGCCGCCAGGAAGGCGTCGTCCGATAGTGGCGCAGCCGGGGCCAACCAGCCGATCACCATGGCGCCGAGGGCCATGAGCGTGGTGGCTGCCGCACCGGGCAGGCCGAAACGCGCCAGGGCCGCTGCGGAGTTCCAGGGCGAGGCGTCAGGCCGGGTCAGGACGGGGGAAGTCATGCGAGGGCTGAATGGTAGTGATCGGCTCCGCGGAAAGGAAACCGACCGCTGTAAGACCGACTGGGAATCCGGCTGAGAGCGGGGTGCTCAGCGGCGGGCCCGCGAGGAGTAGCCCCGATCCGGGCCGAGCACCCGCTCGGCGGCCAACCGGCCGCTGATCAGCACCATCGGAACCCCCACGCCGGGCTGCGTCCCGGAGCCGGTGAACACGACGTTGTCGCCCCACAGGTTCGACGGCCGGAATGGCCCGGTTTGTCCGAATGTGTGTGCCGAGGCGAAGGGAGCCCCGTCCTCCAGGCCTCGGTCGGCCCAGTCCTGGGGTGTGGTGATGTCCTCGACCTCGATGCCGTCGGCGAAACCTACGTAGCCGCGCGACTCCATGGTTCGCAGGATCTGGTCGCGGTAGGTGGTCCGCAGGGTGTCCCAGTCCAGTCCGGCGCTCAGGTTCGGTGTGGGGAAGAGCACGTAGTAGGAGTGGCGGCCGTCCGGCGCCAGCGCCGGATCGCCGTGCGTCGGGTTCGTAACCAGGAAGGACGGGTCGCTCATCAGCTGGCGGCGATCGATGAGGTCCGCGAACACCTCCGACCAGGCGGAGCCGAAGTGGATGTTGTGGTGCGCAATCCGGGAGTAGTGCGCCTGAGACCCGACCAGCATCAAGAAGCACGAAGGTGAGTAGTTCAGCGACGGTGGCTGCACGCCGAGCAGGTCGCGCATGGCGACCGGAAGGTCCGGGTTGAGGATGACGACGTCGGCGGGAACGCGACGGCCATCGTCGGTATGCACGGCCACCGCCCGAGTGCCTTGACGTTCAACACGCGTCACCGAGGTTCCGTACTGGAACTCAACGCCGTGCTTGGCGGCGGCAGCCGCTAGCGCCCGCGGAACCGCGTGCATTCCCCCGACCGGAAAGAACACGCCCGCAACGGAGTCCATGTAGGCGATGACGGCGTACAGCGCCAGGGCTTGCTGCGGCGACACCCCGGCATACATGGCCTGGAAGCTGAACATCCGCTGGGTGCGGGGGTCCTTGAGGTAGCGGTTGACGACCGGGGCGAGTCGCCGAAACCCGCCAAGAGCGGCCAGCCGGGCCAGATTGGGCGTGAGCAGATCGAACGGAGAGTCGATGTTGCGGTCGATGAAGTCGGCCATCTCGTAGCGGTACAACTGCGACACAAACTTCACGTAACGGCGGTACCCATCGGCTTCCTGAGGTCCGCACACCGCGGCGATCTCCGCGGCGGTGGCGTCGATACCTGTGTGTACATCGAGGGTGGACCCGTCCGGGTAGTAGCCGCGATACAGCGGTTCGACCGGGCGCAGGTCGAGCCAGTCCTCCATCTTCTCGCCGACGCAGTCGAACGCGTCAGCGATGAGGTCCGGCATCGTCAGCACGGTCGGTCCGGTGTCGAAGCGGTACCCGTCGAGTTGCAGTAGCCCGGCACGACCACCGGGGTGTTCCTCGCGCTCGATGACGGTGACTTGCCGCCCGGCGCCCGCCAATCGCAGGGCGGCCGACAGTCCAGCCAATCCGGCTCCGACGATCACTACCCGGTCCGTCGGACCGGTCACTGTGCGCATCAGGCGGCCCATATCGCGCGCTCCACTTCAGGCGTTCCGGGCGGTGGCGGCCACGGCCAGGTCCACGAGGACCGTCCGAGCCGGTTCGGCAACCTCGGTGCTCAGCGCGCTGGTCGCTTGGTCCGTTAGTTCGCGGATCAACGCCTCGACATGGTCCAGCGCGCCAGTGTCGGCAATCACCTCGCGCAGTTGCGCGACCCCCTCAGCCGCGAGCGCCGGGTCGCCCAGATGCCGTTGCAGTACCGCACGCTGCGCCGGCGTCGCCTTCTCGGTGGCGTGAGCGATCAGCAGGGTGCGCTTGCCCTCGCGCAGATCGTCCCCAGCCGGCTTGCCGGTCTGCGCCGGATCGCCGAAGACCCCCAGGACGTCATCGCGGAGCTGAAATGCCTCGCCCAGCGGCAAGCCGTAGCGGGAGTAGACCGCGGAAACGGGTTCGTCGGCTCCGGCCAGGGCCGCACCAAGGTGCAGGGGCCGTTCGATCGTGTACTTGGCTGACTTGTACTGAACCACTCGCATCGCCCGCTGCGCCGAGCCACCGCCGCGAGCCTGCTCCAGCAAGTCCAGGTACTGCCCGGCCATCAACTCGGTGCGCATGATGTCGTAGACGCGCTTGCCGGCGAGGAGACGCTCATTCGGCACATCAGCCGACATCAGCAGTTCGTCCGCCCAGGACAGGCAAAGGTCGCCGAGAAGGATCGCCGCACCTGCACCAAATGACTCCGATGACCCCAACCAAGCATTGCCCCGGTGCAGCGTGGCGAATCTGCGGTGCGCGGCGGGCTGGCCACGCCGGGTGTCGGAACCATCCATCACGTCGTCATGCACCAGAGCGCACGCTTGCAGGAGTTCCAAGGCCGTGGCGGCGGCGAGAGCGGAGTCGTCGTCAGCCCCGCCGGCACCGCGGTACCCCCAGTAGCAGAAAGCAGGCCGAAGGCGCTTGCCGCCAGCCAGCAAGTCGGTGAGGGCATCGAGGAGAGGGGCCAGTTCGTCGCTGACCTCGTCCAGCAGCGGCCGCTGGACGGCGAGGAAGTCCTCCAAGGCCTTGGCTACGCGGGAGCGGAGGTCCTCCGCATCCAGTGGGCTCGTGGGCATCCGAGCACTTTAGGGGAGACGTTGCGCGGCCGCTGAGTCACGCTCAGTAGCGACATCACCCGCTCGCTCAGGCAAGGCATGTGCGTGCTGTGGGCCATTCCGGTGAGTTTCGGGCCCAAGTGTTCACACAGCGTCCCGATGGCCTCAAGATCGGCACCGTATGGGGAGGCGAAGACTTCCGGACGTACCTGGTCGCAGAGTCCGGAATGAGCCACAGCGAAACCGGCCCCGCTCGAGCCAACGAGGGGGAAGGGTCAACCATGCGGACCAACCGGCCACTGCGCAGCGGCGTCACCGCTGGCTTCGCCGCTACTGCGGTTCTCCTTGGCGCATGGATGTTCGGCGCCACCTCGGCATCCGCTGACACCGAGGCGACACCCGTGCCCGGTGATGTGGCCGACTACGCCGGCGACTTCGACCTGCAGCTGCTGATGACGCTTGCCAGCGAGGGACCGCTGCAAGTAGGGGACACGGTGACCTACCAGGTATCCGTGGCCAATCTGGGTCCAGCGGCAGCGCCTACCGGCTGGACCGTCGCCGGCACGATTCCGAACGGCCTCACTTCGGTGGCCCTGCAGCCGGCGGCCGACTCGTCGGCCTACGCATGCGTCTTGGGGGTCAGCGACTTCAGTTGCACCTACAGCGGCGACCTGGCGGCGGGGGCGACCGCGCCGCTGGGCTCCGTGACCGCGACGGTGTCGGACGTACTGGCCGACGTGCCCGTCGTGGAGAACACCGCTTGCGTGGGGAACAACGCAGGGGACACGAACGAACAGAACGACTGCGCCACGGCCGCCACTGCGCTGGCCGCTGCTTCGCCGGTCGCCGAGGTCGCGGTTCAGGGTGCAGTGATTGCCGCTCCGGCCGCAACCCAATCCATAACCTCAGCCGAACTGGCGGCCACCGGTTCCCGCGGCGCGGGGCTGCTATTGCCTGGGGCAGCTTTGGTTGCTCTTGGCCTGGTGGTGATGCGCCTCGGTCGGCGCCCGGAGATCGAACCCAACTAATCCGTCGCCGACTGCAGCCGGTGTCGATGTCCGCGCTTCGCGGCGGGCACCGCCAGCGCCGGCCCACATTTGCCCACCTACGCTGCGCGGGTGAGCGAGCCGGGCAACCCACAGCGATTGATCGGCGAGTTGGTTCATGAGGCGACCCCCGTTCTTTCTTTTGAGTTCTTCCCGCCCAAGACCGACGAGGGCGAGCGGCACCTGTGGCGGGCCATCCGCGAGTTGGAACCGCTGCACCCCGGCTTCGTGTCCGTCACCTATGGCGCGGGCGGTTCGACGCGGGACCGCACGGCGCGGGTTACCGAACGGATAGCCACCGACACGACTCTGACCGCGATGGCGCACCTGACCTGCGTGGGTGCAAGCAGAGCAGAAGTCCGCCGAGTCGTCGGCCGCTACGCCGATGCCGGTATTCGCAATGTCCTTGCGTTGCGAGGCGATCCGCCGGGTGGCCCGGGCCAGGCTTATGAGCCGCATCCCGACGGATTCGAATATGCGGCGGAACTCGTGGAGTTCGTCGCCGGTCTGGGCGGGTTCAGCGTCGGCGTTGCGGCCTTCCCGGATGTGCACCCGGAGGCGGCAAACGCGATGGCGGACGCCGAGAACCTGTGCCGCAAGGCGGACGCCGGGGCGTCATTCGCGATCACCCAATTCTTCTTCGACGCTGACTCCTACTTCCAACTCGTGGACCGTGTCCGCTCCGTTGGCTGTGACCTTCCGATCATCCCCGGGCTGATGCCGGTAACCAACGTGGCGCAGATCGAACGGTTCGCACAGCTGTCCGGAACCGCGGTGCCGGCGGCAGTGGCCAGCCGATTCCACGAGATAGCGGATGACGCGGAAGCGGTTCGCGAACTCGGGGTTGAGGTTGCTGCCGACCTGGGTGCTCGCTTGCTTAACGGTGGTGCGCCCGGCCTGCACTTCTACACACTCAATCGATCGACCGCGACCCGTGAGGTGGCTCGCACGCTCGGGCTCACCACGGCGGCCTGACCCTGCGATGATCACCTCCTGTGAGGACAGTGCCGACCCGCGAGGAGTACTTCGCGCGCTGGGCTGAACTGCACGGCGACTATCACCCAAGCGGCAACTGGATGGTCCGGGTCTGGCTGTCCATCATCTATTCCCTCGCGCGCCCGTTGGCAGCGCTGCGGGTACCCCCGGACGCCATCACCGTCTTCGGCGGTCTGCTCACCGGGGTGGCGGTTTGGATTGCGTCCCTCGGCGGCAGTTGGGTGCTGTTGGCTTCGACGCTGATCTTGCTCACCGGGATCGTGGACAACCTGGATGGCGCTGTCGCCGTCCTCAGCGATCGCGCGACCGACTTCGGCTACGTCCTGGACTCCGTAGTCGATCGCATCTCCGACGTCCTCTACGTGGTGGCGTTCTGGGCGCTTGGTGCGCCGGGTTGGCTTTGCGCCACGGCCGCAGTACTGGCCGGGTTGCAGGAGTACGCCCGGGCTAGGGCAGCTGCGGTGGGCATGTCCGAGATCGGCGTGGTGACGCCGTCAGAGCGACCCACGCGCGTGCTGGTCACCGCCATGTTCCTGCTGGGCGCGGGCATCTACACGGGATCCGCCGTGGGCTGGGCGACTGCTGGTGCGGGCACCTACGCGATTGCGTCGGCCATAGGGCTGACCCTGGTGCTGGCCGGCATCCGCCGACGATTGCGCTGACGCATGGTCGCCGAGTTCCTTTTCGTCGCCGCCCTGGTGATCCTCCTGGGTGCCGTCGCCGTCCGAGCGGCAAACCGAATCGGCACTCCGGGCCTGCTGCTGTTCCTGGCGATGGGCCTTCTGCTCGGCCCCGAAGGCCTTGGGCTGGAGTTCGCCGACACCGAGCTGGCGCGGGACCTCGGGCTGGCCGCCGCGGGGCTGATCCTGGCCGAGGGTGGCCTCACCGCACGGATGTCGGTGGTGCGTCCGCAACTGGGAAAGGCGCTGATCCTGTCGACCGTCGGCGTGCTGGTCAGCGTGTTCGTCGTCGCCGCCGTCGTCGTATCCGTGACCGGCGCCTCCTGGCGCACCGGCCTCCTGCTCGGCGCCGTGGTGTCCAGTACCGACGCGGCGGCGGTCTTCAGCGTCCTGCGCAGCATCCGGCTCCGGCCGCGCCCGGTTGCCATCCTTGAGGCGGAGTCCGGGTTCAACGATGCGATGGCTGTCGGACTGGTTGCGTTCTTCGCGTCCGACGCCTTCGGCGAGGACCCATGGTGGCGGGCGGGATTGGACATCAGCTACGAGCTGGCCATCGGTGCCGCCGTCGGTTTGGCCATCGGCTACGCCGGCCGGTGGTTGCTGCCGCGCGTGGCGCTACCGGCGGCGGGGCTGTACCCCTTGGCGGTCCTCAGCATGGCCATGGCTTCGTATGCGGCCGCGCTGCTCCTGAACGCATCCGGCTTCATGTCGGTCTACGTCACGGCGCTGCTGTTGGGATCGGCGACCCTGCCACACCGAAGGACGGTCCTCGGCTTCGCGGAGGGCCTCGGCTGGCTGGCGCAGATCGGGTTGTTCGTGATGCTGGGCATCCTCGTGGACCCGTCGGAGATCCCTGGAGTGCTGGGCATCGGCATCCTCGTGAGCCTGGTGCTGGTGCTCCTGGCCAGGCCCCTGTCGGTCTGGCTGTGCTTGGCACCCTTCCGGATGCCCATCCCCGAGCAGGTGTTCCTGAGTTGGGGCGGCTTGCGCGGTGCGGTGCCGATCGTCTTCGCCACAATCCCGTTGAGCCTCGGCACTCCTGACGGCACGTTGGCGTTCACGACCACTTTTGTGGTCGTGGTCCTTCTGACTTCCATCCAAGGACCAACCCTGCCCGCGGTGGCTCGACGAACCGGTGTTGCCAGTGCCGAAGAAGTCGGCGAACTCACCGTGGAATCGGCGCCGCTGGATGAGATGCGCGCAGCACTGGTCGAGATCGACGTGCCGCCCGGGTCGCATCTGGCCGGCATGTACCTGGTCGATCTGCGCCTACCTGCTGGATCGCTCGTCAGCCTGGTGGTGCGGGATGAGGAGTCAGTTGTCCCGGACGAGCATCTGCGTCTGCGGGCCGGTGACCGGGTGTTGATCGTGGCGACGGAGGCATCGCGAGCCGAAACCGAGCAGCGCCTGCGGGAGGTCAGCCGCGGCGGCCGCTTGGCCGGCTGGTATCGACCCGACCCGCCGCCGGAGTAGTTGCAGCGGGATCGGACATCACGCCGGACCGATCAGGCCGGACACGATCTCCGCAGACATGCCGACCAGGGGGAGTCCGCCGCCGGGATGGGCCGATCCGCCCACTAGGAACAGCCCCGGTACCGGGGAGGCGTTGGCCGGGCGGAGGAAGGCCGCCGACCGACCATTGCTGGACGTGCCGTAGATGGACCCGCCGGGGGCCCCGGTGTCGGCCTGGAGGTCCGCTGGTGTCCGGATCTCCCGCCAGAGGAGCCGATCCCGCAGGTCCACGCCTCGCTGCGCCAGTCGGTCCAGCACGGTGTCGGCGTAGCCCTCGGCGATGCCGGGGGTGCACCAGTCGACACCTGCGTTCGGATCGTGCCGGGGGGCATTAACCAGGATGAACCAGGCCTCATGTCCGTCCGGCCGCATGGCCGGGTCGTCGGGGACGCACGCATAGATGGCCGGGTCCGGCACTGGTCTCGGGGAGCGGCCAAAGATGCTGTCGAACTCATCGTCGTACTCGGTCGGGAACCAGACGTTGTGGTGCTGCAAGCCTGCGGTCCGCCCGCGCACTGCCAGCAACAGCACGAATCCGCTGAGGCTGGGCGTAGCTCGGCGCAGTCGGCGCAGGGGCCCCCGGGATACGCGGGAAGGCAGCATCGAGCCGTACAGCCGGCTCGCGTCCGCGTCGCTGACGACGATGTCGGCGGGGATTCGGCGGTCGTCGGCGGTTCGTACCCCGCCTACCCGCGAACCGTCGAGCAGGACTTCCGCTACGGGGGTGTTCAGCTGCACGTCGACGTTGAGTTCGCAAACGCGGGCGGTCAACGCCTCGGCCAGCCGTCCGATGCCACCGCCGATGTGCCAGGCGCCGAAAGTCTGCTCGACGTAGGGGACCGTAACGAGGGCGGCGGGCGCCTGCCGCGGGTCGGATCCGGTGTAGGTCGCATAGCGATCGAGCAGCACCCGCAGCCGCTCGTCACCCAAGTACCTCGACCCCATCCCGCGCAGCGACGTGAACGGGGCCACGGTGCGCACATCCCCGGCACTCCGCGCCAGGCGCAGTAGGGAACGTCGGCCGTCCAGCGGAGACTGCAGGATCGGGTCTCTGGTGAGGCCCCACACCTGTGCGGCGCGGGCCATCAACCGCTTCCAGTCCTGTTCGGCTTGTTCACCGAAGGCGTCACCCAGCGCGGCCGCGACCGGTCCTATGCCGAAGCCCGGTAGCGCCACGGTGGAACCGTCACCGAATCGGTAGTTGAACGCGGTCTGCAGCGGGAGGAGTTCGACGTTGGCTTCCAGGGGAGCGCTGGCGCCGCGCCCGGTCTTGAGGAACAGGTCCCGGTACACCGCCGGCAGGGTGAACAGGCTGGGGCCGGTGTCGAACGCAAATCCGTCACGGCTGTAGGTAGCGACCTTGCCGCCGGTCCGATCGCTGGACTCCAGCACAGTGACGTCATGACCGAGGGCGCTGAGGCGCGCCGCTGCCGCCAGGCCGCCCATTCCGGCACCGATGACCACTACTCGGCTCATGGCGCCCACCGCCTGATCGCCCGACTCACAGTGCTCGCCCTTTCCACTGCAATCGGCCCTGCTGCCGCCGCCGCCACGACAACGCCGTCAGGTAGCCGAGCAGGCTGATCGAGACGGGGTGGGCCAAGGAGTCAGGCCACACTCGGCCGTCGACCCGATCGGCAACGATCGCGCGGCCGGTGACCCCAGCGGCGTAGCCGATCGCGCCGACGCGCGAACCGGTGAGGGCGGCCACTGCCGGTACCACGTAGGCCAAGCCCAACACCCCGACCACGGTGGTCGCGCCCGCCGGCGATCCGAATGCACTCCACAAGGATTTGGTGTAGCCATCGCGGAGGTCTGACCAGCCGGTGTACATGCGACACGTTGCCAGGGTCGTGCCGTCGACTACGCCGCCACGACCGCCGGTGCGCTTGACCGCTCGCAGCAGTGCGACATCGTCGAGCACTTCAGCCCGGACGGCGGCGTGACCACCCGCTTCGGCGTAGGCGGTACGAGTCACGGCGAGCAACTGGCCGTTGGCGGCGGACAGGGATTCCCGCGGGCTGCGTTCTGCTGACCGCAAGGGCAGGGTGGTCAGCCAGGACCATTGCAGCAGCGGTTGCACGAGTCGCTCAGCCAAGGTTTCGGCGCGTTGTTTGGGGTAGGGGGAGACCAAGTCGAGGCCGGAGTCGGCGAGCAGTTGAGCCGTCGCCGCAACCGCGTGCGGTGCGAGCACCACGTCGGCGTCGACGAAGAGGAGCACTGAGCTGGCCGGGTCGGCGGCTTCGGCCAGTTGCTGACACGCCCAGGTCTTGCCGAGCCATCCGGCCGCAGGGTCCGAGCCGGTCATTAGCCGAAATCTTGGGTCGGTTCCCACCGTCTGCTGCACCACGGTCGGGGTCTCGTCTTCGCTGCGATCGTCCAGGATCACGAACTCGATGTCGTGATGCGTTTGTGCCAGCAGTCCCTGCAGGCAGGGGGTCACCCGATGCGCTTCGTTTCGTAGTGGCAACAGGACGCTGATGCGCGGCCCGGTCCGCGCCGATGATGTGTCGGGCTTGCGCAGGTGGCGCAGGTTGGCGGCCGTATGTGCTGTCAACCCCACGGCCAAGGCGGAACCGGCCCAAACAGCAGCGTTCCAGGCCCGCGCGCGGCGGCTCATTGATCTCGCCAGAGCGCGACAGCGAACGGGACGGCCACCAGGCCCATGCCGATTCCGCCGACCAGCGCGACTGTCGGTCGATCCAAGAACACGGCGTTCGCCACGACCCCGCCAACGTAGGTCCATAGGTACATCAGCGCGGGTTGGCGGTCGTCGGCGCGGCGATGACCGAGACGGTCCAGCAGCAGCATCATGACGAAGGCAGTGCCGGCCCAGCCGAGCAGATTCACCGCCGGGATTCCGTCCAGTCCGGGGAACTGGGTTGCGTTGCCGGTCCACACCCAGTAGCCCTCGGCGACCATCATCGGGTCGAGGAACAAGTCCCAACTGGCCAGCGCCCAGGCGCCGATAACGGCTATCAGCAGCCAGTTCCGGGTCAGTCGGCGAGCCACGACCAGGGCCGGGTACGCCATCATCGCCCACGCCAGCGGGATGACGATCGGAACGCCCAGGAGTTGCGGCTGCAGTTCGTCGCTGTAGTTGTAGTCGCCGAACGGCCATCCGGTCCGCACGCCGATCGCTTCGACCGCCAGCCCGCCGCCGACGGTGATCAACAGATATCCGAATGTCCAGGCGACGCCGCGGTTGATCCAGGCGTGGCTGGCCGAAGCCAGGAAGAACGCGACGACCGTGGCCGTCGTCAGCGAGGTGCGCGAACCCGGCTCGGTCAGCGGGTAGGCGATCTGCAGCACGATGGTCACACCCGCCAGCAACCACGGAAGCCTCGAGACCAGCCGACCAGTGCCCCGGCCCGCGTCGGCGTAGCCGCCGGTGTAGACGCGTTGACTCACTCGGCCGTCTCGTTCCAGTCCGCGCCGGCGAATCGGCCTTGCACCGATCGAACGGCCAAGCGGGCGAACAACTCCTCCGCATACCAGCCGACGTCCTCGGTTTGCCGGATCGCGTCGATGTGCTCGGGATTGCGGTAGGCGAAATCCATCAGGTGCTCACTGGAATCCCAGAGGCTGAACGTTCCCTGCAAGCCGACGGGGGCCTCGCCGATTCCGACCGCCAATTGCAGCCCTGGTGACGCCAGCAGCGCTTTGCTGACCGGCGGGACGGCCCGCCAGAAACGCCATGCCAACTGCGGTCGAAGCCGAGCCCGGGTAATGGCTGCGACTGGTCCGGAGTACCGAACCGGTTCCGGGTCCCCGAATGGCTCGCGGCCGGCCCACTGGCCCTTGCTGGCCAGCGGTACAAGCGTGATGCGCAGGCGCTCCTCGCTGCGCTCGTTCCAGCGCCGGACCAGCGGTGATGTCTCAAACGCCAGCGCAGCGGAGTCGCTGGACCAGGTCGCCAGGACGCCCCAGTGCCGGGGGTCCGCGTCACGCATCGTGAAGGTGCGTCCGTCCCCGGTGCCCAGCAGCTTGCCGAACAACAGGCCCGGGGACCGGCGCAACCAGACTCGGTCGTAGGCCATGGAACCGAAAGCGGCGGCCACGCGGGAACGCGGCACCCCCCACAGGTGCAGCGTGACGAGTGCTGGTGCGGTCATGACCGCAGTCTGCCTGTCGCTGCTGCGGCCGTCGTCACTTGTGGTGGGGCGGCTTGCCGCGGTGCCGTTCGGTCAGGCACTCACTCCGCTGGCGGCGCGACGTCGATCGGCTCGCCGTCGGTAATGCGCAGGAGTTCGGCGAAGGTGGTTGGGAACACGGTGTGTGCGTGGCCGGCCGCCGCCCAGACCTGTTCGTACTGCTGCAGCCACGTGTCCACGAGCGTTCTGATCGGCGCCGGGTGGCCGACGGGAGCTACTCCGCCGATTGCCATGCCGGTGTGGCGGCGCACGAACTCGGGGTCGGCCCGGTCGATCCGGGGCACGTCGATGCGTGCGGCGACGTAGCCGGTGTCCACACGATGGGCGCCTGAGGTCAGGATCAGCAGCGGTTGACCGGCGGCGTCGAAGATGAGCGAGTTGGCGATGGCGCCGACCGCACAGCCGAGTTGCGCTGCGGCGGCGACGGCTGTGGGGGCGCTGTCCGGAAGGGCGATCGGCGCACCGGTGGCACCGGCGGCGCGTAGGGCCGCTTGTACGGCTCGCACCGTGGGGTGGGTCAGCGGCATGCGGGGACGCTACCGGGGCCTGGCGTGGGGTCAGGCGATCGCAACGAGATGGCCAGAAAGCATCCGCGGCGGGTGCTCTTGCGCACAAATGTTGCGTTCGGCGCTCGAATGTTGCGCGAACGCGCTCGGATTTTGCGCAGATTCGCAAGGTCGGTGCGACACCTCTTGACGGGGAGGGGCTAGGGGCGCTTCACTACGGGTATTCGAACAAGTGTTCGAACTCTCCCGCCCCGGGTCGTGGTCCTCGACCCCCACGACCCGGGCGGGATTGCCGCCGGATCCCGAGGCAGACGTGGGGAAGCGTCTCCTCGGGATCGGCGGCAGGCGAGTCGTCCCTTCCCCGGCGGCGGACCTCCCACGCTGCCGAGGAGGAGGACTCGTGTCCCGTCGTTATGCCGAACCGATCGACGTCAAGCGGATCGACGTCAATGCCGCTGTTGACGTGGCCCCCACCTCCGCTGCCCCCGCCCCGGAGCAGTTCCTTTGGCGAGGTCGGCTGTATTCGGTACGCACCGTGCTGGCGCATTGGGTGGAGGGTCGGGCCTGGTGGCGGATGCGCGGCCCGGATGGACTGCCGGCCGTCGCCGAGGCGGCCGACCTGGAGGTCTGGCGGGTAGAAGCGCAAGCAGGCCGCAGCCGATCCAGCGGTGTCTACGACTTGGGCAATGACGGCGGCAGGTGGCGACTGCTGGGAATCCAGGACTGATGGGTGACCAAAGAACAGGTGCCCGGGCGGTGGGTGACCGAACAACGGATGACCGGGAGATTAGGGACCAGGCACGACACGACTTGGCCCGGGCAGTCGCACTGGAGCCACAGGAGCGCTACCGGGTGGCGCTGTCGGTTGCGGTCCGTGCCGCTGCCTTGGTGCTGGCCGAACGCACCCATCCATCCACCATCCGGCGTGGCCCAACCGGGATCTGGGTGCTGTTGGCCCGGCATGCTCCCGCGTTGCGGGAGTGGTCGGACTTCTTTGTGCTGGCAGCGACCCGCACTTTCGGGCCGCGGCAGCCGCCGGTGAGCGAGCGTGAGGCCGACGACTTGTTGCGAGACGCCGGGCGTTTCCTTGACGTCGCCCGGAACCTGTCCAGCCCACACCGATCTGCGATCTGAACACCATGTCCGCGGACTTCACCCATCTACATGTCTGTAGTGGGTACTCGTTGCGCTACGGCGCTTCTTCGCCGATGCAGTTGGTCGCCGCGGCGGTTGAGCACGGCATGGATGCGCTGGCCCTGACCGACCGGGATGGCGCCTACGGCGCGGTTAAGTTCGCCAAGGCCTGCCTGGGCGCGGGTATAGCGCCGATCCTGGGTGCCGACTTGGCTATCGGGGCTGCGCCGACCGATGGGACTGCGCGAGCCGACGGGACTGCGGCGTCGGGCGCTGACGCAATCGCCGCGACGCGGCGCACTCCGGCCCACGGTGGCGCCCGCGTGGACCCACGCCATCGCCGCATCACCGTGCTGGCGCGTGGCGCAGCCGGGTGGGCGGCGCTTTGTCGAGTCATCTCCGATGCGCACCTGCGCGGACAACGCGGAAAACCTGTCACCGATCCGGCGATGTTGGCCGATCGCGCGTCCGCTGGTCAGCTGACGGTGCTGCTGGGGCCGTCCTCCGATGTCGGGGTAGCACTGGCCCGACGTCGACCGGATCTGGCTCGAGCCGCGGTTCAGCGTTGGCGTGGGCTGCTTCCGGATGGACAGTTGCTGCTGGAGGTCGTCTGCCATTTCGGTTCGACCGACGCCACCGACCCGTTGGTCTGTTCACTGCCGCAGGCAGCCCGGATGCTCGGTTTCGCCGGTTCGGTAGGTCTGCCGGCGGTTCTGACCAACGCTGTCCGTTACGCCCAGCCCGACGACGCGATCACCGTGGACGTGTTGGACGCAGTCCGGCGCCTAGTACCGATGGATGCTCGGCACCTGGACCGCCCCAACGCGCAGGGGTGGCTGAAACCTGCTGCTGCCATGCACCGAATTGCCGCCGAACTTGCCGGCCAGGTCAGTGTCGCCGGCGATACCGACCGGCAGGTTGCCCACCGACTCCTCGCCACCACCGCCGAACTGGCCGGTTCCTGCCGTCTGGACCCGGTCACCGATCTCGGCATCGGCGGTGTCGCACTGCCGGAGTTGGCATCCATCCCCAGCATCGCTGGGGACCCCCGGGTGCGCCGCGCTGCAACGGGAGCGGGCGCCGCGGCTTGGGGGAGCACTGACATAAGAGAAGAGGCCCGCATCGGCGACGCGATCCTGCGCGAACGCTGCTTGACCGGACTGAACTCTCGGCACTCCAGCGGCACCGGCGACGAAGTGCGCAGACGGTTGGACGAAGAACTGACCACCATCGCCGAACTCGGCTACGCCACTTACTTCCTGACCGTTGCTGATGTGGTCGACCTGATCCGGGGCCGTGGGGTGCGGGTCGCCGCCCGGGGCTCGGGGGCGGGCAGCCTGGTCAACTACGCCTTGGGGGTTTCCGGGGTGGATCCGCTGGCGCACGGGTTGCTGATGGAACGGTTCCTGTCCCCACTGCGCCAGGCATTGCCAGACATCGACGTTGATGTGGAATCCGCTCGGCGGGAGGAGATCTACACCGCCATCCTCGACCGTTACGGCGGATCCCGGTGTGCGTGCGTATCGATGATGGACACCTATCGGGTGCGGCATGCGGTCCGTGACGTTGGCGCCGCCCTTGGGCTGCCGCCCGGGGAGATAGACACCATCGCCAAGGCATTCCCGCACATCCGGGCCCGCGACGCCCGGGCGGCGATGCAGGACCTACCGGAACTGCGCGCCGGGCTGGGTCGAGACGGCGGCGCCGAACGACTGGAGTTGCTGTTGAGTCTGGTCGAGCGCCTCGACGGACTGCCCCGCCACGTCGCAGTGCATCCGTGTGGGGTGCTGCTGAGCAACTCCCGACTGCTGGATCGCACCCCGATGGAAGCAAGTTGGACCGGCTTCCCCATGAGTCAGTTCGACAAGGACGATGTCGAGGATCTCGGTCTGCTCAAGCTCGACGTGCTGGGCATCCGGATGCAGTCGGCCATGGCGCACGCGGTCACCGAGATCGCCCGCGTCGACGGCGATGACGTCGACTTGGACGTGGTGCCTTTGGACGACCCGGACACGTTCGCGCTGATCCAGTCCACCCACACTCTGGGTTGTTTCCAGATCGAAAGCCCCGGTCAACGCGAACTCATTGGCAAGTTCGCGCCGGAGACGTTCGGTGACCTGATCACCGACATCTCGTTGTTCCGGCCCGGCCCGGTCAAGTCGGACATGGTCACCCCGTTCCTCAAAGCCCGACAGGGCTGGGCGCAGCCGGAGTACCTGCACCCGGACCTGCGTCCGGCGCTGGCGGAGACCTGTGGGGTCGTGGTCTTCCACGAACAAGTGCTGCGGGTCATCGCAACGATGACCGGATGCTCGTTGGCTCAGGCCGACGAGGCGCGGCGACACCTGGGCTCACCGGACACCGCCCCGGCGGTGCGGGAGTGGTTTCATCCCACCGCCATCCGCCACGGCTACGACCTCCCCACCGTGGAGAAGGTGTGGCAGGTGCTTGCCGCGTTCGCCTCCTTCGGGTTCTGCAAGGCGCACGCGGCGGCATTCGCGTTGCCGACCTATCAGTCCGCCTGGCTGAAGGCGCATCACCCGGCGGCGTTCCTGGCCGGGGTGTTGACCCATGACCCAGGCATGTACCCCAAGCGGCTGATCCTTGACGACGCTCGCCAGATGGGTATCGCGATCCTTGGCCTGGACGTGAACGAATCCGATGCCACCTACCGTGTCGAACGCCTCAACCCGACCGATGAGCCGCCGCCGGAGATCCTGGGCGCCCCACCCCGCCGGTTGGCCACGCCGGGGGTGCCGGATGGGCGTGCCTACGGGATCCGGCTGGCATTGCCGGAGCTGAAGGGCATCAACGATGAAGAGGTGCAACGGATCTTGGCCAACCGGCCGTACGCCACGTTGACCGACTTCTTCCACCGGGCCCGGGTCAGCAGGCCGGTGCTGGAACGCCTGGTGCTGGCCGGCGCCTTCGACTCCTTGTACGGGCTGAACTCGCCGGCGCCGGTGCGCCGCCGCGGCAAGGTGACGCGGCGGGATCTGTTGCTGGCCGCCGCCGATCTGGACCGATGGGCGCGGCCGGCGGCAGGAGCGCGGGCCCGCCGAAGCCGAGTACGCCGCATCGACTCCGCTGCGGCTGAAGCGGACCCGGCCGTGCTGGCCGCGGAGCAGACTCAGGCGCCGCCGCCGGCGCGGGTGCCCGACGTGCAGTTGGCGTTGGACATTGGACCTGCCGAACCCGAGCCGGGCAGCGGTCTGCCGGAGATGACTGCGGCCGAACGGGTCCGCGCCGAACTCGATGTGCTCGGTCTGGACGCCAGCGGGCACGTCGTCGACTTCTACGCGCCGGTGCTGAACGCCATCGGAGTCACTCGTTCAGCGGATCTGCTCGGTCAACGATCCCAGGCAGAACTGTGGGTGGCCGGAGTGAAGGTCGCCACCCAGACTCCGCCGATCCGATCCGGGCGCCGGGTGGTGTTCCTGACGTTGGACGACGGCACCGGGCCGGTGGACGCGACCTTCTTCGAAGACGCACAGGGCCCGTATGCGGCGACCTTGTTCCACTCCTGGTTGCTGCTGGTGCGTGGGCAGCTTCGACGTACCGGGCCCCGTGGGGTCAGCCTGCGGGCCACCGGTTGCTGGGAGCTGACCAGCATTTCGGCGGCCTATCGGGATGGTGGGGTCGAGGCGGTGCACGACCTGCTGGTGCCACCACCGGGTTGGGACCAAGCCGACGAAGCAGCGGTGGCTGCCGCAGCGGCAAGCCGGTCCACCCGACCGGTGCTGGTCCGAACGCCGGACGGCGCGAGCTTCGACCCGGCCGCTGGGCCGGCTGGCACTCGGGCCGGAGGCATGGGTCCGCGCCGGGTGCTGGTACACGTATCCGGTTTCAAACAGTCCCCGTACGCCGACGTGCGCCCGCCGGGCGAGGAGGTCACCAAGCCGCCACGAAAACTGTGGCACTCAAGTCCTGGCTCCTCCGGCGGATAGCGCCGAAGATGGCAACAAGATGAGCCGCAAGCAGTTGCGCCGCAATGATTCAGTTGAACCTGCGCCCACGACAGTCGATGACACCGGGTGCACCGTTCTGCACGTGGATATGGACGCCTTCTACGCGTCGGTGTCCCTGCTGGAGCACCCTGAACTCATCGGCCAACCAGTCATCGTCGGCGGTGGCGGCACCCGCGGCGTGGTGCTGAGCGCCACCTACGAAGCCCGCAGATTCGGAGTGCACTCGGCAATGCCGATGACCCGGGCGCGACGCGTCTGCCCGACGGCGGTGATCCTGGAGCCGGACCATTCCCGCTATGCCGCGGTCAGCGACTCGGTCATGCAGATATTTGCGTCCATCACGCCGCGCTACGAACCGCTCAGCCTGGATGAAGCGTTCCTCGACGTTGCCGGTGCCCGACGCCGTGTCGGTCCGCCCAGGCACATCGCCGAGCTGATCCGGGCCCGCGTGGCCGACGAGCAGGGCATCACCTGCTCCGTCGGTGTGGCGTCGACGAAGTTCGTCGCCAAACTGGCGTCCACCCGGGCCAAGCCTGATGGCCTCATCGTCGTGCCGGCCGACAGCGTCGTGCAGTTCCTGCACCCGTTGCCGGTCGCCGCGCTTTGGGGGGTGGGGGAGAAGACCGAGGAAGTGCTGACCCGGCTGGGGCTACGAACCGTCGGCGACCTCGCGCGCACACCCGTGGCCACGCTGCAGCGGGCGCTCGGCCCCGCGGCCGGCAGCCACCTGTCCGACCTGGCCTGGGGGCGTGATCCCAGGTCGGTTACGCCGAACGAGCCGGACAAAAGCATCGGCGCTGAGGAGACGTTCAGCCGGGACACCGACGACCCTGAGGTCCTGCGCCGGGAGTTCCTGCGCCTGACCGAACGTGTCGCGGCCCGGCTACGTGCGGGCGGCTGGGTCGGTAGAACGGTCAGCATCAAGGTGCGGTTCGCTGACTTCTCCACGATCACTCGGGCCAAGACGCTGCGCGAGCCGACGGACGTGGCCCAACTGATCTACCCCGTGGTCCGGGCCTTGTATGACGGTCTGGGTCTGCAGCGGGCCCGGGTGCGCCTGGTTGGGGTTCGCATGGAGGGGCTCCTGCCGGTGGATTCCCACGCCGAGCAGATGATCTTGGACGCCCCGGACTCGGGATGGCGGGAAGCCGAGCAGGCCGCTGACCGGGCGGCGGCGCGGTTCGGGTCGGGCGCGGTGCGACCGGCTCGGCTGATCGATCCGCGCCAGGATCAGGCCTGATCAGCCCCGAATCCGACTCGGGGCGGAATCCGGCGCTGCCCGCGCTTCACCGTCCGGCCCGATTTGCCGATGCTTGAATTCTCGCCCGGGTTTCCCACCGGGCCGATGCGGCCTATCCTGATTACACCGGTTGCCCCGGTGGTCCGCGGAGAGGAGACGCCCGTGCCGCTTTCCGAGCACGAGCAGCGCCTGCTGGAGCAGATGGAGCGCGCCCTGTACGCCGAGGACCCGAAGCTTGCCTCAACGCTTGGTGGTGCCGGCCAGCGTCGGGCGCAGCGGCGCGCGCTAGTTGTCGGCGTCCTCGGCATCCTTATCGGTTTGGCGATGCTCCTTGGCGGCGCCGCCATCCCATCGGTGCCACTAGGCGTGGCCGGCTTCGGCGTGATGCTCGCCGCGACCTGGTACGCCTTCGGCCGCGCCCGCTCGGTTGGGTCCGGCGGGACCGAAGCACCCGCGACCCCGAAGGGGACCAAGCCGCCGAAGAGCAGCGCCGGCGTCATGAACAAGTTCGAGGAGCGCTGGCGCCGCCGTCGCGACCAGCAGCAATAGCCGCTACTTCCTCGCTACTTCGCTACTTCGCTACTTCGCGCCGACCAGGTCCTTCGATCGATCCAGCCGCGCACTTCCAGCGGCCAGTGCCGTCTCGCTTGAGGCCAGCAAACGGCTCCAAACGCTGATCGGCACCAGCCGCGCTCGCCATCGACTCCAGCGGGACAGCGATAGGTCGTGTGCCCGCAGGAGCGATGTGATTTCGACCTGCGGCACCGGCTGGCCGGCGGCCTGGTCGGAGTAGCGCACCAGTTCCACTGCCCGCGACAGTTCCTGAAGGATCGCGATCGCGTCGGCGTCCAAGTGCCCGGCCGTCGCATCTGCCGCCTGCCGGGGAGTCCAGCCGACGGACCAGCCACCACCGCCGTCGACAAAGGTGTCCTGCCATTCGCGCCATCTGGCTTCGACGCCGGCGGTGCCGGTCGCAGCCAGACGCCGGGCCCGGATCACCCGACGGGCCAGCGCCGGAACCACCAGCACGGCCACCGCGAAGACGATCACGGCGAGCAAGAGCCATGTGCGCCAGCCGGGTCCGCCGGCAACTACGGATGTTTCTGCGCTGTCTCGGCCGCGAATGTCGCGCACCCCGGCGGGGTCCTGCGATCCGTCGCCGGCGTCGATGCGGTCGGGACTGCCGCGACCCAGGTCAGCCCCGAGCGGCACGGTCGGGTCGGCGGCGGCTGTCGGAAGTGGAATTGCGTAGGCGGGCGGGCTGAAACCGCTACCGCCGCGGGGGGTCGGTTCGAAGGGCAGCCAGCCGAAGCCCGACAGATACAACTCCGGCCAGGCGTGGGTGTCGTGCCAGGAGACCGACCACCAATTGCCCGCCGGCTCTCCTTGCGCGAAGCCGACGTTGACGCGGGCGGGGATGCCCACGGACCTGGCCATCAACGCCATGGTTGAGGCGAACTGCTGGCAGTAGCCGCGCCGTTCCTGCAAGAAGTCCGCGACCGGTTCGCCGTTGGGCTGGTACCCCAGGTCGTAGGTGAACTGGGTTCGGAAGAACTGCTGCAGCGCGACTGCGCGCTCGTACGGAGAGTCCAGACCCGCGGTCACGGTCGCGGCCGTTTGGCCCAAGGTGCTGGGCACATCGGCTGGCAGCGCCAGATTGACCGGGTCCACGGTCTCATCCGTCGCCGGTGCGTCTACGAGCGTCTCCGGTGTCAGGTCCAGGTCGAGGGAAGTGGCCACGTATTCGAGTCCGTTGGTGGACCCCTCCGGCCCCAGTACGTTGAGGGTGGCCGCGTCGAAGCGCCAATCGCCGGGAACGAAAACTTCGACCGTGGGGTACGGCAACGGCAGCCGGTTCTCCTCGAGGTCGGTGACCCGCACCGTGGTGTAGTTGCGGCTGACGTCCGGTGTCCGAACTCCCGTCAGTTCTTCGGGGATGCCGTCGGAGACCTGCGCCGACGCCGGCCACGTCACCGGCGCTTGCTGCCAAACGCCGTCGGCATAGGTGTCCAGGGTGACCAGCCGCAGGTTCGTCCCGGCCTCGTCGCTAGTGCGATAGCGGAGTACCTCGGTGTCGTCGGGACGGGTCAAGGAGTCCCGCAGGTTCAGATACGGGTTGACCGTCTCCACCGGGGACCGGCCACCGTCACCGCCGATACCGAAGAACCCGCTCGGGGAATCCCCGAGCGGGGGCAGCAGTGCGGGCAGCAGCACCGCGAGCCCGATGGCGGCAATGCCCAGTGTCCGGCCACTGGCCGCCAGCGGGGACGGTTCGCGGGGGGCGTCGACCACGCGGTCGACGCGCGGCCCCCAGGCCCGCAGCCGTCGGGTGCCGTCAGCCAGCAGCATCGCCAGCCAGCCGGCGGCGGCCAGCACGAACGGAACCGGCGACAGGGCGCGATCCAAAGTCAGGACCGAAACCGAGTACAGACCGACCAACGGCAGCCCGGCCAGTACCGGTGAGCGAAGTCCGACGGCCAACCCATGCACGGCGATGGCGACCAGACCCACTCCGCCGCAGACCAGGAGAGTGAACACCGGTTCGGAGGCGACCGGTGGTGCAGAAGTGTTCACCGCCGTAGCCGCATCCCGAAGCAGTTGCGCCAGCGCCTGGATGCTGCTCGGCGTCGGGATCACCCCGGCCAACGCGTATGGAGAGGTGAACTGCACCGTAAGCACTGCCAGCAGGGCCAGGACCTGAGCGGAGAAGGCGCCTATACGACCCAGGCGCCGGGCGGCGATCGCCGTCGCGGTTAGAACCGCCACCACCAGGAGCACCGACCAGAACCACTCCTGGTCTGAAAACAGGCTGGTCAGTGACAACGAGGTCGCCAGGACCGCCAAGCCACACGCCAAGCTGAGCCTGGTCGTGGCCCAAGCGTCGCTGGCGGCGACGGGCGCGCTCATCGCCGCACCCCCGCAGTTCGTCGCGAGGCCAGCGGCCACGCCGTTGCCAACGGCTCGTCCAAGGGCACGGGGACGACCCGCCAACCGCCTTGGCGCAGGACCAGCGGTGCCTGCTCGTGAGTGGCCCCGGCCGGATCCACCAGCACCGCGACAGCGGCCTCGCGACCGTGCCGCAGCCTGGCCAACTCCTCGGCATCGGTCAGGTCCAGATGCCCCAGGACCGCGATCACAACGCCGTCGCCGGACAGGCGAGCCAGGCCTTGTCCCGTGTGGGACAGGCGTGCCGAGCGGTCGGTGCGGATCACCGCGAGTGCGTCCAGCAGCCCACCGAGTGGGTCGCCGGCGGAGTCCGTTGCTCGGGACTGATCCGCCGGGGGAGATGCGGTGACCAGGTCGACGGTGAAGCCGCCTTTGCCCAGGTACAAGCCCAGGGATGCGGTGATGCTGACCGCACGCTCGAAGGTCGACGTGCTGCCGGATCCCTTGTGCGCGGCGAAGCGGTTGTCCAGGAGCAGCACGGCGCGCGATTCCCACGGCTGCTCTTCACGGCGGACCATCAGCTCACCCAGCCGGGCGGTGGACTTCCAGTGGACTCGGCGCAACTCGTCCCCGACCCGGTACCCCCTAGGGGTGACGTCATCCTCGCCGGTGGAGGCGATTGCGCGGGTGCGGCTGTCGCCGCTTCCGGACCATTCGCCGCCGAGTGGAACCGCGGGGACCTCCTCAGTGGCCGGTGTGACGGTGAGGGTGTCTACCTTGGGCAGCGTCCAAGTCAGGCGGCACAACCCGAACGGGTCGGACAGCCATACGCGTAGGGGCCCGACCAGATAGCGACCGCGCCGTCCGGCCAGCAGTTCGGTGGTGAAGTCACGTTGACCGCCAGGTGGAATGCGCTCCAGCACGAAGCGGGTCCCTCCGCCGACGGCGTCGTCTGCTTCGTCCTCCACCAGCACCGTCCCGCTGGGGAGCCGGGATCGGTTCTCGATCACCAAATGTGATCGGGCTGGTGTCCCAACGCCAACGCGTTGCGGATCCAGCCGCCTGCGGGCAGCCAGCCGTTCGCGATTGCGCAGCACGAACAACATCGCGAGCAGGGGCAGAACTACGAGGAGCGTCCCGACCCGCAGCAGGTCGGCCTGGTCGGCCAGCCACCCGCTGATCAACACGATGACGCCCACGGCCAGCACGCCCGCTCCGCGCGGGGTCAGGCCCTGCAATGCGCGTCGCATGCCTAACCGGAACGACGGGCGGCGTCAGGCACCGGCGTTCGCTGCACCAATTCAGATACGACCAGTTCCGGGCTGCGGCGGGAGATCTGTGCGTCTGCCGTCGGTATCAGCCGGTGCGCCAGCACTGCGACAGCGAGTGCCTGCACGTCGTCGGGGAGCACGAAGTCCCGGCCGGCGAGGGCGGCCGCCGCCCGGCTTGCCTTGATCAGATGCAGCGTGGCCCGCGGCGACGCGCCCAGCCGAAGGTCAGGGCTGTTCCGGGTAGCCGTGGCCAGGTCGATTGCGTACTGCTTGACGGCATCGGCGACGTGGACGCGCTCAACCGCCTGCACCAGGCTCGACACGGCAGCGGCGTCGGCGACGGCGGAGATGCCGTCGAGCGCAGACCCGCCGCCGTGGGTCTCCAGCATCCGCAACTCCGCGGCCTGGTCGGGGTAGCCCATTGCGACGCGGGCCATGAATCGGTCGCGCTGGGCCTCCGGCAGCGGATACGTGCCTTCCATCTCCACCGGGTTCTGCGTCGCGATCACCATGAACGGGAGCGCCAACAAGTAGGTGTGCCCGTCGACGGTTACCTGGCGTTCCTCCATCGCCTCAAGCAGAGCGGCTTGAGTCTTTGGCGACGCCCGGTTGATCTCGTCCCCGACCACGATGTGCGCGAATACCGCACCGGGCTTGAACTCGAATTCGCGCGTGGCCTGGTTGAAGACGCTTACTCCGGTCACGTCTCCGGGCAGTAGGTCGGGAGTGAACTGGATGCGGCGCACCGAGCAGTCGAGGCTGCGACCCAGTGCCTTGGCGAGCATGGTCTTTCCGACACCGGGGACGTCTTCGATCAGCAGGTGCCCACCGGCCAGCAGCACGGTCAGGGCCAGACGGATCTGCGGGGCCTTGCCCTCAATGACCCGCTCCACGCTGTTGCCGATGGCGGAAGCGCGCTCAGCGACGTTCACCGCTTCACGGTAATCGCATGTCGCGGCCCCGGCGACCCCGAATCCCGTACCGGTGATGTGGTGTGGTCTCATGACACCGGAATGGTCTGACGTCTGGGGGTTGCCGTGACTGGACCGTGGGTTTTCGACCACGTCGTGGTGGGTGCATCAGACCCCGAGGCCACGGCGGACTTCTTCGCCACCTTCGGCTTTGCGGTTGCGGCCAGGTCCGGGCTATCTGCGGGGGCCGCCGCTGCCTACGGGTTGGCCGTGGGGGCTCCGGTAATCGATCTGTCCGTACCGGGCGCAGAGTCCGGCCGCATCCGGCTAATCGGGTCGGATCTGGACGGGGACGAGTACTCCCAGTACGCACCTCGGGTGGAGGCACTTGACCTCTATACGCGGGACATGGCCGCCAGCTTGGAGCTGATCAAGCAGGCGGGGCTGGTCCCGGTTGGGCCGGCGGCCGATTTCCCGTTCGGTCCCTTGCGGCTGCAGCAAGTCGCCGTGCACGGACCGGACCGCGTCATGCTCGTGCTGGTCGACATCAACCATCGGTTGCCGAGCGTCCTTGACGACACGGCTACTGACTCCGCGCAAGCCCTGCACTCGGAACTGCACAGCGTGGTGTGCGTGGTGGATGACTTGGACGCTGCGACCACCTTCTTCACGGACGCCGGCCTGGAGTTGCGCGCCACCTTCCCGCTGGCCGAACCGGCGGTGCCTGCGTTCATGGGCCTGCCGCGACCGTCGACCATGCGGATGTCGGTGCTGGGCAACGCCGAGTCCGTGCCTCCCCGCTTTGAGTTGCTGCAGTTCGACGATGAGTCGGCGCCTGCGCGACCGAGCCTGCCGCTGCGCCCCGGAGCCCTGCTGCCGGTGTTCGTCGCCGACGTGAATGCCGCGGCCGACTCGCTTCAAGGAGCAGTGCGCTTTGACGATGCGATCGTCGGCGTGACCGCGCACGGGGTTCCGGTGCAGGTCCAGTCGGAGCCGTTGCGGTGACCGCCAAGCGGCCTGCGTACCAGGAACTCGCCGACCGACTGCGCAGCCGCATCCTGTCGGGGGAACTGAAGCCCGGCGATCGCCTGCCGGTGGAACCGGACCTGTCCGCGGAGTTCGGTGTTTCCCGAAGCACCGTTCGGGAAGCGCTGCGCGTGTTGTCCAGCCAGAACCTGGTGGCAACGACGCGGGGCGTGTCGGGCGGTTCCTTTGTCGTGACGCCAGGTGTGGACCAGATCACGGGCTACCTGGCTACAACGTTCGGCCTGCTGACCGGTGCTCAGGAGATAACTGTCGAGGAGTTGCTGGAGGCGCGGCGGCTAATCGAGATCCCGGCGGCCGGGCTGGCTGCGCAGCGGCGTTCCCCGCAATTGCTGAAGGAACTCGAGTCCACGCTGGTGGACCCCCGCGAGGTGAGTGCGGAGGGCCTGCGGGAAGCGCACGATCGATTCCACACCGCGCTCGTGGCCGGCGCCGGAAACCCCCTGCTTGAGGTCATGGTCCGGCCGTTGTTCCTCGTGCTCAATGAACGCTTCGCCCGGGAAGAGGCGCCCACGGCGACCTGGGAGGACGTGGAGTCCGACCACGCGGCCATCCTCGAGCGGGTCGCCGCTGGGGACGCCGAGGGGGCCGCCGCGGCTGCGGCCGCTCATCTGGAGCATCTGGTTGACCTGTACCGAAGTCTGGATCGGGCCACCCTTGACCAAGAAACATCAGACATTTAGGGTGCCGCAAATCTAGAGAGGACCGCGAATGACCGTGCACGAAGCCCAGCTGGGGCCCTTCTTCGAGGATTACGTCGTCGGCGACGTGTACCAGCACCCGTTCGGCCGCACGATCTCCGAAACGGACTCCACCTGGTTCACCCAGTTGACCTGCAACACCAACCAGAACCACTTCAACTTCCATCTGGCCGCACAGAACCCGATCACCGACGGCAAGGTGATCGTCAACTCCGGCCTGACCGTGGCCCTGGTACTCGGCCTGTCCGTGATCGACATGAGCCAGAACGCCATCGCCAATCTGGGGTGGACCGACATCAAGCTCACGCACCCGGTGCTGATCGGGGACACGCTTTACGCGGAGTCCATCTGCCTGGACAAGCGGGAGTCCTCCTCGCGCCCCTACGCCGGAATCATCACGATGAAGACCCGCGGGCTGAACCAGGATGGCGACGAGATCGTCTCCTGGGTTCGCTCGGTCATGGTTGCGAAGCGGTCCAGCGGCATCGGCCAGAACTACTTCCCCGAGGCGAAGACCGGACCGCTGACCCCGCCGGCGCCCGCGGAGGCCTGAGTCGTGCTTCGCATTACGTACGGGCCCTGGGGCGAAACCCTCGCGGAGTTGGTGGACGCAGCGGCAGCCGCGGAGGCGGCCGGCGCTGAGGTGGTCTGGGCGCCGGAGATGCACCGGTCGGCAACCATCACCGCAGCGGCGATGGCCGCAGGCACGACGACGGTCGGGGTGGGCACGGCGATCGCGTTGGCGTTCACCCGCAGCCCGATGGTCACCGCCTTGGAGGCCATGGATCTGGACGAGCTGTCCACTGGGCGCTTCGTTCTCGGCCTCGGCACCGGTGTGCAGCGACTGAACGAGGACTGGCACAACGCCCGCTGGGGCAAGCCGGTCGGTCACCTCAAGGAGACGGTGGCGATCATTCGCCACTTCATCGCCAACGCCGCCTCCGGTGCGCCGATCGACATTGACGGCGAGTTCGAGCACATGCGCATCCGTGGCTACCAGCGGCCTTACGCACAGCAGCGGGAGGACATCCCGATCTACCTGGCGGGCATGGGTCCGGCGATGACTCGGACTGCCGCCGAGATCGGTGACGGCTGGATAAGCCACGAGTTGTGCAGCCCGACGTTCGTGGACAAGCAGGTGCTCCCGAATGTGGCGGCAGGCCTCCAGCGCGCCGGCAAGGCACGCGACCAGGTGGATCTCGTGGTCTCGGCGTGCTGCTCGGTCGACGCCGACGCGGCCGTGGCCCGCCGGCGAGCGGCGGGGATTGTCGGCTTCTACGCCAGCGTGCGGACCTACGCCGACTTCTTCGAGTTCCACGGGTTCGGTGCGGAGGCGGCCGCCGCCGGCGCCGCACTGAAATCCGGTGCGGTGGCGCAGAAACTCGGTGAGGCGATTCCCGACGAGATGGTCGACGCGCTGACCATCTCCGGCTCACCCGACGACATCCGCGTCGCACTGAGTCGGTACGAGGGCGTGGTTGACAGCATCAAGCTGACCCCGCCCACCCACGGGTTGTCACCGGACGAGGTACGGGCGGCGCAGTCCCAGGTGATCCAGTTGATCGGTGAGCTGACCGGAGGACGTTCATGAGGCCGTTGGCGGACGTGCGAATCATCGCGGTCGAGCAGTACGGCGCCGGTCCGTGGGGCAGCGTGCACCTCGCTGACCTCGGTGCTGAGGTCATCAAGATCGAGGAGCCCAAGTCCGGCGGGGACGTGGGGCGCTATGTGCCGCCCTACGCCGAGGGCGAGGACTCCTTGTTCTTCGAAGTGTTCAACCGAAACAAGAAGTCCCTCTCGCTGGACCTGACCACCGACTCCGGTCGCCAGGTCTTCGAGGACCTGGTCCGCAGCGCGGACGCGGTCTACTCCAACCTGCGCGGCGATGTGCCGGCCAAGATCGGCATCACCTACGACGACCTCAAGCACATCAACCCGAAGATCGTGTGCTGCTCACTGTCCGGGTTCGGGATGACCGGCCCGCGGCAGAAGGAGCCCGGCTACGACTACATCCTGCAGGGCCTCGGCGGCTGGATGGATGTCACCGGGGAGCCGGACGGACCGCCGACCAAGTCCGGACTGTCGATGGTCGACTACTCCGGCGGCTTCATTGCCGCCATCTCGTTGCTTTCCGGGATCCACGCCGCGCGCCGCGACGGGGTGGGCATGGACTGTGACGTGTCGCTGTACGACACCGCGGTCGCGATGCTCACCTATCCGGGCATCTGGGCGCTCAACACCGACTTCGTGCCGAAACGGACGCGACATTCGGCGCACCCGTCCTTGGTCCCCTTCCAGGTCTTCCAGACCAAAGACGCTTGGATCGTCGTCGGCTGCGCGAAGGAGAAGTTCTGGCAGCGGCTCGCGCCGGTACTGGGGCATCCGGAGTGGGCTACCGACGAGAAGTACGCCACGTTCGCGGCGCGGGAGCGCAACAAGGAAGAACTGCTTGCCCAGTTGGAGGACATCTTCCTTACCCGGACGGCGAGTGAATGGCTGGCTGAGTTGTATCCGGCCGGCATCCCGTGCGGGCCCATCAACTCGGTGCGTGAGGCCCTGGTCGAGGAACACACGCAGGCACGTGGCCTGATCGTTGATGTCGAGCACCCCCGATGGGGCACGGTCAAGCACCCGCGCACCGCCGTCAACGTCGGCCCGGTGGCGACCGAGCACCGGCGAGCACCGCAACGCAACGAGGACTTCGACTACGTGATGGAACTCCTCGACTACGACCCGGACCAGATCGTCAGCAGTGTGAAGTCCGGTGCGTTCGGGGATCCGGAGACGGTCCGCTTCCTTCCGGAGGTCTGAGTGACCCACGCACGCGAGCTGGCGGATTGGGCCCTTGGCCTGACGCTGGAGCGCGTGCCGGCGACGGCGCGGCGTGCTGCGCTCAGGCACCTCCTGGACGGTGTGGGCAACGCCATCGGATCGGCCCGCAGTGGTGCGGTTGATCCCGCGGTGGCGGTCGCAGCCGGGTTGGGCGGGCCGGCCGAGGCCACCATCCTCGGTGTCGGCCCAGCGGTGTCGGCGCCGGCGGCAGCGCTGGCCAACGGCGCCTTGGTGCACGGGCTGGACTTTGACGACACCCACGCAGGTGGCCTGGTGCACGCAACCGCAGTCGTCCTGCCGGCCGCGTTCGCGGTTGGCGAGCAGGTCGGCGCGAGTGGGGAGCAGGTTCTCACCGCGGCGATCGCCGGCTACGAGGCCGTCTGCCGGATCGCCATGGCCAGTCCACACGGCTTCCATGCCCGCGGGCTGCACGCGACTCATGTGGCCGGGACGCTGGCCGCAGCATTGGTCAGCGCGCGGTTGCTGCAACTCGACACCGAGCGGGCCGTGCACGCCCTTGGCATTGCCGGCTCCGCCAGCGGTGGCCTGCTGGAGTTCCTCAACACCGGGGCCTCGACCAAGCAACTGCACCCGGGCACAGCGTCGTTGAACGGGGTCCTGGCCGCTCGCCTGGCCGCGGCCGGGGCCACCGGTCCGGACTCCGTTCTGGAGGGTCAGTACGGCGTCTACGCGGCGTTGTCGGCCCGACCCGCGGACGTCGAGTCGGTCACTCAGGGCCTGGGACAGCGCTGGGAGGTGGAGCAGATAACGGTCAAGCCGTACCCGGCCTGCCAGTTGATGCACGTCACCCTGGATGCGGTCAGCGAGGCCATCGCGGACGCGGGGATCAGCGCCAGCGACGTGGCCGCCGTCACCGCCGACGTGCACCCGGACAGCGCATCGATCGTCTGCGAACCGGCTGACGTCAAGTTGCGGCCGCGGTCGCCCTACGACGCCAAGTTCTCCCTGCCATGGTCGGTGGCCGCGCTGCTGATCGACGGCCGCGTGGGCGTGGAGACCTACGAGCCGGCATCCATCGCCAGATCGGACGTCGCCGAATTGGCGCAACGGGTGCACAGCCAGGTCACGGCCACCGAAGGTGTCGCCGCCGACGCCGCCGGGAACGTCGTCATCGAGTTGACCGACGGACGCAGACTTACCGGCGCCGTGCCGCGGAGCGCCGGCGGTCCGCAAACGCCGCTGTCCGACGAGGCGCTGGCTGCCAAGTTCCTCGCCAACTGCGGGGGCGGCGAGGCCGCTGTCGCGCTGCTGGAGTCGGTGCGATCGCTGGCTGACGCCAAGGACCTGAGTTCCGTGCTGACCGCGGCCACGGCGGCCGCCAACCTTGAAGGAGCCATCTGATGAGCCCGACCGCGACGGCGATCGAGCCGGCCGAGTTCCCTTGGTACGACTACTCCGGCTACACGTTCTCGCTGGGGCTGCAGGTCGGAAAGGACGCCATCAACTCCGGGCACTCCGCAAGCGCCTTCGACCCGGCCAAAGGCAAGCCGGCTATTGCCGGCGGCATGGGTGAGCAGGCCCAGGTGGCCTACGCCAAGCAGGAGGCGATCCTTGCCGCCGCGGGACTCGGATTAGCCGATGTGACCCGGGTGGTGGAGAACATCTCGATCGCCGGATTGCCGTACTACGCCGAAGCCAAGGAGGTGCGGGAGCGCTTGTTCCCGCATTCGCCAACGGTATGCACGGTCGTGGTGGATCGACTGGTCCGTCGGCAGGCGCTGATCGAGGTTGAAGTGCACGCATCGCCCGGCGGCGGTGTGGCGTTGGTGCTGGGCTCCGACGGAACGTGGCGTCGGGAGACCGTGCGGTCCGGCCACGACGGGGCCGTGTATCTGCCCACATTGCTGCCGATCGACGCCAACGGTGATGTGGTCGCCGAGGGCGATGTCGTAGGCCAGTACTTCTACGTCGTTGAGCGAGCCGGCGAACTGCTGCAACAGGCCGGGTTGGATCTGTCGAACCTGGTCTCGACGGTCGACTACTCCACGCCGGCCACGCGGGACCGGTATCCGAAGACAGGGCGTGCGCGCAAGGACCTGATGGGTCCGGTGTACCCAGGTGCCGCGGGGATCCTGATGAGCCAGTTGCACGCCCCCGGGGTGCTGCTGGCCTTGGACGCGGTCGCCAGCGTGCATCAGCCGCAGAAGGTCAACCCCGGCTGGGACCGATACGACACGCTCACCTACAACCCGGGCATCCGTGCGGGCAACACCCTGTACATGTCCGGATTCGCGGCACTGGACATGGAATCGCAGGCAGCTGTGCATGCGGGTGACCTGCGCGCGCAGGCAGAGGTCACCTACGACGCGATGCTGCAAGTGATGGCTGAGGTAGGTGCCGGGCCCGAGCACCTGCTGACCACGGTCGAGTACGTCACGCCGGACGGACTGGGCGACTACCGCGCGGTGGCTGACGTCCGGCGGGAGAAGTTGCGCAGCCCGTACCCGGCTTCGACCGGGATCGTTTGCGGTGGTCTGCTGCGCGATGAGTTCCTGCTCGAAGTGGTGCCCACCGCGTTGATCCCGGAGGCCGGGGAGTGAGCCTGCTCACGGACGAACTACGGGCGCGGGTCGGAGAGACCGTGGAGTACACCGCCCCCGAACCGATGGGTCGGGCCGCCTTCCGCTACTTCGCAACCGCGGTGGGCGATGACAACCCGCTGTACACCGATCCCGACTTCGCGCGGGCGCACGGCTACGCGGATGTCATCGCGCCGCCGACGTTGATCTGCGAGACCAACCAGTACATGCAGGGGCACCGCGACGCAGACGGCTATCTGGGGCACTCCTGGGATCTTGAGGTGCCCAACTCCCGTCTGGTCCGGGGCGGCAATCACTACAAGTTCCATCGTCCGGTGGGCCCAGATGATGTTGTGACCGCTCGCTGGCGCATCGCCGACATGACCGAACGCACCACTTCGTCGGGGACCCAGATGCTGATCGTCACCTCGGAGGCCGAGTACCTCAGTGCCGGGCAGCCCCTGGTGACCAACACCGAAACGCTCATCTACACCGCGTTGCCGAAGGAAGCGTCGTGAACCCGGCAGTGGGGGAGTCGGCTGCACCGTTGCAGCGGCGGATCGAGTTGCCCGACATGATCGCGTACGCGGGAGCCACGTGGGATTGGCACCGGCTGCACTACGACCCGGAGTACCTGGCGAGCAAGCGAGTTCCGGCTCCCGTTGTGGACGGGCAGGTGTTCGGGGCACTGCTGGCGGAGCAGATCCAGGACTGGCTGGGCCCGACGGCGCGGTTGCAGGACCTGCACTTCCGTTTCAAGAACCTGGTCTTCGCCGGTGAGGTCGTTGCCTGCGAGAGCACCGTCACGACTGTTACCGCAACTGCTGACGGCACCCTGGTCACCTTCGAGTCGGTGGTGCGCGTCGTCGGCGACAAGGAACGGGTTGCGGTCGCGCCGGCCGGCGGGTCGGTGTTGCTGCCGTCATGACCGTTGCGATCGTCGGTGCGGCCGAGTGTGACCTGGGAGTCACGGGCAAGTCTGTGCTGCAGTTGCAGGTGCAGGCGGTCACGCGAGCATTGGCAGACGCCGGTCTACAACTGAGCGATGTCGACGGCCTGGCCACGAACAACATTGGTCGTTTCTCGACCACCGAGTTGGCTCAGGAACTTGGGATTCGTCCAGTTTGGGCGGAGTCGACGTTCGTCGGTGGATCGGCATTCGAGTCGTACGTCGCGCGGGCGGTTCAGGCGATCGAAGCCGGGCAGGCCGAGGTGGTGGTCATCTCGTTCGCCTCCAACCAGCGTTCGGCCAGGTCGCGATCCCTGGGGGGAGTCGTCGAAGAGCATCTGCCTGCGGCGCAGTTCGAGACCCCCTACGGACCGCTGTACCCGTTGTCCTATTACGCGATGGCGGCGCAGTCATACCTGCACCGGTACGGCGCCTCGTCGACCGACCTGGCTCGCGTTGCCGTCTCGGCGCGGGAGTGGGCGCTGCTGAACCCGAAGGCGTACCGATTCGGGGCCGGGCCGTTAACGGTCGACGAGGTGCTGCAATCGACCATGATCTCCAGCCCGCTTACGGCCGCCGATTGCTGCCTGGTCACCGACGGCGGTGGTGCGGTGGTGTTGACGTCCGCTGCCCGGGCCCGCGATCTGCGCAGTCGGCCCGTGAACGTCCTGGGGTACGGCGAGGCCACTGGGGTGGCCGGCATGGCCGCGGCTGACGACATCCTGGACACCGGTGCAGCCGTCTCGGCGGCGCGCGCCTTCGCGGCCGCCGGGCTGACCCCTGCGGACGTGGACGTCGCCGAGATCTACGACTCGTTCACCATCACGGTGCTGCTCTCCTTGGAGGCGATCGGGTTCTTCGGGCCGGGGGAGGCCGCAGCCGCCGCGCGCGACGGGGTGCTCGACCCGGGTGGGCGCCTTGCGGTCAACACCTCTGGGGGCGGGCTGTCCTACTGCCACCCGGGGCAGTTCGGTGTGCTGCTGTTGGTCGAGGCGGTGCGGCAATTGCGCGGAGAGGCGGACCAGCGCCAGGTTGCCGGTGCCGAGGTGGCCCTGGCGCATGGCACCGGAGGGATCTTGTCGCATCACTCCACCGTCTTGCTGGGGGTGGATCGATGAGCCAATTACCGCCTGAGGACGAACTCACGGCTGAGTGGTGGGCGGGCACGCGCAACCGCCGACTGCTGCTGCAGACCTGCCTGGACTGTCTTCACCGTCAGCACCACCCGCGCAACCTCTGCCTGTCCTGTCAGGGAACCAACCTGGGCTACACCGAGGCGACCGGGGACGGCGTGGTTGACACCTTCACGCTGGTGCACCGTTCCCCGCGACCGGACCTGGAAGTGCCCTACGTGATCGCCCGCGTGCGCCTCGCTGAGGGTCCGGTAATGCTGAGCACTCTCCTAGGTGACGATGAATGGCAGATCGGGGATGCGGTGCGCGTGGACTTCCAGCCGCTGTCGGACGGGCGCGCGCTCCCGGTGTTTCGGAGGATGCAATGAAGGCGATCGTGCTGCGTGACGGACGACCGGAGTCGGTGGACCTGGACCGGATGCCCGGCGCCGGACAATCCTCGCCAGCGGCGCTGCCTATGCGGCTGATCGCGGCTGAGGTGATGCCGAAGGATCGTCAGGCAGCCCAGGGGTTGGTTGGGATGAAACTGCCCGAGGACCTGGTGTTGGGGTCCTCAGCGGTCGCCGCCGGCGCCAACGAGACCTACTTCGTGCGCGGAGCCATAGACGCCGCCGGCGGACTTCGCGACGGGGTGTTCGCGGAGGAGTTCCTGGCCGAACCGGAGTGGCTGTTGCCATTGCCGGGTTCGGTCGATCCGCTTCAGGTCGCGGCCGGGACCGCGGTGTTGATGGACGCCATCTACGCGCTGGACGACCTCGCCGGACTGCAACCGGCCGAGACGGTCCTGGTCCTGGGCGCCTCCGCCGGTGTCGGTGCCGCGGCCGTCGCGGTGGCGCGGCATCGGGGCAACCCCGTCGTGGCCGTCACGCGCGACCCGGACCAGTTCGTGGCCTTGGACGGGGTCAAAGTGGTGGCCGCGGACACGCTGCCGAGTTCGGTGCGGGACCTGACCGGAGGAACCGGTGCCCAGGTGATCGTGGACACGATCGGTGGCGAGCAGACCCGGGCCGCGCTACTGGCTGGCGCGTTGCGGGCCAGGCACGTTGTGCTGGGCTACCTGGCCGGGCGGGAGCCAGCTGGCCTGACCGTGACGGACCTCATGATCCGCGAGCACCAGCTCCTGGGCATGAACGCACATCTGGTGCCGCCGGAGCGGCAACGCAGCC
Organism: uncultured Actinomycetota bacterium; assembly: GCA_963753435.1. Lineage (GTDB taxonomy): Bacteria > Actinomycetota > Actinomycetes > CAVWCF01 > CAVWCF01 > CAVWCF01. The sequence continues at coordinate 74,968 of CAVWCF010000001.1, forward strand.
TGGCTGCTGAGGCGATGGAGCTGCTGGCCCAGGGGTCCTACGCGCCCGCCTACCGCACGGTGGCTCTCGCCGATGGGGTGGCCGAACTGCTCAGCAGCGACCCGGGTCACTCGCGGGCGTTGATAGTTCCGTGACCGGGACCACCGCGACGCCGGAGCCGGCGGACCTGCTCGTGATCGGTGCGGGCCCAGCCGGCATGGCATGTGCCATCGCTGCGGCGGAGCGCGGTGCCAGCGTCCACCTGATCGAGCAGGATGACCGCGTCGGCGGAGCACTGCACTACTCCGGTGGGCACTTGTCGGCTGCCGGAACGGCCCGCCAGGCCGACCGGGGCATCGAGGACGACACAGCGCGGCACTACGCGGACATCTGCCGAATCACGCGCAACACCCACCGGGAGACATTGACCAGGGTCGCCGTGGAACTGGCGCCGGCCACTTTGGCCTGGTTGGACGAGCACGGGTTCGAGTACGACGAGGCCACTCCGCGGCTGGTCTACGGCCACGAGACCTACTCCGTGCCACGCACCGTCCACGGAACGAACATGGCCATCTCGGTGCTGTCGGTGCTCACGCCGTTGCTGCAGGAGCAGGTTGCGGCAGGGCGGGTGCAGTTGACGCTGAGTACTCGCGTCGAGTCGTTGGTGGCCGACGGCGGCCGCGTGCTCGGGGTCACCGCCGAGGGTGGCGCCGAGTACCACGGGCACAACACCGTGCTGGCTACCGGCGGCTTCGGGCACAGCCCGGAGTTGTTCGCCGAGTTGGAGGGCGTTCCCCTGGTGACCTCCGCCGCTCCCGGTTCCCGGGGTGACGGCCTGCGGATGGCCCGCGACCTTGGCGCGGCCGTGCAGGGGCGCGGCGCCTACATACCGACGTTCGGCGGGCTGCCGCCGGAACCGGGCGAACTGCGAGTGGACTGGGTGCATCGGCCGCACCTGCTCGCCCCGGAGCGGGCGCCTTGGGAGATCTACGTCGATGTAACCGGTCGCCGCTGGATCAACGAGGACGAGCCGAGCATCGACCGCAAGGAACGGGAACTGATGAAGATCCCGGACATGACTTTCTGGATGATCTTTGACGCCAATGCGCTGCGGTCGTCCACACCGATGATCAACAACTGCACCCCGGACGAGGTCGACGCCCTCGCCGGAGTCCGTCGCGGGGTCAGCCGCGCGGACTCCGTTGCCGACCTGGCTACCGTCGCCGGAATCGACCCGGGCGGGCTCCAGGCGGAGGTTGCCAAGTACAACGCCTTCGTGGCGGCAGGTGCGGACACCGAGTTCGGCCGCGCCGCCTTGCCTGCCCCTATCGCCGAACCGCCCTTCTACGCCATCGAGAACCACCCCGTGACTCTGATCACCTTCTCCGGCGTGGACACCGACGACGATTTGCGGGTGCGGACCGATGCGGGGACCGTTATCGATGGCTTGTATGCCGTCGGCGAAGTGCTCGGCGCGGCAGTGTTCAATGGCAACTCGTTCTGCTCGGGGATGGTCTTGACCCCGGCGCTGGCTTTGGGACGACAACTCGGCGAACGGCTCGCCGGGGCGGACAAGGAGGACTGAGGATGGACTTCACCCTGTCGGATGAGCAGCGGCTCTTCCGCGACACCATCCGGGAGTTCGTGGACAAGGAGATCCGTCCGGTCGCGTCGGAGTGGGAGCGGTCCGGTCGCTACCCGACCGAGATCGTGGACACGATGAAGGAACTCGGCCTGTTCGGTATGACCGTGCCGGAGGAGTACGGCGGCCTTGACGTCGACATGGTCTCCTTCGCCATCGTCTTCGAGGAGATCGCCAAGGGCTGGATGGGTGTGGCCGGCATTCTCGGTTCGCACTCGCTGTCCTGCTGGATGATCGCCAAGCACGGCACCGACGAGCAGAAGGCCAAGTACCTTCCCGAGCTGGCCACCGGCGAGCGTCGAACCGGCATCGGCCTGACGGAGCCGGACGCCGGCACCGACCTGCAGGGGATCAAGACGACTGCCCGGCGCGAAGGCGATGTCTACATCGTCAACGGCACCAAGACCTGGATCACCAACGCCCGCTACGCCAACCCGCTGCCGGTGCTGGTCAAGACCGACGTAAACGCGTCACCGGCACACAAGGGCATGAGCGTGCTGCTGGTGGACACGTCGCTGCCCGGGTTCTCCGTCAGCAAGGACCTCCCGAAGCTCGGCTACAAGGGGACCGAGTCGTGCGAGGTCGTGCTGGATAACGTCGAGGTACCGGCCGCGGAGTTGCTCGGCGGCGTCGAAGGCCGCGGCATGCAGCAGGTTCTTGCGGGTCTGGAGACCGGCCGCATCAACGTCGCCGCGCGGGCGCTGGGCATCGCGCAGGCGTCCTACGACGCGGCCCTGGAGTACTCCCGCCAGCGCCACGCCTTCGGCCAACCGATCAGCGATTTCCAGGCGATCCAGATGAAGCTGGCCGACATGGCGACGAACATTCAGGCGGCCCGGCTCTTGGTGTACTGGTCGGCCGCCAGCGCCGATGCCGGCGAGCGTGTCGACATGCAGGCCGGGATGGCGAAACTGTTCGCGTCGGAGACGGCGGTCAAGGCGGCCATGGATGCCATGCGCATCCACGGTGGTTACGGCTACAGCCAGGAGTTCGTGGTCGAGCGCCTGTACCGCGACGCCCCGCTGATGACCATCGGTGAGGGCACTTCCGATGTCATGCAGATGGTGATCGCGAGGTCGTTGATCTCCGGCAAGGAGCGCATCGGTGACTGACCGCCCCACCCCGCGTTCGCACCTGTACGTGCCCGGCGACAAGCCGGAGGTGCTGGCAAAGGCATTGGGGCGGGGCGCAGACGCGCTCATCGTCGATCTCGAGGACGCTGTCGCCGTGTCTGCCAAGGATGAGGCACGCCGAATCGTGGCCGCCTGGCTGGCGACGTTGCCCGCTGCCGCGGACAACCCGGTGGAGATCTGGGTCCGCGTCAATCCAGGCCAACTTCGGACCGTCGACGTGGCCGCGGTCGTCGGGCCCGCGCTGAGTGGCATCTGCTTGGCCAAGACCGAGTCGGCTGCTGAAGTGGCCGAGGTGGCCGGGGAGTTGTCGCTGCTGGAATCCGAACGAGGAGTAGCGGACGGAGCCATCGGGCTGGCGCCGTTGCTGGAGTCGGCGGCTGCGGTGCTGCGGGCGGCGGAGATCGCCGCCGCACCACGCGTGGCCCGCCTTCAGGTCGGTGAGGCCGATCTACGCGCGGACATCGGGGTGGAGCTGGGTGCGGACGAACGTGAGTTGCTGTTCGTGCGATCGCAGGTAGTGCTGGCCTCGGCGGCGGCCGGGATCGCCGCGCCGGTAGGACCGGTCACGACGAACTTCCGCGACCTGGACGCCCTGGCGGAGTCGACGCGCGCCCTGGCGCGACTTGGCTACCGCGGGCGGGCGTGCATCCACCCGGCGCAGGCGGCGGTCGTCAACGACGTGTTCAGCCCGGATGCCGAGCAGGTGGCTTCAGCCCGTCGGCTCATCGAATCATTCGATGCGGCGGTGTCCGCCGGGGCAGGTGTCATGGTCGACGAGAACGGCCGCATGGTCGATGAGGCGGTCATCCGCCAGGCGCGTCAACTGCTGCAACTCGTCCGCTGACCGCCGCGACTCTCGATCTGGTGCGGATACGGGCCAGCGACCCGTGAGCACGGCCTAGGAAGACGCGGACGCTCGCGATGAGTCGTCGGCGGCTGCTTCCGGGTCGGCCACCCCGGGCGTCGAGCCCGGGTGCGTGCGCGTAAGCGCCAAGACACCGGACGCGGCGCCGACGCCGTCCGCCAGGCGGGTGACGGCATCGACGAGGTCGCTCACCTGCTCGTCCGCCAGCGCCCGGGAGGCGTTCAGCCGAAACTTCGTCAGCAGGTCTTCGCGGCTCAGCGGGTGCTCCGGGCCGCCGCGGGAGGAGTCCACGCGGTGTTCCAGCACCGTGCCGGCCTTGGTCGTCACTCGCAACACCGCGGCGAACGCGTTCGGGAAGATCTCCGTCGCCCGGTCGTCGGCGAAGGTGTAGACCTTCGCGGCCAGGTCCAACTTGTCCTGGGTGAAGGCACTGTCGGTGAAGTCGTCCAGGTAGACACCCAGCCCGCCGCCGCCGAGCAGTGCCGTGGCGACGGTGAACGGGCCGGAGAACTTGCCGTGATACGGCGACTGTGGGCGGATCTTGTCCGCGCGCGGCTCACCGATGGTGCGCAGTGTGGGTGCGGCGACCCCCAGGTCGATCCGTTCGATGTCGGCCGGGTCGAGCCCTGAATCCCGCAGTGCGAGCGCGCAATCGATCGCGGGGTGCGTGAAGTGGTTGGAGGGGTACGGCTTGTAAACGGTCCGGGTGAGCTCCCAGCGCTGCCGGAGCCCGTCAAGCAGGGCCGCAGCGTTGTACTTGCCGTCGAGGAAGGCGGCGAAGAAGCCGAAACGCCCCTCCAGGACGGTGGGGGGTCCGGTAACGCCTTCGCGCGCCAAGGCTGCGGCCGTCACCCCGGCGTGCGCGGCCCAGCCACAGTGAATCCGCTTCACGGTGCCACCGGTCCGGTTCGCTTCGATCACACCGGAGCCCATGGATGCGGCGATGCCCATGGCTGAGGACACGCCGTCGCTGTCCAGCCCGTAGAGCATGGCCGCGCTGGCCGCTGCGCCGACAGTCCCGCAGATCGAAGTGGCGTGGAAGCCCTTCTCGAAGAAGACGGAGTTGCGGATCTCGGGGATGTAGGAGGCCATGCCGAGGCGGTTGCAGATCTCGACGCCGGCAGCCACCGCGGCGGCGATGTCGGCGGCCTGCGCGCCCTGGGCCTCGCCGACTGCCAGTGCTGCCGGCACGATCGAGGCGGACGGATGCAGCACGCTGGGCAGGTGCGTGTCGTCGAAGTCCAGCGCGTGCGCCAAGGTGCCGTTCACGAGCGCGGCGTTCGGCGCAGGCAGGCGCTCGTGGCTGGCGATCACGCCGGCTTCCGGAGCCCCACCCCAGTTGGCGACCGTGCGCAGCACCGCCTGGTCAGGCTCGGTGGGGGAGTGCGACTCGGCGCGCCCGGCGAGGCAGTTGCCGAGCACGTCGAGGATGCGACCGCCGACGTCAGTGGCGACCTCGTCGGGAAGTCCGTCGTCTCGGCAGGAAACCGCGAACTGAGCCAGTAACTGGACCGGGGTCGCCTCAGCCACCGGCGGCCGCCGCAACAACAGCCAGGGGCCGAACCGGTGCCCCAGTTGCCCCGACCACCCGGATCGGTGCCAGCACGAAGAGGAACTCGGTGACGCCGGAATCCAGCAACTCCGTCAGGCGCATCGTCTCGATGATGTTGATCCCCTGCTCCACCAGGAACATCCGGTGCACCGGAAGCAGCCCGTGCCCGGCGCCGGCCTTGATCTGCTCGAACGCGATGGTCTCCCCGCCGGCAACGGTCACACCCCGGTCGATGAGCCATTGGGCCGCCTCGACCCCGGGACCCGGCACGCCGTCGGACAGTCCGATGAAGGCGTCCCGCTCGTCCCAGCGCCGCGACCAGCCCGTGCCGATGAGCACTGCTTCGCCGGACCCGACTCGCACGCCGGCGGCATCCTCGGCCGACTGCAGATCCGCTGCCGTCACTTCGTACCCGGCCGGCAGCGTGGCAACGCCGTGCACCCGGGCGACGTCCAGCAGAACGCAGCGGCCGACATACGGAGTGAAGGTGTCGATCCCGTGCGCGGCAAAGCCTTCGTGCGACTGAATGTCCGCAGCCTTCAGGCCGCCGTACACCTCGCCGTCCTGGCTGACGTGGGCGAGCGCGTCAACGTGCGTACCCACGTGACCACCCGTGACGATGATCTCGTTGGATGCGGACCCACCGTCTTCGCGGACGTAGTCGCCGTGTCGGCGCACCAGCGCCATCTGGAACGGTGGATGGTTGGGCGATTGGGGCATGCCCCGTCGCATCGGCTGGGCCAGGTCGATCACCCGTGAACCGGCCAGGGCCCCCCACAGGTCGGCAGAAGTCGTCGGCATCGTGCTCACGGCCCCTCCTTCACGATCCCGGCGTCCGCCAGGGCGTCGATTTCTTCGGTACTGAGTCCCGCGCCGGCCAGCACCTCTCTGGTGTCCGCCCCCAGGGGTCGACCCGTCCACTGGATGCTGCCCGGCGTTTCGGAAAGGCGGTACAGCACGTTCTGCATGCGTACCGGACCCAACTGCGGATCCTGAACCGTCGTGATGGTGTCGAGGGCCTGGTACTGCGCGTCGTTGAAGATGTCGGTCACGTCGTAGATCGGGGCCACTGCCGCCTGGGCCTCCTCAAAGGCCTTGATCACGTCGTCAGCGTCGCGTTCGGCGATCCACGACCCGACGTACTCGTCGAGCTCGTCGGCGTGCTCAGCCCGAGTGGCCCCCGCCGCGAACCACGGTTCCTCGATCACCTCAGGGTGTCCGACCAGATGCATCACGCGCTCGGCGATCGACTGCGCCGACGTGGAGATCGCAACCCACCGGTTGTCGCGCGTTCGGTACGTGTTTCGCGGTGCGTTGTTCACCGAGCGGTTGCCGGTTCGGGGCTGCACGATGCCGAGTTGGTCGTAGACGATCGGTTGTGGACCCAGGACCGTAACGATCGGCTCGATGATCGCCATGTCGATGATCTGGCCGGTGCCGCCGCGCGCATCGCGGTGATACAGCGCGGTCATGATCGCTTGCGCGGTGGTCAGGGCGGTGATCCCGTCGGCCAGCCCGAACGGCGGCAGGGTCGGGGGACCGTCGGGCTCGCCGGTGATCGACGCGAAGCCGCTCATCGACTCCGCCAGCGTTCCGAAACCTGGGCGGCTTGAGTACGGGCCGAACTGCCCGAACCCGGTGACCCGAGCGATCACGAGGCCCGGGTTGATCTCCTGAAGTACGTCCGGGCCCAACCCCCAGCGCTCCAGAGTGCCGGGGCGGAAGTTCTCAATCAGGACGTCGGTGTCGGCGATCAGCCGCTTGATTGCGGCCGCGCCCTCCGGCTTGCCCAGGTTCAGCGCGAGGGTCCGCTTGTTGCGCGCCAGCATGGCCCACCAAAGCGGAACGCCGTCCTTGCTGGGGCCGTGGTTGCGGACCGGGTCGCCCTTCTCCGGGTGCTCGACCTTGATCACGTCGGCGCCGTAGTCGGCCAGGATGGTGGCGGCCAGCGGGCCGGCGAACAACGTTGCCGCGTCGAGAACGCGGATTCCTTCCAGGGGCTTGGCCATGGTCACCTCCGACTACCCCGCACCCGCCCGGCTGGAACACCCACTGTCGACCGGGTGTTCCACCTAGCGGAACCGAGTTCCACCGTATCCGATCCAGAAGTATCTCACCAGGGGTCTTGAGGTCCGGACACGAGTGGCCGAGCCCGTGCGCGCATGCCAAGGTATGCGCGCACACACGGGGGGATGCCATGCCTGCTGCGCCGACACGCGCTGGAAGCCAGTCGATCGCGACCGTTGAACGTGCCGTGGACGTGCTCCTGCTGTTCACCAAGTCGCAGGCACGCACCCTCGGCGTCACCGAGATCGCCCAGCAGCTCGGCCTGTCCAAGGCGGCGGTGCACCGCATCCTGACGTCGCTGCGCAGCCGCGACCTGGTGTGGCTGGATGAGGAGGAGCGTCGCTACGCGCTGGGTCCGGCTGCTCTTGCCCTGGGGTCGGCGTACTCCACCCGGATCGATGTGCGCTCGGCGGCGGTTCCCCAGCTGCGCCGGCTCGCGGATGCGGTCGGCGAGACCGCCACGCTGTCAGTGCGCACGGGGGATTCCCGGACCTACATCGAACAGGTGACGCCGGCTCGGGAGATCGTGATGCGGGTGCCCATGGGGTCGAACTTCCCGCTCTACGCCGGGGCATCCGGCAAGGCCATCCTCGCGCACCTGACCGAGGCCGAGGTCGACCGCATCCTCGGTGGCGGCATGCAGTTCCTCACCGCGAACACGCCCACAGACGCCGGAGCCCTCAAACAGCAACTGGCCGAGGTGCGGTTGGCGGGACACGCGAGCAGCTTGGGGGAGCGTCAGTCCGGGGCGGCATCGGTGGCCGTGGCGGTGTTCGACCATTCCGGCGCACCGGTGGCGGCAATCAGCGTCTGCGGGCCGGCGGAGCGCTTCACGGCCCAGTTGGAGGTGGCTGCTGCCCTGCTGCCCGAGGCCAGTGCGCGGGTGTCAGCAGCCCTCGGGCACCATGGGCGCCGGTCCCGCGACGACGGCGCGGCACCCGAGCCGGTGGCCGGGTGAGCAACGACCGCCTTTGGACGGAAGGGGGTGAGGCCGGCTAGACGCCGGCCTGCCATGGCTCAATACGACCTGCTGGTTAAGAACGGCACCCTGGTGCTGCCACGCATGGGGGAAACCCGCGCCGACCTGGCCGTGAAGAACGGCAAGGTCGCCGCGATCGGCGACGAGATCGACTCCGCGGCTGCCGACGAGGTGATCGACGCATCGGGTCGCCTGGTCATGCCGGGTGCCGTGGATGCGCACTATCACCTCGGCATCTACCGCGACCTTGCCCTCGACGCCTTCGAGGAGACCCGCTCATCGCTTGTCGGCGGCGCTACGACGGTTGTTTCGTACTTCCGCACCGGTGCGCACTACCTCAACAAGACCGGCCCCTACGCCGAGATCCTGCCCGAGGTGAAGCAGGCGGTCGCCGGCCGGACCTGGACCGATTACGGCTTCCATCTGGCACCGATGACCGTCGACCAGATCGACGAGATCCCGATGCTCGTCAAGGAGCACGGCGTCACCTCGTTCAAGTACTACATGTTCTACAAGGGCTTCGACCTGGCCTCGAACTCCCGGGATTCGCGCGCATTCACGATGGGCGACGAATACGACCTCGGGCATCTGCTCCTCATCATGGAGAAGATCAATGAGGTTCAGGCGGAGCACCCGAACCTGCGCCTGAGCCTGTCGCTGCACTGCGAGCAGTCCGAGCTGATGCGCGTCTTCATCGACAAGGTGCGCGCGGCCGGCGACCCGCAGAACCTGAAGGCCTACAACGACGGCCGCCCCCCGTTGACGGAGCGAGTAGCCATCGGCGAGGCGACCACCATCGCCTCACACGTGGGTACGAACATCAACCTGCTGCACCTGTCCAGTTCGGATGCGGTTGCTGCTGCGGTCCAGGCGCGGGACGCGTACCCGTGGATCGACATGCGGTTTGAGACCACGCTGCACCACCTCTGCCTGGACTACGAAACGTTGGACGCCAAGGGCGGTCTCGGTGGCAAGGTGAACCCACCGATCCGTACCAAGGCCGACAACGAGGAGTTGTGGCGTCGAGTCGCCAACGGCGACGTGAGTTGGATCGCCTCCGACCACGCCTGCTGCATGGAGGAACTCAAGGGCGACCAGATCTGGCCCGCCAGCCCGGGTTTCGGCGGTACCGCGCTCCTGTACCCGGTTCTCATCAGCGAGGGCTACAACAAGCGCAAGCTGCCGCTGGGTCGCATCGCCGAGTTGGCCAGTGCCAACCCGGCGGCGGCCTACAACCTGCCGGGCAAGGGCAACCTGATGGCCGGTTTCGACGCCGACTTCACGATCATCGACCCGGAGTTGGAGCAGACGGTCACGACCGAGTTGTGCCAGTCCGGTCAGGACCACTGCCCCTTCGAAGGCGTTCCGTTGACGGGGTGGCCGGTTCTGACCGCGGTTGGCGGCGAAGTGAAGTTCCGGGACGGCGAGACAGTCGGCGAGCCGGGCGGCAAGTACGTCGCTCGCAACTGACGCTCAACCTCAGTCCCAATACGAAAGGCCCCGCCGACGGCGGGGCCTTTCGTATTGGCAAATCACATGCCGTCGCCGTCCCAGCGGCCGCGGGAGCGGCTGCGCACCGGCAGCGAGGAGATGATGGGTGCGGGGTAGGGGTCGCCCTCGCTCCAGACCCGTCCGGCGCCCCAGTTGTGGGCGTTGACGTCGGTGCGCTCCTCCGGGTGCTCCAGCAACTTGGGGTCGCGTCCCCAGTCCGTGGTCGGCAGCGTCGAGGCGTCGACTTCGCCGTAGTGCACGTGGCCTTCCTCGCCGTGATCGTGCGAATGGTCGTGGGAGTGCTCGTGCCCGTCCCCGTGACCGCCCTGCAGGTTGGCTGCATCCAGAGCCTTGGCGATGGCCACCAGGGAGTGGTCGGTGCCCTGTCCGTGCTGCACGTACCCAGGGTCGGTGTTGCCCTGGTCCCGCTGCCACTGCGCGGAGTTCACCAGGTCTTTCAGGTCGGCGTCGGAACGCCAAGTGGGACCGCGACCGAGGTCGTAGGTCGACTGCGACCAGCGCATTCGCGCGCCGCCGGGCCCGTAGTTGACGGCCTCCGCACCCCAGCGGACCCACTCGTTCTGGCTGTACCAGTTGAGGAGTTCGCCGTCGGATCGCAGCAGCCAGGTGGCGCCGCCTTCCATGGTCGTGAAGTGACCGTGCTTGACGCGTGCCGGACGGAAGAAGTAGGTGCCCAGGTCCAGCGTTCCGAAGTTGTACTCCATGTGGCCCTGGGTCGTGTACGCCTCTTCGTAGCAGGGGTGGTGGGCCAGCCGGTGGTCGGTCCAGCCCGCTGCGGCGTGCACGAGGCGGGTGTAGAAGCCGGTGATCGGGTCCACGTGCAGGTACTTGATGTACAGGCCGGGCATCGGGCCGGGGTTGGGGACCGCGTCCCACTGCATGCCCTCGGTGTCGATGACGATGACGTCCTCGCGCGCGTCGTCCCAGCGCGGTGCGGCCACGGAGTCGACCGGATCGAAGCCGGCGTCGCCGTACTCGCGGTAGTGCAGCACCTTGGTGCCCTCGGCGAACCGCAGCGAGTCAGCGGGGACGCCCTTGGGCAGGTAGACGTAGCCGCCCTTGCCGATGACCTGGTCGCCGTAGGTCATCTGCCCGTCGAGGACATAGAACTCGGTGTTGGCGTGGTGGATGCCGGGGCCGCGACCCCAGTCGGTGTGGAAGTCGACGCGGATCGAGGAGGAGCCGTCCTCTTCGTCAACTGACAGGCGGCGTTCGCTCGCGCGACCCTCGCCGCCGATGAGTTCCGCGCCGTGCCAGATGTAGTCGTCTTCGTGGATCAGTTCGACGTGAGGTCGCATTTTTCACTCCAATACGTCCGGGTAATGCAAACGCTACACCATGGAGCGATAACTGTCGCGCAGGTCTCGCTTCAGGATCTTGCCCGAGGCGTTGCGGGGCAGCGAATCCACGGTGACGACGTCCCGGGGGATCTTGTAGCCGGCCAGGTCGTCCCGCAGGAATGCGTCCAGCGTCTCGGTGTCGAGCGTTTGGCCCGGCTTGGTGACGACGAAGGCCACGACGCGCTCGCCCCACTTCTCATCCGGCGCCCCGACCACGGCCACCTCGGCGATCGCGGGGTGGCGGGCCGCCGCTTCCTCCACGTCGCGTGGGTAGACGTTGACGCCGCCGCTGATGATCATGTCCTTCTTGCGGTCCACGATCCGGATGTAGCCCTCTTCGTCCACTGTGACGATGTCGCCGCAGGTGAGGAAGCCGTCCGCAGTGGTGCACGCTGCCGTGGCTTCGTCGTCCTTCAGGTAGCCGTTCATCAGATATGGCGACCGGCTGAACAGTTCACCCGGCTCTCCCGGAGGAACGGGGTTGCCGTTGTCGTCGACCACGCGAACCTCGGTCATGAACCACGGGTGGCCCACCGAACCGGCCTTGCGGCGCGCGTCGGCCGGTCGCAGATTGGTGATGACTCCGCCTTCGGTTGAGCCGTACAGCTCGTGCACGCCCACGTGGCTGAACGTGTCGAGGACCCATTCCTTCAGCGGAATCGGCAGGGCGGCGGCGTTGAAGTACAAGGTGTCCAGACTGGACAGGTCGTACTTCGCGATCGTCTCCTCGCCGAGGCCCCGGATCATCTGGGCGTGGGTGGGTACCAGGAACACCGACTGCGCCCGGTCCCGTTCGATCATGGCGAGCAAGTCCTCGGGGTTCCAGGCGCGCAGCATCGACACGGTCCCGCCGGTGAAGACCGGCGTATAGCCGAAAGCGAACCCTGCGCCGTGGTACATCGGGGCCACCGCGATGGAGACCCGACCGTTGCCCAGGCCCCATTCCATTGCGGATGCGTAGAACGTCAAGGCCCGGGATCGGTGGCTGATCAGGACGCCCTTGGGCTTGCCGGTCGTGCCGGAGGTGTAGGCCACGCAGAACGGCGAGTTCTCGTCCACGTGGATCTTCGGGTCCAGCGTTTCGGCGGCAGCCAGCGCCTGCTCGTAGTCCTCGCCCAGCGTGGTGCCGTCAATGCTCAGGCAGGTGCGCAAGCCGCCGGCAGCCGCGTCAGCGCTGGCGGCAGCGCCGGCGAGCGCCTCATCGAGGATCAGTGCCTTCGCCTCGGAGTGCCCGACGATGTAGTCGACCTCCGGCGCCGTCATGCGCGGGTTCAACGGCACCATCACCAGGCCTGCCTTGGCAATGGCAGCGGCGACCTCGCAGTACTCCATCCGGTTGCCGAGAAGGACGGCAATGGCGGTGCCGGGCTGTAGGCCGGACCGGATCAGGGAGTTGGCAAGACGGCTTGATCGCTCGTCCAGTTCCCCGTATGTCTGGCGTCGATCACCGTCGATCACTGCGATCGCATTCGGCGTCGCGGTTGCGAACTCTCGCACTCCGCTGACGATCGACAACGGTGCACCACCTGCGGCCAGTGCCATCGCCTAACCCCCTCGAATCGGTGGCTCATCGAAACACGCAGCCGCCGCGCGGCGGTATCCGGGTCGGCCGCTCACCCCGGTAGCCGAGGTGAGCGGTGGGGGACGGCCGCCGACACGCCCGCTGCTCGTGGTGCGCAGGGGGTTGACGGTGGGGGAGAGTGGAGTACGGTGGCGCCACTTGGAGGGAGTGGCCGGGTAGACCGGTCATGTGGGGCGAAGGGGAGGTGGCCGGTGTTCCTGGGTACCCACCACCCACGTCTGGACGACAAGGGCCGGCTCTTCCTTCCCGCAAGGTTCCGCGAGCAGTTGACCGATGGCGTGGTCCTGACTCGCGGCCAGGAACGGTGCCTCTTCGCCTACTCCGTGTCCCAGTTCGATGCGGTCACCGCGCAGATGGCCTCGGCCAGTACTGCCTCACGTGAGGCCCGTGGCTACCAGCGCATGTTCTTCGCCTCGGCGACGTTGGAGACACCGGACAAGCAGGGCCGGGTCACGATCCCCGCCGATCTGCGCAACTACGCCGGGCTGGAGCGCGACTGTGCGGTCGTCGGCGTCAACACCCGGATGGAGATCTGGGCTGCATCCGCCTGGGAGAGCTACCAGGCCACCCACGAGGACTCCTTCGCACAACTGAGCGAGGAGGTGTTGCCCGGCCTCCTTTAGGGCTTCGTCGCGCGAGGCCTCCCCCCGCTCCGCACCTGAGACACCTTCCCCGGTCTCAGGCGGATGCCAACAGCGAGCGGGTGGGGACCTGGAGCGACGGACCGGACCAGAAACGCAGCAATAAGCACAAGCGGATCAGCAAGGTGCATGCAGGACCGCACAACAGAAGGGCAAGGGTCGAGGTGAGCGGGCAACCGATTCCAGGGCCCGGCGTACGCGCCGGATCCGGGCTTCTTGCGCCGCTGCTGCTGGCCGTCGTCGCTACCAGTTGCTGCGTGCTGATTGCCGTTGCTTGTGTTGGGTTGGTAGGCGCCGCATGACCGCCGCACATGTGCCGGTGATGACCGAGCGTGTGTTGGCGCTGCTCGGCCCGGCCTTGATGGGAGACGCTCCAGTCCTCGTTGATGCGACCGTGGGGCTCGGCGGTCACACCGAGGCGTTTCTCAACAAGCATCCGACGGTGCGCGTGGTCGGCATGGACCGCGACCAGGATGCGCTGGCCGCATCTGCGGCGCGGCTGTCCGGCTACGCGGATCGGGTCACGTTGGTGCATGCCGTCTACAACGAACTGCCGGCCGTCCTGCGGCGGCTGGGCCTTGAGTCGATCCAGGCGGTGCTCTTCGACCTGGGCGTTTCCTCCATGCAGCTGGACGCAGCCGAGCGCGGCTTCGCCTACTCCCAGGACGCGCCGCTGGACATGCGCATGGACGCCACGGCCCAGACGCCGACGGCCGCCGAGGTGGTCAATACCTACTCCGCCGCTCAGTTGGCTGCGGTGCTGAGGCACTACGGCGAGGAACGCTTCGCGCGTCGGATCGCCGACGCCATCGTGGCTGCGCGGAGCAAGAGCCCCATCTCCGGAAGTGCCGAACTTGCCGAACTCGTGCGCAACGCCATCCCCGCGGCGGCGCGACGGACTGGTGGGCATCCGGCCAAGCGAACGTTCCAGGCGCTTCGGATCGAGGTCAACGCCGAATTGTCCGTCCTCACCGAGGCACTGCCGGCGGCATTGGACGAGCTCGTGGTCGGGGGGCGCATCGCCGTGTTGTCCTACCAATCGCTGGAGGACCGCATCGTCAAGCAGGCGCTTGCGGCCGTTTCGCGCTCAACCGCGCCCGTCGGCCTCCCCGTCGTTCCGGCCGACGCCGAACCGCGCTTTGAGTTGCTGACTCGTGGTGCGGAGAAACCGGACGCCGCCGAGGTCGCTGAAAACCCGCGGGCGGCATCGGCCCGGTTGCGCGCGGCCGTGCGATTGCGGGAGGCGGCGTGAGCGCGGCCCGGCCCCTTCCTCGGGACCACTTCGTCCCGGCGGCACCGACTCCCCGTCCGCGGCTGCGGGTCATTCGCTCCGTACCGCGCCCACCGTTGCCGCCGTTCATTGCGGTGGTGGCGGGACTCCTCCTCATTGGCCTGGTTGGGCTGCTCGGTCTCAACACCGTGCTGGCCCGGTCCTCGTTCACCGTCGCGGAACTGGCAACGGACGTTGCCAGCCTGGAGGAGCAGCAGGCGGCGCTGGCGGAGGAGGTCGCTGTACTGGAATCGCCGACGGAGTTGGCCCGGCGCGCAGCTCGTCTCGGCATGGTTGCCGGCGGTCCGCCGGTCTTCATCGACCCGGCCACGCCGGGAGCGCAGGCGCCCAAGCAATGACCACGACGACGCCGGTACGGCCGCCGACCCGGCCATCGAACCGGCCATCGACCTTGGCTTCGGACCGGCGCCGGATCCGGCAGTTGTCAGCCCTCGTGATCGTCATGGGGCTGTTGTTCACCGGGCGGCTGGTGCACGTCCAGGCCGCGCAGGCGCAGTTGTACGCAGATCGAGCCGACGCCGAGCGGACAACCACGGAAACGGTTCCGGCCCCGCGCGGATCCATCACCGACCGCAACGGCGTGGCCTTGGCAGCCAGCATCCCGGCGTACGACATTTCCGCGGACCCGACGCTCATCACCGATCCGGCAGCGACGGCCCGGACGCTGGCGCCGCTGCTGGATCTGGACGTGGCCTGGCTGCGAGACCGGCTGGACGGGGATCGTCGTTATGTGGCGCTGGCGCAGCGAGTGCCACCGGACGTCTGGTCGCGGATCCGCGGGGCGGACCAGCCGGGCATATTCGGCGACCCAACGCGAGACCGGCACTACCCCGCAGGTGCCGTCGGCGCGAACGTCGTTGGGTTCGTGGGCAGCGACGGGCACGGCTTGGCCGGTGTGGAGTTGGCCTACGACCAGAACTTGTCGGGCGTCGACGGGACGCTGACCTATGAGCGCGGCGCCGATGGGCGGCGCATCCCGACCGCGGAGGCCACAGAGGTGGCCGTGGAGCCGGGCGCTTCGGTCCGGTTGACGCTGGACCGGGACCTGCAGTGGATGGCGCAAGAGGCGATCGCCAAGCAGGTTCAGGCAACCGGTGCAGCAAGCGGCACGGTCGTAGCGATGGATCCGCGTACCGGCGAAATCCTGGCGTTGGCGACCGCGCCGACGGTGGATCCGGGGGATCCAAGCGCTGCTGCTGCAGACGATCGCGGGAACCGGGCCGTCAGCGAGGTCTACGAGCCCGGGTCGACCAGCAAGGTGATGACGATGGCGGCGGTCATCGAGGAAGGTGCGCTGACACCGGATTCGGTGCTCACCGTGAAGGACTCATTGCGTCGCGGCGGCAAGACGTTCAACGATCACACACCGCACCCAACACAGCGTCTGACGCTGACCGGCGTCCTGGCCAAGTCGAGCAACGTCGGGACGATCCTGGCAGCGGAGAGCATCGGCGGACCCAAGCTCTATGACTACATGCAGCGGTTCGGCATCGGCCGACCCACCGGCATGGTGTTCCCCGGCGAGAGTGCGGGCCAGATACCGCAACCGTCGTCTTGGTCGGCAACGACGTTCCCAACATTGGCATTCGGGCAGGGCTTCAACCTCAACTCGGTCCAATTGGCCAGCGTGTTCGCGACCCTGGCCAACGACGGCGTCCGAATCCAGCCGTCCCTCGTGTCCGGCACCATGGACCTGTCCGGGGAATTCACAGCGGCTGCCCCGGCCATCAGCGAGCAGGTTGTCAGCGAGCAGACCGCCGACACCGTGCTGGCGATGATGGAGGCAGTTGTCGGTGAGGGTGGGACAGCGCCCAACGCGGCCATCGACGGGTACCGGGTGGCCGGCAAGACGGGTACGGCCCAACGCGTTGACCCGGCCTGTGGCTGCTATCGCGGCTATACCGCATCCTTCGTCGGCGTCGCCCCTGCCGATGATCCGCGCCTCGTCGTGTCCGTCGTACTGCAGGACCCCAAGCGGGGCCGATACGGCGGCCAGTTGGCCGGACCAGTGTTCACCGAGGTCATGTCGTTCGGGCTCAAGTCGCAACAGGTGCCGCCAAGCGGTTCCGTGCTGCCGAAGCCGCGGCTTTTCGAAGGTGACTAGCCTCCGCGGAGTGCTGCGTCCAACGGTGCAGGCCCGCCAGCTGCGAGATCTCGCCGCGGCTGTGGGTGCAAGTTCCGAAAGCCAGGTGCTCGTTTCCGGGGTCACCCACGACTCTCAGGCGGTCCTGCCGGGCGACCTGTTCGCGGCCCTGCCCGGCGCACGGACCCACGGGGCGCGCTTTGCGGAACAGGCGCTGGCGTCCGGGGCAGTGGCGGTGCTGACCGACGCCGCCGGCGCCGCAGCTGTGCCTGCCGGCGTCGAGGTGGTTGTGGTTGCCAACCCGCGCTCCGTATTGGGCCGGGTCTCGGCTCTGGTGTATGCCGATTCCGCCAAGGCTCAGGTGGCCGGGATCACCGGGACCAACGGCAAGACGACTGTTGCCTTTCTTCTGGCAGCCGGCTTGGCGGCCGCGGGGCATCGAACCGGGTTGCTGGGCACTGTCGGCATCCGGATCGGTTCGGAATGGTTGCCGTCCGCGCGCACCACGCCGGAAGCCCCCGACGTTCATGCACTTCTGGCGTTGATGGTCCAGTCCGGCTGTTCGCACGTGGCAATGGAGGTGTCCAGCCACGCGCTCGCTCTGAACCGCGTCGACGGCGTGCATTTCGCAACCGCTGGTTTCACGAACCTGGCGCGCGACCACCTCGACTTCCACGAGAGCCTCGACGAATACTTCGCGACGAAGTCGAAGCTATTCGAGCCCGAACGCTCCGGGAGCGCGGTGGTCTGTGTAGATGACGACTACGGCCGTCGCCTGCTGGCCGGGCTGACGATCCCCGCTGTCGGCGTCTCGGGCAACGGCCCGGCTGACATCTGGGCGGAGGACGTCACCATCGGTGCCACCGGATCCCGCTGTGAGGTCGCCTTTCGGGACGGTCGCCGCTTGCCGATGGCCGTGCAACTGGTGGGTGACTTCAACCTGAGCAACGCTCTGGTCGCCGTGGGTCTACTGGATGAACTCGGTGTGGACCTGCAAGCCGCCATGGCTGGGATGGCGTCGCTGTCCAGCGTCCCCGGCAGAATGGAGCGCATCGACTCCGGCCAGGCGTTCACCGTGCTCGTGGACTACGCGCACACCCCGGATGCAGTCAGCGCCGCCCTTGCGGCTCTGCGAACCGACCGAGAGCACGTAAGGCTGGTGCTCGGCTGCGGCGGTGACCGCGACGCCGGCAAGCGTCCACTCATGGGGGCGGCGGCAGCAGCAGGCGCCGCGGAGGTGTGGTTCACCAGTGACAACCCGCGTTCGGAGGATCCGGCACTGATCGCGGATGAGATGCTCGCGGGCGTTGCGGCCCAGGAACGCCATCGCGTGCACCTTCAGTTGGACCGGGCCAGCGCCATCCGGGAGGCCATCGCATCGGCCCAACCAGGCGATGTGGTGCTGGTTGCGGGCAAAGGCCATGAGACCGGCCAGGAGATCAACGGTGAGGTGCTCCCGTTCGATGACCGCGAGGAGTGCCGAGTCGCGCTGGCCGAGGTGATGGCATGAGCAGTTGGACCTTGGGCGAACTGGCTCGGCTCGTCGGCGGCGAGCTCATGGGTGCCGAGCCCGCAACCACTGTCAGTGGCGCCAGCATCGACTCCCGCAACGTCCACGGCGGGGAACTGTTCGTGGCGCTGGCGGGGGAACGAACCGACGGCCACGACCACGCGGCCGAGGCAATCGCCGCCGGCGCCGTGGCTGCCTTGGTCGCCCGGCCGATCGCCGGGCCGCACTTGCTCGTGTCCGATCCGGCCGCCGCGCTCACAGCGTGGGCGGCAGCGCATCGACGCCGACTGGACCTCACCGTCGTCGCGGTTACCGGCTCAGCCGGCAAGACCACGACCAAAGACCTGATCGCGGACGTGCTGGCCGCCGCCGGTCCCACGGTGTCCACGCGCGGCTCGTACAACAACGAAATCGGTTTGCCCCTAACCGTGCTCTCCGCCTCGGCGACCGACCGGTTCCTGGTGCTCGAGATGGGAGCGCGCGGCCGTGGTCACATCGCCGCTCTCTGCGAGGTCGCGGCACCGGACATCGGGGTGGTCCTCAATGTCGGCCATGCGCACGTTGGCGAGTTCGGCGATCTGGCCACAACTGCTGTCGCCAAGGGCGAGTTGGTGGAGTCCTTGGCCGAGTCCGGTACGGCAGTGCTGAACCGCGACGACCCCCTGGTGGCGGAAATGGCCGACCGGACGGCGGCCGACGTCCTCTGGTTCGGTCTTTCCAGCCATGCGGATGTGCGAGCCGACGAGGTTCGGATGCACTCCGGTTGCGCCCGATTCGACTTGGACTTGGCGGGGTTGCGCGCACCGGTGGCACTGAGACTCGTGGGCCAGCATCAGGTGGCCAACGCCCTGGCAGCCGCGGCCGTTGGTCACGCAGTCGGCCTGCCCGTGACCGAAGTAGCGGCAGCACTGAGCCAGTCCGAACTCAAGTCGCGGTGGCGCATGGAGTTGCTGGACCTGCCCAACGGCGTGACTTTGGTGAACGACGCATACAACGCGAACCCCGATTCCATGCGTGCCGGCCTGGATGCCGTCACGGCCTTCGCCGAAGGGCGCCGAGTCTTCGCGGTCTTGGGACTGATGGGGGAGTTGGGCGCCGACAGCGCTCGCTTGCACGAAGAGATCGGTGCATACGCGGCGTCGTTGGGCGCGTATGTGCTCGGCGTAGGACAGGATGCGGCTGCGGTAGTGACCGGCGCGGTGGCGGCCGGTGGCAGCGCGGAGTTGGTTGAGACGGTCTCGGCCGCGGTGGATTGGCTGCAGGGGGCGCTGCAGCCGGCGGATGTGGTGCTCGTCAAGGCGTCCCGGTCGGCGGGCTTGGAACGGGTAGTAGCGGGCTTGCAGGAGGTGTCGGCTTGAGACAACTGCTGCTGTCCGGTGCGGTCTCCATGGTCGTTGCCCTGTTCGGAACTCGTTGGGCTATCTCCTTCTTGTCGCGCCGTGGCTTCGGTCAACTGATCCGCGACGACGGTCCCACCACGCACCACAGCAAGCGCGGCACCCCCACGATGGGCGGCGCGGTGATCATCACGGCAGTACTCGCCGGGTACATCGCCGCGCACTTGCTGTCGTTGCGCGGGCCAACCGCCAGCGGTGTGCTGCTGCTCTTCTTGATGATCGGGTTGGGCGCCGTCGGATTCACCGATGACTACCTGAAGATTCGCAACCAGAGATCTCTTGGGCTGCGCAGCGCTGCCAAACTCATGGGACAGGCTTTCGTTGCGATCATCTTCGCGGTTGCCGCGCTGCAGTTCGAAGACGCCAATGGTTTGACGCCCGCAAGTTCGGCGCTGTCAATTACCAGGGATACGGCTTTGGTCCTTGGGCCGCTGCTCTTCCTCATCTGGGCGTACCTGATGATCGCCGCCACCTCCAACGCGGTGAACCTCACCGATGGCCTTGATGGCCTCGCAACCGGCGCCGCCGCGATCACCTTCTCTGCGTACGCACTCATTGGCGTCTGGCAATTCGGGCAGTCGTGTGAACGATCCACTGGGACTGGCTGCTACGAGGTACGCGATCCGCTGGACCTGGCGCTGATTGCCGCGGCCCTTGCGGGTGCGTGCGTGGGCTTCCTTTGGTGGAACACCTCGCCGGCGCAGATATTCATGGGTGACACCGGGTCGCTGGCTCTGGGTGGTGCGATGGCGGGTCTGGCCATCCTCACCAGGACTGAGTTGCTGCTACTCCTCATGGGTGGCCTCTTCGTGGTGGTGACCGCATCTGTGATCCTGCAGGTGGCCTCGTTCCGGCTGACCGGTAAGCGCGTCTTTCGCATGGCGCCACTGCAACACCACTTCGAGCTACGCGGTTGGGCCGAGGTGACGATCGTCGTTCGCTTCTGGATCGTCGGGTTCCTCGGCGTTGCGGGAGCCTTGGGAATCTTCTACGCCGAGTGGGTTTCGGGCGCCTTCGAATGAGCCTCGTGACCGCACGTGGTGTTGCGGCCCTGCGGGCCGGACTGTCGGGCCGACTCGTTTGCGTTGCGGGCCTTGGGGTTACCGGCGAGTCCGCGGTGCGGGCGCTGCACCATCTGGGCGCCGATGTGGTTGTCAGCGAGGCGGCGCCGCAGCGGCAGCAGGAACGCCTGGACCGGTTGCAGGCAGATGGCATCAACGTGCGCATGGTCGAAGAGTTGCCACAGGCGGCGACGTTGCTCCTGGTCTCGCCGGGGTGGCGACCGTCGCAGCCACTTGTAGCCGCCGCCGCCGATCGCGGGGTGCCGGTTTGGGGTGATGCCGAGCTGGCGCGGAGACTGAATCCGGACCTGCCCTGGCTGGCCATCACCGGAACCAATGGCAAGACCACGACCGTGCACATGCTGACGCAGATTCTTCTGGCCGCCGGGCACCGAGCGGTCAGCGCCGGCAATGTCGGAACCGCACTGCTGGACGTCGTCACGACCGGGGACGTAGACGTGGTCGCGGTGGAACTGTCGAGTTTCCAGTTGCACTACAGCCAGCAGGTGGATGCCGTGGCGTCGGCTGTGCTGAACGTGAGCGACGATCACCTGGACTGGCACGGCTCGCTGGAGCAGTACGCGGCCGACAAGGGCCGAATTCATCGATCCACCAGCACCGCGGCGATCTTCAACGTGGCGGATCCGGTGACATTCGAGGTGATCGCCGACATCGGTGCCGGCTGCCGCCGGGTTGGCTTCACGCTGGGCACTCCGGCTGTGGACCAGATCGGGGTCGTGGAGGACCTGATTGTCGATCGCGCCTTTGTCGACGACGCGACCGAAGCTGTGGAATTGGCGCGCCTTGCCGACTTGGAATCCGCCGCTCCACACAACGTGGCCAATGCCTTGGCGGCTGCCTGCTTGGCACGCGCGTTCGGAGTGCCTGCCACCGCCGTCAACGAGGGCCTGTCCGCGTTCAGGCCGCAACCGCATCGGCTCGCGCATGTGTCCACCCACCGCGGCGTCGCGTACGTGGATGACTCCAAGGCCACGAATCCGCACGCGGCCCAGGCTGCGCTGTCGAGCTTCGACTCAATCGTCTGGATTGGCGGCGGTCTGGCCAAGGGAGCCAACTTCGATCAATTGGCTGCTGCGGCGGGCAACCGCATCCGCTGCGCGGTCCTAATCGGCACGGACCGTGCCCTGATCGCCGACGCGTTTCGGCGACACGCGCCGCACGTCCCCCTAATCGACGTTCCGGAAACTGACAATACGGTCATGGTTCGTGCTGTCACTGCCGCCGCCGCTGCGGCGAATCCCGGTGACACGGTGCTGCTGGCGCCGGCGTGCGCATCAATGGACCTGTTCACCGACTACGCCGATCGCGGCCGTGCGTTTGTTGCCGCAGTCGATCGGCTCGCCGAATGAGTGCAGTTCCGGCGCCGCAGCGGACCTCGGATCGCGCCCTGGCGGTGACCCGCTGGCTGCGGCACCCAGCCGCTGACCAGTACCTGATCCTGGGCTCGACCATCATGTTGCTGGTTCTGGGCCTGGTCATGGTCCTGTCGGCATCGTCGGTTTACGCGTACACGACCGCTGGTTCGACTTTCGCGCTGTTCGCAAAGCAACTCTTGTGGGCGGGTCTGGGGCTAGGTCTCTTCTTCCTTGTGGCCCGGACACCGCTGTCCTTCTGGCGCCGCATGGCCTACCCGATGCTGGGGGTGACCCTCTTCGCCCTCGTGCTGGTACTGGTTCCCGGTGTCGGGGTTGAGGTCAACGGCAACCGGAACTGGCTGGACGTCGGCGGCCCGTTCCGCTTGCAGCCTTCGGAGGCGGTGAAGCTCGTCCTCATCGTCTGGGGTGCCAGCGTGCTGACCACCAAGCAGGCATTGCTGCACCAGTGGCGGCACCTCCTGGTGCCGGTGCTGCCGGTCGCGGCAACTGCACTGGTGCTGGTGCTCATGGGTGGGGACCTGGGAACCGCTCTGGTGATCATGGCGGTCGTCGGTGCCCTCTACTTCGTGGCCGGTGCGCCCTGGCGGCTCTTTGCGCTGCTCGGCGGCATAGCGGTTGCCGGAGTTGTGGCCCTGTCCGTAACCACTCCGTACCGGCTGGAGCGATTCACCACCTGGCTGAACCCGGAAGCGGACTACCTCGGGTCCGGTTGGCAGGCGGTGCACTCCAAGTTCGCGTTGGCCACCGGCGGCTGGTGGGGCGTCGGCCTAGGCGCCAGCCGGGAGAAGTGGGGTGGTCTCCCGGAGGCGCACACCGACTTCATCTTCGCCATCGTTGGCGAGGAACTCGGCCTGGTCGGCACGCTGACGGTCCTGCTGCTCTTCGCCGGTTTGATCCTGGCCGGCATCCGAATCGCGTTGCGGGCCACGGATCGGTTCGTCCGTCTCACCGCCGCCGGGATCACGTTCTGGGTCGCGTTCCAGGCGGTAGTGAACATCGGCGCCGTTCTCGGGGTGCTGCCGATCACCGGTGTCCCGCTGCCGCTGGTCTCCTACGGTGGCTCGGCGCTCCTGCCGACCCTGGCCGGGTTGGGGTTGCTGTTGGCACTTTCACGGCACCCGTCCGCCGACCGGGTCATTGACGTGCGGTGACCGAGTCCGTTGTGCTTGCCGGCGGCGGAACTGCCGGGCACGTGCTGCCGGCCCTGGCAACCGCGGCGGCACTAATCCGCAAGCATCCGCAGGTGCGATTGACCTTCCTCGGCACTGAACGTGGTCTGGAGTCGCGGTTGGTGGCTGAGGCCGGACACGATCTCGTCACCATCCCGGCCGTTCCCATGCCACGTCGCCCCAGCGGCGACCTGGTGGCAATGCCCCGGCGCTGGCGCGCCGCCGTTGGTGCAGCTCGGGAAGCGTTGGTTTCGGTGCAGGCCCAAGCAGTAGTCGGGTTCGGTGGGTACGTATCCGCGCCGGCATACGCGGCCGGCCGGGCCGAAGCCGTTCCGGTCGTGGTGCATGAGTCCAATGCGAGACCAGGTTGGGCCAACCGTCTTGGTGCCAGGTTCGCCGACGCGGTGACGACTGCGGGCCCGGACATCAGACTTCGCCGGGCCCAGCCAATTGGCATACCGCTTCGGCGCAGCATCACCACGCTGGATCGGACTGCTACCCGTGCTGAGGCCAGGCGCTACTTCGGCCTGGAACCGAACCGGCCAACGCTGCTGGCGTTCGGCGGGTCCCAAGGTGCGCGGCGGATCAATGTCGCTGTCTCGGCCGCGGCGAGTGACTTGGTGGCCGCGGGTGCGCAAGTCCTGCATGCGGTTGGTGCCGGTGCCGCGGGCGTACCCGAGGACGCCGTCGAGATTCCCGGCTACCAGGTGCGGCCGTACTTGGAGCGCATGGATCTTGCCTATGCGGCCGCAGATCTCGTCCTCTGTCGAGCAGGCGCCTTGACTGTCGCGGAGCTGACCGCGGTTGGGCTACCTGCGGTCTATGTGCCGCTGCCGATCGGCAACGGCGAACAGCGACTGAACGCCGAGCCCGTGGTCGCCGCCGGGGGCGGACTACTGGTGGATGATGCGGACTGCTCGGCACATTGGGTCCGCGACGTGATCGTGCCCCTGCTGCGGAACAGTTCGCGGTTGGCTGCCATGGAAGCAGCGGCCCGGAGAGCCGGTCATGCTGACGCGGACGAAAAGCTGGCCGGGATCGTGCTGGCGGCCATGGAGAAGTCGCGATGACCGACTTGGTGCAGCCAGTGCACTTCATCGGCATCGGGGGCGCCGGGATGTCGGCGATCGCGCGCATCCTTCTTGCCAGGGGGTATGCAGTCAGCGGCAGTGACGCCAAGGATTCGGTTGCCCTTTCCGCATTGAAGGTGCTCGGCGCCAGGACGTTCGTAGGGCACGCTGCTGAGCAGGTTCACGGCGCCGGCACGGTCGTCGTCTCGACCGCGATTGGCGACGCCAATGCCGAGGTGGTCGAGGCGGGCAGGCTCGGCCTGCCGGTCCTGCGGCGCGCCGAGGCGTTGGCGGAGACGATGGTCGGACACACCGTCGTCGCAGTCGCCGGCACCCACGGCAAGACGACGACAACGTCGATGCTGACGGTGGCGGTGCAAGCTTGCGGCGAGGATCCGTCGTTCGCCATCGGCGGGAGCCTCAATGAGTCCGGAGTGAACGCCCACAACGGCAGTGGTGATCTGTTCATCGCCGAGGCGGACGAGTCGGACGGGACCTTCCTGGTGTTCAGCCCGGACCTGGCGATCATCACGAACGTGGAGCCGGATCATCTGGACCACTACGGCAGTCCAGCTGCCGTCGAGGACGCCTTCGCGGAGATGCTCGATCGCATCCGACCTGGAGGCACGCTGGTCGTCTCCGCTGATGACGCCGGCGCAGTTCGGATCGCCGAAAGGGCGGTTGGCCGGGAGTTCCCAACGGTGACCTTCGGCGAATCGGACGTTGCTGATCTGCGCATCGAATCACTGAACCTTGCTGCCGCTCGGCTCGGAATGGACCCCGGTGTTCCGGGGAAGGCGATTGCCCCCGCTCCGGCTACGGGTACCCGGGCGACACAACGCGCTGAATGCCGCCGCAGCTCTTGCTGCGGGCCTGGCGCTGGGGTTACCCGAGACGGGACTTCGCGAGGGCTTGAGTGCCTTCAGCGGGACCAGGCGGCGTTTTGAGCCGAAGGGCAGTGCTGCCGGAGTGCGCGTATTCGATGACTACGCCCATCACCCGACCGAGGTTGCCGCGACCCTGGCCGCCGCGCGGCGTGCTGCCGGCGACGGCCGCGTGGTGGCGGTGTTTCAGCCGCATCGATTCAGCCGAACTGCTGCCTTTCGCACCGGCTTTGCCGAGTCCCTGGCCGCCGCTGATGAGGTAGTGGTCATGGAGGTGTATGCGGCTGGGGAGGACGCCGTCCCCGGGGCTTCCGGTGCAGCGGTCGCTGCCGAGGTGCCGCTACCCCCGGACCGGGTGGTCTTCGAGCCATCTTGGTCGGCGGTGCCGGCCGTGGTCGCTGCTCGCTGCCGGCCGGGGGACTTGGTGCTGACCATGGGTGCCGGCGACGTGACGATGATCGGGCCGGAGATCCTCCGGCTCCTCGCCGATTCGGCGGCTGATGACTCATGACAGCAACTCTTGCCCGCTCGAAGCAGCCCGTTCGTCGTCGGCGCGCGGTGTGGCTGCTGGGCGCGTTGACAATCGTCAGCTTGTTCGTCATCGCTGCCTTCACGCCGGTCCTGGGCGTCCGCCAAGTTGAGGTGACCGGAACCAAGGCGGTTGCCGTCGATGAGATTGAGCGCGCTGCCGCGGTGACTACGGGAACGCCGATGCTCCGCGTGGACGTCGGCGGTGCCACTGACCGGGTCGAGGAGTTGAGTCAGGTTCGTGCGGCAACCGTGGTCCGGGACTGGCCCTGGACGGTTCGCATCGACGTCACCGAGCGAACGGTGGCAGCAGTGATGGCGTCTGGTGATCAGTGGCGGGCCTTCGACGTCGACGGCGTCGAGTTCGCGCGCATCACCGACGCCGCGGACTCGGTGCCCCGGCTGGACCCGGGTCGGCAGGGGGCCTCGGCGCGCACGGTTGCGGCGATGCTGGAGTTGTTCGCGGCCATGCCGCCCCCGGCGCAAGCCGAAGTGCAACGGCTGAACCCAGTCAGCGAGAACGACCTGCGCATGCTGATCGCCGGTGCGGAGGTTCGCTTCGGCTCGAATACCGACGCGGGGGAGAAGGTCCGAGTGCTGGCCGCCCTGCGCCAGGCCGCGCCCGGGGCCGCGGTCTATGACGTCAGCGCTCCGGACGCTCCCGCTGCGCGCTGACTGCTGACTCGGGTAGTGGCCGCATCACACCTAACTCTCAAGTAGCGCCTTGCGTCCGTCGCGCGACGTGCCCTACCGTGCGACCCGATCGGTGCTTGACAACACCCTAATTCTCAAGTAGAGGGTCAGGGTTCTGGAAGCGCCGTTCCTTCCCCCGCCCGGCCCAGGCGAGCGCCTGGGCCGGTAGCCGTAGTCAGCTCCAGGAGAGGAACGTCCATGGCCACCCCCACCAACTACGTCGCAGTCATCAAGGTCGTCGGAATCGGCGGCGGCGGAGTCAACGCCGTGAACCGGATGATCGAGGCGGGCTTGAAGGGCGTGGAGTTCGTCGCCATCAATACCGATGCGCAGGCGCTGCTGCTGTCCGACGCGAACGTCAAGTTGGACATCGGTCGGGAACTGACGCGCGGCCTGGGGGCCGGGGCCGACCCGGAGGTGGGTCGGCGTGCATCCGAAGACCACCGCACCGAGATCGAAGAGGTGCTCAAGGGCGCCGACATGGTCTTCGTGACGGCCGGCGAAGGCGGCGGTACTGGAACCGGTGGGGCGCCGATCGTTGCGGAGATCGCCCGCTCGCTTGGGGGCGCTCACGGTCGGTGTCGTGACCCGCCCGTTCAGCTTTGAGGGACGCCGGCGCGGCCAGACCGCCGAGCAGGGGATCGCGGAGTTGTCGGACAGGGTGGACACCCTCATCGTCATTCCGAACGACCGCCTGCTGAGCATCAGCGATCGACAGGTCTCCGCGCTGGACGCCTTCCGAAGTGCTGACGAGGTGCTGCGCAGCGGCGTTCAGGGCATCACCGATCTGATCACCGTCCCCGGGCTGATCAACCTGGACTTCGCCGACGTCAAGTCGGTCATGGCCGGTGCTGGCGGCGCCCTGATGGGAATCGGCTCGGCGACTGGCGAGGACCGAGCGGTCGAAGCGGCAACACGGGCGATCTCCTCTCCGTTGCTGGAGGCCAGCATCGAGGGTGCGCACGCCGTGTTGCTGAGCGTTTCCGGTGGGTCCGATCTGGGTCTGCACGAACTGCACGAGGCCGCTCGCCTCATCACCGACGCGGTGAACGAGGACGCGAACGTCATCTTCGGATCGACAATTGACGACGCGCTAGGAGATGAGGTGCGGGTCACGGTCATCGCCGCTGGTTTCGACGGGGGCGCACCGACACCGCTGGCCGAGTCGCAGTTGGTCCGCCCGGAGCCGGCGGCCAAGGCCGTCGAGCCGGAGATCGACGTGACGAAGGCGGAGTCGCCGGAGGAGGCGCTGGTCCCGGAGCCGGCCGGCCCGGCTCGACCGAAGAAGAAGGTGCTGTTCGATGACCTCAGCGGCGACGACTTGGACGTGCCCGACTTCCTGAAGTGACCTGCAGATGCTCGATCGCGTTGACTTGGGCGCGGGGATCGTCGCCGGCTTCACTAGCAGGGTCGGTGGCTTCTCTTCAGGGGCCTTCGACAGTCTGAACCTCGCCGAGCACGTCGGCGATGAGTTGGCTGCGGTGCAGGCGAACCGGAACCGTTTGGCAGACCTCATTGGCCTGCCGCTGCGCTTGATGCGCCAGGTCCACGGCCGTGACGTCCATGTGGTCGATGACACCTGGAGTGACGACGAGGCCGCCCCGGCCGCCGATGCGCTGGTGACCGCGAAGCGCGGTCTTGGCCTTTCAGTACTGGTTGCCGACTGTGTGCCGGTGTTGCTCAGCGACCCCGAGGTAGGTGTCGTAGCGGCGGTCCACGCCGGGCGCCGTGGCGTCGTCGCCGATGTCGTGGGTGCTGCAGTGGTGGCGATGCAGGGTCTGGGCGCGGAGCCGGTGCGGATGCGGGCCGCGCTGGGCCCGGCTATCTGTCCCGCCTGCTACCCGGTGGGCGCGGAAGTCCAGGCCGAGTTGGTTGAGGTCGCACCCGAAGCGGCCGCCGTGGCTGCGGACGGATCGCCGGCGGTGGACCTGCGACTTGCGATCGCCGTGCGCCTTGCCCGGCTCGGTATCCAGGTGACGGTCAGCGATGTCTGCACAGCCGAGTCGCCTCGGCACTTCTCCTACCGCCGCGACCGGCGTACCGGACGAACTGCCGGCGTGATCGGCCTGCAGCGGTGACGGACTCCGACCGGGAGGGGCGGGCTCGCCGTGACTTCGGCCGCGCCGAAATGGTCGCGGCAAACCTGGAGACGGTGCGGCAGCGGATCAGGGCAGCGGCCACCGACTGCGGGCGGTCCCCGGACGACATCACGCTGGTGGTGGTCACCAAGACCTATCCGGGCGACGACGTGAAGTTGTTGGCGGATCTCGGCGTGACCGACGTGGGGGAGAACCGCCTCAGTGAGCTACTGGACAAGGGCCCGATCGCACACGACCTCGGCCTTCGGGTTCACGCGGTCGGCCGGATCCAGTCGAACAAGGCCGCTCGATTCGCGCGAGCAGCCGACGTAATCCACTCCTTAGACCGCATCGAGTTGGCTGCTCGGCTGGATCAAGGCCGGCGGCAGGCCGGACTCGAACCGGTGCCAGTGCTGTTGCAGGTGAGCCTGGACGGGGACCCGGATCGGGGCGGTGCGTTGCCGGACTCAATCGTCCCGCTGGCGCAAGCGGTCGCGGTTGCGCCAGGGCTGGTGCTGTCCGGCGTGATGGCGGTGGCACCGCTCGGGGCTGATCCCGATGCTGCCTTCGCCCAGTTGGCCGCGGCTGCGGCGACGGTCCGGGAGGTTCGGCCGGCGGCGACCTGGATCTCCGCGGGCATGTCCGGTGACCTAGAGGCGGCCATCCGCCACGGCGCGACACACGTGCGCATCGGTGCGGCGGTGCTCGGGAGTCGGTCCCCGGTGCGTTAGGTTTCGCTCGTCCGTGCACCGTGCGGGTCCCAGGCCCGGAACCGGAGGTCACCATGGCCGGTGGAATGCGCAAGATGGCCGTCATGCTCGGCCTGGTCGAGGATGACCAGGACCGATACGCCGACGGCTACGCCGAGTACGACGACGAGCCCTACCAGGCACCCAGGTCTCGGCCGGCGTCGGCAACGCCCGCGCCGTCGGCTCCGGTCGCCGCTGCCACTACTGGCGCCGCCGCCCGGCAGTTGCACTCGATTGCGGTTGAGCACGACGACCCGACTCCCGGGTCCATCGGTGATCTCAACCGGATCACCACCCTGCACCCGCGCACTTACAACGATGCCCGGGCCGTCGGCGAGGCGTTCCGTGAAGGTTCGCCGGTCATCATGAACCTGACCGACATGGAGGACTCCGACGCCAAGCGGCTAGTGGATTTCTCCGCCGGCCTGGTGTTCGGGCTGCGTGGCACCATCGAGCGGGTCACCAACAAGGTCTTCCTGCTCTCACCGGCCGACGTGACCGTCACTGCAGAGGATCGAGCCCGGATCGTTGAGGGTGGCTTCTTCAATCAGAGTTGAGCCCGGCCGGTTGACCTCCACACAGCCCCGACGCTCAACAGCCGCAATGGCACCGTGCCCCGTAGACGCAATGCATCGTGAACCCAAGTGCGTAGTTGGTTGCCATGACGATCGCTGGTGACATTCTCGCCACCGTTGGGTGGATCTACCTGCTGATCCTGCTGTTTCGGCTGGTCATGGAGTACGTCTTCGTCTTCGCCCGATCGTTCCAGCCGAAGGGCTTGCTGCTGATCGCGACCGAGCTCGCCTACACCGTCACCGACCCGCCACTGAAGGCGCTGCGGCGGATCATCCCGCCGCTGCGAATCGGTGGGGTTTCCCTCGACCTTGCCTTCCTCGTGCTGTTCATCCTGGTTCAGATCGTCATCAGCGTCATCGCGCCGCGAATCTGATTCAGCGCCGCCAGCCGCAACAGGGTGCCAGCCCTCGCCCCATCCAAGTCGCTGCGGCGGTACTGTCTGCGCGACCGACACCAGCCAGGGGCTTCAGCAAGGGGATCTGTCGCATGCCGCTCACACCGGACGACGTTCGCAATAAGCAGTTCACGGTAGCCGGCTTCCGCAAGGGCGGATATGCCGAGGAGGAGGTCGACGCCTTCCTCGACGAGGTAGAGGCCGAACTTTCGCGACTGCTTGGGGAGAACGAGGAACTTCGCACGCGCATGGCCGCGCTGCAGCAGCAGGCAGCCGCCGGTGCGGCCGCAGCCGGCGCCGTAGCCGCCCAGCCGCCGCAGCCGCTGCCCGTCGCCCAGCCCCAGGCTCCGGCCGTACCGGGTGCGGACGTGGTTGGCATCCTCGAGATGGCCCAGCGAACTGCGAACGAGACCGTGATGCAGGCGCGCAGCGAGGCGCAGCGGATCATGGCCAGCGCCCAGGAGTCACACCGCGCGGCAATGGGGAACCTCGAGGGCGAGCGCATGGCGCTGCAAACCCGGGTTGACGACCTGCGCAACTTCGAGCGCGAGTACCGGGCTCGCCTCAAGGCCTACTTCGAGGCGCAACTTCGTGAACTGGGCAGCCGCGGCGACGCACCCCCGGCCGTGATGGCAGCCGAATCCCCGGCTCTGGCGCCGGGCAGCCCCGCGGCCCCGATGCCACCCACACCGGCGCCCCCGGCCCCGCAGCCTCCGCAGCAGCAGCCCCAGCAGCAGCCACAGCAACCTCCGCAGCAGCAGGCCCCGCAGCAGCCGACGCCACAGCCACAGCCGCCGCAGGCGCCGCCGAACCCGCAGCCGCGTCCGTCAGGGCCGTTCTCGGCAGCGCCGCCGCCGATGCCGCCGGCCAGTACGCCCACGGTCCCTGGCTTCGCCAACGACCCGGACCGCTCCTGAGGTTGGCCTGGGCGGCTGCCCCGAGAGCCGCCACACCAGTTCGCTAGAGACAGCAGACGGCGGGCCCGCGATTGCGGGCCCGCCGTTGTCTCTTCGGAGGAGAGGGTTGCTGGTGTTTCAGACCGGCCGTCGGAAGGGGTCTCGGGCCGGGGGCGCGGGCATCGTGACTCGGGCGCCATCCAGCGGGATGCCGGTGAGGCCGAGCACGGCTTGTAGTACGTCCAGGGTTGATTGACCGGCGGCGACGCCGGCGTCGGTGACCATTGCGCGGTAGATGGTCACGTAGTGCTTAACGGGGGTGTCGTAGGACCAGTCGACGCTGCCCAGGTGTTGGGCGCTGCCATGACTGCCGTTTGGGCCGTCGAAGGGCTTGTCCCAGACCTGGATACCGGCCGGACCGGCTGCGAAGCGTCCGCCACGGCCGACGTCGTGCAGTGCGGCGGCCTCCAGCAGCGCCCGACTCTCACGCTCGGCGAGAACCAGGGCCGGGCGTACGTGGCTGGAGAGGGCGGGCACGGCCACGGCGTAGGGCTTCAGCCGCAGCCCGGCCGTGCTGGCACCGCCCAAGGGGACCGTGCTGAGCGACATGAGCACCTCCGGGCGTCCATTCAGTCCGACGGATGCCTTATCGGCCTGCCTCAGCCCGGTCTTTACCCTTCCGTGATTATTAGTTGAACTCGCAGCTCGTCCGCCTCGTGCCGGGTGACGTCATCGGGACCGTCGCCTTCGACGAAGCGCACCGCCAACGTCTCCGCGGCGACGGTGCCGGCATGCTCGCGCAGCGCCTCGGCCATTTCGCCTTCGGCGGCCCACCAGAGGTTGATCCGATCGGTGATCTCTAGGCCGCTGGCCTTGCGCGCCTCCTGGATCACGCGAACCGCGTCGCGGGCCAGGCCCAGTCGGCGCAACGGCGCATCGATCGCCAGGTCAAGGGCAACCGATACCCCGGCCTCCGAAGCCACTGTCCAGCCGGATCTGGGGGTCTCGGTGACGAGCACCTCATCGGGCGTGATTGCGACTGCTTCCCCGTCGACGAGGACTTCGGCGGTTCCGGCCGCCAGTTGGGCCACCAGTTGCGTCGGATCGGCGGCGGCCACGGCGGCGGCCACCGTCGGGGTCCGCGGCCCGAACCGCTTGCCCAGCGCCCGGAAGTTCGCCTTCACCGCGTGGTCGACCAGTTCGTCGGCGCCCGCCAGCGATTCGACGGCGATGACGTTCAGTTCGTCAGCGACTTCGGTGCGTAATTCGTCCGGCAGGTCGGTCCAACCGGTGGCGGCGACCAGAGCACGGGGCAAGGGTTGGCGGGTCTTGACTCCGGACTCCGCTCGTGCGGCCCGGCCCAGTTCCACCACGCGGCGGACCAGTGCCATCTGCCGGCGCAACTGCTCGTCGTCGGCCCCGGCCTGCCCCTGCGGCCACGCGGCCAGATGAACCGAATCAGGCGCGCTCGGATGCGTTGGGCGCACCAGGTCCTGCCACAGGCGCTCGGCCAGGAACGGCGTGATCGGCGCCATGATCGCCGCCACATCAGCCAGGCACTCGTGCAGCGTGGCCAACGCCGCGCTGTCGCCATCCCAGAACCGTCGGCGGCTTCGGCGTACGTACCAGTTGGACAGGTCATCCACGAATGCGGCGATCGTGCGGCCCGCGCGCTGGGTGTCGAAGTCGGCCAGCGCGGCATCCACCTCGCGGACCACGCGCGCCCGCTCGGCCAAGGCCCAGCGGTCCAGCAACGGGCGATCGGCCGGTGCCGGGATCTGGGCAGTGTCGGGGGACCAACCAGCCGCGCGGGCGTAAAGAGACTGGAACGAGGCGGTGTTCCAGACTGTCAGCAGCGTCTTTCGCACGACGTCGGCGATCGCCGCATGTCCGACGCGCCGGGACTGCCAGGGCGAGCCGCTGCAGGCCATGAACCACCGGACGGCGTCGGCACCGTGCTCATCCATCAGCGAGATCGGTTCCAGGACGTTGCCCAGGTGCTTGCTCATCTTGCGACCGGTCTCGTCCAGGATGTGCCCCAGGCAGAGCACGTTGCGGTACGACGACTGTCCGAAGACCAACGTCCCCACCGCCATCAGCGTGTAGAACCAGCCGCGGGTCTGGTCGATCGCCTCGCAGATGAAGTCAGCCGGGTACTGGTCGTTGAACTCGGCGTCCCCGGTGTGCGGGTAGCCCCACTGGGCGAAAGGCATCGCGCCGGAGTCGTACCAGCAGTCCAGCACCTGCGGCACACGACGCGCTTGCGCGTCGCAGCGGTCGCAGTCGATCAGCACGTCGTCGACGAACGGCCGGTGCGGGTCCAGGTCGGTCACGTCGCGGCCGGCG
The DNA here is from genome assembly GCA_963753435.1 of uncultured Actinomycetota bacterium. Taxonomy (GTDB): domain Bacteria; phylum Actinomycetota; class Actinomycetes; order CAVWCF01; family CAVWCF01; genus CAVWCF01. The sequence goes on from CAVWCF010000001.1 coordinate 108,382, forward strand.
CGTTCGGACAACTCCGCGAGCGAGCCGATGCACTGCAGGTGCTCCGGGTCCTCCTCGCAGCGCCAGATCGGCAGCGGCGTTCCCCAGTAGCGGTCCCGCGACAGGGCCCAGTCGACGTTGTTGTTCAGCCAGTCGCCGAAGCGGCCGTTCTTGATGGTCTCCGGGTACCAGTTCGTGGACTGGTTCTCGGCCAGCAGCGCTTCCTTGATGGCCGTCGTCCGGATGTACCAGGCCGGCTGCGCGTAGTTGATCAGGGGAGTGTGGCAGCGCCAGCAGTGCGGGTACGAGTGCTCGTAGGGCAAGTGCCGCTGCAACAGCCCGCGCGCCTGCAGATCGGCCACCAGCGCCTCGTCCGCCTTGCGGAAGAACTCCCCGCCAACCAGGGGAACGTCCGACGCGAAGCGGCCCTCGGCGGTCACCGGGTTGACGACGGGCAGGTCGTACTGGCGGCCGACGGCCATGTCCTCGGCACCGAAGGCCGGCGCCAAGTGAACGAGACCAGAACCGTCCTCGGTCGTCACGTAGTCGGCCATGACGACGGTGTGCACGTGCGCACCCTCGGGGATTTCGATCAACTCGAAGGGACGGGTGTAGCCGGTGCCGGCCAAGTCCTGCCCGCTCAGCCGCTGCAGGATCTCGGCATCCTCACCCAGCGTGGCCGTCAGTAGCGGTTCGGCCACGACGAGTACCTCGCCCTCGCTCCGCGCAACCACGTACGACACATCAGGGTGTGCGGCCACCGCCGTGTTGGAGACCAGGGTCCACGGAGTGGTGGTCCACACGAGCAACTGCGCGTCCGGGTATTGCTCGACCAGCGGTCCGCTGCTGATGGGGAACCGGACGTAAACCGACGGGTCGGTGACGGTCTCGTAGCCCTGGGCAATTTCGTGATCGCTGAGGCCAGTTCCGCAGCGCGGGCAATAGGGCGTTACCCGGTAGTCGATTACCAGCAGGCCACGGTCGAAGATCTGCTTGAGCGACCACCAAACCGCCTGCACGTAGTCGGAGTCCATCGTCCAGTACGCCGTGGACATGTCGACCCAGTAGCCCATGCGGCGGGTCATCGCCTCGAACTCGCCGACATGCCGCAACACGGACTCGCGGCAGCGGTCGTTGAACTCGGCGACGCCGTAGGCCTCGATGTCCTGTTTGCCGGAGAACCCCAGCTCGTTCTCCACTGCCAATTCGACCGGCAGCCCGTGGCAGTCCCAGCCCGCTTTGCGCGGTACGTGGTAGCCCTTCATCGTCCGATACCGGGGGAAGACGTCCTTGAAGACCCTGGCTTCGACGTGATGGGTTCCCGGCAGCCCGTTCGCTGTGGGCGGCCCCTCGTAGAAGACCCAAAGTGGGCGGCCGTCGGACTCCTGCAGCGATGACTCAAAGGTCCGGTGCGACTCCCAGAAGGAGAGGATCTCCCGCTCCATGGCGGGCAGATCGATCTGGGCGGGGATCGAGCGGTACATCGACACTCCGGGAGCCGTCGCTACTGGAGGGACGAAACCGCCCGGTGGGTCGGCCCCGCGGTACCACCCTCCTTGGCGCGACAAGGCGCCCGCTCGAGGTGCCTGCTGCCGGCTCTACTTGGCCGCCGGCGGCAGGCCGGTGGGCCGTTCTTCCGGCGACTCGGGGGTGATTTTCGCGGCAGCCATTGCCCCGGACTCACACCGTCTCCGGGTCGCTGATGCCTGGGTCTGCCGCTACTGGCCCCGTCCACGCCTTGCAGGACGCGCACAGTCTAAGCGGCACAATCGCTGCGTGACCGATTGGCGGGGCAGGATCCGGGCCCGACCGGGCGCCTCCCGCACATTTGTCGGAGGTTCCTATGGGCCAGAGGAGCGTCTCGTCGTAGCCGTGCACGCTCCGGCGGTGGATGGCCGGGCAAACAGCGCGGTCTTGGCGGCGTTGGCGGAGGCGCTTGGGGTCCGCGGGCGGCAGTTGAGCGTGGTCTCGGGTGCGACTGGCCGGAACAAGACGATTCAGGTCCAGGCGCCACCGCCGGACATAGACGCCCGTTGGCAGGCCCTCCTGAGCAGGTGAACAACCGGTGCGCCTCGTTGCCGTGCCCAGGGCGCGGGCCTATTGTCGCGTGACCGCGCTGGATGATCATGTGAGGAAGGTCCATGGCAGCCACGAAGAAGCGCCCCGCCGCCGGCGGCGCCAAGAAGGCTGCCAAGAAGGCCCCGGCGAAGAAGGCTCCGGCGAAGAAGACCGCCGCGAAGAAGGCGGTCGCAAGAAGGCCCCGCGAAGAAGGCCCCCGCGAAGAAGGCGGTCGCGAAGAAGGCCCCCGCGAAGAAGGCCCCCGCGAAGAAGGCCCCCGCCAAGAAGGCCCCGGCGAAGAAGGCCCCCGCGAAGAAGGCGGTCGCGAAGAAGGCCCCCGCTAAGAAGGCGGTCGCGAAGAAGGCCCCCGCGAAGAAGGCCCCCGCGAAGGCTTCGCAGCCGAAGGCACGGCCGTGGAGCAAGAAGGACCTCGCCGACGCGCGCGCCGCCTTGCTGGCCGATGTCGCCGAGTTGCGTGAGCAGATGACCGCCAGCCAGGAAGACCTCGCCGACCTCATCGCCGATTCCGTTGATGCCGCAGGTGATGACCAGGCCGATGCGGGGACCAAGACGTTGGAGCGGGAGCAGGAGATGGCGCTGGGCGCCAATGTCCGATTGCTCCTGGAGCAGTCGTACCGCGCGCTGCGCCGCATCGACGACGGCACCTACGGAACCTGCACGTCGTGCGGTCGGGCGATCCCCAAGGGCCGCTTGAAGGCGTTGCCGCACGCAACCTTGTGCCTTGAGTGCAAGCAGCGCGAGGAGCGGTACTGACCACTGCTAGTGAGCGCAGGCGGTTGCAGGTAATCCTTGGTGTCACCGCGGCCTTGGTCATCGTCCTGGATCAGATCTCAAAGGCCGTGGTGGTCGCGGTCATGCCCGAACGTGCACCGATTGAGATCCTGGGTGGCCTGATCACCATCACCTACGTGCGCAACCCAGGTGCCTCGTTCTCGATAGGCAGCGGTTTGACGGTCCTGTTTACCGTGATTGCCGTCGCGGTCGCGGTCGTGATCGTGCGGTCCTCCCGGCGGCTGGGTTCGCTGGGCTGGGCGCTGGCTCTCGGTGGGCTGTTGGGCGGCGCGGTGGGCAACCTGCTGGACCGCCTCACCCGATCCCCGGGTGTGGCCCGCGGCGAGGTGATCGACTGGATCGACTTGATCTACTTCCCACCGGTGTTCAATCTTGCCGATGTGGCAATCACTTTCAGCGCGGCCGGCTTGGTCGTGTTGTCTCTACGCGGGATAGGCATCGACGGCACCCGCGTCGCGGCCAAACCGTCATGAGCGTGCGTCGCCTGCCGGTCCCGGATGGGCTAAATGGCGAACGGGTAGATGCGGGCCTGGCCAGGCTGCTGGGCTTGTCGCGGACCAAGGCGGCCGAACTCGCCGCCAACGGCCTCGTGGCAGTTGACGGCCAGCCTGTTGGCAAGTCCGACCCGCTGCCTGCCGGGGCATGGCTGGAAGTGGAGTTGCCGGAACCGGCAGTTGCTGCCGCCCCGCGGCCGGAACCGGTTGAGGGCCTGCGTGTTGTCTATGACGACGACGATCTGGTCGTGGTGGACAAGCCGATCGGCGTAGCTGCGCATCCGAGCCCGGGCTGGACCGGTCCGACGGTGGTTCAGGGCCTGGCCGCAGCCGGCTACCGCATCGCCACAGCCGGTGCGGCCGAACGACAGGGGATCGTGCACCGACTTGATGTCGGAACCTCCGGCCTGATGGTCGTAGCGAAAACTGACCGGGCCTACTCGGCCTTGAAGCGCGCCTTCAAGGACCGGCGCGTGGACAAGACCTACCACGCACTCGTACAGGGGCATCCGGATCCGACGTCCGGAACGATCGACGCCCCGATCGGGCGGCACCCGCGATACGACTACCGCTTCGCCATCGTCGCGGGCGGCAAGCCGAGCATCACCCACTACGAGACTCTTGAGGCGTTTTGGGCCTGCACCCTGCTGGAGATCCACCTGGAGACTGGTCGCACGCACCAAATCCGCGTGCACATGGCCGGGGTGCGGCATCCGTGCGTGGGAGATCAGACCTATGGTGCCGACCCGGTGCTGGCCGGCCGGTTGAGCCTGACCAGGCAGTGGCTGCATGCGGTGGGCCTGGCTTTCGAGCACCCAGGGACCGGCGAGTTGCTGCAGGTTCGCAGCGACTACCCCGACGATCTGCAGCGCGCCCTCGACCTGGTTCGAGCCGAGTCGTGAGCCTGCGTCTGCGGGTCGTGGAGGCGCCGGCCGATCTCGCTGCGGCGCTGGCGATCCGGCATGAGGTCTTCGTCCGGGAGCAGTTGGTGCCCGTCGAGGAGGAACGGGATGCCGCTGATGACACCGCCATCCACGTTTTGGCCGTTCTTGGCGGCGTGCCGGTGGGTACCGGTCGGCTGGTGGTGGAGCCGCCCGACTACCTGAGCGCGTGGGGAGTGCCCGAGAGCGGTCCGCTTGGGCATCTGGGCCGGATCGCCGTCCTGCCGGCCCAGCGGGGGACCGGCGTGGGGGCGGCATTGGTCGTGGCTTTGGAGGGGCTGGCCCGCGGCGAGGGCTTGACGACCACCGTCCTGTCGGCCCAGGTGTCGGCTTTGGCCTTCTACGAGCGCCTCGGCTACACGGTGGTGTCCGGCGTCTTCGACGACGCGGGGATCCCACATAGGTGGATGCTGCGGGCCGTTTCGGCGTGGCCGGAGGAGGCACCCGGCGCGGGGACCTAGACTCGACCAACCGGTCGGCAGACCGGTGCGGCCGCCTTCCCCGGGCACACGTCCGGTCGCATTCATCTGGAGGTTCGCCGCGTGGCCGACTCGTTCGTGCATCTGCACGTGCACACCGAGTACTCCATGCTCGACGGCGCCGCTCGCGTGTCCGACCTGTTCGCCGAGGCCGCGGCGCAGGGCATGCCCGCGTTGGCCATGACCGACCACGGCAACCTGTTCGGTGCGTACGAGTTCTTCCAGGCGGGCAAAGCGGCCGGGGTCAAGCCGATCATCGGCATGGAGGGCTACTACGTCCCCCTCGGCAGCCGACATGACCGGGAGCCGTTCTCCTTCGGCCAGGCGGTCAGCGCCGAGGTCGGTGATGAGGGCACTCCGCGCGGCAAGTCGAACTACACCCACATCACGCTGCTGGCCGAATCCACGCAGGGCCTGCACAACCTGTTCCGCATCTCCAGCCTGGCCTACCTGGAGGGGTACTTCCGCAAGTACCCACGCCTGGACGCCGAGCTGCTGAGCACGCATGGGCAAGGAATCATTGCGACCACCGGATGCCCATCCGGTGAGGTCAACCGGTGGCTGCAGGTCGGTCAGTACGACAAGGCGCGCGAGGCAGCAGCCAACCTTCGGGACGTACTCGGTCCGGACAACTACTTCTGCGAGTTGATGGACCACGGCCTCGACATCGAGCGTCGCCACCGCGACGACCTGCTGCGGTTGGCGCGTGACCTCGGCTTGCCGCTGCTCGCGACGAACGATTTGCACTACACCCACGCCACCGACGCCGAAGCACACGACGCGCTGCTTTGTGTGCAGACCGGCCGGATGATCGCCGACGAGAAGCGCTTCCGCTTCGACGCCAGGGACTTCTATCTGAAGACAGCTGCGGAGATGCGCGCGGTTTGGGCCGATTTCCCCGAAGCGGTGGAAAACACCTTGCTGGTGGCCGAACGCTGCAGCGCGGAGTTCGGCCAGTCCCGCGACCTCATGCCCCGTTTCGATGTGCCGGCCGGCGAGTCGGAGGAGTCGTGGCTGGTGAAAGAGGTGGAGCGGGGCCTGCAGCGTCGCTTCCCTGAGGGCGTGCCCGACGAGCACCGGCGGCAGGCCGAGTACGAGGTCGGGGTCGTCTCCCAGATGGGCTACCCGGGGTACTTCCTGGTCGTTGCCGACCTGGTGCGGTACGCGCACGAGCAGGGCATCCGAGTCGGCCCCGGGCGTGGATCGGCGGCGGGCTCCCTGATCGCGTACGCCTTGGGCATCACCGAACTCGATCCGTTGGCGCACCGACTCTTGTTCGAGCGGTTCCTGAACCCGGAGCGAGTGTCGATGCCCGACATCGACATCGACTTCGACGAGCGCCGTCGTGCGGAGATGATCAAGTACGCCACCGACAAGTACGGCGAGGACCGCGTCGCACAGATCGTCACCTACTCGACCATCAAGGCCAAGGCCGCAGTCCGCGACTCCGCCCGCGTGCTCGGGTACCCCTACGCCCTGGGCGATCGGCTCACAAAAGCCATGCCACCGGCGGTTATGGGCCGCGACATCTCCCTTCCCGGACTGTTCGACCCCAAGCACGAGCGGTACGGCGAGGGAGTGGAGTTCCGCACGCTTTACGAGACCGACCCGGACGCCAAGCGGGTGGTCGATACGGCCCGGGGCCTGGAAGGACTCAAGCGGCAAGCGGGTGTGCACGCCGCGGGCGTGATCCTCTCCGCCGAGCCGCTGATGGATGTCATCCCGATCATGCGGCACGCCGACGGCGGCATCATCACGCAGTTGGACATGGGGGCATGCGAGTCCCTGGGTCTGCTCAAGATGGATTTCCTCGGCCTACGCAACCTCACGGTCCTGGAGGACTGCCTCGCGCATATCCGCGCCAACCGTGGTGCGGAAGTGCTGCTGGAATCGTTGCCGTTGGAGGACCGGCCGACGTTCGAGTTGTTGTCCCGCGGGGACACCCTCGGTGTGTTCCAGTTGGACGGCGGACCGATGCGGCAGTTGCTGCGCTCCATGCAGCCGGACTCGTTCGAGGACATCTCCGCGGTGCTGGCGCTGTACCGCCCCGGACCCATGGGTGCAAACGCGCACAACGACTACGCCGACCGCAAGAACAAGCGCAAGCAGGTGGAGCCGATTCATCCGGAGTTGGCGGAACCACTGGCCGACATCCTGGGGGAGACCTACGGGGTGATCGTCTACCAGGAGCAGGTCATGGCCATCGCCCAGGCCGTCGCCGGCTACTCCCTGGGACAGGCGGATCTGCTGCGCCGTGCCATGGGCAAGAAGAAGAAGGAGATCCTCGACAAGGAGTACGTGCCTTTCGCCGCCGGCATGAAGGAGCGCGGCTACTCCGACTCCGCGATCAAGCGGCTCTGGGACATCCTGGTCCCGTTCGCCGACTACGCGTTCAACCGAGCACACACAGCCGGGTACGGCCTGGTCTCCTACTGGACCGCCTACCTCAAGGCCAACTACCCGGCCGAGTACATGGCCGCGCTGTTGACCAGCGTCAAGGAGAACAAGGACAAGGCGGCGGCATACCTGAACGAGTGCCGACGGATGAAGATCACCGTGCTGCCGCCGGACGTCAACGAGTCCGACTCGGACTTCACGCCCCGTGGCAAGGACATCCGCTTCGGGTTGTCCGCGGTGCGCAACGTCGGCGAGGGCGTGGTCCAAGGAATCCTGGCCGCTCGCGGGACAGACGACCCGTTCACCGACTTCGCCGACTTCTTGGCGCGGGTGAACGCCTCCGTGTGCAACAAGAGGGTGGTTGAGTCGCTGATCCGCGCCGGAGCCTTCGACAGCCTCGGGCACACCCGGCAGGGGCTCATCACCGTGCATGCCGAGGCGGTGGACCTGGCCCTGTCCCTGAAGCGCAACGAGGCCGTGGGTCAGTTCGATCTGTTCAGCAGCGACGAGCCGGGTGAGCGCGAGGCCACAGACACGATCGCTATCCCTGAGGTGGAGTGGGACAAGGCCACGTTGCTGGCCGCGGAGCGGGAGATGCTCGGCCTGTACGTCTCCGATCACCCGCTGCTGGGGGTCGAGCATCTGCTTAAGCGAGCTGCGGACTCGTCGATCACAGCCCTGGTAAACGGATCGGATGTCCCAGACGGCGCCGTGGTGACCGTCGGCGGCCTGATCACGAACGTACAGCCGAAGGTGACCAAGAAGGGCGAGCGCTGGGCGATCCTCACGTTCGAGGACTTGGCCGCCAGCATCGAGGTCCGGGTCTTCTCCGCGGCATACCGAGCCGCGGGCACGCTCCTGCATCCGGACTCGGTGGTCCTGATCCGTGGGCGGCTGGAACGCCGCGACGACGCGGTCGGACTGATCGCAATGGACGTGACCCAGCCCGACCTGGGGCAGGTGGACGCGGGACCAGTCGTGATCACTCTGCCGGCCAGCAGGTGCGTTACCCCGGTGGTGGACCGACTCAAGGACGTCCTGGCTACGCATCCGGGAGCGGCCGAGGTCCGGCTACGCCTGGAGGCCAGCGAACGAATCACCGAGTGGAAACTGCCCGATGGGCTGCGGGTAGCTCCGGGTCCGGCGCTGTACGGCGATCTGAAGGCGCTGCTGGGGCCTTCGGCGGTGGCGTGACGGGGCCCAAATCCCTGGGCGGCCGCCCGGCGATCCGAGCAGCGGCGTTCACGGTCTGGGTACTGGCGCTGGCCGGGGTCGGCTACGGAGCGCTCTGGGCGGCGCTGAGTCCGTCGGAGACCCTTGAGGTCCGCGACGACGGGGTCTATCTGCTGCTCGCTCAGGGCGAGGGGCGCATTGGGTCGCAGCTGGTCTTCGCCGGTATCGGAGTGGCGGTCGGGCTGCTGGCGGCCGTCCGCTGCTGGCGCCGAGCCCGCTTTCCCATACCCATGACGGCGGCGCTGACCGTAGGTGGACTGCTTGCGGCACTGGTCGCCTGGCAGGTCGGGCTGTTGCTGGGCCCCGCAGACATCGACCCCGAGGCTGCGGTGGGTTCGTTGCTCGACGCGCCCTTGGTGATCGACGCCTACGGCGTTCTACTGGCCGCAGCCTTGGGCGCGGTGGGTACCTGGGCCCTGCTGCTGTTCCTCACCGAAGATCAGGACCAGCGCGCGACCGCAGCCACCGTGGCGCCAAGCAACTCGATCAACACCGAGGGGGAGAGCCCCACGTCCAGCCCGCGCTTTCCGCCGGAGACGTAGATCCGGTCGAACCCCGTCGCGCTGACATCCAGGACCGTCGACAGTCGGCGCCTGGTACCGAACGGGCTGATCCCACCGGCCACGTATCCGGTGATGCGCTCGGCATCAGCGACCTGCGCCATCACCGCTCGCTTGCCACCAACCGCGCTGGCCAGGGCCTTCAGGTCCAGGGTGGCGCTCACCGGAACTACGGCCAGGTGGGCGTCGGTGTCCACCGTTGCCACCAAGGTCTTGAACACCTGGTCGTGGGGGAGCCCGAGTTTGTTCGCAGCCTCGAGACCGAAGTTGGCTTCCCCGTCGTGGTCGTACTCGTGCAGCGAGAAGTCCGCCTTGGCCTGCAGCAGGGCTTTGACGGCCGGGGTGCCGCCGGACTTGACCACCGCCACAGGCTAGGCACACGCCGGCGCGACGGCCCCGATTCGACGCGACCCGGCGCGCACCTAAACTCCGGCAAGCCATGATCCGCCGAATAGACCTCCGTGGGAGGACCGCGTCCGCCGAGGACGTGCTGCCGCGTGCGAAGCTGGATGTGTCCGCGGCAGTCGAATCGGTCGGTCCGCTCCTAGACGACATCCGCACCCGTGGTGATGCCGCGGTCCGCGCGGCCACCAGCCGTTTCGACGGAGTCGACTTGGCGGCTCTGCGCGTACCCGCCGAGGCGCTGCGGCGCGCGCTTGCCGAGTTGGACCCGAGGGTTCGGGCGGCACTGGAGGAGGCTCGTCGCCGGGCGGTCGCCGTTCACCAGGCGCAGTTGCGCCCTGATGCAGTGGTCGATGTTGTGCCCGGCGGGCGCGTCACCGAGCGCTGGCTGCCGGTGGGTCGCGTCGGCCTCTATGTGCCGGGTGGCCTGGTGGCCTATCCCAGCAGCGTGGTGATGAACGTGGTGCCCGCGCAGGTCGCCGGTGTGTCCTCGTTGGCAGTCGCCAGCCCGCCACAGGCGCAGTTCGATGGTCTGCCGCACCCCGCAGTGCTGGCGGCCTGCGAACTACTCGGCGTGGCGGAGGTGTACGCGGTTGGCGGCGCCCAGGCGATCGGCATGTTCGCGTTCGGAACGGAGTCCTGCCCACGTGTGGACCTGGTCACCGGCCCGGGCAACGTCTACGTGGCCGCGGCCAAGCGGCTCGTGGCCGGCCGCGTGGGTATCGATGCAGAGGCCGGTCCCACCGAGATCGGCATCCTTGCCGACGATTCCGCCGACCCGGCCTTCGTGGCGGCCGATCTGATCGCTCAGGCCGAACACGACCCGAACGCCTCCTGCCTGCTCGTCACGGATTCGCCGGCCCTGCTAGACGCTGTTGACGTCGAGTTGGCGCGCCAGGTGCCAATCACCCGACACACGGAACGGGTGCAGACGGCGCTGACGAATCAGTCGGCGTTCGCGCTCGTCGACGACCTTGACGCCGGACTCGCGGTCGTCGACTCCTGGGCGGCCGAGCACCTGGAGGTCTTGACCCGCGACGCCGCCGAACGCGCGCGCCGGGTGCGTAACGCGGGGGCGATCTTCGTCGGGCCGTATTCCCCGGTCAGCCTCGGCGACTACCTGGCCGGTTCCAACCACGTGCTCCCGACTGGTGGTACGGCGCGGTTCACCGGTGGACTGTCGGTGGAGACCTTCCTGCGGGGGATTCACCTGGTGGAGTACGACCGGGACGCGCTTGCCGGCATCGCCGACCACGTCACGGCGTTGGGCGGCGCGGAGGACCTGGCTGCTCATGTCGATGCCGTCCGCGTCCGGACCGGACCAGGCCCGACATGACCGGCGAGCGGCCCGAATTGGAGATGCTGCTTCGGGCGGACCTGCGCGGTCTGGATCCCTATGGGGCGCCGCAACTTGATGTGCCGGTTCGGCTGAACGTAAACGAGAACCCCTACGCGCCGGACGACGAACTCGTCGATGACCTGACCATGGCGATCGCGCACGCGGCGCGCACGCTGAATCGCTACCCGGATCGTGACGCCGTCGCGCTGCGCTTGGAGTTGGCCGACTACTTGCACCAGCGGGAGTGGGTGCAGTTGTCGGCGGAGCACATCTGGGTCGCCAACGGATCCAACGAACTGATGCTGCAGTTGCTGCAGGCCTTCGGTGGTCCCGGCCGGGTGGCCCTCAGCTTCGCACCGACGTACTCGATGTACCCGGAGTACTGCCGCGACACCTTCACCGAGTACCAGACCGTGGATCGGCTGCCGGACTTCGGCATAGATCGGACTGCGGCTCTGCACGCGATCGCCGAACACCAGCCCGACGTGGTGTTGCTGGCCAGCCCAAACAACCCGACCGGGACGGCTCTGGAGTCCGACACGCTTGCGGCGATCCTGGCGGCCGCGCCAGGCCTGGTCGTGGTCGACGAGGCCTACGCGGAGTTCCGGCGCCCGGGCACCCCGACCGCGCTGAGCCTGCTGGCCGACCACCCCAGGCTGGTCGTCACCCGGACCATGAGCAAGGCGTTCGCGCTGGCGGGTGCCCGCGTCGGCTACTTGGCCGCGGATCCCGTGATCGTGCGGTCGCTGCAGGTTGTCCGGCTTCCTTACCACCTGTCGGCGGTGACCCAGGCGGTCGCGCGCACGGCCCTCGCGCACGCCGACTCATTGCTCGCGCAGGTGGACGATCTGCGCAGCGGCCGCGACGAGTTGGTCCAGTGGTTGCGCGACAACGGCCTTGAGGTCGCCGAGTCCGACGCCAACTTCGTGCTGTTCGGGCGATTTCCGGACCGGCACCAGGTGTGGTCGCAGCTCCTGGACCGAGGCGTGCTGATCCGGGAGACCGGCCCGGATGGTTGGCTTCGGGTGAGCATTGGCACGCCGGAGGAGATGCGCGCGTTTCGGCGGGCGCTTGAGGAGGTCATCGCGTGAGCCGCACAGCGACGGTCCAGCGCAACACCAAGGAATCCCAGGTCGCGGTCACCCTCGACCTGGACGGGTCCGGTGACGTCAACGTGGCCACCGGCGTGCCGTTCTTCGACCACATGTTGGCGCAGCTCGGAAAGCACGGCGGACTGGACCTGTCGGTGCAGACGATCGGCGATCTCGATGTTGATGCCCACCACACTGTTGAGGACACGTCACTGGCGGTCGGCCAGGCGCTGCGGGAAGCGTTGGGGGACAAGGCCGGCATCCGCCGATTCGGTGACGCACTGGTACCCCTTGACGAGACCCTGGTCCAGGCCGCCGTCGACCTGTCCGGTCGTCCCTACGTGGTGCACACCGAGCCGGAGATCGTTGAACTCATCGGCACCTACGACACAACTCTCACCCGGCACATCTGGGAGTCGATCGTTGCCGAGGCGCGGATCTGCCTGCACGTGCGCGTACTTTCCGGACGCAACGCCCACCACGTGGTCGAGGCGCAGTTCAAGGCGGTGGCGCGCGCGCTGCGAGTGGCGGCATCCCGCGACGAGCGCGTGATTGGGATCCCGTCGACCAAGGGCAGCCTGTAGCGGCGCCATGATCAGCATCCTGATGCTTGCCTTGGCAGGTTTTCTCGGCGGTGGCTCCTACTCGTTGTTCCGTAATGAGCACCGTGTCGGCGCGGTCGTTGTGGGTGTGGGTGCGGCGTTGGCATTGGCCGCCGGACTGGCCTGGTGGGGGCAGTGACCGCTCGCCCTCGAGTAGCCGTGCTCGACTACGGCTCAGGCAACGTGCGCTCGGCGGTTCGCGCCATTGAGGCAGCCGGCGCCGATGCCGTGCTGACCGCCGACCTCGACGTTTGCCGCACCGCCGACGGCCTGGTCGTGCCTGGCGTCGGAGCATTTGCTTCCTGCATGCAGGGGCTTCGCGAAGTCGGGGCGCCACGGCTGATCGACACCCGGCTGGCCGGTGGCCGGCCGGTACTGGGCATTTGCGTGGGCATGCAGGTGTTGTTCGAGTCCGGCGACGAGCACGGTGTCCACAGTGACGGGCTGGGGCAGTGGCCGGGGACGGTGGAACGGCTGCGCGCCGACGTCTTGCCGCACATGGGTTGGAACACCGTTCAGGCGCCGACGGATTCGGTTCTGTTCGCCGGTGTTGGCGATGAGCGCTTCTACTTCGTGCACTCCTACGCGGCGCGCGCGTGGACTCTGGCCCCGGACTCCCGACTCGCGGACCCGCTGGTCACCTACAGCACGCATGGCGAGCCGTTCGTGGCCGCTGTTGAGAACGGTGCACTTACGGCCACACAGTTTCATCCGGAGAAATCCGGATCCGCGGGGCTGCGCTTGCTGGGCAATTGGATATTGACGCTATGACGAGGTGGGTTAATGAGTGACAAGCTGGTGCTGTTGCCGGCGGTAGACGTTGCCGACGGGCAAGCGGTCCGCCTCGTTCAGGGCGAGGCTGGATCGGAGACCGATTACGGAGACCCCGCCGACGCGGCCCTGGCGTGGCAGCAGGCCGGTGCGGAGTGGATCCACCTCGTTGACTTGGACGCGGCGTTCGGCCGCGGATCGAATGCTGACTTGCTGGCCGACCTGGTCCGGCGGCTGGACGTCGACGTGGAGTTGTCCGGCGGCATACGTGATGACGCTTCGCTGCGAGCCGCGCTGGCTACCGGCTGCCGCCGCGTCAACCTGGGCACCGCTGCGCTGGAGGACCCGGACTGGACGCGGCGCGTGATCGCCGAGCATGGCGATCGGATTGCCGTTGGCCTGGACGTGCGTGGCAGCACGTTGGCCGCCCGCGGTTGGACGTCCGAAGGTGGCGATCTGTGGGAGACCCTGGCGCGCCTGGATGCCGACGGTTGCGCCCGGTACGTGGTCACTGACGTAACCAAGGACGGCACCTTGACCGGTCCCAACCTCGATCTCCTCGCCCGGGTGTGCGCGGCTACGGACCGACCGGTCATTGCCTCCGGCGGGGTGAGCAGCTTGGCGGATCTGCGCGCGCTGTCGGCGCTCGTTCCCGACGGCGTTGAGGGTGCCATCGTCGGCAAGGCGCTGTACGCCGGCGCATTCACGCTCACCGAGGCGTTGCAGGCGGTGTCCGGCAACTGAACGCCCCCCGCCCCCTGGCCGAGCTCGTCGATCCGGGCTGGGCCGAAGCGCTTGATCCGGTGGCCGACCGCATCACCGCCATGGGCGGCTTCCTGCGCGCGGAGGTTGCGGCCGGTCGCGGCTATCTGCCGGCGGGCGCCGACGTGCTGCGCGCCTTCACCTATCCGCTCGCCGACGTGCGGGTGCTGATCGTCGGGCAGGACCCGTACCCGACGCCGGGGCACCCGGTGGGCCTTTCGTTCTCAGTGGCGGCTGATGTCCGGCCCCTGCCGCGGTCGCTGCAGAACATATTCCGGGAACTGAGCACGGACATCGGCTGCCCGGTCCCCGCCACGGGCGACCTGTCCCCATGGTGCGACCGCGGGGTAATGCTGCTGAACCGGGTCCTGACGGTTGGGCCGCGCAATCCGGCGTCGCACCGGGGCAAAGGCTGGGAGCAGATCACCGACCGGGCCATCGATGCCCTCGTTGCGCGGGGTGGTCCGCTGATCGCGATTCTCTGGGGTCGCGACGCACAGACACTCCAGCCGCGGCTCGGGAGCATCCCCTGCATCACCAGCGCGCATCCCAGCCCGATGTCCGCCGATCGCGGCTTCTTCGGTTCCAAGCCGTTCAGCCGCGCCAACGATGCCCTGCTCGCGCAGGGGGCGGAGCCGATCGACTGGACTCTGCCCTAGGCGCCGTTGCCGGCGCCGTTGAGGCGAATCTCGACGCCCACATGACCGGACTTGGCCCGCCTCTTGCCAAGCAGTCGGAAGAACTTGAAGGCCAGCCCGAACTTGTCCGTGAATACGCGCTCGACGTCGGCGGTCCCGGGGTCGTCAAGAAGCCGGGCCGCACCGGGCACCTGCTCGCCACGTAGCCGACCACGACTGTCACAGGGTGCGACGAGTACCGCACCGGAGTTGCGCAGGCGCTTGGCCTTGCCGGAGTCGGCCTGGGTCCAAACGAGAAGCCGATCGTCCACAGCGGCTACCCACACCGGCGTCGGCACCGCGGTCCCGTCCCGCTTGAACGTGGTCAGGCTCAGGTACTTGCCCTGCCCGATTTCGTCGATCTTCGCCTGGCTCATGCGGTGAGGATAGGTGTGCCTAGGGTGGTCGGCATGTCGTTGGCCGTCCGGGTTATTCCGTGTCTGGACGTGGACGCCGGTCGAGTCGTCAAAGGTGTGAACTTCCTGGACCTGCGCGACGCCGGCGACCCGGTGGAACTGGCGCGCCGCTACGACGAGCAGGGCGCCGACGAGTTGGTTTTCCTCGACATCACCGCCAGTAGTGGCGACCGGGAGACGACCTATGACGTGGTTCGTAGAACTGCCGAGCAGGTCTTCATCCCGCTCACGGTTGGCGGCGGGGTGCGCAGCGTCGGTGATGTCGACCGGTTGTTACGTGCCGGGGCGGACAAAGTCGGGGTGAACACTGCAGCCATCGCCCGACCGGACCTGATCGACGAGATCGCCGCACAGTTCGGCTCTCAGGTCCTGGTGTTGTCGGTGGATGCCCGCCGTGGGGTCGGCACCGACTCCGGCTTTGAGGTAACGACGCATGGTGGCCGGCAAGGCACAGGTTTGGACGCCGTCGCCTGGGCGGCCGAGGGGGCCCGGCGCGGGGTTGGGGAGATCCTGCTCAACTCGATGGATGCCGACGGCACCAAGGACGGCTTTGACCTGGAACTGATTCAGCAGGTGCGCGCCGCTGTGACTGTTCCCGTGATCGCCAGCGGGGGAGCTGGGTCCCTTGCCGACTTCGCACCGGCTGTGGCGGCCGGCGCGGACGCGGTGCTGGCTGCCAGCGTCTTTCACTTCGGGGAGATGACTGTGGCTGAGGTCAAGTCCAGCCTGGAGGCGTCGGGTGTGCCGGTTCGCACGGCCACCCGTCCATAGCGAGCAAGTGAGGCAACTGGTCGTAGCCGTAGCGGTGGTGCGGTCACACGCCCAGGTCGACACCCTTGAAGGCATCAAGGGCGTCGGCAGCGCCGTTTAGCTCAACCAGCGCGTGTTCGCGGCGACCGAACGCATACATCGCCAACTCCGACGGCTTGCCGGTCAGCGTCACCGGGTTCGGCTTGTCGATCACCGTTGCCTCCCGTCCGTCCAGGGTGCGCAGCACTACTCCGACGGGCGATGAGCGGAAGAAGACGCGTCCGCGCTTGCTGACGACGGCCCAGAGGAAGGCCTCGTCGGAGTCGCGCAGCTGCCGGGGCTCCCACCCGTCGGCAGCGCGGCGAACGTCCTCGTGATGGATGAAGTACTCCGCGCCGTTGGCCATCTCGTCGACCTTGCCGATCCGGAATCCCGACCACTTCGGCGGGCCGTTGCGCACCTGCGCCACCAGGTCGGGGTACGCGGTCGCGCTCACTGCTCGTT
This sequence comes from uncultured Actinomycetota bacterium, assembly GCA_963753435.1. Taxonomy (GTDB): domain Bacteria; phylum Actinomycetota; class Actinomycetes; order CAVWCF01; family CAVWCF01; genus CAVWCF01. The sequence continues at coordinate 124,650 of CAVWCF010000001.1, forward strand.
CGATGGCGGAGTCGTGGAGGTTGGCTAGCTTGTCTACGACGATGCCGATGCTGGCGAGCATGTTGCCTTCGCGGACCACCAGGTGGGCGGTCAACTCCGAACTCCGCCAGCCCTCGCAGAGGGTGGGGGCCTCGGGGCCCACCTTGTCGAGCAAATCAGCCAGGGCGGCACGTTCGGCCTGCGCAAGTGTCGTCATGGGACGGAGGCTACGTACCCGTCCGATTCCGCGCATCTGCTGAGAGCGCGCCTACGATCGGGATCCGATTCTCAACGGGGGAGGGCGCGGTGCCATTGCTGGAGCGTGGCGATGTCGCCATCCACTACGAAGTGCACGGGGGCGGCGACCCCGTGCTGCTCATGGGCGGTTGGGGGACGTACGGGCACGGCAACCTGCGCCACGCGCCGCGGGTGCTGCAGTCCGGCTACCGCCTGATCGTGTTCGACTACCGCGGCATCGGCGCCAGCACGGATGACACGGGTCCGGCGAGCATGCGCCGGCTCGCCGACGATGCTGCCGCTGTTCTGGACGAGGTCGATGCCGCAGCAGCCCATGTGGTTGGCATCGTGGGGATGGGCGGCTGCATCGCCCAGGAACTGGCGATCCAGCGTCCCGAGTTGGTGCGGAGCCTCTTCCTGTCCGGAACCTGGGCCCGGGTTGATGCCGCCTTCGCCGATCTGATGGTGTCCTTCGTCGAGGCGCACCGGGACAGCGGTTTCGCGGCCTTCCAGCGACTCTGCGCCGCGACGGCGTTCGATCCCGACTTCTACTCGGACAATCGCGACCGCATCCTCGGCCCGGCCGGTGCCTGGAGTGACCTGGACGGGCACCTGGGGACCCACGAGCGGCTCACGGAGGCGTGCTTGTCCCACGACACGATTGGGCGTCTGGGTGGGATCGACGTGCCGGCGCTGGTTCTGCATGCGGGCGCCGACGTGATCACTCCGCCACGCCTGACCCGCGCCCTGGCCGACGAACTGCCCAAAGTCGAGTCGCTGGAATGGCCGGACCTGGCGCACGTGGTCGCCGGGCGCCAGCAGCGCGCCCGCTTCGACGGCCTGCTGGCGGACTTCCTTAACCGCGTCTGATGGCGCCGCGGTCGGACTGGGAGGATGTCGCCGTGACCGACCTGGACCCGGCCATCGGCGACCGGCTCAAGCGCGACCGCGACGGGCTCTTCTGTGCGGTGGCGCAGCAACACGACACCGGCGAAGTGCTCATGGTCGCCTGGATGGACGACGAGGCTCTAGCCCGCACGCTAAGTACGGGTTGGGCGACCTACTACTCCCGCAGCCGCGGTGAGTACTGGCGCAAGGGCGACACCTCCGGTCACACCCAGCGGGTGATCGCCGCCCGGCTTGACTGCGACGGCGACGCCGTCCTGTTGTCCGTCGATCAGACCGGCGCCGCCTGCCACACCGGCAATCGCACCTGCTTCTTCACTGAATTGCCCGTGGACGCATCGCCCGTGGACGCGCGGTGAGTCGGCAGTCTCCGGACCTGCTGGCGGCGTTCGATCCCGAAGCCTCCTGCGCCCCCGACCTGGACACATTCCGCGAGCTCGCCGCGGACCGACGGGTGGTGCCGGTGGTGCGCCGACTGATCGTGGACGCCCTCACCCCGGTTGGCGTCTACGCCGCCCTGGCCGGTGATCGACCGAACACGTTCTTGCTGGAGTCCGCCGAGCCGGACGGGGCGTTCAGCCGCTACTCGATAGTGGGCGCATCAGCGCCCGCGGTCTTGACCGAGCGCGACGGCGCTGCGATCTGGTTGGGGACGCCACCGACTGGGGTGCCGCAGGGCGGCGACCCGTTGACCGTGCTGCGCGAAACGCTGGACTTTCTGCACACACCGCGATTCGCCGGTCTGCCGCCACTGACCGGCGGTCTCGTGGGCTTCCTGGCCTATGACGCCGTCCGGCGGTTGGAGCGCCTGCCCAGCCACGCCGAGGACGACCTGAACCTGCCGGAGTTGGCCTTCCTGCTGGCCGTTGACCTGGCCGTGCTGGATCACTCCGATGGGAGTCTCCTGCTTATCGCCAACGCGGTGAACTGGGACAACAGTTCCAAGCGCATTGATGCGGCCTGGCGGGACGCCGTCTCGCGGCTCGATGCGATGGAGGCCGCGCTGGCTCAGCCGGTGCCGACGCACGCGGTCCGGCCACCGCTGGTGGCGCCGGAACCGCAGGTCCGGCGCCGGCGCAGCTCGACGGAGTACACGGCCGCGGTGGAAGAGGCGCGCGCGGCGATCGTTGCCGGCGAGGCGTTCCAGATCGTCATCTCGCAGCGGTTCGAGATGGAGTGCGGTGCCGACGCGCTGGACGTGTACCGGCGCCTGCGGGCCAGCAACCCCAGCCCGTACCTGTACTTGCTGCGGTTGGACGGGATGGACGTGGTCGGCTCCAGCCCAGAAGCATTGGTCAAGGTCGAAGGCGGACGCGCCCTGACCCGGCCGATCGCCGGAACCCGGTGGCGCGGCGCCACCCCGGCGGAGGACGCGCATCTGGCCGAGGAACTGCTGGCTGATGAGAAGGAGCGGGCCGAGCACCTGATGCTGGTCGACCTGGGCCGCAACGACCTCGGACGCGTCTGCCGGCCCGGTTCGGTCGAGGTGATCGACTTCATGACAGTCCGGCGGTACAGCCACGTCATGCACATCGAGTCCACGGTCGTCGGGGACCTGGCCAAGGACTGCTCCGCTCTGGACGCGCTGCTGGCCTGCTTCCCGGCCGGCACGCTGTCCGGGGCCCCAAAGGTGCGGGCCATGGAACTCATCGATGAACTGGAACCGACGCGCCGCGGCCTCTATGGCGGCGTCGTCGGCTACGTGGATTTCGCCGGCGATCTGGATGCAGCCATCGCGATTCGGACTGCGGTCATTCGCGACGGGGTCGCCTATGTGCAGGCCGGCGCCGGGATCGTGGCTGATTCCGTCCCGGCCGCAGAGGACGCCGAATGCGCCAACAAGGCAGCGGCGGTCCTACGGGCGGTGGCCGCAGCCGAGTCACTTCGGCCCATCGGATGAGCGAGCGCCTGCGGCGTTGGGCGCCGGCCGGTGTGGTGCTGGCCGGAGCAGCTCTGGTCGGGCTCGGCGGACGGCCGTGGGCAGCAGAGTTGCCGGTGATCACGGCAGTCGGCTGGGCAGTTGCGGCGGCCGGGTTGTTGGCGTGGTTCGTGGGTGCCTTCCTGCGGCGGGCGGTGGGCGCGGTTGCTGCGGTCCTTCTGCTCCTGGCGCTCGGGGTGGCGGTGGGATCCGGTGGCGGCGCTTGGATGGTCGCGGCGGTGTTTGCCGCGATCCTCGGTCTGCTGTGCGCGGCTGCTCTCGTGACCCAAGCGCCGCCGCGTGGCCGCACCGGTGCCGCCGACGCCCAGGTCGATCCCTGGACAGCGCTGGATCGGGGCGAGGATCCGACCGCCGGGCCTGCGGCGAACCGGCAGCCGACCTGACACAATGACCCGGCACAGAATGACGCAGCCAGCTCGGTAGCAGCCGAGCGAAGATCGGGGAGGGACGCAGCATGGCCATTGAGCATGACAACCACGGACAGACCCCCGCGGCCTGGACAGCCGTCATCATCATCATGATCGGTTCGCTGGTCGGGGCGGTGTCGTTCCTGGTCGTCCAGCCGTGGCTGTTCTTCGTCGGCCTTGGGATCTGCGTCGTGGGTGCGATCGTCGGCAAGGTCATGTCCATGGCCGGGATGGGCAAGCAGGGCGCGAACGCATCCTGACAATCCCCTTACGTACTTCTGCGGCTTTCCGAACCGCCCCGCTGGCACGCTGAACCCATGCCGGATACAGGCGCGCGCGGGCTGGTCCTGGTGGTTGAGGACGAGCGAGCCATCGCCGACCTGATCCGGCTCTACCTAAGCCGCGAAGGCTTCGGTGTCCATGTGGAGTTCGACGGGCAGGCGGGGCTAACCGCCGCTCGGCGGCTGCACCCCGTGGCGATCGTCATGGACGTGGGCCTGCCGGGCCTGGACGGCGTGGAGGTGTGCCGGCAGTTGCGCGCCGGCGGCGACTGGACTCCGTTGATCTTCGTAACCGCTCGTGACGACGAAGTGGACCGGGTCCTCGGGCTGGAGATCGGCGGGGACGACTACATCACCAAGCCGTTCAGCCCGCGCGAACTGGTGGCCAGGGTCAAGACCGTGCTGCGTCGGGGTGGGGTCGCCGGAGAACGCGAACCGCTTTCCGTCGGCGGTGTCGTTCTGGACCCGGAGCGCCGCACCGTCGCCGTGGCCGGCAAGGCGGTGCATCTCACTGCCACCGAGTTCGACCTCCTCGCGCAACTGATGCGGCGCCCCGGTCGCGTGTACTCCCGGGACGAACTGCTCAGCGAGGTTTGGGGTTACGCCTCGGCCGCGGGCACTCGCACCGTTGATGTGCACGTAGCTCAGTTGCGGTCGAAGTTGGGACCAGACTGCCCGATCCGGACGGTGCGCGGTGTCGGATACGCCATCGACGCGTGAGGTGACCCCGACCCGCTCGGGGCTGGTCGTACGAGTTGTCGCCGCCACCGTCGCGGCGGCGGCGGTGGCCGGTCTCATGGCGGCCGGATTGCTGCTCGGCCAGGTGCGTGGGGCCGCGGTGCAGCAGGCCCAAGCGGCTTTGGCGCGGCAGGCGGATCTGGTCGCCTCCAGCGTCGAAGCCACTGCCGGTGTTGGCGGGCCGACTCGGCCGATCCGGTTGGTGCGAGTGCTGGAGCAGCAGGGGGTAAACGCGTTCGTCCTCAGCGCTGACGGTCGAAAGCCGGCGCAGCTGAGCGAGGAGCAGGCGCAAACACTGCTTTCCGGCGAATCGGTGTCCGTCGTCAACAGCGACCAGGAACCCGAACTCTTGATCGAGGGGCGCCCGGTCTCCGGGGGCGCCATCGTGTTGACCCAACCGGTCACGGTCATCGCCGATGTGGCTGCGGAATCGCGGCGGCGAATCCTGATCGCGGTCCTGGTCGGGCTGGCGGGGGCATCCGTGATCGGCGTCGTGCTGGCCCGTTGGTTGTCGCGGCCGGTCCGCGACGCCGCGGCCGCGGCGAACGCGCTGGCGGCTGGTGACCGTGAAGTTCGCTTGCCTACCGACGGGCCGCAGGAAGTCGCCGAACTCGGCATCGCCCTGAATCAACTGTCGGACGCGCTGCGGCTGAGCGAGGAACGCCAGCGCCAGTTCCTGCTGTCGATCAGCCACGAACTACGCACGCCGTTGACCGCCATCCGCGGGTACGCCGAGGCGCTGGCCGACGGCACCATCGCGCCGGAGTCGGTGATCGGTGTGGGCAGGACCCTGGAGTCCGAATCACAGCGGCTGGACCATCTGGTCTCCGACCTCTTGGACCTGGCGCGGTTGCAGGCGGACCGGTTCCGGCTGGATCTGGCCGATGTCGACCTGTCGGAGTTGATGCGGCAGGCCGCCACCGTCTGGCGCGACCGTTGTACCGCCGAGGGCGTGCTTGTCCGCGAGGAGATTGCTGCCGAGTTGATTGCCCGCACCGATGCCACGCGCTTTCGGCAGATAGTGGATGGGCTGGCAGAGAACGCGTTGCGCGTGACCCCCAGCGGCGCGCCGATCGTCTTGGCGCTGCGTGCGGTCGATTCCTGGGTGGAACTGGAAGTTCGCGACGGTGGGCCGGGTCTCAGCGACGATGATCTGCAGGTCGCTTTCGAGCGCGGCGTGCTCCACGACCGCTACCGGGGCGTACGACCGGTCGGAACCGGTCTGGGGCTGGCGCTGGTCGCGGGCCTGGCGCAACGCCTGGGGGGAACGGCGCGCGCTCAGCATGCCCCGGAGGGTGGCGCCTGCTTCACCGTGCGCCTACCGGTGGCCGCTCCGGCGGGCGAGTCACCAACACCTCGGACCTAGCCACGGCATACTGCCGTCGTGGTCATGCACGCCCCTGCGGGTACCGACCGGACCGAATCCGGCCGTACCGGATCCGACCGGTCCGGAGCGAGGCTCGCCGGGCTGCGGCACCGAGCCTGGTTCGCCCCCGCGGCAACTGCTCTGGGCGTGGCAGCGGCACTGGGCTACGTGTCGGCAGTCGACCCCAACGAGCCTGGTCACTACCCCGGTTGCCCGCTTCAAGCCACCACCGGTCTCGATTGCCCCGGGTGCGGCGGTCTGCGCTGCGTGCATGCGCTGGTTCGTGGCGACGTCGCGGCGGCGGCCGACCAGAACCTGCTGGTGCTTTTGGCCCTGCCCCTGCTGGTAGTCGGCTGGGGCTACTGGCTGCTTCGCTCACTTGGTCGCATCAGCGCTGTTGCTTGGCCGCGCTGGATCGTGCCGGCGATTACGACTCTCCTGCTTGCGTTCAGCGTCGTGCGCAACATCCCGGCCGTGCCATTCCTCGGCTCCGGAGTCGGATAGCGGCTAGAAGACGCCGCCAACCAGGTTCGCGACCAGCAGCACCGCCCAGATCGCCAGCGCGACGATGGAGATGATCCGAGCCGCCTTGGCGTTGGTCTCACCGGGTGCGCCCGGCATCGACCGGTAGGCGTCGAGCGCCTGGCTGGACCAAATCAGGCTCAGGATCGCCAGCGGCGCACAGCAAATCAGCGACACGATCGAGATGATCAGCGAGTTGGTCGCCTTCTTACGGGTCGCCTCTACGGCGGGATCCGGTCCGGGCATCCCGTAGCCACCCGGCATTCCCGGTGGCGGCGGCGGGGGCATGCCGGGGCCACCGCCGATGGGCGGAGGTGGGGGTGGCGGGGGAGGCGGGGTAGCCGGTCCGCCACCCATAGGCGGGGGCGGCGGGGGCGGAGGCGGAGTAGCGCCGGTCCCCTCGGGGCGTTCGCTTCCTTCGTCGCCCGGCGGGGGCGGGGGCATCGTGGTCATGAACCTCTCCCGTGTCGGCACTTGCGCGGCAGGCTAGCGACTTAGGCCTGGTTCGGACGGACATTGCGCAACGACCCGCCGTGTCGGGCGGATCCTGACGTCGCGGATACCCTTCAACTCAACCCCCAAGGACGCTGGGAGCCCGTGTGACCGTGCTCGACTCGATCCTGGCCGGCGTCCGCGAGGATCTGGCCCGACGCCAGGACACCACGCCAGCTGGCGCCGTGGCCGAGCGCGCGGCGGCGGCCCCCGGGCCGTTGGATGCTGTGGCCGCGCTCACCGCGCCCGGTGTATCCCTGATCGCGGAGGTCAAGCGGCGCAGCCCGAGCAAGGGTGACCTGGCTGAGATCGCCGACCCGGCCGGCCTGGCGTCGGCGTACGCCGAAGGCGGCGCTGCTGCGATCAGCGTCCTTACCGAGCAGCGGCGCTTCGGTGGTTCCTTGGCCGATCTGGACTCGGTGCGGGCGAGCGTCTCGGTGCCCTTGCTGCGCAAGGACTTCGTCGTCGACGAGTACCAGGTGGTCGAAGCTCGGGCACACGGTGCCGACCTGGTCCTGTTGATCGTTGCGGCGTTGTCAGACGAACGGCTGACCGCCCTGCTGGCCAGCATTCGCGATCTGGGGATGACCGCCTTGGTCGAGGTTCACGATGAGGGCGAACTGCGCCGGGCCTTGGCTGCGGGTGCGGATCTGGTGGGAGTCAACGCCCGCAATCTGAAGACCCTGGAGGTCGACACCGCTGTGGTTGCGCGTCTCCTGCCGCTCATCCCGAACGGGGTGGTCAAGATCGCCGAGTCCGGCGTTCGTGGCCCGGAGGATGTGCGTCGCTACGCCGCCGCCGGCGCGGATGCGGTCCTCGTCGGTGAGGCACTGGTAACCGGTGCGGACCCGGCCGGTAGTGCGGCCGCCCTCGTGGCCGCGGGCGCGGTGGTGGCCGACGCGGTTACGTCGGCCGGGGAGCGGTTGTGACGGCGACGGCTCTCGGCCACTTCGGCCCATACGGCGGCCAGTTCGTCCCGGAGGCGCTGATGGCGGCGCTGGCCGAACTCGAGCGGGAGTTCATCGCCGCGCAGAGCGACCCGGACTTCGCCGCTGAGTTGACCGGCCTACTGACCGACTACACGGGTCGACCCAGCCCGCTGACCGACGTGCCCCGGTTCTCCGAGCATGCGGGTGGGGCGCGGGTCCTGCTCAAGCGCGAGGACCTGAACCACACCGGTTCGCACAAGATCAACAACGTGCTCGGGCAGGCGCTGCTGACCCGGCGCATGGGCAAGACGCGCGTCATCGCCGAGACCGGTGCCGGTCAGCACGGCGTGGCCACCGCGACCGCCGCCGCGCTGATGGGCCTGGAGTGCCTGGTCTACATGGGCGAGGAAGACACCCGACGGCAGGCCCTCAACGTTGCTCGCATGCGGCTGCTGGGCGCCGATGTCGTCCCGGTGACCGCGGGTTCGCGCACCCTCAAGGACGCCATGAACGAGGCCATGCGGGACTGGGTCACCAACGTGGAGAACACGCACTATCTGATTGGGACCGTCGCTGGGCCGCATCCATTCCCCACGATCGTGCGGCGGTTCCACGAGGTTATTGGCATCGAGACCCGCGAGCAGGTACTGCAGCGGACCGGTCGGCTGCCGGACGCGGTGGCGGCATGCGTTGGTGGCGGGTCCAACGCCATCGGCATCTTCTCCGGATTCATCGATGACGCCGGCGTTCGGCTTATGGGTTTCGAAGCCGGCGGCGACGGCGTGGACACCGGTCGGCACGCGGCCAGCATCACCGGGGGCAGCCCCGGGGTGCTGCACGGTGCGCGCTCGTACGTCCTGCAGGACGACATGGGTCAGACCATCGAAAGCCATTCAATCTCCGCCGGGCTGGACTACCCAGGCGTTGGGCCGGAGCACGCCTGGCTCGCCGACACCGGCCGGGCGACCTACGAGCCGGTCACCGATGCCGAGGCGATGGAGGCGTTCGGACTGCTGTGCCGAACCGAGGGGATCATCCCGGCCATCGAGAGTGCCCATGCGCTGGCCGGGGCCCTGCGCGCCGGTCGGCAGCTGGGCGCGGGCTCGGTAATCGTCGTCAACCTCTCCGGGCGCGGCGACAAGGACGTGGACACCGCGGCCAAGTGGTTCGGCCTGATGGACAGCGAATGAGCCATCTCGCGGAATTGTTCGCGCGCACCCGCGCCGAAGGTCGTGCCGCCCTCATCGCCTATTTGCCGGCCGGGTTTCCCACGGTCGATGGCGCTGTCGACGCGCTGCACGCCATGACCAAGGCCGGCGTCGACGCCGTCGAGGTGGGGCTGGCCTACTCCGATCCCTTGATGGACGGTCCAACGATTCAGCGTGCGGTCGAGTCAGCCCTGGCCAACGGCGTAACCACTCCGGACGTGATCGCAACGGCGGGAGCGGTCGCTGCTACCGGGACTCCGGCGCTGGTCATGTCCTACTACAACCCGATCGAGCGGTACGGCCTGGAGCGCTTCGCCAACGAACTGGCGGCAGCAGGTGGCTCTGGGGTGATCACCCCGGATCTGACCCCCGAAGAGGCCGAGCCGTGGCTCGACGCGGCCGCCGCCGCGGGTCTGGACCCCGTGTTCCTGGTCGCACCGAGCAGCACCGACGAGCGGTTGCGGATCGTTGCCGGGGTCACCCGCGGTTTCGTTTATGCGGCTTCCACCATGGGCGTGACCGGTGCCCGGACTTCGGTGGGGGAGCGGGCCGAGGCCCTGGTCGACCGGGTTCGCCGGGTCACCGATTTGCCAGTGTGCGTGGGGCTGGGCGTGAGCACCGCCGAGCAGGCTGCGGACGTCGCCCGCTTCGCCGACGGTGTGATCGTCGGTTCGGCCTTCGTGGACCGGATTCTGAACCGGCCCAACTGGATTGATTCGGTCGCGGAATTGGCCGCAGACCTGGCCGCGGGCGTGCGGGGCGCATCGTGACGTCTGTAACTGTTGCCGCCTGGGCCGAACGCGGCCGGAACCGCATCGGTCCGGCCCGCCGTCACAGGGCCATGCGCGGTGCTGCTGGCTTCCTGGCGCTCGTGGGCGTCCTCGGGCTGACCGGATGCGCCGGTAGCAGTGCCTCGGCCGACAATCCCGCGGGCGTGCTCATCTCGGCGGAGTCAGACGGCGAATTCGCCGGATCCGAGTTGGCGCAGCCGTATCCGCTTCCGGATGTGGAGTTGACTGACACTCGCGGGGAGATCTTCAACCCGGCGACCGATGCCCAGGCCGGAGTCACTCTGGTCTTCTTCGGCTACACGCACTGTCCGGACATCTGCAACACCACTTTGGCCGACGTCGCCGCGGCGCTGCGGCGTGCCGACGATCAGGTGGCCGACGCAACGCAGCTGCTGTTCATCACCGTCGACCCGGAGCGCGACACGCCGCAGGTCGTCCGGGAGTACCTGGACCAGTTCGACAGCGCCTTCGAAGGGCTTACCGGCACGCCGGAGCAGGTCGCCGACACTGCGGCGGCACTCGGGGTGGCGCTGGAAGGGACCGTGCCAGTCGCCGGGGGCTACGAGGTGGAGCACGGGACCCAAGTGATCGGTTTCGACGCCGTGGGCGCCGGACGGCTCGTCTGGACCCAAGGGACTACGGTCGGCGACCTGCGTGACGACATCACCAGACTGGCGGAGGCGGCATGAGCACGGCGATCGAGGTCGGCACGACCGATCGGATCAAGGGCAAACCGTGGCAGTTGTGGTTCAGCACGCTGGCGCGGCTAGTCCTGGCCGGGGTACTGCTTGTCGCCGGTGGGCTCAAGGTCACCGACCCGGATCTTGCGGCCGCTGCGGTTCAGGCGTACCGAATCTTCCCGCCGGCCCTTGGCGAGATCATCGGCTATGGGCTACCGGTGGCCGAGATCGCCATCGGGATCCTGCTGCTCTTGGGGCTGGGCACCCGGCTCAGCGCCGTGATCACCGCGATCCTGATGGTGGCGTTCATCGCCGGGGTTGCCTCGGCCTGGGCCCGGGGGCTGCGCATCGACTGCGGCTGCTTCGGCGGCGGCGGCGACCTGGCCGAAGGCGTGGAAACGCAGTACGTCCAGGAAATCGTGCGGGACCTGCTGTTCCTGGGTCTGGCGATATGGCTCATTATCTTCCCTGGTAGCCGGTTCGCCTTGGACAAGTCCGGAGTCGCGGGAACGCACGACTCGGGCGTATTCGATGAGTGGGACGACGAAGCCGCAGCCGAAGGCGGCGGCGCTGACGAGGAGAGCAAGCCATGAGCAGCCAGTCCAACAAGAGCCGCGAGAGCCGCCGCGACGCCCGGGACCGGCTCGCCGCACAGCGCGAAGCGCAGAAGTCCGCCGATGCTCGCCGGGAGCGGTTCTTCCGCATCGGGATCATCGCCGTGGTACTGATCCTGGTGGCCGGCATCACCGCGCTGATCGCGTGGAACAACCGAATCGCCTCGGACTTCGCTACGCCGCCGAGCGCACAGGAAGACGGCGCCTTGGTGTTCGGCTCCGGCGACACCCAAATGGCCCTCTTCGAGGACTTCCAGTGCCCCGCCTGCGCCCAGTTCGAGGCCGCCTCCGGGGACACCGTCCGCGAACTGACCGAGGCCAATGACACGACGACGCTCTACTACATCATGTCGTTCCTGGACGCGAACTTGGGCAACGATGCGTCGGCCCGATCCGCCAATGCGGCCGCATGCGCGGACGTTGACGGCAAGTTCGTCGACTTCCACAAGACCGATGTATGCCAACCAGCCCGAAGTCGAGGGAACCGGCTGGACCGACGACGAACTGAAGTCGTTCGGCGCTCAGGTTGGCATTGAGGGCGACGCCAAGACCGAGTTCGACACCTGCGTGGACGACCAGACATACAGCGAATGGGTTCGGTTGGTGACCAAGAGCAGCCGTGACCTGGGGGTGACCTCCACGCCGACGGTTCAGGTGAACGGTGAAGACATCCCGCGCGAGCAGTACACGCCGGAGGGTCTGCGCGAGGCGGTCGGAGCCCAGTAGTGCTACCGCTGTCCATCCCCAGCCCCGAGCAGGCGGAGTGGCAGTTAGGACCGTTTCCGCTGCGCGCCTACGCGCTGGCGATCATCCTCGGCATCGTCGCGGCCATCTGGATCGGCGAGCGCCGGTGGCGCGCGCGCGGCGGTGAGCCTGGAGTCATCGGCGACATCGCCGTTTGGGCCGTGCCGTTCGGCATCATCGGCGGGCGGCTGTACCACGTGATCTCCGACGCCCAGTTGTACTTCTGCGACACGTGCCGGCCGGTCGAAGCGCTCTACGTGTGGCAGGGCGGCCTCGGCATCTGGGGTGCGATCGCGATGGGCGGGGTGGGCGCCTACATCGGGGCCCGTCGCGCCGGCGTGTCCGTGCTCGCTGTCGGGGACGCGATCGCACCAGGCATCGCCGTGGCCCAGGCGATCGGTCGCTGGGGCAACTACTTCAACGTCGAACTGTTCGGGCGCCCGACAGATGTGCCTTGGGCCCTGGAGGTGCCGCTGGACAAGCGGCCTGAAGGCTACGAGCAGTTCGAGACCTTCCACCCGACGTTCCTGTACGAGTCGTTGTGGATGCTGGTGGTGGCTGGGTTGCTGCTGCTCATCGAACGGCGTACCCGGCTTCGTCCCGGACAGTTGTTCTTCACGTACATCGCGCTGTACTGCCTCGGCCGGTTCTTCATCGAGTACTTGCGCATCGACCCGGCCAACAGTTTCCTCGGACTTCGGCTGAACCTTTGGACTTCGGTGCTGGTCGGGCTGGGGGCGGTCGTGACGATCGTCTGGTTGGGTCGACGGCCAACTTCGGCTGCGGAGTCAGTAGAGAATTCGGACGCGGAGTCCACGGACCAGTCGGAGCAGGCATCGTGACCCATCGACCGAACGACGGCAGCCCTGCCGCCGCCCACGCCGATCACCACGCGGACGTGTCCGGCGGCTGGTTGCGAGCTGCGGTATTCGGTGCCAGCGACGGACTTGTCAGCAACTTCGCGCTGATCGCCGGTGTGGTCGGTGGCGCCACGGCCGCAGTCGACGACGTTTCCATCAACTCTTTGATCGTGCTCACCGGCTTGGCCGGCTTGTTCGCCGGCGCGTTCAGCATGGCTACGGGGGAGTGGGTCTCGGTCCGGACGCAGAACGAGATGGTGCACCGGGAACTGCAGTACGAGGCGGATGAGCTCCGGATCAACACCGAGGCGGAGACGGCCGAGTTGGCCGGGTGGTTCGCCGACCACGGTGTCGACCCGGACCTGGCCCATCAGGTGTCCAGTCAGATCTCCGCGGATACCGAATCGGCGCTGCGCATCCACGCCCGCGCGGAACTTGGCTTGGACCCGGACTCGTTGCCGAGTCCGTGGGTGGCTGCCTTCGCTTCCTTCGGAGCGTTCGCGCTGGGGGCCATAATCCCGGTCTTCCCGTTCTTCTTCGGTGCCACCACGTTGACCCCGGCCGCGGCCGCCGCGGCTGCTGGCATGTTCGGCGCCGGAGCATTGGCTTCCCTGGTCACCACCCAGGCGTGGTGGTTCAGCGGTCTGCGCCAGCTCCTCCTGGGGGCGGCTGCGGCCACGGTCACGTTCTGGGTTGGCAGTCTTGTCGGCGGTTCCGTCTAAACGCGGTTCCGGTACGCTTTGCGGCGCCGCGGCCAGAGTCGTCCTCGGCAAGTGTTTCGGACGACCTGGAGTTGCAGTGGCAGTCGGCGTTCCCACGGCCCAGCCGGCCCCGCAGGGGCTGTACGACGGCCAACACGAGCATGACGCCTGCGGGGTCGCATTCGTTGCCACGCTGTCCGGCGCGGCTTCACATGGAGTGCTTGAGCAGGCGTTGACCGCGCTGCGCAATCTGGAGCACCGCGGCGCCTCTGGTGCGGAGCCGGAGTCCGGTGACGGCGCCGGCATCCTCATCCAGGTTCCGGATCAGTTCCTGCGTGAGGTCGTCGACTTCGCCCTGCCGCCCGCAGGCGGCTACGCCGTGGGAACCGCATTCCTCCCGGTGGAACCGTCCGCCAGCCTTGCGGCGGCCGCGCAGATCGAGCAGATCGCGATCTCCGAAGGTCTGACCGTCCTGGGATGGCGGCAGGTTCCGGTGGCGGCCGACCTGCTGGGGGCCACCGCCCGTTCCGTGATGCCGGGGTTCTGGCAGCTGTTCGTCACCGCTGCTGACGGCGTTGAGGGGCTGGCCCTGGAGCGTCGCGCGTTCTGCCTGCGCAAGCGGGCCGAACACGAGGTCGGGGTGTACTTCGCATCGCTTTCGTGCCGGACCCTGGTCTACAAGGGCATGCTCACCACGGGGCAGCTGGAGCCGTTCTACCCGGACCTGTCCGACCCGCGGATGGCGACGGCGCTGGCCCTTGTGCACAGCCGGTTCAGCACGAACACGTTCCCGTCGTGGCCGCTGGCCCACCCGTACCGGTACATCGCGCACAACGGCGAGATCAACACCGTCAAGGGCAACCGCAACTGGATGCGGGCGCGGGAGTCGCTGCTTGCCTCGGACCTCATTCCGGGAGACCTGTCCCGCGTATTCCCGATCTGCGACCCGAACGCCAGCGACTCGGCATCGTTCGACGAGGTGCTGGAGTTGCTGCACCTGGGCGGGCGCAGCCTGCCGCACTCGGTGCTGATGATGATCCCGGAGGCGTGGGAGAACCACACGCAGATGGACCCGCAGCGGCGGGCCTTCTACGAGTTCCATGCGGCGGTCATGGAGCCATGGGACGGCCCGGCCTGTGTCACGTTCACCGACGGCTCGGTTGTGGGTGCAGTCCTGGACCGCAACGGGCTGCGTCCGGGGCGCTTCTGGGTGACTGCGGACGGTCTGGTCGTTCTGGCCAGCGAGGCCGGCGTGCTGGACGTCGCTGCTGGTGACGTGGTGCGCAAGGGTCGGCTGCAGCCGGGTCGGATGTTCCTGGTGGACGTCGAGGCCGGCCGGATCATCGAGGACGACGAGATCAAGGCGGAACTCGCCGCTGAGCACCCGTACACCGACTGGCTGCACGCCGGTGAGATTCACCTTGAGGACCTGCCGGAGCGCGAGCACGTGGTCCACACCGCCGAGTCCGTGCTGCGCCGCCAGCAGACCTTCGGATACACCGAGGAGGAACTGCGGGTGATCCTGGCGCCGATGGCGCGCGCCGGCATCGAGCCCATCGGGTCGATGGGAACGGACACCCCGATCGCGGTGCTGTCCGAGCGGCCACGGTTGCTGTTCGACTACTTCAACCAACTGTTCGCCCAGGTCACCAACCCGCCGCTGGACGCCATCCGCGAGGAACTGGTGACCAGCCTGTCCACCTGGATCGGGCCGGAGCAGAACCTGCTGGACCCGGGACCGGCGTCGTGTCGCGGCATCGTGCTGCCCTTCCCGATCATCGACAACGACGACGTGGCGAAGATCCTGCACATCAACCTGGACGGCGATCTGCCGGGCTTTCAGTCCCTGGTCGTGTCCGGTCGGTACCGGGTTGCCGGCGGCGCGAGCGCGCTACGCAAGCGGCTCGACGAGATCTGCGCTGAGGTCAGCGAAGCCATCGAGCGGGGCGTGCGGTTCATCGTCTTGTCCGACCGGCACGCCGACGCCGAGAACGCCCCGATCCCGTCGCTACTGCTAACCGGGGCGGTCCACCACCACCTGGTTCGCACCAAGCAGCGCACCCAGGTTTCGCTGATCGTGGAAGCCGGCGACGTTCGCGAGGTGCATCACGTCGCCCTGCTGATCGGCTACGGCGCCTCCGCGGTGAACCCCTACCTGGCCATGGAGTCCGTCGAGGACCTCGTCCGGCGTGGCGTCATCGACGGCGTCACCCCGGCCCAGGCGATCCGCAATCTGACCAAGGCGTTCGGCAAGGGCGTCCTGAAGGTCATGTCCAAGATGGGCGTCTCGACCGTGTCCTCCTACTGCGGAGCGCAGATCTTCGAGGCAGTCGGCCTGTCGCAGACGCTGGTCGACCGTTACTTCGCCGGCACCACAACGAAACTGGGCGGCGTCGGTCTCGGCGTGATTGCCGAGGAGGTCACGCGCAGGCACGCGGTGGCGTACCCACCGAGCGGGATCTCGCCGGCGCACCGCACGCTCAACGTCGGCGGGGAGTACCAGTGGCGGCGTGAAGGCGAGCCGCACTTGTTCGACCCCGAGACGGTGTTCCGGTTGCAGCACGCCACGCGCCAGCGCCGTTACGACATCTTCAAGGAGTACACCCGCAAGGTGAACGACTCCGCCGAGCGGCTCATGACGCTGCGCGGCTTGTTCGCCCTTCGGGAAGGTGCTCTTCCGCCTGTGCCCATCGACGAGGTGGAACCGGTCAGCGAGATCGTCAAGCGCTTCTCCACTGGGGCCATGTCCTACGGGTCCATCTCCGCCGAGGCGCACGAGACGCTGGCGATCGCGATGAACCGCATCGGCGGCAAGTCCAACACCGGCGAGGGCGGGGAGGACCCCCAGCGGTTCATCCCGCTGCCCAACGGCGATTCCAAGCGTTCGGCGATCAAGCAGGTTGCGTCCGGGCGCTTCGGCGTTACCAGCGAGTACCTGGTCAATGCCGACGACATCCAGATCAAGATGGCCCAGGGCGCCAAGCCCGGTGAGGGCGGTCAACTTCCGGGCCACAAGGTGTACCCGTGGGTGGCAAAGACCCGGCACTCGACGCCGGGCGTCGGCCTCATCTCCCCGCCGCCGCACCACGACATCTACTCCATCGAGGATCTGGCTCAACTGATCCACGACCTGAAGAACGCAAACAACTCCGCCCGCATCCACGTAAAGCTCGTCAGCGAGATCGGGGTGGGCACTGTCGCCGCGGGCGTGAGCAAGGCGCACGCGGACGTGGTGCTCATCTCCGGGCATGACGGTGGCACGGGTGCGTCGCCGCTCACCTCCCTCAAGCACGCAGGTGCGCCGTGGGAACTCGGCCTCGCCGAGACCCAGCAGACGCTGCTGCTGAACGGGTTGCGGGACCGGATCGTCGTTCAGGCCGACGGGCAGATGAAGACCGGTCGCGACGTGGTCATCGCGGCCTTGCTGGGTGCGGAGGAGTTCGGCTTCGCGACTGCGCCGTTGGTGGTCATGGGCTGCGTGATGATGCGCGTTTGCCACCTGGACACCTGCCCGGTGGGGGTGGCGACCCAGAACCCGGTCCTGCGCGAACGTTTCGCGGGTCAGCCGGAGTTCGTCGAAGCCTTCTTCGAGTTCATCGCCGAGGAGGTCCGTGAGTACTTGGCCGCCTTGGGTCTGCGGTCCCTGGACGAGGCGATCGGGCAGGCGGAGTTGCTGGACACCAACGCCGCAATCAGCCACTGGAAGGCATCCGGCCTGGACCTGACGCCGATCCTGCACGTGCCGGCGCTGCCCGAAGGCGCCGCCCGTAGGTGCACGACGTCGCAGGAGCACGGCCTGGAGAAGGCGCTGGACAACGACCTGATAGCGCTGAGTGAGGACGCGCTGGAGCGGGGCGAGCCGGTTCGTGCGGTCGTTCCGGTGCGCAACGTCAACCGGACCGTGGGGACCATGCTCGGCGCGGAGGTGACTCGTCGCTACGGCGGGGTCGGCCTGCCGGACGGCACGATCGACATCACCTTCACGGGTTCGGCTGGTCAGTCGTTCGGAGCGTTCGTACCCGCCGGCGTAACGCTGCGCTTGGAGGGGGACGCCAACGACTATCTGGGCAAGGGGTTGTCCGGCGGGCGGATCATCGTGCGGCCCGACTCCGAAGCGTCCTTCGTGGCCGAGGACAACGTCATCGCCGGAAACGTGGTGGCGTACGGCGCCACTGCGGGCGAGTTGTTCGTGCGCGGGTTGGTGGGCGAGCGCTTCTGCGTTCGCAACTCAGGTGTGACCGCAGTCGTCGAGGGCGTCGGTGACCACGCCTGTGAGTACATGACCGGTGGCCGCGCCGTGATCCTCGGGCCCACCGGCCGCAACCTGGCGGCCGGTATGTCGGGCGGCATCGCCTACGTCCTGGACCTGGACTTGGCCCGGGTCAACCAGGAGATGGTGGACCTGGAGGAACTCAGCCACGAAGACACCGAGTTCCTCCGGCAGGCGATCAGCCGCCACGCGGAGGAGACCGGATCGGACGTGGCCGGACGCCTGCTGGCCGACGGGGATGCGATCTGGTCCAGGTTCACCAAGGTGATGCCACGCGACTACAAGCGCGTTCTGCAGGCAATGGCGAAGGCGGAGGCCGAGGGTCTCGACGTCGACCGAGCGATCATGGAGGCGTCGCATGGCTGATCCGAAGGGCTTCCTTAGCTACGAGCGCGAGCTGCCGTCGCGACGGCCGGTCGATCTGCGGCTGCAGGACTGGCGCGAGGTCTACGAGCCGGCACCGGCGGGGCAGATCGAAGAGCAGGCGACACGCTGCATGGACTGCGGCATCCCGTTCTGCCACAACGGCTGCCCGTTGGGCAACCTCATCCCGGAGTGGAACGACCTGGCCCGGCGCGACGACTGGCGGTCGGCCATCGAACGCCTGCACGCCACCAACAACTTCCCGGAGTTCACCGGCCGGTTGTGCCCGGCTCCATGTGAAGCCGCTTGCGTGCTCGGGATCAACTCCGATCCGGTAACCATCAAGCAGGTCGAGGTGACGATCATCGATCGGGCCTTCGACGCAGGGTGGGTGACGCCACAGGCCCCGACGCGGCTGTCGGGCAAGACCGTGGCAGTCGTCGGCTCCGGCCCGGCCGGTTTGGCCGTGGCCCAGCAGTTGACCCGAGCCGGGCACACAGTCGCCGTGTACGAACGCGCCGACCGGATCGGCGGGCTGCTGCGTTACGGCATCCCCGAGTTCAAGATGGAAAAGGCGCACCTGGAACGCCGCCTGGCGCAGATGGAGGCCGAAGGAACCCGTTTCCGGCCGGGGGTGGCGGTTGGCACCGACGTCACCGCCGACCAGTTGCGGCGCCGCTACGACGCGGTGGTGCTGGCGATCGGGGCGACCGTGGCCCGGGACTTGCCGGTTCCCGGGCGGGAGTTGTCGGGCATTCATCAAGCAATGGACTACCTGCCGCTGGCCAATCGCCTGTGCGAGGGCGACGACTTGGGTCACGGTGACCGCTCCCCGATCGATGCCGCGGGCAAGCACGTAGTGATCATCGGCGGTGGTGACACCGGAGCGGACTGCTTGGGAACGGCGCACCGCCAGGGCGCAGCCAGCGTTACGCAGCTGGAGATCATGCCGCAGCCCGGCCCGGAGCGCCCGGAGTCGCAGCCGTGGCCGACCTATCCGATGACCTACCGCGTCACTTCGGCCCACGAGGAGGGCGGGGATCGGCTTTACAGCGTGTCCACGACCCGGTTCGTCGGGGAGTCCGGACGCGTGCGGGCGCTCGAGCTTGTCGAAGTTGCCATGACCAACGGCAGATTCGAACCCGTTCCAGGTACGGAACGGGAGTTGCCCGCGGACTTGGTCCTGCTGGCTATGGGCTTCACCGGGCCGGAGCCGTTGATCGCCGAGCAGTTGGACCTGGCACTCGATGAACGCGGCAACATCGCGCGGGACGACCACTACGCCACCGGCCGGCCGGGTGTGTTCGTGGCCGGGGACGCCGGGCGAGGTCAGTCGCTGATCGTTTGGGCCATCGCGGAGGGGCGCGCCGCAGCTGCGGCGGCGGACCGGTTCCTGATGGGTTCAACGAACCTGCCGGAGCCGATCCCACCGACCGCTCGACCTCTTGTCGGCTAGTCCAGCTTGCCGGCCAACTCAGTTCAGTGGGTGGCAGTGCGGCTGTGTGAAATCCCAGTGAACGCCGTCGTTGCGGCGGGCGCGCCGGCTTCGTCTCGCTAGGGTCAGTGGGTGCGCCGGACCAAGATCGTTGCCACCCTGGGGCCGGCGTCGTCCGCCCCGGAGCAACTCCGGGCGTTGGTTGATGCCGGGCTGGACGTGGCACGGCTGAACATGAGCCACGGCGAGCGGGCCGAACACGAGGCCGCCTACCAGGCGCTGCGCACCGCGGCTGATGCCGCGGGCCGATCCGTCGGTGTGCTGATGGATCTGCAGGGGCCCAAGATCCGGGTTGGCAAGTTCGGCAACGGACCGGTGCTACTCAAGCCCGGGCAACGCTTCACCGTTACTACTCGCGAAGTTGCCGGTGACGAATCAGAAGTCAGCACCGGATACGGGAATCTGCCCCGTGATGTGCACCCGGGGGACCGGATCCTGCTCGACGACGGGCGGGTGACGCTCGAAGCAGTTGAGGTCACCGACACAGATGTGATCACCCGGGTCCGCGAGGGTGGTCGAGTAAGTGACCACAAGGGGCTCAACCTCCCGGGTGTGGGGGTTTCGGTTGCGGCGCTGACGGAGAAGGACCTGGACGACCTGCGGTGGGGACTGACGCTGGGCGTAGACCTGGTGGCTCTCTCCTTCGTGCGATCTGCGGCCGACGTGGCCGAAGTGCATCGCGTCATGGAAGAGGCTGGGCGCCGCGTCCCGGTGCTCGCCAAGATCGAGAAGCCGCAGGCGGTCGAGGACCTGGAAGCGATCGTTGCCAAGTTTGACGGCCTGATGGTGGCCCGCGGTGACCTCGGCGTGGAGTTGCCGCTGGAGCAGGTCCCGATCGTGCAGAAGCGGGCCGTGCAACTGTGCCGGGAGGCGGGCAAGCCGGTCATCGTCGCCACCCAGATGCTGGAGTCGATGATTTCCTCATCGCGCCCCACGCGGGCGGAGGCCTCCGACGTGGCCAACGCCGTGTTGGACGGGGCCGACGCGGTGATGCTGTCGGCGGAAACCTCGATCGGCCGATTCCCGATCGGTGCAGTGGCCACCATGGAGCGCATCCTGCGGGCAACCGACGAGGACGGCCGGGAGTACGTGCCGCTGCTGCACGGTCGGCCGCGGACCAAGGGTGAGGCGATCACTCAGGCGGCCGTGCGGGTAGCCGACCTGCTGCAAGCCAGTTACCTGGTCGCGTTCACCGAGACCGGTGGGTCGGCCCGACTGCTGGCCATGCACCGCCCAGACACGCCCTTACTTGCTTTCACACCACACGAAACGACCCGCGGCAGCCTTGCCCTGACCTGGGGCGTGGAGACGTTCCTGGTTCCGCCGGTCGAGCACACCGACGACATGGTTCGTCAGGTCGACCGGGCGTTGCTCGACATGGGTCGCGGCGTCCTCGGTGACCACATCGTCATCGTCGCCGGTTCGCCGCCCGGCATCCCCGGGTCGACGAACGCCATGCGTGTGCACCGCATCGGTGATGCCGTCGGCGGCATCGCGCCCGCCTATCGCGACTAGTTGCCTCCGCGGACCGGCGTACTCGGGACCGGCTGCCCTCATCCGGTTTCTGCCCATGGTGGTGGTCGTTCCCGGACCGCCAACGCCGTGCCATCGGGGCGATGGACGGTCACTGCGTCGCCCTCTAGTTCAAGAGTGAACCCGCCTTCGTGCACCGCGCGGTGGTGGCGCCGGCACAGCATGACCAGGTTGTCCTGATCCGTGCGACCACCGTGCGACCACGGCAGCACGTGGTGGGCATCGCACCAGGTCAGCGGCCGGTCGCAGCCGGGGAACCGGCATCCGCCATCGCGGACCGAGAGCAGGCGCCGCAGTCGAGGTGGCACGACTCGGGTGGCCCTGCCGATGTCCACGGGGCTCCCCGCAGTCGGGTCCGATCCGCCAAGCAGGACCGGGCTGATGGTGGCGTCGCAGCTCAGCCGTGCGGCCGCGCCCGGCGGTAGGTCCCAGTCCCGGACCGCACCGATGAGCGTCCCGGTCCCGCCGGCGCGTGGTTGCGGTCCCAGGTCGCCGGCGCCGATCGTGATGAGCAGGTGCGGTCGCTCTCCTCCCGTAACGGGAAGGTGTCCGCCATCCAGGGCGCGTCGTGACAGCTCAACCAGTGCGTCGGCGCGGCGCTGCGCGGGGGAGCGGTCATCGTCGGAACCGGTGGCCGACGGCGCCGCCAGCGACTGGATCGCGGTGAGCACTGTGGCCCCGGACTCGGGGTCCAGCAGTCCGTCGAGCGCCACTAGGCCGCCGAAGGTTGGCGAGATTGCCAATCGCCTGGCCGCGTAGGCGAACTCGGCTTCCGCGATGGCTGCCGCGGGATCGACGGCATCAGCCCAACGTCCCACGACTATCCCCAGCTGGCGGGGCGGCAGCCGCCGCGCGGCCTCGACCAGAGTGCTCTCGGCATTGGCGATGCTTGCTTCTCGTTGTGGCGTGGCCGTCGCCGCTCTGGCGATGACGCGCACGTGCTCTGTGTTGATGTCCCCTGCAGCCAAGGCTGCGGCGGTCTCCGGAAGTAGTCGAGAAAGCACTCGGGCGGTCCGCACCTGCTCCCGCGCCGCCCCTTCCGAGATCCGGGTGTTTCGGCGCAACCAGGCGGCGGCCGACACAGCCCCGTCGCGTTCCCACTCGCCGGAGCGGTCGAGCCGTTCCGTAGTTCGCAGGACTTCAGCATGCAGTCGCGCAGCGGCGCGATGCAGCTCGATCAGTCGGGAGGGCAGATCCGTGGCCGGAGCATCATCCAGTCGCTCATCGGCCAGTTCATCCAAAGCCACGGACAGCCGGGTCAGGCCGTCCATGCATCAGAACGTAGGACAGGGGTCCGACAAACCTTGGGCAATCCACAGCCCCTAGCGGTAGGACCCGAATCGGTACCGTCCACACCGTGGGCAGTTACGTGGCGCTGCTACGGGGGATCAACGTCGGTGGCAAGAACCGCCTGCCGATGGCGGACCTCCGCGGCTCCTTGGCAGACCTGGGCCTGCGTGAGGTCCGGACCTACATCCAGTCGGGCAACGTCCTGTTCGAGACCGACGGTCCCGAGGCGAAGCTGGAAGCCGACATCGAGGCGCGGATCGCCGAGCAGTTCGGCCTTCGAGTGCCCATTCTCGTGCGGTCCCACGCGCAATTGGCAGACGTGGTCGCATCAGCCCCGGCTGGCTTCGGCGCGGACCCTGAGACCTACTTGTCCGACGCCGTCTTCTTGTTTGCGTCCCTGACTGCGGACGAAGCGATGGGTGCGGTGACGCTGCGCGACGGCGTTGATCAGGCCTGGCCGGGGACAGGCGTGCTCTACTTCCAGCGCCTTGCCGCACGCCGAACACAAAGTTGGCTCAGCCGCCTGGCCAGTACCCCGCAATACCAGCAGATGACAATCCGCAACTGGTCAACAACCACCAGGCTGCTGGGGCTGCTCGAGGATCGGAGCAACTAGCCGTTTGCGTTGGCCGGTACTGGTTGGCCGGTACTGGTAGTCGCCACGGGCTAGTCGTGCGGAGCCTGGGGGCAGCGCGGGGTCGTTGGACCCTGGCGCGCGTCCATGGGCGGGCAAGACTCAATTGGAGAGCAGTTCTCAGAAGGCGGTGAAAGAGATGGAGACCAGCAAAGCGCGCAGACGCATTGTCGTCGGAGCCGACGGTTCGCCAGCAAGCGTCGGCGCCTTGCGCTGGGCGATGGCGCACGCGTCACGAGTTGGGGCAGAGGTGGACGTCGTCACCGGTTATGACATCCCGCTGACGATTCTGGTTGTCCCGACCTACACGGAAGAGGACTACGCGCGAGATGCTCGGGCGTTGCTGGATCACACCGTGGAGCAAGCAACATCCGGCGAACACGCCGACGTCCCCTTGAACTCGTCCCTGGTGCAGGGGAAACCCGCTCGGGCGCTGGCTGAGGCAGCCGCAGGTGCAGAACTACTGGTGGTTGGTGGTCGGGGCCAGGGTGAGTTGCCGGGCATGCATTTGGGTTCCGTCGCCTCCTACTGCGTACACCACGCCCCTTGCCCTGTCCTCGTCTACCGCTCACCGGACACGACGTAATGCGGGTTGCGCCCGCCCTCACGTCGCGTTGTTAGCGCAGCACGCCCCAGTTGCGCAGCAGTGCCACGAGTTCGGCCCCGGACAAGTCGTAGAGCAATGCCAGTGTCTGCACATCGCTGGCTCGCACGGTCAGGACCTGCCCGTTGTAGTCCCCACGCATTCGCTGCAGCGAACGGGCGAAGCGGACAAGCGGACCTGCGGTTTCGGCGGGGACCGCGCCCAGCCGAACAAGGTCGAGAACCACGCGGTCGCCGGCTCCGTTGTCGGCGACCTCCGGATCTTCGGGAAGCAGCTCCGAGATCGGCACGCCATACAGATCCGCGAGAGCGGCCAGCCGCTCCACCGTGATGCTGCGGTCGCCGCGCTCGTACGACCCGATCACTACCGCTTTGTGCTCGCCCAGTGAGCGCTCTTCCACCTGCTGCAGGCTCAGGCGTTGCTGCCGTCGGATCCGACGCAGATTGGCACCCACGGCGTGGGCGTAACTTCCCGGCACGAGCCCCCCTTGGTGACGCTGTGTGACCCCGAAGTGTGTCCGAGACCCCCGCGGCGACGCAGCCCGATGTCCACATCCCGGCTGCTGATACGGTGAAGCGCTCCTTTAACGACCCGTCCGGCGAGGCGGGGAAGGAGGAACGGTGACGCACGTCTCCGAGTCCGAAAGCGGTCCAGGCCGAACGGTCATGGACGCTGCTGACATTCACCGGGCGTTGACTCGAATCGCCCACGAGATCCTCGAACGCGCCAAGGGCGCGGACTCCCTGGTCCTGCTCGGCATCCCTCGTCGCGGCGTGCCGTTGGCCCAGCGCCTGGCCGAGTTGATCGGTGAAATCGAGACCAAGGTGCCCGTCGGGTCCCTGGACGTGACCATGTACCGCGACGATCTGCGCTTGCGCCCAGCGCGGGCACTGGAACCCACCGAGGTGCCCCCCGGCGGGGTCGATGACCGACTGGTCGTGCTCGTGGATGACGTGCTGTTCTCCGGGCGGACCATCCGCGCCGCACTGACGGCGTTGGACGAACTGGGACGTCCGGCCGCGGTCCAGTTGGCAGTCCTCGTCGACCGGGGCCATCGCGATCTGCCCATCCGCGCGGACTTCGTCGGCAAGAACCTGCCTACCGCGCGTTCGGAAACGGTGCGCGTCAGCCTGGTCGAGACCGACGGCGTCGATGCCGTCGCCATCACCGGAGGTGAGCAGTGAATCCGCATCTGGTCTCCGCCGCCGACCTGGACCACGCCGATGCCGTGCTGGTTCTGGACACCGCCGAAGAGCTGGCGCGCGTCTCGGACCGATCAGTGAAGAAGTTGCCGACCCTGAGGGGCCGGACGGTCGTCAATCTGTTCTTCGAGGACTCCACCCGCACCCGGATCTCATTCGAAGCGGCCGCCAAGCGGCTCAGCGCCGACGTCATCAACTTCTCGGCGAAGGGCTCATCCGTCTCCAAGGGCGAGTCGCTGAAGGACACGGCCCTGACGCTGCAAGCGATGGGGGCCGATGCCGTGGTGGTCCGGCACTCCGGTTCCGGGGCACCGCACCGCCTCGCCTACTCGGACTGGATCGACGCCGCGGTCATCAACGCCGGCGACGGCACCCACGAGCACCCCACCCAGGCCCTACTGGACGCGTTCACCCTGCGGCGGCACCTGTCCGACGGTGTAGGCGATCTGGCCGGACGACATGTGGTGATCGTGGGTGACGTGCTCCACTCGCGGGTGGCGCGCAGCAACGTGCTGTTGCTGACGACCCTGGGCGCGGAAGTGACTCTGGTGGCGCCACCCACACTCGTCCCGGTTGGCACGGATTCCTGGCCATGTCGTATTGGCTATGACCTGGATTCGGCCCTGTCCGATGCGGACGCGGTCATGATGCTGCGCGTCCAGTCCGAGCGGATGACCGAGTCCTTCTTCCCGTCCGCGCAGGAGTACCGCAACCGGTACGGCCTGGATGCGCGGCGCGCGGCCCTCCTTCCCGAGCACGCGCTCGTCCTGCACCCGGGTCCGATGAACCGGGGCATGGAGATCTCCGCCGACGTGGCTGACGGTCCGCGGTCGGTGGTCGTCGAGCAGGTGCGCAACGGTGTCAGCGTGCGGATGGCAGTCCTGTATCTGTTGCTCGGCGGCGCAACGGCGGAAGGGGTGGCGGCATGAGCGTGGTGATCCGTGGCGTGCGCCCGTTGGGCGGCGAACCGGTCGACTTGGTGCTTGATGGCGAGGTGATCACCGATGTGGTCAAGGCCGGGTCCGGCAGCGGCGCTGAGGTTGTCGACGCCGACGGCCTGGTAGCGCTGCCCGGGCTGGTGGACCTGCACACGCACCTGCGCGAGCCCGGTGGCGAGGACGCCGAGACCGTCGCGAGCGGCTCGGCGGCAGCGGCGCGCGGCGGATTCACGGCGGTGCACGCGATGGCCAACACCGACCCGGTCGCCGACACCGCCGGTGTGGTCGAGCAGGTCTGGCGCCGGGGCCTGGAGGCAGGACTGGTCGATGTGCGTCCGGTCGGGGCGGTGACCGTTGGCCTTCGTGGCGAGCAACTGGCCGAACTCGGCGCGATGGCGGACTCGGCCGCCGGGGTACGGGTCTTCAGCGATGACGGGCGCTGCGTCTGGGACGCCGTCTTGATGCGGCGGGCCCTGGAGTACGTCAAAGCCTTCGACGGTGTCATCGCCCAACACGCGCAAGAACCGCGGCTGACCGACGCCGCGCAGATGAACGAGGGCGAGATGTCGGCGCGACTCGGCCTGCGTGGCTGGCCGGCCGTCGCCGAAGAGGCGATCATCGCCCGCGACGTGCTCCTGGCCCAGCACGTCGGGTCGAGACTGCATGTGTGTCACGTCTCCACCGCCGGGTCGGTGGAGTTGATCCGTTGGGCCAAGTCCAAGGGCATCCAGGTGACCGCCGAAGTAACGCCGCACCACCTCCTGCTTACCGACGAGCTGGTCAGCAGCTACGACCCGCGCTTCAAGGTCAACCCGCCGCTGCGGACGGCCACGGATGTGGAAGCCCTGCGAGTCGGTTTGGCCGACGGCACCATTGACGTTGTCGCCACCGACCACGCACCGCACCCGGCCGAGGACAAGGACTGTGAGTGGACCGCTGCCGCCTTCGGAATGACCGGGTTGGAGACTGCGCTCTCGGTGGTGTTGGCCACCATGGTTGAGGAGGACAGGTTGGACTACGCGGGCGTCGCGGACCGGATGTCGTTCCGGCCGGCGGCGATCGGTGGACTGACCGGGCATGGACGGCCGCTGGCAGCAGGCGAGCCGGCGAACCTGGTTCTGCTGGACCCCGCGGCAGTGCGCGTCATCGACCCCCTCGACACTGCCAGCGCGAGCCGAAACACTCCGTTCGCGGGCCACAAACTCCCCGGACGAGTCGTAGCCACCTACCTGCGCGGCAAGGCAACTGTTCGCGACGGCCAGGTACAGGAGGTGGCCGGGTGACCGAGGCGCTTCTTGTCCTTGAGGACGGCCGGTCGTTCCGTGGGCGGTCGTTCGGTGCCGTTGGGGAGACGTTCGGCGAGGCGGTCTTCAACACTGGCATGACCGGGTACCAGGAGACGCTGACGGACCCCTCGTACCACCGCCAAGTCGTGGTCATGACCGCGCCGCACATCGGCAACACCGGCGTCAACGACGAGGATCCCGAGTCCGAGCGCATCTGGGTGTCCGGCTACGTGGTCCGCGATCCGGCGATCCGGCAGTCCAACTGGCGTGCACAGGGCAGCCTCGACGATGACCTGGCTGCGCACGGTGTGGTGGGGATCCGCGACATAGACACCCGCGCTCTCACCCGGCATCTGCGCGAGCGCGGGGCGATGCGAGTGGGTATCTCCAGCGCCGGGGTCACCGAAGCCGATCTGCTGGCGCGCGTCCAGGACAGCCCCGGGATGGCCGGAGCGAACCTGACCGCCGAAGTCACCACGGCCCGGCCGTACGTGGTGCCAGCCGTTGGTGAGCACAAGTACACGGTCGCCGCCATCGACCTGGGCATCAAGCGGATGACGCCCAAGCGCATGGCCGAGCGGGGGATGACGGTGCACGTGCTGCCCGCCAGCAGCACCCTCGCCGACGTGCAGGCGATCGGAGCCGACGGTGTCTTCTTCTCCAACGGTCCCGGCGACCCAGCTGCTGCGGACGCGGCGGTCGAGCTCATGCGAGCCACGCTGGATGCGCAGATCCCCATCTTCGGGATTTGTTTCGGCAACCAGATCCTCGGCCGCGCCCTCGGATTCGGTACCTACAAACTGCGCTACGGCCATCGCGGTATCAACCAGCCAGTGGCCGATCGGGCCACCGGCCGGGTCGAGATAACCGCGCACAATCACGGGTTTGCCGTGGATGCGCCGCTGTCGGCAACCACGGAGTCTCCGGCCGATACCCGCTACGGCCGAGTAGCGGTCAGCCATGTCTGCCTCAACGACGACGTCGTTGAAGGCTTGGCCTGCCTCGACGTGCCGGCCTTCAGCGTGCAGTACCACCCAGAGGCGGCGGCGGGTCCGCATGATTCGGACTACCTGTTCGACCGGTTCGCTCAGCTCATCGAGACGAGCCGCTGATGCCGCGCCGAACTGACGTAAACAGCGTCCTTGTCATCGGGTCCGGGCCGATCGTCATCGGCCAGGCGTGTGAGTTCGACTACTCCGGAACCCAGGCCTGCCGGGTGCTGCGGGCGGAGGGCCTGCGGGTGGTCCTGGTCAACTCCAACCCGGCCACGATCATGACTGACCCGGAGTTCGCGGACGCGACCTACGTCGAGCCGATCACGCCGGAGATCCTCGAGACCATCATCGCCAAGGAGCGCCCCGACGCGCTGCTGCCGACTCTGGGCGGGCAGACCGCGCTAAATGCGGCGATGGCGCTGCACGAACGCGGCGTACTGGAGCGCTACGACGTGGAACTCATCGGCGCCAACGTCGATGCGATCCGCCGCGGGGAGAACCGGGAGGCGTTCAAGGAGATCGTCGACGCGCTGCCCGCGCACCTGGCGGCGGAGTCGGCCCGCTCGTGGATCTGCCACACGATGGACGAATGCCTCACCGCTGTCGGTGACCTCGGCTACCCGGTCGTGGTCCGGCCGTCCTTCACCATGGGTGGCGCCGGTTCGGGCATCGCCCACGACGAGGCGGATCTGCGCCGCATCGCCGGGGCGGGGCTGCAGGCAAGTCCGACCACCGAGGTGCTCTTGGAGGAGTCGATCCTCGGATGGAAGGAATACGAGCTGGAGATGATGCGCGACCGCGCCGACAACGTGGTCGTCGTCTGTTCCATCGAGAACGTGGACCCGGTCGGGGTCCACACCGGTGACTCGGTCACCGTGGCACCGGCGCTGACGTTGACCGACCGGGAGTTCCAGCGCCTTCGCGACATCAGCATTGAGATCATCCGCGCGGTCGGTGTCGACACTGGCGGGTGCAACATCCAGTTCGCGGTGCACCCGGGCAACGGCCGTGTCGTGGTCATTGAAATGAACCCGCGGGTGTCGCGCTCCTCGGCGTTGGCGAGCAAGGCGACCGGATTCCCGATTGCCAAGATCGCGGCCCGGCTGGCCATCGGGTACACGCTGGACGAGATCCCCAACGACATCACCGGCGAGACCCCGGCCTCCTTCGAGCCAACCTTGGACTACGTGGTCGTCAAGGCGCCGCGATTCGCATTCGAGAAGTTCCCGCAGGCCGACCGCACCCTCACCACGACGATGAAGAGCGTCGGGGAGGCCATGGCCATCGGCCGCAACTTCACCGAGGCCCTGCAGAAAGCACTGCGCAGCCTGGAGAAGTCCGACGGCGCCTTGTCTTGGGCACTTCCACCACCGCCGGTAGCCGATTCCCTGGAGGCGATGCGAACCCCCCACGACGGGCGCATGCAGACGGTCATCGATGCGATGCGCGCCGGTGCCTCAGTCGAGGACGTGCACGCAGCCACCGCGATCGACCCGTGGTTCCTGGATCAGCTGGCGTTGCTGAACGGCATCGCGGCGCGGTTGGCCGAGGGTCCGGAACTGTCCGCGGACCTGTTGGGTGAGGCCAAGCGGCACGGGTTCTCCGACCAGCAGATCGGGCAGATCCGCGGGCTGCCGGAGGCCGTCGTTCGCGGGGTCCGGCACGCGCTCGGGTTGCGACCCGTCTACAAGACCGTCGACACCTGCGCGGCGGAGTTCGCGGCGCTGACCCCGTATCACTACTCCTCGTACGACTCCGAGACCGAGGTGGCAGCGCGCGGCAAGCCCGCTGTGTTGATCCTCGGCAGCGGTCCGAATCGGATCGGGCAGGGCATCGAGTTCGACTACTCCTGCGTGCATGCCGCCCTGACCCTGCACCAGGCCGGTTACGAGACGGTCATGGTCAACTGCAACCCCGAGACGGTGTCCACCGACTACGACACTTCCGATCGGCTCTACTTCGAGCCGTTAACCCTTGAGGACGTGCTCGAGGTGGTCCACGCCGAACGGCAGGCGGGCCCGGTGGCCGGAGTGGTGGTCCAACTCGGCGGTCAGACGCCGCTGGGCCTGGCCCAGGCGCTGAAGGACGCGGGTGTCCCGATCGTCGGGACCCAACCCGAGGCGATCCATTTGGCCGAGGAGCGTGGAGCTTTCGGTCGAGTGCTGGCGGCTGCGGGATTGCCGGCACCCAAGCACGGGACGGCCACGGCCTTCGCTGAGGCGAAGGCGATTGCGGACGACATCGGCTATCCGGTGCTGGTGCGACCGTCGTACGTGCTGGGCGGGCGCGGCATGGAAATCGTCTACGACGAGGAGATGCTGGCCGGCTACATCGCCAGGGCGACGCAGATCTCCCCGGAGCACCCGGTCCTGGTCGACCGGTTCCTGGACGATGCGATCGAAATCGATGTCGATGCGCTGTACGACGGGACCGAGTTGTTCCTCGGCGGGGTGATGGAGCACATCGAGGAGGCCGGCATCCACTCCGGCGACTCGGCTTGCGCGCTGCCGCCAATAACGCTCGGCCAAGCTGAGATCGATCGAATCCGTACCTCCACCGAGGCCATCGCCCGCGGCGTGGGCGTGCGCGGCCTGCTGAACGTCCAGTACGCGCTCGTCGGCGACGTGCTCTACGTGCTCGAAGCGAACCCGCGTGCCAGCCGGACCGTGCCCTTCGTCTCCAAGGCGACGGCCACGCAACTGGCCAAGGCGGCCGCCCGCGTGATGCTGGGCGCCTCGATCGCCGCGCTGCGCAGCGAAGGGCTCCTCCCCGCCAGCGGCGACGGCGCAACGCTTCCGGGGGACGTGCCGACCGCGGTCAAGGAGGCGGTGCTGCCCTTCGGTCGCTTCCACGGGGTGGACACGGTCCTCGGCCCAGAAATGCGGTCGACCGGTGAGGTGATGGGTCTGGACCGCTTGTTCGGCACCGCCTACGCCAAGAGCCAACTAGGCGCCTACAGCGGCGGCCTACCGACCAAGGGCACCGTGTTGGTGACCGTGGCCAACCGCGACAAGCGGGCCATGGTTTTCCCGGTCAAACGGCTTGCCGATTTGGGGTTCGAGATCCTGGCCACTTCGGGGACTGCTGACGTGTTGCGTCGGTCTGGCGTCAACGCCGCCGTCGTGCGCAAGCACTACGAGGACGACGACGGAACTCCGGACACCGTGACCAGGGTTCTCGACGGCGAGATCGACCTGATCGTGAACACACCGTTCGGGGTGGGTCCAAGGCAGGACGGCTACGAGATCCGCACCGCGGCGGTGGTTCGAGGGGTGCCTTCGGTGACGACCATCCAGGGGCTCGCGGCGGCGGTGCAAGGAATCGAGGCGCTGCGTGCCGGCGACCTGGAGGTCACGTCGCTGCAGGAGCACGCTGAGTCGCTACAACGGATGCGTGAGGGGGGCTGATGCCGGTTCAGGTGAATGGCACCGTCCTTTCGGTCCGTCGGGTGGGGGCGTACACCTTGCTCACCCTCGTCGCTCCTGGGGTAGCGGCCGAGGCGCGCCCGGGGCAGTTCGTGGCACTCAGCGTCGGGGGACCTACTTCCGCGCACATCCTGCGCCGAGCTTTCTCGATCCATCGCGTCGCTGAACGTGGCGTCTACGGCGGCACCGTTGAGATCGTGGTCAGCCCCCACGGCCCGGGGACCAGGTGGTTGGCCGGACTGCGACAGCACGACAACGTGAACGTGGTCGGGCCGATGGGGCGGGGGTTCGTACTGCCCAAGCAGGCGGTCAACGCAACCCTGGTTGGCGGTGGCTACGGCAGTGCACCGCTGTTCATGCTCGCCGAGCAGTTGCGTGAGCGCGGTTGTCGCGTGGACTTCGTGCTAGGCGCGGCGACGGAGGGTCGACTCTTCGGTGTGCTTGAAGCCAAGCGCGTCTCCACCGTGGTGACGATCACCACCGAGGACGGCTCCCTGGGGGAGACCGGGCGGGTCTCGGACGTGCTGCCCGGGCTGCTGGACAAGTCCGAGTCAGAAGTCGTCTACGCCTGCGGCCCGATGCCGATGCTGCAGGCCGTCGCGCAGATCGCCGACCATTACGGCGCGCACAGCCAGTGCGCCGTGGAGGAGTCCATGGCATGCGGCGTGGGCGTGTGCATGACCTGCGTATTGCCCGTGGTCGGCGCCGACGGTCAGACCCGGATGGTTCGTTCGTGCGTCGAGGGCCCGGTATTCGACGGGGAACGAGTGCGCTGGAGTGAGGCCGGCACCGTGCCCGCGGACGCGCTCGGAGCCGGAGGGGGCCACTGATGACCAAGTTCAACGTTGCCGCTGCCGCCCCACACTCCGACTCGTTGCCGGCAGTAGACATGACCGCCTCGGTCGGCGGCGCCCTGTTGCCGCAACCGGTGCTCACTGCCTCGGGGTGCGCCGCGGCGGGCCGGGAACTCGATCAGTTCTTCGACATCACTGAGATCGGCGCCATCGTCACCAAGTCGGTGATGCTCGCTCCCCGCGCCGGCCGACCGACGCCGCGGATGGCCGAGACGCCAAGCGGCATGCTGAACTCGATTGGGCTACAAGGCCCCGGGATAGATGCGTTCATCGCCAACGACCTGCGGTGGTTGCGCGAACGCGGCGCCCGGACCGTCGTGTCGATCGCAGGCGGCACCGTCGAGGAGTACCAGCGACTCGCCCAGCGGTTGCGGCACGTCGAGGAGCTGACCGCGATCGAGGTCAACATCTCCTGCCCCAACGTGGAAGACCGCGGCCAGGTGTTCGCCTGTGATCCATATGCCGCGGCGGAGGTGGTGGCCGCGGTCCGGCGTGCCAGCGATCCGCGGGTCCCGGTGTTGGCGAAGTTGTCCCCGGACGTGACCGACATCGTGGCAATCGCGCATTCAGTGGTGGACGCCGGTGCCGACGGACTGTCGATGATCAACACCCTGCTCGGCATGGCCATCGACACCCAGACGATGCGCCCGTTGTTGGGCGGCATTACCGGTGGCTTGTCCGGGCCGGCCATTCGACCCGTCGCGGTGCGCGCCGTTTGGCAGGTGCACGCGGCGCTGCCGACTGTGCCGATCCTGGGCATGGGCGGCATCCGCAACGGGATGGACGCGCTTGAGTTCGTGCTGGCCGGGGCCAGTGCGGTCAGCGTCGGTACGACGGTCTTTGGGGACCCGTCGGCGCCGGTGCGGATCCAGCGCGAGTTGCAGCAAGCGCTGGCGGAGCGTGGCTTCGAGCGACTTCAGGACGCCGTGGGGTACGCCCATCGTCCGGTGGAGTTGGAGGAGCAACCGGAAGTCAACGGTGATTCATGAAGGCGCCCATCGCCGTCGCCTTGGATGCACCCGATCTGCAAACCGCCGTCGCGTGGGCCGGAGCCTGTCGTAACAGCGTCAGCACCTTGAAAGTGGGACTGGAGACCTACCTTCGGGACGGTGCCGCCGGGGTCGCTGCGATCCGTGCGGCTGCCCCTGACTGCGACCTGTTCCTGGACCTGAAGCTGCATGACATCCCCAACACCGTGGCCGGCGCTGCTCGCTCGATCGCGTCGCTACGGCCGGATCTGTTGACCGTCCACGCATCCGGCGGACCGGCGATGATCCAAGCCGCTGCTGAGGCGCTTCCAAACACGAAGATCACCGCGGTGACCGTTCTCACGTCGATGAGCGAAGGGGACGTGCAGGCCGTCGGCTGGGCCGGGACGGCCGAGGAGACCGTTTTGCAGTTGGCCCGGCTCGCAGTTTCATCTGGGGCTCGCGCGCTGGTCTGCTCACCGGCCGAAGTGGGCTCGGTGCGCGCCGCAGTCGGCGCCGGCGTCACCCTGGTGACTCCGGGTGTGCGGCCGGTGGGCGCGGCCGCTGGTGACCAGGTTCGGGTTACGACTCCGGCGCAGGCGCTGGCCGACGGCGCGGACCTACTTGTTATCGGCAGGCCGATCACGGCGGCGGCGGACCCGGAGACTGCGGCCGCCGCCATCGCCGCAAGCCTGGCCTGAGGTGCAGCACCGGCCACGTTGCCGCCGGTGCTGCCGCGTCGCTAGGTTCGTCTTGTCCGAGCAGGCCGTTGTCGTAAGGAGGAGGACAGGTGGCGCTACCGCCCTTGACCCCCGAACAACGCCAAGCCGCCCTGGCCAAAGCCGCGGACGCACGCCGTGAACGCGCGGCGGTCAAGAGTCGGCTGAAGCATTCGGGGGCTTCGCTCAGCGACGTCCTGGCCGACGGCGGCAGCAACGAAGTCATCGGCCGCATGAGAGTGGCTGCCCTGCTGGAGGCCATGCCCGGCGTGGGCAAGGTCAAGGCCGCGGAGATCATGCAGCGGATCGGCATCGCCGAAGGGCGCCGGGTCGGGGGCCTGGGCAAGCACCAGATTGCGGCGTTGCGGCGGGAATTCGGAGAGCAGCCCTGACCGCTCGGCTGACTGTGCTGTCCGGCCCGTCCGGAGCAGGCAAGTCCACAGTCGTTGCGGAGTTGCTGCGGACGCATCCGGAGGTCTGGCTTTCGGTCTCGGCGACTACCCGCGCGCCGCGGCCGGGGGAGCGCGACGGGGAGCACTACTTCTTCGTCGATGAGGACACGTTCGACGCTTGGGTCCGCGAAGGCCGAATGCTGGAGTGGGCGCAGTTCGCCGGGCATCGGTATGGCACCCCGGCCGGTCCGGTCGCCGAGCGGCTGCAATCGGAGGTACCAGTACTGCTGGAGATCGAACTCGAAGGTGCCCGACAGGTGCGTCGGGCCGCCCCGGATGCGCTGCTGGTGTTCCTGACTGCCCCCGACGAGGCTGAACTTCGCCGCCGGCTGCTGGATCGCGGCACCGAGACTCCGGACGCCGCGCAGCGGCGGCTGGCCCGGGCTGAGGCGGAACTGGCTGCGGCCGGCGAGTTCGATGAGGTCATCGTCAACGACGACGTCGGCCGGGCCACGGCTGCGCTGGTAGGCTTCATGGGTCTAAACGGCGACGGCAATGAGTGACGGCAGTTCGGTCACCGAAGTCAGCGCCTAATTGGTTTCCTCCTACGGAAGGTGTCCGCGTGTCCGCAGCGGGTTCCACTGCCGGCATCACCCACCCGCCCATTGAGTCGCTGGTCGACAAGGCCGGGTCCAAGTACGCGCTGGTCCTGTACTCGGCCAAGCGTGCGCGGCAGATCAACGCGTACTACAGCCAGTTGGGCGAAGGCCTGTTGGAGTACGTCGGACCGTTGGTCGAGACCCACGTCCAGGAGAAGCCACTGTCCGTCGCGCTGCGCGAAATCGACGGGGACCTGCTCGAGCTGCAGCGCGAGGAGGCCTGACCTAACCGGCCATGTCCGGTGATGGGGGCGCGCCGAGGGTCATCCTCGGCGTCGGCGGCGGGATAGCCGCATACAAAGCTGCGGAGCTACTCCGTCTGCTCACCGAGTCCGGGCACGACGTTCATGTCGTCCCCACAACGGCTGCCCTTCGCTTCGTCGGAGAGCCCACCTGGGCTGCCCTTTCGGGAAATCCGGTCGGCACCGACGTATTCGAGGATGTCCACTCCGTTCCCCACGTGCGGCTGGGGCAACGGGCCGATTTGGTTCTGGTCGCGCCGGCGACGGCGGACCTGATTGCCAAGGCTGCAGCCGGCCTGGCCGGTGATTTGCTCGGCAACATCTTGCTGACCGCCCGTTGTCCGGTCGTCTTTGCGCCGGCCATGCACACAGAAATGTGGGAGCACCCGGCCACCCGGGCCAACGTGGCGACCTTGCGTGACCGCGGCGTGATCGTCCTGGAGCCCGCCAGTGGGCGGTTGACCGGCAGCGACACTGGGCCTGGTCGCCTTCCCGAGGCGGTCGAGATCTTCGATGCTGCGCGCGCTTTGCTTGCCAGGCCGAGTGCGGAGGCGGACCTCCACGGCCGCAGCGTCGTGGTTAGCGCCGGCGGGACACGCGAGCCCATCGACCCGGTGCGATTCCTGGGAAACCGGTCATCCGGACGTCAGGGATTCGCTTTGGCGGCGGCTGCGGCCCGGCGGGGAGCTGAAGTGACTTTGGTGGCGGCAAACACCCATTTGCCCGTACCTGCCGGGGTGCGGTTGGTGGCGGTCGAGACCGCTGCACAGATGCGCTCAGCGGTGCTCGCAGCCGCCGATCACGCCGACGCGGTTGTAATGGCTGCCGCCGTGGCGGACTTCCGTCCGGTTGTGGTGGCCGAGCACAAGGTGAAGAAGACGGGTGCAGAGCCCGCACCGCTGCGGTTGGAGCGCACGGATGACGTGTTGGCGGCGCTGGTCGAGCGACGGGGCGCCGGACAAGTGCTGGTCGGGTTCGCCGCGGAGACCCCACAGCCAGATCTCGGCGTTGAGGAGTTGGGCCGGGCGAAACTGGCGGCCAAAGGGTGCGACCTGCTCGTGGTCAACGAGGTAGGCCCGGACAAGGTCTTCGACAAGCCCGACACCGAGGCGGTGATCCTCGGTTCCGACGGGACGCGGATCGAATCCGGTCCCGGGCCCAAGGAAGCCCTGGCCGATTTGGTTTGGGATGCCGTTGTGGCTCGGTGGTCCGGCCCCACGGACCAGGTGGTGACGTCTCCCGTTGAGTGACGGCGGTCGCAGTTAGACTCCGCCGAAGTTGATCGGGGCGCATAACGTCGGGGCGCAGTCCAACGAGAGGTGCATGACATGGGGCGGCTGTTCACATCGGAGTCGGTTACCGAAGGCCATCCCGACAAGATCGCCGATCAGATCAGCGACAGCATCTTGGATGCCCTGCTCAAGGACGACCCAAGTGCCCGGGTCGCGTGCGAGACGCTTATCACCACCGGTCTGGTGCACGTCGCCGGCGAGGTAACCACCAGCGCCTGGGCCGACATCCCCGAAATCGTTCGCGAAGTCATCCTTGGTATCGGCTACGACTCCTCCAAGAAGGGGTTCGACGGAGCCTCTTGTGGTGTCAGCGTCAGCATTGACAAGCAGAGCCCGGACATCGCCGCCGGAGTGGACGACGCATACGAGGAGCGTGTCGATCACTCCGCGGACCCGCTGGACCGGCAGGGGGCCGGCGACCAGGGGTTGATGTTCGGCTACGCCTGCCAGGACACTCCGGAATTGATGCCGCTGCCGATCGCGCTGGCGCATCGACTGTCCCGGCGCCTGGCCGTGGTGCGAAAGAGCGGTGAGATCCCGTACCTGCGGCCGGATGGCAAGACGCAGGTGACCATCGAGTACGACGGCGACACCCCGGTCCGCGTGGACACGGTGGTGCTGTCCACGCAGCACGCTGCCGACATCGACCTGGCCACACTGCTTGCGCCGGACGTGGCCGAACTGGTGATCCAGCCGGAGCTTGCCGCGTTGGACCTGGACACCGACTCCGTGCGCATGCTGATCAACCCCACGGGCCGGTTCGAGATCGGCGGTCCGCAGGGGGACGCGGGCCTCACCGGCCGCAAGATCATCGTTGACACCTACGGCGGGATGGCCCGCCACGGCGGTGGCGCGTTCAGTGGAAAGGACCCGTCCAAGGTCGACCGGTCCGGTGCCTATGCGATGCGGTGGGTCGCGAAGAACGTGGTCGCGGCTGGTCTGGCCAAGCGCTGCGAGGTGCAGGTCGCGTACGCGATCGGCGCCGCTCACCCGGTGGGGCTGTTCGTCGAGACCTTCGGAACCGGGGTCGTGCCCGACGAGCAGATCCAGCAGGCAGTGTTGGCGGTTTTTGACCTCCGTCCGGCAGCGATCATCAGGGACCTTGACCTACTGCGTCCGATCTACTCCCAAACGTCCGCCTACGGCCACTTCGGTCGGGATCTGCCCGACTTCACGTGGGAGGCCACCACGCGCGCTGAGGCGCTGAAGGCGGCAGCAGGCAGCTGAGCGGCCAACTGGACCTAACTGACGGCCGGACGCGGTACCGGAAGTGGTGCCAGAGGTTGTGCCAGACGTTGTGCCAGACGATGTGACAGACGAGCAGCTCAGCCTGGCCCTGCCGAAGCCGCGTCGGCGATCGAAGCCACGAGCGGCCGAAGCAACCGCGGCGGAGTTGCCCGTGGCCCGGGTGGCCGTCGACGTCTCGCTGCCGCACCTGGATCGACCATTCGACTACCGGGTGCCGCAGCGCCTCAGCGAAACCGCCATCCCCGGCGTACGCGTGCGCGTGCGGTTCGCGGGCGCCTTGCACGACGGCTACGTGCTCGAGCGAACTGCGGAGTCGGAGGTTGCCCGGCTGCAGCCGCTGGAACGGGTCATCTCGCCGATCCCGGTGGCAACGCCTGAAGTGCTGCAGTTGGCCCGGTCGGTGGCCGACCACTGCGCCGGAACTCTTGCCGACGTCCTGCGCCTTGCGGTCCCGCCCCGGCACGCCACATCCGAACGGCAACCGCCGGTCGGGCCGGCCGCGCTGTTGGACCCCCCGCCGGCTGGTGTCTGGACGGACTACGACGGCGGAGCCGGGTACCTGTCGGCCTTGGTTGCGGACGGGCCGGCGCCGCGCGCGTCCTGGCAGGCGCTTTCCGGTCATGGGATGGCGGGGCTGGCAACGGCCGCGGCCACTGTCGCCGCTGCTGGTCGTGGCGTGTTGATCGTGCTGCCGGATCAGCGCGACGTAGATCTGTGCGGGTCGGCGCTTGCAGAGGTCATGGCGCCGGGGGCCTGGACGTCCCTGACGCATTCGTTGGGCCCCGCCGAGCGATACCGCCGATTTCTGGCCGTGCTGCGCGGAGATCACCGCTGCGTGATCGGTACTCGGGCCGCGGGCTTCGCACCAGTTTCCGATCTCGGCCTGATCGCGGTCTGGGACGACGGGGACGACGCGTTGAGCGAACCCCGGTCGCCCTACCCCCATGCCCGC
This sequence comes from uncultured Actinomycetota bacterium, assembly GCA_963753435.1. Lineage (GTDB taxonomy): Bacteria > Actinomycetota > Actinomycetes > CAVWCF01 > CAVWCF01 > CAVWCF01. The sequence continues at coordinate 163,405 of CAVWCF010000001.1, forward strand.
GACGTTGCCGCCATCCGCGCCCATCAGGGCGGTTGCGCCCTACTTCTGGCTGGTCACGCGGTCAGCACTGACACGGCGCGACTGCTGGAGACGGGTTGGCTGCGTCCGATCCGGGCCGCAAGGTCCACCGTTCGTGCGCAAACCGCCCGTGTCCGTGTCGTTGGTGACGAGACCGCATCGGACCCGCACGCGCGAGCGGCCCGCGTCCCAGAGGCGGCGTGGCGGGGGATTCGTAAGGGGCTGGCGTCCGGGCCGGTCCTGGTGCAAACCCCGCGAGCCGGTTATTGGCCCGGGCTGGCGTGCCGGGGTTGCCGTAGTGCTGCGCGGTGCACGACCTGCTCCGGCCCGCTGGTGGCGGGGTCAGGGCATTCGATCCCGAGTTGTCGGTGGTGCGCCCGCCCAGCCGGAGCGTGGGCCTGCCCATCCTGCGGGGACACCCGCTGGCGCGCGACCGTCGCCGGAGCCACTCGCACTGCCGAAGAACTCGGGCGGGCGTTCGCCGGTGTGCGCGTGCGCACTTCGACCGCGGAGCGAGCGCTCGCGCATGTTCCAGATGACCCGGTGTTGGTGGTTTCGACCCCTGGAGTCGAGCCAGTAGCTGCTGGTGGGTACGCCGCTGCGGTGTTTCTCGATGCCGACCTGGTGCTGTCGCGCGCCGCACTGCGAGTTGACGAGGAGGCGCTGCGTCGGTGGTTGAACGCGGCCGCGCTGGTTCGCCCTTCGGGAGAAGTGCTGGTCGTGGGCGACTCGGCCTGGGCGCCGGTGCAAGCGCTGGTCCGTTGGGATCCGGAGGGGTTCGCGAATCGCGAACTCGCAAGCCGGGCGGAGTTGGGGCTGCCACCGGCGCGGCGGGCAGCGGTCCTGACCGGCGCCCCGGACGTCTTGGCGCGCGCCTGCGCCGACCTGCCCGGTTCCGCACGAGTCCTCGGGCCGGTCGCCGACGGGGAGGGTCGGGATCGGTCGATCGTGACGGTGCAGTGGTCCGAGAGCGCGCAACTGGCGCGGCACTTGCATGATGCGCAGGCCGTGGCGACGGCGCGAAAGGAAGGTCCACTTAGCGTGCGCCTGGACCCGGACGACTTGGCCTGAGTCGCCGCAGCGCCTGCCACTTAGACTCTGGCACCGTCGCCGACTTCTGGAGCAGTGCGTGAGCGTTCAACCCATCAGGTTCTTCGGCGACCCGGTGCTGCGCACTCCCGCGACCGAGGTAGTCGACTTCGACGCGGAACTGCGCCGGCTGGTTCGCGACCTCACCGACACCATGCTGGAGTCGGCCGGTGTCGGGCTGGCGGCCCCGCAGATCGGCGTCGGGCTTCGGGTGTTCACTTACAACGTCGAGGGTGTTGTCAGCCACCTGATCAACCCCAGCCTCGACCTCTCCGACGAGACCGCGATCGATGATGAAGGCTGCCTGTCCTTCCCGGGCCTGTACTACCCGACGCAACGTTCGACGAACGTGATCGCGACCGGATTCGACATGTACGGCGAGCCGGTCCGGCTTGAAGGCAGCGACCTGCTGGCCAGATGCATCCAGCACGAGACCGATCACCTGGACGGTGTGTTGTTCATCGACCGCCTGGACCGCGACCAGCGCAAGTTGGCGATGAAGGCCATCCGGGAGTCGGAGTGGTTCGGCGCACCGCCGACGGTGAAGGTGAGCCCGCACCCGACCGGCGGGCTGGCGCTGTAGATGAGATTGCTATTCGCCGGGACCCCTGCGGTTGCCCTGCCTAGCCTCGAGGCGCTGCTGAACAGCCCCCGCCACGAAGTGATTGCGGTGTTGACGAGACCGGACGCTCCGGCCGGTCGTGGCCGCAAGCTGACGCCGTCGCCAGTGGCGCAGCGCGCGGAGGAGGCCGGCGTCGAAGTGCTCAAGTTCGCCAAGCCCCGCGACCCCGAATTCCTCGCCCGCCTGTCGGAGTTGGCTCCGGATGCGGCGCCGATCGTCGCCTACGGCGGTCTCATCCCCGCTGCCGCGCTGACCGTGCCGAGGCACGGGTGGGTCAACCTGCACTTCTCGCTGCTGCCGGCGTGGCGAGGTGCGGCCCCGGTTCAGCATGCGGTCCTGGCCGGGGATGAGATGACGGGAGCCGCGACCTTCCAGTTGGAGGAGGGTCTCGACACCGGGCCGGTGTACGGCGTGGTCACCGAGCCGGTCAATCCGACCGACACCTCCGGGGACCTGCTGCAGCGACTCGCGGTCAGCGGCGCACAGTTGCTTCGCGCCACCCTCGACGGGATCGAGGACGGCACCCTGGCGCCACAGCCGCAGCCGGCCGACGGGGTTTCGCTGGCACCCAAACTCACGCCGGCCGACGCTCAGGTCACTTGGACCGACCCGGCGCTGGCGATCGACCGTCGCATTCGCGCCTGCACGCCTGCCCCCGGGGCCTGGACTCTGTTCCGCGGCGACCGCGTGAAATTGGGACCGGTGACTCTCGCTGCCGATGTCGCCCTGCCGCCGGGTCAGGTGCAGGTGTCCGGCTCGGTTCTCGTCGGCACCGCGACGAGCGCAGTGCGGCTTGGCGAGGTCCAACCGCAGGGCAAGAAGCCGATGCCCGCCACCGACTGGGCCCGGGGGATTCGGATCGAGGCCGGAGAGCGGTTGGGGCAGTGACGGCCCGGGGCGGGCATGTCGACGCAGCCCGACGAGTAGCCCTGGACGTCATGTTGGCGGTCGCGGTACGCGACGCGTACGCAAACCTCACCCTGCCCGGGGCCATCGCGGCCGCCGGGCTGGACGCTAGAGATGCCGCATTCACGACGGAACTGACCTACGGCGCCCTGCGCATGCGCGGTTTTCTGGACTTGGTCCTGGACGAATGTGTGGACCGGCCGCTCGCCGACTTGGATCCCGAGGTCCTGGCGGTGCTGCAGTTGGGGTCGCACCAGTTGCTCAACATGCGGGTGCCCCCGCACGCAGCAGTGTCCACCTCCGTGGATCTGGTCCGGACCGTTCGGGGGCGGGGGCCGTCGGGCCTGGTGAATGCGGTGCTACGGCGCGTCGGTGCCACCGACCGAGACGGGTGGATCAAGCGGTTGGCACCGCGAGAGGAAGTGGATCCGCTGGGTCACCTGGCGGTTGCCGAAGCGCACCCGCGCTGGATCGTGGAGGCGTTCCACGACGCGCTCGACCAGGACCTGTCCGAGACTCGCGCGGTGCTGCGAGCGAACAACGAGGCGCCGCAGGTCACGCTGGTCGCTCGCCCCGGCCGGGCTCAACTGGACGACCTCTTGGCCGTGGGTGCGGTGGCTGGGCAGTGGTCCCCCTTCGCTGCGCGCTACAGCGGTGACCTCAGCGCCGTCCCTGGTTTGGCGGCCGGTGACGTCGGCGTGCAGGACGAGGGTTCGCAGTTGGTGACCATCGCGGCGGCACAGGTTGACGTCGGGCAGGACCAACGCTGGCTGGATCTGTGTTCCGGTCCGGGCGGGAAGGCGGCGTTGTGGTCGGGGATCGCCCGCGACCGTGGGGCCGATGTCGTGTGCGCGGAGAAACGCGAGCATCGAGCGGCCTTGGTGCGTTCCGCGCTTGGCGGCATCGGGGCGGTCGTGGTCGCCGACGGTCGGTCCGGCCCCTGGCGGCCGGGAACCTTCGACCGGGTGCTCGCGGATGTGCCGTGCACTGGACTCGGCGCACTGCGCCGCCGCCCGGAGGCGCGTTGGCGGCGCCATCCCGGCGACGTCGCCACCTTGGGGCCGCTGCAACGGGGCCTGCTTGCTGCGGCACTCGCGGCCGCCCGGCCCGGCGGCCTGGTCGCCTACGTGACTTGCTCGCCACACCTGGCCGAGACGGTTGAGGTGGTTAAGGCAGTGCTTGCAGCCCACCCGGGCACCGAGGTGTTGGACGCACGGCCGGCGTTCGGTCCGATTCCACACTTGGGCGATGGTCCCTTCGTGCAACTGTGGCCGCATCGGCATGGGACCGATGCGATGTTCTGCGCCTTGCTGCAGCGCGGTGGCGCCGAGCCGGACCGGTAGCCTCCGCGCGTGGGCGTGCAGATCTCTCCGAGCATCCTTTCCGCTGATTTCGCGCATCTGGCTGACGAGGTCGCCCGGGTGTCCCAGTCGGCGGACTGGGTGCACGTAGACGTAATGGACAACCAGTTCGTCCCCAACCTGACTATCGGCCTGCCGGTGGTGGAGAGCCTGCAGAAATCCTCGAGCCTGCCGTTGGATTGCCATCTGATGATCGCCGATCCGGATCGTTGGGCGCCCGGCTATGCCGAGGCCGGAGCTGGTTCGGTGACGTTCCATGTCGAAGCTGCCGCGGCGCCGGTGCGCCTGGCCCGAAACTTGCGGGGTCTCGGTGCCAGGGCGGGCCTGGCGTTGAAGCCGGCCACGCCGGTGGAGCCCTACGCGGACCTGCTGCCGGAACTGGACATGTTGCTCGTGATGACCGTGGAGCCCGGATTTGGTGGCCAGTCCTTCCTCGACGTGTGTCTGCCCAAGGTGCGGCGGGCGCGGGAGCTGATCCGCCGCCACGGCGGTGACGTCTGGCTGCAGGTGGACGGCGGCGTGTCCGAAACGACCATCGAGCGCTGTGCCGAAGCCGGGGCAGACGTCTTCGTGGCGGGTTCTGCGGTGTACTCAGCTGACGATGCCGACGCGATGGTTCGGCACCTGCGTTCGCTTGCGGAACGGGCCACGGCGCAACCGGTCTGAGCTAGCGCCGGGCAGCGCTGTTTCGGTCCCTTTCGCAGCTCGTGGGACAATCGAGAATCGTGTTGACACCCACTGAGACCGCAGCGCTGGATCGCGCCGCAGCGCTAGCGGCGCGCGGGCGCGCAACGGTGTTCCCCAACCCGCCGGTCGGGTGCGTGGTGCTGGACGCCGACGGGGGACTGGCGGGCTCTGGGTGGCACCGGGAGGCCGGGACGGCTCATGCGGAGGTCCTGGCCTTGGCCGAGGCCGGCGAGCGAGCCCGGGGCGGCACCGCGGTCGTGACCCTGGAGCCGTGCCAGCACCACGGACGGACGCCGCCGTGCCACTCCGCGCTCCTGGCTGCGGGTGTCGCGCGAGTGATCTTTGCCGTTGCTGATCCGACGACGGCGGCCGGTGGCGGGGCCAAGGCCCTGGCGGAATCCGGGGTCGAGGTCGTCGGTCCGATCGGGCACGAACCCAGCCGACGACTCCTCGAGCCCTGGTTGACCGTGCAGCGAACTGGTCGCCCGTACGTGCACTTGAAGGTCGCTGCTTCGGTTGACGGCCGCGTTGCTGCCGCCGACGGCACCTCCCGCTGGATCAGTTGCGAGGCCAGCCGCCAGGAGGCGCACGCGCTGCGCGCCGACTGCGATGCGGTCCTGGTCGGTACCGGCACAGTGCTTGCCGACGACCCGGCGCTGACGGTTAGGCATGTTCCGGCGCAGCGACAGCCGCTTCGAGTAATCCTCGGCAACCGGGATGTTCCGGCGGCGGCCAAGATCCTCGACACCGCCGCACCGACGGTTCAACTGCGCACGCACAACGTGAAGTCGGCGCTAGCCGACCTGATCGACCGCGGCGTGGGTTCCGTGCTGCTGGAAGGTGGACCGACTGTGTCCGGCGCGTTCCTGGCCGCCGGTGCCGTGGACCGGGTAACCGTCTTCTCCGCACCGCTACTGCTGGGTGCGGGGACTCCGGCGGTGGCCGAAGCGGGCGTGTCGACTCTGCTGGACGGAATCCGATTCGACGTCGATGACGTGCATCGTTGCGGCGAAGACGTAGTAATCAGCGGGACGATCCGGCGGGCCAACTGATGTTCACCGGAATCGTCGAAGAGACCGGAACCGTGGTCTCGGTGCAGCCGAATGGCGATTCCGTACGTATGACCATTCGCGGCTCCTGCACCGCCGCGGCACCGCCAGGGTCTTCAATAGCTGTCAACGGCGTTTGCCTCACCGTGGCGGACAAACCCGACGGTGACGTGGTCATGGACGTGATGGCGCAAACGCTGCGTGCCAGTGGCCTCGGCGACTTGACCGCCGGGTCGCAGGTGAACCTGGAGCGCGCGCTCGCGGCGGGCGGTCGGTTCGACGGTCACATCGTCCAGGGTCACGTTGACGGCGTCGGCAGGCTGTCGCAGCGGGAAAGCACTGAGCACTGGGACCGGTTGCGTATTGACCTGCCGGACGAACTGTCTCGATACGTCGTCGCCAAGGGCTCGATCGCGGTTGACGGGGTGAGCCTGACCGTCTCCGATGTCGGCGTCGGTTGGTTCGAGGTGAACCTGATTCCGACCACTTTGGCCAACACAACGCTAGGGAGCCTGACCGTCGGCGCATCGGTGAATCTGGAAGTGGACGTGTTGGCCAAGTACGTCGAGCGGATGCTCGGGGAGCGACCGTGAAGGCCTGGAACGCACCGGCGTCGGCACCGCGGGTAATCGGAGACCCGGCCGCGCCCTCGGGTGCCCCCGCAGCCGCTACGGACGTGCCAGCTGAGTTTGAGTTCGACACGATTGAGCGCGCTGTCGTCGAATTGGCGGCGGGCCGCCCCGTGGTCGTCGTCGACGATGAGGACCGGGAAAACGAGGGCGACCTCGTATTCGCGGCGTCCAAGGCAACGCCGGAGTTGCTCACCTTCATGATCCGGCACACGTCCGGGGTCGTATGCGTCCCGATGGAGGGCGAGGACCTGGATCGGTTGGCCTTGCCGCCGATGACCTCGGTCAACGAAGACCGCAAGCAGACCGCTTACTCGGTGAGCGTCGATGCCCGTGACGGAATCAGCACCGGGATCTCAGCTGCGGACCGGGCGCGCACGATTCGCGTGCTGGTGGACTCGGCAACCGAGCCGTACGAGTTGACTCGCCCCGGACACGTCTTCCCGCTACGGGCGGTTGAGGGTGGCGTGCTGCGCCGGCCCGGGCACACCGAGGCCGCTGTCGACTTGGCCCGCTCAGCCGGCCTGACGCCGGCGGGGGTCATCTGCGAAATCGTCAACGACGATGGCAGCATGGCCAGGCTGCCGCAGTTGGTTGCGTTCGCCCAGCGTCATGACCTGGCGTTCATCAGCATCGCCGACCTGATTGCGCACCGGCGACGCACGGAGCGCACGGTGGTGCGCGAGGCGGAGACCCTGATCCCGACTCGGCACGGGCAGTTCCTCGCAGTCGGCTACCGCTCCACGCTCGACGGCGTCGAGCACGTGGCGCTCGTGGCTGGGGATATCGGGGACGGTTCGGATGTCCTGGTGCGAGTGCACTCCGAATGCCTCACAGGTGACGTGTTCGGCTCGCAGCGCTGCGACTGCGGACCACAGTTGGACGCGGCCATCGCAGCCGTGGCTGCCGAGGGTCGCGGGGTGGTCCTGTACATCCGGGGCCACGAAGGCCGCGGCATTGGGCTATTGCACAAACTGCGGGCATACCAGCTGCAGGATTCCGGGGCGGACACCGTTGATGCGAACCTGCAACTTGGCCTGCCCGCTGACGCTCGCGACTACGGCACCGGGGCGCAGATCCTTGCCGACCTAGGGGTGCACTCGATGCGGCTGCTGACCAACAACCCCGCCAAGCGCGCTGGTCTGGAGGGGTACGGGCTAACCATCTCCCAGCGCGTGCCCCTGACCGCTGGGGCGACCGAACACAACGTTCGCTACCTGGCCACCAAACGGGACCGTATGGGTCATCACCTGCCCGGCGACGAGGTGCAGCCAGAGAGCAGCCCGACGTGAGCGGCGCCGGAGCGCCGGTGGCCGGCGGGTTGAACGGTGGGCAGTTGCGGGTGGCCGTCGTTGCGGCCCAATGGCACACAGAGGTCATGGATGGACTTATCGCCGGGGCCCAACGCGCACTGGCCGCCGCCGGCGTGGCCGAAGTCAGCCTTGTTCGCGTTCCGGGCTCCTTCGAGTTGCCGCTGGTGGCGGCGACCCTGGCCGACTCGGTGGATGCGGTGGTCGCCCTGGGCGTGGTGATCCGTGGCGGTACCCCGCACTTCGAGTACGTGTGCGCAGCGGCCGCCGATGGCCTGGCGCGGGTGGCGCTGGACACCCGTACGCCCGTTGGGTTCGGGCTGCTCACTTGCGACAACGAGGCCCAAGCCCTCGACCGCGCCGGTCTGCCCGGGTCGGCGGAAGACAAGGGCGCCGAGGCCGCCAACGCGGCAGTGGCGACGGCGCTGGTGCTGCAACAACTGACCGAGTGAGCCGTCGCGGCCCTCGCCACCGGACCAGAGTTGCCCCGCCCGTAGGCTGCGGTCGCCCGCCAGCCTTGGAGAGTCATGAAGACGTTCGATGAACTGTTCCGAGAGGTGTCGCAACGCGCCGTCGCTCGGCCGGACGGTTCGGTGACCGTGCGGCTGCTCGACGCCGGCGTCCACGAGATCGGCAAGAAGCTCGTCGAGGAGGCCGCGGAATCCTGGATGGCCGCCGAGCACGAGGGATCTGAGCGGACCGCGGAGGAACTGGCCCAACTGCTGTACCACGCACAGGTTCTTATGGTGGCCACCGGTTTGTCCCTCGATGACGTCTACGCGAGGCTCTGAATGCTGACAGTTGCCGTACCCAACAAGGGTTCGCTGGCCGCTGAGGCCAGCGAAATGCTGCGTGAAGCCGGGTACCGCCAGCGCACCGATTCCCGCGAGTTGGTGCTGCGCGACCCGGACAACGACACGGAGTTCTTCTTCCTCCGGCCGCGGGACATCGCCACGTACGTGGGGTCCGGTCGGTTGGAGGTCGGGATCACCGGGCGAGACCTGTTGCTGGACTCGCGCGCGGAGGCACGGGAGATCCTGACCCTGGGATTCGGGGCTTCCACATTTCGTTTCGCTTCCGCCGGTGGGCAGATCACGTCCGTGGCGGAGTTGACGGGTCAGCGGATCGCTACTTCATACCCTGGTCTGGTCGAATCCCACCTGTCCTCGTTGGGTGTCACCGGGACGGACGTCATCCGGCTCGACGGTGCCGTGGAGACCGCGGTGCGCCTGGGGGTGGCCGACGTGATCGCCGACGTTGTCGCTACCGGTACCACGCTGCGGCAGGCGGGCCTGGAGCCCTTTGGGGATCCGATCCTGCAGTCCGAAGCGGTGCTGATCCGACGCTGGGACGCCGATACCGATCCCCAGGTCGATCAGTTGATGCGCCGCATGCAGGGCGTGAAGGTTGCCCGCACGTACGTGATGATGGATTACGACGTACCCGCCGATTTGGTCGATGCTGCAGTGGCGCTGACCCCAGGCATCGAGTCGCCCACGGTTTCACCACTGCACCGGGAGGGCTGGGTAGCTGTCCGGGCGATGGTCCCGCGGGCGCAGACGAATCGGGTGATGGACGCGCTATGGGACGTGGGTGCCCGCGGCATCCTCGTCACCGACATTCACGCCTGCCGGCTGTGACCTCCGGCCCCGCGGACGCCAGGCCCGAGAACTCCAGCTCACCGCCGAGGTTCGCCGGGGCGCATCTGACCGGGTCCGCGTTCCCCGACGATGACGGGACCGCCGACCCGGCTGTTGCGCTCGCGCTTGCTGAGCACGCCGCGGGCGGGCCGGCTCGCTCCGTTCAACAGGCCCTGCTTGGCACCCGGTTGCTCGTGCCCGTGGTCGCGATGCTGGAGGAGTCGGAGGTCTCGGCGACGGGAGTGACGGTCGACAAGCAGTCCTCGATGGCGACCGTTACCGTCCTCGGCACCAGCGGCAAGTCCGCGGTACCGGTGTTCACCTCGATGGCGACGATGGTCGCCTGGCGGCCCGATGCCCGTCCCAGTGCGGTGTCGGCGGAGTACGCCGCAGCGGCCGCGCTCCAGGACGCCGACGCGCTGCTCATCGACCCGGCGGGGCCGCATCGCCTGGTCTTGGCCGGGGCCGGTTTGCGCGCCCTCGCCGCTGGCCGGGCCTGGCTACCCCTACCTGAGGACGCCGACTTGGCCCGCGAGTTGAACGAGGTAGTCGCCGACCTCGGCGTCGAGGTATTGGTCGTGGCAACCACCAGCGCCAACGACGACGCGGACTTGGTGGTGGTCCAAGGCGCTGCGTCCGAAGCTAAAGCCGAAGCCGAAGCGACTGTCATCACGCAACGAATCGTGCAGTTGCCGGCGCTGCGGGAACGTGTGGAGCGCGGAGTGCGAATTCGGTTCGAACGACACGCGGGGCAGTGATGTTCGACTACAGCTACGAGGACCGCCACGCTGCTCGCTGAGGAGGCTGTCATGGGTCGCAAGGTTGCAGCGGAGTTCATCGGCACGTTCATCCTGGTGTTCGTCGCGGTCGGGACCGCGGTGTTCGCCATCGACGCGTCCACCGGGGTCGGCAAGGTCGGGGTGGCCCTGGCGTTCGGGTTCGTCCTGGTGGCCCTCGTGTACGCGATCGGCTCCGCCTCCGGCTGTCACATCAACCCGGCAGTCACGATCGGGGCGTTCCTGTCGCGGCGCATGGAATCCGGTGAGGTGCTGCCGTACCTGCTGGCGCAGTTCGCCGGGGGCATCCTGGGCGCCTTGCTCATCCAGGTCATCGTGAACGCCGGAGTTGTCGACCAGACGGGCGCGCTCGGCACCAATGCGTTCGACACCCCGGGAAATCCGATCTCGCTGGCTGGGGCGCTGCTGGCCGAGATCCTGCTGACCGCGATCTTCGTCCTGGTGGTGCTCCTGGTCACCCAAGACGGTGGATCGCATCCGGCCGCCACCGGTCTGGCAATCGGCGCAGCCCTCTTCATCGTGCACCTGGTCGGGATAAACCTCACCGGGACCTCGGTGAACCCGGCTCGTAGTTTCGGGCCGGCCCTGGTCGAGGGCGGCGAGGCGCTGAAGCAGGTTTGGCTGTTCATCGTGGCGCCGCTGATCGGGGGAGTGCTGGCGGGGATCGTTGCCCCGTTCCTGAAGGATGACGACTTCAGCGCGGTCGGTGGCGCCCGCAGCAACTGAATCCCTGGATTTCGCTGGGGTCCCGCCCGGCTGGTATCTTTCGGCCGCGCCCCTCTCCAGAGAGGCGCTCACGAAGCGGAGTTCGACTCCCACCTGGCGGCGCTCAGCCGTTCGGGTCAGCGCACCGAAAGGTGCTGAGTCGGCCTTCGCTCGTGCCCGAGCGCGGGCCGTTTCCATTTGGCCCAACGGTTGGGAACTGAAGCCGGCCAACTAGGAGGACCCATCAGCATCGAGCCCCGCATTAACGACCGGATCCGCGTTCCCGAGGTTCGCCTCGTCGGACCGAACGGCGAACAGGTTGGCATCGTGCGTGTCGAGGACGCGCTACGGCTGGCCCAGGAGGCTGACCTCGATCTCGTCGAGGTGTCCCCAGATTCTCGCCCCCCGGTGTGCAAGCTCATGGACTACGGCAAGTTCAAGTACGAGTCGGCCATGAAGGCGCGCGAATCGCGGAAGAACCAGGCGCAGACAGTGATCAAGGAGATCAAGCTGCGTCCGAAGATCGACCCGCACGACTACGAGACCAAGAAGGGTCACGTGGTTCGGTTCTTGAAGCAGGGCGACAAGGTGAAGGTCACCATCATGTTCCGCGGCCGGGAGCAGTCGCGGCCGGAGTTGGGTTTCCGGCTGCTGCAGCGGCTGGCCGAGGACGTGGCCGAACTGGGCAGCGTCGAGTCGGCGCCGAAGCAGGACGGCCGGAACATGATCATGGTGTTGGGGCCACACAAGAAGAAGTCCGAAGCGATGGCCGAGGCCAAGGCTGAGCGCGAAGAGCGTCGTCGGCTTCGGGACGAAGAGCGCAGCGGAGTCGCCGACTCCGCGTCCGCCTGATCCGAGAGAGGTACGAAATGCCGAAGATGAAGACCCACAGCGGAGCCAAGAAGCGCTTCCGCGTCACGGGATCCGGGCGGATCATGCGGGAACGTGCCAACCGCCGCCACCTGCTCGAAGGCAAGTCGAGCAAGCGCACCCGGCGCCTGGCCGTGGATGTGGAAATGGCTCCGGCCGACGTCAAGACCGTCAAGAAGCTGCTGGGCCGCTGACGCCCGCTTGAGAACTACTGAGGAGATCAAATGGCACGCGTCAAGCGGGCAGTCAATGCCAAGAAGAAGCGCCGCGAGGTCCTGGACGAGGCCAAGGGGTACCGGGGGCAGCGCTCCCGGCTCTACCGCAAGGCCAAGGAGCAGGTAACCCACTCCGGCGTCTACAGCTACGCCCACCGTCGCGCCCGCAAGGGTGATTTCCGGCGGCTCTGGATCCAGCGCATCAACGCTGCCGCCCGGGCCAACGGCATGACGTACAACCGGTTCATCCAGGGCTTGGGCCTGGCCGGTATCGACGTCGATCGCCGCATGTTGGCCGAGTTGGCGGTGAACGACCCGGCGGCTTTCGCCAGCCTGGTCGAGGTCGCCGGCAGCGCACTTCCGGCTGACCGGAACGCGCCGGTCGCCTGATCGTGGCCCCGGACGGGCCGTCGTCGCCGCGTGATACGCGGTTGGCGGCGGCCCGTCGCCTTTTGCATCGGCACCAGCGGGAGAAGACCGGGCGGTTCCTGGCCGAGGGGCCGCAGGCGGTCCGGGAGGCCCTGCGCCACGCAGACGTTCACGATCTGTTCGTCACCGAAGCCGCGCGGGAGCGCCACGAGGACCTGGTCCAGGCAGCGGAGTCGGCCAGCGTTGCAGTGCACGTGCGCAGCGACGCCCAACTGCAATCCTTGTCCGAGACGGTCACGCCGCAGGGGCTGGTTGCCGTCTGCGATCAGGTGGCTCGGCCCTTCGCCGCAACGGACCTCTCGGGAACCCGGTTGGTGGCGGTGCTGGTCGAGGCGCGCGACCCAGGAAACGTCGGCACCATCATCCGCGTCGCCGATGCGGCCGGTGCCGATGCGGTTGTGCTTACCGCCGGCAGTGTCGACCCGCACAACGGCAAGTGCGTTCGGTCCAGCGCCGGCAGCCTGTTCCACCTTCCGGTGCTGACCGGACTGGCAGTTGCGGACACGGTTGCGCTGCTGACGTCGGCCGGTCTGCAGGTCTTGGCGGCGGATGCGACCGGCGTAAGCGTCGACGAAGCGGATGACCTCTTGGGTTCGCCGAGTGCCTGGCTGTTTGGAAACGAGGCCCATGGTCTGCCCTCGGCGCTTGTCGCTGCCGCCGATCGTGTCTTGGCCGTCCCGATCCACGGCAAGGCGGAGAGCCTCAACCTTTCGACCGCGGCGGCCGTTTGCCTGTACTCGTCCGCACGTCGGTTGCGGACCTGAGCTGCGACTTGTTGCCGGGTCGCGGCGTCTGACCAGGTCAGCTGCCAACCGCGCTGGCTCATAGACTCACGCCCCTAGTCACGCGATCTTGAGGAATTGGGAGGGCGCAGGTCGGTCATGTCCGCACCCAATTCCGAGTACGACCCGGTCCAGGTGACCCCGCTGGACGCGCCAGCGGTCGAGGCAGCGGTGGAGTCGGCGCTGGCTGCCATCAGCGCCAGCTCGGACCTGGACGAGCTCAAATCGGCGAGGTTGGCCCACGCCGGGGATCGCTCGCCGCTGGCGCTGGCCAATAGGGAGATCGGTGCCTTGCCGCCGGCGGCCCGCGCCGACGCCGGCAAGCGGGTGGGCGCGGCTCGCGGTCGCATCAGCCAGGCCCTGGGCCAGCGGCAAGGCGAGCTGGAAGCCCAACGGGACGCCGCGGTGCTGGTGTCCGAAGCCGTGGACGTCACCCTGCCCTGGGATCGGCGACTGCGCGGCGCTCGGCATCCGCTCACGTCCATCGTCGACCGGATCGCCGACATCTTCATCGCCATGGGCTACGAGGTGGCCGATGGCCCGGAGGTGGAGGCGGAGTGGTTCAACTTCGACGCCTTGAACATCCCCCCGGACCACCCGGCGCGGGAGATGACTGACACCTTTTTCGTCGAGGACGCCGATTCCGGTCTGGTCCTGCGCACCCATACCTCGCCGGTGCAGGCGCGGGTGATGCTTTCGGGGCGCAAGCCGCCGATCGCTGTCATTTGCCCGGGACGGGTCTTCCGCACCGACGAGTTGGACGCCACCCATACCCCGGTGTTCAACCAGGTCGAGGGACTGGTGGTCGACGAGGGCATCACCATGGCGCACCTGAAGGGGACTCTCGACCACTTCGCCGAGCAGATGTTCGGAAGCGGGATCGTCACCCGGCTACGGCCCAGCTACTTCCCATTCACCGAGCCGAGCGCGGAGGTGGACCTGGAGTGCTTCGTCTGTCGTGGCGCCTCCGTGGGCGACCCGGACCGACCGTGCCGAACCTGCTCCTCGGAGGGGTGGATCGAGTGGGGTGGGTGCGGCATGGTGAATCCGCGTGTCCTCGTGGCGTGCGGAATAGACCCGGAGCGCTACACCGGATTCGCCTTCGGGATGGGCCTTGAACGCACGCTGATGTTCCGTCACGACGTCACCGACATGCGCGACATGGTCGAAGGCGACGTGCGCTTCTCCCTCCCGTTCGGCATGGAGGTGTGATGCGCGTTCCCTTGTCGTGGTTGGCCGATTACGTGCAACTGCCACCTGCAGTGACTGCACGGGAACTGGCCGAGGCGCTGATTCGGGTCGGCCTGGAGGTCGAGACCGTCGAGGAGATCGGCGCTGATCTGACCGGTCCGTTGGTGATCGGGCGGGTGCTGGAATTCGCCGAGGAGGAGCACTCCAACGGCAAGACGATCCGCTGGTGCAACGTCGACGTGGGCGGTTCCCAACCGCAAGGCATCGTGTGTGGTGCCCGCAACTTCGCAGTCGGCGACTACGTGGTCGTGGCGCTTCCGGGAGCGGTGCTTCCGGGTGGATTCCAGATCGCTGCGCGCAAGACCTACGGGCACGTGTCGGAGGGGATGATCTGCTCGGTCCGCGAACTTGGCATCGGGGACGACCACGACGGCATCCTGATTCTGAGTGACCGGGACCGGGGCGGCGCGGAGATCGGCTCCGATGCGCGCGTCGCGCTCGGACTGCCCGACGCGGTCCTGGACATCGCGGTGACGCCCGACCGTGGCTACTGCCTGAGCCTGCGCGGTGTTGCGCGCGAAGCGGCGTGCGCTTTTGATCTGCCGTTCACCGATCCGGCGGCCAGGCCGCTGCCCGAGTTGGGCGCTGGCTGGCCGGTCGAAGTAGTCGACTCGGCCGGTTGCGACCGGTTCGTCGCCCGGTCGGTTACCGGTCTTGATCCCAACGCGGTATCGCCGTTGTGGCTGCGAACCCGCCTGCACCTGGCCGGAATGCGTCCGATCGGTCTGGCCGTCGACATCACCAACTACGTGATGCTGGAACTGGGCCAACCGATCCATGGCTATGCCGCCGACCGCCTGCGTGGCGCGCTGCAAGTGCGCCGGGCGGCCGCGGGGGAGCGGTTGCAGACCCTGGACGGCACCGATCGCAGCCTGGACCAGGACGATCTGCTCATCGTGGATGACAGTGGTCCTATCGGTATCGCCGGGGTCATGGGTGGTGCCACGACCGAGATGGCCGATACGACCACCGACGTTGTGGTGGAAGCCGCGCACTTCGACGCGATCGCCATCAGCCGGTCAGCACGGCGCCACAAGCTGCCCAGCGAAGCGAGCCGCCGTTTCGCCCGAGGCGTGGACCCGGATCTGCCTGGTGCTGCCGCCGACCGGGTTGTGTCGCTACTGGTTGAACTGGGCGGTGCGCGTGACACCGGACTGGGCACCGACGTCGACACCCGCCCCGGCGTGCGACCGATCGCCATGGGTTCGCAGTTCCCGAGCCGGCTGGCCGGCATGGAGATAGCCGACGAAGAGGTCGTCTCCCGGCTGCGGTCGGTCGGCTGCACGGTGGACTCCGGCGACGGCAGGGTGGAGGTGCTGCCCCCGACTTGGCGGCCGGATCTGCAGCAGCCGGCCGATCTGGTCGAAGAAGTCGTTCGCCTGCACGGCTACGACAAGTTGCCGAGCGTGCTGCCGAAGATCGCCGCGGGTGCTGGCCCTTCGATTCGCGAACGCCACCAGGTGCGGGTGATGCGAGTCCTGGCGGCGGCTGGACTCGTTGAAGTGCGCAACTACCCATTCGTCGGGCTGGAAGTTCTGGACGCGATGGGGCTGCAGCCGGACGATGACCGGCGCCGGATGGTGCGCTTGGCCAACCCGCTCTCCGAAGCCGAGCCCTTCCTGCAGACCATGCTCTTGCCAGGCCTGTTGGCCGCCGCGCGTCGCAATGTCGGTCGGGGGCTGACCGACCTGGCGCTGTTCGAGGTGGGCCGGGTGTTCCGACCCGGCGATGCCGCCACGCGAGCGCTGCGGCCTGGGGTGGACGGTCCGCCCAGCGACGCCGAGTTGAAGGCGATCGACGCCGCGCTTCCGGATCAGCCGCGGCACCTTGCGGCGGTGCTGACCGGTCATGCCGCCCGGCCCGGCTGGTGGGGGACCGGACGACTGGCCACTTGGGGTGACGCCATTCAGGTGGCTCGACAGGCGGCGGAGGCGATCGACGCTCCGCTGCGGGTGCGCTCCGGCGCCTTGGCGCCATGGCATCCCGGCCGCTGCGCGGAACTGGTCTTGGGTGAGGAGGTCATTGGCTACGCGGGGGAGTTGCATCCCAATGCTTGCGAGCAACTGGGCCTGCCGCCGCGGACCTGCGCGATGGAGCTGGACTTCCGCGCTCTCGGCTCGTACGCGGAGCCCCTCGTCAAGGCGCCGCACATCTCCACCTACCCGCCGGCCACCCTGGACCTGGCCCTCGTGGTGCCGGACGAGGTTTCGGCGGCCGACGTCACCGCCGCTTTGCGCACCGGTGCCGGCGACCTGCTCGAAGACCTACGCCTATTCGACGTGTACACCGGCGAACAGGTCGGCCCCGGGCACAAGTCGTTGGCCTTTGCGCTGACATTCCGCGCCCCGGACCGCACGCTGACCACCGAGGAGGCGACCGCGGCCCGAGATGCCGCCGTCGCGGCGGCAGCAGGCCTGGGGGCCGCGCTGCGAGTCTGATGCCGTCCGCCGGGCCCGGGTGTGTGAATAGACTTGCGGGGTATGGCATACTCACTCGCCATTGCAGGAAGCGGCAGTGATTGGGAGTGAGATGCACAGGACGGTCGCGGTCGCCGGCGCCAGCGGTTATGCCGGCGGCGAGTTGCTGCGGTTGATCCTCGGTCATCCGCAACTTCAGTTGGGTCCGGTGGCTGCCAGCGGCAACGCCGGTCGCGCGGTGACCGCGGTGCATCCGCAACTGCCGGAACTTGCCGACGCCCATTTCGTCTCGACCGATGCCGATGCCTTGTCCGACTGCGACCTCTTGTTCTTGGCGCTGCCGCACGGCGAGTCAGCTGCCTTGGTGCGCAGCTTGCCGCCCGATCTGCCGATCGTGGACTTGGGCGCAGATTTCCGCCTCGACGATGCCGATGCTTGGGCGCAGTACTACCCGGGTGCCCCTGAGCACGCGGGCTCCTGGGTCTACGGCCTGCCGGAGCTGCCGGGGCAGCGGGACCGGATCCGCAACGCCAATCGGGTCGCTAACCCCGGGTGCTACGCAACAGCGGTGGCGCTGGCCTTGAGTCCGTTGCTCGGTGCCGGGTTGGTGGACCCCGAGGACCTGGTTGTCGTGGCCGCCTCGGGCACTTCTGGCGCAGGCCGCAAGGCGGTCGCGTCATTGCAGGCCAGCGAGGTTATGGGCTCGATGTCCGCGTACAAGGTGGGCGGCGTCCATCAGCACACGCCCGAGATCGAGCAGACCTTGGCCGCGGCGGCCGGCGAGCCGGTCCGGTTGTCCTTCACGCCCCTGTTGGCCCCGATGCCGCGGGGGATCCTGGCCACCTGCACGGCACGCTCGGCCCCGGATCAGGACACGGACACCATGCGGCAAGCAGTTCACGATGCCTATGCGACCGAACCGTTCGTGCACCTGCTGCCGGCCGGGGTGTGGCCGACGACCTCGGCGACCGCAGGCTCCAACGCCGCGCAGCTGCAAGTGGCGGCCGACGCCCACTCAGGGCGCGCACTGGTCGTCATCGCCGAGGACAACCTCGGCAAGGGCGCTGCGGGCCAGGCGGTACAGAACGCCAACTTGTTGCTGGGCCTGGACGAGACTGCCGGGCTGTCCAGTCGGGGCGTGGCCCCGTGAGCGTCACGGCCGCGACCGGATTCCGGGCCGCCGGAGTGGCCGCCGGGCTGAAGCAGTCGGGCAAACCAGATGTGGCGGTCGTGGTCAACGACGGCCCCCTGCAGGTGGCTGCTGCGGTGTTCACGAGCAATCGGGTGCAGGCGGCTCCCGTCACCTGGACCCGCCAGTGCGTGGCTGACGGCGTGTTGGCAGCGGTTGTCCTCAACAGTGGGGGTGCCAACGCCTGCACCGGACCCGACGGCTTCGCGGACACCCACCGGACAGCCGAGCACGCCGCGCAAGCACTGGGCATCGGCGCCGGTGACGTCGGCGTCTGCTCGACCGGACTGATCGGCGTCCGGCTACCCATGCCGCAGCTGTTGGCGGGTGTAACCGCAGCGGTGGCCGAGTGCGCGCCCTCCGGTGGCATGGCGGCCGCCAATGCCATTCTCACCACCGACTCGGTGACCAAGACGGCCACGGCCTCCGGTTCGGGCTTCACCGTCGGCGGTATGGCCAAGGGCGCCGGAATGCTCGCGCCGGGACTGGCGACGATGCTCTGTGTCCTGACCACCGACGCAGTGCTGGACCCGGCAACCGCGGATGCCGCGCTGCGACGGGCAACGAATCGGACGTTCGACCGCGTTGACTCCGATGGGTGCATGTCCACCAACGACACCGTCATCCTCATGGCGTCGGGGGCATCCGGGGTCGAGCCGAGCGCTTCGGAGTTCGAAGAGTTGCTTCAGGATGTGTGCGCGGACCTGGCCGGTCAGCTGGTGGTCGATGCCGAGGGAGCCAGCAAGGTGGTCGCCATCGAGGTCGTCAACGCGGCCACTGAGACCGACGCGGTAACCGCCGGGCGGGCGGTCGCGCGCAGCAACTTGCTCAAATGCGCACTGCACGGTGAGGACCCCAACTGGGGTCGGGTGCTGGCGGCCGTCGGCACCACCAACGCCGCGTTCGAGCCCGATCGGATATCCGTTGCCATCAATGGGGTTTGGGTGTGCCGGGATGGCTCGGTCGGGGCCGACCGCAGCGGTGTCGACATGACCGGCCGGGACGTCCGGATCGTGGTCGACCTCAACGCCGGGGTGTCCAAGGCGACGATCTGGACGAATGACCTGACGGCTGCGTACGTGCACGAGAACTCGGCCTACTCGACATGAACAGGTTCTCCGGCGCGCACGCCAAGGCCGCGGTGCTGACCGAGGCCCTGCCCTGGCTGGAGCGGTTCCACGGCGCGACCGTCGTGGTCAAGTACGGCGGCAATGCAATGACCGACGACAGCCTGCGACGCGCCTTCGCTGAGGACGTGGTGTGGCTGCGGTACGCGGGTCTGCGTCCGGTCGTCGTGCACGGTGGCGGGCCCCAGATCAATGCGATGCTCGACCGGCTCGGGGTCGAGTCGACCTTCACCGGTGGTCTGCGGGTCACCACTCCGGAGGCCATGGATGTGGTCCGGATGGTGCTGACCGGCCAGGTGCAGCGCGAAGTCGTCGGCCTCATCAACGCCCACGGCCCCTTCGCTGTTGGCATGTCCGGCGAGGACGCGCACCTGTTCACCGCAGAACGGCGACCGGCGATTGTCGACGGCGCCGAGGTGGACGTCGGGCTGGTCGGCGACGTGGTCGAGGTCCAGCCCCAATTCGTGCGGGGACTGCTTGACGACGGCCTGATCCCGGTGGTTTCCAGCGTCGCTCGCGGTGCCGGCGGTGCGATCTTCAACGTAAATGCGGACACTGCCGCCTCCGCTCTGGCCGTGGCATTGGGGGCAGAGAAACTCGTGGTGTTGACGGATGTGGAGGGCCTCTTCGCCAACTGGCCCGAGACCGACGACGTCATCTCGCGGCTGACGGTCACGCAACTGCGGGAGCTGCTCCCCGGCCTGTCCACCGGGATGGTGCCCAAGATGGAAGCGTGCTTGCGGGCCGTGGACGGGGGTGTCCCCAAGGCGCATGTACTGGACGGACGCGTGGAACACGCCCTGCTTCTGGAGATCTTCACCGACTCCGGGGTGGGCACCGAGGTGGTGCCCGGGTGAGCGACAAGACGGCAGATCTGCTGAGCCGGTGGGACGGGTCGGTCATGCCGACTTACGGGACCCCGCCGCTGGCGCTGGTATCCGGGTCCGGGTGTCGGGTGACCGACGCCGATGGCGTTGCGTACTTGGACCTGCTGTCGGGTATCGCGGTGAACGCCCTGGGGCATTGTCATCCCGACTGGGTTGCGGCGATCAGGACGCAGGCGGCGCAGTTGGGGCATGTGTCGAACCTGTACGCCACTGAACCGACGGTGTCGCTGGCCGAGCGCCTGCTGGCCCTGGCGCAGTGCGGCGACGGCCGGGTCTTCTTCGCCAACTCCGGCGCCGAAGCGGTGGAGGCAGCGTTCAAGATCAGCCGGCGATCGGGCCGAGAGCGCATCGTCGCGACTGTTGACGGCTTTCACGGCCGCACGATGGGGGCCTTGGCGCTTACCGGTCAGTCAGCCAAGCGGGATCCCTTCGCACCACTGCCACCGGATGTCGTGCACGTGCAGTTCGGTGATGTAGACGCCTTGCGGGCCGCCGTCGACGAGACAGTCGCTGCGGTCGTCCTGGAGCCCATTCAGGGCGAGGCCGGCGTAGTTGCTGCGCCCCCTGGGTACCTGGCCGCGGCCCGGGAGACGTGCGATCGGCATGGTGCGCTGTTGATCCTCGACGAAGTCCAGACCGGCATCGGCCGTACCGGTTCCTGGTTCGCCTTCCAGCAGGCCGAGCCGGCGGTTCGACCCGACGTGCTCACGTTGGCCAAAGGCTTGGCCGGCGGACTGCCGATGGGCGCTTGCCTGGCTTTCGGACCGGCAGCCGAAGTCCTCGGACCCGGACTGCACGGTTCCACTTTTGGGGGCAATCCCGTCGTCGCAGCGGCCGCTTTGGCGGTTCTGGATGTCATCGAGCGCGACAACCTGCTTGGCAACGCAGTTGACCGCGGCCGGCAGCTGCGGGACGGCGTGGCCGAACTGGGCCACCCGTTGGTTGCGGAGGTGCGCGGCAGCGGATTGCTGCTTGGTGTGGTGCTGACCAGGCCAGTCGCCAAGGAAGTTGAGGCGTACCTGCGCCAATCCGGTGTGCTGGTGAACGCCGCACAGCCCGACGTGATCCGGTTGGCCCCGCCGCTGATCCTCAGCGCGGCCGAAGCCGAGGAGTTTCTGGCGGCGTTGCCGACGGCTTTGGCGGCGGCAGCATGACGGTCGCGCACACCCCAGCCGCTCGCCGGCAGGTGATCGCCGACCTCCTCGGGCGTCACTCCGTCCGCAGCCAGCGGGAACTGGCCGACCTGCTCCGCGAGGAGGGGATTGACGTCACCCAGGCCACTCTCAGTAGAGACCTGGACGACCTGGAGGCGGTGAAGATCCGCGACGCAGCCGGCGACCTGGTCTACGCCCTGCCCGGGGAGGGCGGGGACCGCACACCCACCGCTACCCCCGATGCTGCCGCCGGGGACAGGTTGGGCCGGGTCGTTGCCGAGGTTCTCGTCAGCGCCGAAGCCGCTCGGAACCTGGTTGTCCTGCGGACTCCACCGGGGGCCGCGCAGTACCTGGCCAGTGCGCTGGATCACGCCTCGCTGGCTGCAGTCGCCGGAACAATCGCCGGCGACGACACTGTTCTGCTGATCGCCCGGGACGACCGCCGGGCCATTCAGACCGTCGACTGGTTGCTGGCAGTAGCCGGCGGTCGCAGCAGCATCCACACCGAAGAGAGGGAACTCCCGTGACTGATCGCGTCGTACTCGCCTACTCCGGCGGGCTGGACACTTCCGTGGGCATCGGCTGGATAGCCGAGCAGACCGGCGCGGAGGTAATTGCCGTGGCCGTTGACGTCGGCCAGGGCGGGGAGGACCTCGACGTCATTCGTAAGCGCGCGATCGCCTGTGGCGCGGTGGAGGCCGAAGTCGCCGACGCCCGAGATGAGTTCGCCGACGAGTACTGCCTGCCGGCGCTGCAGGCCAATGCCCTCTACATGGATCACTACCCGCTGGTGTCGGCGTTGAGCCGACCGGTCATCGTCAAGCACCTCGTTGACGCCGCCGTCAAGCACGGAGCCAACGTGGTGGCGCACGGCTGCACCGGCAAGGGCAACGACCAGGTCCGCTTCGAGGTCGGCATCGGTGCACTCAACCCGTCGCTGTCGTGCATCGCGCCGGTGCGCGACCTGGCCCTGACGCGGGACAAGGCCATCGAGTACGCCGAGCAGCACGACCTGCCCATCGACGTGACCAAGAAGTCTCCGTACTCGATCGACCAGAACGTCTGGGGTCGGGCCGTGGAGACCGGCTTCCTGGAGGACATCTGGAACGCCCCGATCGAGGACGTGTACTCCTACACATCCGATCCCACAGCGGCGCGCGAACCGGACGAGGTTGTCATCACCTTCGCCAACGGCGCACCCGTGGCCATCGACGGCCGCAAGGTGACCATGCTCGAGGCGATTGAGGAGTTGAACCGCCGTGCTGGCGCGCAGGGGGTCGGCCGCCTCGACATAGTCGAGGACCGGTTGGTGGGCATCAAGAGCCGCGAGGTCTACGAAGCACCCGGGGCCATCGCGCTGATCACCGCACACCGGGAACTGGAGAACGTCACGGTCGAACGTGAGCTCGCCCGGTTCAAGCGCGGTGTGGAGCAGCGGTGGAGTGAGTTGGTCTACGACGGGCTGTGGTTCTCACCGCTGAAGCGGGCGCTCGACGGTTTCATCAGCGAGGCCAACCAGCACGTATCCGGAGACATCCGCATGGTGCTGCACGGCGGTCGCGCAACGGTCAATGGCCGCCGTAGCGATGAGTCGCTCTACGACTTCAACTTGGCCACGTATGACACCGGTGACACGTTCGACCAGTCGTTGGCCAAGGGATTCGTGCAGTTGTGGGGGCTGCCGTCCCGGTTGGCCGCCGCTCGCGATCAGCGGAACGCATCGAAGTGACCGCTGAGTCTCCGGACGCGGCCTTGCGGCTGTGGGGTGGCCGATTCAGCGGTGGCCCCGCCGACGCGGTCGCCGCGCTCAGCCTGAGTACGCACTTCGACTGGCGGCTGGCCACGCATGACCTCGCCGGGTCCCGAGCGCATGCCCGCGTACTGCACCGGGCCGGGTTGCTCGACGAGGACGAGCTGGCCCAGATGCTTGCCGCCCTGGACGGTCTTGAGGCGGACGTCCGTAGCGGTGGGTTCACTCCGGGGCCCGACGACGAGGACGTGCACACCGCATTGGAGCGCGGGCTGGTCGAGCGCCTGGGGACCCTGGGCGGCAAGCTGCGCGCCGGGCGTTCGCGCAATGATCAGGTCGCCACCGACCTGCGGCTCTACCTGCGCGCTGCTGCGCGCGCGTTGGCGGTCGACGTGACTGCGCTGCAGCGCGCCCTGCTGGAGCAGGCCAGTGCGCATGTGGATACCGCAGCACCGGGTTTCACCCACCTGCAGCACGCCCAGCCGGTGTCCTTCGGGCACGAGCTGGCCAAGCACATCCATGCGCTGGACCGAGACCTGTCCCGGCTGCGCGACTGGGATGCCCGGGCCGCGCTTTCGCCGTTGGGCGCCGGTGCACTGGCCGGCTCCTCATTGCCGGTGGACCCGCAGGCCACCGCGGCGGAACTGGGCTTTGCCGGCGCCATCCCCAACTCCATCGACGCGGTCAGCGACCGGGACTTCGCGGTGGAGTTCGCCTTCGTGGCAGCGCTGATCGGCGTGCACCTGAGTCGGTTGGGGGAGGAGGTCGTGCTCTGGACGAGCCAGGAGTTCGCCTGGGTGCGGCTGGATGACGCGTATGCGACCGGCTCCTCGATCATGCCGCAGAAGAAGAACCCCGATGTCGCGGAGTTGGCGCGCGGCAAGAGTGGGCGGTTGATCGGCAATCTGACCGGTCTGTTGGCCACGCTGAAGTCGCTGCCCTACGCCTACAACCGGGACCTGCAGGAGGACAAGGAGCCGGTCTTCGACGCGGTGGACACGTTGGCGCTGGTGTTGCCCGCGATGAGCGGGATGATCGCGACGATGACCGTCGATACCGACCGCCTGGCAGCCAGCGCACCGCAGGGATTCGCCTTGGCCACGGACATCGCTGAGTGGCTGGTGCGCGAGGGCGTACCGTTCCGCGAGGCACACGAGATCGCCGGTTCCTGCGTGCGCTATTGCGAGGCGCGTGGCTTGGAGCTGTGGGACCTGAATGTCGAGCAGTTGGCTGAGATCTCCGATCACCTGAAGCCGGAAGTTCGTGGCGTCCTGAATGTCAAAGGCGCTCTGGCTTCGAGGTCCGGTTTCGGGGGTACTGCGCCGGACCGAGTGCGGGAGCAACTACAGGCGGTCGCAGACCGGATCGGTGACCACGAGGCGTGGGCGACCCACTGACCGAACCCCATGTTCGGTTCGCCTGGCCTGCTCTAGGTGTGGACCTGGGCGCGGTGCAGTGCCTAGACCCGGGGGTGGTCGCAAGCAGCCGGCGCCGCCCCACAAGGCGGGACGGCGCCGGAGTCTGCGTTTACGAGGTCGAGTTCAGATCTTGTCCTTGAGCGCCTGAGCGCCCTTGTCGATGGCGCCGTCAGCCTGGTCGGGTGCGGCGGCCTTCGCAGCATCGGCGCCCTTGTCGATAGCTGCGTCGGCTGAGTCACCGCCGAGCTTCTCCTTGGCCTGGTTCACCATGTCTTCGATTCCCATATCAACTCCATAGAAGAGGATGAACGTCGCCATCTTCGGCGACCTGATGCACGCTCGCAGGTCATGGCATGTCTCGCAACTGGAAGGATCAATAGGTCAGGTGTCAACTGCCACATCCAGTAACCGTTTTCGCTCCAGCCCCAGATCCTGCGGCGAGCCTGTGGCAGAGATGCGTCACTGATCACCGCCGGGGGAGTCGCCCATTTGGTCGCGTCGGGGTTTACGTCGTCGGTGTCGCAGTCGCAGGAATGCAGCCCCTGGCCGGTGGCCGCGGTCGTGAACACGCGCCACAGGACGACGACGTTGCGTGTCCATTCCATGGAGAGGAATCTACGGGGATACCGGGCGAGAAGGCCCGGGACGTTGAGCCTGTTCCGGCTGGCTAGGTTCGCTGAGTGAGCGCCCCGCAGTTGCCCGCTAACCCTGTCGACGCGGCCAGGGCGCTGCTCGGCGCGCACCTCACCGCCGGCGAGGTGACGGTGCGCATTGTCGAAACTGAGGCTTACGGCGGCGTGGGGGAGGATCCCGGGTCGCATGCGCACCGCGGGCAGACGGCTCGGAACGCGTCGATGTTCGGTTCGCCGGGCCTGCTGTATGTGTACTTCACCTACGGCATGCACCACTGCGCCAACGTGGTGGTTGGTGCTGAGGGCACCGCTGGTGCCGTCCTGCTGCGTGCCGGGGAGGTGGTGGCCGGAGTTGACCGCGCTCGACTGCGCCGGGGGCAGCAAGTACGCGACCGGGACCTGGCGCGTGGGCCGGCGCGACTCTGCGTGGCTCTTGGGATCGACCGCCGAGACGACGGGATCGATCTCTTCGCGGATGGTGACCTTCGGCTTGAACTGGGCCGGCCGGTGGCCGTTGACCTCGTCGGCTCTGGCCCAAGGGTGGGCGTGCGGCACGCCGCGAACAGACCTTGGCGGTTCTGGATATCCGATGACGCGCACGTGAGCCAGTACCGTGCGGCAGCACCACTTGGGGGAGGATCCGGTTCGTGACCGACTTGCTGGACGACCTGCAGTGGCGCGGGATCGTCGCGCAGACGACCGATGAAGATGCACTGCGCCGCGCCTTCGCTGACGGGCTGACCTTCTACTGCGGTTTCGACCCGACCGCGCCAAGCCTGCACATGGGCAACCTGGTGCAGCTCATCACCATGCGTCGCTTGCAGCAGGCCGGGCAGAAGCCGATCGGGCTCGTGGGCGGGGCCACCGGGTTGATCGGCGACCCCAGCGGCAAGAACGCCGAGCGCAGCTTGAACGAAGTCGATGTCGTCGAGGCATGGGTGGAGCGCATCCGCGGCCAGGTCGAGCGCTACCTGGACTTCGATGGTGCCAACGCGGCCAGGATCGTGAACAACCTGGACTGGGCCGGGCGGATGTCCGCGATCGACCTGCTGCGCGACATCGGCAAGCACTTCCCGGTGAACCGGATGCTGGACCGCGAGGCTGTTAGCGCCCGGCTGGCGGCCGGCGGCATCTCCTACACCGAGTTCAGCTACCAAGTACTGCAGGCCATGGACTACCTCGAGCTCTACCAGCGCCACGGCTGCACGCTGCAGACCGGAGGTTCGGATCAGTGGGGCAACATCACTGCCGGTGTGGACCTGGTCCGGCGGGTGACCGGTGGGCACGTGCACGCGATGAGCACGCAACTGTTGCTCAAGTCCGATGGCACGAAGTTCGGCAAGACCGCCGAAGGGGCGATCTGGCTGGATCCGGATCGCACTAGCCCGTACGCCTTCTTCCAGTTCCTGCTGAACAGTGACGACGCCGACGTGGTGCGCCTCCTGAAGGTGTTCTCGTTCCGACCGCGCGCAGAGATCGAGGAGTTGGCGACCGCCGTCACCGAGCGGCCCGCGGCCCGGGAGGCACAACGCGCCTTGGCTGCGGAACTGACGGACCTTGTGCACGGCGCCGAAGAGCGCAAGCAGGCCGAGTCCGCGGGACGGGCGCTGTTCGGTAAGGCGGATCTCCAGGAGCTGAATGCGCAGACGCTGCAGGCCGCGC
>CAVWCF010000001.1:192500-1700501 GCA_963753435.1 uncultured Actinomycetota bacterium
CGCTGCTGCGGGGTAGGCGTTGCGAGGATGGGGAGCTCCGCCCGTAGTTTGAGAACTGCACAGTGGACGCGAAACAAGCATCTTTGTGGCCAAGTTAATAAGGGCGCATGGTGGATGCCTTGGCACCAGGAGCCGAAGAAGGACGTAGGAGCCTGCGATAAGCCTCGGGGAGCTGGCAACCGAGCCTAGATCCGAGGATTTCCGAATGGGGAAACCCGGCTGGAGTCATGTCCAGTCACCCTCACCTGAACACATAGGGTGAGCGGAGGGAACGTGGGGAAGTGAAACATCTCAGTACCCACAGGAAGAGAAAGCAACCGCGATTCCGTGAGTAGTGGCGAGCGAAAGCGGAACAGGCTAAACCGATGCCGTGTGATAGCGGTCAGGCGTTGCGGTATCGGTGTTGTGGGACCTCTTAGTCGAGACTGACTTCTCGACAGGGAGTAAGAAATCATTGTGGTAGTCGAAGGACCTGGGACGGTCCGGCACAGAAGGTGACACCCCTGTAGACGAAACCTCAATGACTCCCAAGAGTCATCCCAAGTAGCACGGGGCCCGAGAAATCTCGTGTGAATCTGGCGGGACCACCCGCTAAGCCTAAATACTCCCTGGTGACCGATAGCGGACAAGTACCGTGAGGGAAAGGTGAAAAGTACCCCGGGAGGGGAGTGAAAAAGTACCTGAAACCATGTGCTTACAAGCCGTGGGAGCGTCGTCCGAGCTTGCTCGGGCCGTGACCGCGTGCCTTTTGAAGAATGAGCCTGCGAGTTAGCGATGTGTGGCGAGGTTAACCCGTGAGGGGAAGCCGTAGCGAAAGCGAGTCCGAACAGGGCGAATTAGTCGCATGTCCTAGACCCGAAGCGGAGTGATCTATCCATGGGCAGGTTGAAGCGCGGGTAAGACCGCGTGGAGGACCGAACCCACCTACGTTGAAAAGTGGGGGGATGACCTGTGGATAGGGGTGAAAGGCCAATCAAACTCCGTGATAGCTGGTTCTCCCCGAAATGCATTTAGGTGCAGCGTCGCGCGTTTCTTACCGGAGGTAGAGCACTGGATGGCCTAGGGGGCCTACAAGCTTACTGAAGTCAGCCAAACTCCGAATGCCGGTAAGTCAGAGCGCGGCAGTGAGACTGCGGGGGATAAGCTTCGTAGTCGAGAGGGAAACAGCCCAGATCACCGGCTAAGGCCCCTAAGCGTGTGCTAAGTGGAAAAGGATGTGGAGTTGCCGAGACAACCAGGAGGTTGGCTTGGAGGCAGCCACCCTTGAAAGAGTGCGTAACAGCTCACTGGTCAAGTGACTCCGCGCCGACAATGTAGCGGGGCTCAAGCACACCGCCGAAGCCGTGGCATTCACACCGATAACCAGGCCCACTTTTGTGGGTCCAGGTGTGTGGATGGGTAGGGGAGCGTCGTGTGGCGGATGAAGCGGCCGGGTGACCGAGTCGTGGACGCCACACGAGTGAGAATGCAGGCATGAGTAGCGAAAGAGGAGTGAGAAACTCCTCCGCCGGATGACCAAGGGTTCCAGAGCCAGGCTAATCCGCTCTGGGTAAGTCGGGACCTAAGGCGAGGCCGACAGGCGTAGTCGATGGACAACGGGTTGATATTCCCGTACCCGCTACGACGCGCCAATGCCGAATCCAGCGATGCTAAGCGCCGCTGCGCTGGCGAGCCTTCGGGTGAGCCGGCACGGTCGCGTGACCCAGACTGGTAGTAGGCAAGCGATGGGGTGACGCAGGAAGGTAGTCCAACCCGGGCGATGGTTGACCCGGGGTAAGGGTGTAGGGCGACAGGTAGGTAAATCCGCCTGTCATATGCCTGAGACCCGATGCCGAGGCGAATTGCCGAAGTGGATGATCCTATGCTGCCGAGAAAAGCCTCTAGCGAGTGTCGTGGCGGCCCGTACCCCAAACCGACACAGGTGGTCAGGTAGAGAATACCAAGGCGATCGGGCGAACTGTGGTTAAGGAACTCGGCAAATTGCCCCCGTAACTTCGGGAGAAGGGGGGCCAAATCGGGTGAAGGGACTTGCTCCCTGAGCTCGGAGTGGCCGCAGAGACCAGGGAGAAGCGACTGTTTACTAAAAACACAGGTCCGTGCGAAGTTGCAAAACGATGTATACGGACTGACGCCTGCCCGGTGCTGGAACGTTAAGGGGACGGGTTAGTGGCTTCGGCCGCGAAGCCCAGAACTTAAGCGCCAGTAAACGGCGGTGGTAACTATAACCATCCTAAGGTAGCGAAATTCCTTGTCGGGTAAGTTCCGACCTGCACGAATGGCGTAACGACTTCTCCACTGTCTCAACCACAGACCCGGCGAAATTGCACTACGAGTAAAGATGCTCGTTACGCGCGGCAGGACGGAAAGACCCCGGGACCTTTACTACAACTTGGTATTGGTGCTCGAAACGGCTTGTGTAGGATAGGTGGGAGACTGTGAAGCCGGCACGCCAGTGTCGGTGGAGTCATCGTTGAAATACCACTCTGGTCGTTTTGGGTGTCTAACTTCGAACCGTGATCCGGTTCAGGGACAGTGCCTGGTGGGTAGTTTAACTGGGGCGGTTGCCTCCTAAAAAGTAACGGAGGCGCTCAAAGGTTCCCTCAGCCTGGTTGGCAATCAGGTGGCGAGTGCAAGTGCACAAGGGAGCTTGACTGTGAGACAGACATGTCGAGCAGGGACGAAAGTCGGAACTAGTGATCCGGCGGTGGCATGTGGAAGCGCCGTCGCTCAACGGATAAAAGGTACCCCGGGGATAACAGGCTGATCTTCCCCAAGAGTCCATATCGACGGGATGGTTTGGCACCTCGATGTCGGCTCGTCGCATCCTGGGGGTGGAGTCGCTCCCAAGGGTTGGGCTGTTCGCCCATTAAAGCGGTACGCGAGCTGGGTTTAGAACGTCGTGAGACAGTTCGGTCCCTATCCGCCGTGCGCGTAGGAAACTTGAGAAGGGCTATCCCTAGTACGAGAGGACCGGGATGGACGAACCTCTGGTGTGCCAGTTGTTCCGCCAGGAGCATGGCTGGTTAGCTACGTTCGGAAGAGATAACCGCTGAAAGCATCTAAGCGGGAAGCTCGCTTCAAGATGAGGTTTCCCACAGGGTTAACCTGGTAAGGCCCCCAGTAGACGACTGGGTTGATAGGCCGGAAGTGGAAGCGTGGTAACACGTGCAGCTGACCGGTACTAATAGGCCGAGGACTTGACCACAAAAACCTGCTATTCGCGTCCACTGTGCGGTTCCCGAGTTACGGTCGGGAACCCCCAACCGAGAACTCAATAGTGTTTCGGCGGCCATGGCGGAGGGGAAACGCCCGGTTCCATTCCGAACCCGGAAGCTAAGCCCTCCAGCGCCGATGGTACTGCGTGGGGGACCGCGTGGGAGAGTAGGACGCCGCCGGACATCATTTCCTTCGGGGGTCGGCATTTTGCCGGCCCCCGAAGCGCATTTCAGGGTGTTTAGCATCGCTAGTGGGGCCAATTCCAGTTGGCGATGAGTGAGTTTGGAGGCCCAGGTGGCTGAATCTCGATCCGGTCAACCCGATCGGCGCAAGTCGAGCGGTCGAGGCGGGGCATCGTCCGGTAAGCCGCGTTCTTCCGGTGGAGCCGGCAAGGGTGGTTCGTCGGCTGGTAAGCCGCGTTCGAGCGGTGGGCCTGCTGCTGGCGGTAGGGGTGGTTCGTCTTCGGGTAAGCCGCGTTCGAGCGGTGGGCCTGCTGCTGGCGGTGCAGGGGTGGTTCGTCGGCTGGTAAGCCGCGTTCGGCTGGTGGGCCTGCTGCTGCCGGTAGGGGTGGTTCGTCGGCTGGTAAGCCGCGTTCGGCTGGTGGGTCTGCTGCTGCCGGTAGGGGTGGTTCGTCGGCTGGTAAGCCGCGTTCGGCTGGTGGGTCTGCTGCTGCCGGTAGGGGTGGTTCGTCGGCTGGTAAGCCGCGTTCGGCTGGTGGGTCTGCTGCTGCCGGTAGGGGTGGTTCGTCGGCTGGTAAGCCGCGTTCGGCTGGTGGGTCTGCTGCTGCCGGTAGGGGTGGTTCGTCGGCTGGTAAGCCGCGTTCGGCTGGTGGGTCTGCTGCTGCCGGTAGGGGTGGTTCGTCGGCTGGTAAGCCGCGTTCGGCTGGTGGGTCCCGCTGCTGGCGGTAGGGGTCGGCCGGCCCCGGGTGGCCGCCGACCAGCGCCGGGGCGTAGCAGTTCCGCAGTGGGCCGAGCAACCGACGCCAAGTCGACCGGTCCGCGTGGTCCACGCCCCGATGATCCGCTGGTGCCGGATGAGATCACTGGCAAGGAACTCGACCCGGAAGTCGCCCGGGACCTCTTGTCGTTGTCCGGACCCATGGCAACCGCTGTCTCGCGGCACCTGGTTGCTGCCGGTGCCCTGATCGACGTCGACCCTGCTACCGCTTATCGGCACGCAAAAGCAGCGGCCCGCCGTGCCGGCCGAGTCGCGGTGGTGCGCGAGGCCGCAGGCTTGACGGCCTACCGGGCCGGGGAGTACTCCGACGCGCTGAAGGAGCTCCGCGCCTATCGGCGGATGACCGGCTCCGGTGAACACCTGCCGGTCATGGCCGACTGCGAACGTGGCCTGGGCCGGCCAGAGCGGGCTTTGGAGATCGCTGCCGACTCCGCACTGGATCGGCAGCCGGTGGAGGTTCGTGCGGAGATGCGCATCGTGGCCGCCGGTGCCCGGCACGACCTCGCTCAGCCCGAGGCCGCGTTGGTGACGCTGCAGGGGCCCGAACTGTCCAAGCAGCGGGCAACCGCCTGGTGGGCCCGCTTGGCTACCGCCTACGCCGATGCGCTGCAGGCACTCGGCCGGGATGAAGAGTCAACGCAGTGGCTGCGCCGAGCCGCTGACTCGGACCCGGACGGGTCCAGTGGTGCCGCCGAACGGCTGGGCCTGGCCGACGGTTCGGATGAAGCGTGGGATGACGATTTGATCTGGCAGGAAGACGCAGATGCCGTGGCCGAACCCGAACGCGGTCCGCGTACTTCTACTCAGCCGGACTCGTCGGACTGAGCATCCAGCCAGCGACCGATGCCTACGACGTTGGTTCGGTCGGCGTTCAGGTGCTGGAACTTCTCCCACACGTCCGGATCGGCCCGCATCCGTGGTGCCCGTCGGGCGACCTTGGCGCGCACCATTTCCACCGCGTGATCCAGGTCCAGGTTTGCTGCGCGGCTGTCGCGGACGGCGTCCACCCACGCCCGAATCTCCTCCTCGGCCTGCTGCAGCGTGCCCGCCGGTTCGGTGACAGGTCCGAAGTGACTGAATAGGAGTCGTTGCGGCTTGCGCGCGCGGAACGACCGCAGGCTTGCGACGGCTTGGTCCAGGTCGAACTCAGGTGGCGGGGTCCCGGGTAGCAACTCACCGGTCTCCGGTACGTGGATGCCGGCGGCATCGCCGACGTAGAGATCCCCGGTGGCCGAGTCGATCAGCCCAAGGTGGTGCGAAGCGTGCCCGGGGGAGTGGAACGCCTGCAGTCGGCGCCCGGCGCCAAGGTCGATCTCCCCGGTGTCGCCGATCGTCATGATGCGGTCCGCGTCCGTCGCAGCCAGGGGACCGAACACGTCATCCAGTACTGACCCGAAGACCTGGCGGGCACTGTTCATCAACCGTTCGGGGTCTGCCAAGTGCCGGGCCCCGCGCTCATGTACGACCACTTTGGCTCGCGGAAATGCTGCTGCCAGGTCGCCCACTCCGCCGGCGTGATCGAGATGGATGTGCGTAACGACCAGGTACTCCAGGTCATCCGGCCCGACACCGAGTTCGGCCAACGTCGCGACGACTGTGGCGGCGGAAGTCGCTGTGCCCGTCTCCACCAGGCAGGGTCGATCAGCCAAGATCGCGTAGGCCGCGGTGATGCCGTCGTACCCGGACATCCGGGTGTCGATCAGGTGCGTGTCAGAACCGAGCGGTAGCGCCGGTGCCGGCGGGTGCAGGTCAGCTGGACCCACGCGGTCAGCCCAAGCTGCGCAGTCGCATCAGGTCACCGAAACTGGCGTCCACTTTGAGTTTGCCGCTCATGAATGCCTTGCCGGCGCCGAGCTCACCGTTGACCAGATCTACCAGGTCGTCGCTGTGCACCGTCAATCGCACCTGTGCCCGTTCGCCAGGTTCGGTGGTGACGTCCACCAACTCGCCGTCCCGGATCTCGCCGCTGAACGTGACAGCCAAGTCTGGGATCGTGCAACTGATGGTCCGGTCCGGGAACTTCTTGGCGTGGTGGGAGTTGTCGCCAAGCATCTTGCCTAGCTGCTGAACCGCCGCCGCGCACTCATCAACTGATGCCACCCGCCACCTCCCCGGCGGAATTTAGCGCACCGGAACCGGGAACTCGCGGCGGCTGGACTAACGTGGGCGCGTCCCGAGGAGGCTTCACATGGCGCTCGACGCGTTGCGCAATTACGTCCAGTTGGCCAGCGGTCTGACTGATCTCACCTTGCAGCGGGCCAAGCAGGCGGCTCAGGCGGTCACCGACCAGGCAGAGCCCCTCAAGGCGCTGTCGCCGGATCTGGCCAAGAAGTTGAGCAGCGATCTGGCGACCGAACTGTTCGCGACGTCGAAGAACAACAGAGACCTGCTGATCGCCGTGATTCGGTCGGAGATGGAGCGGATGCTCGACCGACTCGGTGTCGCCACGCAAGACGACCTGGAAGCGGTCGATTCGCGGCTACGGCGCCTGGATGCCCGGATTGACGAACTCCAGTCCGCTGCGGCCAGCAAGCCGGCGAAGAAGGCACCGGCGAAGAAGGCACCGGCCAAGAAGGCCACAAGCAAGCGCGCTCCCGCAAAGAAGGCAGCGGCGCCGAGCGCACCCAAGCCCCAGGCGAGCGAGTGAACGAGTCCGATCGGCCAGTCGAACTGGCCACGCAGCAACACCTGCCCGGGTCCCCGGTGGCGTCTACCGGCGACGCGCAGGTGGATGCAGCGTTGACTGCCCTGCAGGGCCTGGAGGAGTTGCCGGCGGCCGAGCAGGCGGATGTCATTGAGGCGGTCCACGATCGCCTGCGCAGCACACTGACCGGCCTGGACAACACAGATCAGCCGAGCACCGCGCCCGAATCCGGTGACGCCGGCGACTCTGCCAACCCGGCCGACTCTGCCAACCCGGCCAGCTCTCAAGCCGCCAACTGAGGTCGTGGCCCGCCGTCGGTTGGACGCCGAACTGGTGCGGCGCGGATTGGCTCGGTCCCGCGAGCGTGCCAGTGCCATGATTGCCGCCGGCCAAGTCCGCGTTGACGGTGTGACCGCGACCAAGGCGGCGACTCAGGTCGACGCAGCGGCCGCAGTCGAAATCCGTGACTCCGGCGGTCCGGAGTACGCCTCCCGTGGTGGTCACAAGCTGGCCGGTGCGCTGGACGTGTTCGGCCAATCGGCCGCAGAGGCATCTGGGTCAGAGGCGCCACGGGCACCCTTGTCCGTGGCCGGCCGCCGGTGTCTGGATGCCGGCGCTTCCACCGGCGGATTCACCGACGTTCTGCTGCGTCGGGGTGCGTCGGGGGTGATCGCTGTCGACGTCGGCTACGGCCAATTGGCCTGGCCGTTGCGGACCGATCCACGGGTCGAGGTGCGGGACCGCACCAACGTCCGAAACCTTGGACCGGCCGACGTCCAGCCCCCGGTCGATGTCATCGTCGCCGATCTGTCCTTCATCTCGCTCACGACCGTGTTGCCGGCTCTGGACTCCGTCGCTGCGCCGGACGCCGATCTGGTGCTCATGGTCAAACCGCAATTCGAGGTCGGGCGCAGCAATGTCAGCGGCGGGGTCGTGCGTCACTCCGAACTGCGGGCCCAAGCCGTGCGTAGGATCGCTGACGCAGCATGGGACCTCGGGTGGGGGACCGTTGGCGTAGTAGCCAGCCCACTGCCCGGACCTTCGGGGAACGTGGAGTATTTCGTGTGGTTGCGCCGTGACGCCGACCCGCTATCCGCGGCCGACTTGGACCGAGCTATCGCCGAGGGACCCCAATGAGTCGCTCCGTGCTGCTGGTGACGCACACCGGCCGCCCAGACGCCCTAAGAGTTGCAATTGAGTTGGTCGTCGGCTTGGCGGCCGCCGGTATCACGGTGCGGGTACCGGCTGCGGAGGCCGAGGCCTTCCACACTGGTTCGGTCGAGGCAGCCCGAGGAGCGACCCCGGCAGCCGGCTGCGAATTGGTTGTCGTGGTCGGTGGCGACGGCACCCTGCTGCGCGCCGCCGAGTTGGCGCGCGGCAGTTCCGTCGCCGTGCTCGGCATCAACCTGGGACACGTCGGCTTCCTCGCCGAGGCCGAGGCCGACGACTTGGGGATCGTCATCAACCGGGTGGTCGACCGTGACTACGCAGTCGAGGAGCGGACCGCCGTCGACGTGACGGTTTGGCGCGGCGACACCCGGGTCGTGTCCGACTGGGCGCTCAACGAGGCCTCGGTGGAAAAGGCCGAGCGGGAACGAATGATCGAGGTTGTGGTCGGCGTCGACGCCAGTCCGCTGTCCCGCTGGGGGTGTGACGGGGTCGTGTGCGCCACCCCGACCGGGTCGACTGCCTACGCGTGGTCGGCCGGCGGCCCGGTCGTGTGGCCGGACGTGGCTGCACTGCTGTTGGTGCCGCTTTCGGCGCACGCCCTGTTCGCACGGCCGATGGTGGTTGCCCCCGAATCGGTGATCGGCGTCGACCTGGTCGGTGCCGCGGCGGGGGTCCTGTGGTGCGACGGCCGCCGGACCCACCCCCTTGCTCCCGGTGACCGCATCGAGGTGCGGGTGAGCCCGCAACCGGTTCGACTTGCGCGACTGCACTCCGCCCCATTCACGGATCGCCTGGTGGCCAAGTTCGACCTGCCGGTCGAAGGTTGGCGTGCCGGGCGTCGCGACCCCGGTCGGTGACCCGGAGTGCTTGAGTACCTGCGCATCCGCGATCTAGGGGTGATCGCGGACGCCAGCATGGATTTGGGCCCGGGGTTGACCGTGGTGACCGGTGAAACCGGTGCCGGCAAGACGATGCTGCTGTCCGCGCTCGGTCTGCTCCTCGGCGAGCGAGCCGATTCCGCCTTGGTGCGCACTGGCGCCGATCGCGCGATCGTCGAGGGCCGGTTCGCGGACCTGACGCCAGCCGCGCGCGCAGCAGCCGAGGAGGCCGGCGCGGAACTGGACGAAGACGGTTCGCTGATAATCACCCGCAGCGTCGGCCGCGACGGTCGATCGCGGGCCACCGTCGGTGGAACCGCCGTCCCGGTCGCGGTGCTCTCCCGGTTGGCCGCGGAGTTGGTGCGAGTTCACGGCCAGAACGACCGTGGCCTCACCGACCCGGCCCGCCAGCGCGATGCGTTGGACCGATTCTCCACCGCCGCGGAGTCGCTGCGCGCCGACTACGCCGCCGTATACGGCCAGCTTCGCGCCGCCGAAACGGCCCTGGCTAAATGGACGGAATCCGAACAGACGCGAGTGGAGGACCTACGCCGTTACCGGGATGGGCTGGCCCAGATCGATGCGCTGGACCCGCAGCCGAACGAGGACGAGCAGTTGGCCATTGAGGTGGCCCGGCTGGGACATGCTGACCTCCTGCGAACCGCAGCGGCCGCTGCTCGGTCGGCCTTGTCCGGGGACGTCGAGTCCGAACTGACTTCGGCCCTGGATCTGCTGGCCACCGCCGAACGCGAACTCGCGCCGGGGGCCGAACTTGATCCGGAGCTGGGCAAGTTCGCTGAAAGTCTGCACTCCACGACCGTCGTGCTGGCAGATCTGGCTGC
This sequence comes from uncultured Actinomycetota bacterium, assembly GCA_963753435.1. Taxonomy (GTDB): domain Bacteria; phylum Actinomycetota; class Actinomycetes; order CAVWCF01; family CAVWCF01; genus CAVWCF01. The sequence goes on from CAVWCF010000001.1 coordinate 202,208, forward strand.
CGACCTGGCCCGATACGCCGACTCCGTCGAAGCCGATCCGGCCCGCCTGGCGCATGCCCAGGAGCGCCAGGCCGGATTCACCGCTCTGCTGCGCTCCTTCGGGCCCCAACTCAGCGACGTACTCGCCTGGCGGGACGAGGCGCGACGTCGGATCGACGAACTGGACCACAGCGGCCAGGCCGTGGACCACCTGCGCACCGAAGCGCAGCAGGCCCGGCAGCGGTTGCAGGCCCTGGCTGTTGAGCTTTCCGGCCTGCGGGCCGAGGCGTCGCACAGGTTCGCGGAGGCCGTGGCACTGGAATTGCAGGCACTGGCGATGGGGCAGGCCCGGTTACAGGTAGACGTCAAACAAACCGAGACGGCGGACGGCCTGGAGGTTGCAGATCGCATCGTCCGGTTCGGGCCGACCGGGGTCGACGACGTCACCATCCTGCTTTCGGCGCATCGTGGTGCGCCGTTGCGGCCCGTCGCCAAGTCCGCCAGTGGTGGCGAATTGAGTCGCATCATGTTGGCGCTGGAGGTGGTCTTCGCCGGCAGTGACCCCGTGGGCACTTTCGTCTTCGACGAGGTGGACGCCGGTGTCGGCGGGACAGCGGCCGTGGAGGTCGGTCGACGCTTGGCCCGGCTTGCGGCTTCCGGTCAGGTCCTGGTGGTCACCCACCTGCCTCAGGTTGCCGCGTTCGCCGACGAACACCTGACCGTGGCCAAGGATGCGACCGGCGCGGTTGGTCGGACCGACGTCCGCGGGGTCAGCGGCGCCGAGCGGGCCACTGAGTTGAGCCGCATGCTGGCGGGGCTGCCCGACTCCGAAGCCGGTCGGGCCCACGCTGAGGAGCTGATTCTGCTAGCCGACTCCGAAAGGGCAGTCCGCTAGCACCCGCGGCGTGCCGTTACCCAGGGTTACCGTCGGCAGCGGTCACCATGAAGCGGTGAGAAGAAAGAGCGCTTCCCCAGAGTCCAGCACTGCCATCGCGGGCCGCGCCCGCGTCGGGCGCCGCGCCGAACAGGTCGCCGCGCGCGCCAAGTCCGGCGACATCATCGTGATCGATCATGTGGATCTGGATCGCGCCGGAGCCCAGGCACTGTTGGCAGCTCGCCCAGCCGCGGTCGTCAACGCCTCCGCAACGGTGTCTGGCCGCTTCCCGGCGGTGGGGGCGGAGACCCTCGCCGCCGCCGACGTGCCGCTGCTTGATGCGGTCGGCGGGTCGGTGCTCACCATGTTGGCCGACGGCGACCGCATCCGCATCGACGGCGTGCGGCTTCTTCGCGGTGAGGACGAGCTGGCTCGTGGTCGCCGACAGGACCCGGAGTCAGTCGCGGAAGACCTGGAGCATGCCCGGGCGGGTCTGGTGCGCCAGGTCAGCGCCTTTGCCGATGCCACCGCTGAGTACCTGGGTCGCGAGCAGGACCTCTTGGCTGAGCGCACCGGGGTGCCGGAGACGGGCATCGACTTCACCGATCGAGATGTGCTCGTTGTCGGCCGCGGGCCGAAGGTCGCCGAGCAGTTGAAGGAGCTGAAGTCCTTCATTCGGGACCGCCGTCCGCTGGTCATTGGGCTGCCGGGCGGGGCGGACGTTCTTCAGGGCAAGCGCATGCCCGTTCCGGATCTGCTGGTTGGCGATCCGCTGGCCCTGCCGGAACAGGCCATGCGGCGCACCCCGACGATCGTCGTGCCCGGGGGTCCGACGCTGGATGCGGAGATCCAGGCCGAACACCTCGGCCTGCGACTGATCGCGTTCCCGGGCGCGGTCGGCACGGAGGACGCGGCGCTGCTGTTGGCGGACACCGGTGGCGCGCGCAGCATCGTCTTGGTGGGGGAGCCCATCTCGTTGTCGGAGTTCCTGGACCGTGGTCGTTCCGGCATGGCCGGGTCGTTCCTCACCCGGTTGGTCGCCGGTGCCCGGGTGGTGGAGGGGCCGGTTGCTGCCGAACTGCATCGTCGGGCGGTGCCAGCCGGGATGCTGGTGTTCCTGGCCGCCGCTGGTCTGCTGGCCGTGGCTGCGGCCGTCGGCATCACCCCCGTTGGGCAGGAGTGGCTGGACGCCGTGGGGTTGGAGTGGCTGACGCCAGGCAGCGGTTCCTGATGATCGGCATGCGCTATCACGTCGTCTCCTTGGCGGCAGCGCTGTTCGCGCTGGCCGTCGGCGTTGCCCTCGGTTCCGGACCGTTGGACAACACCGTCAATGCCGCGTTCGGCGTGGAGCAGCTGCGGGAGGAGAAAGATCAACTGGCCGCGGACGTGTCCCAACAACAAGCAGTGGCGACGTTCGCCGACGCGTACGCGGACACGACCGAACCACTGGTGCTACCCGGTCAGTTGACCGAGGCGGCCGTCGTGATCGTCACCGCGGCCGACGCGCCACCGGCGATGGTGGATGCGGCTCGGGAGGCCTTGGGCCTGGCTGATGCAACCGTGACCGGGGTGCTGACGTTGACCCCGGCCTACACCGACCCCGAGCAGGCCTCCGTGCTGGGCGGTCTCGTTGATCGGCTGGCAACTGGCGAGCTTCCCGACGGAACCACGTCGGAGCGGGCGGCGGCGGCGCTGGCAACAGCGCTGCTGAGTGACGAGAGCGGTGGAGCGGCGCTGGCGGAGACCGACGAGGCCTTACTGGCCGGACTGGCCGAGGTCGGCATGGTGAGCCCACTGGCGCCGGTGACCGCACGGGCCGGGGCGGCACTGGTCCTGGTCGGTCCAACTGGGGACGATGCGACTCGCGACGCCGTCCTGCCGTTGCTGCGCGCATTCGCCGACTCCGGTGCAGGAACCGAACTGGCCGGGCCGGTCGGCTCGGCCGGCGGCGGCGGCGTGGTCGCAGCCATGCGCACCGACGAGGACCTGCGCCGGGTTGTTGCCAGCACCGACGCTGCCGACACCGCCGCAGGTCGAATCGTGACCGTGGTGGCCTTGGCGCAGGCGCTTGAAGGCAGCATCGGTCATTACGGAACGGGGCCTGGGACCACCACGGCGGCGCCACCGCTGGAGTGATCCCCGGCCGGGATCTTCAGCCTGAAATCGCGTGGCGAATCGGACCGGCGCCGGATCGCTGATACGGTGAAACCCCGTGGCAGACAGATCATCAGCCAAACACATTTTCGTGACCGGCGGCGTCGTCTCATCCCTGGGTAAGGGCCTGACTGCGTCCTCGTTGGGGAACCTGCTGAAGTCCCGGGGTTTACGGGTAACCATGCAGAAGCTGGACCCCTACCTGAACGTCGATCCGGGGACGATGAACCCGTTCCAGCACGGCGAGGTCTTCGTCACCGATGACGGGGCCGAAACCGATCTGGACATCGGCCACTACGAGCGATTCCTGGACGTGAACCTGTCGCGCACGGCCAATGTGACGACCGGGCAGGTCTACTCGCAGGTCATCGCCAAGGAGCGCCGTGGCGAGTACCTCGGTGACACCGTGCAGGTCATCCCGCACATCACCAACGAGATCAAGTCCCGCATGCGTGCGGCCGCAACCCCAGACGTGGATGTCGTCATCACCGAGATCGGCGGCACGGTCGGTGACATCGAGTCCCTGCCTTTCCTGGAGGCCGCGCGCCAGGTCCGTCACGACGTCGGACGTGACAACTGCTTCTTCCTGCACGTTTCGCTGTTGCCGTACATCGGGCCCGCGGGGGAGTTGAAGACCAAACCCACGCAGCACTCCGTCGCCGCTCTGCGCAACATCGGTATCCAGCCCGATGCCCTGGTGCTGCGCGCGGACCGGGAGCTGCCGGCGGCCATCAAGCGCAAGGTCGCGTTGATGTGCGACGTCGACGATGAAGCGGTCGTGGCTGCGGTCGACGCGCCCAGCATCTACGACATCCCGAAGGTGCTGCACTCCGAAGGCCTGGATGCCTACGTCGTGCGGCGGCTGGACCTGGCCTTCCGGGACGTCGACTGGACCGACTGGGACGAACTGCTGCGCCGGGTGCACAGCCCCGAGCGGGAGGTCACGGTGGCCCTGGTCGGCAAGTACGTCGACCTGCCGGACGCCTACCTGTCGGTGACCGAGGCGCTGCGCGCCGGCGGCTTCGCCAATGACGCCCGGGTGGATCTGCGGTGGGTGCCGTCGGACGAGTGCGCCGACCCTGCCGACGCAGAGCGCGTGCTGTCCGGTGTGGATGCGATCTGTGTGCCCGGCGGGTTCGGCGTACGGGGCATCGAGGGCAAGGTCGGCGCCATTCGGTACGCGCGACTGAATCGGGTGCCGATCCTCGGACTGTGCCTCGGATTGCAGTGCATGGTCATCGAGGTGGCCCGGGGATTGGCCGGCATTGTTGATGCCAACTCGGCTGAGTTCGATGAGTCCGGACCGGACCCGGTCATCGCCACGATGGCCGACCAGCGGCACATCGTGGCCGGTGAGGCAGACCTCGGCGGGTCGATGCGGCTGGGCCTGTATCCGGCCAAGTTGACCGCCGGCAGCATCGTGCGGTCGCTATACGGCGCGGAGTACGTCGACGAGCGGCATCGGCACCGGTACGAGGTCAACAACGAGTACCGGCCGAAGCTGGAGGAGGCCGGCCTGGTGTTCTCCGGGACCAGCCCGGATGGTCGTCTGGTTGAGTTCATCGAGTTGCCTCGGGAAACGCACCCGTACTTCGTGGCGACGCAGGCCCATCCGGAGTTTCGGTCGCGGCCGACGCGCGCCCATCCGCTATTCGCCGGCCTGATTGCGGCTGCCTTGCACCGTCAGGACGAGACTCGTCTGGACTTGGACCTGACTCGTTCGGAGTCGACCGCTGACTGAGTTGCGCGACGAACCAGCGTCGCGGCCGGTCTCCGACCGGCGCCATCTGCATCGCGGAGCAACGTTCGTGCTGGAAGCAGATGACGTCGAGTTCGCAGACGGCGTCGTCACGCGGGACGTGGTGCGTCACCCGGGTGCTGTCGGTGTGATCGCAGTGGACGACGACGATCGCGTTCTCCTGGTCCAGCAGTACCGACACCCGGTGCAGGCGATGCTTTGGGAACCGCCCGCGGGATTGCTCGACGTGCCGGGGGAGCCGCCGTTGGCTGCGGCCCGGCGGGAGTTGGCTGAGGAAGCGCATCACGAGGCGGACGAGTGGGCCGTGTTGGTCGATGCGTTCACTACGCCCGGGATGAGTGACGAATCGATCCGGATCTACCTGGCGACGTCGGTGCGACCCCTGCCCGGCGTCCGGCCGCCGCAGGCGGCTGAAGAACGGAACATGCCCGTCCGCTGGGTTCCGTTCCAGGAGGCGCTGGCGGCAGTGCTTGGCGGTGGATTGCACAACCCGATGGCGGTGATGGGGATTCTGGCCTGGGCCGCGTTACGTGCCGAACCAGGTCGCCTGCGCGCGGCTGACGCTGATTGGGACTTCGCGCCGAAGCAGGCCCGTTGACACCTGGCCGGATTGGCTGAGTGGATCAGCCGCCAGCGCGGCTCGCGCGGATTATGCTCGCCGAATCGGCCAGCCATCGGTGAGACGCCGTCTCCGCGGTCGATCGAAAGGTGCGTGAGGTGCGGTGAAGGTCGGTGTCCCCCGCGAACTGAAGAATCACGAGTACCGAGTCGCCATAACTCCGGCAGGGGTACTGGAGTTGACCCGCAACGGCCACGACGTCTACGTCGAACAGGACGCCGGCGCCGGGTCCTCCATCAGTGACCAAGAATTCGTATCAGCAGGAGCCAAGATCCTGCCGACCGCCGATGACGTATGGGGCACTGGGGATTTGATCCTCAAAGTCAAAGAGCCCATCGCCGACGAGTACCACCGCATGCGTCGGGACCAAGTGCTGTTCACCTATCTGCACCTGGCCGCCAGCCGCGAATGCACCGAGGCCCTGGTCAAGGCGGGGACCACGGCGATCGCCTACGAGACGGTCGAGATGCCCGATCGAAGCCTGCCGCTGCTTGCCCCCATGTCGGAAGTGGCCGGGCGGTTGGCGCCCCAGGTCGGCAGTCATGTGCTCATGCGCTCCCAGGGCGGGCGCGGTGTGCTCATGGGCGGGGTGTCTGGCGTTTACGCGGCCAAAGTTGTCGTCATCGGGGCCGGTGTCGCGGGAGCAAACTCAGCGGCGATCGCGCTGGGGATGCAGGCCGAGGTGCTCCTGCTGGACCGCAACATCGATCGACTTCGGTACATGGACGCCATCTACCAGGGCCACGTGCAGACGGTTGCGTCCAACACCTACGAGGTGGAGCGCGCCGTCGTGGACGCTGACATGGTCATCGGGGCCGTGCTCGTACCCGGGGCCAAGGCGCCCAAACTGATCACTAACGAACTGGTCTCGCGGATGAAGCCCGGCTCGGTCCTCGTCGACATCTCCATCGACCAGGGGGGCTGCTTCGAGGACTCCCGCCCCACGACCCACGACGACCCGACGTACCCGATTCACAACTCGGTCTTCTACTGCGTGGCAAACATGCCTGGGGCCGTGCCGAACACCAGCACCTACGCACTCACCAACGTGACCCTGCCGTACGCGGTGGAATTGGCGAACAAGGGCTGGCACCGGGCACTGAAGGAGGACCCTTCCCTGGCGCTTGGGCTAAATGTTCACGCCGGGCGGATCACCTACACCGGAGTTGCCGAGGCGTTCCCCGACTTGCCGCATGTGACTTTGGACCAGGTGCTCAAGGTGCGTCCGGAGGAATGGCGGTTGAGCTGACGCAATCGCGCGCGGCACTTCCGACCGAACTTCGCGCGTACCTGGCGCACCTGACTGTCGAACGCGGGCTGTCCAAGTTGACCGTCTCCGCATACCGCCGGGACCTCACGCGCTACTGCGACTACTTGGCCAACCGCGGGATCGGGAGTCTCGCTGACGTTTCCGAAGTCACCATCGCTGAGTACCTGGCTTGGTTGCGAAGCCCCGGCGACGACCATCCCGCCCTATCGAGTTCGTCGGCTGCGCGGGCATTGGCTGCCGTGCGCGGCTGGCACAAGTTCGCCGTCACCGAAGGAATCAGTTCGGCTGATCCGGCGCGCAACGTCCGGCGACCAGCACAGACCCAACGCCTTCCCAAGGCAGTGCCCTTGCAGACCATTGAGGCCCTGATTGCCACGGCCTCCGGAGCCGACCCTGCGGATCTACGGGATCGAGCGCTGTTGGAGTTCCTGTACGGCACTGGGGCCCGCGTCTCCGAGGCGGTTGGTCTGGACATTGACGATCTGGACCTGGAAGCCGGCCTCGTCCGACTCCACGGCAAGGGTGACAAGCAGCGCGTCGTTCCGCTGGGGTCGTTCGCGGTGGCTTCCGTGAGTACGTACCTGGCCGGCGGGCGTCCGAAACTGGCCGAGGCCGGCCCCGGACCGGGCGCTGCCGTGTTTCTGAATGCGCGCGGTCGTCGACTCAGCCGTCAAGGTGCGTGGGGGCGGTTGCAGCGGGCCGCTAGTGCCGCGGGCCTGCCGCCGGGGTCCATCTCGCCACACACATTGCGGCACTCATTCGCCACTCATCTGCTCGACGGCGGCGCCGACGTCCGGGTGGTGCAGGAACTGCTCGGACATGCCTCGGTATCGACGACGCAGATCTACACACTGGTCACGGTGGACCGGTTGCGGGAGGTGTACGCGGCCGCGCATCCACGGGCCCGGGCCACGAACTAGGGGTCTTGGCAGCGGCAGGCGATGGGGTCGCGGCGGCCGTAGAGCCCAACGGCCTTGCCCGTGCGTTGACCGACCCCCTACAGTCCGGCACACCGCCGAAGGGGGTTGTCTGCTCGTGTCCATGTCGACATCTCAACTGTCCGAACCGCCCCAAGAGCCTAAGTCTCAAGTAGAGACTGAGGGCCCGGAGGCGGATCTGCGACCGGAGTTGGGCCAAGAAGCTCAGAGCGACGCGGATGCCGCGACCGATCTTGAGCCGGACCTCGAGTTGGGCCCCACGGGTCGGCCGTTGCCGGACTTCGTGGACCCGCAGCCAGTGCGGACGCACGGCCCCGCGCATGTCATCGCGCTGTGCAACCAGAAGGGCGGGGTCGGCAAGACCACGACGACGATCAACCTGGGTGCCGCGCTTGCCGGCTATGGCCGCCGGGTGCTGCTGGTGGACTTCGACCCGCAGGGGGCGCTGTCCGCTGGTCTCGGGCTAGGCCGCGAGCATGAGGCCCGATCGGTGTACGACCTGCTCGTCGAGAACGGGACGCGAGCCGAATCGGTGCTCCTCAAGACCGACGTCCCCGGGCTGGACGTCCTGCCCAGCGACATCGAGCTTTCCGCCGCTGAGGTGCAACTGGTCAACGAGGTGGCGCGGGAGCAGGCGTTGGAGCGGGCGCTGGCCCCGGTGCGCGACTACTACGACTACATCCTGATCGACTGCCAGCCGAGCCTCGGCCTGTTGACGGTGAACGCCTTGACCGCCGCCGACGGCGTGATGATCCCGCTGGAATGCGAGTACTTCGCCCTGCGCGGGGTGGCCTTGCTGATGGACACCGTCACCAAGGTGCAGCGTCGGCTCAACCCGAGGTTGGAGCTCACCGGGATCCTGGCAACGATGTTCGACCCGCGCACGGTGCACTCCCGCGAGGTCGTGGACCGCATCCTTGAGGGATTCGGGGATCGCGTGTTCCACACGGTGATCTCGCGGACGGTGAAGTTCCCGGAATCCACGGCCCACGGCGAGCCCATCACCGAATACGCGGCCAAGTCATCCGGAGCCGACGCGTACCGGCAGTTGGCGCGCGAACTGATCGCGCGCACTGGGACCGTCGGAGCGGCGACGGCGCAGCAGTGACCGCCAACCGGGCGCGTCCCAGCGACGAGTTCTTCCGGGCCACGGCACCGGCGCCAGTTGCGCCGCGGGACAGTGGCCGGAGTCGTCACGACACCAAGATCACGGTCTACCTGTCCAACGAAGAGTTGGTGGCCTTGGAGCGGGCCCGCCTGGATCTGCGGGCCGAACACGGCCTGGCGGTCGACCGGGGCCGAATCGTCCGGGAAGCGGTTTCGCTGCTACTGGCGGATTTCGCGCAGCGGGGAAGCGACAGCGACCTGGTGCGGCGGCTGAACTCAGCCTGAGTCGGCTAGGTTTCGGGACGTGACCGCCACTCCCGCAGCGACCGCCCCAACGGTTGAACCAGCGGTGGCAGCAGTGGAGCCAGAGGTTGCTCCCCGCGCCGGTTTCGTGGTGGACCTGGACGTCTTCTCCGGGCCCTTCGATGTTCTCCTCGGGCTGATCGCCAAGCATCAACTGGACATCACCGAGGTGGCGCTGGCGAGGGTCACCGACGAGTTCATCTCGTTCATCAGCAACCACGAGGACACGTGGGATCTGGAGCAGTCCTCACAGTTCCTGGTCGTTGCCGCGACGCTTCTGGACCTGAAAGCGGCGCGGTTGCTGCCGCAAGCCGAGGTTGAGGACGAGGAGGACCTCGCGCTGCTCGAGGCGCGGGACCTGCTCTTCGCTCGCCTGCTGCAGTACCGGGCGTTCAAGGACGTTTCGGCGATCTTCGCCGAGCGCATGCAGGCGGAGTCGCATCGTTTTCCGCGCGCGGTCGGGCTGGAGCCGCGGTTCGCGTCGTTGGTACCGGAAGTCCTCCTCGGCCTTGGGCCCGTCGAATTCGCGACCCTGGCCGGTGCCGCGCTCGCACCCAGGTCGGCTCCGGTGGTCTCGATCGAGCACCTGCACGCGGCGCGGGTCAGTGTCCGTGAGCAGGCAGCCCTGATGGTTGAACGACTACGCATGGCGCACGCCGTGACGTTCCGCAGCCTGGTCGCCGACGCCGAGGACACCGCGACCGTGGTGGCTCGCTTCCTCGCCTTGCTGGAGTTGTTCCGCGAAGGCGCCGTGGCGTTCGAGCAGGTGCAGGCGTTGGCGGACCTGCACGTGCGCTGGACCGGAGCCGAGTCGGGTGCGGTGGACGTGCACGACGAGTTCGATGAACTGTCCGACGCCGGCAATGAGGAAGAGGCATGACCGAGACGATTGATCTGACCCGTGCGGAGCGGTCACAGCCGCTGACCGCGGCTATCGAGGCGATCCTGCTGGTCGTTGACGAGCCGGTCACGGCGACGGTGTTGGCGCAGGTGCTCAGCGAGCCGGTCCCGGCGGTCACCGAGGCGCTGCAGGCGCTGTCGGGGGAGTACACCGAGGCGAAACGCGGTTTCGACCTGCGTGAGGTGGCCGGCGGTTGGCGGCTGTACACGCGCGAGGAGTACGCCGACCTGGTGGAGCAGTTCCTTACCGACGGCCAGCAAACTCGGCTGACGCAGGCGTCGCTGGAAACGTTGGCCGTGGTCGCCTACCGGCAACCTGTGAGCAGGGCTCGCGTTTCGGCCATCCGGGGTGTCAACGTCGATGGGGTCATGCGCACCCTGGTCAACCGCGGGCTCGTGGAGGAATGCGGTACGGAGTCCGACAGCCAGGCGATCCTGTACCAGACCACATCCTTCTTCCTGGAGCGGCTCGGCCTGCGTTCGCTGGACGAGTTGCCGCCGATCGCTGAGCACGTGCCAAGCGCCGCGGCGATCGAGCAGGAGCAGTCCTGAGCGCCATCCGGATCCAGAAGGTGCTTGCCGAAGCTGGGATCGGCAGCCGGCGACAGTGCGATCAACTCGTCGCTGAGGGCCGGGTCGAAGTGGACGGTCAGCCGGCCATCCCCGGCCAGCGAGTAGATCCGGCGACGGCGGTGATTCGCGTCGACGGTGACCGCCTCGTAACCGCCCCGGACAAGAGCTACCTGGCGTTGAACAAGCCCGCCGGGGTGGTGACGACGATGTCGGACCCGCAGGGCCGCGAATGCGTCGGCGACTACCTACCGGAGCGGGGTGCGCGCCTCTTCCACATCGGTCGCCTGGACACCGACACCGAGGGGCTGCTGCTCCTGACCAACGACGGAGACCTGGCCCACCGGCTCATGCACCCGTCCTACGGCGTGCCGAAGACCTACCTGGCCGAGGTGATCGGTCCCGTGCCCCGAGACCTCGGCCGGCAACTGCGCTCAGGGGTGGTCCTGGACGATGGACCCGCTTCGGTGGACTCCTTCCGTGTCGTCCAGAGCTCGGGCAATCGGATCCTGGTCGAACTGGTTCTGCATGAAGGGCGCAACCGGTTGGTGCGGCGCCTGCTGGAAGCAGTCGGGCTGCCCGTGCAGCGGCTGGTTCGGGTGAAGGTTGGTGACGTTGCCCTCGGCGAGTTGCGACCTGGGCGCGTGCGCCCGCTGAACCGGCGTGAGGTGGCCAAGCTGTTCAAGGCGGTTGACCTGTAGGGCGTACTCGCTCACACGCGGTGCAGGTTGTTCAGGAGGCTGGCTCGGCCGCCGCAGGCTTGCCCGACACCAGGCGCAGCACGAGCCCGATCAGGACGCCTAGGGCGGCGCCGGCCACAACGTCGAGCGGGTTGTGGGCCCCCAGGTAGACCCGGGACACGCACACACCCACGGCGGCGACAACCGCGAACACCCGACCGGCTCGACCCAGCCAGGGCCACAGCAGACTGGCGAGCGCGAACGCGATGACCGCGTGGCCAGATGGGAACGAGGGTCCGTAGAGGGGGACGTCGCGAAACTGCGCGCAGTCAGGGTCCTCCGCACACACCGTCACGAACGGTCGGTCCCGCTCGACCAGTTGCTTGAGGACTAGGTACTCAACCGCGAGTTTGACCGGCACGATGAGCGCCAGAGCGACCGCCAGGCGCCAGCGACCTACCGCAGCCGCCACCGCGGCCAATCCCAGTGGCACAACCAGGACGCCCAGCAGTTGCAGGGCATACATGACCGGTCGCCAGGACTCCGGCAGACCATTGATCCAGCCGAAGATCTCGGCCTCCAGGTCGGATACCTGGCCGGAGCGGGCGATCCAACTGCTGCCCAGCAGCAGCAGTGCTGCTGCCCCGAACGTGACGGCTAGGACCGGCTTGGTCAATTGACCCCCCAGAAGGCGCATCGCAGGCTACCGCCGGCGCGCGAGGTTCCGGCGCAGACGCGGCTAGGGTTCTGACGAATTCGGAGGAGGTGCGCCGTGGCTGTGCGTGCGATTCGCGGCGCAACTGCGCTGTCGGCAGATGATCGCGACGAGATGGTCGAAGCCGTGGTCGAGTTGCTGAGGGAGTTGTTGCAGCGCAACGCGATTACCACGGAGGACCTGGTCAGCATCATCTTCACGGCGACCCCGGACCTGCACTGCGAGTTCCCCGCGGCGGCGGCCCGCACTTTGAGTTTGGGTGATGTGCCGTTGTTGTGCGCCCAGGAATTGGCCATTGCCGGCGCGATGCCGCGAGTGGTGCGGGTGATGGCGCACGTCAACACCGAGCGGCCCCGGGATCAGGTCCAGCACGTGTACCTGCGTGGGACTGAGACGTTGCGCTCGGACTTGGCGCAGTGAGCGACGTCCTGGTCGTCGGCACCGGGTTGATCGGCGGTTCCCTCGGGTTGGCGCTGACGGCTGCGGGACGTTCGGTTTGGTTGACCGACAAGGACGAGGCTGCAGTCCAGTTGGCCGCCGACCTCGGGGCAGGTCGGCCTTGGTCGGGTCAGGACTGCGACCTGGTCGTGCTGGCCGTGCCACCGTCGGCGGTCCCGGAGGAGTGCCGCAACTGGCAGGGGCGGTTCCCACAAGCCACCGTCACCGATGTCGCCAGCGTCAAGTCGCAGGTGGTGCTGGAGGTCCGGCGGTCGGCCGACCCGAAACGATTCGTGGGCGGTCACCCGGTCGCGGGCCGTGAGGTCGCCGGTGTGCGCGGGGCCCGAGCGGACCTGTTCATCGCCCGGCCGTGGGTGCTCACCTCGGAGGGCGCTGACCCCGACCGGGTCGACGCGGTCCAGGAACTGACCGTGGCTGTTGGCGCGGTGCCCGTCCGGATGAGCGCTGCGCAGCACGATGAGGCGATGGCCCTGGTTTCGCACGCCCCACAGGTGGCTGCTTCGGTGATGGCCGGGCTGCTCGCCGATGCCGACCCCCGACTCGTCGACCTGGCCGGACAGGGTTTGCGGGACACGACGCGCATCGCCGCCGGCGATCCCGGGCTGTGGGCCGACATTCTGCTCGGCAACCGGGAGGCCGTGTTGCCGGTCCTGCAACGGCTGAGTCAGAACCTCGACCGCATTCGGGCGGCGCTGCAGGACGCGGACGCCGATTCCGTGCGTACCGGTCTAGGTGCCGGGGTTGCCGGCCGCAGCCGTATCCCCGGCAAGCACGGGGGTTCGGCCACCTCCTACACGGCCGTCACCGTCGTGATCGATGACGCGCCCGGCGCTCTGGCTCGACTGCTGGTCGCCGCCGGTGAGGCAGGCGTGAACGTCGAGGATCTGCGGCTGGAGCACTCGCCCGGACAGCCGGTTGGTTTGGTGGAACTGGCCGTCCGACCCGAAGCCGCCGCCGAACTGGCCGCGGCCCTCACCCAGGCTGGTTGGCGAGTTCATGCCGAACAGCGCCAGTAGCCTCACCCGCGTGCAGGCCGCAAGTGCAGTGATCGCGGTGGACGGCCCGAGCGGATCGGGCAAGTCCTCAGTGTCCCGGGGCGTGGCCGCTGCCTTCGGGCTGCGGTACCTGGACACCGGGTCGCTTTACCGCGCTGCCACCTGGTGGGTGCTGCACAACGGTGCCGATACTTCTGACGCAGCAGCGGTCGCGGCTTTGGTGGACGCTGCTGACATCGCCGCTGGCACGGATCCCGCGTCACCGACCATCTCCGTCAATGGGCGCAACCTCGCCACGGAGATCAGGTCGGCGGAGGTCACCGGTGCGGTTAGCCAGGTGAGCGCCATCCCGCAGGTGCGGGCGCGGCTGCTGACCTTGCAGCGGGATTTGATCGGCTCCGGCGGTGTGGTGGTCGAGGGGCGCGACATCGGCACCGTGGTCGCCCCCGATGCCGTGGTCAAGATCTTCCTGACCGCCGACCCGGAGGTCCGGGGTCAGCGGCGACATCTGGAGACTGCGCATCACGAAGATGCGACGGTCACGGCGCAGGCACTGAAAGCTCGTGACGAGATCGATTCCAATCGCCAGGCCAGCCCGTTGCGCGCGGCAGCAGATGCCATCGAGGTGGACGCGACCGACCTCAACTTGGAGCAGGTGATCGCGAAAGTGAGCGGGATTGTGGCGGAGCGGCTGACCCATGACTGAAGAGGCGGTGACGCAAGCAGCGCTGCCCGTGGTCGCCGTGGTCGGGCGTCCCAACGTGGGCAAGTCGACCTTGGTTAACCGACTCCTCGGACGTCGCGAAGCGGTAGTTCAGGACATTCCGGGCGTGACGCGCGACCGGGTCGCCTACGACGCGGAATGGTCCGGGCGCCGGTTCACGGTCGTGGACACCGGCGGCTGGGAACCCGACGCGCAGGGGATGGCCGCCCGCGTTGCGGCGCAGGCGGAGTTGGCCATGCTGTCGGCTGATGTGATCGTGCTGGTTGTCGACGCCACCGTTGGGGCCACCGACACCGAAGAAGCGGTCACTCGAGTGTTGCGGCGCTCTGGCGCGCCAGTACTGCTGGCCGCCAACAAGGTGGACGACTCTCGCACCGAATCAGATGCGGCGTCGCTTTGGTCATTGGGGCTGGGTCAACCGCACCCGGTGTCGGCACTGCACGGGCGTGGCAGCGGCGACCTGCTGGACGCGATCCTGGCGGCCTTCCCGGAGGTGGCCGCAATGCCGGAGCCGCTGGGTGGTCCGCGCCGGGTGGCGTTGTTGGGGCGGCCCAACGTGGGCAAGTCCTCGCTGCTGAACCGGCTGGCCGGTGAAGAGCGCGTAGTTGTGGACTCGGTTGCCGGCACGACAGTCGACCCGGTCGATGAGGTCGTGGAACTTGGCGGGGAGTCGTGGACCTTCGTCGACACCGCCGGGATCCGGCGTCGGGTGAAGGAGGCTTCCGGTCAGGAGTACTACGCGTCCTTGCGGACCAGGGCTGCGCTGGACAAGGCGGAGGTGGCGATCGTCCTGCTGGACGGGTCGCAGCCGCTGACGGAGCAGGACGTGCGGATCGTGCAGATGGTTGTGGACGCTGGCCGGGCGCTGGTGCTCGCAATCAACAAGTGGGACCTGTTGGACGAGGATCGGCGTGACCTGTTGGAGCGGGAGATGGAGCGGGAGCTGGCGCATGTGGCGTGGGCTCCGCGGGTCAACGTCTCTGCAAAGTCCGGACGTCACGTAGAGAAGCTGGTTCCCGCACTCCATGAGGCGCTGCAGGGCTGGGACACTCGGGTTTCGACCGGCCGCCTGAACGCACTGATCGGGCAGGTAGTCGCCGCGCACCCGCACCCGGTCCGTGGCGGCAAACAGCCCAAGCTCTTGTTCGCTACCCAGGCGTCGACGCAGCCGCCGAACTTCGTGCTGTTCACCACCGGCTTCCTGGAAGCCGGCTACCGGCGGTTCCTGGAACGACGATTGCGCGAGGAGTTCGGCTTCCGCGGCACGCCGATGTTGCTCAGCATGAAAGTGCGGGCCAAGCGCAAGAACTAGGCGGGTTTCCGTCGGGAATCGCTTCGGCGTCGTTCGGGTAGCATCGGCGCGCTCTGCCGGTTGCGCGGGGCACCGGGACGTGGCGCAGCTTGGTAGCGCACTTGACTGGGGGTCAAGGGGTCGTGGGTTCGAATCCCGCCGTCCCGACGGTGTTCGTGCAGGCCATGGGCAGCCATGCCTAGTTCCGTCAATTCGTTGGCTCGAAAGTCGGGCCGCTCCTGCGCTTAGGACTTCTCTGGCTGCTCGGTCGGCGAGGAGTCCCGACAAGGCGACTTGCCCATGGATGCTTCCGTCAGGGCGTGTTGAGACAACATTGCGACGATGTTTTGACCCAAAGCAGTTGACATACGGTGTGACGCCGGTCACAAAAAGGGGAAAAGTTCTTCTGGTATTCTTTCCGCATGAGCACCGTCACCGCGCACCGTTGGTCCATCGAAACATCAGAAACCGCCTCCGGGATCCGCACGATAGGCAGCGTCCTAGGCCGCGCCTTCAATCTGTTCCTGCGCGCGCCCGCCAACTACTGAGGCGCCCGTGGCGAGTCCATCTGGTGGACTGGGCAACCTGGTCCCCTTGGACAGCCACTCGTCACTGAATCTCGCATGGCCGATTTCATCCTCGCGGGACCGTATGCGCCCGCCGCCACGGCAGCCAGAGCATTTCCCTCATTCGTTCTGACGTGCTCGGGAACCCTCCGGAACCACGCTGGGCAGTTCCTTGGTGAACGCCAGCGACAGGAGTGCCAGCAGGGCCGCGGCCAGCAATCCCGCCTTCAGCGCCTGCAACTGGGATTGCTCGTAGTCCTCCACTAGGGCGTCGGCGGTCGGCTGATCGAGACCGGCCGACTCCACTGCGGCACGGACTTGATCGGAGTCGACGAAGTCCAGCCCCGACTGCACACTGACGCCGACCTCAGCGGAGATTTCCGCGCTGATCCGCGGGTCCTCCTCTATCTGGGACACGAAAGTGCTGGTCAGTCCCGTCAAGACGATCGCACCAATCAGGGCGATGCCAAGGGAGGAGCCGAGCTGCTGGCCGGTGTACTGCAGTCCGCCCGCCTCGCTGCGGCCGGACGCGTCCACCGAGGACTGCACCACGTTGCCCAGTTGGGAAACTATGAGTCCCATCCCAACGCCCAGAATCGCCATGGACAACGCGAACCAGCCGCCCTTGAGAACCGGGTCGATCGTGGCCATGAGGATGAGCACGGCAGCGGCGGCAGTCACCAGGCCCGAGCGGACGATGCCTCGAACGCTGAACCGTGCCGAGAGCCGGGACCCGATGGCCGACGTGGCGAACATCGTTATTGAGATCGGCAGCATGCGGATGCCGGTGTCGAGGGCATTGAGACCAAGAACCAGTTGCAGATACAGGGGCACGACGAAGAAGACGCCCATGAGGATCAAGTTCTGGATGAACAGCCCCGACAGCCCCGACCGCAGCATCGGGATTCGCATCAGGTCCAGGTGCACCAGGGGGTCGGTGCCAATCCGTTCCCGGTGGCGTTGCCAGACAGCGAACGCCCACAGCAGCAGCCCGCCACTGGCGATCACGAACAGAGTCGGGGAGAAGCCGAATAGCGTGAAGGGCACATCTTTCGGCGCCACCCAGCCCCAGGTGCTGGACTGCAGTACCCCGAGAACCACGACGCCCAGGCCCGAAGCCGACAGCGCCGAACCCACGTAGTCCAGGCGTGGCGCCGCACCGGCTCGCGGTGCGTCTGCGACAACCCTGGTCATGATGAGGATGAACGCGACCAAAAGGACTTCGCCCACGAAGACCACGCGCCAAGACAACTCCGTCGTGGCCCACCCGCCGACAATCGGTCCGATTGCGATTCCGGCCCCGGCGACCCCGCCGAGCACGGCGTAGGCGGCGAGCCGCTGCCGCCCCTCAAAGTTGCCGGCCACGAGAGCGGCCAGGGCCGGCAGCACCAGGGCGGCACCGATCCCTTCCAAGATCGACCAGCCGAGGGTCAGCACCTGCACTGTCGGAGCCACCGCGGTCAGCGCCGAGCCGGCGCCATAGATGAACAGCCCGACCACAAAAGCCCGGCGTCGGCCGATGATGTCGCCCACCTTGGCCCCAGTGAGGATGAACATCGCCATGGTCAGGCAGTACAGGGTGATGACCGCTTGGATCGTGGTGACAGTTGTGTCGAAGTCTTCCACCAGAGTGCTGATTGAGACGTTCATGACCGACTGGTCGAGGACCATGACGAACTGAGCCGTGGCGAGGGCGATCAACGGCGCCCAACCGACCCGCGAATCTGACTTCGTGCTGGGTATTTGGGCATCGGCCATGCGATGGACCCTAGCGAGCGCAGGTGGTCTAGCCGGGGACCTGAGCCGACCGCCTCCTGGTGTTGTTGAGCGGCCACCGCCTATGCGCCCTACAGGTGCTGAAGCCACCCGGAGCTGCCTTGCGTGACATGCGCCACACCCGCCCGCCCAGTCCCGCACGCGAAGGAAGCAACGCTGGTCGGGGGATAAGTCCACGAATGTCAGCGCGTGTAGCCTCCGGCTCACGCCCCGCTCACAAAGGACGATTCATGGTTGACCCGGCTGTTGTGGACCAAGCGCTGGACGCAGGGGGACTGACAAACCCACGGGTACGCGAGTACGTCCACCACTGGGCCGCCCACACCGGAGCCGACCGTATTGAGGTCGTCAGCGCCGCCGACGACGAGCGCCTCATCGCGGAGAGCCTGGAAGCCGGCGAGATTCAGCCCGCTGGCGAGGGTCTGTACTACTCACGCAGCTACTCCAAGGACACCGCGCGCTCGGAGGAGCGCACGATCGTGGCGACGAGCAACCCGTCGGACAAGGGTGTCTACAACAACTGGCGACCGGCGGCGGAGATGCGGCCGCTGCTGGAAGACAAGATGCGCGGCGCTTCGGCCGGCAAGACGATGTATGTCATTCCCTACTTGATGGCGCCGCCAGGGTCGCCTCTGGAGCAGTTCGCGGCAGGTGTGGAACTGACGGATCACCGCACGGTCGTGCTGCACATGATCCGAATGGCTCGCGTTGGCGCGCAGTTCGTCAACAACCTTGCGGACCCGGACAGTTTCGTGCGCGCCGTGCACGTCACCGGGGACCTGCCGAACCTGGGTCAGGGCACCCCGGACGACCAGCGCTACTTCGTGACCCTCGGCGACGAGCGCACGATCCTGCACTTCGGATCTTCCTACGGTGGCAACGCGCTGCTCGGCAAGATCGCGCACGGTCTGCGCCAGGCCGCCTACGACGGCTGGTCGTCGGGGAAGTTCCTCGGCGAACAGTTCATGCTGCTGGGCATCACCGACAAGCAGACTGGTCGCAAGTACCACATCTGCGGTGGTTTCCCGAGTGCCTCGGGCAAGACGAACCTGGCGATGACGCTTGCACCGGACGCCCTCGGCGACCGCTACCACGTGGACTTCTACGGCGACGACATCGCCTGGCTCTGGGTGGGTGATGACGGTCGCCTGTACGGCATGAACCCGGAGTTCGGCGTATTCGGCGTCGCCAAGGACACCAACGAGAAGACCAACCCGACCGCCCTTGGCTCGATCGCACCCGGCACGCAGGCGCTGTTCACCAACGTCGCGTACAACGAGGTGACGCAGGAGGTTTGGTGGGAGGGCCGCACACCGCAGCCTCCCGCCGACGTCACCGGTTGGCGGGACTGGAAGGGCGAGCTCATCTCCGAGCGCGAGCCCGGCGACGACAGCCCCTGGGCGCACCCAAACAGCCGTTTCACGACGACTCTGGCGAATGTGCCCAACATCGCCGACGACTTCTCCAACCCGGCTGGCGTGCCGATCGACGCGATCATCTTCGGCGGCCGGACCCGCGATCGGGAGCCGCTGGTCCGCGCCATCACCGACATCGCCGAAGGCGTCTACGACGGACTTACGTTGGGCGCAGAAGCCACGTTTGCCGCTGAGGGCGTCGAGGGGCAACTTCGCTACGACCCGATGTCAATGCGCCCCTTCATGTCCTACGCCGAGGGCGACTACGCGGCGCACTGGCTCAAGGTCATCGGCGCCGCCAGCGTGAAGCCGATATTCGCGCACGTGAACTGGTTCCAGCGAGACCCCGAAGACGGCCACTTCCTGTGGCCCGGTTACCGGGAGAACCTGCGTCCCTTGCTGTGGCTGATGCAGCTGCGCAACGGCGAGGTCTCCGGGCAGGAAACCCCGGTGGGGATCGTGCCGACCAAGGAAGAACTGAACCTGGACGGGCTGGAGATCGATGCCGCCGACCTGGACCACATCCTCTCGATCGACCTGGACCGTTGGCACCAGGAGGCCGACTTCCGCCAGAAGCACCTGGAGCAGTTCGACCGACTGCCGGAGGAGATCTGGGCCGCTCACCGTCGAGTGGCCGCAGCCATCGACTCCGCACGCGGCTGATCCGAGCGGGCTGACGCCCTAGGGTCAGCCCATGGCCGACGCGGCTCGCCTTGAGTCTTTTGACCGCGACGGCCTGCGGTTCGACGTTGTCGACCAAGGTCCACTAACCGGGCCGGCGATCGTGCTGCTGCACGGATTCCCGCAGGACTCCAGTTGCTGGCGTGATGTCACACCGTTGCTGACCGCGGCTGGATGTCGAACCCTCGCCCCCGATCAACGCGGGTACTCGCCGCAGGCCCGCCCACATGGGCGCAACGCCTACCGGCAGCGGGAATTGGTCGACGACGTGATCGGGCTCCTGGACGCCGCCGACATCGAACGTGTCCATCTGATCGGACATGACTGGGGCGGATTTGTCGCCTGGGGGGTGGCGGCCACGCACCCGGATCGCGTGGCAGCGATGACGGTGCTGTCCACGCCCCATCCGGCCGCGTTCGTCAACTCGATGTTGCACGGACAGGCATTGCGGTCCTGGTACATGGCGGCGGTGCAGTTGCCGGTTCTGCCCGAGATGCTGCTGCGGCCCGGTAGTCGGGTTTGGCAATCCCTGCAGCAAGGGCTGGGATCAGAAGCGGCCGATGCGTACAAGCAGCGCCTGTCCGAACCGGGGGCAGCGACCGCAGCGCTCAACTGGTACCGAGCGTTGCCTGCCGACCTGAGGCAGCCGTCTGTTCGCGTTGGCTCGATCGCGGTGCCGACGCAGTACGTGTGGGGGGAGAAGGACCCCTTCCTCGGTCGGCAGGCCGCGGAACGCACAGCGGCATACGTACGTGGGCCGTATCGATTCCGACCGCTGCCGCGAGCAGGTCACTGGCTGCCAGAGCGCAATGCTCGGCAGGTGGCCGATCTGGTGCTCGAATGGTCCGAAGAGGTTGGCTGAGCTGTGAACGGAAGGCCCGGAATGGACGATTACCGTGCGGTAAACCGCGCGAACTGGGACGAACGAGCGCCGGCTCACGCCGCTTCGCCGGACTACGCGGTAGATCGCTTCATCGCTGATCCCACCTTCATCAGTGGAGTGGTGGCGTTCGATCGACCGCGTCTGGGTGACATCGCCGGGCTGCGCGGCGTGCACCTGCAGTGCCACATCGGCACCGACACCGTCTCGTTGGCCCGGCTGGGCGCGGAGATGACGGGGCTGGACTTCTCCGCGGCGTCGCTGGTCGAGGCCCGCGACCTGGCTGACCGAGCCGGGGCTCAAGTGAGTTTCGTCGAGGGCGACGTGTACGACGCCGTGGACCTGCTCGGGGCAGCGCAATTCGACTTCGTCTACACCGGCATCGGCGCGATCGGTTGGCTGCCGAGCATCGATCGGTGGGCTGAAGTTGTGTCCGGCCTGCTACGGCCCGGTGGCCGGCTGTTCATGCGCGAGGGTCATCCCGTCCTGTACTCCCTGGCGGATGGTCGAACTGATCAGCTGCTTGTCATCGAGTACCCGTACTTCGAGCAGGTCGAACCCTTGGTGTGGGACGAGCCCGGCACCTACGTACGAACCGAGGCAGAGTTCGAAAGCACCATCACCCACGAGTGGAACCGTGGGCTGGGGGAGATAGCCACGGCCCTGCTCGATCACGGGATGACGCTCACCATGCTGGTTGAGCACGACAGCGTCCCGTGGGAGGCCCTGCCAGGTCAGATGCGAACACTGCCGGGGGGCGAGTGGCAGTTGGCCGATCGGCCACAGCGGTTGCCGCACTCCTACACCGTGCAGGCGGTGCTCGGGGAGTAGGCGCGGTTGCGCTATTGGGGGCGAAGCGCTAGCTAGGGTCGGAGCATGGCTGTCGCGTCCACGATGCTCGAACTGGGCTCCCCAATGCCGGACTTCGCGCTTGCGGACGTGGCAGACGGAACGCTACGGCGGTCAACGGACTTCGGCGGCAGGGCGCTCGTGGTGGCGTTCATCTGCAACCACTGCCCGTACGTCAAGCGCATCGCATCCGGTCTAGCCGAATTCAGCCGGGACTATGCCGACGCGGATGTGTCGATGGTCGGTATCGCCTCCAATGACGCGGTTGCCTACCCCGAAGACGCACCCGAGGAGCTAGCCCGCTCCGCGCAACAACTGGGCTACCGGTTTCCTGTCCTGTTCGACGAGGATCAGTCCGTGGCGCGCGCCTTCTCGGCGGCCTGCACCCCGGACTTCTTCGTATATGACCAGCAACGGGCACTTGTCTATCGCGGCCAGTTCGATGGTGCTCGGCCGTCCAACGACATTGCCGCGACCGGGGCTGACCTGCGGGGCGCCGTCGATGCGGTCCTGGCAGACCGGCCGGTCCCCGCAGACCAGCGGCCTTCACTCGGGTGCTCCATAAAGTGGAAACCCGGCAATGAACCGGACTGACCGGACTGACCGGACTGAGGTGACCAGGTGCTAGGGCTGTTCGGCGGCGTACTCACGGCCGACCCGGAACGATTCAGCAGTGACTGGTGGTGGCAGGTCTTCTTCGGAGGGTTTCTGCGCGTCGCCGTCATCCTCATTGTCGGGCTCGTAGTCCGGTTCCTCCTGATCCGCATCGTCCGACGCGTCGTCAAGAGTGCGGCCGCCAAGCCAGTGCCCGGTGAAGATGACGGCAAGCGAACCCAGACGGCTCGTGTCGTCTTCGGCGAAGACCCGGTCGCACTGGAGCGTCGGGCCGCGCGTGCCAATACCCTCGGCAGCCTCTTCGAGAGCATCGTCAATCTGGTCGTGTGGACCCTGACCATCCTTCTGGTTGCCGCACAATTGGGCTTCAACCTCGGCCCGCTCCTGGCCGGTGCCGGCGTCTTGGGTGTGGCTCTTGGCTTCGGTGCCCAGTCGGTGGTTGCGGACTTCCTGTCCGGGGTGTTCATGCTCCTGGAGGATGAGTACGGGGTCGGCGATTACATCGACATGGGCGAGGCCAGCGGCACAGTCGAGGACGTCGGCTTGCGGGTCACCCGGCTGCGCGGCGTGGACGGCGTCGTCTGGTTCGTCCGAAACGGCGAGGTCGTACGGGTCGGCAACCACTCCCACGGCTGGTCCAGCGCGATCCTGGACATCGGCGTTGCCTACGGGACGGACGTAGCCGAGGTGCGGCGAGTGTTGGACGAACTCGCCGAGGAAGTGATCACCGACTCGCCGGTGGCCGACCTGCTGCTGGAGCGCCCGACGATCCTCGGGGTGCAGGACCTAGCCGCCGACTCGGTGGTCGTTCGGATGGTCATCAAGACTGAGCCTGGGGAGCAGTGGGTCGTTGCCCGTTTCGTTCGAGAACGGGTCAAGGAGGTCTTCGACGCGGCGGGCATTGAAATCCCCTTCCCACAGCGCACCGTCTGGAATCGGAACGACGACCCCAGTGCGACTCCACCAAGGCCGCCCCAGCCGCCCGCAACCGACGGTGGGTAGCTGCCCGGGTCAGCCCGTGGCTGGACGATCCACTGGCGCGCCCACGGTCTGGGCGTAGCGGGCTCCTACGAGCCCCCCGACCAGCAGAAACACCACCAGGCTGGCCAGGGCGAACCAGTCGCCGGGCAGCAGCACCTGAGCGCCGAAGTCGCGCGCGACCGTGAGCCGATCTGCTACCTCGTGCGCGGCTCCGCCTTCGGAGTCCAGCAGGTAGAAGGCGAATGCGATCACGTACGAGACCGGAACCCAGAACATGAATCCGAACGTCATGCCCAGGACGGCCGCCAGCAGCGTGCGCATATGAACCCCTCCGGGGTTGTTCTACCAGGCTCGGCAGAACCGCGGGGGAGCGGACGGGCCAAGACCTGGCCCTCAGCGCTACTGCAGCGCAGGTGCCTGCCGCTTGTCGAGCAGGACCACCCAGGTCTGGCCGGGCTTCAATGGGAAGTCCTTGCCTTGGAACAGCCAGCGCGTCGGCGCCGACTTCGAAGCGCGCTCCCAGGTAACGGAGAAAGCGCGCCCGTCGCGCAGGATGAGGGCCTTGCCCCGGCCCACGGTTCGCGTGAACGGCACCGAAGCGCCGGACACGTCTGAACGCTTGAGCGTCTCCACCGCGACCGACTGCACGATCACGTTGTCGGCAGCCGAGGGGCCTTCGGCGGTCTGATCCTTCCGGCCGTCCAGCGTGTACACCCAACGCGTAGAAGCCGAGTCGTAGGCGAAGCCGATCTTGGCGGCAGGGAAGCGCGCTGTCACCGCGGTTGCGGCAGTGCCGTTGGCCGGCAGTGCGCCGAACCGAAACCCGACGTCCTTGGGCGGCACCGACCCGTCGGCACGTTTGATGAGGGAGCTAGGCGTCGCGGCCAGGTTGTACGGCGCCGGCCGACCGGAGACCCGGTTGTACCCGGCAGGCCCGCGGTCGGCGCTGACATCCACCAGTCCGGCTTCGCGCACCTTGGCGTGGACCGACGACACGGACCCGGAGAAGCCGAAGGCGACAGGTCCGTACATGGGCAGTAGCTCGGTATCGGTTTCCCGGGCGCTTCGCACCGGAACCACGGACTTGGGCAGTTTCGTTGAATAGACCGCGGCGAGTCGGGTGACGCCGCCCTCAACCTGCTGCACGTACACGACATCTGCGGCGGCCAGCCCTACATGCGGCAATGACTTGCGCGAGTTGTCGATCTTCATGACCAGGGTTGGTCCGTCCGGCACGGCTGCACCGGTCAGGAGGGAGCGCACCGTGGGGGAGGGGCTCGGGGTCTGGGACTGCGTCTTGCTGGGGGTGGGAGTCGGCGACGATGCGACCTCGCCGCCGCCGCTGCAGCCCGACGCCGCGACCACGAGGGCCACACCGGCTGCCGCGAGTGCGATCGGCTTCATTCGAATGAAGGTACGTGGAGGGGACCTTCGGTACCGGCATCGCCACGCTTACCCTTCTAGGCTGCGGCCAACAACGGGAGGGGTAGGGCATGCCAAGCGCGGTCATCACCGGGAGTAGCAAGGGCGTCGGATTCGGCCTGGCCAAGGCATTCGCGGCCAAGGGCTGGGATGTCGTGATCTCCGGGAGCAGCGACTCGACCACGGCGGCGGCGGTCGACCGGCTCGCGGAGACGCAGCCACGTGGGCGGGTAGTAGGGCAGGCCTGCCAGGTCACGGACCCGAGTTCCATGCAGGCCCTCTGGGATCGGGCCAGCGCCGAGCTCGGACGGGTGGACATCTGGGTCAACAACGCCGGTCTGGCCAAGACCACGCAGGACTTCGTGGACCTGCCTGCGGAGCAGATCGAGCAGATGGTCATCACCAACATGGTGGGCACCATGAATGGCGTCCAGGTCGCGCTGAAGGGCATGCGCGAGCAGGGCAGCGGGCGCATCTTCAACGTCCTCGGAGGTGGATCCGACGGCTCCATCCGCGAACACATGAGCGTTTACTCGTCGACCAAGTTCGGCCTGAAGTACTTCACGGACTCCGTGGTCAAGGAGACCAAGGGCGGACCCGTTCTCATCGGCGAAGTGCGGCCAGGAATCCTGATCACCGAAGGCTGGTTGCGCGAGGCCAAGGAGTTGCCTGGCGGCATCCCCGAGAAGCAGAAGCGCGCTTTGAACGCCTTGGCGGATCACGTTGACGACGTGGCCCCTTGGCTCGTGGATCAGATGATCGGCACGAGCAAGCACGGTGCCGAGATTGCGTGGCTGACTGGCACCAAGATCGCCGGGCGCTTCGCTACCTCGTGGCGTGGCCGGGATGTGCTGAGCGGCTTCGACGTCTGACCGTGGCAACCCCGGAGCACCTGAGCGACAGAGTCTGGACTGTTCCCAACTTCTTGTCGCTGCTGCGCCTGGCGGCCATCCCGCTCCTGTTGTGGTTGGTGCTCGGGCCGGAGGAGGACGTCTGGGCCGGGGTCCTGCTGGTTGCCGTCGCCGTAACCGACTGGGCCGATGGCGTCATCGCCCGGCGTACCGGCGCCACCTCCGAACTGGGTCGCCTGTTGGACCCCTTGGCCGACCGGCTGACCACGTTGGCTGTGCTTGGTGCTTTCGGTATCCGCGGAATTGTGCCGTGGTGGTTCGTCGGCGTGCTGCTGCTGCGCGACGTGCTGATGACGGTGGCCCTCTGGCGTTTGCGCCGACGTGGAATCGAGCCCCTCGAGGTCTCGTTCGTGGGCAAGGCGGCGACGGCCGCGCTCCTGTCTGCATTCCCCGCATTGCTGTTCGGGGGTGGCTCGGGCTGGTGGGCCGATGCCTGGCTGGCGTACGGCTGGGCGGCCGCGGCCTGGGGCGTTCTTCTGTACTGGTGGTCGGCGCTGCTGTATCTGCGCCAGGTTCGGGTACTACTGGCCGGGTCCCGGGCGCACGTGTCCAGCGGTTCCACGGCATAGGCTCCTGCCAGCGCGACAGGAGGTGCCGATGTCCAACGGGCCGGGAAGGTCCTCCACTGCGCTGCTGACCGAGATCGTTGATACCGCGCTGGAACCGGGGTATGCAGCCGCCGCGGAAGCCCGTCGAAACAGCGATGGTTCGGCACCGCGCCAGAGTGCCGGTCGCTCCGTGACCGTGCTGGTGGGCACCGTTGTGCTGGGGCTATTCCTCGGCGTGGCCGCTGTCGTGGCGGATGCGTCCGATCCGCAGCAAGCCCAATCGCGCAGCCAACTGGTCGCCGAGGTCGAGGAGTCCTCGGCGCAGGTGGCCGAACTACAGCAGACGGCTACCCAACTGCGAGCCGAAGTCACCGATCTGCAGCGTGAGGTGCTGCTGACTGCGGATGCGGACCCTGCGGAGTTGCTGGCTCTGGAAGTCGCGGCGGCGACCGTGGCGGTTGCCGGCCCCGGTCTGGAAGTGCGTATCGACGATGCCGCGAGCACGCCCGCCGGGCAGGACCCGGCCCTGAGTCGGGTCCTCGACAGCGACCTGCAGGGCATCGCCAACAGCCTCTTCAACGCAGGTGCTGAGGCGATCGCCATCAACGACCAGCGCCTCAGCAGCCTCAGCGCGATCCGCGGCGCCGGGGAGGCGATCCTGGTCAACTACCGACCGCTTACTCGCCCTTATGTCGTCCAGGCAATCGGCGACCCGCTGCGACTGGAAGCCTCGTTCGCGCAGTCTCCGGCGGGCGTCGGCCTGCGCACGCTGACCGACAGCTACGGCATCCGCAGCGATGTGCGCACGGTGGATTCGCTCCGGCTGCCGGCCGCGCCGGCAGCGACTCTCAGTGAGGCGTCGGTGGCACCGTGATCGCGGTACTGGGCCTGCTGATCGGCATCGTCCTCGGCCTCGTGCTGCAACCGGACGTGCCGACCTGGCTGCAGCCCTACTTGCCGATCGCTGTGGTGGCCGCGCTGGATGCGGTATTCGGTGCAGTGCGCGCCAGCCTGGAGGGAACCTTCAGCGACCGTGTCTTCGTCATTTCCTTTGTGGGCAATGTTCTGGTCGCCGGCTTGATCGTCTTCCTTGGCGACCAACTCGGGGTCGGCGCGCAACTGTCGATCGGAGTGGTCGTCGTGCTGGCCATGCGGATCTTTGCCAACGCAGCCGCCATTCGCCGCGACATCTTCAAGGGTTGACATGACCGATACCGAGTCGACCCCCGAAACCGATAACGAGGCCAACCGGCCCTCGCGCCGCTGGCTGCTGCCGATCGCGATTCTGGCCGGACTTCTCGGCTTCGCGGTCGTTGCCCAGGTGCGCGCCACTGATGAGGACCCCCTCGCTAGCGCCCGGCAGACCGACCTCGTGCGAATCTTGGGTGACTTGGACACCCAGGCTGAGCGGTTGCGGCAGGAGATTTCCGATCTCACCGCCGCGCAAGCGGAGTTGGTGAGCGGCGCGCCCGAGGCCGAGGCGCTGGCCCAGGCGCAGCGCCGCACGGAGGTACTGAGCCTGCTCGCCGGAACGGTTCCGGCTGAAGGCCCCGGCGTGGTCGTGCGTCTCAGCGGTTCGGACATCTCCGCGGCGGTGGTGCTGGATGCGGTTCAGGAGCTTCGGGATGCCGGCGCCGAGGTGATTCAGATCGGGGACGTACGACTGATCGCATCAAGTTCCTTCGCCGACGGCAGCAACGGCGGATTGGTTGTGGACGGCACCACGCTCAACAGCCCCTACCGCCTGCTGGCGATCGGGGACGGCCGGACGCTGGAGGCGGCGCTGCGGATCCCCGGGGGTCTTGTCGACGGCGTGGGGGCAGCCGGTGGCTCGGTGGATATCCAGGCGGTCGATAGGGTCCAGATCGACGCGGTGGTCGCACCCGTCACCCCTGAGTTCGCTGAACCCGTCGCTGATTGAGGAGAGAGTCGATGGTTCCCGAAGACCTGCGCTACACGGCCGAACACGAGTGGATCCGTGAAGAGGGCGGTGTCTTGGTGGTCGGCATCACCGACTATGCCCAGGACCAACTCGGCGACGTGGTCTTCGTGTCGGCACCGGCGGCGGGAACTGCGGTGACGGCGGGATCGCCCTGCGGCGAGGTGGAGTCGACCAAGAGCGTCAGCGACCTGTATGCGCCGGTCGACGGTGAGGTGGTGGAGAGCAACGACGCCCTGCAGAACACCCCCGAGCTGATCAACACCGACCCTTACGGCGAAGGCTGGATCATGCGCATTCGCCCCACCGCCGGCACGGATGGAACGCTTGACGCGGCCGCCTACACCGCACTGATCTCTTGACGCCCCACCCGATCGACGTATCGGCGCTTGACGCGCTGGCGTGACGGTCATACGGTAACCCAACCCTCAACTGAAAGTAGAGGGTTAGCAGGGCCGGGTTCCGGCCAGGAATGGGAGGCACCGTGAACCTGTGCCCGGCGTGCGGGGCGGAGATCCCGGACGGCAGCGTCATCTGCCCCGAATGCGGCCATCGCGGACCCGAAGCGACGTCCGCGCTGCAGCCGGTAGGCGGGCAGCGTGAACCCCAGCCCGAACCGCAGCCAGAGCTCGTCGACATGGGGGTGGACCTGTCCCAACTGCGCGAAGAGACGGCCATCCTGCTGGTCCACGAGGGGCCTGGCGCCGGGAGCAGGTTCCTGCTGGACGCTGACGAGGTCATGGCCGGGCGCTCGCCGGACGCCGAGATCTTCCTGGACGACATCACCGTCTCCCGGCGGCACGCGGTGTTTACCCGCGAGGGCGGCTCCTTCCGCGTCACCGATCAGGGGTCGCTGAACGGCACTTACGTGAACAACGAGCCGGCGATCACGGAACTCCTTGCCGACGGTGACGAGGTGCAGATCGGCAAGTTCCGCATGTCCTTGCGTCTGCCTGGGGGAGAGGATGGGTGAGGCTGCCCGTGTTCGGGAGTCGGTGAGCATCGGGGAGGTCATCCGGCAACTCAAACCGGATTTCCCGGACGTAACCATCTCCAAGATCAGGTTCCTTGAGGCGGAAGGTCTGATCACGCCCGAACGCAGCCCATCCGGATACCGCCGGTTCAGCACGGAAGACCTGGATCGGCTTCGGTATGTGTTGACCGCCCAGCGGGACCACTACCTGCCTTTGAAGGTCATCAAGGAACACCTGCACGCAATCGACCGCGGCCTGACGCCCCCGCCGCTGGCGGGTCGCCCGGTCGTGCCCGTCCCGGATGCACCGGAGTTGTCTGGTGCGGACGAACTCGCAGCCGAACCGGATCTGCGGCTGACCGCAACTGAGATCTGCGAAAGTGCCGGCATCTCGGCTGCCACCCTGAAGGAGTTGCAGGCCTACGGTCTGCTCAGTCCGATCAGCGGATCCAAGCACTTTGACGCCGACGCCCTGGCCATTGCGCGCACCGTTGCCGGGTTCGCCGAATACGGTCTCGGTCCCAGGCATCTGCGCGCCTTCAAGTCGGCGGCGGATAGAGAGATCGGGATGATCGATCAGATCGTCACCCCCCTTCGGCGGGATCGGCGCGAGGGGGCTTCGGCGCGAGCTGACGACACCGCCCAAAACCTCGCGGCGCTGTCAGTTCGTCTGCACGCAACCTTGGTACGCGCTGGCCTGGCCTCGGTTTCCGGCTAGTCGCGGCGCTCCCTGTGTGACCGGCATACAGTTGCCGGTGTGGAACCCCTGGACGTGGTCGGTGTCCGTGTAGAGATGCCGTCGAACAGCCCGATCGTGCTGCTGAAGGAATCCGCGGGGAAGCGGTACTTGCCCATCTGGATCGGCGCCATGGAGGCCACCGCCATTGCCTTCGCTCAGCAGGGCGTCGTGCCGCCGCGACCGCTGACACACGATCTGCTCAAGGACGTACTGCAGTCGCTGCAGCGGCGGTTGGAGCAGGTGCAGATAACAGACCTGAGCGACGGGGTGTTCTTTGCGACTCTCGTCTTCGACGACGGCACCGAGGTGAGCGCCCGCCCCTCCGACGCAATCGCGCTGGCGCTGCGTACGGGTAGCCCGATCGTCGGGGCGCCTGAGGTTTTGGACGAAGCCGGAATCCTGATCGAAGACGAGCAAGAGGATGAGGTCGAGAAGTTCCGGGAGTTCCTGGACAACATCACGCCCGAGGACTTCGAGGGGGAGGGCGGACCAGAACCGTCAAGTTAAGGTTGAGACTTGAGAGTCTGAAGTTGTGGTGAAGAGTTTGCTGCGGCGTGTCGGTTCGGAGCGTCGTTGACCGGACCGCGCACCGGTCCTAGCGTTGCGACGCAGTTACGACGATGTGTTTTACGTCCGGAGGTTCACGTGGTTGACGAGAGCAAGCAGCACACCGCGGAACCACCCGCCATGGACCTGGGGCAGGACACGTTGTTTCACTCCGGCCCAGCTGCGCCGCTACCGGCCGACGTCGGATATCGCGGACCCACGGCCTGCTCCGCAGCCGGAATCACGTATCGGCAGTTGGACTACTGGGCCCGCACCGGTCTCGTTGAACCGGGGATCCGTCCGGCGTCTGGATCGGGCACCCAGCGGCTGTACAGCTTCCGGGACATCCTGGTCCTGAAGATCGTCAAACGGCTTCTGGACGCGGGTGTCTCACTGCAGCAGATTCGCAAGGCCGTCGAGCACTTGGCCGACAGGGGTGTGCAGGACCTGACGCAGATCACGCTGATGAGCGATGGGGCGTCGGTCTACGAATGCACCTCCAGCGATGAGGTCGTCGACCTGCTGGCCGGTGGTCAGGGTGTCTTCGGCATCGCGGTGGGCCGGGTTTGGCAGGAGGTCGAAGGCTCCCTGGCCGAAATGCCGGGTGAGCGGGCCGAGGATTCCGAGATCGCAATTGACGAAGCCGCGCACCCTGACGATGAACTGGCGGCGCGTCGTCGCCGCCGCACCGGCTGACGCCGGCCCGGCCGCTAGGCTTGCCGCGTCGCTGACCCCGGGCGGGAGAGTTCCGTCGCCGCCAGCGGCGGGCGCCGAAGGAGCAACACCCCGAAACCTCTCAGGCACCCAGGACCGCCCGGGTGAGACACCTCTGGAAAGCGGCCTACGGGCCCGCCGACGGTGCAAGGGCGCACAGCCCGAAGCTCTCAGGCTCCGATGACAGAGGGGGCGTCGATCTCGGCCGCCTGGAGGAGCCCATGAGCACCGACTTTTCGAATCGTCACATCGGCTGCACGCCTTCGCAGCGGTCCGAGATGTTGGCCGCAATCGGCCTGCCTGACGAGCGGGCGCTGATTGCCGATGTGCTACCCGAAGTCATTCGCGAGGACGAGCCGCTTGCCTTGCCGCCGGCTCTGTCGGAGGCCGAACTGGAGGCCCGGCTCCGCGAGCTGGCCGCCAAGAACACCGTCCTGACCTCGATGATCGGGATGGGTTACCACGGCACCGTCACGCCGCCGGTGATCCGACGCAACGTTCTGGAGAGCCCCGCCTGGTACACCGCATACACGCCCTACCAGCCGGAGATCAGTCAAGGGCGCCTCGAGGCGCTGCTGAACTTCCAGACTCTCGTCGAGGACCTGGCCGGACTGCCGACGGCGAACGCCTCGCTGCTGGACGAGGCAACTGCGGCCGCTGAGGCCATGGCTTTGGCCCGCCGCGTCGATCGGTCCGACGCAGGCGCCTTCTTGGTCGACGTGGAACTACATCCCCAGGTGCGGGCCGTCCTGCAGACGCGGGCGGAAGCGTCGGGCGTTCTGCTCATCGATGCCGACCTGACCGGACCCTGGCCGGACGAGGCGGTCTTCGGGGTATTGGTACAGACACCGGGCACCACCGGGCGGCTGCCGGACGTCGCGGACGTCGCGGCGCGGGCGCACGACCGGGGTGCACTGTGCGTCGTCTCCGCTGATCCGCTGGCGATGGTGTTGTTGCGGTCCCCGGGGGAGTCGGGGGCGGACATCGTCGTCGGATCCCTTCAGCGGTTCGGGGTGCCCATGGGCTTCGGCGGGCCGCACGCCGCGTTCATGGCCGTGCGCTCCGGACTTGAACGCCAGCTGCCGGGCCGGTTGGTCGGGGTCTCGGTGGACGCCGACGGCCGGGGCGGGTATCGCCTGGCCCTGCAGACTCGGGAACAGCACATCCGGCGCGACAAGGCGACCAGCAACATCTGCACCGCCCAGGTGCTGCTGGCGATCGTCTCGGCGATGTATGCGGTGTACCACGGTGCCGACGGGCTGCGCAGCATCGCGTGGCACACGGCCGACTCGGCACGCCGGCTCGCTGCGGCGTTGCGATCGGGCGGGTTGTCGCTGCGGCACGAGGAGTTCTTCGACACCGTTGTGGTGGAGGTTCCAGGGGCGGCGCGCTCCGTGGTTGACGAAGCCCGATTACGCGGCATCAACCTGCGGCTGCTGGACGAGGACGCCGTGGGGGTGAGCACTGACGAAACGACCACGGACGCACACCTATTGGCGGTTTGCGCGGCCTTCGGCGTGCCCGAGTCGTTGCCTGCTGCGAATGAATCGGCACCCACGCTGCCTGCGGAGTTGCTCCGCACCGGGCCGCTGTTGACCCATCCGGTGTTCAGCAACTACCAGACCGAGACGGAGATGTTGCGGTACCTGCGGCGTCTCTCCGACCGTGACCTGGCCTTGGACCGGACGATGATTCCGCTCGGCTCGTGCACCATGAAGCTGAACGCAACCGCGGAGATGGAGCCGATCAGTTGGCCGGAGTTCGCCAACCTGCACCCGTATGCGCCGGCTGAGCAGGCCGGCGGCACGCTGGAACTGATCGAGGAACTCGGACACATGCTGGCCGAGGTCACCGGGTACGCGGCGGTTTCGGTGCAGCCCAACGCCGGCTCCCAGGGCGAATTCGCCGGCCTGTTGGCGATCCGCGCCTATCACCGTGATCGCGGCGAACCGCAGCGGGAGGTCTGCCTGATCCCGTCCTCGGCGCATGGAACGAACGCGGCCAGCGCGGTGATGGCGGGGATGCAGGTCAGCGTCGTCGCCTGCGACGACGCCGGGGATGTGGATGTCGTCGACCTGAAGGACCAGATCGCAGCGGCGGGCGACCGACTGGCCGCGCTGATGATCACGTACCCGAGCACCCATGGTGTGTTCGAGGAACACATCGCCGAGATCTGCGCGATGGTGCATGACGCCGGAGGTCAGGTGTACGTGGACGGCGCCAACCTCAACGCCCTAGTCGGATTGGCCCGGCCGGGACGATTCGGTGCCGATGTCAGTCATCTGAACTTGCACAAGACGTTTTGCATCCCTCACGGCGGGGGCGGGCCGGGCGTCGGCCCGGTGGCCGTCGCTGACCACCTTGTGGCCTATCTGCCGTCCCACCCACTGGCCGCCACTGGGGGAGTAGGGCCGGTGGCGGCAGCGCCGTTCGGTTCCGCGCTCGTTCTGCCGATCTCCTGGGCGTATCTGCGGCTAATGGGTCCGCAGGGGCTTCGGGACGCCACGGTCGCGGCGATCCTGTCCGCCAACTACATAGCAACGAGGCTCAAGTCCCATTACCCGGTCCTGTACAGCGGCCGTGACGGTCTGGTTGCGCATGAATGCATCGTGGACTTGCGCGACATCACCAAGCACACCGGCGTCACGGTGGAGGACGTTGCCAAGCGGCTGATCGACTACGGCTTCCATGCGCCGACGATGGCGTTCCCGGTAGCCGGCACGCTGATGATCGAACCCACCGAGTCGGAGAGCTTGGCTGAGTTGGACCGCTTCTGCGACGCGATGATCGCGATCCGCGGCGAAATCGCCCAGGTTGCTGATGGGACCTTGGATCGGGAAGACAACCCGCTCAAGCGCGCACCCCACCCGGTCGCTGCCGTCCTCGGGTGGGACCGGGCGTACCCCTTGGAGTTGGGGGTCTTCCCGACCGGTAGTCAGGACAAGTACTTCCCGCCCGTATCCCGAATTGATTCGGCCTTTGGAGACCGGAACTTGGTCTGCTCCTGCCCTCCCGTGGA
Organism: uncultured Actinomycetota bacterium; assembly: GCA_963753435.1. Classification (GTDB taxonomy): domain Bacteria; phylum Actinomycetota; class Actinomycetes; order CAVWCF01; family CAVWCF01; genus CAVWCF01. Next base: position 236,119 of record CAVWCF010000001.1, read on the forward strand.
AGCCTTCGCGCAAAGCAATGCGGAAGGTCAGGCAAGCCCTTCGGGGATTGTCTGACCGAGTTGGTCGCTCAAGCCGCCAGTGGCGGAGTCAACGGAGTCAGTGACTGAAGTAGTGGCGTCCGTGATGCCGTCGGTCACACCGGTGGCTGCGTCGGAAAGACCGTCGGTCACGCCAGTCGCTGCGTCAGAAAGCCCGTCCGACAAGCCGGTCGCGGCCTCGGTCACGCCGGCAATCAGGTCGGATGCACCGGAGGCCCCGCCTTCGATCAGAGACTGGACCTGATCGGTCACACCGCCCAGATCGATGTCGCCGCCACCAAGAATCCCCTTGAGGGAGTCAAGAAGGCCCATGACCAACTCCTTCTGCCGTTGCCGCGTCGCATCGCGGGCGTGAAACGAGGCTAGGCCAGGTCTGGGCTTCGTGCCTGGTGGGGGATTCGGGGAGGGGAGGGGTCCTACGTGCGACCTTCTCCCTCCTGGGCCGCGAACAGTGACGGTTGTTCGGCCATCCAGTCGGCGTGCAGCACGGTGAAGCCGGCCCGCCGTAGTGCGCGCACCACTGCGATGTCATCGTCCACGCATACGGCGACAGTGGCGTCACTGGCTAGGCGAAGAACGACCTCGGTCTTCATGGCGCTGCTGGGCCGTCGGTCGGAGTTGCGGCGCATGAGGAGTCGGCCCTGAGGCAGACCATGTTCGGTAAGCCAACCGGTGGTGTCCTGCCGGCAGCGCTCCGGGCGCCCGGTCAGGTAGACGATCTCGTGGTCGCTGGCCAACTTCGCCACAACCGCGCGGCCCTCGGCCAGCAACGGGTCGTTCGGTGCATCTGCAAAGAACCCGTCCCAGTCCTTGGGCCTGGACTGCAGGTGGTGCAACCGGTGACGCACGTCGGCCAGGACTCCATCCAGGTCCACGGTGGCCAGCGGTCGAGCACTCACCCGGTGGACGTTATCGGGCCTACGGTGTCGACATGACTGACCTGACCGCTGTCGTGGGAACGCAGATGACGACCCAGGTGCCGATGGCCGCCACATTGGGACTGCGCTTCGTGTCCGTGACCCGCGACGAGGCCGTACTGGAGTTGCCAGATGCCGCCCCGTGGCGCAATCACGTTGGTGGCCCCCATGTCGGGGCGATGTTCACCCTCGCCGAAACGGCTACCGGTGCGCTGCTGCTGGCCAACATGGGCGACCTACTCGGTGTGGTCACCCCGCTAGCGAAAGACGTGCACATGAACCTGCTGGCCCTCGCTCGCGGCGATGTCACCGCCTCGGCGAGGTTCACCGAAGACGGCAGCGGCGGGACGGGCGCGCGGATCCGCCGGCAGATAGAAGCGGGGGAGCGGCCGGAGTGCAGCATCGACGTGGAACTGCGGGATGGGCAGCGACAGACAGGTGCGGTGCGCATCGATTGGGCGTTCGTTGCGACGCCTGGGGCAGGTGGGTCCGGGCGGTGACGCTCCACATATGCCACGCTCGTACCCGTGGGTGAAGACGTAGCAGCGGCCGGGTTCAGCCGCGAAGACCGCCGCCGGCACCGGGACAAGCTCGGGCGCTGTGTAGACGCATTGGAACTGATGCTGGCGGAATCCTCTTTCGACTTTGAGCGGCCCATGACCGGGCTGGAGGTCGAACTGAACCTGGTGGGGGATGACTACGACCCGGCGATGCGCAACGAGCAGGTGCTGAACGCCATCGCCGACCCGGCGTTCCAAACCGAACTGGGGCAGTTCAACCTCGAGATCAACGTGTCCCCGCGAACACTTCGCGATGACGGAGCGGTCGAGCTGGAAAAGCAATTGCGCGACTCACTGAACAACGCCGATGCGGTCGCATCTCAACATGGCGCACACATCGTCATGATCGGCACTTTGCCCACGCTGCAAGCGGAACACCTCTCGCCACAGGCGATGAGCCGCAACCCCCGGTACGCGCTTCTGAACGAACAGATGCTGGCCGAACGCGGCGAGGACATCGAGTTGGACATCCGTGGGCCGTCGGAGCGGCTGCAGTTGCACGCGGACTCGATCCTGCCGGAGGCGGCTTGCACGTCCGTGCAGTTCCACCTGCAGGTCAGCCCGGACGAGTTCGCCACCTACTGGAACGCGGCGCAGAGCGTGGCGGCAGTACAGGTGGCGCTGGCTGCGAACTCACCGTTCCTGTTCGGGCGGGAGCTGTGGCGGGAGACCCGGATCCCGCTGTTCGAGCAGGCAACCGACACGAGGTCTGCGGAACTGCGCGCGCAGGGCGTGCGCCCACGGGTCTGGTTCGGGGAGCGCTGGATCACCAGTGTGTTCGACCTGTACATGGAGAACATCACCTTCTTCCCGCCGTTGCTGCCGATCACCCAGGACGAGGACCCTCTGGAGGTGCTTGCCGCCGGTGGGGTGCCGAACCTGGGTGAGTTGCGGCTGCACAACGGCACCATTTGGCGCTGGAACCGACCGGTCTACGACGTCGTCGACGGCCGGCCGCATCTGCGGGTGGAAAACCGCGTGCTTCCGTCCGGCCCAACCGTCGTCGACATTCTGGCCAACGGCGCCTTGTACTTCGGTCTCGTCCGATCGCTAGTTGAAGCGGATCGTCCCGTCTGGAGCCAGCTCTCGTTCAGCGCCGCCCGCGAGAACCTGGAAACCGCGGCACAGCACGGCATCGATGCGAACATCTTCTGGCCGGGAATCGGTGAGGTTCCGGTCACCGAACTCGTCCTTCGCCACCTGCTGCCGATGGCGCAGGCCGGCTTGGAGACGTGGGCGGTAGACGGGGCTGTGATCGACCGGTTACTGGGAGTCATCGAGGGGCGATGCCTGGCCAGCCAGAACGGCGCCACGTGGCAGGTGGACCGGGTTCGCAAGGCCCAAAACCAAGGCGCCTCCCGGGAACAGGCGCTGCGGGAGATGACGCGGGACTACTGCGTGCTGATGCACGCCAACCAGCCGGTCCACACCTGGCCGCTGGGCTAGCTGGGGGATCAGGCCTCAGAAGGCCACTTGACATAATGTTCATTATCGGCTCAATGTGAGTGGAGCCGGCCACCCTTCTCGAAACGTCGAAAAGGTGCAGTTTGCGCATCCGTTCAGGCCAGCAAGAACGAATACCCCAATGACGATGCACGCGGCGTGAACGGAATGAACTAGGTCATAAGGGCGTTGGACGGCATAGGAGGCGTGAATGTCTGACAGGTCGCTGAAGGGCACCCGGCTCGGGGTTACCAGTTACGAGAACGAGTCGCTGGCGGAGTTGGCTCCGCGGCAATCGTTCGAGTTCAAGTGCCCGAACGGTCACACCACCAGCGTGACCTTCGCCGAGGAAGGCGACGCCCCAGGCGTATGGGAGTGCCGGGTCTGCGGCGCCCAAGCGCGGCGACAGGGCGGTCGCATCCCGGAACAGCGTGCCGTCAGGCCGGTCCGGACCCACTGGGACATGCTTCTGGAGCGCCGCTCGGTCGACGACCTCGAGTTGTTGCTCAATGAGCGCCTGGAGTGGCTGCGCAACGAGGACGGTGCCGACACTCCGCATTCAGACCACCACCGATCCGCCGCCGAGGCCTCTCGGCGCAAGAAGACCGCTTGAATCCCCTCCCCCTGCAAGATCGAAATGACCCGCGAAAGCGGGTCATTTCGCTGTTCGAGGCAATCGCGGGTTGCCGCCTTACTGCGGCCCGCCCGGTGGTGGCCCCGCTGGTGGTGGCAGCTGCGGAGGGGCAGGCGGGTCGGGGTCTGGATCGTTCCGGATCACTTCCCCGGTGATGACGGTGTACTGCGCGCTGATCGGGCCCACGCGGCCGGCGAACCTTCGGGTGATGCGCTCGCGGGCCCATGCCTGAACCGGCGGAATCAGGAGGACGGCTCCCAGGAGCCCGGACAGGATGCCCGGTATCAGTAGCAGCAAGCCCGCCAGCCACCTCGTGAACAGGTCCAGGTCTTCGATTCGGGCACTGGCCGGGTCGGCGCCGAGTTGCTGCGCCCGCCTGCGGGCCGATCGGGTGGCAGCCCGCAGCACGAACCAACCCGCCACGCTCAGTCCCACCAAGAGGAACAGGGCAACGGCGGCACCGGCCCAATCAGCAATGAGCGCCACGACTGCGGCTTCGCCGAGCAGCCACAGAAACAGCGCCAGGAGCACGATCATCAGTCGGCTCGCCGGGTCCGCATCCTCGCCCAGCGATCCTGTGCGCCCCAGGCAGTAACGCGACCCAATGCCTCGGCCACGATGGCCGGACTCATCTTCGACGTCCCGGCGGAGCGTTCGACGAACGTGATCGGCACCTCGACGACGCGAAGTCCGGCTCGTAGCGCGCGCCAGGCCACGTCCACCTGGAAGCAGTAGCCGGAGGACTGCACGTCGTCCAGTTCCATGGCATCGAGGGCAGAAGTGCGGATCGCGCGATATCCCCCGGTGGCATCCCGAAGCGGCACGCCCAGGGCCATTCGGGTGTAGCGATTTCCGCCGCGGGACAGCAGTAGGCGGTGCTTGGGCCAGTTCTTGACCTCACCGCCGGGGATCCAACGCGAGCCCAGGACGAGGTCGGCTCCCGCCAACGCTCCCAGCAGCCGCGGCAGTTCCTCTGGTTGATGGGAACCGTCGGCGTCCATCTCCACTACGGCGTCGTAGCCGCGCTCCTTTGCCCAGGCGAACCCGGCGAGGTAGGCACGACCGAGGCCGTCCTTGCTGGTGCGGTGCATGACGTGTACTTGACCGTCAGCCGCGGCCAGCGACTCGGCAATGTCGCCCGTCCCGTCGGGGCTGCCGTCGTCCACGACCAGAATGTCCACGTCCGGAGTGGCCGCACGAACCCGGGCGACGATCTTCTCCAGGTTCTCCGACTCGTTGTAGGTGGGGATCACGACCAGGACCCGCTCAACGGGTTCTCTCACGCGGCTTCCTCCACAATCGCAGCCCGGCGCCGGGCACCAACGACAAGCATGCCTGCTGAGACCAGTCCGGCGAACAGCAGCACCCATTCGACGCCGCGGCCAAGTCTGGTCCCCCAGGTCAACTCCGTGAATTGTTCCAGGTCGGCGGTCAGTGTGGCCTGGGTGAACTCCGCGGTTGCCTGACGCAGGTTGCCGTCCGGGCCGATGACAGCGCTGATGCCACTGGTAGCCGCTACGGCGGTGGTGCGCCCGTGCTCCATCGCCCGCAGCCTGGTGATCTGCAATTGCTGTTCGGGCTGACCGGTTCGACCGTAGGTGGCGTTGTTCGTCTGCACGGCAATGAACTCACCCCCGGCAGCGACGTGCTCGGCCACCAACGGGCCGTCGGCGATCTCGAAGCAGATCACGATCCCTGCTTTGGCCGGGCCGATCTGTAGCACTCCTACCTCGGTCCCGGCGATGAAGTCACGCGGCACCCGATCAAACCGGGTGATCACCCCCTCCAGGAGGGACCGGAACGGCACGTACTCCCCGAACGGAACTGGATGCCGTTTCACATACCGCTGCCCCGGACCGTCCTGCGGGTCCCAAACGATCGACGTGTTCGCCACGCGGGTGGGGTCATCGGTGCCCACGACTGCGCCGACGAGGATCGGTGCGTCGATGTCGGCCGCGGCGGAGTCGATGAGATCTCGCGTCCTTGTGTCCGTGAACGGGTCCAGGTCGGTGGAGTTCTCCGGCCAGAGCACCAGCTGCGGCTGCACGGCGCGTCCGGCGGCCACCTCGTCGGCCAGGGCCGCGGTGGCCTGCACATGGTTGCGGAGCACTTGCCGCGATTGCCCCAGGAAGTCCAGCCCCAACCGCGGGACATTTCCCTGCACGATCGCCGCGTTGACCCGGTCGGTCGGCTGCAGGTCGGGCAGCGGCACCGGGACCACAGCGATGGCGGCTGCGGCGATCAGCGCAACCACCACGCCGCGCCGGCCGGGGACGCGACGGATCCGTCGCGCCGCGTACACGAGGAGACCGGCAGCTGAAACCAGCAGGAACCCGACCAGCGGCAGACCGCCGTAGGCGGACCAGTGGGCCGTCGGAGCATCCGCCGAGGCCATGGCCACCTGACCCCAGGTGAAGCCGCCGAACGGGAAGCGGGCGCGGATCGCTTCGCCGGCCACCCATACCGCCGCGACCAGGAACGGGGTGAGCAGGCGTTCGAACCTGGCCAGGCCGATGACTGCGCCAGCCGCCGCCGCGTACAGCGCGCAGACCAGGGCCAGCCCGATCCACGCGTCGGGCCCGATGACATCGAGCCACTGCAGTAGGACCAGGAAGTATGCGGCGGCGCTGAGGCCGCCGATGATCGCCCCGCGCCGGGCCCCGGCACCGCCAATGGCGCCCAGCATCAGCGCCAGCGCCGGCACGGTCAGCGGCCACCAGCCGGTGGGTTCGAAACTGAGGCCAAGCAGCACGCCACCGGCGACACCCAAAGGCACCCGCCACAGCAACGACCGCCAGCCACCTCCCATTCGGTGAACGCTACGTGCCCAGGAGGTGTCGACCGATGACCATGCGCTGGATCTGGTTGGTTCCCTCCACGATCTGCAGCACCTTGGCCTCTCGGAAGTACCGCTCCGCGGGGAAATCGCTGACGTAGCCGTAGCCGCCGAGGACCTGCACCGTGTCGGTGGTCACTCGCATCGCGGTGTCGGTGGCGAAGAGTTTCGCCATCGCGGCCGCGGCGCTGAAGGGCTTCCCAGAATCACGCAGCCGGGCCGCGTCCAAGTACAGAGCCCGGGCCGCGGCGACCTGGGTGGCCATGTCCGCTAGCAGGAATTGCAGACCTTGGAAGCTGCCGATGGGACGGCCGAACTGCTCCCGCTGCCCGGCGTATTCAACGGCCAAGTCGAGGGCGGCTTGGGCCAGGCCCACCGCGCAGGCGGCGATGCCGAGTCGGCCGGCGTCCAGGGCAGCCAGGGCGATCTTGAACCCCTCCCCTTCGGCCCCGATCAGCCGCGTTCGCGGGATGCGGGCCGCGTCCAGCACGATCGGTGTGGTCGGCGAGGTGGCAGCTCCCATCTTGCGTTCCGGACGCTGCACCGCCAAACCAGGTGTATCCGTGGCGGCAAACAGGCAGCTGATTCCAGCCGGCCCGGCTTCGCCGGTGCGGACCATCAGCGCGACGACGTCGGCGACCGAACCATGGGTGATCCATGCCTTGGTGCCGGTTACCACGTAGTCGTCGCCATCAACGACGGCCGTTGTTGCCAATGACGCGGCGTCGGATCCGGACTGTGGCTCACTGAGCGCGTACGCGCCCAGTTGCTCGCCGGCCAGCATCGGGGGTAACCACTGGCTGCGCTGTTCGTCCGTTCCGAAGTTCGCAAGGGGAAAACACGAAAGCGTGTGGACGCTTACCCCGATGCCGACGGCCAGCCAGGCGGTGGCCAGTTCCTCGAGTACCTGCAGGTAGACCTCATATGACAGGGACCCGCCGCCGTACTCCTCCGGGTAGGGCAGTCCGAGCAGACCGGTCTGGCCCAGTGTCCGGTACACATCCGCCGGGAATCGGCCGGCGGCCTCGGCAGCGTCCACCGCCGGTCGCAATTCGGCATCGCAGATCTGCTGAACCAGTTCCAGCAACTGTTCGGAGTCGGCATCCGGCAGCCGTCGTGTCACGGGCATCCGCTGCTCCTATCGGCTGAGTACGTGCAGTTCGCGAGCAGTGTGGTTCAGACGCATGGGACCCGATTCGGTGCAGACCACGATGTCCTCGATGCGGGCGCCATGGCGCCCGGGTACGTAGAAGCCGGGTTCGACGGAGAAGGCGTCACCGACCTGCAGCGGGTCCCGATTGCCGGCGACGAGGTAGGGGTGCTCATGGGTCTCCACGCCGATACCGTGCCCGGTCCGGTGGATGAAGAACTCACCCAGGCCGGCGTCGGCAAGGACGCCGCGTGCAGCCGCGTCGACAGACTCCGCGGTCGCTCCGACCACGGCTGCGTTGACTCCTGCCTCCTGGGCCGCCAGCAGGACCTCATAGGCCTCGGCGTACTCGCGGCTCGGCTCCCCCAGGTGGTACACGCGCGTGCTGTCGGAGCAGTAGCCGGCCGCAGTGGTGCCGCCGATGTCCACCACGACCGGATCCCCCACCCCGATGACCCGGTCGGAGACCTCATGATGCGGACTGGCGCTGTTCGGACCGGACGCCACGATGACGAAGTCAACGGTTTCGTGCCGCCCGCGAATCGCCTCGGCGATGTCGTGAGCCACGGCGCGCTCCGTGCGGCCCACCAGTAGCCACTCCCCCATCGCTGCATGCACCGCGTCGATGGCTGCGGCCGCCTCTTGCAGCGCCGCCACCTCCGCCGACGACTTGCGGCGGCGGAGGTCGTTGAGGACTGACCCGGCCAGCGTCGGTGTCGTATTCAGCGACGCGGCCAGCCGAAGGAGCGATCGGGCCTGCATGGCGTCGTCCACGGCGACGCGGGCTCCGGTGCCAATTAGCTCCGCCACCAAGGCATACGGATCATCCGTCTCCGCCCACGGCTGGATCGCAACGCCTAGACGTTCGGCGCCGGAGGCTTCAGCCGCTGGCGCCTCCAACTCCGGTACAACAAGAGTTGCCGGTCCAGACGTGGGGACGACAAGACAGGTCAGCCGCTCCAAGGCGATGGCGTGGTAGCCGACGAGGTAGCGCAGGTCCGGTCCCGGACCGATGAGAAGCCCGTCGAGGCCGTGAGCGGTCAGCGACTGTTGGGCGCGTTGGAGACGGTCTTCGTCAACGGTCAGCACGCGGCCACGTTAGTCCGACCCGGGGCGAACCGATGGCGGCGCTGACATCGAAGGCGAGGTTGTTTGGGTTGGCAGCCAAGAAGTTGGCTCCCAATGATGCTTTGAACTCCATGAATGCGCTGTCGTGGAGTGGGAGGATCCTCCAGACATAGGGGAACCTTTGAGAACGTCTGTTGCAGTTGCCGCGATCGCTTCTCTCGTGCTGCTGGCGGGATGCGAAGCTGAGGGCGTTGCGAGCGACCCCCCGACGAGCGCCGCACCATCGGCTTCTGCGACACCTTCGAAGTCGGCGGCGACCGTCTCGCCGTACGCCTCGACGGTGTCAGAGTGGGCAGGGAACTTCCGCGACGCCTACGCAAAGTATGAGGAGGCGGCGCTTGGCGGCGACCCGCTAGCGGGGCTCGCGGCGGCGACGGTGAGCAACCTATGCGAGGTCATCTACGGGCAACTCTCAGCCCTCAACTCGATTGAGTTCGCTCCGCCGGCCGAGGAATTGGATCTAGTCGTGCAAACCCGGGCGGACCTCAAGGACTGCGGTGAATCCGATCCCGACGATGCAGTTGCGTTCCGCGTCGCCGCAGACGAAGTGGAGGGCGATCTCGACGCTTGGGCGCCCTACGGCGTTCCGGCCGGATAGGAGCGACGGCTCTTGTTCCGCAACGTCGGGTAGGGCTTCCGCCTAATCTCCTTCCGTGGCTCATCGCCCTGAGAAGATTGCTCTTCTTGACTCCGCGTCGCTGTACTTCCGCGCCTTCTTCGGCGTGCCCACATCGACGGTGGCTCCGGACGGGACCCCGGTGAACGCGGTTCGGGGCTTCCTGGACATGGTGGCAACGCTGGTCACCCGATTCCAGCCGACCGATCTCGTGGCCTGCTGGGACGATGACTGGCGGCCGCAGTGGCGCGTAGACCTGATCCCGGGATACAAGGCTCACCGCGTGGCCGACGGTGGCTCAGACAGCGTCGAAGAGGTACCCGACCTGCTCGAACCGCAGGTTCCGATCATCGCCGAAGCCCTGGCCGCCCTGGGGCTGGCCCGGGTCGGAGCACCCGGTTACGAAGCCGATGACGTCATCGGGACCTACGCAACAGCGGCCACCATTCCCGTCGACGTAGTAACTGGGGATCGGGACCTCTTCCAGCTCGTCGACGACCCCCGACAGGTGCGTGTCGTATACACGGGCAAGGGCGTCAACCGCGCTGAACTGGTGAACGAAGCCTGGCTGCGGGCCAAGTACGGGGTCGACGGTCCGGGGTACGCCGACCTCGCTGTCCTGCGCGGCGACCCGTCCGACGGGCTGCCGGGCGTGCGGGGTATCGGGGAGAAGACAGCGGCCGGGCTGCTGGAGCGCTTCGGAACCTTGGACGACCTCCTGGCGGCGGTGGCGGCCGGTGAGGACGTGCCCAAGGCGGCCGCTCTGCGTGAGGCGAGCGAGTACCTGGCGGCAGCTCAGCGCGTTGTGGCTGTTGCCACCGACGTCCAGTTGCCGGATGTGCCCACGCGCATCCCGCAACAGCCGGCTCATCCGGAGAGATGGGCGGACCTGATTCAGCGCTGGGGGCTTGGCGGCAGCGCCACCCGGGTGGAAGCGGCGCTCTTCGGTCACAACACCGAGGTGTAGGCCACCACGCCGCGAAGCAACTGTTCGCGCGCTGCCCGAGCGGTCCGGCCCAACTCCGCCGGCGCCGCGTCCTCCACCTGACCCAGCAAGTCAGCCACCTGCTTGGTCCAGCGCACGAAGTCGCCGGCCGTCATCCCGGACTCGCTGAGGACCCGGTCCAACGTGGCGCCAGACGCCCAGCGGTGCACGGCCAGCACGAACCCGAGGTCCGGTTCGCGAACGAAGGACAGCCGATGGTCCTGCTCGGCTTCGCTGAGCCGTCCCCACAGCCGCACCGTCTCGGCCAGTGCGGTCTGCAACGACGTGCGCCCAGGCAGCCGGGGGCTCTCGGCTTCTGAGTCGCGCGCTTCGTACACGAGCACGGATACGCAGGCGGCGAGGTCTGCTGCGTCAAGTCCATCCCACAGTTGGGCACGGATGCATTCGCCGGTGAGCAGATCGTTCTCGCTGTACAGGTTGGCCAGCATCCGGCCCGACTCGGTTACCCGGTCCCCATCCAAGTAGCCAAGGCTCTGCAACAGTTCGCAGACCCGGTCGAAAGTGCGGGCAACGGTGTTGGTTCTGCCTTCGACCCTCCTGGCCAACCCTTCGGTCTCCCGACGCAGCCGCCAATACCGTTCCGCCCAGCGCGCGTGCGCCTCGCGATCGTCACAGCCGTGGCAAGGGTGGGCGCGGATCCGCCGCCGCAGATCCGTGATCAGTTGGTCGTCAGCGGCCTCGGAGCGTTGCCGGGTACGGCCCGGGGTTTCCAGTGCGCGCATGGTGGCAGCGAGATGGCGGCGTGCTTCGCGGTCCTTGCTGCGGAAATCCTTCGGCACCCGGACGCGTCCCAGCGGTTCCAGCGCCCCGGTCAACTCGGCAGCGTTGATCCGGCGCAGGCGCCCGGACTCGGTCAGCAGCAGCGGCCGCGGTGGGTTCACGTCGACGGCGAGGACGACGGCGCGGCCCGGCTCTGCGACCACCGGGCAAGGCGATCACGTCGCCGATTTTCAGCCGCTCCAGGGAGTCCACGGCCGCAGCGCGGCGCGCGGCTCCGGCGGCGCGGGCCAGGTCGTTCTCCCGGTCCTTGAGTTCGCGGCGCATGGCGGCGTACTCGGCGAAGTCGCCGAGGTGGCAGGCCATGGCCTCCTCGTATCCGGCCAGCGCCTCTTCGTTGCGCTGCATCTGCGTGGCCAGCCCAACGACGGCCCGGTCCGCCTGGAACTGCGCGAAGGACTGCTCCAGGACCTCCCGGGCGGCGTGGCGGCCCATCTGCCCGACCAGGTTCACGGCCATGTTGTAGGAGGGGCGGAAGCTGGAACGCAGCGGATAGGTGCGGGTCGAGGCCAGACCGGCGGCGGCCTGCGGATCGAACCCTGGTTGCCACACCACGACGGCGTTGCCCTCTACGTCGATGCCACGCCGACCGGCGCGGCCGGTCAACTGCGTGTACTCCCCCGGGGTCAAGTCGACATGGGCTTCGCCGTTGAACTTCACGAGCCGTTCCAGGACGACTGCGCGGGCGGGCATGTTGATCCCAAGGGCCAGAGTTTCGGTGGCGAAGACGGCCTTGACCAGGCCCCGCTGGAAGAGATCCTCAACGACTTCCTTGAACGTGGGCAGCAACCCAGCGTGGTGGCTGGCCAGCCCACGTTCGAGCGCGTCCAGCCACGGCCCGTACTGCAGCGCTGCCAAGTCCGCGTCCTCAAGTCCCGCGGTGCGGTCCTCGGCGATCTCGCGGATCTGCTCGCGTTCGGCCGGAGTGGTCAGCCGTAGCCCAGCGCGTGCGCACTGTTCCACCGCGGCATCGCACCCGGCCCTGGAGAAGATGAAGGTGATCGCGGGCAGCAGGTGCTCCCGGTCCAGGCGTTCGATCACGTCGACTCGGCTGGGGGTGTGGATGGACCTGGGGCGCCGCCCCCCGCGTTGGGGCCGCTTTCCACCCCACTGCACGGCCTGGCGATCCTCGCGTGCCAGTCGCACCAGATCCGGGTTGATGACCTGCTGCTCGTCGTCGACGAACAGGTCCCGAAGGTGGTTGCCGGTCATTACCTGCTGCCACAGCGGCACCGGCCGGTGTTCCTCGAGCACAACCTCGGTGTGCCCGCGCACCGTAACCAGCCAGTCAGCGAACTCCTCCGCGTTGCTAACCGTCGCCGACAGGCTCACCAACCGCACATCGGCGGGAAGATGGATGATCACCTCCTCCCAGACCGCACCGCGAAAGCGATCAGCCAGGTAATGCACCTCGTCCATCACGACGTAGCCGAGGCCGGCGAGCGTGGGCGAGTCGGCGTACAGCATGTTGCGTAGGACCTCGGTGGTCATGACGACCACCGGTGCCTCACCGTTGAGCGAGTTGTCCCCCGTCAGCAGCCCCACCTTGTCGATGCCGTGCCGCTCGACCAGGTCGTGGTACTTCTGATTGGACAGTGCCTTGATCGGGGTCGTGTAGAAGGCCTTGCGTCCCGTTGCCAGCGCCAGGTGCACCGCGAACTCGCCGACGACGGTCTTGCCGGCGCCAGTGGGTGCACAGACCAGAACGCTGCGCCCGTGCTGCAGTGCCTCGCACGCGGTCTCCTGGAATCCGTCCAGACCGAACGGGTAGCCCTCACGAAAGCGACCCAACTCGGTCCGGGCCTCGGCAGTGCGCCTGCGGGCCGCGGCGTACCGCTCCGCCGGCGACGTCATGAGGCCAGGCTAAGCCGGACCGGGGGCGTACACCCGAAGCGCGCCCGGGATCGCTTCCGCGGACACTGGCAGCGGCCCGATTCGCTCCCCGTCGGCGTATGCCAGCCCGCCGGGCGCGGACACCTGCACCTTCCGGGCACGGTGATAGTCCACGGCCGGATGCTGCAAGTGGGTACCGGCGTAAACACGCGGGAAGACCCGCAGGAACTCCGCCTTGCTGATCTCGTTGACAACGGTCACATCCAGCAAGCCGTCATCGAGGTCGGCGTGCGGGCACACCCGCATGCCGCCGCCGTAACAGGGACCGTTGCCGACCGCCACGAGCATCATCGGCCCGGCGACGGTCCGCTCGTCCAAGGTGATCTCGAAGGGCATGGGTCGAAACACCTTCATTTCGGCCAGCATCGCGGCCACGTAACGCAGTGTTCCCGGACCGCGCCGCATCTGGTTGGCCCGTTCGTTGGCCAGCGCGTCGAACCCGCAGGCCATAACCCCGGCGAACCACCGATCCCCCACTTTGGCGGCATCCACCGAGATCCAATCGCCGGACAAGATGATGGCGATGGCGGCAGCGATGTCATTGCTGGGGATGCCAAAGCTGGTGGCGATGTCGTTGCCTGTGCCGGCGGGCACGATGCCCAGTGGGACCTCGGTTCCGCTGACCTCCTGTAGTGCCAGGTGCACCAGCCCGTCGCCGCCGACGGCCACGACGGCATCCGGTTTGGCAGCCATAGCCGCGGTCAGAGCAGTTCGCGTTGCGGCTTCATCCGTTCCCCAGGCCGCGGTCACGGCGACTCCGGCGCGTTGCAGCAACTGCGCGGCCCGACGGCCCACATGGCGCCCGCTGGATCTCTTGCTGGAGGGATTGACGACGAGTGCAACGGTTGCCGGGGGCTCGGCGATCAGCCGCTCACTCATCGTGACCGCGCCGTTCGGGTGCGGCCGAGTCATCTTGAGCGGACCCGGACTGGTCCAGGTCCAAGGGGCTGGCCTCATCGTCGCTCAGTTGGTGCAGCGGATCGGCTGCGTCTCGGCGCGCTCGACGTCGGTCGTTCAGTGCCGCTATGCCCAGGCTGATCGCCAGCAGGAGCAGCATCGGGCCGGCCAGCAAGGCCATCGTCAGCGGATCCCCCGTCGGCGTGGCAACCGCGGCGAAAACGAAGACGCCGAAGATCAGGATGCGCCACCAGCGCGCCAGCGTGCCGGCGCTGAGTACGCCGGCAGCGTTCAGTCCGACGACGAATACCGGGAGCAGGAAGGCGATCCCGAACACGAGCGCAAGGCGCAGGAGGAACGACAGGTACCGGTCGACGGCAACGAGGTTGCTAACCCCCTCGGGCGTGAAGCCCAGCAGCAGGGACAACCCCTGGGGCAGGACCCAGTAGGAGACCCACACTCCCAACAGGAACAGCGGCACGGCGGCGGCAGTGAAACCCAGTGCCCAGCGGCGCTCGTTGCGGAGCAGCCCCGGGGTGACGAAGCCCCACAACTGGTAGATCCAGATGGGCGAGGCCAGGACCAGGCCGGCAACCGCAGCCACCTTGAGTTGGAGGACGAAGGGATCGGTGATCCCGGTGAGGGTCAGGCGGACGTCCAGGCCCTGCTCGGCAACCGCGTCCTGCAGGTCATCGAAGGGGCCGCGAATGAACTCAAAGATCTGCGGGTAGAGGATCCAGCCGACAACGGCCCCGACCACGATCGCCAGTCCGGCGATGAGCAGCCGCCGCCGCAACTCCCGCAGGTGGTCGGCCAGGGGCATGGAACCGTCGGTGCGACCCCGACGCCCTTCGGGCCGACGTGACGTTGTGGTCACCGCCGGGTTGCGGTCAGCGGTCGGAGTCTGAGTCGGAACGGCGTTCCGAAGCTGCGTCCGCGGTTGGGGCCGGTGGTTGGGCTGGTGCCTGGTCGGCGGACCGCGGCTCATCGGTGTCGTCGTTAAGCCCCTTCGTCTCCGCCTTGAAGATTCGCAGGGACCGACCCATTCCCCTGGCCATGTCCGGCAGCCGCTTGGCGCCGAACAGCAGCAAGATGATGAACAGGAGGATCAGGATCTCCGGCGCACCGAAGTTGCGGAACATCAGACCACTCCTAACAGCAGGGTCACAAACGTATCCGCATCAGTCTAATGCTGTTCCAGGTCCGCGGGGCGGGTACTGATCAGGGGCGCGCCAGAAGCGGCGCGATCACGTCTGCGCTGCCGTTGAGCCAAAGGGCGAAATCGAGCAGGTCGTCGTAGACCAGCGGTGGCCCCTCATGCGGCTCCATCGCCTCCGCCGGGATGTGCCACGGCTCCGCCGGAACTCCCCCGGAGGTCAGCAACGCGATCACCTCGGAGTCGGCGTGCTTGCGCACCTCATCACCGCAATCCGGGCACAGGAACGAGTAGTAGGACCACTCGGTGCGGGTGCAAACGACCAAGCGGAGCTGGCGCGGCTTCAGGCTCACGTCGCCACAGTCGGGGCAGGCTGCCTTGATGGTGGTCATCGCGGCACCTCCTGTCGTTCAGCGGGTTGTGCTGGTCCCTCCGACACGTTCGGCACCGCGACGACCAACCTTGAGCCGCTGACTACGCCAGGAGCGCTACTCGGCTCGCCGCCCCTAGGGGTATTGGGCCAGTGCGCTGCCGGCCTCGTGGCGAACCTGCTGGGCCAGTTCCGGTGGGTCGACCACCTTCGCAGCGCCGGCCAGGCGCAACACCAACCGACGTAGCCAGGCCGATGACGGCGAGGTGACCACCACCCGCAGGCCGCCGTCAGGCAGTTCCGCAGAACTCTCCACTGGCACGTACTCAGGCAACCAGCGTGCCGACGGCTGGAGGTCCAGCACGGCCCGAAGGTCCGAGTCCGCAGCAACGTATGTCGGTGGCGGCGGCTGTGGTCGATCCGGTTCGGCCAAGTCCGGCAGCACTTCTGCCGCCGCGATGCGGTCCATTCGGAACGTCCGCACTGACTGAGCCAGATGGCACCACCCCTGCAGGTAGCGGTGGCCGTCGGCGGTCACGATCCGCAGCGGGTCCACGTCCCGCCGAGTTGGTTCGTCTCGATTGGCCGCGTGATACGTGAAGCGGACGCGATGGCCGGAGTCGAGCGCGGTGAGGATGACGTCCTCCCCCGGCGCGACCACTGGTTCATCCAGCGCGGTGGGCAAATCCCCCTGGACCACCGCCTCGAGTTTGGCCAAGGCGGAATCGACCGACCTGCGTGTGGCCAACTCGGTGTTACCGGCCAGATGACGCAGCCCCAAGATCAACGACGCCGCTTCGTCCGGGCGAAGGGTCAACGGCCGATCCAGCCCTTGTGGCTCAAGGACGGTCACGCAGTCCTCGTCCAGGAAATCCAGATCGATGCACCACTCCGGGTGCCCGGGGATCTCCGCGACGAACATCGTGCCCAGGATCCGATCCAACTGACCCACAGTGATTCCGAACTGACTCGCTGCGTCGGACTTGGCAACTCCGGGGTGCGCCGCCAGCCAGGGCAGCAGCGAAAGCATCAACTCGACGCGCGCCGTCGCGGTCAACGCCATCTCATTCCCCTGCCAGCGTTTGCAGGCGCGTGCGCACCGCTTGGATCAGTTCGACCGGCTGCAGCACCCGCACGTTCGCGCCGTACCCGGTCAGTTCGTCGGCGAAGGCTTCCAGGTCGGGGTACTCCACACGCAGGTGCAATCTCGCGTCCTGGCCCGCCTCGTCCGGCACCACGGTCGACGCCCGCCGCTGCAGCGGCCAGGCGGCCTCCTTGCTCACGACGAGTTCGGCCACCCCTGGATTCGCCATCGGTCTAGTTGTCGACGCCAGATCGACACTCGCGGGAAGGTCGTAGCTGCCAGCTGCGCCATGTGCCATCGGGGGCCCGACAAGCCGGTTCAGCCGAAATACCCGCTGCGCGTTGCGGTCGACGTCCCAGGCCACCAGGTAGGAGGCGTGGGCGCGCAGCACGACCCGCCACGGCTGGACCGTGCGCTGATCAGCAGTGGTCGCGTCTACGCGTCGGTACTTGAAGCGGACTGGTTGGCGCCGATTCACCGCGTCGGTCAAAGCCGGGACGTGCTCCCAGCCCTGCCCAAGAGCGAACCCCGCGTCGGGTAGGGCTGGGACCCCATCGGAGCCCGAGGCGACCTTCAAGGCCGCGGTCCGGGCGGCCGTTTCCGCGCCGGTGCTGCGCCACAGCGACGCTGCCACAGCTACGGCGGCGGCTTCGTCCGGGGTGAGTTCAATCGGTGGCAGCGTCAGCCCAGCCCAGTCGACGGTGTAGCCGACCTCGTTCTCGTCGGCCGGGTCCAAGGAGACCGTGTTCAGCGGCACACCCAGGTCGCGCAAGTCCTGCTTGTCGCGCTCGAACATGCGCTCAAACGCATCGTCGCTGGTGGCCTTGGTGTAGTCGTCGATGACCTGGCGCAGGCGGGCCTTGGTCGGGCGGGAGTGCTGCAGGATCAGCAGGAGTTGCAGCAGCCGCTCCGACTTGTCCCTGGCCACGGCTGGCTCAGCCCACGTCCAGCAGGTCGATCACGAAGACGAGCGTCTTGCCCGAAAGCCGGTGCCCACCCCCGGCGGGGCCGTAGGCCAGGTGCGGCGGGATTACGAGCTGGCGTCGACCGCCCACCCGCATACCCGGGATGCCCTCCTGCCAGCCGGGGATCAGTTGTTGCAGGGGGAACCGGATCGGTTCGCCGCGGTTCCAGGAAGCATCGAACTCTTCCCCGGAGTCAAACTCGACGCCCAGGTAGTGAACGAGCACGACGGCGCCTGGTGTGGCCTCCGCGCCCTCCCCGACCACGAGGTCGGTGCTGACCAGGTCGGCAGGGGCATCGCCTTCAATGAAGTCAATCTCGGGACGCTGCAGTTCCATTGTCCGCTCCTAACCGACCGCTACGAGGTCAACGACGAAGACCAGGGTCTCCCCCGACAGCGGGTTGCCGCCACCGGCCGGGCCGTAGGCGGAATCCGGGGTGCAAACCAGTTCGCGGCGGCCGCCTTCGCGCATGCCCGGGATCCCGTCCTGCCAGCACGGAATCAGTCCGTCCAACGGGAAGGTCGCCGGCTCGCCACGCAGGAAGGAGGAGTCGAACACCTCACCGGTGGACCAAGTGACGCCGTGGTAGTCCACGGTCACCGTGTCTCCGGCTTGCGCTTCGGTGCCGTCCCCGACGGACAGGTCCTCCACGATCACCTCGGTCGGCGGGTCGCCCTGCGGCTGCTCGATCGTGGGTTCCTCACCAAAGCCGCCCGTCACCTCGGGGGCTGTGCCCACGGAAGTGGAGCCGCCCGCATCGTCGTTGTCGGTGGTGGAATCGCTGCTGCAGGCGGCCAGGCTCAGGGTGAACGCTGCTGCGACTACAAGGGCGGCTGCGCGGCGCATTGGGACCTCCGGTTCGGGGCGGGCCGTCACCCTAACCGCAGCTGCACGCCCGTCCTCACATCGCCTCGATCAGGCGGGCCACCCGTTCGTCCACGCTTCGGAACGGGTCCTTGCACAGGACTGTCCGCTGGGCCTGGTCGTTGAGCTTCAGGTGGACCCAGTCCACCGTGAAGTCGCGTCGCTTCTCTTGGGCGCGGCGGATGAAGTCGCCGCGCAACTTCGCCCGGGTCGTCTGGGGCGGGACCGACTTGGCTTGGTATACCGACAGGTCCGTGCTGACTCGTTCGACCAGTCCGGATCGTTCCAGCCCGTAGTACAGGCTGCGGGCCCTGTTGATGTCGTGATAGGCCAGATCCAATTGGGCGATGCGTGGGCTGGTCAACGGCAGTCCGTGCTTGTCTGCGTAGCGGTACAGCAGCCGGCGCTTGATCACCCAGTCGATCTCGCGCTGGACCAACTCGGGCTTGTCCTCAGCCACCGAGCGCAGCGTGCGCTCCCAAAGATCCAGCACCCGGCGGGTATTCGGCGAGTCGTCCCCGCGCCGGGCGACGAAGGCCTGAACCCGTTCCAGGTACTCCGTTTGGATGTCCAGGGCGGAAAGGTCCCGGCCGTTCACCAATCGAACTGTGCGCCGACCGGTGACGTCGTGGCTGATCTCGCGGATCGCCCGGATCGGGTTCTCCAGTGTCAGGTCGCGCATGCTGCCGCCGGACTCCAGCATGCGCAGCACCAGATCAGTGGCGCCCACCTTCAGCAGGGTCGTCGGTTCGGCCATCGACGAGTCGCCGACGATCACATGGAGTCTGCGGAAGCGCTCGGCGTCGGCATGCGGTTCGTCACGCGTGTTGATGATCGGCCGGGAGCGCGTGGTTGCCGAGCTGACGCCTTCCCAGATGTGCTCGGCGCGCTGGGACAGGCAGTAGACCGCTCCGCGGGGTGTCTGCAGCACCTTCCCGGCTCCGGTGATCAACTGCCGGGTCACCAGGAACGGGATCAGGACCTCGGCGAGGCGACCGAAGTCGCCGGCGCGGGAGATGAGGTAGTTCTCATGGCACCCGTAGGAGTTACCGGCGGAGTCGGTGTTGTTCTTGAACAGATAGACGTCCCCAGGAACCCCCTCCTCGGCCAGCCGCCGTTCGGCATCGACCAGGAGTCCCTCCAATATCCGTTCCCCGGCCTTGTCGTGAACGACCAGGTCAGTCAGGTCATCGCACTCCGGAGTGGCGTACTCGGGGTGACTGCCGACGTCGAGGTAGAGCCGGGCACCGTTGCGTAGAAAGACGTTGCTGCTACGGCCCCAGGAGACCACGCGCCGGAAGAGGTACCGGGCGACTTCGTCG
Source organism: uncultured Actinomycetota bacterium (assembly GCA_963753435.1). Taxonomy (GTDB): domain Bacteria; phylum Actinomycetota; class Actinomycetes; order CAVWCF01; family CAVWCF01; genus CAVWCF01. Next base: position 255,776 of record CAVWCF010000001.1, read on the forward strand.
GGGCTGAGCCGTCGATGGCCGTGGAAGGCGCAGGTGACCCCGTACTCCGTTTCCAAGCCGAGGATTCGCCGGTCCATGCGTCCAAGGTAGGCATACCCGGCGGCTGGCGCGCGCAGGCGCGGCGCAACGGCTAGCCGGAGAGCGCTGCGGCAACCTCCGCTTCGGTCAGCCGCCGGAACTTCCGGCGCTGGTCTCGGGTCCGGTCGAGGACAGCTGCCTCGATCATCGTGGCGGGCACCGACCGCGGTTCCTCGGAGTCCCGACCCAGGGATTCCACTGCCAGCGCCACTGCCTGATTCAGCGTCATGCCCGCTGCGTAGGAGTCGGCCAAGACCGCGCTGATGGCCTCCGCGGACCCGCCCATGGCCACGTATCCGGCCTCGTCCCCGACGCTGCCGTCGAAGGTCAACCGGTACATCTGATCCCCAGTGGGATCCGCGCCGACTTCGGCGACGACGATCTCGACCTCGTACGGCTTGTTCGTCTCGGTGAAGATGGTGCCCAGTGTCTGCGCGTAGGCATTGGCAAGCGCGCGGCCGGTGACATCGGAGCGGTCGTAGGAGTAGCCGCGCAGGTCAGCCAAACGGACCCCGGCAACCCGCAGGTTCTCGAACTCGTTGTACTTGCCGACGGCTGCGAAGGCGATCCGGTCGTAGATCTCGGAGATCTTGTGCAAGGCGCTGGAAGGGTTCTCAGCGACGAAGCAGATGCCGTCCGCGTACTGCAGCACCACCACACTGCGGCCGCGGGCGATGCCTTTGCGCGCGTAGTCGGCCTTGTCCTTGATGATCTGCTCGGGAGAGACGTAGAACGGAATCGACACGGCTGCCTCTCAGTCCGAGATGGGTGCGTTGGGGCCGCCGGGCCGCTCGAACCGTCCGGAAACGACGTTTTCAACGGTTGCGGCCAGATCCGTGTCGGCCACGCGGCGGTAGCCGTCGGCACTCACGACCGCCACGACCGGGTAGATGCGCCGAGTCATGTCCGGTCCGCCGGTAGCGGAGTCGTCGTCGGCGGCGTCGTACAACGCGTGTACGCAGACGGCGATGGCCTCGTTCACGCTCAGGTCGTCCCGGTACAACTTCTTCAAGGAGCCGCGAGCGAAGAACGAGCCGGAGCCGACCGCGTGGAAGTCGTGCTCCTCGTACTTGCCGCCGGTTGCGTCGTAACTGAAGATGCGCCCGCCATCCGCACCCATGTCCCATCCGGCAAAGAGCGGCACGGCCACGAGGCCCTGCATCGCCAAGGCCAAGTTCCCCCGGATCAGCGAGGCGAGCCGGTTCGCCTTCCCCTCCAAGGACAGTGGCGTCCCCTCGATCTTCTCGTAGTGCTCCAGCTCGACTTGGAACAACCGGACCAGTTCCACCGCGATACCGGCGGTCCCGGCGATCCCTACGCAGGAGTACTCGTCGGCCGGGAAGACCTTCTCGATGTCCCGCTGGGCGATGATGTTGCCCATGGTGGCGCGCCGGTCGCCGGCCATCACGACCCCGCCGGGGTATGTCGCGGCCACGATCGTGGTCCCGTGCGGCACCTCCAACGGCCGCTCGGAGGTGCCCAGCGGGCGATTGGCCGGGAGCAGGTCCGGTGACTGCGCGGCCAGGAAGGCAGTGAAGCTGGAAGAGCCTGGGATCAGGTAGGCAGATGGCAGCCGCCCATCCGGCGTTCGGTTGCTCACCGACTACTGCCCACCCTTCTGTACGAACTGGCGCACGAACTCCTCGGCGTTGGTCTCAAGCACCTCGTCGATCTCATCGAGGATGTCGTCCACCTCCGCGTCGAGGGCTTCCTTGTCTTCCACGCCGCTGGCGGCAGGCGCTTCGGTGGTCTCCTCGATTTCTTCTTCGGAACGGCCGTGCCGGTGCGAGGCGTGCTGTTGTCCACCGCTGCTGGCCATAGCCACTCCCCTCGTTCGCTGCACCTGACCCTATAAGCCGACTCGCCTGTCAGCCCGTCAGCGCGGCCACCAGATCGGCGATGTCCGGCGACGTGTCCAGGATGGCTGCAACGTGCGCCTTCGTCCCCTTGGTGGGTTCCAGGGTTGGGATGCGCTGCAGTGCCGGTTGGCCTGGGACGTCGAAAATCACCGAATCCCAAGAGGCCGCGGTAACCGCCGGGCCGTACTGGGCCACGCAGCGACCCCGGAAGTACGCGCGAGTGTCCTCAGGCGGACTCGAAACAGCGTCCCGGATGGCCGCATCGTCAAGGAGCCTGCGCACCCGACCACGCGCGGCCAGGCGGTGGTAAAGGCCCTTATCGGTCCGGACGTCCGCCCACTGCAAGTCGACCGCGTGCAGTCGCGCATGCGACCAGTCCAGGTCATCCCGGCGCCGATACCCATCCAGAATCGCCTTCTTGGCGACCCAGTCCAAGTCGCCGACCAAGCGATCCGGGTCGTCCTCCAACTTGGCGAGCACCGACTCCCATTCGGTCATGACGGCAGCCGTTTCCGGGTCGACGTCGCTGCCGTAGCGCTCGGCCAGGTACTTGGTGGCTTGCTCCAGGTACTCCAGTTGGATCTGAATTGCCGTCGCGGTTCGGCCGGAAGCCAACTCCAGCGGGTGGCGTAGCGAGGGATCGTGCGATACGCGATGAACCTCGTGAACCGGATTCGCCAGCATCACGTCTGCGGAGAAGAAGCCTTCTTCGATGAGGGTCAAGACCAACGCCGTGGTCCCCATCTTGAGGAACGAAGCGACCTCACACTGGTTGGCGTCGCCGATGATGACATGCAGTCGGCGGTACTTCTCCGGGTCGGCGTGGGGCTCGTCGCGGGTGTTGATCAGTGGCCGCTTGAGCGTCGTCTCCAGCCCAACTTCGGTCTCGAAGAAGTCCGCGCGCTGAGACAACTGGAAGTCGTGCCGGGAGCCGTCTTGTCCCAGCCCGACCCGCCCGGCTCCGGCAAATACCTGGCGGGTGACCAGGAAGGGGGTCAGCACCCGGACGATGTCGGCGAATGCTGTGGCGCGCTTCATCAGGTAGTTCTCGTGCGTCCCGTAGGAGGCGCCCTTGTTGTCGGTGTTGTTCTTGTAAAGGTGGATCGCCGGTCCCCCACTGCTTTGCACCGCGGTGGCGGCCTCGGCCATCACGATCTCGCCGGCCTTGTCCCACCGGACGGCGTCCAGTGGCCCGGTCACTTCCGGCGTGGAGTACTCCGGGTGGGCGTGATCGACGTACAAGCGGGCACCGTTGGTCAGCACGAGGTTGGCAAGTCCGGTGTCTTCGTCGGTGAGCAGGGCCGGATCAGCGCCCTCGCGGGTCAGGTCGAATCCACGGGCGTCCCGCAGCGGACGTTCCTCCTCGTAGTCCCATCGCAGCGCGGCCTGATGGGCAACCGCGTAAGCGGTGACGATCCGGGTGCTGGCCGTCATGTGGTTGACGTCCGGCTGACCGGGCACGGAGATGCCGTACTCCGTTTCCAGGCCCATGACTCGGCGCGCTGTCATGCGGCCAGAGTAGGGCGCAGGAGACGCTCCCGGCGTCGTGCACGCCCGGGGTGCCGGCCAAACCACTCCCCGGAGGGCACGAATTACAGCCGGTACTCCTACAGGTACTGACCGGTGTTGGCGACGGTATCGATCGACCGCCCGGGCTCGGAGCCCTGTTTGGACTGCACCAGAGTTCGGATGAACACGATCCGTTCCCCCTTCTTGCCGGAGATGCGGGCCCAGTCGTCCGGGTTGGTCGTGTTGGGCAGGTCCTCGTTCTCCTTGAACTCATCCACGCACGCATCCAGCAGGTGTTGGACCCGGATGCCCTTCTGACCGGTGTCCAAGAAGTTCTTGATCGCGCTCTTCTTGGCCCGGGCGACGATGTTCTCCAGCATCGCTCCGGAGTTGAAGTCCTTGAAGTACAGGACCTCCTTGTCACCGCCGGCGTAGGTGACCTCCAGGAAACGGTTCTCCTCGGACTCGGTGTACATACGCTCGACCGCCCGTTGGATCATCCCGGACACGGTGGCGTCGCGGTCCCCGCCGTGCTCGCCGAGGTCGTCTGGGTGCAGCGGTAGTTCCGAGATCAGGTACTTGGACAAGATCTCGCGGGCGGCTTCGGCGTCGGGCCGCTCGATCTTGATCTTCACGTCCAGCCGACCGGGTCGCAGGATCGCGGGGTCGATCATGTCTTCACGGTTGGAAGCACCGATGACAATCACGTTTTCCAGGCCCTCGACGCCGTCGATCTCCGACAGCAACTGCGGCACGATGGTGTTCTCCACGTCGCTGGAAACACCCGAGCCGCGGGTTCGGAACAGCGCATCCATCTCGTCGAAGAACACGATCACCGGGTGCCCGCCGCTGGCCTTCTCCCGCGCCCGCTGGAACACCAGCCGGATGTGCCGTTCGGTCTCCCCCACGTACTTGTTCAGCAACTCCGGGCCTTTGATGTTCAGAAAGAAGGAGCGGGCCTCGGAGTGGCCTTCCCGTTCGGCGACGTTCTTGGCCAGGGAGTTGGCGACCGCTTTGGCGATCAAGGTCTTGCCGCATCCAGGCGGCCCATACAGGAGCACACCCTTTGGCGCAGCAAGTCGATGTTCGGCGAACAGGCCGGCGTGCAGGTAGGGCAACTCCACCGCGTCCCGGATCTGTTCGATCTGGCCGCTCAGCCCACCAATGTCGGCGTAATCAATGTCCGGAACTTCCTCAAGGACCAGTTCCTCGACCTCAGCCTTGGGGATGCGCTCAAACGCGTACCCCGAACGGGAGTCGATCATCACCGAGTCGCCGGCCCGAAGCGTCGTGGGGTCGATCGTGTCCGCGAGGCGGATGACCCGTTCCTCGTCCGCGTGCGCAATGACCAGCGCCCGCTGCCGATCCTCGAGGATCTCCTTGAACATCACTACTTCGCCGACCTGCTCGAACTGCATGGCGGCGATCACGTTCATCGCTTCGTTGAGCATTACCTCCTGGCCGCGGCGCAGCTCATCGACCTCGACCTCGGGACTGACGGCGACGCGTAGCTTGCGGCCCTGGCTGACCACGTCCACTGATTCGTCGTCGTGACGCTGCAAGAAGATTGCGAAGCCGGAGGGCGGCTGTGCGAGCTTGTCCACCTGCTCCTTGAGCGCCACGATCTGGTCACGCGCCTCGCGCAGGGTGTCGGCCAGCCGCCGGTTCTGCGCGGTCACATCTGCCAACTCGTTCTGCAGCGCGCTCAGTTGATCCGTGAGTCGTGCCTGGCGCGCGTCTGACCCCGGTTCGTCGGTCGCCATCTCCGGCCTCCTCGCTGCCGCGTCGAATTGACCATACCGACGAGTAGCGGCTCGGGCGCGTTCCAGTTGGACGTGTCGTTGCGGCCGCTACGTCTGACGTTTAGCGAGCGGACGGCCGTTGACCGCCCTTGGCTGGACGCCGCCGTCGCTCGGGCGCAACCACGCCGTCAGCGAGCCTGCGGGTAGTCACCAAGAAGCCGGTGTGGCCGACCATGCGGTGCTCTGGGCGCACCGCCAAACCGACCACATGCCAGCCGCGGATGAGGGTCTCCGTGCTCGCGGGTTCGGTGAAGCAGCCGAACCCCCGCAGGGCTTCGACCAACTCCGAGAGTTGCGGTGTGGTGGCGACATACGAGACAAGAACGCCACCTGGGCGCAGCGCCGCGGCCACGACCGGCAAGCACTCCCACGGAGCCAGCATGTCCAGAACGACTCGGTCGACGCCGCGCTCGTCCGTACCGTCGACCAAGTCGGCGACGGTGATGGACCAGTGCTCCGGTTTGGCGCCGAAGAACTCAGTGACGTTGGCCTCGGCCACTTCCGCGAAGTCCGCACGCCGTTCGTAGGAGTGAACGCGCCCGGTGGGGCCGACCGCACGTAGCAGCGAACAGGTGAGTGCGCCGGATCCGGCGCCGGCCTCCACCACGGTGGCGCCGGGGTGCAGGTCCGCCACCGCGACTATCTGGGCGGCGTCCTTGGGGTAGACGACAGCGGCCCCCCGCGGCATCGAGAGCACAAAGTCGGCCAGCAGCGGCCGAAACGCGATGTATCCGGTGCCGCCGGTGGAATGCACCACCGATCCCTCGGCCGTGCCGATCAGATCATCGTGGGCGATCGCGCCGGTGTGGGTGTGGAACAGCGTGCTGGTTTTGAGTCGGATCATGTGCTGGCGACCTTTTGGGTCGGTGACCTGAACCAGGTCTCCGACATTGAACTCGCTTGTTGGCACGGGCGTGGACGCTACCGGCCCGGCTGGCGCAGTCCGAGCGCGCGCTCCAAGTCTCCAGTGTTGATGACTCCGTAGACGGTGCCGTCGGCGGACACCACCAGCCGGTCGCCGGCGGGCGAACCCTCGAACGCCGCCAGCAACTCTTCGCCGGCCAGGTCTTCACGTATTGGGGGCGCGTCTGCAAGTGACCGAGCCAGATCGCGCACGGGCACCCAGGGTCGCCGTTGCGGCGGCACGGCCTGCACCGCGGCTTCCTGGACGATGCCGACGGGCCGCTCAGCGCCATCGACCACTACGACCGCGCCTGACTGCGACAAGGATGCCCTTCGAACTGCCTCCGCTACTGAGACGTCGCCGGCGACGGTGGTCGCCCGACGAGCCAAAGCTGCGGCCCGCAGCCCGGGCAGCCGACGGCGCACCAGCGAACTGCGTTGTGCGTCCGTGGCGCCCTGCCAGATGAACGTGGCGATGAGGACCGCCCAAACCACACCGACGATCGATGGTGAGTTCCCGGTGAGGGCGGCGAGCAGGAAGGGGATCAAGAGCACGACACCGGCCGTTGCACGTCCAGCGTTTGCCGCGATGGTGGTGGCCGAATCACTCTGACCGGTCACCGCCCAGATCCCGGCTCGCAGGACACGCCCGCCATCCAACGGCAGGCCAGGGAGGAGGTTGAAGATGCCGACGAGGAAATTGGCAACCGTCAACTGCAGCAGCAGGACCTCGATCACAGGTGGAACCGTCAAGAACTGCAGCATCGCGAGTCCGGCGACGCCAAGCGCCAGCGACAAGGCGGGACCGGCCGCGGCGATGGCGAACTCCCGGCCCGGGGTTGGCGCCTCCTCCTCGATCTCGGAGACGCCGCCGAGAGCGTGCAGCGTGATCCTGCGGACGGTCAGCCCGTACTTCAGCGCAACGAGGCTGTGGCCGAGCTCGTGCACGAGCACTGAGCCGTACAAGAGGACCGCAAAAGCGAACGCAACCAGGTAGCGGGCTGAGCCGATCTCGGGCAAGCGGTCGGCCACGACAGGCGCGAACAGCACCGTGACGAGGCCGGCAACCAGCAACCAGGACGGTGCCAGCAGAATCGGCACGCCCGCGATCGAGCCCAGTCGAAAACCCGAGCGTTCGGCCATGGCTCAACCGTATGCGCGCACGGGTCCTGTTGCCGGACACGTTGCGCTGGACGGGTCTGTCGGCACCCGTGGCTAGGGTCCCTGCGTGATCAGCTCGCTGTCTCCGTCCCGTGCCGCGGACTTCAAGCAGTGCCCGCTGCTGTACCGGTTCCGGGTCATTGACCGCATCCCGGAACCGCCCAGCCCTGCGGCCACCAGAGGCACGCTGGTTCATGCCGTGCTTGAGCAGTTGTTTGATGAACCGGGTCCGGAACGAACGCTGGAAACCGCCGCCGCAATGCTGGCGCCGGTATGGGGTCAGCTCCGCAGCGATGAGCCGCAATTGGCGGATCTGTTCGCCGATCAGGCCACGGAGCAGGAGTGGTTGGCCAGCGCCGCCGATCTGTTGGCCGCCTACTTCGAGTTGGAGGACCCCGCCGCATTGGAGCCGGCCGAGCGCGAACTGTCCGTTGAGGCTGAACTCGATGACGGCCTGTTGCTACGGGGATTCGTGGATCGCCTCGACGTGGCCGCGGACGGGCGCACCCGAGTCGTTGACTACAAGACCGGGCGCTCGCCCAGGGACGGGTTCGAGACCAAGGCGATGTTCCAGATGCGGTTCTACGCATTGGTCCTTTGGCGCCAGACGGGGCGGGTACCAAGCCTCCTGCAACTCATGTATCTGGCCAACGGCGAGGTCCTGCGCTACGAACCGGATGAAGCCGACCTGCTGGCGACCGAGCGGCAGCTGCGCGCCATCTGGAACGCGATTCGGTCCGCGGAGGAGTCCGGTGACTTCCGGCCCAGCCCGTCGCGCCTTTGCGACTGGTGTGAGCACAAGGAACGGTGCCCGGCGTTCGGCGGCACGCCGCCGCCCATGCCGATCGCTCCCCCGACGGCCCCGAACGGCGACGATTCGCCGTCGCCCTATCTACCTGTGGAACAGATCTGAGTTAACCGCCGCTTCATCTGTGCGCAGTAAGGTTCGACGTTCACGCAACCACAGGGAGTCAGCCGTGGCGGACACGCTCGTACAGCCAGCCGTGAGAGCCGAGGCGCTAACGAAGGTGTACGGGTCCGGCGAGACCGAGGTAGTTGCGTTGGCGGGCGTAACCCTCAGCCTCGAGCAGGGCGGGTTCACCGCGATCATGGGGCCTTCCGGCTCCGGCAAGTCCACGTTGATGCACTGCCTAGCGGGGTTGGACCGCCCAACCGACGGTCAAGTGTGGGTGGGCGACGTGGCCTTGGTCGGACTCAACGACAACGAGGTCACCAAGTTGCGTCGGGATCGGGTCGGGTTCGTGTTCCAAAGCTTCAACCTGGTGCCTACGTTGACAGCCGGGGAGAACATCACCCTGCCACTGGACATCGCCGGTCGTGCCCCGGACCAGGAGTGGGTGGACACGGTCATCGCTGCGATCGGCCTCGGCGACCGCTTGGATCACCGGCCGTCGGAGTTGTCCGGGGGCCAGCAGCAGCGGGTCGCCTGTGCGCGCGCGCTCGCCAGCCGTCCTGACGTGATCTTTGCCGATGAGCCCACCGGCAACCTGGACTCCCGTTCCGGCTTGGAAGTTCTGAAACTGTTGCGCCGCTCCGTAGATGAGCTGGGGCAAACCGTGGTCATGGTGACGCACGATGCCAACGCTGCAGCACACGCGGATCGCGTCCTGTTCCTCGCCGACGGGCAACTCGTTCACTCGATCGACTCCCCTACTGCGGAGCAGATCTTGGAGCACATGCTGGTCCTCGACGGCGACGCAAACTGACGTGCTGCGCATAGCTTGGCGGAGTCTGGGCGCGCATAAGTTGCGCATGGCCCTGTCGCTGCTTGCCGTCGTGCTTGGGGTGGCTTTCGTCGCGGGCACCTTGGTCTTCACCGACACGCTGCGCAGCACGTTCGAGGAATTGTTCGGGCAGACCGAGACCGACGTAGTCGTTACGCCGACCCAGGAGTTCGTCAACGAGAACATCACCGGGACCATCCCTGACTCGGTCCGCGCAGACGTCGCCGAGGTGGACGGCGTTGCTCGCGTAGTTGCGATCGTGCAGACCAACGGCGTGACGATCATCGACGCCGAAGGTGACCCCGTGGGGACGCTGGGCGCCCCCAACTTCGGTGTTACCTGGAACGACGATGAGCAACTGTCGCCGTTGCGGCTGGTTGACGGTCGCGGTCCGACCACCCCTAGCGAGGTGGCAATCGACTCCCAGTCCGCGGAGTCGGGGTCCATCAGCGTGGGCGATCGAATCAGGTTGGTGACTCCGGGGCCCTTGCTGGAAAGCACCGTTGTCGGGATCTTCCGGTTCGGCACGAGCGGCAACCTGGCCGGGGCCACGCTCGCCGCATTCGAGCCCGCCTACTCACAGGAGCTGTTGACCGCCCCCGGGGAATGGACCGAGATTTCGGCGCTGGGCGAAGAAGGCGTGTCGCAAGAGGAGTTGGCTGAGCGGGTCCGCGCAGTGGTTCCCAGCGACTATCAGGTCCAGACGGGCCAGGAAGCCGAGGACGAGGCGGCGGCGCAGTTGTCTGAGGGGTTGGCGTTCTTCAACGTGTTCCTCCTGGTCTTCGCGCTGATCGCGCTATTCGTGGGCACGTTCCTGATCCTCAACACCTTCTCGATGCTGGTTGCTCAGCGAACCAAGGAGTTGGCCCTGTTGCGCGCCCTGGGGGCCAACCGCCGGCAGGTGACCACCTCGTTGCTGGTCGAAGCAGCCATTGTCGGACTGCTCGGCGGGGCACTTGGGCTGCTTCTGGGCGTGGGCCTGGCTGTCGGATTGCAGGGGCTCTTTGGTGCCATCGGTCTGGAGATTCCGTCCAGCGGCCTGATCATCCAATGGCAGACGATCGCCATCGGGCTCGTGCTGGGCGTGGTGGTAACGGTGGTGGCCGCGCTGCTGCCGGCGTTGCGCGCTGCCCGCGTGCCCCCGGTGGCCGCTATGCGCGATGACCTGGTGCTGCCGACACGGTCGCTTCGCGTGCGGACAGTGATCGGGATCGTCCTGATTTCCCTTGCGGTCCTCGGTGCGGTCGGCGGAGTCGCCAGCGCCGGCGACTCCGGCTCCCGAGCGTCAGCGTTCGTCGGCTTGGGTGCCCTACTTGGCCTGGTGGGAGCCATCGTGCTGTCGCCGGCGTTGTCCGGGCCGGTGGTCGCGGTTCTGGGCTGGCCCTGGCGCCGCAGCATGGTTGGCCGACTGGCCACCGGCAACGCCCGCCGCAATCGACGTCGGACGGCAACCACCGCATCCGCCCTGATGATCGGTCTGACACTGGTCAGCGCTATCGGCGTTCTAGGTGCGTCGACCACGGCCTCGACTGATGCAACCGTCGACGACGTCCTCGGGGCGGACTTCATCATCACCAGTCGCACGTTCCAGCCGTTTACGACCGAGGTGAGCACCAAGGCCGCGCAGGTGCCCGGCGTGGAAACCGTTTCCACCGTCCTGATAGAGCCGGCGCAGGTGAACGGTTCTGGGGCCGACATCGTCGGTATCCAGGCGGAGTCGGTCAACGACGTCCTGGCCGTCGAGGTAATCGAAGGCACTCTGGAATCGGTTGACGACGGTGACCTGATCGTGGACAGCACCACCGCTGCTGACGCGAATGTCGCGGTCGGGGACACCGTGGATGTGCTGTGGCAGGGCGGCCCGGAGCAGTATCGAATCGGCGGCGTATACGAGGCCGGGCCGTTGTTTTCCGGTTTCGTAGGAGCTCGCGAGACGCTCGTGGCCGCCGGAGCCCGGGACCAGGACTTCCAAGTGCTCATCACCGCCGAGCCCGCCGCCGACATAGTGCAGGTGCGCGCGGGCCTGGACGCCGTCGTGGAGCAGTACCCCACGGTGCAAATTCAAGACCAGACCGAGTTCAAGGAGCAGATCCGCGCGCAGATCAACCAGTTGCTGTTCATCGTTTACGCCCTGCTCGGTCTGGCCGTAGTCATTGCGATCCTGGGGATCGTCAACACGTTGGCACTATCGGTCGTGGAACGAACGCGTGAGATCGGCCTTCTGCGTGCCATCGGCATCAGCCGTGGCCAACTGCGGTCCACGATCCGGATCGAGTCGTTGCTTATCGCTGTCTACGGGGCGGTCTTGGGCGTCGTGCTGGGTGTCACCTTCGGCGCGTTGCTGCAGCGAGCCCTATCCGGCTCCGGCATCACCGAACTGGCTATCCCGTGGACGTTGCTGATCGTCGTTCTGGTGCTCGCCGCCGTCGTTGGCGTGATTGCGGCGGTCTGGCCGGCGCGACGTGCCGCGAAACTGGACATCCTGCAGGCGATCGCAACGGAGTGAGCGCGTGGTAAGTGAAGCTGCAGTTGTGCCCGCCCTGGGGCCCAGCTCTCGTCTCCGCTACCCGGTGCTGGCGGCCTGGGCCGCGGCATTCGGCCTGTTCGTGGCCGTTCGGGGCATCCCCCTGGACCGCGGCTGGCAGACGGTATGGGTGATCAGCGGGCTGCTGGCGTTGCGGGTCGGCTATCCGTGGGCCGACAAGGGCCGCATCGTCTTGGACTGGCTGCCCTTCCTGGCCTTGCTGTATCTGTACGACTACAGCAGAGGCCTGGCCGACGGGCTGGGGATGCCGGTGCACGTCAGCGATCTCCTCGCCACGGAGAAGGCCCTCTTCGGCGGCGAAGTGCCAACCATCTGGCTCCAGGACCGCTTCTACGAGCCCGGCGTCGTCCAGTGGTATGACGTAGCCAACTCCCTTGTCTATTTCTCGCACTTCTTCGCGGTCTTCGCCATCGCCGCGGTGCTGTACGCGCGCAACCGGGAACTCTGGTTGCAGTGGGTCAGGCGGATCCTGGCGCTGTCCTTCGCGGCGCTGGTCACCTACGTGCTGCTCCCAGCCGCTCCGCCGTGGTTCGCCGCGGAGGCCGGCCTGACCGAGCCCGTGGCCCGGATCAGCAACCTCGGCTGGACTGCTCTCGGGCTGGAGGGCGCCGGTTCACTGATCGAGCGCGGACAGGCCGACGTGAATCTGGTCGCCGCCGTCCCGTCGCTGCACACCGGCTTCTCGGTGCTCATCTGCGCCTTCTTCATCACCCGGGTTCCCAACTGGGCCAAGCCCCTGCTTGTGGCCTATCCGACTGCCATGGTGGTCACGCTGGTCTACTCCGGCGAGCACTACGTCGTGGACGCGCTCCTCGGTGTTGTCTACGTGCTGCTGGTCATGTGGGGGGTCGGCGCGTGGGAGCGCCGCCGGAGGCAAGCGGAATCAGCCGACGGACCCGGGGATGCTCAGGAGCCGACGGGGGTTGCGTCGGAAGTGTGATCCTCGGCGTGTTTGGCGCGGAACTGCTCCAGCGCCTCATCGTCTTCGCAACTGGAGTGCAGGAACACCTCCCCACACCACTGGCAGATGACCTCGACGATCCCGCGGTCCCCGCGCGACTGCTCAGGTACCGGCCCCTTGGTAGTCAGCATCCGGATCACCTTCTTCGCCGACCCATGCTTATCGCAGCCCGGTTGGATTCGGAAGGGACCGAAGTCACCCCAACACCAGGGGCACCAGGGGCGCCGACTATCGGGCGTCCAGTTGCGTGGTGGCGGGCAGAAGCACTGCCCGTCAGCCTCAGGCCACCGATCGCCGCGGACCGCCCGCTGAAGTCGACCTCGGCGCCGAACCTACAAATGTGAGCCCAGAAGCTCCTGCAGCAGCGGGACGGACAGTTCTGCGAGCGAATCGACCACGTGGCGACCCGGTCCCACGGGGATCGGGACGGCGAACGGAACGGCGATGACTAGGCAGCCGGCGGCCTCCCCCGCTGCGACGCCGGTTGGGCTGTCCTCCAGAACTACGCAACGTCCTGGATCCACGCCGACGGCGACCGCGGCATGCAGATACGGATCGGGGTGCGGCTTGGTGCGGCTGGTGTCCTCCAGTGCGACCGTGACGGCGAAATGCTCGCCGCCGACGCTTGCCAGGACCGAGTCGACGAGGATCCGTGGCGATGCCGAAACCAAGCCGCAGGGAATCGCTGCATCCAGCAACTCGTCCAACAGGTCAACCGCACCCGGGCGGTGTTCGGTCCCGGAGGCGAGCAACTCCGCCATGGTCGCCACCAGAGCGGTCTCCATGACCGCCGCCGAATCGCCGGTGCGCTCGGCCATGTACGCAGACGTCCGGGACAGCGGACCGCCCACCTGGCTGGAGGAGTCGGCTTCGGTCCAGGGTTGCCCGTACGCGGCCATCACGGCGCTGCCGGCGTCCTGCCAAAGTCGCTCGGTGTCGACCAACAGACCGTCCATATCGAAGAAGACCGCTGCAAGGGTCATCGGCCACGCTCTCCCAGAGGGCCCCGATGAGGCAGGCAATTGCGCCGCATTTGGTTCCCGTGCTCCTAGTTCAGTACCGCGTCATGTCACGGGGTCGCTTGAGATTTGGCTCGACACCCCGATGTCCGCAACCTAGTGCTGCTAACGGATCTAGGCTGCTCCCATGAGCACCCCCGAAGAGATGAACCCGGTCCCAGCCAGTTCGCCCATCCCGACGTTCCCGGACGGCAAGCCGATGGTGGACGTCAACGGCCAACCTGCCAGCCCGAAGAGCCGTCTCGCAGCGGCGCTGCTCGCCTTCTTCCTCGGCGCCCTCGGTGTCCACCGCTTCTACGTGGGGAAGATCGGCACCGGCATCCTCATGATCGTCACCTTGGGTGGCCTGGGGATCTGGGTGATCATCGACCTCATCGTCATCCTGATCGGTTCCTTCAAGGACAAGCAAGACCGAGTCCTGTCGAACTGGTAGTCGACCAGCCGACGGCCCCCGGCGCGGAGTATCCAGCTCTGCCGGGTCGGGTCAGCGGGCGTTGAAGTACTTGGCTTCCGGATGGTGGGCGACCAGCGCTGACGTGGACTGCTCCGGGTGCAGCTGGAACTCCTCCGACAGCGTCACCCCGATCCGTTCGGCGTCGAGGAGTTCCATCAGCGGGACCTGCTGCTCCAGGTCCGGGCACGCCGGGTAGCCGAAGGAGTACCGCGAGCCCCGGTAGCCCTGGCGGAAGATGTCGCCGAGGTCGGTGGCGTCCTCCGCGGCGACGGCCAACTCGGCTCGCACCCGGGCATGCCAGAACTCCGCCAGCGCCTCGGTCAACTGCACCGATAGACCGTGTAGTTCCAGGTAGTCACGGTAGGAGTCATCGGCAAACAATTTCGCCGCTGCATCGTCAATGGCCTGCCCCATGGTCACGACCTGGAACGCCACCACGTCTGGCTGCGAACCCTTGGGGCGGAAGAAGTCGGCCAGGCACAGGTGCCGATCGCGTCGCTGCCGCGGGAATGTGAACCGGGCTCGCTCCTGCCCCCGGTCGGGACCCTCGTGGTGCAGCACCACCAGGTCGTCCCCCTCCGAGAAGCACGGGTAGTAGCCGTAGACGACCGCGGCCTCCAGCAGGCCGTCCGTCTGCAGCCGATCCAGCCACATGCGCAACCGGGGACGTCCTTCGGAGGCGACCAATTCGTCGTATCCGGGTCCCTCGCCCCGCGTGGGCTTCAGTCCCCACTGCCCAAGGAACAGTGCACGTTCATCCAAGTACTTCAGGTAGTCGGCCAACGCAATGCCGCGGACAACCTGCGAGCCCCAGAACGGTGGCGTCGGAATGGGGTTGTCGACGGCAACGTCGGAGCGCTTGGGCAAGTCCGCCGGCGCCGACGCGCTACTGCGATCCCGCACCACCCGTTTGCGGGGCTCCGGCAGTCCCGGCCCGCCTGCGCGCGCCGCTACCACTGCATCCATGAGCCGCAAGCCCTCAAAGGCGTCGCGGGCGTATCGCACCTCGCCGGCGTAGATTTCGGCGAGGTCGTGCTCGACGTAGGAGCGGGTCAGCGCCGCTCCCCCGAGTAGCACCGGCCACTGCGTGGCCACTCCGCGGGCGTTCATCTCCTCGAGGTTCTCCCGCATGACCACCGTTGACTTCACGAGCAAGCCGGACATTCCGATCGCGTCGGCGCTGTGTTCCTCAGCGGCAGCCAGAATCGTGCTGATCGGCTGCTTGATGCCCAAGTTGACGACCGTGTACCCGTTGTTGCTCAGGATGATGTCGACGAGGTTCTTGCCGATGTCGTGCACGTCGCCCTTGACCGTCGCCAGCACGATCGTGCCCTTGCCGCGATCCGCCGAGGTCTCCATGTGCGGCTCCAAGTAGGCCACCGCCGCCTTCATGACTTCCGCGGATTGCAGCACGAACGGCAGTTGCATCTGCCCGGAGCCGAACAGGTCGCCGACCGTGCGCATGCCGGACAGCAGTGTGTCGTTGACGATCTCCAGGGGCGGGCTCTGCTGCATGGCCGCATCGAGGTCGGCCTCCAGCCCCGGCCGGAAGCCGTCGACGATTCGCCGCTCCAAGCGCTCAAACACGCCGAGGCCGGCCAGTTCTTCTTCGATTGACTGCCCGGAGCCAGCGGCGGTGGCTCCTTCGAACATCGTGAGGAACACCGCCAGCGGGTCGTGGTCGGGGGTCCGCCGGTCGTAGATGAGGTCCAATGCCGCCTGACGTTGCTCGGCGGGGATCCGGTTGACCGGAAGGATCCGGCTCGGGTGCACGATCGCCGAATCCAGCCCCGCGCTGATGCACTCGTTAAGGAAGACGGAGTTGAGGACCTGCCGCGCGGCCGGGTTCAGGCCAAACGAAACGTTGGAGACACCCAGCGTGGTGTTCACGTCCGGCCAGCGGCGCTTCACCTCGCGGATGGCGTCGATGGTCTCGATCGCGTCCCTGCGGGTCTCCTCCTGGCCGGTCGCGATGGGGAAGGTCAGGCAGTCGACGAGGATGTCGCTCACGGCCATCCCCCACCGCGTTGAGAGGTCGGAGATGAGCCTTTCCGCCACCGCGACTTTCCACTCCGCGGTCCGCGCCTGCCCCTCCTCGTCGATCGTCAACGCGACTACGGCGGCGCCGTGCTCGGCGACGAGGGGCATGATCTGGCCGTAGCGGCTGTCGTCCCCGTCGCCGTCCTCAAAGTTCACCGAATTGATGACTGCCCGGCCGCCGAGGTGCTCCAGGCCGGCGCGCAGCACCTCCGGCTCGGTGGAATCCAGCACGATCGGCAGAGTGGTCGCTGTGGCCAGCCGGGAGGCGACCTCGTGCATGTCGGCCGCACCATCGCGGCCGACGTAGTCGATGCAGACGTCCAGCATGTGCGCCCCGTCGCGCGTCTGGCTGCGCGCAATGTCCACGCAGTCGTCCCACCGCTCATCCAGAAGCGCCTCGCGGAAGGCCTTTGACCCATTGGCGTTGGTTCGCTCCCCGATCGCCAGGTACGCGGTGTCCTGTCGGAACGGCACATGCACGTACAGGGAGGACGCGCCTGGCTCGGCGTGCGTGCGTCGCTGCTTCACTGGTCGGCCACCGACCCGCTGGACGACTTCACGAAGGTGTGCCGCGGTGGTGCCGCAGCAGCCACCAACGAGGCTCAACCCGAACTCACTGGTGAACCGGTCGTGAGCGTCGGCCAACTCGCTCGGTGTCAACGGGTAGGTGGCTCCCTCGGCACCCAGCACCGGCAGTCCGGCGTTCGGCATGGCGCTGATGGGGATGTCGCAGTTGCGGGACAGGTACCGCAGGTGCTCACTCATCTCTGCCGGCCCGGTCGCGCAGTTGAGCCCGATTGCGTCGACGCCTAGGGAGGTCAGCGCCGTGGCTGCGGCGGAGATCTCTGATCCCAGCAGCATCGTCCCGGTGGTTTCGATGGTCACCTGGACCAGGATCGGCAGGTCCGCACCCGCGTCACGTGCGGCCCGTTTGGCCCCCAGGATCGCTGCCTTGGCTTGCAGCAGGTCTTGGACGGTCTCGATCAAGACTCCGTCCACACCGCCCGAGATCAGGCCGGCGACCTGCTCGGCGTAGGCGTCCCGCAGCCGCCCGAACGTGGTCGCACCCAGGCTTGGCAGTTTGGTGCCCGGTCCAACCGATCCCAGGACCCACCTTGGCTGCGAGGGCTCGCCGTAGCCGTCGGCGACCTCGCGGGCCAGCCGGGCACCAGCCTCAGCCAGCTCCCGGATCCGGTGCTCGATTCCGTATTCGGCCAGGTTGGCCCAGTTGGCGCCGAACGTGTTGGTCTCCAGGACATCGACGCCGACGTCGAGGAAGGCCTGGTGAACGCCCTGCACGACATCGGGCCTGGTCACATTGAGGATCTCGTTGCAGCCGTCGTGCCCGTCGAAGTCATCCAGATCCAGGGACTCCGCCTGCAGCATCGTGCCCATCGCACCGTCGGCTACGACCACGCGCTCTTGAAGCGCAGCGCGAAGCAACTCGACCCTGGACACGCGCTGAGCCTAGGCGTTGGTCACGCGTCTGCTGAGCGCCCCTGGTGCCGCTACGGGCGCATTGACGCGGGCGCACAGTAGGTTCGAGCAGTGCTGCAACCACTCGGGGCCACCACCGCACCGCTGGCCGGGGATGACCTCGACCTGCCGGGGGCCGGCATCACGCTGCGGGGCACGCAATGGACCAATGGTGGACAGCCTGGCGCTACGCGGCCCGATGCGGCCCCAGCGGTGGTCCTACTGCACGGACTGAGTTCGCAGCGACGCTTCTTCAACCTGGTCGTGACCGGCCTGGCCGGTCTCGACGTGCTGGCGCTGGACCTCCGCGGTCACGGTGATTCCGAACGCCCCGACGGCCCCTATGACGTCGTTACCTGCGCCGCAGATGTGCTGGCAGCCGTCGAGGCCTGGCGTCCGCAAGGCGAACTCGTGCTCGTTGGGCACTCCTGGGGGGCTTCGGTGGCCGTTGCGGCCGCGGCGATGGGTGGAGACCGCGTCGCAGCCGCGGTGGCGATCGACGGCGGGGCGTTTCCGAACGTCGAGGCCCAACGGCGCGGACAGTTGCGTGAGGTGCTGACTCCTCCGCGCCTGGCGCTACCGCCGAACGAGGTGGCGCAGTTGTACGCGAGTGGCCCGCTGGCTCCCTGGTGGACCGGCGCGCACGCCGATGCCGTATTGCCCGGCTGGGCCGTGGACGCTGACGGTCTGGCGCGCAGCCGGTTGGGTTTCGACCGGCACATGGCCGTGTTGGACGGGCTGCTCGAACACGATGGCGAGCAGGCCCTGGCCGAGGTGCTGGCCCCGTTGTGGCTGGTCACCTGTGAGCCGCCGAGCGCCAGCGCCGACGTTGAAGAATGGGTTCAGCGGCGGGAGGCGGTGCTGCAGCGGGCGCTGGCCGAGCGCTCGAATCGTCGGCTGCTTCGCTGGACCGGGGCCCTGCACGACGTCCCGTTGCAGTGGCCAGAACTCGTTGCTGGTCTGATTCGGACGGTTGCCGCCGAGGCGCAGGCAGGAGTGCGTTGATGGAACTGGACCATGTGCCCGACCTGGTGGACCCGGTGATGCTGGCCGCTTTCGAGGGCTGGAACGACGCCGGCGAGGCCGCCTCGGATGCAATCGCCTTCTTGGCCGACGCCTGGCAGGCCAGCATCGTCGGGGAAATGGATCCGGAGGACTACTACGACTTCCAGGTGAACCGGCCCCTTATCTCCACCGCGGACGACGGGCAGCGCCGCCTGCAGTGGCCGACGACACGCCTGCTGGTCGCCCGTCCCCCCTTGCAGCAGCGCGACATCGTCTTGGTCCAGGGAATCGAACCGAGCATGCGGTGGCGCGGCTACACGGCAGAACTCCTCGGTGCGGCCTACGACCTGGGCGTGGAGATGGTGATCACGTTGGGTGCTCTGCTCGCCGACACCCCGCATACCCGACCGGTCCCCGTGACTGGGACAACCTCTGATGCGGACATGCGGGAACGGCTGGGACTGGAGGCGTCCCGCTACGAAGGGCCGACCGGGATTGTGGGTGTGGTTCAGGAGGCCTGCAGCAGCGCCGGTCTGCCGGCGGCCTCGCTGTGGGCTGCGGTCCCGCACTACGTCGCGGCGCCGCCGTCCCCCAAGGCGATGATGGCGCTGCTGCGGACCGTGGAGGACCTATTGGAGGTGCCCATCCCCATGGGCGACCTGGCCGACGAGGCGCGGGCCTGGCAGACCGGTGCGGACGAACTGGCCGAAGAGGACGAGGAGATCGGCTCCTACGTTCGGGGTTTGGAAGAGGCTCAGGACGCGGCCGAACTGCCCGAAGCCTCCGGCGAGGCGATCGCTCGGGAGTTCGAGCGTTTCCTGCGCCGCCAGGGCGACGACCCGCCGCCCGGGTAGACCGACTAGTGGTTGTTGCCGAAGACAGACACGCCTAGCAGGGCGGCAACGGCGTCGGCGACCAGTGCGGGAGCTGCCGCGTCGCCACCGTCGGCGGCCGCCCAATCGTCAACTGCCTGTAGCGCGCGGGGTGCGTCAAGATCGGCTGCGAGCGCGGCCCGAATCGCACCGATCACTGGTTCGGCCGGCTGCGCAGTGCTACGTCGGGCGGCTTGGCCCCACCGGTCCAACCGGGCAACGGCCCGTTCAAGGTCGGCGTCGGTCCACTCCCAGTCGGTTCGGTAGTGGTGTGCCAGCAGCGCCAGTCGGATCGCCATCGGGGCGACCTGCTGACGCAGTGCCGATACGAAGACGAGGTTGCCCTTCGACTTGGACATCTTCTCCCCGGCCCAGGCGACCATGCCGGCGTGCACGTAGGCGTTGGCGAAAGGGTGCTCAGGGTCCAAGGCAGTGGCCTGGGATGCGCTCATCTCGTGGTGCGGGAAGACAAGGTCGGAACCGCCGCCCTGAACGGCGAAGGTCGGCCCCAGATGGGCCCTGGCGATGGCGGTGCATTCCACGTGCCAGCCGGGCCGCCCGTGACCAAGGCGGGACTCCCATGCCGGCTCTTCCGGCCGCTGCGCCTGCCACAACAGCGGGTCCAGCGGATCGCGCTTGCCAGGCCGCTGTGGGTCGCCGCCACGTTCGGCGAACATCTTCTCCATTTGCGCCCGCGGCCAACCGCTGACGCGGCCAAAGCCCGGGTCGGCGGCCACGGAGAAGTACACGTCTTGGCCCACCTGGTACGCGGACCCGGAGTCGACGAGCTCCTGCACCACGTCCTCGATGAGCGGCAACGATTCGACGACGCCGAGATAGTGCTGCGGCGGCAGGACGGCGAGAGCGGCCATGTCCTCCCGGAACAACTGGGTTTCGCGGGCCGCGATCGCGCGCCAGTCATCACCCACTGCGACGGCGCGCTCCAGAAGAGGATCGTCGACATCAGTCACGTTCTGCACGTACGTGACCGTCAAGCCGGCATCCAGCCAGGCGCGGTGCAGCAGATCGAAGGCAACGTAGGTGGCCGCGTGCCCCATGTGGGTGGCGTCGTACGGCGTGATCCCGCACACGTAAAGGCCCGCATGCGCCCCGGAAACGGGTTGCGTCAGGCCGTTCGTGGCGGTGTCGAACACATAGACCGGACCGCCGGTTCCAGGGATCTGCGGCGGCACGGCCGCAGCCCAGGACTCCACGAGCGCCGAGCCTAACCGGGGATCCTCAGAAGACCGGCCACGGGACGGCTGGCCACTCCGGCGACGGTTCCGGGTGCAGGCGCTCGGTGAGGAGCCGGTCGAGGCGGTGCAATGTGGCGGCTACTTCGGCTCGGGACAACAGACCCGCGAGGGTCTGGCCGAGCGCTCCATCTACGGCGGTGACCAATCCGGTCAGCACCTCGACTGCCTCGTCGGTCAAGGGTTGGCTACGCCAGCCCCACAACACCGTCCGAAGCTTGTCCTCGGTCGCGAAGGTGACCCCATGGTCGATGCCCACGACCGCGCCTTCAGGGGTGGGGAGCAAGTGTCCACCCTTCCGGTCGGCGTTGTTGATGACCGCATCGAGGACGGCGATCCGCCGCAGGTCGGGGTGCTGGCTGCGAATCAGTTCCAGCGGGTCCACCGCCTCGTCGGTTTCCACCCAGGCTTGGACCATGCCCGGGCCGGCCGGTCCGTCGCGAAAGACCGTCGGCGGGATCAGGTTCCAGCCGGTATGCCGACTGACTTGGTAGGCGGCGACTTCGCGGTTGGCCAGGGTGCCGTCGGGGAAGTCCCAGAGCGGCCGCTCCCCCGCAACGGGCTTGTAGACGGCCGCGATGCTGACCCCGTCAGCAACCACTGAGCAGTACAGCGTTGCGTTCGAGGCGTCGATGAGGCGCCCTTCGATGTCGATCTGTCCGCGCTGCAGCAACTCCAAGGTCGCGGGTTCGTCCACTGCTACCACCGGTCAGCGGCGCCGGTACCCGTTGCGACGCGGGCAGATATGACCTTCGGGGTCCAACGGCTGCTGGCAGAAGGGGCACGGGGGCCGTCCTGCCGATACCAGCGCCTGGGATCGGCGGATGAACTCCCGGGCGGGCCCCGGGCGCAGGCGCACCTGTAGCCGTGCCTCGTCGGATTCTGTGTCGGATTCGGCGTCGGCCCGGGCCTCGATCAGGACCGAGCTGGAGGTGTCGTCCCAGACCAGGGACAACTCCGCCACCCGGAACTCCTCCTCAAGGGGTAGGTCCAGTGGACCGTTGTCCTTCAACTCCGGGGGTGGCTCCTGCGGCACTTCGTCGTTTCCGCCGGCACGCACCGCATCAAGCATCACCGCCATCCGCTCGGCCAGCAGCGCCACCTGGGTCTTTTCGCAGACGACCGACGTGATGCGGTCCTCCTGCCGGACCTGCAGGTAGAAGGTGCGTTGACCCGGTTCGCCGACGGTGCCGGCCACAAAACGGTCCGGTGCGGCGTAGTCCAAGGACGTCACGGTGTCACCCTAGGGCCGCTTCGGCCCGGCCCCGCCGCCAACTTCTGGCGCGCGCCGACGCGAACCTCCGCCGAAGCCGGACAGGTTGCCAGTGGTGTCGTTGAGCCGAAGGACCAACGGGCGCATCTCGGTGTAGGCGATCACTGACACCGACCCGGGATCGACGACTATGCGCTGGAACTGATCCAGGTGCAGTCCCAGCGCGTCGGCGACGATCGCCTTGATGACGTCTCCGTGCGAGCAGGCCAGGACCACGCCCTTGGGACGTTCGCGAACGATCTCGCGGATCGCTTCGACCGCGCGGGCCTGCATCTGCGCCAGGGCCTCGCCGCCGGGGAACACCGCCGCACTGGGGTGGTTCTGCACCACGGGCCACAGTTTGCGCCGGGACAGGACCGACAACTTCTTGCCCGTCCAGTCGCCGTAGTCGACCTCGGCTAAACGGTCGTCGAGTTCCACGGGCGTTCGGGGCCGGTCCCGCTGAACAGGCTCCAGCGTCTGCAGGCAGCGCTGCAGCGGACTGGTGTGGATGGCGGTCAGCCGCAAGCCCTTGAGCCGATGGGCCAGCTGTTCGGCCTGCTCCTTGCCGGTGGCGTCCAGCTTGGTCCCCGGGGCACGCCCGGCCAACACCCCGGCCGTGTTGGCGGTGGTTCGGCCGTGGCGGGCCAGCAGCACAACGGTCACGGGGGCAGTCTCACATCACGTGGCGGAGATCGCCCCGGTGGCGAGCAACAGCAGGATGAATGCGCCGAAGCCGACGCGGTAGATGACGAACGGCATGAAGGTGTGGGTTGCGATGAAGCGCAGGAACCAGGCGATCACGGCATAGCCGACCGCGAAGGCGACAACCGCAGCCAGGATCGTCGGACCCCACGAGACCGAACTGGCCTCCGACAAGCGTGTCGCTTCGTAGAAGCCGCTGGCCAGCACCGCCGGAATCGCCAGTAGGAAGGAGTACCGGGTCGCCGCCTCCCGGGTGTACCCGAGGAACAGGCCCACAGTGATCGTGCCGCCGGAACGGGACACCCCCGGGATCAGTGCGCAGGCCTGACCAAGACCGAACAAGATCCCGTCACGCAGGTTGAGCTGGCGCAGCGGCTTGGCCTCGCGGCCGACGCGATCAGCCAGCCCGAGCAGTAGCCCGAAGGCGATGAGCATGACCGCGGTCAAGCGCAGGTCCCGGACCACCGTCTCGATCTGATCGGTGAACGCCAGACCAAGGACCGCGATGGGGATCGTGCCGACGATCACGTACCAGCCCATCCGCGCGTCGATGCTGCCGCGCAGCGCGGGCCGCACTAGCGACTGTGCCCACGTCGTGATGATTCGCCACAGGTCCTTGCGGAAGTAGAGCAAGACGGCGGCCTCGGTGCCGATCTGAGTTACCGCGGTGAATGCGGCCCCGGGGTCGTCCCAGCCGAACAATTCCGAGAAGACCAGCAGGTGCGCGCTGGAGGAGATCGGCAGGAACTCGGTCAATCCCTGCAGCACCCCGAGGACGAGGGCCTCGAACCAGCCGATCACATCCGATCCAGCAACTCAGCCATGGTGCGAACCGTGTCGAGCCGGGCCTCCCGCGTGGGTGCGTACGGAGCGATCGTCAGCGTGGTCACTCCGGCGTCGGCGTAGGCCGCGAGCCGGTCGCGGACCCGGTCCGGCGGGCCCAGCAGCGCGGTGCGGTCGACGAACTCCCAGGGCACTGCCGCTGCCGCGGCGGCGTAGTCCCGGGCCAGGTACGCATCCTGAACCTGCTCGGCCTCGGCCCCGTACCCCATGCTGACCGCGAGTCGGTTGTAGAAGTTCTGATCCCGCGAGCCCATCCCCCCGATGTACAGGGCCGCGTAGGCGCGCACGGCGGCGGCACATTCGACCGGATCCTCACCCAGCACCACCGGGACCGTAGGCACTACGTCGAAGTCCGCCTCGGCGCGTGCGGATCGCGCCAATCCGGCGCGGATATGGGACATGAGCTCGCCGGAGTGCTCCGGCGCGAAGAACACTGCTAGCCAGCCGTCGGCGATCTCGCCGGCCAACTGGAGGTTCTTGGGGCCGACGGCCGCCAAGTAGATGGGTAGTTGCTCTCGGACCGGGTGCACCGTCAGCCGCAGGGCCTTTCCGGGGCCGTCCGGCAGCGGCAACTGAAAGTGTTTGCCGTCGTACTGCACCTTCTCCCGGGCCAGGGCCATGCGCACGATGTCCACGTATTCGCGGGTCCGCGACAAGGGCTTGTCGAAACGCACCCCGTGCCAGCCCTCAGAGACCTGCGGACCGGACACCCCCAGTCCCAACCGGAACCGGCCGCCGGACAACGTGTCTAGCGTGGCTGCGGTCATGGCGGTGTTGGCCGGGGTGCGGCCGGGGATCTGAAAGACCGCGCTGCCGATGTCGACCCGTTCCGTCTGCGCGGCCACCCACGCCAGCACGGTGGCGGCGTCGGATCCGTACGCCTCAGCCGCCCAGACGACGGAGTAGCCGAGCGAGTCGGCAGCGCGCGCCAACTCCAGGTTGTCGGCGTCGTTGCCCATCCCCCAGTACCCGAGGTTCAGCCCGAGTTCCATCCATCCTCCGCAGGAGAAGAGTGTCGCCGCGACTGTAGCCGCGCCGACGTGACTAGCCTCGTCAGTCATGGATAGCCGCGTCGTGGGAGCAAGCGGCCTGCGCGTTTCACGCCTGGGGCTTGGCACTCTGACTTGGGGCCGGGACACCGATGAACACGAGGCCGCAGAGCAACTGAGCACCTTCCTGGAGGCAGGCGGCTCCTTGATCGACACCGCAGCCGCATCCCCGGACGCGGAGGAGTTGCTGGGGCAACTGCTGACCGAGGTCGATCGCGACGAAGTGGTCATCGCCGGCAAGGCCGGCCTGCGCCGCACCGAAAGCGGCTTGACCACGGACACCTCCCGGCGCGGGCTGCTGGCGCAGTTGGACGCGTCAATGCGTCGACTGGGGACTGATCACGTGGACTTGTGGTCGGTGCACGCCTGGTCCGATGACGTTCCACTGGAAGAGGTGCTGGCCACACTGGAACAGGCCGTGTCCTCCGGGCGGGCCCGGTACGCGGGCGTGAGCAACTACGCCGGCTGGCAGACAGCGGCCGCTGCTGTTGGGGCCCAAGCGGGTGGTGTCCCGTTGGTTGCCACGTCCGTGGAGTACTCCTTGCTGGCTCGCGGAGTCGAACGCGAGGTCGTGCCGGCCTGTCTGACGCTGGGGCTCGGTGTGCTCGCGTGGTCACCGCTGGGGCGCGGGGTCCTTACCGGCAAGTACCGCCACGGGATCCCAGCGGACAGTCGCGGTGCCGCGCCGCACTTCTCTGCATTCGTGGAGCCGTATCTGGGGCCGACCTCCGGCCGGGTCGTGGCCGCGGTCTGCACCGCTGCCGAAGGCCTGGGGGTGGCGCCGTTGGAGGTGGCGCTGGCCTGGCTGCTTTCCCGACCCGCCGTCGCATCGGCCGTCGTCGGGGCCCGGACCGCCGCTCAGCTGAAGGGGATCATGGCGGCGGACTCACTCGAATTGCCCGCGGAGATCCAGCAGGCGTTGGATGAGGTCTCCGAGCCGGCGATCGGCTACCCCGAGCGCGCACGTGGAGGGCGATGACGGAGTACGAGACGCGGCAACTCACCTTCGATAGATCAATTTCTCGGGGTGAGGCCCGCGCCGTGCTCACCGCCGAGGCGGAATACGGCCGCTGGGAACTCGCCCGCGTCCGGTTATTTCCCGATGGGCGGCGGCGGGTGTGGCTGCGCCGACGGGTGATGCGGGTGGCGCGGACCCTCTAGCGGCAGCGTGGGGAGAAGCAGCCGACCCGCCTTGCGGTCATGACCGACCTAGGCCAGGTCCAGGAACCGGTCCAGCACCCTGGTGCCGAACTGCAGGGAATCGATCGGCACGCGCTCGTCGACGCCGTGGAACATGCCGGCGAAGTCCAGATCTGCGGGCAGGCGCAGTGGGGAGAAACCGAATCCGGTGATGCCCAGGCGGCTGAACGCCTTCAGGTCGGTGCCGCCGGACAGGCAGTACGGCGCAACTGCGGCGGTGGGGTCCTCTGCCAGCAGCGCAGCCGTCATGGCATCGACCAGGTCCCCGGTGAACGGCTGCTCGATCGCGATGTCGTGGTGAACGGTCTCCCGCCGCACTCGCTCACCGAGCAGCCGGTCGAGGTCGGCCAGCAGCTCGTCCTCGAATCCGGGCAGGAAGCGCGCGTCCAAGAGCGCGGTCGCCTCCCCCGGGATGACGTTCTGCTTGTAGCCGGCCTGCAGAACCGTTGGGTTGGCGGTGTTTCGCAGGGTTGCACCGATCAGGATCGCCAACGGGCCCAGGCGCTCGACGATGGCTTGGGGATCATCGGCCGGCAGGCCGAGCGCGTCCGCCAGCGTCTCCAGCAGCGCCGTCGTCGTCGCGGTCATGTGCAGGGGGAACTCATGACGACCGATCCTGGCCACCGCAGCGGCCAGTTCGGTAACCGCGTTCTGATCGTTGGTCATGGAGCCGTGTCCGGCGCGACCGTTCGCCACCAACCGCAGCCAGGCGATCCCCTTCTGTGCGGACTCGATCAGGTAGATGCGCCGCTGGTTCACCGTCACCGAGAAGCCGCCCACCTCGCCGATGGCCTCGGTGGCCCCTTCGAACGCGTCGGGGTGGTTGTCGACCAGCCAGTGCGCTCCGTAGACGCCGCCAGCCTCCTCGTCGGCGGTGAAGGCCAGAACGATGTCGCGGGCCGGTGGCCTATCGCTGCGGAGTCTGGACCGGATCACCGCCAGCACCATCGCGTCCATGTCTTTCATGTCCACAGCGCCTCTACCCCAGATGCAGTCGGCGGCAATCTCCGCGCTGAACGGATCGTGGGTCCAGTCCGATGCATCAGCCGGCACCACATCAAGGTGGCCGTGGATCAGCAGTGCCGGGCGGCTGGGGTCGGCACCGGCGATGCGGGCCAGGACGGACGCGCGTCCGGGCGCGGATTCGATGATGCGGGGCTGCACCCCCACTTCGGCCAGGGATGCCGCGACGAACTCGGCCGCCGCCCGCTCACCGGGACCACTGCTGTCGCCGTGGTTGACCGAAGGTATGCGGATCAATTCGCGGCACAGGCCGACTACGTCCTCGCTTGCGCTGGGAGTGCTCACGGCGGCCATTCTGCCGAACGTCGAACCGCCGACCCGCTGGTAACCTGCTCCACTGCCCGGCGCGCCGGGCATGTCCGGGTGGCGGAATTGGCAGACGCGCTAGCTTGAGGTGCTAGTGCCCGTATTAGGGCGTGGGGGTTCAAGTCCCCCCTCGGACACCAGAAAGTCAGGGGTCGTGGACGGATTCTGGCTGACTCCTCGACCGCTGCGCGTGGGGGCTTGGGTGATCGCGGCGGCCTTCGCTGTGCATTTGGTCAACGGTCTATTGGTCGAGCGCTTGGTCCTTGGCTTTGCCTCCTTTGCCGACTACGCCGACGTTGACCTACTTGCCGACGCGATTGGCTCGTTGCCTTGGCGCGCCAGTGCGACCGCTCATCTGGTCTCCGCTTTCGCCGTTCTCGCGCTGGCGGTAGCTCTGGCAGCGCGAGTGCGGGCCGCCAACCACTGGGCCTGGCCTCTGATCGTCGGCACTGGCATCGTGTCGGCCACGGGGTTCGCACTCAACGGAATCGCAGGCAACCTCGGGGCGCAGGTCCTCGATCTGCTGGTCTCGGGAAACTCCAGTGTCAATGCCGCCGACATCGTGGCCGGGTTCAGCATCGTGGTGCCGATCTTCAACGCCGTGGCGATCGTCATGTTCGGGGCCCTTGTCGCTCTGGTCAGTGGCTGGGCTCGAGCCTGTAGTTCACTCCCCCGGGCAACCGTCCTCCTGGGTTGGCTTACCGCTGCCTCATGTCTGGTGATGGCCTTCGTTTACGTGCCCGCCTACCTCTTGCTGGTCCCGGCCTGGTCGCTGGCTGTTGGCAGTGCCCCACGGCCCTTGACTGTCACGACGACGAAGTAGCGATTGGACTCACCCTTCGGGCGGCCCGCCAGCGTTTGTGCAAGGCGTCGGCAACGATGACCGCCGGGGCCGTCGCCAGCGCAATTACCCAACCGACGGGCGGCGGCCAGGCACCTCCGAAGAGCCGTTGTGCGGCCGGCCAGGCCAACAACGTGGCGGCCAGGATCGCCGAGACGCTGACTGACCAGGCCAGCAACGGGTTGCCGTGCCAACCGACTCGCCCCACCCAGCGCGCCTCACTACGGCACGCGTAGGCATTTGCGATCTGTCCGGCTACGACGGCCGCGAAGGCAGCTCCCGAGGCCGCGGCCAGGGTCGCCGATGAAGGAGTTGCCCCCCAGACCCAGCCGGCGGCCAGCAGCACGGAAGTCGCGGCCGTCAACTCCACTACCGCTTCGGTAGGGCCCAGTACCCCGAAGACACGGCGCAGGAGTTGCCCATCGATCAAACGTTTGGTCCGCATCGGGCCTTGCAGCGTGCGCGGGTTGGCCGGTTCCGCACCCAGCGCCACCGCCGGCAGCACGTCCGTTCCGATGTCCAGGGCGAGAACCTGCAGCACGCTCAGGACCAACGGGTACGACCCTCCGGACAGCGCCCACAGACCGAACGGAGCCAACTCGGCGACGTTGTCCGTCAGGTGGAACGTGAGGAACCGGCGCATGTTCGCGAACGTGGCTCGGCCCAGCTCCACCGCTGCGACGATGGTTGCCACGTGGTCGTCCAGCAGCACCAGGTCTGCCGATTCGCGTGCGACGTCAGTGCCCGACGCGCCCAGGGCGATGCCGATATCCGCTCGGGACAGAGCCGGGCCGTCGTTGACCCCGTCACCGGTCATGGCGACAACGTGCCCACGTTCCTGCAGGGCCACAGCGATGCGCACCTTGTCTTCAGGGGTCGCTCTGGCAATGATCAGGCCGTCCCGGTCGATCATCTGCCCGATCGCAGCCGTGTTGGTCGGCAGTTGCGAGGCCACAATCGGCGGAACGTCGTCGCGAGCGAAGCCCACCTCCCTGCCAATCGCTGCCGCGGTGGCTGGGTGGTCGCCGGTGACCATCAGGAGTTGGATTCCGGCCCGTCGCAATTCAGCCAGGGCCGCAGCCGCGCCCTCTCGGGGCGGGTCCTCAAGGGCGACCACGCCGAGCAGGCGCAGGTCTGCTTCTACGGAATCGGCGTCGCTGCCGGAACAGTCGCTTGCGCGCGTCTCGCGCTCGGCCACGGCCAGTACCCGCAACCCCCGATCGGCAAAGGAGTGCGCGGCCGCATTCGCCGCGGCAAGGACGCTGCCGTCGTCGCGGCAAAGAGGCAGGACGCTGTCGATAGCTCCCTTGACGGCCACTCGGTCCGCGGTCACCACGGACATACGCCGGCGGCGGGGGTCGAACGGAAAGCGGCAGCGGACAGATGCGGCCATATCGGCGGTGGGGACTCCGGCGCGCAGGGCCAGGACATGGAGGGCCACTTCCATCGGATCGCCATGGGGGCGGTGTCCGTCGGCTTCGGAAATCAACCTCCCGGTCGATGCCAGCACACTGGCCAGTGCCGTGTCCTGAGCCAAATAGGTGTCGGCAAGCGGGAGCGGCGGGCTCGGTCGGTAGCCAGATGGCTCGATCTCTAGCGGGCCGTGCGGCGTCCACACCGCAACAACTGACATCTGGTTGGTGGTCAGCGTGCCGGTCTTGTCGGTGCACAAGACCGTTGTCGAACCCAGCGTCTCCACGCTTTCGAGTGACCGGACCAGCGCCTGTCGGTCGGCCATTCGCTGTGCGCCACGGGCCAGCGACAGGGTCACCGTAGGAAGTAGTCCCTCCGGCACCAGGGCGACCGTGACGCCCACCGCCAAGAGAAAGCCGTCCCGGCCGGGCAGGCCCAGCAGCAGCGACAACGCGAAGAACCCAACTCCGGTCAAGACGGCAACTACCGCTATTGCCCGGACAACGCCGTGCAACTGCGTGGCAAGTGGTGACGGACGGCGCGAGCCTGCTTGGGAGAGGAGGGCGATGCCGGCTAGACGAGTTCGGCTGCCGATCGCGACAACTTCACCTTGGGCGTAGCCCTCGGTGACGAAGGTGCCGGCCCAGGCTGTCGCGTCGGCGACTGGATGCACGGATTTGGTCTCGCCGGTAAGCATCGATTCGTCGACCGTGAGCCCGTCGACAGTGACGAGACGTAGGTCGGCGCACACCCGGTCCCCGGACTCGAGGAGAACAAGATCGCCGACAACCAAGTCGACCGCGGAAATGGTGATGGGCTTGCCGTCGCGTACCACCGTGGCGCGTACTGGCAGTAGGTCTCGCAGCCGGGCGGCTGCTTGATCCGCGCGGTACTCCTGAACGAACGCGAACACACCGTTGATGACGATGATGACTGCGATGGCGATGGACAGTTCTGGCAGGCCCGCCAGTGCCGCCAGGACGACGGCCACCCACAGCATCACGGCGAAGAAGTGGGTGACCTGCGCGAGTAGCATCCAACCGGCAGCGGGCCTGGCCGCTTCCGGAATCTGGTTGGGTCCATCACGCCGCAGGGACGCCGCCGCTGCTGCCGACGTCAGCCCTGGTAGGGCCGTCGTGCTCACGATCTGACAGTGGATCCAGCCAGCTGATATGGGTACATCCGAAGGTCCCTGGCGAGATCACATCCGCCGGGTCGTCGAGGCCATCGGATCCTGTGGCGACTGCCGCATGCCTTTGCTGTGGCGACAGAATGAGCCAATGACCCAGCACTTCGAGTTCGACGCGGAGCTGTTTGAGTGGGAAGGCAACGGCGCCTGGCATTTCGTCGCCGTACCGGCAGATGTGGCTGACGAAATCGAAGGTGCGGCCACAGTCAAGCGTGGCTTTGGCTCAGTGCCAGTTCGAGCAACGGTCGGCCACACGACCTGGGAGACGTCAGTGTTCCCGGACAAGGGTCGCGGTACGTACCTGCTCCCCGTGAAGAAGGCCGTGCGCGTCGCGGAGGACTGGCATGACGGAGCAACCACAACAGTCGTGCTGCAGATACGGGAACAACTGACCTGAGCCGACCCGGCTACTTCGGGCGCCCAAATGCCCTCGCCGGCCTACTCCGGCCTAGTCGGCTTCGTACTTGAACGACAGTTGCAGCTTCGTCCGGTAGGTGAGGCCGCCATCAGCGTTCACCTGGATGTCTTGCTTGGTCACTTCGGCGATTCGTAGATCGCGTAGTGAACCGCCAGCCGTCTTGACCGCTTCAGCGGCCGCTTCCTCCCAGGACGAGCTGCTCGTCCCGATGACGTCGATGACGCGGTACACGCTCATGAGTGCCTCCATGTGGTCGTAATCCGAGTGTGGACCAGAACCAGCCGGTCGTGTTCCGAAACGCCAGGATCCGCGGCTTCAGCCGCGGCCCGGTGGCTCGCGTCGGGTCGGCTCTCGGGTCGGCTCCGAGCGGGACTCCGCTTGCCGCTGCAACAGGTGGGTGCCTCGATCGACAATCAAGACAATGAGGGCCGCCGCCGCGAAGACGGCCACGGCGCCCGTTACCGATTCCAGTAGCTCGGGTGCGGCAATCAGCACGACGGCGAGAGTGATCATCACGGTCCCGCTGAGGAGTTTCAGGAGCCGTCCGTGTCTCTCCTGGACTCGAGCAGCCCGCAATGTGACCACCGCGAGTGTGAAGACGATCAGTTCATCAAGCAGGAACACGGCCATATACACGGCAAACAGGGCCGCTGCCGTCCCGAAAGAGACGTCGTTGGCCGCCAAGAGACTGGTCCACAACAGCGGCAGCCCCGCCGTGCAGGGCGTTTCCAGCAGCGAGACGCCGACAGCCAACACGGCCGTACCACCGAGCACGGCCGCCCAGGATCGGCCGGGTGCGGCCACTGCGCGCATGCGCTGGTAGATCCCAGGTTTGCTGCTATCGGGGATGGACAAGGTCGGCCCCTCGTGGAGCCGGAAGTAATCCTTCACGTGGATGAGGCCGAAGAGCAGCGCGGTGGCCGCAACGACCAACCGGATCCACCCGATGCTGGAGACGAAGTCCAATGCGCTGTAGAGCCCGGTCATGTAGAGGCCGTACATGGCGGCCGTGACCACAAGGAAGACCACGCCAACGCCGAAGACGCGGCCGCGGCTACCGGAGTGCAGGACTATCGCCAGCAGGATTGAAAGCACCCACAAGGAACATGGGTTGACGCCGTCAACGAATCCAATTAGCACGGTGCTGACCAGGAGCGACTGTTCGCCGACCTTGACATCGCCCACAATTGGTATGGACACAGCAGCCTCGGTCGTCGTCTCAGGAGAGCGACCCAGCTGCACAGCCGCGACGGTTGTGGCGATGTCGTCCGCTATGGAGTCGGAGAAGCCCACCCAGTAGCGGTCCTCCAGGAAGATGGTGGGAACTCCGGTCGCGCGGGTTCCGGCCGCCTCGGCCGTTTCGCGGAACAGTTCCGCGTTGGCCGAGTCCCTGTAGACCTCGTATGCGTCGACCGTGACGTCAGGTTCTTCGACCTGAAGATCCGCCAAGTACTCCTTTGCCTTGGCGCAGTGCGGGCACCCTTCCCCCCAGAAGAGGGTGATCACGACTTGGGTGTCCGTCGCGTCATCCGCCTGTGCGGGCCCCGGGAGTGCGACGGCAAGGCCCAAGGCTGCCCCGCCCAGGAGGCAGACCAACAGAAACCTGCGCAATCTCGGCCTGCGCATACCTACACGATGCGCTCCCGCAGTCGCGCCAAGTAGGGGCTATGGACTCACTCCCCCGCACATGCCAGCAGGGTGGTTGCCGGTGAGTGGTGCACGATCGCGGTAGCAACGGAACCGACTCGCAGCCGCTCCAGTCCGGTGAGCCCGCGCGTGCCGGCGACGACCAAGTCCGGCTCCAGGTCCCGGATCCGCTCGAGGATCGGAGTCCGCACGTTCACGAACAGTTCGTCGCCCAGCGGTACGACGCGTGCAGTGATGGTGGCTCCTGAGGGCGCCAGCGCGGCCGCGGCCTCCTCGATCGCGGAGTCCACATCAACCCGCCCGTCGTTGACTGCCAGGACCTCCACCGAAACCTCGCGCAACCAGGGCCACTGAGCCAAAGCCGTAACTGCCGCGTTGGAGTGAGCGGAACCGTCGACACAGACGAGGACGCTTCGACAAGGCCGGTCCTCACGAACCAGAAGTAGCGGTACTGGTGGTGCTTGCAGTAGCCACTCGCTGGTGCTGCCCAGATGCATGGCCTTCAACAGCCCACGACCGCGGGTGCCGACCACTAGTAGTTCTGCCTCGCCCAGGGCGGACAGGACGACACGTGGGTCACCGGTCGCGCGCAAATGCGAAACGCTCAAACCCGATCTCGGATCAGCCGAACGTGGTTGCTGCGGATCGGCATCCGGTTCGACCCGGTCCTCGTTGGAACTGGGCGCGACTTGGGCCGGCGTAACCCGCAGTACCGCAACCGCCCAGCCCGGCCACGAGCGGCGATTGAGCCATCTCCAGGCTGCTTCCGCGTGCTCCGAGCCGTCGTCCCCGAACACGATCCGTGGCTGCATCATCGCCTCCGAACACCCGAAAGTCGTCTGCTTTCACCGTATCCCCCTACGCTGCCTCCAGGAGGTGCCGAATGGCCGAAACGCCGGTTGATCCAGAGGTGCAGCGCTTGCGGGAGCAGGTGGAGAAGTTGGAGTCAGAACTGGCCACCGGGGGCCCGCGTAGGTCGGCAGGCTCCGCGTGGCGCTGGGTCGGCGTCGCCCTTGTGTCCCTCTTGATCTTCGTTGTGGCCCCGGTCTCGGTGCTCGGCGCGTGGGCGCAGAGCATCGTCTTCGACACCGATCGGTATGTGGCCACGGTCACACCGCTGGCCGACGATCCGGCGGTGGAAGAAGCCATCGCTCAGCAACTAACCGATCAGATCTTGACCGAGATTGACGTCCAGGACGTCGTGGACTCGGTGGCGCAGAACCTGTCCGAAGCCGGCGCACCGGATGCGGTGAACCTCCTGAAGCCGCTGGCCGTGAGCGGCGTTGAGAATCTGATCGCAAGTGCGGTTGATGGCGTCATCGCCTCCGAGGCTTTTGAGACTGCCTGGATCGAAGCCAACCGGACCGCGCATGAATCGTTGGTCGCCGCGCTTACCGGAGAAGAAGACGGCACGGCGTCCATCGAGGACGGCGAAGTGCGCATCCAGACCGCGGCGTTCATCGGGGCGATCAAGGACGCACTTGCCGATACCAGGCTGTCGGGGGTCGCCGACCGGATCCCGGAGGTGAACGCCTCCTTCGTGGTGTTCGAGAGCAACAACTTGGCGAACATCCAGTCGGGGATGCGGCTACTGGATGCTGCCGGCAACTGGCTACCGGTGCTGACGCTGGTGCTGGCGTTGGCAGCGATCGCGTTGGCGCCGAATCGGCGCCGGGGCGTGATGGTCGTCGGCCTGACCCTGGCCGGCTCCATGCTGTTGCTTGGGCTCTTGTTGGCCGTCGGCCGGGTGGCCACCCAGGACGCGGCCCAATCGCTGAACGCCGACGCTGCGGTTGCGATCTACGACCAGGTGTTGACGTACCTGCGCATCAGCCTGCGCGCCGTCGCGATCGTCGGACTGCTTGCGGCACTGATCGCCTGGCTGTCTGGGCCCTCGGGTCCAGCGGTGGCCGTTCGTGGTGGCGTCAATCGCGGTTTTGACTACACGCGCCAGGTGACCGTCGGGGATGCCGAACCGGGTCCGGGCCGAGCTTGGTTGGTGCAGTACCGCCGCCCATTGCAGGCGGCGATCATCGGGATCGGCGTCATCGCCTTGCTGTTCTGGCCGTACCCGACCGCTCTGGTTGTCGTCGGAATGCTGATTCTGGTGTTGCTGGCTCTGGCGCTAGTCCAAGTGTTCGGTACCGCTCCCCGATCATCGGCCCCGGCGGCGCAGCGCGAGAACGCCGGCAATCGGGACGAGTAGGAAGCTGGCCGTGATGAGCACCCACTTCGACGCCGTGAAGAAGGGTGCGAGGAACGGCAGGACGGCGGTCTCCGCGGGATAGCGACCGATCGTGACCGCGGTGCACACGTTCTCCGCATAGTCCAAGACCACCACGACGACCGGCAGCAGGTTCAACCGGCGCCAGGGACTGCCGACGGCAACCGCCCGTGCCAGCAGCCAACTCAACGTCGTGGCCAGGAACGCCCCGTACACCAGCGGCCAGACCAGGTCGAAGGTGTACCTGGCTTGAACGTAGGCCTGACGTCCCTCCGGCCCGAAGGCCTCCGCTGATTCACGCAGGTCGTCGGCGGAGTACCAGAAACTGGTGTCCGGCGACGGCGCTCCGTTGGCGTACTGCTCGGCGTCTGAGGCCGCCATCGGCAGCACAGTGGCGCTGAAGACCACGAAGACAGCGATCGCGGCGAGCACGACCCAGCCGGAGCTGACCCGGTAAAGCCATTGCGACAGCCCGCGGCCGTCGCGATGCCGGCCGGTCATCGGCTCGCCAACTGGCATGTCCAATCGACCGCCAAGGATGCGACCAAGCGCGCGGCCTCAGGATCAACCTTGCCGCACCCCATTCGGCAAGCCAGATCCGCTCGCCCTTCGGCATCGCAATGTGAGCCGTTCGGGATCTCGATGACTTCCGCGTTGGGTAGCGCCGACAACCATTCGGCCGCTTGGCCGGACCGGTTGCACCGGTTCGGAGGTGCGACCGCGGCATGGACCGGCAAGTCGCCCAGTGCGCCCAGGGCCGGTTGCATCAACCCGGTCAGTGACTCATTGGGGTCCAGCAGGACCAGACCAAGCGGCTCCGGCCCGTCTTGACGAAGAGCTGCGGCCACATGGCAAAGCGATGCGCCCCCGACGGAGTGACCCAGCAGCACCAGGCGGTTGCCCGGTGAATCGCTCAACGGCGGCAGCCTGAGCGCGACTTGGTTCAGCACTGCCGGGTCATCAAGCAGCCGGTGTCGCCGCAGGCTCGGCAGGCTGGGCGCCAGAACCTCCAGACCGGCATTGACCAACTGCTGAGTCAGCCCAGCGAGGTGCTTGGGGGTTCGGGCGAATCCGTGCTGCAGCCAGACGGCACCGATTGACTCGCCCGAAGGCTCAGTGCGGTACACCGTCACCTTCAGATCCGGCCAAGTGATGCGTTCCATCAGGGCAGCACTCCGGCATGCGCGAGAGCCAGGCGGAGCAGGCGATCCTGTCCACCGGTCATCTCCCGGCCCACGTCGTCACTGGCGGCCTCCGCCGGCGTCATCCAGACCAGGTCCAACGCGGAATGGGAGGGTTCACAGTCACCATCGACGGGGACTACGAACGCAAGGCTGACCGCGTGCTGGCGTGGATCATGAAAGCCGGTCACTTCCGGTGTCGGAAAGTACTCCGCGATCGTGAACGGGGCCGGTGACACCGGAACGCGCGGCAGGGCCATCGGCCCCAGGTCCTTCTCCAGATGACGCAGAAGCGCATCGCGGATGCGTTCGCCGTAGAGCACGCGGCCGGATACGACCGCCCGACTGATGCTGCCGTCGGGCATTGCCCGCAGCAGCAGGCCGATGCTGGCTATCCGTCCAATGCTGTCCACCCGAACCGGGATGGCATCCACATAGACGATAGGTAGGCGCCCGCGCGCGGACTCCAGGTCCTCTGGCGCCAGCCAGCCTGGTCGCACCTGCGTGATGTCGGTCACGGCCACCCTCCCCGATCGTCGCGAACGTGGCCCATCGTGGCATGGCCCGCGCGTTCAGCGGAGATCCTGCCTAGGGTCTGGGCATGCCGAAGTTGGAGATAGTTGACGCCGCTGACCGACCGCTCCCCCTCGACGCGCAAGCCTGGACCCGCCACTCGGGCCTTGAGGTGCAACTGGTCCAGACGCCGTCCGGCACTGCCGACGGCGTCCTGGTCCTCGGGCCACCAAGCGCGGACGTGGTCGCCGGGCTCTCGCAGAGACGCGGGCGACATCCCGGTTCTGGTGGCGGGCGCAGCGCTGCGCGGCGACTTGGCAGAACTGGCCGGCGTGACGTTCGGGTCGGAATCGCCGGAGCATGAGATCCGGCTGCGCTTGGTGCCGCAGTTGGACCCGCGGGCGGAAGGCGACCTGCTGCTGCGGGGCACCGTTCCGACGGTCACGGCGCTGGCTGACGACGTCCAAATTCTGGGTGACGTGCATCTGGGCCTGGACCGTCATGCGGCGCTGACTTGGCGCGCCGCGAGCGGGTTCGGCGTGCTGACCGTGGCCGATCGCGCTGACGCCTGGTCCAACCCCCGGCTGCCACGCACGGTCGCCCGCTGGCTGCGGCACGCCCAAGGGGAGCCGGAGGCGCAGCCGTTGCGGGTGGGGCTGCTCGGTTACGGCGCCATCGGTCATGAGCACAACCGGGCAGTGCACGCAGTCCCGGGGCTGGAGCTGGTGGCGGTATGCGACCAGAACCCCGAGCGGATCGAGGTGGCCCGCCAGTTGGCACCGCAAGCGCGCGGGTACACCGACGGCCTGGAGATGCTGCAGGACCCCGATGTGGACCTGGTGGTCGTGTCCACTCCCCCGAACAGCCACCACCGCTGGGCGATGGACGTGCTCGGAGCCGGCAAGCATGTGGTCCTGGAGAAGCCGATGGCCCTGACCGCCAAACAGTGCGAC
Source organism: uncultured Actinomycetota bacterium (assembly GCA_963753435.1). Classification (GTDB taxonomy): domain Bacteria; phylum Actinomycetota; class Actinomycetes; order CAVWCF01; family CAVWCF01; genus CAVWCF01. The sequence goes on from CAVWCF010000001.1 coordinate 293,215, forward strand.
GAGGTGATCGAGCGGTCCCGCGAGATGCAGCGCGTGGCGGTCGTCTACCAGAACCGGCGTTGGGATCGGGACTACTTGGCGATCAGGTCGCTGCGGGACTCGGGGGCCCTTGGCGACGTCTTTCACGTCGAGACGTTCGTGGGCGGTTACGGACACCCGTGCAACTACTGGCACTCCGACGCCGGGGTATCCGGAGGGGCCATATTCGACTGGGGCAGCCACTACCTGGACCAACTCCTGGATCTGCTCGGCCAACCCGTGTCGGTGAGTGCCCGCAACCACAAGCGCGTTTGGCTCGACGTCACGAACGCGGATCACTCCAGGGTCACGGTCACGTTCGCGGACGGGTGCGAGGCGACGTTCATCCATTCCGACCTTGCCGCCGCAATCAAGCCCAAGTACTACGTCCTCGGCACCTCGGGGGCGGCTGTCGGTGAGTGGCAGCACGAACGCATCGTGAGCGCCACGGACATCGGCACCGTTCACGAGCATCGGTTCGCTCCGGCTGACGCGCCTGCCCAAATCCGCTTCTTCGCCCCGGACGGGTCGGTGACCGACGTTGCCCTCCCCGAGCCGCAGGAGTTCGCCTTCCACCGGGAACTGGCGGCGTTGGTGCTTGAAGGGTTGCCAATGAGCGTCACAGCGGACCAGTCGCGGCAGGTCGTGGCGGTCATGGAGGCGGCGGAGCGCTCAGCTGTGGCCGACGGTGAAGCGGTGGGTCTGGGGTGATCCGCTGGGGTTTCTTGGGGGCCGGGTTCATCGCTTCCCGGGCGTTGGCACCAGCCGTCCACGCCGCTGACGGCAGCGTTCTGCATAGCGTCGCGGCTCGGGATCTGCGCCGCGCTGAAGGGTTGGAGCCGGTGCGGGCCTGCACGGAGTACGCCGACGTACTTGCGGACCCGGAAGTGGATGCCGTCTACATCAGCTTGACCAACGAGGCGCACCTGCCATGGGTGACGGCGGCACTGGCGGCGGGCAAGCACGTGCTCTGCGAGAAGCCACTCGGCCTGAATGCGGCCGAAGTGGCGCAGATGTTCGAGCACGCCAGGGCCGCCGAACGGCTGCTGGTGGAAGCCACCATGTACCGCTGGCACCCGCGTACCCGACGCGCTGAGGCGCTAATCCGCTCCGGCGCGATCGGCACCGTGACGGCGGTTGACGCCAGCTTCACCTTCGACGGTGTTCCTGAGGACAATTACCGAATGGACCCCGCTCGCGGCGGCGGTGCCTGGTACGACGTGGGCTGCTACACGGTTTCGGCGGCCCGGTGGGCGCTTGGGCGTGATCTGGCCGAACCGGACGCCGTCACGCGCCGGGACCTCCCGACCGGGGTGGACGGCAGCACCGAAGCGAGTTGGGCCGATCCGCGGGTGCGGTTACGCGCGTCCGTCATCGACGTCCCCGAACAGTCCCTGCTGATCCACGGCAGCGACGGCCTACTTGATCTCGGCCATGAGTCCGCGGCGTTCACCGCGTGGCATGACCCGGTGGACCTTCGGCTGCGGACGGCGGCCGGGGACGAGGTGGAGAGCTTCGCCGCGATCGACCCGTACCAGGAGATGGTCATGGGCTTCACGCGGAAGTTGTCCGGAGAAGACGCCTGGGTGTTGCCGCCTGAGGAGTCCCTGGGCGTGGCTACGACCATGGATGCGGTTCGCGCCTGGGTGGGATGAGGGTCCAAGGTCCCGGTCGTGTCGGCCCACACTGGCGGCACACTTCGGCTTGACTCACGCAACGGATACCCGGAACGCGCACTAACCGCGCCCGGACGGAGGGGAAGACATGGACCTGGGCTACGGATACGGCACCGACTGGTACGGCTACCGCAAGAAGTTCGCCGTGCTGGTGCCGTCGACGAACACCGCGGTGGAGTACGAGTACAACGCCATGAAGCCTGAAGGCGTTGTGGTCGCTACCCGCGGATGTGTCATCCCGCCGTTCAACGTGACCAACGAGGACGAGTTCGTCGGCATGGTCAAGGCCATTGGTGCCGCCACGGAGCAGGGCCTTCGCGACGCCCTCACGCTCAAGCCCGACCACGTCATCTTCGGCTACTCCGCGGAGACGTTCTGGGACGGCAAGGAACGGTCCGACCGCGAGTTCGCCCGCTACAACGACATCGCCCAAGAGGTGGCCGGCTGCAACGTCACCTTCGGCGCCCAGGCCATCCAGGACGCCCTGGCAAACTTCCCGGGCGTCCACCGAATCGGCGTCATCAGCCCATACATGCCAATCGGCAACCAGATGGTCGACAAGTTCATGTCGGACATCGGCTACGAGGTTGTGCGCATGGCTGGGCACTCCTCCCCCGGTCCAGTAGAGATCGCACACGAACCGTTCGCGAAGTCTCGGGCACTGGTGCATGAGGTGGATGGCGACGATGTCGACCTCATCTTGCAGGCGGGGACCAACCTGCCGTTCGTGCCGCTGGCCGCAACGATGGAGCGCGAACTGGGCAAGCCGGTGCTGGCGATCAACGCAATCACCTTCTGGCACGCGCTGCGCGCCAATGGCATCCAGGATCGAATCAGCGGGTTCGGGCGCCTGCTCGAGGAGTTCTAGCCTGCAACTGGCTTTGCCGCGCATTAGCCTCCGACTGCCCCTGCCGCAATGGTGGGGGCAGTCGCACGAGGACGGTTAGCCGCAGTGGAGTTGCAGGCGAAGACGAGCAGGACCCGCTCCCTATGGGTGACCGCCGGAGTCGGCGCACTGGCGCTGGCCGGCGGGTGGGCCATCGCCGCCGAGGCCACGCAAGTGCCGTCTTGGGAAGAGGCGGTCACCCTCGGCATCAACGACGCACCGGACTGGTTGCGTTATCCGCTCTGGCCTGTGATGCAACTGGGCAATTTCTGGATGGTCGCAGTACTACCAGCTGGGCTGTACGCGGCCACTCGCAGCGGTCGGGCGGCCGCGACCGGGGCGTTGGCCACCGGGGCGGCCTGGGCGCTGGCGAAACTGGTCAAGGAGCAGGTCGGCCGCGGCCGGCCGGCGGACTTCTTCGACGACACGGTCGTGCGCGAGTCCGGAGTCACGGGCCTGGGGTATGTGAGTGGGCACGCCGCCGTGGCGTTCGCCGCGGCGACTGTTGTCGCCCACTTCCTGCCGCGGCGCTGGAAATGGGTCCCGTTCGGTCTGGCGACAGTCACCGGCCTGGCTCGGATCCATTACGGTGCGCACTTCGCCCTTGACGTCGTCGGTGGTGCTGGTCTTGGGGTGGCCTGCGGTGCAATCGCCCTGTTGATCCTGCGCCCGCCGACAGGGACGCGAACCTCCGAAGCGAAAGGCACCAGTGCATGAGCGATCACCAGACGGCGACGCAGGCAGCAGCGCCGGACACGTCCCGGTCACTGGAGCCAATCGTTACCTACGAACGTTCGCCGGTCGATGTCCTTCGCGTCATCGCATTGGTCGTGGTCCTGGGGTTGGGCATCCTTCTCGATCTGGCTGCGACCGGCACTATCGCGGGCATCGAGTTGGACCTGGTTCGGCTGTTCGAACGCTTGCCGATCGGGGTCGAGATCGCGTTCGTCGTCCTCGTCCAACTGGTCGCATTCATCGTTCAACTGGTCCTCGTCGGGTGGCAGGTGTGGCGACGGCAGTGGCGCACGCTGGCAACGGTGGTGTTGGCAGTTGCTCTGTCCAGCGGCATCTACTCGCTGGTGGATGAACAACTGAACCGGCCCGCACCCCCAGGACTTGCCGAGGTGGACCTACCCGGTCCGGTGCTTGAGGGGGAAACCTGGCCAAGTGGGGCCGGCCTAGCCGGCTGGGCTGCTTTCATCGTGGTGCTCGACTCCAAGTTGACGCGCAAGTGGCGACGGGCGCAGTGGGTCCTGCTCGCAGCGATGGCGCTCCTGCGCGTCGTCACGGCCACCTCGTTTCCTCTGGACATCGTCGTTTCCCTGGCGATCGGTGGCCTGGCCGGTACTGGAGCACTGCTCTTGGCGGGCCGACCGAGCCGACGGCCGTCGGACGGGGCGGTCGCCGAAGCCCTGGATCGGCTACGCCTCGATATCGTCGAGGTGAAACCGGCCGCTGTTGATGCCCGCGGCTCCAAGCCCTACTTCGCGCGTCGCAGCGACGACAGCCGAGTGTTTGCGAAGGTGCTGGGAACTCAGGAGCGGTACGCGGACATCCTGTTCCGCACCTACCGGCGCATCCGGTACCCCGGACTCGCAGACGAACGCGCCTTCTCGTCGCTGCGGCGGGCGGTTGAGCACGAAGCGATGCTGTCGTTGATGGCTCGTGACGTCGACATTCGTACTCCCCGCTTCCTGGGGCTGGCCGGATTCACCGGGATGGACGCCCTGGTCCTGACGTATGAGGGGATCAACGGCAAGTCGCTGGATTCGATCCCGGTCGAGCGCCTGAATGAGTCGGTCCTGACTGAGACCTGGACGTTGGTGCAGCGGCTGCATGCGCATGGAATCGCGCACCGGGACCTGCGGCTTGCCAACGTGTTCCTGGACGACGACGAACAGGTCTGGTTGATCGACTTCGGCTTCGGCGAGGCCGCTGCGGAGGACGACCTCATCGCCCAGGACGTGGCTGAACTTCTAGCCGCAACGGCGTGCGCCGTGGGCACCGAACGTGCAGTAGCTGCGGCGCATCAGGTGTTGAGCGATGCGGAGCTGGCCGCGGCCATGCCCCGATTGCAGAAGGCAACCCTGTCCACCGCCACCCGCACCGCCGCGAAGGAGCTGGACGGTGGTGTCGACGGCATTCGGCACGAGGTGAGCCGCGTGTCCGGCCAGGACGAGCCCGAGTTGGCCACCGTCGACCGGATCAGCCCACGAACGATCGTCACGCTTGCCGTGATCGGCCTGGCCGTGTACTTCCTCATCCCGCAACTGACGGACTTGCCCGGCCTCATCAGGTCATTGCGCGACGTCAACTGGTTCTGGGTCGGGCCGGTGATTGGGGCCTCGCTGTTGACATACGCCGGAGCGGCCTTGGGCCTGGCCAGCTGCGTGTTGCCACGGGTGCCCTACCTGCCGGCTCTGGGCGTCTCTCTGGCCGGGTCCTTCGTGAACCGACTGGCGCCGGTCAAAGTGGCCGGCGCCGCACTGAACATCCGCTTCCTGCAGAAGCGTGGGGTCACGCCACTCACAGCCGTCGCCGGAGCGGGCGTGATCGCCGCAGTCGGCCTTGTAGCGCACTTGTCGATCACGCTGTTCACGCTGCTGGCGGCAGGTCGGGGCGCCGACGATCTGCCGTTCAGCCTGCCCAGCGGCTCGGCAGTTCTTCTCGGGGTGACCGCCGTCCTCGTCGTGATCGGCGTGGCCATTGGGATCCCCCGCACTCGCACACTGCTCGGGCAGTACGTGCTGCCCGCGCTGAAGTCGACCGGCACGTCTCTGCGTGATCTGGCCAGCCGGCCCACCAAGGTGCTGGGCCTAGTGATCGGCGGGGCGCTGATTCCGATCTCGTATTCGCTGTGCCTGTACTGGTCGGTTGAGGCCTTCGGCGGCGGGATCTCGTTGGTTACCGTCGCGGTGGTATTCCTCACCCTTGGCACGATCGCTTCGGCCGCCCCCACGCCGGGCGGCGTGGGTGCAGTGGAAGCCGCGCTGATCGGCGGTCTCACCGCGGCCGGACTACCGGCCGAGCAGGCGCTCCCCGCGGTGTTCTTGTACCGCCTTGCCACCTTCTGGGTTCCGGTGCTTCCAGGCTGGGGCGCCTTCTCCCTGCTACAGCGGCGCGAGTTCGTCTAGTCGGACCTGTTCAGACATGCGGAAGGGGGCCGGTGGAAACCGGCCCCCTTCCGACGCCTAGTTCAGTCGCGCTTGGAAAACCACCGCGCTGCTTCTTCCTCAAAGAAGAGCAGGTAGAGGATCAGGAAGGCGACCAGGCCGGTGAAGAGAGCGCTCCACCAGTAGCTCCAGGCGCCCCAGAGCAGGATCAGGCCCAAGCCAGCGCTGATGAGGCGCATCATCGCCACGATGCCGATGATGATGCGGGCGACGTTGCTGCCGCGCAGCAATCCCCAAGCGAGAAGCAGGGTGATGATGCCCAGCGCCAGGGTTACGACGCCGATCGTCTGCAGTTCCCCGGTCGTGTGGCCCGTGCGGACCAGGCTCTCCAACACGTTGTCGGCGTTAACCAGGAATACGAGCCCGAAGATGACCTCGAGCGCACCGGAGATGATCGCCAGGACGGCTACCAGCGTGACACCGGTAGGTCTAGTTCCGGTCGTGGCTGTACTCATTCGATCCTCCTTGTAGGTCGAGCGCCATGATCATGACGGCGGCGGCAACGCGGTTTCGCGGGGGCGCGCTGCCAAGATCATCACGATTCGGTCACACCAGACAGGTGCGCGCATGCAATCGCGGCTGCGGCCGCCACGTTGAGGGAATCGACCCCCGAACGCATGGGAATCCTTACGGCCTGGGTGGCCCGCGCCACGGTTGCCGCGCGCAGGCCCGGTCCCTCGGCGCCGAGCAGCAAGGTGCAGCGGCCCCCCGCCGGGATCGCGACGTCGGCCATTACGCCCGGCCCCCGGGGGGTCAGGGCGACTAGTTCGTGCCCGGCATCGCGCAGGACCTCCAGGTCATCAGGCCAGCGCGTGGCCCGCGCGTGGGGCAGGCCCAGGACCGCCCCCATGCTGACCTTCACGGAACGGCGGTACAGCGGATCCCCACACCGGGGGTCGAGCACGAGGCCGTCGAACCCCAGCGCGAGCGCTGAGCGAGCGATCGCACCGACGTTCGTCGGATCAACCAGGCCCTCTAGCGCCACCAGCCGGCGGGCCGTTCTGGCCAACGTGGGCAGATCCGGTTGGGGCGGCCGTTCGAACGCAGCCAGGGCGCCCCGGTGAACCCGGAAACCGGTGATCCGTTCGATCCCGGAGTCGGCGATCAATAGGACGTCAGCCGAAGTCGGGAGGAGGTCAGCCACGGTCGGCAGCCAGCGGGGCGACGTCAGCACCGTTCGCAGCCGGTGCCCCTGCGCCAACGCCCGCTCTATCACCGCGGCGCCTTCGGCTATGTACAAGCCATTGGCGGCTTCCTGACTGCGCCGCCAGGCCACGTCTGTTAGCCCGGTGAACGCCAGAACGGCCGGATCGTCCAAATCTGCCTCTCGTACCGGGCTCATCACCCGAACGCTAGTTCCCCCTCAACCGGCGCCCGCGGACTGCCGAAATGCCGGATATGCCAGCCGGTGCGTCCGCCCCGGTGCGTAAGCGGCTGCTTCGGCGCCCGCGGGCGCACCGATTCGTGGCGTGCCTGACGGTCGTGGCAGTGGCAGCACCCGTGGTTATCGCCGCCCCCGCGTGGGCCGACAGTGCTGAAGAGGCTCGCAAGGCGGCAGCAGCAGCGGCTGCGCAGGTCGACAAACTGCGACCGGAGATTGACGCCGCGCAGTCGGAGTACGCGGCGGCTGTCGCATCCGTTGGAACAGTGGTGACCCGAACGGTCGCCGCGGATCGCACCGCGGATGATCTGGAGTTGCGCCGCCGAGACCAGGAAACGCAGCAACGGCAGCGCATCCGCACCGTCTACATGGCCGGTGGCATGGCGGGGGTCTGGGGCACCGTCCTGGCCGCGACGGATGCGCAGGACGCCCTCAACCGCGTTGATGCCGCCCGGCGGGTCATGTCCGCCGACGTAAGCACCAGCGTTGAGTTCGCTGACGCGGCCAAGCAGGCCCGTGCCGAAGCACAAGCCTCGGATGCACTGGCTGAATCTGTCGTGCAGCGGGCCGACGACGTGGAGCAGGCGTTCGCGGAACTCCTTCAGGTGCTAAGCGCGGCTGAGGCCGAACTAGCCGCCCTTGACGCCACCGCGCGCCGCCTAGAGGCGGCAGAGGCTGCGGCTAAGGCCCTCGAGGAGGCCCGGGCCCAAGCACAGGCGGCGGCGCTGGCACGTGCCCGGCAGGCAAGCGCCGGCCAGGTTCCAGCGGACTACTTCTCTTTGTACCGGGCCGCGGCCGCGACCTGCACCGGGTTGCCCTGGACTGTTGTCGCGGCCATCGGCCAGGTGGAGACCGGTCATGGCAGCAACGTCGCCGTCTCCTCGGCGGGGGCTCAGGGACCGATGCAGTTCATGCCCCGCACGTTCGCCGCCTACGGCGTCGACGGTGACGGCGACGGCGACATCGACATCTGGGACCCGGCAGACTCGGTCTTCAGCGCGGCCAACTACCTGTGCGCCAACGGCGCCGGAACGCCGAGGAAGCTTCGGGGGGCGATTTGGCGGTACAACCACGCCGACTGGTACGTCGAGATGGTGCTACGAATCGCCGGCCAACTGGCTCAGCGTGCCGGCGAAGCCCCGCCGTTGGCGCCCTGACCGTTGAAGGCTGATCCGATTCCCTCCAGCGCCCGGGCCAGTTCCACCGGCACCACCCACACCTTGTTCGCATCGCCCTGGGCGATCTGCGGCAGCGCTTGCAGATACTGATAGGCCAGCAATCCGGCATCGGGATTGTTGGCGTGAATGGCGCTGAACACCTGCTCGATGGCCCGAGCCTCACCTTCGGCTCGAACGATTGCCGCCTTGGCGTCGCCTTCAGCCCGAAGAACGGCCGCCTGCGCCTCACCCTCGGCCCGCAGGATGGCTCCGTTGCGCGCACCCTCGGCGGTGAGGATCTCCCCCTGCTTGGCTCCTTCGGCAGTGAGAACGGTTGCGCGCTTGTCCCGTTCCGCGCGCATCTGCTTCTCCATCGCCTCCTGCACGCTGGCCGGCGGGTCGATGGCCTTCAGCTCGACGCGGTTGACGCGAATCCCCCACTTGCCGGTGGCCTCGTCCAGAACGCCCCGCAACTGGCCGTTGATCTGGTCGCGGCTGGTGAGCGTGATCTCCAGGTCCATGCCACCGATGACGTTTCGCAGTGTCGTAACGGTCAGCTGCTCGATACCGGCGATGTAGTCGGTGATCTCATACGTGGCCGCCTTGGGGTCGGTTACTTGGTAGTACACGACCGTGTCGATCTCAACGACCAGGTTGTCCTCGGTGATGACCGGCTGCGGTGGGAAGGACACCACCTGCTCGCGCAGGTCCACCAATGGCCGCAAGCGGTCCACGAACGGGATGAGGAGCGACAGCCCGGCATCCAACGTCCGCTGATAGCGACCGAGCCGTTCGACCAGGCCGGCGTGCGCCTGGGGCACGATGCGGACGGTGCGGCTGAGGACGATCAGCACGATCACCAGAACGATCAATGCGGCGATCAAGGCGGAAACGGCTTCCACGGGTTCTCCTCAGTGCTGGTCGAAGGCTCAGGGCAGGTCGATGTCGGCTTGCAGAACCACAGCGGTGGCGCCGTCGATACGGACCACGTCGACGGTCCGGCCCACCTCGATGCGCTGGCCAGGCTCGTAGGCGGTTGCGGACCAAATCTCGCCGGCCAACTTGATGCGCCCGGTGTCGCGATCCACGGGCTCCACAACGACGCCCTGGCGGCCGACGAGGGCGGCCACGCCGGTGCGGGTCTGTGGGGTTTGGCGGAGGTGGCGCAGCGCGACTGGCCGGACCGCGGCCAGCATGAGCACGGCGACTCCGCTGCCTATCAACACTTGGGCCAGCAGCGGGCCCCCGAGCAGCGCGGTCACCCCGGCAGCCAGCGCCCCGGCCGCGAGCATGGCGAAGATGAGGTCCAGGGTGAGGATCTCCACCCCGACCAGCACTAGCGCGCCGAGCAGCCACCAGCCCCAATCAGGCATGCACCGACCTTAACCGCAATCAGCTGGCGCGGCCTTCAGCCGTTCGCCGGCCTGGGCGCGGCACGGGCGGTGAAGCGGCCGGCCCAATGGGTGACCGCCAGGGGTATGCCGAACGTTGCCGACAGGTTTTCCGCGGTCACCACCTGCTGCAGCGGTCCCGCCGCGACGATGCGGCCGCGGCCCAGCAGCATTGCGTGTGTGAAGCCGTCCGGGATCTCCTCCACATGGTGAGTGACCAGAACCATCACCGGGGCATCGGGTTGGCGTGCCAACGCTGTGAGTCTGGCGACCAGGTCTTCGCGAGCGCCCAGGTCGAGACCTGCGGCTGGTTCATCCAGCAGCAGCAGTTCTGGGTCCGGCATCAGGGCCCGGGCGATCTGCACCCGCTTTCGTTCGCCTTCGGACAGGGTGCCGAAGGTTCGGTGCGCGAGGTGCTCGACCCCGAGCTGTCGGAGCAGTTGCGCCGCCCGCTGGTCATCGCTGCCGTCGTAGCGCTCCCGCCACCGGCCCATGACCGCGTAGGCCGCGGTCCGAACCACGTCGAGAACGGTTTCGGTGCTCGGCATGCGTTCGGCCAGTGCCGCCGAAGCAAGGCCGATCCGCGGTCGGAGGTCGAACACGTCCACGTCCCCGAGGGCCTCCCCCAGGATCACCGCATCCCCGGACGTGGGAAACAGTGTCGCCGCGAGGATCTGCAGCAAAGTGGTCTTGCCGGCGCCGTTCGGTCCCAGCACCACCCAGCGGTCCGCGGGCCCGACCTCCCAGTTGATCGAGTCGAGCAGGGTCGAGTTGCCACGCACGACGCAGACGTCGCGCAGATACGCGGCGGCGTCGTCGCTGGGGTGCCTGAGGTACTCGGTCACTGTCCCAACGTATTCGGCGGCGGCCTACGGTGCGGCACATGCGTTCGGTCCCGCTGTTGATGACGGTGTGGAGCAACGCGGTTGTCTGTGCTGCGGAACCGGTAACCCAAGTGCACCGGTTGCTGCCGTTGACCGGGATCGACGTGCCGGCCATCCGCGACGGTGAGGCAGCGAAGTTGGCTGACCTGTGGCGGTCCTGGTCCGAGCTCGAGGTCACCCAGATTCGGCTCCTGCAGCCGCGGCCCGGTCGGCCGATCTCGTTGCAGCCGACCGAAGTGGCGCGTGCGGGGATGCGGGTCGGCTCGGTTCTGGCCGCGATCGGATCCGGGCAAGCGCTACTGCCCCGCTTCGTCCGCGGTCAACTGGTCGCATGGGACGTCGCCGCGGTCAACGACCTGGATGCCCTTGCCCAGACGGCCATACGCGAGGCCGAACGGGACTTCGCTGTGGTCCTGCGCGAGGAGACGGAGTGGCTCGATGCCCAGGTGCAGCCCGCTGGGGACGCTGAGTTGGCCGCCCTGCGGGAGGAGTTGGCAACGCCGGCGCCGCCGGTGCCAACCACGCTGCCCGACGCGAACCGAAAGCTCCTCAGCAGATGCGATCAGGTCCTGGTCATCCTGCGCGGGGCCAGGGCGGCGCCGGAACCCGTCTCCGCCGCAGCCAGAACCGCCCGGTTGGCTGCTCTGGCCCGGCTCGAAGCGGCGACGCTGACCCTTCAGGAGGCCGCTGCCTCCGGCTGGGTAGCGTGACCGCCCGATGCCTCACCACCAGTCCCTGCTGCTGACGCTCGTCGGTGCCGACCGCCCGGGTTTGACCGGTGCGTTGTTTTCGGCTGTCGGCGACTGCGACGTGGCCGTTCACGACGTCGAGCAGGTGGTCATTCGAGGCCGACTCGTCCTTGGGGTGCTGCTGATCGGCCCGGATTGTGAGGCCGCCGCCGCGCGCATGTCGGCGGCGGCCGAAGACCTTGGCCTATCGGTGACCAGCGAACCAGGGGCCGCCGCGGAGGATCCGCGCCGCCGCGGTCGGATAGTCGTCACCGTGCTGGGGCGGCCGATGACGGCTGGTGCGTTGGCGGCGGTGGCAAGCGGCGTTGCCGAACACGGCGCGAACATCGACCGCATCGTGCGGCTGGCGAGCTACCCCGTGACCGGGATCGAGTTGGAGATCTCCGGCGCCGACACCGAATCGCTGCGCGCTGATCTGGCCCGCCAGGCGCCTGGCTGGGGTGTCGACATCGCCGTCTCCCCTGGGGGTCTAGCCCGCCGCGGCGTGCGGTTGGTGGTTATGGACGTGGACTCCACGCTGATCCAGCAGGAAGTCATCGAATTGTTGGCCGCCGAAGCCGGAGCGGACGCCGAAGCAGCTGTCGCCGAAATCACGGCAGCTGCCATGCGCGGCGAACTGGACTTTGCCGAATCCCTCACGGCCCGGGTGGAACGGCTCGCGGGCCTGCCGGAGGAGGTGCTGCACCGGGTGCGCCAGCGGGTGGAACTGGCGCCCGGGGCGCGCACGCTCATTCGCACCCTCAAGCGCATGGGCTACCGCGTAGGAATCGTTTCGGGCGGGTTCAGCCAGATTACCGACGAACTTGCCGCCGATCTGGGCCTTGACTACGCAGCGGCGAACACGCTTGAGGTGCTCGACGGGCAGCTCACCGGCCGCCTAAGCGGGCCGTTGGTGGACCGCGCGGGCAAAGCCGCGGCGTTGCGGCGTTTCGCCGCAACGGCGGGCATCCCGCTGGATCAGACGGTGGCCATCGGGGACGGCGCCAACGATCTGGACATGCTGGCCGCTGCTGGACTGGGCATCGCCTTCAACGCCAAACCCGTGGTGCGCGACGCTGCCGATGCAGCCGTGTCGGTGCCGTTCCTGGATGCCGTGCTCTACCTACTGGGCATCACCCGGGATGACGTCGAGTCAGCGGACGCCGCCGCCGGTACCCCGACCCCGGCACCCCCGGTTCAACAGTCCTAGTCGGGGCCGGGCCGATCCCGTGCATCGGCCTCAGGCGCGAGGCACTGCGAAGTCGATCAGTGATCCACTGCCAGCGCGCAACCGCTGCCACTCGGGAACCTGCAGGACTGCAACCGCGGATGTGGGGAACTTCTCCTGAACTGCCGCAGCCAACGGGCCTACGCCCTCGGCCAGGGTCAGCACCGCGTCGGCGCATCCAGGGTTGTGCGAGACCAGCAGTTGCACATGGCAATCAGACGGGGCCTCCCCGGCGACCTTGATCAGGTCTTGTGCCGGCGCCGCGTAGATGCGATCGGAATACTCGACCTCGTAATCGTCCGGCCAGTCGCTGCTCGCTAGTTGCAGGGTTTCGCGGGTTCTGGCTGCTGTCGAGCAGACGATTCGGTCCGGCAACCCCACCCGGGCGCGGATCCACGCCCCGGCTACTGGGGCGTCCCGGCGGCCACGCGGCGCCAGGGGACGTTGGTGATCGGCCACTCCGGCCGGCCACGCGGCCTTTGCGTGCCGGAGGATCACCAGGAGCGGCAAAGTCAGGCGCCGATCGCGTGCAGCCCACCGTCCACATGAACGATGGACCCACTGGTGGCCGGGAACCAGTCGGACAGCAGCGCCACGCAGGCGCGGGCGGCCGGTTCCGGGTCGGTGACATCCCAACCGAGCGGGGCGCGGCCACTCCATACGCCCTCGAACTCCTCGAACCCGGGGATGCTCTTGGCCGCCATGGTCCGGATCGGGCCGGCGGCGACGAGGTTGACCCGAACACCTTCTGGTCCCAAATCCCGGGCCAGATACCGGGAGCAGGACTCCAGGCCGGCCTTGGCCACCCCCATCCAGTCGTAGGTGGGCCAGGCCACGGAGGCGTCAAAGTCGAGCCCAACGATGGAAGCCGGCTTGGCCAGCATCGGCCGACAAGCGACCGCCAGAGCCTGGAACGAATAGGTCGAGACGTGCAGCGCGGTAGCCACGTCCTCCCAACTGGTGTTCAGGAAGTTGCCGCCCAGCGCGGACTCCGGTGCGAACCCGATCGAGTGCAGCACCCCATCCAGACCATCTACGTGTTCGGCCAGCCGCTCTGGGAGAGCGCTCAAGTGATCCGGATCGGTGACGTCCAACTCGACCACCGGCGCCTCAACCGGCAACCGTTTGGCAATCCGTCCGGTAAGCCTCAGCACGCGACCGTATGAGGAAAGCACGATTGTCGCGCCTTCTTCCTGAGCCAACCGGGCCACGTGGAACGCGATCGAGGCGTCGGTGAGCACGCCGGTGACCAAGATGCGCTTACCGTCGAGAATTCCCATCAGTGCCCCATCCCCAATCCTCCGTCGACCGGCAACACCGCGCCGGTGATGTACGCCGCCTCATCGGATGCCAGGAAGCGAACTGCGGCGGCTACTTCGGCAGGTTCGGCATAGCGGCCCAGCGGCACCGCGGCCGCGATCTCCGCTCGGCGCTCATCTGACAGCGCCCGCGTCATATCCGTGTCGACAAATCCGGGGGCGACCACGTTGGCCGTGATGTTGCGCGAGCCCAGCTCGCGGGCCAGCGATCGCGCCAGACCGACGAGACCAGCCTTGGACGCGGCGTAGTTCGCCTGCCCGGCGGACCCGAGAAGTCCGACGACACTGGAGACGAAGATCAGCCGCCCCCATCGCGCTCGCAGCATTTGCTTGCTGGCCCGGCGGGCCACTCGCAACGAACCAGTCAGGTTCGTCTGCAGCACTGCTTCGATGTCTTCGTCGGTCATGCGCAGGAGCAATGCATCCCGAGTGATGCCGGCATTGGCGACCGCTACCTCAACCGGACCAAAACGTTCTGCGACCTCGTCGAAGGCCCGGTCGACCGATTCGCGATCGGTCACGTCACATGCGACCGCCGGCAGATCGGCCACCGGCTCACCGCTGCGGCTGGCCACGACCACGGTGTGTCCGGCCGCGGCCAAGTCCGACGCAATGGCCAATCCGATTCCGCGGTTGCCGCCGGTGACCAAACAGACGCGCCCCATGACCCTCCTCGTGGTTGCGGGGTGAACCTATCGCCGTGCCATGCCAGGATCGGCGCATGGCCCGCGTAGACGATGACTTTCGCGCGCTTCCCCTCGATTCCTGCGCAGATGCGGCGCTTAGCGCCGCCACCGGCGCCGAACACACCCAGGTCCGCGTGGAGCGCATCCAAGGACACTCCATTCGGTTGCGGGATGGATCGGTCGAGGGAACCAGCGACGACACCGACCTGGGGGTTTCGGTCCGGGTGGTCCACAACGGTGCCTGGGGGTTCGCGGCCGCAGCGGCCGTGACCCCGGACGCCGCGGCATCCTGCGCCCGCCTCGCGGTGGAGATGGCGCAGGCTTGCGCGCCCATGACTCCGGATCGGGTCGAGCTTCGGGATGAACCTGCAGCGACCGGCGAATGGGTTTCCGCCTATGACCTGGACCCGTTCGAAGTCGGTCTGCAGCAGCGACTTCAGCGGCTGCGGGAGTTGGCCGCGATGGCGGCCGGCCCGGGGGTGGATCACGTAGACGCTTCCTACAGCGCGGCCAAGGACCAGTGGTTCTACGCCGACAATCACGGTAGCCGGACGCTGCAGCAGCGGGTCCGGGTCCATCCGGAGCTGACGGTGATGCGGATCGGCGAATCGGGCATGGAGTCGATGCGGACCCTCGCGCCGCCGGTCGGTCGTGGCTGGGAATACCTGACCGGGACCGGCTGGGACGCCGAGGCCGAAGTTGCCGGGTTGTTCGAGCTCCTGGCCGAGAAGGTCGCTGCCCCAAGCATCGAAGCCGGCGCATACGACTTGCTGATCCATCCGAGCAACCTTTGGCTGACCATCCACGAGTCGGTCGGTCACGCGACGGAGTTGGACCGGGCACTCGGCTACGAGGCCAACTACGCGGGCACCTCCTTTGCTACCCCGGATGGTTTGGGGTCGCTCAGGTACGGCTCACCGTTGATGCATGTGACCGGGGACCGGACGGTTCCGCACGGCTTGGCCACGGTTGGCTGGGACGCCGAAGGAGTGGCCGCGCAGCAATGGGATCTGGTCGCGGGTGGCACCCTCGTCGGGTATCAGGTGGACCGCCAGATCGCCGCCAAAGCGGGCATGGCCAGATCGAACGGCTGCGCCTATGCCGACTCCCCTGGTCATGTACCGATGCAGCGGATGGCGAACGTGTCGCTCATGCCGGGTTCCGATGACCTGAGTTGGGACGACCTGGTAGCCGGCATCGACGACGGGATCGCGGTCATCGGCGACAAGTCCTGGTCCATCGACATGCAGCGGTTCAACTTCCAGTTCACCGGCCAGCGCTTCTACCGCATCAAGGGCGGCCAGGTTCGCGGTCAGGTCAAGGATGTTGCGTATCAAGCGACCACCACCGATTTCTGGGGCAGCCTTTCGCGGCTCGGCGGACCCAGCACCCACGTTCTGGGTGGCGCATTCAACTGCGGCAAGGGGCAACCTGGCCAAGTGGCACCCGTGAGCCATGGCACGCCGGCTGCGGTCTTCACCAGCGTCAACGTTCTGAACACTCGTCAGGAGGGTGGCCAGTGAACGGCGAACAGCTCGTCGAGCGGGCCCTGAGCCTTGCCGGCGGCGATGCTGTCGTTCTGGTCGAGTCAAACTCTCAGGCGAACGTGCGGTTTGCGAACAACTCGCTGACAACCAACGGGCTTGGCACGACTCATCGGGTGACCGTGATCGCCACCGCGGAGTCCGGCAAAGGGGTCAGCGTTGGGGCGTTGACTCGAGCCGGAGTTACCGACTCCGACCTGCCGGGGCTCGTTGCCGCGGCCGAGGCCGCGGCGCGCCAGGCGGACCCCGCGGAGGACGCAGCCGACCTGTTGGCCGCACCTGCCGCCGCTGATTTCGCCGACCCCGCGCCGGCTGCTGCACCGGCCGACCTGGCAGGTGTGGCCGCCGGCCTCGGTGACGCATTCACTGATGCGAACGCGGCAGCGGTGGCGCTGTTCGGCTATGTCGAATACGACTTGACCACGACCTGGCTCGGCTCAAGCACCGGGTTGCGTAGGCGTCATGTCCAGCCCAGCGCCCGAGTTGACATGACCGCCAAGAGTCACGGCGGCACCCGGAGTACTTGGTCGGGAGTTAACGCCACCACGCTTGCAGACGTGAACGTGGCCGGACTCTACGAGGAGTCACTGGTGCGGCTGGGCTGGCAGGCGCGCAAGGTTGATACCGATCCCGGCCGGCACCCGGTTCTGCTGTCACCAAGCGCCGTCGCCGATCTGATGGTCTACCTCTACTGGACCGCTGATGTGCGCGACGCGGCCGAGGGCCGCACCGTGTTCAGCCGAGCCGGGGGCGGCACTCGGCTGGGTGAGACGTTCACGCCCCGCGCGTTGCGGATCTGGTCGGACCCGGATGACGTCAACGTCGGGTGCCTGCCTTTCGTCGCGGCAGAATCCTCCGGAGGCGGCCAGTCCGTCTTCGACAACGGCATGGACCTGACCGCGACCGACTGGATCCATGACGGGCGACTTGCCAGCCTTTGGGGCAGCCGCTTCTCCGCAGGTCTTGCGGGCCAACCCTGCCGTCCCCCGATCGACAACCTGCTGATCAACGACAGGGACGGCCACGGGGACTTGGAAGCCGTCATCGCTCGGACGGAAGACGCCTTGCTTGTCACCAGCCTCTGGTACATGCGCGAGGTGGACCCGCCCACCCTGCTGCTGACGGGGTTGACCCGGGACGGGGTCTACCGGATCCGGGACGGTGAGGTGGTCGGCGCCACCTCGAACTACCGATTCAACGAATCGCCCGTCGACATCCTGAGTCGGGTTAGCGATGTCGGCGGCAGCGCAAGGACGATGTGCCGCGAATGGGGTGACTTCTTCTCACGCGTCGTAGCACCGCCGATGACCGTGTCGGACTTCAATCTGTCCACACGCAGCCAGGCATCCTGAAGTCAGTCCGCTGCGTCCTCTAGCCGGAAGCCGACCTTCATGCCTACCTGCCAGTGGGCCACTGATCCGTCGACGATCTGCCCCCGGATCTCGGTGACCTCAAACCAGTCAAGGTGTCGCAGAGTCTGCGCGGCGCGGTCGATGCCGTTGGTTATCGCATCGTCTACACCGCTCGCGGACGTCCCCACGATCTCTGACAGCCGGTAGGTGCGGTTGGCCATATTTCCTCCTAGGTCGGACGACATGATCACGCATCCTTCGGCGAAGCGGTACCGAACAAGTGGCGGCGCGCCGGACGAGCCGGTTGCGTCTACCGTTGAGCCGTGTCCCAGCCGGTGTACCGGATCTCCTCCGCCCCACGGGCGCTGAGCGACGATGTCGACTTCCGAACGCGTCGATACCTGATTTCGATGGCTGTTCGAACTTCTTGCCTGCTGGGCGCCTTCATTGTTCCCAGCCCGTGGCGGTGGTTTCTGCTGGCCGGTGCGGTGTTCCTGCCGATGATCGCGGTCGTTCTGGCAAATGCCGGCCGGGAGCGGGTGGTCAGCCCGCCGACCACTGTGCTGCTGGATGACCGGCAGACCCTGACGGGTGCACCGGATCAAGATCCCTAGACCGATTACCGTCGCGGCGTGAGCGCCATGCTGAGGCAACCGCGTTGGTGGGCGCTAGTTGTCCTGGTGCTACTGGTCGTCCTCGCCACGATCCAACTGGGCCGATGGCAGTTCGGGCGCTGGGAAGACCGCCGGGAGCAGGCGGATGCGGTGAGATCGGCTCTGCAGCAGCAACCGCAACCCTTGGCGGACGTGGTGGCGACCGAAGCCGGTGCGGATGACCTTCGGTTCAAGTCGGTCGAGGCATCGGGCGTTTACCAGGCTGACCGCACGGTCCTGGTCCGCAATCGCCCACTGGACGGGCGAAACGGTTACCTGGTCCTGGTACCGCTGGCCACTGTGGACGGGACGGTGGCCGTCAACCGCGGCTGGATTCCCGCCGGAACCACCGCCACTGCTCCTGACGAGGTGCCCGAACCGCCTAGTGGAACCGTCACAGTGATCGGCCGGATCCAGCCGGATGAACCGGCTAGCACGGCCCCGGATCTGCCTCCGGGGCAGTCGCTGAGCTTGTCGGGGGCGGCAACTCAGGCGGACGCACTGCCCGGTGCATATCTGGATCTGGTGTCCGAAGACCCGCGAACCGAACCCGCACCCACTCCCCCGAAACCCCCCGGAACTGGAACCGGTCCGCATCTGGTCTACGCGGTGCAGTGGTGGCTCTTCGGAGTCGTCGCCGTGGTCGGCTTCATCCTGCTCACCCGCCGGGACGTACTTGCGCAGACACCTGATCCGGGCCACGGCGCGAGCGTCTGACACGGCACGATGCGGTCATGGATCTTGGACTGACCGACCGCACGTACATCGTCACCGGGGCCACCCGCGGCATCGGGCGGGCCATAGCCGCTGAGCTGGTTGCGGAGGGAGCTCGGGTGGTCATCTCCGGTCGCACCCCCACCACCGTTTCCGCCGCGGTCGCTGAGTTTGGGCCTGACCGCGCCGTCGGTGTCGTCGCCGACAACGGCGACCCCGGCACACCCGCGGCACTGTTGGTCGCTGCCGAGCGCTTCGGACGCCTAGACGGGCTGGCCGTAAGCGTCGGCGGCCCCCAGCCGGGCTCGGTCCTGGACGCGCCCGACGACGTTTGGCGCACCGGATTCGAAACCATTCTGTTGGGCGCAGTCCGACTCGTGCGCGAGATAGTTCCCAGACTCACCGCGGACGGTTCGGTGCTTCTGGTCCTGTCCGGATCCGTGCGCCAGCCGCTCGGCGGGCTAGCCGTGAGCAATGGGCTGCGGCCGGGCTTGGCAATGGTTGCCAAGTCACTGGCCGACGAGGTCGGCCCGCGGGGGGTGCGAGTGAACTCGCTGCTGCCCGGGCGCATCGACACCGACCGCCTGCGCGAATTGGATGCCTTGGCAGCTGATCCGGTGGCGCACCGGGCCGCGGCCGAAGCAACGATTCCGCTGCGGCGCTACGGTCAGCCCGCCGAAACCGGCCGAGTCGGTGCTTTCTTGCTGTCGCCGGCTGCTTCGTACGTGACCGGCTCGGCCATCCCCGTCGACGGTGGGTTGCTCCGGGGGACGTGACTTCAGTTCAGGACGGGGTCCTGCTCCTGGAACTGAGTGCGGTACAGATCGGCGTACACGCCGCCAGCGGCAAGCAGTTGGTCGTGGTTGCCGCGTTCAGCGATACGCCCGTCGACGATGCACAGGATTTCGTCGGCGTGGCGCACCGTCGAGAGCCGGTGGGCGATGACCAGAGAGGTCCGGCCCTCCAGCGCGGTGTCGAGAGCCCGCTGGACGGCAACCTCGGACTCGGAGTCCAGGTGGGCGGTCGCCTCGTCCAGAACCACCACGGCCGGCGCTTTGAGCAGTAGGCGGGCGATGGCCAGGCGCTGTTTCTCGCCGCCGGAGAGCCGGTACCCGCGGTCCCCGACCACGGTGTCCAATCCGTCCGGCAGGGATTCGATCAGCGTCCAGATCTGCGCGTCGCGGCACGCCTGTTCCAGTTCGGCGTCGTTGGCCTCGGGCCTGGCGTAGCGCAGGTTGTTACCGATCGTGTCGTGGAACAGATGTGCGTCCTGAGTCACCACTCCGACGGTCGCATGCAGGGACTCCAGGCTCAGGTCACGTACGTCGCCACCTCCGACTCGAACCGTGCCGTCGATTGCGTCATACAGGCGCGGTACTAGTGCAGTGATGGTGGTTTTGCCGGCTCCGGAGGGGCCGACGAGGGCGGTCATCTGGCCCGGCTCCACGCGGAAGGAAACGTCCTTCAGCACCATGCCACTGGGAGTGCTCTCCAGCCGGGCCACGGACTCCAGCGATGCCAGCGAGACCTCCTGCGCCGTCGGATAGCGAAACGAAACGTGATCGAACTCAACCGCGGCCGGGCCAGGGGTAACGGCCCTGGCCTTCGGCGATTCCTGCACCAGCGGGGCCAGGTCGAGAACCTCGAACACCCGGTCGAACGAAACCAGCGCGGTCATGACGTCGACGCGCACGTTCGACAGCGCGGTGAGCGGGCCGTACAGACGGGTTAGCAGGCCGGCCAGGGCTACCAGGGTGCCTACCGTGAGCGTCCCCTCGACCGCCAAGTACCCACCGACGCCGTAGACCAGCGCGGTGGCCAGGGCGGCGACCAGGGTCAGCGCGGTGAAGAAGATGCGGTTGGCCAGGGCAATCCGGACCCCGATCTCGCGGACCTCGGCGGCGCGATCGGAGAAGAGTTCGTCCTCCCGCTCCGGGCGCCCATACAACTTGGCCAACATGGCGCCGGAGACGTTGAACCGTTCCGTCATCACCGCACTCATGTCGGCGTTCAGGTCCATCGACCTGCGGGTCAGCCGTTGCAGTTGCCGCCCCATCGCCTTTGCCGGCCAGAGGAACAGCGGCAGCAGGATGATGGACGCCAACGTGATCGGCCATGACAGCGCCAGCATTGCCAGGATGACAAGAACCAGCGTGATTGCGCTGGAGACCACGTTCGACAGAGTTGACGTGAACGCCTGCTGCGCGCCGATCACATCGGAGTTCAGTCGCGAGATCAGTGCTCCGGTCTGGGTACGCGTGAAGAACGGCAGCGACATGCGTTGAACGTGCGCGAACACCTGGGTGCGCAAATCGAAGATGAGTCCTTCACCGATCTTGGCGGACCAGAGCCGACCGATCAGGGTGACTCCGGCATCGGCGATGGCGATGACGCCCACCAGGACCGCCAGTCGGATGACCACGCCGCTGTCTCCGGCCAGTACCCCGTCGTCGATGATTCGCTGGAACAGCAGCGGGGTGGCCACAACGAGCACCGCACTGATGACGACCGTCACCAAGAAGGCCCCAATGAGCCCCCAGTAGGGCCGGGCGAAACCCACGATGCGGCGCACGGTGCCGGAGTCCAACCGGTGCGTCAGCACCGAACGGTCCCGACGCATTGACGAGTAGGCCATCCAGGGCCCGGGCATGCTCATGCAAGTACCTCCACCGATGCGCAACGCAGAATCAGTCGAGATCCTTCCCCAGGAGGCGCCGCTGCGCCTCTCGCTCTGCCTGCCACTGCTGTTGCGGAGTCCGGCCACGGGCGGAAACCAGCAAGGCGATGGTCTCGTTCACTGCGGTCGCCGGGGAGCTGAGGATGGCGGTTGCCAGGTCGGCGGCTGCGTCGTCCAACTCCTCACGGGGAATTGCGCGCACGGCGAGGCCGCGTGCCACCGCCTCCTCCGCCGTCAGCCATCGTCCCGTCAGACACAGTTCCAGTGCGGTGGCCTCACCAACGGCTGTCACCAGTCGCTGGGTCCCGGTCAGATCGGGTACCAGTCCGAGAGTGGTTTCACGCATGGCGAACAGCGCATCGTCGGCCACAACCCGCAGGTGGCAAGCCAACGCCAACTGAAAACCGGCGCCCACCGCATGCCCACCCACCGCGGCGATGCTCAGCAAGCCGGGTCGCTGCCACCAGGTGAACGCGTCCTGAAACTTCTCCAGGGTCTGGTCCAGGGCCGCAGCCGACAGCTGCCGCAGGGAAGCGATTGTCGTACCCGATCCGTTCGCGGCTGCGCCACTGCCCGTGACGTCGGCGGGGCTTCCCGTGAGCACGCTGCGGTCCAGTCCGGCCGAGAACGACGGGCCATTGGCCCGCAGCAGGACGACACGGACGGAATCTGGAAGCTGCTCTCCGATCTCAGCGAGTCGGGCCCACGTCGCCGGGGTCTGGGCGTTGCGGCGATCGGGATTGTCCAGGGTCACGGTGGCGCAGGGGCCGTCGAGGTCCAGCCGGACCCCGTCGACGACGTCGCCGGTCAGCTCTTGGCCTTGCCGCGGGTCGCGCCACCCCGGGAGCGCATCGACGCGCCCGATTCCGACAGCAGGCGATGTACGAAGCCGTAGGAGCGGCCGGTGGACTCAGCCAGCGCCCGGATCGATGTGCCGGCTTCGTATTGGCGGCGCAGGTCGGCCGCCAGGCTGCTGCGCTCGCCTCCGGCGATGCGCCGTCCCTTGCCGAAATCCGCCACGGCTCCTCCTTGTTGACGCCCGCCCACCGATGATCCACCAGCCAGGACCGCGGCGCCACCAGTTCGGGTCAGTGCGGCCGGATGCTGGTTCAGGATCGCGGCCCGGCCAGATCAGGCCAGCGCGATGAGGTCGGCGTACTCGCCGCTGTAGAGGTCTTCAACCCCGTCCGGGAGGATCAGGACCCGCTCCGGTGCCAGCGCTTCAACGGCGCCCTCATCGTGGGTGACCAGCACTACTGCGCCGCGGTACTCCCCCAACGCGCGCAGGATCTCTTCGCGACTGGCTGGGTCCAGGTTGTTCGTGGGCTCGTCCAGCAGGAGCACATTCGCCGACGACACGACCAGCGCGGCCAATGCCAGCCGGGTCCGCTCGCCCCCGGACAACCATGACGCTGATTTGTGCACGTCGTCGCCGGTGAACAAGAAGGAACCAAGGACGGTCCGGGCTTCCTGCTCGGATAGGTGGGGCGCGGACGAGATCAAGTTCTCCAGAACGGTGCGACCGCGATCCAGCGTCTCGTGCTCCTGGGCGTAGTACCCCAACCGAAGTCCGTGGCCGGGGTGAACTTCGCCCGTGTCGGCCGGCTCCAAGCCCGTCAGCAGCCGCAGCAGCGTGGTCTTGCCTGCGCCATTAAGGCCCAGAATGACAATGCGGGCGCCTCGGTCGACAGCAAGGTCGACGTCGGTGAACACCTCTTCGCTGCCGTAGGACTTGGACAACCCTGTCGCCGTCAGCGGCAAGCGGCCGCAAGGTGCCGGCTCCGGCAGCCTGATGCGGGCAACGCGGTCGACCGGGCCGCCCGCCGAACTGCCGTCCAGTAGCCGTTCCGCACGTTTGGCCATGTTCTTGGCCGCGACCGCCTTGCTCGCCTTGGCCCGCATCCGGTCGGCCTGCTCCTTGAGAGCAACTGCGGTGCGTTCGGCGTTAGCACGCTCGCGACGACGCCGGCGTTCGTCGGTCTCCCGTTGCGTCAGGTACGCGTCCCAGCCCAACTGGTAGATGTCCAGCTGGGCGCGATTCGCGTCCAGGTACAGCACCCGGTTTACCACCGCTCGCAACAACTCGACGTCGTGGCTGATGACCACCAGGCCACCGCTGTAGGTGCGGAGGTATTCACGAAGCCAGGTCACTGAGTCCGCATCCAAATGGTTTGTCGGCTCATCCAGCAGCATGGTGCCGCCGCCGGCGAAGAGAATGCGCGCCAACTCGATCCGGCGGCGCTGACCACCCGACAACGTCCCCAGGTCCCGGTCCAAGACGCCGGCATCCAGACCCAATCCCGAGGCGATCGCTGCTGCCTCGGCCTCCGCGGAGTAGCCACCAGCGGCGAGGTACTCCGCTTCGGCGGCTGAGTACCGCCGCATGGCGCGATCGCGTTCCTGCGGAGCCGAGCTGGCCATCTCGGCCTCGGCGCGCCGCATCCGGCGCAGTGCATCCGCCAGACCACGGGCCGAGAGGAGACGAGTGCGGACCGTCTGTTGTGGCTCGGCTGCCCCCGGATCCTGGGGCAAGTAGGCAACCTGCCCGGATCTGGTGACAGTGCCCGCGGCCGGTTCGAGTTCACCCGCGAGGATCCGGGTCAGCGTGGTCTTGCCGGCCCCGTTGCGGCCGACCAAACCCACCCGATCCCCGGGACCGATGCGAAAGGACGCCCCCTGCAGTAACAGTCGCGATCCGGCCCGGACCTCGAGTTCGGTTGCGATGATCACACGTTGAAACCGAGGGCCCGCAGCTGTTCGCGACCGTCGTCGGTGATCTTGTCCGGGCCCCACGGCGGCATCCAGACCCAGTTGATGGTCACGTTGGGAACCAGCTTCTGCAGCGCCACCTCAGTTTGGTCCTCGATGACGTCGGTGAGCGGGCACGCGGCACTCGTAAGGGTCATGTCCAAGGTTGCGGTGTCCCCGTTGAGGTGCACGTCGTAAACCAAACCCAGGTCGACGACGTTGATCCCCAGTTCGGGGTCGACAACATCCTTCATCGCCTCGGTGATGTCGTCCGTGGTGACGCTCATCCGTTCTGTCCCTCTCCCACGACAGCGCGCGCCGCCGCGTCCTTGAATGCCATCCAACCCAGTAATGCGCACTTGACCCGTGCCGGGTATTTCGCGACGCCGGTGAACGCCACCGCGTCCTCCAAGCGCTCCTCGTCGGGTGTGGCTGTCCCTTTCATCAACTGCAGGAACTGCTCGCCCGTCTCCAGGGCATCCGACAGCGTTCGGCCGACAACAAGGTCGGTCATCACCGATGTGCTGGCCTGGGAGATCGAGCAGCCTTGAGCCGAGTACGAAACGTCTGCGACCTTGTTGCCGTCCAGCTGCACGCGGAGGGTCACCTCGTCCCCACAGACGGGGTTCACATGGTGAACCTCGGCATCGAAGGGTTCCCGTAGCCCGGACCGGTGCGGGTTTCGGTAGTGATCCAGGATGATTTCCTGGTACAGCGACTCCAGGTTCATCAGGCGACTCCGAAGAAGCGTTGAACCTCACGCACCCCGGTGATGAGCGCGTCGACATCTTCGGGGGTGTTGTACAGGTAGAAAGTTGCACGGGTGGTGGCCTGCACCTGGTAGCGGCGCATCAACGGCCACGCGCAGTGGTGTCCGACGCGCACGGCGACGCCGAGGTCGTCGAGAACTTGACCGACATCGTGGGGGTGCACGCCGTCAACGGCGAAGGAGATGGCGCCGCCACGGTCGATGACGTCGTCCGGGCCGATGACTCGCACTCCAGGCAACTCCGCCAGACCATCCAGAGCACCCCGTGTCAGGTCCATCTCGTGCGCATGCACCTGCGCCATCCCCACCGCGTTCAGGTAGTCGACGGCTGCTGCCAGCCCGACTGCCTCGGCTACGGGTGGAGTGCCCGCTTCGAACCGTTTCGGCGGCGGCGCGTAGGTCGAGTGGTCCATCTGCACGACCTCGATCATTGAACCGCCGGTGAGGAACGGCGGCATCTGTGCCAACAACTCCGGCCTGCCCCAGAGAACCCCGATGCCGGTCGGCCCAAGCATCTTGTGCCCGGAGAACGCGACGAAGTCAGCGCCCACATCCGCGACATCAAAAGGCTGATGCGGTACGGACTGGCACGCGTCGAGTACGACCAACGCGCCAACCTGACGAGCCCTGGCGATCAGTTCGGCGGTGGGGTTGATGGTCCCGAGCACGTTGGACTGGTGCGTGAACGCCAACACGGCCACCGAGTCATCCACGATCCGGTCGAGCTCGGATAGGTCGAGTCGGCCCTCGTCGGTTACCGGCAGCCACCGAAGTTGGGCGCCGGTGCGACGGCACAATTCCTGCCAGGGGATCAGGTTGGCGTGATGCTCCATCTCGGTGACGACAACGGTGTCGTCAGGTCCCAAGGCAAAAGGCTTGCCGCCCCCGTTACTGAACGCGTAGGCCACCAGGTTGAGGGCCTCCGTGGCGTTCTTTGTGAAGACCACGTCGTTGCTGTCGGCGCCTACGAAGGCGGCTACCGATTCGCGCGCGGATTCGTACGCGTCGGTTGCCTCCTCCGCGAGCTGATGAGCACCGCGGTGAACTGCTGCGTTGTGCTGTTCGTAGTACTCCGACATCGCGGCGATCACCTGGCGCGGCTTCTGCGACGTCGCGCCGCTGTCGAGGTAGACCAAAGGACGACCGCCGCGGACGGTTCGCCGCAGGATCGGGAAGTCGGCGCGCAGTCGGTGCGCGTCGAGTAGTCGTCCAGAGGTCACTGTGGTCACGCTGAAGAACCCGCCTTCATGAACCTCTCGTAGCCCTCGGCCTCAAGTTGCTCAGCCAACTCCGGTCCACCCTCGGCGGCGATGCGACCGTCCACGAAGACATGCACGAACTCGGGCTCGATGTATCGCAGGATGCGGGTGTAGTGGGTGATGAGCAGCACCCCGGAATCGCCTGCGGCACGAACCCGGTTGACGCCTTCGGCCACGACCTTGAGGGCGTCGACGTCAAGGCCGGAGTCGGTTTCGTCCAGCACGGCGATCTTGGGACGCAGCAGTTCCAGTTGGAGGATTTCGTGGCGCTTCTTCTCGCCGCCGGAGAACCCTTCGTTCACATTGCGCTCAGCGAATGCGGGATCCATCGACAGCGCGGCCATTGCCTCCTTGACCTCACCGACCCACTGCCGCAGGGCCGGCGCCTGCCCACGGGTCGCAGTGGCTGCGGTCCGAAGGAAGTTGGAGACGGTGACGCCCGGGACCTCTACCGGGTACTGCATGGCTAGGAAGACCCCGGCCCGGGCACGCTCGTCGACGGTCATCGCGAGAACGTCGGCGCCGTCGAGAGTGATCGATCCGGAGGTGACCGTGTACTTGGGGTGCCCGGCGATCGTGTAGGCCAGAGTTGACTTGCCGGAACCGTTCGGTCCCATGACCGCATGGGTCTGACCTGCCGCCACTGTCAGGTCAACCCCACGCAGGATCTCCCGGGCGCCGGCGTCGGTTTCCACGGAGACGTGGAGGTCGCGAATCTCGAGCGTGCTCACGGTGTCTTCTCCTTCAGTGCGACGAGCACCCGCTCGCCGTCGATTTCGATGTCGTGGACGGCTACCGGGACTGTGGCCGGTAGGCCCGTTGGTTGGCCGGTCCCCAGATTGAACCGGGAGCCGTGCAGCCAGCATTCGATCGTGTCCCCCTCCACGTCACCCTCGGCTAGGGACACATCGGCGTGGGTGCAGGTGTCATCGATCGCGTGCAGTTGGCCGTCTCCGGTGCGCACCACGCACAGCGGGTGGCCGTCCACGATGACCTGGCGTGCCGCACCAACGACGAAGTCGCTGGCCACACCTATCTCGTGCTGCTGGCTCATTCGCCCACCTCGCTCAGCTCCGCGTCGATGGCGGAGTTGAGGCGCTCCCGCAGCTCCGGAACCGGGATGCGGGCGATCAGGTCGGCGAAGAAGCCCCGGACCACCATGCGCCGCGCCTCATCGGCCGGGATGCCCCGCGACTGCAGGTAGAACAACTGCTCATCGTCGAAACGACCGGTGGTGCTGGCATGACCGGCGCCGGCGACTTCGCCGGTTTCGATCTCCAGGTTGGGGACTGAATCGGCCCGAGCGCCGTCGCTGAGCACCAGATTGCGGTTGATCTCGTAGGTGTCGGTCCCGACGGCGTCGGCTCGAATCAGCACGTCCCCGACCCAAACGGCGTGCGCCTCGGCGCCGCGGACGGCGCCCTTGAACTCGACCTTGCTGCGGCAGTGCGGTTGGGAGTGGTCGACGAATAGGCGGTGCTCAAGGTGCTGTCCGGCGTCGGCGAAGTACAGACCCCAGAGTTCGACGTCTGATCCCGGCGCGGCGTAGTCAACCGTGTGCAGGAGGCGCACCACACGCCCGCCCAGGGTGACCGTGTAGGTACGGGCGGTTGCGTCGCGCCCCACCCGAACGCCCAACTGCCCCGCATGGACCGTCTCCGCCGCCCACGACTGCAGCAGCACCAGGTTCAGGTGGGCACCGTCTGCGACGTCAACCCACAGGTGCTCGCCCACCTGCGCAGAGCCGTTGTGCTCGACAACCACAGTCGCTTCGACACCCTTGGCCACGTCGATGCCCAAATGGGACCAAGCCAGGTCCGGTCCGGAACCGGTAAGGGTCAAGAACACCGGCTCGGCCGGGCTACTGGTGATGGTCAGCAGCGCCGGCTGCTCCGCGTGCGCAACGGCCAGGGCGGCGATCCGGTCGGCCGGCACGACCGCGCGGCCGCGTGCCGTCGCTGCGTCCAAGACCTGTAGCTCGGCACCGTCGGGCAGCGCCGCCTCAGTGTGGAGGCGGCCGGCAGCCGGCGCGTCCTCCAGCAGCGGTTTGAGCGCGTTCAGAGGCGAAAAGCGCCAGGCCTCCTCGCGGCCCTGCGGCATCGCGAAGTCTTCGACATCCAGTGAGCGGTGGTGTACCGCATGGCTCTCGGTCATGGGTTAGCCCACGGCCCCTTCCATCTGCAGCTCGATGAGGCGGTTCAACTCCAGGGCGTACTCCATTGGCAGCTCCCGAGCGATCGGTTCGATGAAACCGCGCACGATCATTGCCATGGCCTCGTCCTCGGCGATGCCTCGACTCATCAGGTAGAAGAGCTGGTCTTCGCTGACCTTCGAAACAGTCGCCTCGTGCCCCATGGACACGTCGTCCTCGCGGATGTCCACGTACGGGTACGTGTCCGACCGGCTGATGTCGTCGACAAGCAAGGCGTCGCAGCGGACCGTCGCCTTGCTCCCGTGGGCACCTTCCTGCACCTGGACCAGACCGCGATACGAGGTGCGGCCGCCGCCGCGCGCAACCGACTTGCTGACCACCGAGGAAGACGTGTTCGGTGCAGCGTGGACCATCTTGGAGCCAGCATCCTGGTGCTGGCCCTCTCCGGCGAAAGCGATTGACAGGGTTTCGCCCTTGGCGTGCTCCCCCATCAGCCACACAGCCGGGTACTTCATCGTGATCTTTGACCCGATGTTGCCGTCGATCCACTCCATCGTGGCCCCGGTCTGGGCCACCGCACGCTTGGTCACCAGGTTGTAGACGTTGTTGGACCAGTTCTGGATGGTCGTGTACCGCACTCGGGCATTGCGCTTGACGATGATCTCGACGACGGCACTGTGCAGGGAGTCGCTGGAGTAGATCGGTGCTGTGCAGCCTTCGACGTAGTGAACGTATGAGCCTTCGTCGGCGATGATCAGCGTGCGCTCGAACTGACCCATGTTCTCGGTGTTGATCCGGAAGTACGCCTGCAGCGGGATCTCCACGTGAACGCCCTTTGGCACGTAGATGAACGAACCGCCCGACCACACGGCGGTGTTCAACGCGGAGAACTTGTTGTCACCAACCGGAATCACCGAAGTGAAGTACTCCCGGAACAGGTCCTCGTGCTCGCGCAGACCGGTATCGGTGTCCAGGAAGATGACACCTTGCGCTTCGAGGTCGTCGCGGATCTTGTGGTAGACGACCTCCGACTCGTACTGCGCGGCAACCCCGGCCACGAGCCGCTGCTTCTCAGCTTCCGGGATGCCGAGACGGTCGTAGGTGTTCTTGATGTCCTCGGGCAGGTCTTCCCAGGAGGCCGCCTGCTTCTCAGTTGAGCGGACGAAGTACTTGATGTTGTCGAAGTCGATGGTGCCCAAGTCCCCACCCCAGTTGGGCATCGGCTTCTTCTCGAACAAGCGCAGACCCTTGAGCCTCAGGTCGAGCATCCACTCCGGCTCGTTCTTCTTGGCGGAGATGTCCCGCACGACGGCTTCGGACAAGCCCCTCGTCGCCACCGCCCCGGCGGAGTCGGGGTCGTGCCAGCCGTACTCATAGGTGCCCAGGCCGGCAAGGGTTTCGGACTGACTGGTCATGAGGCGGTCCTCCGATTGACGGTTGCAGCAGGTACGTGAGTGGTGCACAGATGGTCGCCGTGCGCGATGGTGGCCAAGCGCTGCACGTGCGTTCCGAGCAAATCGGCGAAGGCGTCGGTCTCCGCTTCACACAATTGCGGGAACTCCGCCGCAACATGGGCGACCGGGCAGTGGTGCTGACAAAGCTGAACCCCGTGACCCCCGGTGTCGGCGCTGGCCGCGTAACCGTCTTCGGACAGGGCCTTGGCCAACTCTTGGGCCCGCTGCGGCAAATCCGCCGCCGTCACGCTGGCGGCGTACCGCTCAGCCAGGTCGGCGGCTCGATCGCGTGCGAACTCGGCTACTCCCTCTTGCCCCGCAACCCGGTGCAAGGCCCTTAGCGCGGCGGCGGCCAAGTCGTCATAAGCGTCGGGGAATAGGCCACGGCCGGCGTCGGTGAGCGCGAAGTAGCGGGCCGGGCGACCGCGCCCGCGTTTGCCTATCGGTCCGTACGGCGGTCGCTCCCGGTCCTCAACCAGACCGTCGGCGGCCAGCCCGTCCAGGTGTCGACGCACGGCGGGGGCGGTCAGCCCCAGTCGGTCCGCGAGCGTTGCCGCGGTTGCCGGTCCCTCACGCAGGAGCGAGTCGAGGACGCGCTCACGGGTGCCGGGCAATTCCATAACGCCGATGTTACCTAATTCCCGAGGTCGTGCGCACCCGCGGCTGCCACCGGCGCGATCCCGGCCGTTCCCGATTGCCTACCTAGACTCCGGCCATGTCTGAGGCCGTACGTGTCGAGGCGGTCCGCCACGCGTACGGACCCGTACAAGCCCTCGACGGGCTGACCTTCGCCGCGGTTGGCGGGCGCATCACCGGGCTGCTGGGCCGAAACGGCGCGGGCAAGACCACGACCCTGGAACTGTGCGAGGGCCTGCGCCCCCTCCAGTCCGGGGTGGTCGAGGTCCTTGGGCGTTCGCCCTGGCGGGCCGGGGCCGACCACCGGTCCCGGGTGGGGGTTCTGCTGCAAGAAGGCGGCATCCCGCCGGACGCCCGAGTTGGCTCGATGCTGCGCCATGCCGGGCGCCTGTTCGCCCGGGCAGCGGACCCGGCGGAACTGGCCGAGGAACTTGGCATCGCCAATCTCCTCGGTCGAAGCTTCCGCTCGCTTTCGGGCGGACAGCGCCGCAGCGCGGCCATCGCCTGTGCCCTGGTTGGACGGCCCGAGGTGCTGCTCCTGGACGAACCTACGACCGGGTTGGACCCCGCCAGCCGCCGGCTCGTTTGGGATGCCATCCGTCGGCGAGCTGCCGAAGGAGCAGCCGTCATCTGGTCGACACACGCCATGGACGAGGCGCAGCAGGTAGCGGACCTGGTTGTCATCATCGACCGCGGCCGGGTTCTGGCGCAGGGGGAACCGAGTGACCTGATGGCGGATGCGCCGGTGCGCGAATTCAACGGACCGGCGAATCTGGATCTGCAGGCGCTACGGCGCGACACGTCCGTCGCATTGGACATCACTGAGGTGAGCCCCGGCCGGTACGTCCTCAGCGGCGACATCGGGCCGCGTGCAGTCGCAGCGGTGACCTCCTGGTGCGCAGATCAGGGCTTCGTCCCCGAGGGGCTGACCACCACCAGCCGCACGCTTGAGGACGTCTTCCTTGACCTGACGGGCGGTGCCCAATGACCCGGCCCGCGGCTGCGCCGGTGCGAATCGCCTCGCACACGGCTTTTGAGGTACGGACCATCCTGAGCAACGGTGAGCAACTGCTCCTGACGGTGCTCCTGCCCGTCGGCGCCCTCGTCGGTTTGCGCTGGTTGCCCCTGCGCGAGGACGCCAGCGACGCGGACCTGATCGCAGCCGTGCTGGCCCTGGCGGTCATGTCCAGCGCCTTCACGAGCCTCGCCATTGCCACTGGATTCGAGCGGCGCTACGACGTGCTGCGCTGGTTCGCCGCCTCCCCCCTGGGCCGCACTGGCCTGCTGGCGGCGAAGGCGACCGCGGCTGGCGTTGTGATCCTGGGTCAGGTCGTCCTGATCCTGCTGACCGCGGCCGCGCTGGGAATGCGGGTAGACGGGCAGTGGGTGGCCGTTGCCGTGCTGCTGCTCATGGGAGCCGCAGCGTTTGGCGGCCTCGGATTGCTGCTGGGCGGCACTGCCCGGGCGGCCGCAACCTTGGCGCTGGCGAATCTCCTGTGGCTGGTTCTGGCCCTGTTGGGTGGGGTGCTGATCCCCCTTGAGTCCTTGCCGGCGGGGCTGGCGGACTTCGTGCGCTGGTTGCCCTCGGCTGCGCTGGCCGAAGGGCTCAGGTCCGCCTTAGCCGGCGGCTGGGCCCTGGTGCAGTTGGCGGTGCTGGCCGGGTGGACGCTGGTCGGTGCCGCGGGCGCGGGCCGCTGGTTCCGGTGGACGTAGGCGAGCGGGAACCGGCCTGAGCCCCGTCTCGTCAGCATTCCTGAAGCAACCAACCAAGATTGTTCAGAAGTTGTGCATCCAACCCTGGGGCGGGGCCGGAATAGGTGTCTGTAAGCCATTCCACCTGAGGAGGAACCATGCGCAAGTCGATCGCCGTTGGTTCGGCGGCTCTATTGGCCGCGGGGGGCCTGCTGGCGGCGACGCCTGCGAACGCCGCCGACGCCACAGTTTCGGTCCTGCACGGCATTCCGGCGGACGCTCTCGGCGGGGCCGCGGCCACCGTCGACGTGTACGCGAACGGGAACAAGGTCATTGACGACTTCACCCCGGGCAAGCTGGAGACCCTGACAGTTCCTGGCGGCTCCTACGACCTCGTTGTCGCCGCGGGCGACTCGACCGACGCTTCCACCCCGATCCTGGAGGCCACCGGCGTCGAGGTTCCTGCCGGCGCCAACGCCACCGTCACGGCGAACCTGAACGCCGCCGGAGATGCGGGTGCGCTGAGCGTGTTCGTGAACGACACCGCCACAATCGCCGCTGGTGAAGGCCGCGTCACGGTCCGTCACATCGCCGCAGCGCCGGAGGTCACCATCTCCGCCGACGGCAACGCTCTCGGCAACATCACCAACGCCTCGGGCAGCCAGGAACTCAAGGCTGACGTTCCGGCGAAGACCTACGCGGTCGCCGTGGCGCCCGCCTCCGGTGGCGACGCCGTCTTCTCGACTGACCTGCCGGTGACCGAGGGCACGAACACCATCGTCTACGCCTGGGGCAGCCTCGCGGACGGCACGTTCGCCGTAGCCACCCAGGCGATCGACGGCCTGGGCTCGGCACCGACCGGCGTCCCGGCCGGCGAACTGGGCCTGGCAGCTGACGGCTCCGCCTTCGCGCCGAACTGGGTGCTGGTGGTCATGCTTACGGCTGGCATCGGTCTGCTCCTGTCGACGCAGCGGCTGTTGGCCCGCGACGAGAGCTGAACCGGGCAGAGTTGAACTACAACTAGACCGTAACTCCGATCGAGGACATGAGGACGAGAGCCGTGATGACACTCAAGCGATGGTTGCCCGTGGCGGGCATCGCGGGGAGTGCCGCGGCTCTCGTCCTCGTCCCGATCGTCTCCGGCACGACGAGCGCCCAGCCGGTCGACCAGATCCAGCAGCCCGCGTCCGCACCCAGCAGCACCGCCCCGGACCCGGACCTCACCGGTCCGGGTGCAGTCACCCCCAGTGCGCCCGCCCAGCCCGCGCCGATCCCAACGGTGGCCGCTGATGCCGCCGCCGAACGGTTCCTGCCCGTCCAGCTGGAGGTTCCGCGGCTGGCCGTTTCGGCGCCGATCGACCCGACCGGGGTGGCTGCGGACGGGCAGGCTGAAGTTCCGGAAAACGCCGCCCGAGTCGGTTGGTATCGATTCGGACCGGCTCCCGGTGAGGACGGGGCCACAGTCATCGTGGGGCACGTCGATTCCCGCAAGTACGGCAAGGGCGCGTTGTTCCCGTTGCGTGAGGCCCAGGTTGGCGATGAGGTACGGATGGCCGTCGCGAGCGGTTCGGAAATGACCTATGAGGTGGTGGACGTGACCCGCTACGACAAGGTCACGCTTCCGGCCGAGGAGTTGTTCAAACGGACCGGGGACTCCGTCCTGCACATCATTACGTGCGGTGGCCCCTACGTGCCCAGCCTTGGCGGGTACCAGCAGAACCTCGTGGTCACCGCCGTGCCGGTGGTGGCGTGATGAATCAGACCGTTCTGGGCGCGCGGACAGCTGCCTCGGGCGTTACCGTTTCCAGGGTGCGAACCGAGATTGACCGGGACCTCGAGGCGCGATTCGTCGAAGGCGACGAGCGTGCCCTGGAAGAGGCGTACAAGCGTTGGGCCGGGCTCGTCTACACGGTCGCGCTGCGCTCCCTCGGGGACCGCCTCGACGCCGAGGACGTGACCCAGCAGGTCTTCGTCGGCGCCTGGCAGGGCCGGCACCGGTTCAACGCGACCTCGGGCACGTTGGGTTCGTGGCTGGTCGGCATCACCCGCAACAAGGTCGCCGATCGGTGGTCGGTTCGAGAGCGGGAACGCAAGGCCACCGACGCCGCCGCCGGAATGGTGGAGGACCCGCTCCGCCGGCCGGAGCCAGGCCCGGAGGCAGTGGCCGACCGCGTCCTGCTGGCCGATGAACTCGCACAGCTTGGTGACCCACAGCGACGCATCATGGAACTGGCCTTCTTCCATGACTTGACCCATACGCAGATAGCGAGCCTGCTCGGCATGCCCTTGGGCACGGTGAAGAGCCACATCCGCCGCAGCCTCGACCGACTACGACGCAGACTGGAGGTGGATGGTGTCCCCGCATGACCAGCATCCTGATGCCGGCGACCTTGCGCTGCGGGCTCTGGGCGAGTCGCTGACCGCTCAGGACACTCAGCACCTCGCCCATTGCGTCAGCTGTCAGTCCGAACTGGACGAGATCACCGCCATCGTCATGGCCGCTCGCGCCGTGACCCCGGCCGACCTGCCCGCCGCTCCCCCGGGCCGGGTTTGGGAGGCCATCGCTTCGGAGGCACTGGGTCGACCGGCACCCACCCCGGCAACAACTGCCCCGGCAGGTGCAGCCGGGCCGGCAAGGCCGTCCCGGCGTGCCCAAAGCCGCCAGGGGCGCTGGTGGAACCGCGTTGAGTGGCCAGGAATGCTGGTCGGCGCCACCGCCGCGGTGGCCGTATTCGCCGTCGGTGGCGTGGTTGCCACCAACACCATCGGTGGTGATTCCACCGAAGTCATCTCCGCTACCGAACTCGCGCCCCTGCCGGCCCAGAGCGCGTCCGGTACCGCTTCAGTGGTGTACGTGGACGGCAATCGCGAGCTTGCGCTGGATGTCGCGGACATGCCGCAGACCGATAGCGCCTACTTCGAGGTGTGGTTGCTGGCCGAGGATGTCTCGAGGATGGTTTCGCTGGGGACGATGGACAGCCCGAGCACCACGCTGCCGATCCCAGCCGGAGTCGACCTTGCTGACTACCCGGTCGTGGATGTGTCCATCGAGCCCTTCGACGGTGACCCAACCCACTCCAGTGACAGCCTGGTCCGCGGAACGCTGAGTGTCTGACAGCGCCTAACATTCGCCCCGTGAGGCCCGTCGGAACTGCGACTCGACGAATCTTCCTCGCCGTAATCGTCGCCCAGATCACCATCACCGTCACCGGTGGCATCGTGCGGCTCACTGGCTCCGGTCTCGGCTGCCCGACCTGGCCAGAATGCACTGACGGCGCTCTGGCACCCGTCCGCGAACAAGTGGAGGGCTTGCACAGCTACATCGAGTTCGGCAACCGACTGCTCACCTTCGTTGTCGGTCTGGTGGTGATCGCTTCGATCATCGCGGCCTGGCGGCACCGCCCTCGCCGCACGCCCCTGGTCCTACTTGCGGCCGCGGGTCTCCTCGGAGTCGTTGGCCAAGCAATCCTCGGCGGCATCACGGTGCTCACCGGGCTTCATCCGGCCACGGTCGCGGCGCATTTCCTGCTCTCAATGGTGCTGGTGGCCCTGGCCACAGTGCTGCACTACCGGGGCAATGAATCCGGGGATGGTCCGGCCACTGCGACCGTACGACCGGAGTTGTACTGGCTGGCCCGTGGGCTGCTGGTGGTTGGCGCGGCGGTGCTGACGGTGGGCACGATCGTGACCGGCTCCGGCCCGCACAGCGGGGACGCCGATACCCCGGCACGATTCGGATTCGACCCGCGCGTGGTGGCTTGGCTGCACGCGGATCTCGTGATCCTTTTCATCGGCCTGCTGGCTGCATTCCTGCTGGCTTGTCACTTGGTTCAGGTGCCCACCGCGGTTCGAACCGCTGCCTGGTGGGTGATGGGCGTCGCCCTGGCCCAAGGGCTCATTGGCTACGTCCAATTCTTCACGGGCCTGCCCGAGGTGCTGGTTGCTATGCACCTGGCCGGGGCGGGCATCTTGTGGGCGCTGGTAGTCCGGATGGCGCTGACCACACGGACCCGCTCGGCCGCGTCGCTGTCCGGCGCCGCCTCAGCGCAGCCGGCGCAGCAGCCCGTCGGCTAGCGCGTCGGCGGCCGGCGGGTGCTGCTCCAGAAACAACGTCGGCTCGGTCAACTCAAGTTCCAGAAGCAGCCACTCTTCAGCCACCGGGACCAGATCCACCCGGGCGAACAGCAAGTCCGCAGCGCCAGCGGCCGAAATCACCCGCCGCGCGGCCTGGCCCAACTTCTCGGCAACAGGCACGAGTGCATCCGGATCCCCGTGGCCACCCACGGTCAGCGCCGGGACCTTTCGCACCGCGTGGCTGATCTCCCCGTCGATGAAGACCACGGCCACTTCGCCGGGGTTCTCGACCTCAGCGAAGTACGGCTGCACCAGCACGTCGCGACCGGCGGCGAGCAACCAATCCGCGTGTTCGCGGGCGGCGGCCCCAGTGGCCAACACTGTGTCGGCCGCGCCGGCGGACACGGCCGGCTTGATAACGACGGGTTGGTCGATTGGCGACCAGTGGGGCTGGGCCGGGGTAAGCAGCGTGGTCGGGATCACCGGTACGCCAGTTGCGGCTAGGTCCAACAAGTAGCTCTTGTGGGTATTGGCGCGCATCACCTCGGGCGGGTTGTGCACTGCCGTCAATCTTGCTGCGCTATCGGCCCAGGCGAGAAACTCGGCCCGACGTCGGTGGTAATCCCACGGCGACCGGATCAGCGCCGCGTCGAAGCCGGCCCAATCCACGTCGGCGTCCCAGCGATGCACCTCGCAAACCGCAGACCGGCGCGCGAAGGCCGGCAACGCCCACTCCACGTCCAGATCGGGATCGTCCGGGAGCAACTCCCCGGTGACATACGCAATGCGTACCGGGGTCACGAAGTCACAGCAACTACCCGATCACCGCGTCGACAGCGACGGCGGTGAAGAGCAGCGCCAAGTAGGTGATCGAACCGTGGAAGAGGCGCATCGGCTGGGCTGGCTGTCCATCTCGAACGCGCCGCCACAACGCCACTGCTTCCCAAAGGAACCATGCGCCGGTAGCGACGGCCACCACGCTGTAGACCACGCCCATCCCGGCGACCGGAACCAAGAGCAGCGAGAACGCGACCATGACCACGCTGTAGGCGACGATCTCGACTGCCACGCGACGCTCGGACGCCACCACCGGCAGCATCGGCACTCCGGCGGCGGCGTAGTCGTCTCGGAACCGCAACGACAGTGGCCAGTAATGCGGTGGGGTCCAGAAGAAGACGACGGCGAACAGCACGACCGGCGTCCAGCTCAATGAGCCCGTTACCGCCGACCAGCCGATCAAGACCGGCATGCAACCGGCGGCACCACCCCAGACGATGTTCTGGGCGGTGCGTCGCTTCAGGCCGAGGGTGTAGACGAGAACATAGAAGGCCACCGCTACCGCGGTCAGCACAGCCGATAGGCCGTTTACCAGCGTGGCCATCCAGACCACGGCGGAGATGCTCAGCACCAGGCCCAGGAGCAGCGCTTCGCGTGGGGAAACCTGCCCAGTTGCCAAAGGGCGATGGGCGGTGCGCTCCATCAGTCCGTCGATGTCCCGGTCCACGTAGCAGTTCAGGACGTTTGCCCCGGCGGCGGACAGCGTCCCGCCGATCAGTGTTGCGACGACAAGCCACAGCGGGGGGATGCCGCCCTCGGCGAGGAACATTGCCGGGACGGTCGTGACGAGGAGCAACTCGATGATCCGTGGCTTGCTCAGGGTTATCCACGCACGCAGACGGCTGGTGCGTCGCGCCGGCGACTGGGGCGTTGCGTCGCTGGCCGCGGGTCGCGGATCTACTGCGGTCACGGCACCTCGTCACGCGCCTGTCGGCGCACCCGAACCCAGAGCCGACGTGCGGCCCACCTCCCGGCGCTTTGTCGCCGATCAGCCCGCTCAGCCTAGCCGGTAGGGTTCTTGAGCCCTTGTCCCGAGAGGAGATCCGGTCAGTGAGCGTGCGGACCGACAACCCGGTTCTGCCGGACTGGACCGAAACCGACGATCGAGCCCTAAACGTCATCCGCGGCCTCGCCATGGATGCAGTAGAGGCCGCGGGCAACGGGCACCCGGGCACCGCCATGGCCCTGGCCCCGGCGGCCTATCTGCTCTTCCAACGACACCTGCGCCACGACCCCGCGGATCCGGGCTGGCTGGGCCGGGACCGGTTCGTGCTTTCCTGCGGTCACAGCAGCCTGACGCTGTACATCCAGCTCTTCTTGTCTGGGTATCCCCTGACTCTCGATGACCTCAAAGCGTTCCGCTCCTGGGGCAGCCAGACTCCCGGACACCCTGAGTACGGGCACACCCCGGGCGTTGAGACCACGACGGGGCCGTTGGGTCAGGGGTTGGCCACTGCGGTCGGCATGGCGATGGGGGTCCGCCGCAGTCGGGCCCTGCTGGACCCGGACGCCGTCGCCGGCACGAGCCCTTTCGATCACACCATCTGGGTGTTCGCATCCGACGGTGACATCGAGGAGGGGGTCACTGCAGAGGCCTCCTCCCTGGCCGGCCACCTGAAGTTGGACAACCTGATCGTCTTGTACGACGCCAACCGGATCACGATCGAGGGCGACACGGGGTTGGCGCTGTCCGAGGATGTGCTGGCCCGATACGCCGCGTACGGCTGGCACACCCAACGCGTAGCCGACATCCGCGATGTCGCCGCGCTGGATGCGGCCTTTCGAGCCGCACGTGCCGCAGATCGACCCGCCTTCATCGAGGTGAACTCGGTCATCGCCTGGCCGGCGCCAAACGCCAGCAACACAGCCGCCTCGCATGGTTCGGCGCTTGGGGCGGATGAAGTTGCGGCGACTAAGCGACTTCTGGGCCTGGACCCCGATTCGACGTTCGAAGTGCCCACAGCGGTGCTGGAGCGCAGCCGGCAGGTCGCAGCCAGAGGGGCGGAATTGCGCGCAACCTGGGACGGCGACCTAGCCCGGTGGCGCAGCAGCCATCCGGACCGCGCAGAGTTGCTGGACCGCCTGAGCCGCCGTGAGTTGCCCGCAGGCTGGACCGACGTGTTGCCGGAATTCGAGGTCGGCGCCTCCGTGGCGACGCGGTCGGCGAGCGGGAAAACACTGCAAGCGCTCGGTGCCGTACTGCCTGAGCTATGGGGTGGCTCCGCGGACCTGGCCGGCTCGAACAACACGACCATCGACGGCAACGACAGCTTTCGGGCCGGAACACCCCGGACGCACCATCCACTTCGGCATCCGCGAGCACGCCATGGGTGCAGCTCTAAACGGCATTGCGCTGCACGGCCTTACTCGGGCCTACGGCGGCACCTTCCTGGTCTTCAGTGACTACATGCGACCGGCGGTGCGGCTGGCGGCCTTGATGAACCTGCCAACGGTCTACGTGTGGACCCACGACTCCATCGGACTGGGTGAGGACGGGCCGACACACCAGCCGGTGGAACACCTGGCCGCACTGCGAGCCATCCCGGGGCTGGCGGTCGTCCGACCCGCCGATGCCACCGAGACCGCGGGCGCCTGGGCTGCCACGCTCGAGTCCGACGGTCCGGTGGCGCTGTGTCTGACCAGGCAAGGGCTACCCGTGCTGACTGGTTCCGACCCGGCCGCTGTGTCGCGTGGCGCCTACGTGGTCAGTGAAGCCGAGGGTGGCTCACCCCAGGTTCTCTTGCTTGCATCGGGGTCGGAAGTACAGATCGCCCTCGAAGCCCAAGACGTCCTCCAGCGCACCGGCGTCCCGGCGCGCGTGGTGTCCGTCCCGTGCATGGAGTGGTTTGCGCAACAGCCGGAGGACTATCGCGACGAGATCCTCCCGCCAGCGGTACGGGCACGAGTCTCAGTCGAGGCCGCGACCGCGCTGCCGTGGCATCGACTGGTTGGCGACATCGGAAAGACGGTGAGCCTGGAGCATTTCGGCGCATCGGCACCGTACGAACGCCTGTACGCCGAATTCGGGTTGACCGCCGATGCTGTCGTGGCCGCGGCGCGGGAGTCTCTCGCGGAGGTAACCGGGTGAATGGATCGCTGCGTGCCCTGACGCAGGCGGGAGTCTCGGTGTGGCTCGATGACATGAGTCGGGCCCGATTGCGGGACGGCAGCCTCCAGCAACTGATCTCGGACCTCGGGGTCAGCGGAGTCACGACCAACCCGACCATCTTCGCCGGTGCCGTATCCGACTCGGCTACCTACGCCGACGGTCTGGCCGACCTGAGTCGCCAGGGCGAAGACGCCGAGGCGGCGACCGAAACCCTCATGGTCCAGGACGTCGCCGGCGCATGTGACGTCCTGCTCGGCACCTGGGAGTCGACCGAAGGTGTGGACGGCCGGGTCTCGATCGAAGTGGACCCCACGCTGGCGCATGAGGAGGACGCCACGGTCGAAGTGGCCCAACGACTTCATGACCGCGTGGGGCGGCCCAATGTCCTGGTGAAGATTCCGGCAACAAAGGCTGGGCTTCCTGCCATCCAGCGCACGCTGGCGGCGGGGGTTTCGGTCAACGTGACCCTTATCTTCTCGCCGGTTCGGTACCGGGAGGTCCTGGACGCTTGGGCTGCCGGCTGCGAGCAGGCACTGGAATCCGGAGTTCCGGCCGAACGCCTGGTGAGCGTCGCATCATTCTTCGTCAGTCGCGTGGACACCGCAGTGGACCCGCTGCTCGATGAATCCGGCGATCCGCTCGCCGCCCAACTGCGCGGCGGCACCGGACTGGCGAACGCCCGACTTGCTCACGGAGTCTTCCGCGACTTCTGTGCCACCGAGCGGGTTCAGGCGCTCGCTGCATCCGGGGTTCGGCTGCAACGACCGCTATGGGCGTCCACTGGCGTGAAGGATCCGGCCTACTCCCCCACGATGTACGTGGACGGCCTGGTCACCGAGGGAACCGTGAACACGCTCCCGGAGGCCACCTTGCACGCTGCTGCGGCCGCCGACCCCGTTTCGGCGGAGACCGTGATCAGCCGGTACGACGAAGCCGTTGAGCATTTCAACCGCCTGGCCGAGGTAGGCGTGGACATGGAATCCGTCTATCTGAATCTGGAGCGAGAGGGCGTCGACAAGTTCGTGGGTTCCTGGCGTGACCTCCTGCGCAGCGTGGACTCGGGGTTGGCGCAGGCATGATCGACGTCATTGCCGCCGACCCGGACATCGACGACCTGCTCGCCGATTGGCAAAGTCGTTCGCTGGTGTCGCGGCTTGCCGCCGGCGAAACCGACTTGTGGGGCCCCGACGCGCAAGCGGAGGCCACCCAGCGGCTCGGCTGGCTGGACCTGCCCGCCGACAGCTTGCGCCGGCTGCCGCAGTGGCAGGAACTGACGGTTGAGCGAGCCGATCTGCGACGCGTGGCGTTGGCCGGCATGGGTGGTTCCTCCCTGGGTGCGGAGGTTGTCGCAAACGCAACCGGAGTCGACCTGGTGACGGTGGACACCACCGATCCGGTCGCGGTTCAGCGTCGACTTCTGGACCGCGCCACAGAGACGCTGCTCGTCGTCGCCAGCAAGTCCGGCAGCACCGTCGAAACCAACGCCCATCGGCAGGCCTTTGAGCAAACCCTCGCCGAAGCCGGGCTGGACCCGGGTCAACGCGCGCGGCACATCATCGTGGTAACCGACCCTGGCTCCCCGTTGGAGCAGCTCGCTGGCGAGGCCGGTTGGGCGGTAGTGCACGGCCGTGCCGATGTCGGTGGTCGGTTCAGCGTGCTCTCGGCGTTCGGCCTGCTAGCCCCACTGCTGGCCGGGGCCGCGATCGGCCCGCTGCTCGCGGACGCAGCGCAGTTTCAGCCCCTGTTGGCCGACCCGCAGGGACCGGCGGCGCGCCTGGGTGCGGCCATGGCGTTGGCAGCCAAGCGGACCGGCCAGATGGCGCCCCGGGGTGCCTTCGGATTCGCCGACTGGGCGGAGCAACTGATTGCCGAATCCAGCGGCAAGTCCGGTACCGGGCTGCTTCCCGTGGTGGGCGAATCCCCGGTGGCCGTCGTCTTCGGCGACGAAGCCGGGGCCGAGGTTCGGGTGGATGGGCCGCTCGGAGCGCAGTTCTTGGCGTGGGAGTTCGCAACGTCGCTGTTGTGCGCTGAACTTGGGGTGAACGCCTTCGACCAGCCGGACGTTCAGCGGGCCAAGTCGGCTACGTCCGCGTTGCTCGCCGAGGGCAGTTCGTGGGGGACGCCCGACCGGGACCCGGCGGAAGTGGGACCGGACCTGGCTGCCCTGGCCGACGGGGTCCCCAGTGGCGGGTATCTGGCCATCCTGGCGTTCCTCGATCCGGATGCGGACCGCGACCTGCAGAAACTGCGCGACCGCCTGCAGGCGCGCCGCAGCGACATCTCCGTCACATTCGGATGGGGTCCCCGGTACCTGCACTCCACCGGTCAGTACCACAAGGGCGGCCCTGCGGTCGGTTCCTACCTGTTCATCACCGGCTCCGCGGGCCAACAGGTCTCCGGTGGATACGCCTTCGCAGATCTCCAGCGAGCGCAGGCGCTAGGTGACCTCAAGGTGCTTCAGGACCTCGGCCGACCGACTCTGCACGTGCATCTGACGGACCGACGCACAGGTATCGCCGCATTGCTAGCGACCTGATGCGGGCGTACCCAATCGTCAAGCTGTGATCGATCCGGCGTCGCTTGAACTGGGCCCCTAGCGCTTACGGTTCTTGCGCAGTTCCTCGATCGCCTCGTCCAGGATCGCGGCGCCGTCCTTGTCGCTGCGCCGTTCCTTCACGTACGCAAGGTGAGTCTTGTATGGCTCGTTCTTGGGCGGCGACGGCGGATTGGCCTTGTCCTGTCCGGCCGGCCATCCGCAGCGCGGGCAGTCCCACTGCTCGGGGATGTCCGCCTCTTCGGCGAACGAGGGACGGGATTCGTGGCCCTGGCCGCACCAGAACGAGATGATGAACCGAGGAGCGGCCTCGCCGCGTTCCTGCTCTCCCATCGGTCCGGCCCCTACTCGGGACCCCCGAATTGCGCTACCGCCGGCCACTGGCCCTCCCCTTCGTTCGTTGCATGATCACGCTAGGGACTTAACGACCAGGCCCAGGGCCACAACGCAGGCGATCCACACGATGCCGATGCCGATCGTGAGTCGATCCAGGTTGCGCTCAACCACCGATGAGCCACCGTAGGAGGTCGAGATACCCCCGCCGAACATGTCGGACAGCCCACCGCCCTTGCCCTTGTGTAGAAGCACAAGGCTGATGAGCGCCAAACTTGTGAGCGCCAACAAGATCGCGAAGATATACGCGATGATCGTCACGAGCGGTCCTTCCAGTGGTCCTCGGCGAGCAGGATAACCCGCAAGTGGCTACGAGCCGATCTCGCGGTACCGAGCAAGGTCGGCGAACGACTCCGGCTTCAGGGACGCACCCCCGACCAGCGCGCCGTCCACGTCCGGCTGGGCCATGATCGAAACCACGTTGTCCGGCTTCACCGACCCGCCGTAGAGGATGCGGACCCCGCTACCGGCGTCGGCGCCGTGCAGTTCGGTGATGACCGACCGGATCGCGGCGGCCATCTCCTGCGCGTCCTCGCCCGTCGCGACCTCACCGGTGCCAATCGCCCACACCGGTTCGTAGGCGACAACTCCCTCGTTGACCTTGGCGGAGTCGGCCCCGGCCAAGGATCCACGCAGCTGTTCCAGCGTGTACTCGACCTGCGTTCCGGATTGCCGGACATCCAATGGCTCGCCCACGCACACGATCGGGGTGAGCCCATGTCGCCAAGCCGCCTGCGCCTTGGCGGCCACCATCTCGTTGGACTCGGCGTGATACTGCCGCCGTTCGCTGTGCCCGACCGTCACGAACGAGCAGCCCAACTTGGCCAGCATGGCACCGGAGATCTCCCCGGTGAACGCCCCATCCTCGTTTGCGGACAGGTCTTGTGCCCCGTACCGGATTCGGAGTCGGTCACCGTCCACCAGGGTCTGCACGGACCGAATGGCTGTGAACGGCGGAAGCACGACCACGTCCACTGCTTCGTAATCGGCATCGGTCAGCGTGAATGCAAGCTTCTGCACGTGGGCGATGGCGTCCAGATGATTCAGGTTCATCTTCCAGTTGCCGGCCATGAGCGGCTTTCGGGCCGCGGTCATGAGTCGGTCTCCAGGGCCTGCAGCCCAGGAAGGGGCCGCCCTTCCAGGTACTCCAGACTGGCGCCGCCACCGGTGGAAATGTGGTCGTAGGCATCTTCCGACAGGCCGAGCAGTCGAACCGCAGCAGCCGAATCGCCGCCGCCGACAACCGAGAACGCGTCGGATCTGGCCAACGCCTCGGCGACCTCACGGGTGCCGTGCGCGAAAGGTGGCATCTCAAAGACCCCCATCGGGCCGTTCCAGAAGACGGTCCCGGAGTCCTGCAGTTCCGCCCCGAACAGCTGCCGCGTCTCCG
The DNA here is from genome assembly GCA_963753435.1 of uncultured Actinomycetota bacterium. Lineage (GTDB taxonomy): Bacteria > Actinomycetota > Actinomycetes > CAVWCF01 > CAVWCF01 > CAVWCF01. The sequence continues at coordinate 337,749 of CAVWCF010000001.1, forward strand.
GCCCGATGTCGAGGCCCATCATCGATTCGGGAATCGCGTCGGCATCCACGACGTGGTGTTCGGCGTCCACTGCAAAATGCGTGGCAGCCACGACATCGACCGGCAGCAAGACCTCAACTCCGCGTTCCTCAGCAGCCGCCAATACTTCGGTCACGGTCGGGATCAGTTCAGTCTCCAGCAGGGAGGATCCGACGCTGAACCCGCGGGCGGCGAGGAAGGTGAACGCCATGCCCCCACCGATGAGCAGTCGATCCACGCTCTGGACCAGTGACGTTAGGACTGCCAGTTTGTCCGAGACCTTCGAACCACCCAACAGCACCGTGAACGGCCGCTTTGGATCGTCGGTGAGTTGGCGCAGCACCTCCACTTCCGCCGACACCAGCCGCCCGGCTGCGTGGGGCAACAGCAGCGGTAGGTCATAGACGCTGGCGTGCTTGCGGTGCAGCGCACCGAATCCGTCGCCGACGTACACGTCCGCAAGCCTCGCCAGTCTGGCCGCGAAGTCAGCCCGCTGCCTGTCGTCCTTGGCCGTCTCAGCGGCCTCAAAGCGCAGGTTCTCCAACATGGCCACCTGGCCGGGCTGAAGCGCGCTGGCCACGGCCGCAGCGGAGCCCCCGGCCACGTCGTCGGCCACTTTGACGTCGGTGGCCAGCAGCGCGGAAAGTCGGTCCGCAACCGGTTGCACCGACAGCTCGGGAACCACCTCGCCCTTAGGCCGCCCCAAGTGGCTGGCAACCAGGACTGCGGCACCACGTCCGAGGAGGTCCTGAAGTGTCGGGAGGCAAGCGCGGATCCGCCCGTCGTCGGTTATCTCCTGGCCGTCCAGCGGGACATTCAGGTCAGCTCGGACGAACACTGTCCGCTGTGCGACGTCCAGGTCGTCGAGAGTGCGCATCCCGTTCAGCCCCGAGCGGAGATCAAGCGCACCAGATCGACGAGGCGGTTGCTGTAACCCCACTCGTTGTCGTACCAGCCCAGAACCTTGGCGCTGTCACCCATCGCACTCGTCATCCCGGCGTCGAAGATGCAGGACGCCGGCGAGGTGACGATGTCGCTGGAGACGATCGGCGCCTCGGTGTACTCCAGGATTCCGGCCAGCGGACCCGCTGCGGCCGCCGCCATCGCGGCGTTGATGTCGGCCGCACTGGCTTCGGTGCGCAGCCGAACAGTCAGGTCGGTGGCTGAGCCCGTGGGCACCGGCACCCGCATCGCGTAGCCGTCCAGGCGACCCTTGAGCTGCGGCAGGACCAGCCCGATGGCCTTGGCGGCACCGGTTGTGGTCGGAATCATGTTCACGGCCGCCGCGCGCGCCCGCCGCAGGTCCTTGTGCGGGAAGTCCAGGATGACCTGGTCGTTTGTGTAGGCGTGGATCGTCGTCATCAGCCCCAGCTCGATACCGAACGTGTCGTCGAGCACCTTGGCCATCGGCGCCAGGCAGTTCGTCGTGCACGAGGCGTTGGAGATGATGTTGTGGGCCTGGGGGTCGTACTGGTCGTCATTGACGCCCATGACGATCGTGACGTCCTCGCCCTTCGCCGGGGCGCTGATGACCACCTTGCGCGCACCACCCGCGAGGTGTTTGCCCGCGTCCTCAGCCGAGGTGAACCGTCCAGTCGACTCGATGACGATGTCGACACCGAGGTCGCCCCAGGGCAAAGCGCCGGGGTCGCGCTCGGCCAGGACCTTGATCCGCTCCGGGCCGAGCTGGATGAAGTCGCCGTCGGCGGACACGTCCACCGGGCACTTACCCAGGATGCTGTCGTACTGCAGTAGATGCGCCAGGGTCTCGGTGTCGGTCAGATCGTTGACAGCAACGATCTGTACGTCCTCCCCCGCAATGATGCGGCCGATGGCGCGCAGCGGGTGGTCCTCGCGCTGCCCAACTACGGCACGGGTGAAGTTGCGTCCGATGCGGCCGAAGCCGTTAATCCCCACACGGATGGTCACGGGCCGGTCCTCCTGGCGTCGATTCGTTCGGGCGGCGGATTCGTGCCGTCCACCCCGACCCTATGGCCGCTCAGCCGTCGAGCATCTCCGGGGTCAGTGCCTGCTCGGTGTCCGGGATGCCCAACTCCTCCGCGCGCTTGTCGGCCATCGCCAGCAACCGGCGGATCCGGCCCGCGACTGCGTCCTTCGTAAGCGGCGGATTCGCCAGGGCGCCGAGTTCCTCCAACGATGCCTGCTTGTGCTGTAGACGCAGGTTGCCCGCTTCGGCGAGATGATCCGGAACCTCGTCACCGAGGATCTCCATGGCGCGTTCCACCCGGGCTCCGGCGGCCACCGCCGCGCGGACCGACCGCCGCAGGTTGGCGTCGTCGAAGTTGGCCAGGCGGTGTGCGGTCGCCCGAACCTCCCGGCGCATCCGCCGTTCCTCCCAAGCCAGGACGCTGTCGTGCGCGCCCAGTCGGGTCAGGAGCGAACCGATCGCGTCCCCGTCCTTGAGGACGACCCGGTCCACGCCCCGCACCTCACGGGCCTTTGCCGTAACGCCCAATCGGCGGGCCGCACCCACCAGGGCCATCGCCGCCTCCGGGCCGGGTGAGGTCACCTCCAGCGCGCTGCTGCGGCCAGGCTCGGTCAGGGAGCCGCGAGCCAGGAAGGCGCCCCGCCAAGCCGACTCGGCATCGCACAGGGAGCCGTTGACGACCTGTGACGGCAACCCCCGTACCGGGCGGCCGCGGCTGTCGATCAGCCCCGTCTGCAGGGCCAGCGCCTCACCGTCCTTGACGACGCGGACGACGTATCTGTTGCCCTTGCGAAGTCCTCCCGGCGCCAGCACATGGACCTCGCTGGGGTGACCGAAGACCTCGGCGATGTCGCGGCGCAAGCGACGGGCCGCTGCACCCGTATCAAGCTCGGCCTCGACCACGATGCGACCGGCCACGATGTGCAGCCCACCTGCGAAACGCAGCGTCGTAGCCACCTCCGCTTTGCGGCAACAGGGCTTCGTGATGGCGATCCGAGACAACTCGTCCTTGACCGCCGCTGTCATCGCCACGCCCCGATATTGCCACGGACGCCCATGTTGGCGAGCGCGCCTGCCAACCGGACCGGATCGTGATGACCTGTTTGGCGTGGGTCGCTGACGTCCTCGAAGCGCACGTCGGCCCCCAGCGCCGCTGCCGAGTTCCGCAATCCGGTCTCCCAGGGCTTGGCGCTGCTGTCGGCCAGAACATGATCAACTCGCAGCCCGGGGACGTGCTCGGCCAACACGTCCAGATGGCGCGGCGGATCGAAGCCGGCGGTTTCCCCGGGCTGGCCGACCAGGTTCAACACCACGATGCGCCGCTGGGGGCCGCTGACCACGGCAGCGGCGAGATCGGGCACGAGCAGATGTGGCAGCAGGCTCGTATACCAGGAGCCGGGCCCGAGCACGGCGATGTCCGCCTGGCGTAGAGCCGCGACCGCGGCCGGGCAGGCCTGCGGCGGATCCGGATGTAGCCGTACGTCGAGGATCTCGTCGGCACAGGTGGCAACCGCCTCCTGCCCGGCGACTTCCCGGACCCCGTCCGGACCGCGAACGCTCGCGACGATCTCCAAGGGTTGTTCGCTCATGGGCAGGACGCGGCCGTGTGTTTGCAGCAGCCGACCCATCCAGTCCAGACCGGCGACCGGATCCCCGGTTATTTCCCACAACGCGGCGAGCAGGACGTTGCCAACCGCGTGACCGGCCAGGTCCCCCTCGCCGCCGAACCGGTGTTGTGACACCGAACTCCAGGTCGCGCCCCAGTCGTCGTCGCCGCATAGCGCCGCCAACGCCATGCGTAGGTCCCCTGGCGGCAACCCGCCGAACTGCCGCCGAATGCGACCGCTGGAACCCCCGTTGTCGGCCACGGTCACGACTGCCGTGAGATTTGGCGTCAGCCGACGTAGCGCCCGCAGGGAGACGGCGAGTCCGTGACCGCCCCCCAGCGCCACCACGGCCGGCGGTCCACCCTGGCCTTCGCGAGCCGACGATGGGGCGACCTCGGTCCGGGGCAGGTCGATCTCCGTCATTCGCGGCCCACGTCCCGATGAACGACCTGCAGGTCAACGCCGTCCGCGCGGAGTCGCCGAGCCAGGTCCTCGGTGACGGCAACGCTGCGGTGCTTGCCCCCGGTGCAGCCGATCGCAACCGTCAGGAAGCGCTTTCCCTCGCTGCGGAATCCCGGCAGCGCCTCCCGCAGTAGGCCCTCGATGTTCGTCAGGGCCGGCTCGGCGCTGGGTTGGGAGAGCACGTACTGGCGCACGTCTTCGGTTTGGCCCGTCAACGGCCGCAACTCGGGGATCCAGTGGGGGTTGGGCAGGAACCGCATGTCCAGAACCAGGTCGGCGTCCAGCGGGATCCCGTACTTGAAGCCAAACGACAGCAAGGTGACGCGCGTGTCTGCGGCCCCACGGCCTAAGGCCTCGACCTTGTCCCGTAGTTGATGCACCGTCAGGTCGGTCGTGTCGATCACCAAGTCCGCTTGGGCCCGCAGTGCCGACAGCACGTCCCGTTCGGCCTGAATGCCGTCGACGATGCGACCGGAACCCTGCAGCGGGTGCGGTCGGCGCACCGCCTCGAAGCGACGCACGAGCGCTTGGTCGGACGCCTCGAGGAAGACAATCCGCGGGTTCAGTCCCGCCCCCCGGACCTGCTCAAGGGAGTCGGTGAGGTCGGCGAAGAACGCCCGCCCCCGGACGTCGACCACGACCGCAAGGCGGTCGACCCGCCCCTCGGTTCTAGCGCCGAGGGTCGCCAATGTCGGCAACAAGCCCGGTGGGAGATTGTCGACGACAAACCAGCCCAGGTCCTCGAGGACGTGCGCGACGGTGCTGCGACCGGCTCCGGACATGCCGCTGATCAGCAACAACTCCGTGCTCGCGGGTCCCACGGGGGCAGTCGTCACGAGTGCACCTCTCCAGTCACTTTGTCAACGACTGTGGGTGTCTCAGTGGCGGCGAGCGCCTCGACCACAACGGTCGCGGTGGCCGGTCCTATCCCTGGCACTTCGGCCACCTCCTCAGCTGTCGCGGCCCGCAGCCGCTTCAATGATCCGAAGTGTCGCAGCAGGGCGGCTTTGCGGGTCGGACCTAGCCCGGGGATGTCGGACAGGACGGTGTCCACCATCGACCGGGACCGCTTCTTCCGGTGGAAGGAAATTGCGAACCGATGTGCCTCGTCGCGTACGCGTTGGAGCAGATACAGGGCGTCGCTGCCACGGGGCAGGATGAGCGGATCCGGGTCGCCAGGCATCCAGACTTCCTCCAGGCGCTTGGCCAGACCAATGACGGGGACGTCGCTGCCGGCGGAAACGACTTCGGCGGCCGCTGCCTCCACCTGCGGAGCCCCACCGTCGATCAGGAGCAGTTGCGGTGGGTAGGCGAACCGACTCGGTCGTTCCGAAGGCTCCGACTCCAGGCGCGCAAACCGTCGCCGAACCACCTCCCGAACGGCGCTCACGTCGTCAACCCCTTCAGGCAGGGCGAACCGGCGGTAATCGGACTTGCGTGGCATGCCGTCTTCGAAGACGACCAGGGAACCGACGGTCTGCGTCCCCTGCAGCGTGGAGATGTCTACGGCCTCGATGCGCAGGGGCGCCCGCTCCAGCCCCAGCTGCTCCTGCAGATCGGCCAGCGCCTGCCCTCTGGCGGTTAGGTCCCCGGCGCGGCGCAACTTGTGCAGGGCCAACGACTGATCGGCGTTCCGGGTGGCCGTGGCCAAGAGTGAACGCCGGTCCCCGCGCTTGGGGACGGCGATGGTGACCGGTCGCCCGCGGAACTGCTGCAGCCATCGCTCCACGCCGACGGGCAGTTCCACCGGCAAGAGGACCAGTCGCGGCGGCGGCTGGGATTCGTCGTAGATCTGGGCCAGCAGGTGTTCGAGCAGGCCGGCGGTGTCCACGTCTTCCACCCGCTCGACCACCAGACCGCGCTCGGCACGTACACGGCCGCCGCGAACGTGAAACAGGTGCACGGCGGCCTCGAGGTCGTCCTCGGCCAGACCGACCACATCCGCGTCGACACCGTCCGGCAAGACGACCGCGTTGCGTTCCAGGACGCGGCCCAGCGCCGCCAGGTCGTCTCGCAGCCGGGCAGCCCGCTCGTAGTCCTGGGCTGCGGCGGCAGTGCGCATCTCCGCCTCCAAGCGGCGAACAAACGGTTCGGTACGGCCGGTGAGGAAGTCGCAGAAGTCCTCGACCAACTGCCGATGTTCGGCCGCGTCAACACGTTCGACGCAGGGCGCGCTGCACTTGTCGATATAGCCCAACAAGCACGGGCGTCCGGAGGCCTTGGCCCGCCGAAAGACCCCGGCTGAACAGGTGCGCACCGGGAAGGCGCGCAACATGAGGTCGACGGTTTCCCGAATGGCCCAGGCATGGGCGAACGGACCGAAGTAGCGAACGCCACGCTTGCGGGCGCCCCGATACACATGCACCCGCGGAAACTGCTCATTGACTGTCACCGCGAGTAGCGGGTAGCTCTTGTCGTCGCGGTACTTGATGTTGAAGCGCGGTTGGTACTCCTGGATCCAGGCGTACTCCAGTTGCAGCGCCTCGACCTCGTTACTGACCACCGTCCAATCGACCGAAGCCGCGGTGGTGACCATGGCTTGCGTCCGGGGATGCATCTCCACGAAGCCGGTGAAGTAGTTCGCCAACCTGGACCGGAGGCTGTTCGCCTTGCCGACATAGATGACGCGGCCGTCGTTATCCCGGAACCGGTAGACCCCCGGTTCGGCCGGGATGGTTCCCGGCTCGGGCCGGTACTGCGGGTAGACCACGTGGTGAGCGTAGGAGTCGCTCAGGCGACCGTCACCACGACCTCGTCACCATCAACCGAAGCGGTTGCGACCGCCAAACCGCGTGTTGCCGGCCCCTGGATGACCCCTCCGTCAGCCGTGGAGAACTGGCTGCCGTGGCACGGGCACGAGATGGCGCCATCGGCGACGGAGTCGACGGTGCAGCCCTGATGCGGGCAGACCGCCGAGAAGGCGCGCACGTCGGCGCCGTCCTTAACGACGACCACATCCCCGACCACGGTGCCCCCGCCGTCGGGGATATCAGCGGCTTTGATCCGGATCTCGCCCGCGGTGTCCGCTGAATCGCCAGCGGCTCCGGTCGAGTCAGTCGCAGAGCCCGAGTCGGCTGTGTCCTCGCCGCCGCAGGCGGCCAACGCCGGGGCCAAAACACCGGCCGCACCAACGGCTGCGGCACCACCAAGCACCCGTCTACGGGTCAGTTCCTCGTTCATGAGCCGAGGCTAACTCTGTTTCGTCGACTTGGCGCGACGCCGCCCGCTCCCCTTGCCTCCGGTCCCGGGTGCGCCAGTGACCGGCTGGCTCAGCATGTGCGCGAGGAACCGGCCCGTGTGACTGTCTGAATAGGCAGCCACCTCCTCCGGCGTGCCAGTGGTCACCACTTTGCCGCCACCGTGGCCACCTTCGGGCCCCATGTCCACGATCCAGTCGGCTGTCTTGATCACGTCCAGGTTGTGTTCGATGACGATGACCGTGTTGCCCCCGTCCACCAGCCGGCCAAGGACGCCCAGCAACTTGCGCACGTCTTCGAAGTGCAGCCCGGTCGTCGGTTCGTCCAAGACGTAGACGGTGCGCCCGGTGGACCGCCGCTGCAGTTCGGACGCCAGTTTGACCCGCTGTGCTTCGCCTCCGGAGAGGGTGGGTGCGGGCTGCCCCAGGCGCACGTACCCCAACCCGACGTCCACCAACGTGGCCAAGTGCCGGCGGATCGCGGGCACCGCCTCGAAGAAGTCCAAAGCTTCCTCAATCGGCATGTCCAGGACTTCCGCGATCGTGCGCCCCTTGAAGTGCACCTCAAGCGTTTCCCGGTTGTACCGGGCGCCCCGGCAGACCTCGCAAGGCACGTAGACATCCGGCAGGAAGTTCATCTCGATCTTGATGGTGCCGTCCCCGGCGCAGGACTCGCACCGGCCACCCTTGACGTTGAAGGAGAATCGGCCCGGCTGGTAGCCGCGCACCTTTGCCTCGGTGGTCGCTGCGAAGAGTTTGCGGACGTGATCGAAAACGCCGGTGTAGGTGGCTGGGTTTGAGCGTGGGGTCCTCCCGATCGGGCTCTGGTCTACGTGCACCACCTTGTCCACGAGATCGGTTCCGGTGAGCCGAAGATGCCGTCCGGGCACAGTCCGCGCCGCGTGCAGATCCCGAGCCAACGCGCGGTACAGGACGTCGTTCACCAGGGTCGACTTGCCCGAACCGGAGACGCCGGTAACTGCGATGAAGGTGCCCAAGGGGAACGGCACGGTCAGGTTCTGCAGATTGTGCTCGCGGGCGCCGTGCACCACCAGTTCCCGTTCTGGGGTTCGGGGTCGACGCACTTCGGGCACGGCGATCTGCTCGCGACCGGAAAGGTACGCGCCGGTCAGCGAATCGGGATGTTCCAGCAGCTCCTTCACGTCGCCGGAAACGACCACCTGACCGCCGTGCTCCCCCGCCCCCGGACCGATGTCGACAACCCAGTCCGCGGTCCGGATCGTGTCCTCGTCGTGCTCAACGACGATGAGGGTGTTGCCCAGGTCCCGCAGCCGGACCAGCGTGTCGATCAGGCGGTGGTTGTCTCGCTGATGCAGTCCGATGCTGGGCTCGTCGAGCACATACAGGACGCCGACCAAGCCGGACCCGATCTGCGTGGCCAAGCGGATCCGCTGCGCCTCACCGCCGGCCAGCGTCCCCGCGGCCCGGTCCAGAGTGAGGTAATCCAGGCCCACATCGAGCAGGAATCGCAGCCGCTCGCCGACCTCCTTCAGCACCCGGGAGGCGATCTGCTGGTCCCGGTCCGACAGGGTCAGATCAGCAAGGAAGCGGGAACACTCGTCGACAGGCATGGCCGCCACGTCGGCGATGGATCTGCCACCGATCGTGACCGCCAGACTGATCGGCTTCAGCCGCGAGCCGGCGCACGTGGGGCATGGGATCTGCCGCATGAAGCCTTCGAATCGCTCCCGGCTGGAGTCACTCTCGGATTCGGAGTGCCGCCGCTGGATGTAGGGAATGACACCCTCGAAATGGGTGGTGTAGACGCGCTCCCTGCCGAAACGGTTTCGGTAACGCACGTCCAGCGGCTCATCCCAGCCGAACAGGACCGCCTCCTTGGCCTTTGCGGGCAAGGCCCGGAAGGCGGTTTCGGCGGAGAACCCAGCTGCCTCGCTGAGGGCATCCAGCAACCGGGCGAAGTAGTCCGACGTACTGCCGGACCCCGACCATGGCGCGACCGCGCCGTCGGCCAGTGAGCGGTCCGGGTCGGGGATCACCAACTCGGGGTCGACTTCCATTCGCGTGCCCAGACCGCTGCACTCACCGCAGGCGCCATAGGGGCTGTTGAAGGAGAAGGACCGCGGCTCCAACTCCTCAAAGGAGAGCCCGTCGTCCAAGCAGGCCAAGTGTTCAGAGAACGTTCGCTCGCGTTCGGGGTCGTCATCCGGCAGATCCACGAAGTCCAGAAGGACGGTCCCGCCGGTCATGGTCAGCGCTGTCTCGATGGAGTCCGTGAGCCGCCGCCGGGCAGTCCCCTTGACCGCCAGCCGGTCCACCACTGCCTCGATCGTGTGCTTGCGCTGCTTGTGCAGTTTGGGGGGATCGGTGAGGGCCACGACCTCTCCGTTGACGCGCGCCCGCGCAAAACCCTTGGTCTGGAGTTCGTTGAACAAGTCGACGTACTCGCCCTTGCGACTGCGGACCACCGGTGCCAGGACCTGGAAGCGGGTGCCCTCCGGCAACTCCAGAATCTGGTCCACGATCTGCTGGGGCGTCTGCCTGGCGATGGGCCGACCGCACTCGGGGCAATGCGGCTTGCCAATCCGCGCGTAGAGCAGGCGCAGGTAGTCGTAGACCTCGGTGATGGTTCCGACCGTGGACCGCGGGTTGCGCGATGTGGACTTCTGGTCGATCGAGACAGCTGGCGAAAGGCCCTCGATGAAATCCACGTCCGGCTTGTCCATCTGGCCCAGGAATTGCCGGGCGTAGGCGGACAGGCTCTCGACGTACCGCCGTTGCCCCTCCGCGAAGATCGTGTCGAACGCGAGGCTGGACTTGCCCGAACCCGACAGGCCCGTGAACACGATCAATGCCTCGCGGGGCAGGTCCAGCGAAACGTCCTTGAGGTTGTGCTCCCGCGCGCCGCGGACGACCAACCGATCCACTCGCGCACCCCTTCTCGCGCCCTCGCCACCTGGCCAGGCCTAACGTTCGGCGCACCCGGCGCCCGGTGCGGTCAGGCTAACCGCCGGGACCGACCATCGCGCTACGGTGCCGGGCAGCAGGTGCGGAGCCGAAGGGGCACGAATGCGGCAGACGGCAGGCAGGTCATGACCGGATACAGCGGACGGGTGCGCGTCGGTGGGCCCCCGGACGTGCGCGAACTGCCAAACCTGGTGATCACCAAGGTCGCCGTCGGCGGGATGGACAACAACTGCTACCTGCTGCGCTGCCGGCGGACCGGCGCCCAATTGCTGGTAGACGCGGCCGCAGATGCGCCGCTACTGCTGGAGTTGGCCGGCGCCGGCTCCCTGCAGGCGGTGGTGACAACTCACGCCCATGCCGATCACTACGGGGCGTTGTCGGAGGTGGTTGCCGCCACCGGCGCCCGTACTTTCGCCCACCCCGCGGATGCCGCTGCGCTGCCGGTCGAGACGGATGTCCTCGTCCAGGACGATGATCGGATCCACTTCGGTGATGTGCAGTTGCTCGTCACCCATCTGCAGGGCCACACGGACGGCTCGATCGTGCTGGGCTATGACGACCCGGACGGGCACCCACACCTGTTCACGGGCGACTGCCTGTTTCCTGGCGGCGTCGGCCGGACCGACGATGCGAGGGCCTTCGATTCCCTGTACTCCGGTGTGGTGAGCAAGTTGTTCGACCGCTTCCCAGACGAGACCTGGGTCTACCCGGGACACGGCGCGGACACCACTCTGGGGGCGGAACGACCGGAGCTGCCTGCCTGGCGCGAGCGGGGCTGGTAGGCGGTGCCAACCAGCAAGCGCTCAGCCGCCTTATGGCTTCTCCTCGCAACCCTCGCAGTCATCGCGGTAGCAGCCTTCTTCGTCGCTTCGCGCTCGGACAGCGACGGTGAAATGGGCAACGACCCAGGAGTGGGCGATCAGGACCGAATCCAGGATCGGACAAACCGCCCCTAGTTGCGGGCGGCGATTGCGTTCAGGACTTGCCGATCGTGGGGTCGGCCCCGGGGCAGGGCCATGAATCCACACCGCGCCCCACCCGGTGGGCCCGAATCCGGCCATCCGAGGCACGGGTTGACACTTCGCGGCCACACACGGGGCAATCCTGCTTGGCGTCGGCCGCCTGGGCGTTGCCTTGTGCCTGGGGTGCCATCCTCATGTGCGGGCCCTACCCGCAACCAAACGGCGTCAAACATCCCGTTCTTCGCTGATCCGACCGCCGGAGGCGCGCAGGCTCACGATCACCGTGACCGCGAGGATCGACAGGATGACCACTAGCGACGCCACGATGCCGATTTCGGGAACGTTCCAGCCGCTTTCGTGCAACGCGTGCAGGATCAGCTTCACGCCGATGAAGGCCAGGATCACCGCCAACCCCTTGTCCAGGTACACCAGGCGATCCAGCAGGTTGTCCAGCAGGAAGTACAGCTGCCGCAGCCCCATAAGGGCGAAGGCGTTGGCCGTGAACACGATGTAGGGCTCAGTAGTCAGCCCGAAGATCGCGGGGATGGAGTCGAGGGCAAAGACCAGGTCGATGACGAAGAGAGCAATGACCACCATCAGCAGCGGGGTGGCCATCAGTCGTCCGGAATACCGAGTGAGGAAGCGACCCTCGTCGTAATCCGGGGATACGGGCAACACCCGCCGAATTCGTCGCAGGATCACGTTCTGGGCGGGATCCTCTTCGGTCCCATGGCCGGTCAGCAGCTTCGCTGCGGTGTAGAGCAAGAACCCGCCGAAGACCAGGAACAGCCAGTCGAACCGGTCCAGCGCCGCCGCGCCGACGAGGATGAAGATGAATCGAAGCACGAGCGCGAAGGTGATCCCGATCAGCAGCACCTTCTGCTGGTACAGGCGTGGCACCGCGAAGCTGCTCAGGATCAGTGCGAAAACGAACAGGTTGTCGACCGAAAGGCTGTACTCGGTCAACCAGCCGGCGTAGTACTGCAGGGCGTAGTCGCCACCCCACACTGCGGCGACCAATCCGCCGAAGGCGATGGCCGCGGTGACGTAGACCGCAACCCAGATCCCGGCCTCGCGGGGCCGCACCACGTGTGGCCGGCGGGCTGCGACGATGAACTCAACGATGTAGACGCCGAATATGGCCACCAAGGTGACAGCCCAAACGGTGGCGCTGACGTTCAAGCGGCCCCTCTCGTCCCGGCCACCCTAGGCGCCTATCTGCCCGGGCCGACCCCTGCAGCGTCCATGCCGCGCAGTTCCCGCTTCAAATCAGCCACCTCGTCACGCAGCCGGGCGGCCAACTCGAACTGCAGGCTCTCGGCGGCACTGTGCATCTGCGCCGTTAACTCCGAGATCAACCCGGCCAGTTCGGCCCGCGGCAGGTCGCGGGGGGCCCGCTCCCGCCCGGATGACGACATCCCCGGCATCGGCACCTTGCCACGAGACCTGCCCCGGCCCCCGCCGCCCACAAGCTGCTCGGTGTCCGCTTCCTCGCGCGCCAAGACGTCGGTTATGTCAGCGATCCGCTTGCGCAGTGGGGTCGGGTCAATCCCCATCTCAGCGTTGTATGCGATCTGCTTTGCCCGCCGTCGCGACGTTTCGTCGATCGCGCGCCGCATGGAGTCGGTGACCTCATCGGCGTACATGATCACCTGACCAGAGACGTTCCGGGCGGCACGGCCGATGGTCTGAATCAGCGAGGTGGCGGATCGCAGGAAACCTTCCTTGTCGGCGTCCAGGATCGCGACCAGGGAGACCTCCGGCAGGTCGAGACCCTCGCGCAACAGGTTGATACCAACTAGGACGTCGTACTCCCCCAGCCGCAGTTCGCGAAGCAGTTCCACTCGTCGCAGCGTGTCCACTTCGGAGTGCATGTAGCGCACCCGTAGCCCGACTTCCAGCAGGTAGTCGGTCAGGTCTTCAGCCATGCGCTTGGTCAAGGTTGTGACGAGCACCCGCTCGTTCCGCTCGGCCCGAAGCCGGATCTCCTCGATGAGGTCGTCGATCTGCCCCCGGGTGGGGCGCACCAAGACTTCCGGGTCCACCAAACCGGTGGGCCGGATGATCTGCTCGACGGCCCCATCAGAACGCGACAGCTCATACGCAGCCGGAGTGGCCGACATGTACACCGTTTGGCCAGTGCGCTCCAGGAACTCCTCCCACTTCAGTGGCCGGTTGTCCATGGCACTGGGCAGCCGGAAGCCGTGCTCCACGAGCGTGCGCTTGCGCGACATGTCTCCCTCGTACATGCCCCCGATCTGTGGGACGGTCACATGGCTCTCGTCGATTACCAGCAGGAAGTCCTCCGGGAAGTAGTCCAGGAGAGTGTTCGGCGGGGTACCCACCGCCCGTTGGTCGACGTGGCGGGAGTAGTTCTCAATGCCTGAACAAGTCCCTACCTGCCGCATCATCTCGATGTCGTAGGCGGTCCGCATTCGCAGCCGTTGCGCCTCCAGCAACTTGTTCTCCCGCTCCAACTCCGCAAGTCGCTGCTCGAGCTCGGCCTCAATGGAGCTGATGGCGGTCTCCATGCGCTCGGGACCGGCCACGTAGTGGCTCGCCGGGAAGATGTACAGCTCGGTGTCCTCGGAGACGACTTCCCCGGTGATCGGGTGCAAGGTGGACAGGCGCTCGATCTCGTCACCGAAGAACTCGATGCGGACAGCGTGCTCCTCATACACCGGGATCACCTCAACGGTGTCCCCACGTGCGCGGAAGGTTCCGCGGGTGAACGCAAGATCGTTGCGGCTGTACTGGACGCCGACCAGCGCCCGCAACAATTCGTCCCGATCGACGGTGTCCCCCACCCGGAGCCGGATCATTCGATCCACGTACTCCTGCGGGGTGCCGAGACCGTAGATGGCAGACACCGTCGCAACGACGACTACGTCTCGCCGCGTGAGGAGGCTGTTCGTAGCCGAGTGGCGCAGCCGCTCAACCTCTTCATTGATCGCCGTGTCCTTCTCGATGTAGGTGTCCGTCTGCGGGATGTACGCCTCGGGTTGGTAGTAGTCGTAGTAGGAGACGAAGTATTCGACCGCGTTGCGGGGCAACAACTCCCGGAACTCGTTTGCCAACTGCGCCGCCAACGTCTTGTTGTGGGCCATCACCAGGGTCGGCCGCTGCACCTGCTCCATGAGCCAGGCGGCGGTTGCCGATTTGCCCGTGCCGGTGGCGCCGAGCAGGACGACGTGCTCCTCACCTGCCCGTATCCGCCTGGTCAGGTCGGCAATTGCCGCCGGCTGGTCCCCGCTGGGTTGGAAGTCCGCCTCGACCCGGAACGGGGCGACGGTCCGCTGCAGATCACTGACGGGGCGCACCGGGTCAACCTACGACGGCCCTCCGACAATCCCCATTCCGGGACAGCTCTTCCTTGGGCACAATCCGCACCCACGCGCGGAGTCAGTCCAGCCGGTCCCGCAACTCCCACCAGAGTTCCTGCACCTGACCGTCCAGATCCGACAGCGAACCGCCGTTGTCGATCACGACATCGGCGGCGGCATTGCGCTGCTCGCGGGTGGCCTGAGCGGCCATCCGGGCCCGGGCGTCGGCCGGATCCATGCCACGGCCCGCCACGAGTCGGGCCAGGCGTACGTCATCAGGTGCGTCCACCACAACAACGATGTCGTACCGGTCCCCCAGGCCCTTCTCCACCAGGAGCGGGACGTCGTGGACCACTACCGAACCTGGGTCGGCAGTCGCTGCGGCCGCTCGGCTGCGCTGCGCCACTTCTGGATGGACTATCCCCTCCAGCCGGGCCAATGCCGCGGCATCACGGAACACCAACGCAGACAACGCTGCCCGGTCAACGTGGCCGTCCCGGTCGGTCACCTCCGGGCCGAACGCGGCGATCACGGCCGCCTCGCCCCGGGTGCCCGGCGCCAACGCCTCACGTGCGAATACATCGGCGTCGATCACGTGGGCGCCCAGCAGCGCCAGTCGGCGGGCGACTTCGGTCTTGCCGGATCCGATCCCCCCGGTCAGGCCCACGTGGATCACGACCGCATCCTGACACGGCCAGGGCGGCAAACATGCGAGAAGGCCCCGGCTATAGCCGGGGCCTTCTCGGTTCTGAGCTATTCGCCCTCTGCGCTCGTCAACTTGTCTCGCAGAGCCTGCAGGGCCTCGTCGCTGGCGAGGGTGCCCTCGTCATCGGCCGCCGGCTCACTGGCGTACTCGGCTGCGGCGCCCTCGGTGGCTGCGTCGGCCTCCTCGGTCGCGGCCGCAGCGATCTGCTCCTTGTGCGCCTCCCAGCGGGCGTGAGCCTCGGCATACTGCCGCTCCCACTCCTCCTTCTGGTCCTCGTAACCGGGCAGCCACTCGCCGGTGCCGGGGTCGAAGCCGTCCGGGTAGACGTAATTGCCGGAATCGTCGTAACTGGCAGACATCCCGTAGACAGTCGGGTCGAAGTGGTCCGAAACCGCCTCGCCGATGGTCCCCTCGTTGGCCTGCTTCAGCGACAGGCTGATCCGGCGCCGCTCCAGGTCGATGTCGATGACCTTCACGAACAGCTCGTGGCCCACCTGAACCACCTGCTCGGGGATCTCCACATGCCGTTCCGCCAACTCGGAGATGTGCACCAGGCCCTCGATGCCGTCCTGCACGCGGACGAAGGCGCCGAACGGCACCAACTTCGTGACGCGCCCCGGGACGACCTGACCGATCTCGTGAAGCCGGGCGAAGTGCTGCCACGGGTCTTCCTGGGTGGACTTCAGTGACAGCGAGACACGCTCGCGGTCCATGTCCACGTCCAGCACCTCGACGGTGACCTCTTGGCCGACTTCGACAACCTCCGACGGGTGGTCGATGTGCTTCCAGGACAGTTCCGAGACGTGGACCAGACCGTCAACGCCGCCGAGGTCGACGAACGCGCCGAAGTTCACGATGGAGGAGACGACGCCCTTGCGGACCTGGCCCTTCTGCAACGTGACGAGGAAGTCCTGACGCACCGCGGACTGAGTCTGCTCCAGCCAGGCGCGGCGGGACAGAACGACGTTGTTGCGGTTCTTGTCCAGCTCGATGATCTTGGCTTCGAGTTCCTGGCCGACGTAGGGCTGCAGGTCGCGCACGCGACGCATCTCCACCAGCGAGGCCGGCAGGAAGCCGCGCAGACCGATGTCCAGGATGAGGCCGCCCTTGACGACCTCGATGACCGTGCCGGTGACGACACCGTCCTCCTCTTTGACCTTCTCGATGCTGCCCCAGGCACGCTCGTACTGGGCGCGCTTCTTGGACAGGATCAGGCGACCGTCCTTGTCCTCCTTCTGCAGGACCAGCGCCTCAACGTGGTCACCGAGCGAGACGACCTCGCTGGGGTCCACGTCGTTCTTGATGCTGAGCTCGCGGGAGGGGATGACGCCTTCGGTCTTGTAGCCGATGTCGAGGAGGACCTCATCGCGGTCCACTTTCACGACGATTCCGGCGACCACGTCGCCGTCGTCGAAGTACTTGATGGTGTCGTCAACCGCCGCCGCGAAGGCATCGGCGTCGCCGATGTCGTTGATCGCGATCTGGGCGGTGGGGGCTTCGGTAATGGTCGAGGTCAAGGGGTTACTTCCGTCGCGGACAATGAGTCGTCGTTGCGTGATGAGCCCTTGGATCGACACGCCGGGACCCGGATGAATGGGGCGACAGATCGAGCACGAGCCTGCTCCGTCTGAGGTCGCACAGGCCCACTACGCGAGGCAGGAGTCTACGGTGCCCCGCATGAACGGGGCAAACCAACCATTTGGAGCAGACAAGATGACCGTGTTGCTCCTGCTCGGCGGGCTGATCTTCCTGGCCGCCGGGGGCGAATTGCTGGTCCGCGGAGCCTCGGCTTTCGCGCTGAGCGTGGGCCTGACGCCCCTCTTGGTCGGCCTGACCGTTGTGGCCGTCGGCACATCCGCCCCGGAAGCGGCAGTTTCGATAGACGCGGCGATCGGCGGGAGCCCCGAACTCGCCCTTGGAAACGTGATCGGCAGCAATATCGCCAACATCCTCTTGGTCCTTGGCGTTTCGGCACTAATCGCCCCCTTGACCGTTGAGAGGCGCTTGGTCCGCATCGACCTGCCGGTCATGGTCGCCCTGTCCCTCCTCACCTGGCTCCTGGCGGCCAACGGTGGGCTTAGCCGGGCCGAGGGCGGGCTCCTGCTGGGACTCGTGCTGGCCTATGGCGCCGTCACCGTGATTGCGGCCCGGCGCCGGCCGACTGCCATGGGCCTCTCCACAGCCGACGCCAAACCGCTGCCGGTATCCACCGGCTGGCGGTTTCGGCTCGGCAATCTCTTGCTGGTCGGAGTTGGGATCGTGCTCCTGATTATCGGAGCCGGCTGGCTGGTGGAAGCCGCCACCGATATCGCACTCACCCTCGGCATCAGCGAGATCGTCGTCGGCCTGACCGTGGTTGCGCTCGGTACTTCGCTACCGGAACTGGCCACGTCGCTGATCGCCACAGCGCGGGGTGAGCGCGACCTCGCCGTCGGCAACGTCGTCGGGTCGAACATCGCCAACCTCGGCCTGGTCCTCGGCCTGTCCGCACTTGTTGCGGCCGGTGGGATCCCCGTGCCGGACTCGGTCTTGCTATTCGACCTTCCGTTCATGGTGGCGGTGGCACTTGCGGCGCTGCCGATCGCCCTGACCGGGTTCGTGATCGCCAGATGGGAAGGCGCCTTCTTCGTCGGGTACTTGATCGCCTACGTGCTCTACCTGTGGTTGGACTCCACCGGTTACGAGCGCATCGACGCCTTCAGCTCCGTCGTATTCGGGTTCGTCCTGCCGCTGATCGTCGGGACCATCGTTCTCGTAGCCGCGTTCGAATGGCGGTCTCGCCGGCAGCGGTTGGTCTGACCCGGGCATGGACCCGGGTCAGACCGCGAACCGCTAGGAACGCTGAGCCAGCAGGTACGCCCCGGCAGCGGCGCCACCCAACAGCACCAAAGCGGCGATGAGGCGAGCCAGGTTGCTGTCGCTGGCACCGCCCGCGCCGGCGATGTCGTAGGAGTAGGCGGCCGACGCCTGTGCGGAGTCCTCCGGAGCCCCGTACGGCAGGCCACCGTCGGCAGTGCGTTCCGCACTGGCCTCGATCACGGCTACTCGGGTGCCGAAGTCCAGCGCTGTCGCGTTGCCGGCCGCGAGCAACTGCTGGCTGCCCTCTTCGGACAACTGACCAGCGCCGGACTCGATCTGCTCCACGCCCGGGACAGCCTGCGTCAAACCGTCGGCGATCTGGCCGCCGCCATCGGCGGCATCGGCAAGACCGTCCTCGAGTTGCTGAGTACCGTCGGCGAGCTGCGAGCTGCCGTCAGCAGCGTCCTCAAGCCCGCTTGCCAACGTGGAGTTGCCATCAGCTACCTGATCGGCACCATCGGCGGCCCCGCCGAGCCCACTGGCCAACGTCGCTGCGCCATCAGCCACCTGGTCGGCGCCAGCGGAAAGCTGTTGCGCACCTGCGACCGCGGACTGGAGGCCAGCAATCAGCTGGTCCATTCCGGGCAGTAGTCGAGCGTCGATCCCGCCTACAACCTGCAGTAGCGCGTCCGCTGCAGCCTTGGTCTGGGCTTTCAGCCCGCCTGGATCCGCCGGCGCCAAGATCCCTGCAGGCAGGCCCAGCCCGTATACGAGGTTCGACAAGAGCACGCAGTTGTTGGTGGCTGGATAGGGCGGGCTCAGGCTTGAAGGTGGAACAACCGGTGGAATCGGTACCCCGGCGTTCTGGGGGCAAGGACTCCCAGGAGCGGGGAATGACGTGATCTCCTGCGTATAGGCCAATTTTGCAGCCCCGATGAGCTGGTCAATGTCACCACCAGCGGATGCGGCGTCACCGAGCAGCGTCCCCACCAGGTTGACAACTTCCCTAACGCCGCATGGGTTTGATGGGTTTGCCGGGTCGGCCGGGTTGCACGCGGGATTACTGAGGCCGACCTTCAGCTGACGCGCACCCGCCTCAAGCTTGGGTAGCCCTTCAACGCCGGCGAGCGTGGCTAGGCCGTCGGCAACCTGTTGCGCGCCCGCCGCCAACGCAACCGCTCCGGGAACTGCGGTTCCGTTGAGTCCAGCGGCCAGCTCGGAGCTACCAGCGGCAAGTTGTTGAGCGCCTGGCACGGCCGTGCCATTCAAACCGGCGCTTAGTTCCTGAGCGCCATCGTTCAACTGCTCGGCGCCTGGGAGAGCGGTGTCGTTCAACCCGGCCGACAACTGGCTTGCGCCGTCCTCAAGTTGCAGCAGGCCAGCCAGCAATTGCCCCGCGCCATCCTGCAACTTCAGCAGGTTCTCGTCGATCTGCTGGGCACCGCTGGTCAGGTCCTGACCCGTCTTGGCACCATCCTCGAAGGACTTCTTGGCGCTGGAAACCGTTGGATTCTCCAAGGGGCGAATAACGGCGATTGTCAGGTTAGCCGGCGGGATGACCGCGTCCGTCACGTCGGCCTTGTACGAGACCTCGGCGACGGGATTACTAAGGGGCGGAATCAGCGTGATGCTGTACTTCAACTTCGTGCCACCCCGGCCGTCACCGGCAACCGCACCCGCCGGAGCTTCGACCGCGGTCATGGAGTTCGGCAGGATGATGTCCATCGTCGCAGCGAGCGGGATGTAGACCATCTCTCTGCTGGATGCCTTGCCGCCGGTTCCGTCCTCATAGGTGACCTGAGTCGGCTCGCCCGTGACGTTTTCGACGCGGTAGTTCACTTCCAATTCGCCGGACTTGCCGACGACATCCTCCGCGTCCAGTTCCTGACCATCGAGGCGATAGGTGATTCGAACCTCCACCGGCAGGTCCTTGGTGAAGTCGGCTACGTAGCGCTGGGTCGCTTGGCCGTCGGCGTCTACTGACGAAACGATCTCTTCGCCGGACAACTCCGGACTCCCGAACCCATCGAGGTTGCGCAGCCCCTTGGTCGAGATCGGGTTGGTGAACTCGACCTCACCAGATCCGGTCACGGTCACCTGGTCGTACACCCGGGCCAGGTCGACCTCACCGGAAGGCTTCAGCTTGGCGTTGACGGTTTCCCGGTTGCTGATGTCAACCGGCCCGTCACCGTTAGCCGCGGTTGCGACAACCGGTGTCAGGACAGCACCAAGGACCAAGGCGCCATATACCGCGGTGCTCGCCGCCACCGCACGCTTGAGCCGCTGCGACCTCATTCCCCCGCCTCCGAACTGCTCTGCAGGGCGTATCCCTGCTCCAGATCTTCCTCTTCATCGCTGGGCGCGAACCAAACGCCAGCCGCAAACCCAAGCGCCGCACTCAGCAGGATCGAGGTAGCCCAAGTCGGACTCGTGCTCAGCACATCCGGTGGCGAAGCGGTGAACGCCGCCTCGTAGGCGCCGACCATCGCCGCCACTCCCAGCAGACCCGACCAAAGGGGCGTTCGACCGAATGTGAGCGCGATGAGCCCGGTGACGAGCAAGACCACGACAACGGCAGCGACGGCTCGCCCGGATGAACTGTCGGGCAGGACACCAGCGCGGATCGGATAGGCGGCCCAGGCAACGACGAAGCCGATGCCGAAACCAAGAAGGCGCCAGAAGACTCCCCCGGCCCCAGCAAGCGCCAGGACACCACCGATGCCAATCCCGAGGAGGATCGTCGAGTCGACATCCCAGCCCAACGCGTCGCCGAGGACGACGCCCAGGAGTGCTGCCAGCGCGAGTGCGCCACCGGCCATAAGTGTTCGTGAAGTGCTCATCTACCTTCCCCTGTCGATTGGCTTGTCACGGCGTGACATCACCTGGCCACGGAGGTGGCGTGTACTGGAGGTTCAAACCAGTGGTCGTGCCAAATGCCGTTCGGATCGCTTCGTCTTCCGGCGCTGCGCCTGAGTCCAACCACTGATCAATCAGGGTCGGGCCGGCCACCCATTCCGACGTGGTGAAGACGCAGTGTCCCGCGCCGTACTCGGCCGGCGCGGTGAACGAGCGCGGCGCGACAGTGAACAACTGCTTCAGCGAGTCGGTGGCCCCGTTGTCGGCAACTCGTTCGCCGAACAGGGTCTGGTTCTGCACGATGACCAGCGGATCGGCTGCGGTGTGAACGGCCAACGTGGGCATGTTGAGGTCGCCGGTCGGTTGGCCCAGTTCTGCTGCGCGGGCGCGTGCTACGGGATCCGCGGCCACCTTGGGTGCGGCCTCCACCAGGTCGATCAACTCCTGCGCTCGACCGCCCGACAGCGCATTGATCTGCGAGAACTCGTCCGCATCAACGCGCAAGGAATAGTCGGCATCGATGTTCTGGCTCGGATTCCCGCCGGCACGCTGTTCCAACTCGTAACGCACGAACGTGGAGTAGCCCAGAGCCGTGGCCAACGCCTCGCCGTAGGCGGCCAACTCCGACGAAAGGCTGGCGCCGTCTTGGTTCTGGGTCTGCGCGGGAGCGTCCACCATGGCCGCAATGGCGCGGAGCCGGGCCGGGCCCTCAGTCAGGTCGCCGACAGCCGCTTCCAAGGCTTGCACCGCCCTGGTCCATTCGGCCACGGCTTCCTCGAACGAAGCGAAGCTGGTTACTTTCAGCTGCGGATCGATCAGCGCCTTGAACGCCACGGCAGCGTCCAGCGCCACGTCAAAGTTGTCGACGGTTCCCCCGAGCACGCCGCAGTAGGGCACTGCGGCGTCGGCCCAGTCGACCTGCTCTGCCAGCGTCTGCGTGATCAGACCACCCAGGGACGCTCCCCAAACGACCACCCGCTGCGGCGCACCGGCGTTCGCAACGAAGAAGTCGTACACCGCGGTCTGGTCCTCGACCGCGTCTTCGACAGCCCAGCCGTTGCTCCGGTACGCAGAACCGGCAAGGGCATACCCCTGACCGAGCAGCGCCTCGGCCACCTCGTCGGTCGGCGCCGATTCGGCGTCGGTGCTGACCGGGTCGAAGTCCGGAGGAGCCGGACGAGCCTGTCGATAGCCGTGGGACCACAGCAACAGGGTCCCGTTCCATTCGTCCGGTATCTGGATCTCGTAGGCGGCGCCGTCGAGATCGCCGGTGCACGCGAACCTGTCACAGCCGTTCACGGGAACGCGACTCGGCGACGGCTTCATCGCTCGTGGAGCACGAGGCAGGTGAACCAGGGCAACCGTCGATCAGCCCAACGACAGGCCAACTTCGCATGAACGGAGTGTGGGGCACGCAAGGTCGATTGTGCGCGGCAAATCGCTGATTGTTACCGCGCAGTAACCTGTCGGCAGCCGACTAGTGCGCGGCCGCCTCCCAGTTGGCGCCGACGCCAACCGAGACCTCTAGGGGTACTAGCAACTCTGCCGCTGCGCCCATTTCGGAACGCACCAAGTCCGACAACTGCTGCTGCTCGCCCGGCGCCAATTCCAGGACGAGTTCGTCGTGCACCTGCAACAGCATCCGCGAGCGCAATCCCTGCTCATCCAGCGCCCGCTGCACGCGCAGCATCGCCACCTTGACGATGTCGGCGGCCGAGCCCTGAATCGGGGCGTTGAGTGCCATCCGTTCGGCCATCTCCCGCCGCTGCCGGTTGTCACTGTTGAGATCCGGCAAGTAGCGCCGGCGTCCCAGCAACGTCTGCGTGTACCCATCCAGCCGCGCCTGCTCCACAACGCTGTGCAGATAGTCGCGGATGCCGCCAAAGCGCTTGAAGTACTCCTCCATCGAGGGCTGCCGCCTCGCTTGTTTCCACGCCCAGCTGCTGGGATAGGCCGTAGCTGGACAGCCCGTACGCCAACCCATAGGACATGGCCTTGATCTTGGAGCGCATCTCGGCATCCACGTCGGCGGCTTCCACGCCGAACACCATTCGGGCGACGGAGGTGTGGAGGTCCTCACCGGAGGAGAAGGCTTCGATCAGGCGCTCGTCGCGGCTGGCGTGCGCCATGATCCGCAACTCGATCTGGCTGTAATCGGCAGTGAGTAGGGCTTCATAACCCGCGCCCGGTACGAAGGCCGCGCGAATGCGCCGACCCGCCTCGGTGCGAACCGGGATGTTCTGCAGGTTCGGGTCGGTGGAGGACAGCCGTCCCGTGGCGGCCACCGCTTGCCGGAAGGTGGTGTGGATGCGGCCGTCCTTCGCCACGCTTCGCTGTAGGCCCTCGACCGTACTCAGCAACCTGGTGGCGTCCCGGTGGGCGAGCAGGTGCATCAGCACGGGGTGCTCGGTCTTGGCGTACAGACCGGTAAGCGCATCCGCATCGGTGGTGTACCCGGTCTTGATCTTCTTGGTCTTGGGTAGCCCGAGTTCGTCGAAGAGGATCTGTTGGAGTTGCTTGGGCGAACCCAGGTTGAACGGATGTCCCACCGACTCGTGAGCGGCCGCCACCGAATCGGCCACGGCCGCACGGAAGTCAGCGGCCAAGGCAGCCAGGTGTTGGGCATCCACGGCTATCCCGTCCGCCTCCATTCCGACAAGTACGTCGGCGACCGGAAGTTCGAGATCGGTGAGCAACGACGTCGATTCCCGATCGGCCAGCAGGGCGAGAAGTTCGGGAGCAAGGCGTCGGATGGTCTCTGCTTCGCGCGCAAGTCGCTGCCCAAGCGATGAAACGTCCGCGTCGAGTGCCAACTGACCGTCAGCAGCCGAGTCCGATCCCAGCGCTGGGATCTCCCCCAGTACCTGAGTGGCGACGTCTTCCAGGCCGAAAGTGCGGCGACCCGGCTGCGCCAGGTAGGCGGCCAACTCGGTATCGCATGTAATGCCGGCAACCGGCCATCCCCGGGCGTGGGCGGCGTGCAGCAACGGCTTTGCGTCATGCACGAACTTCGCGCGTTCGGGATCCGCCAACCAGTCGGAGATCGCGGTGGTCGCATCTGGGCCGACCTGGTCCAGTTCCACCCAGTACGCGCCATCCCCCGCCAGCCCGAGCACGCTCAACCGGGCTGTTCCGGACGCAAGCGTGGCGTCGGACGCAAGGGCCACGGCCTCCTGTTTCGACAACCAGTTCGCTACTTCGCGGGCGTCCAGCGCACCTACCTCGAACTCAGCTCGCGCAACCGTTTGAGTGGGCTCCGAACCCGGCCAGGCATCTGGCAGACGTTCCCGCAGGACCCGGAACTGCAGCGTGTCGAAGATCTGGTCGATCCGGGCCGGCTCGTACGGGGGCAAGCGCAAATCGGCGAGTTCCACCTCCAGCGGCACGGAGCGCACGAGTTCCGTAAGGCGGCGATTCGTCAGAACCTGCGCCAGATGGTCACGCAGAGCCGTGCCGACCTTGCCGCCGACCTCATCGACGTGCTCTACCAAACCGTCCAGTGAGCCGTACTGCTGCAGCCACTTGGTGGCGGTCTTCTCGCCGACCCCGGGGATGTTCGGGAGGTTGTCGCTGGGATCGCCACGAAGAGCGGCGAAGTCGGGGTACTGAGACGGTGACAGCCCATATCGGTCCTGCACCGCCTGCGGGGTCATCCGTTCGAGTTCGGACACCCCGCGTTTCGGGTAGAGCACCGTGGTGTCGGCGCCCACCAGCTGGAAGCAGTCGCGATCCCCGGTGAGGATGCGGGTCTCCCAACGCTCTTGTCCGGCTTGCGTCGCCAACGTGGCGATGACGTCGTCAGCCTCGAACCCGTCTACTGCCACAACCGCCACCCCGAGCGCCTCCAGCACCTCCCGGATCAGGTCAACCTGTCCGGCGAACTCCTTCGGCGAAGCAGAGCGGTTCGCCTTGTACTCGGCGAACTGCTCACTTCGGAACGTCTTGCGCGATACGTCGAAGGCCACGGCGAGATGGGAGGGCTGTTCGTCACGTACAGCGTTAATGAGCATTGAGATGAACCCGTACACAGCGTTGGTTGGTTGCCCGGTGGTCGTAGCGAAATTCTCGACTGGCAAGGCGTAGAAGGCCCGATACGCAAGCGAGTGGCCGTCGAGCAGTAGTAGCACCGGGCGGTCAGGCATCTGTTGATCCTAGGGTCGGCTCCGTGGATGACGCCTTCATCGGCCTGGGCACCGTCATTAACGTCGTCGCCGTCCTTGCCGGTTCGGCGATCGGTGTGCTGGCCGGTACCCGATTGCCGGTTCGAGTTCGCGATCTGATCACTGACGCCCTCGGCCTGGTGACGCTCGCGGTGGCTGGTCTGAACATAGCCGCCGTCCTTGACTCCGACCTCCTGGACGCCGTCGGCTCGGGCGTACCGATCCTCATCATCCTGGGAGCGGTGGTCATCGGTGGCGTAACCGGCGCACTGCTGCGCGTGGAGTACCGCCTGGAAGGCATCGGGGACTGGCTGCGGCGCCGGTTCCGCGTAAGTGGCGACGGGGAACAGCGCACCCGATTCGTGGACGGCTACGTGACCGCCAGCCTGGTCTTCTGTGTCGGCCCGCTCACCGTCCTGGGCAGCCTGCAAGACGGACTGGGCGAAGGGATTGACCTGCTGGTGCTGAAGTCTTCACTGGACTTCTTCGCCTCGATCGCCTTCGCCGCCTCGCTCGGCTGGGGCGTTGCAGCCAGCGCTGTAACCGTCGGGGTCGTCCAAGGAACGCTGACGGTTCTTGGGGCGGTTCTCGGCGAGGTTCTCACCGACGCCCAGGTCGCGGCACTGACGGCCACCGGGGGGTTGTTGCTAATCGGGGTCTCGCTGCGGCTGTTGCGGCTGAAGCAGTTGCCCGTCGGCGACTTGCTGCCAGCGCTCATCGTCGCGCCCCTGTTGGTGAGCCTTGTCGCCGCTATCCGCTAGCAACCAGCACGCGGTTCGCAACCAGGATTGCAAAATCCCAACGCGTAGGTGAACGCGTGGTTATGCTCCCCAGCGCGGGTGGACCCGATCGGTCGGTGAAGCGAGGTGGCGCGTGCGGCGAGTTGCTTTGGTGCTGCTCACCACAATCGTCGGAGCCCTGTCTCGCGGTCCTCATCCCCTCGGTCGCGCACGCCGAAGGTGAGCAGCTCACCCTGGTAGTGCAGGACCAGGCGGAGCGAACCCCTATCCCGGGCGTCAAGTTCACGGTTACCGGCGAGGGCTTCGAAGAGGAGGCTGAAACCGGAGACGATGGTCGCGCCGTCGTGCCCCTCCCCGGCGACGGCACCTTCACAGCTGAGATCGACACCGGTTCGCTGCCTGAAGGTGTCGGCCTGACCGACCCGGAGGCGACCAGCCGCGAAAAGGTCGTTCTGGTCGGGCAATCAACCACACTGCTCTTTCCTGTGGGTGAAGGGCTTTCCAGCGGCGGGGCCATCTGGGAACGCGGCCAACAGCTTTTTGCCGACGGCATCGTGTTCGGTCTGATCATCGCGCTTGCAGCGGTCGGGCTCTCGCTGATCTTCGGTACCACCGGTCTGACCAACTTCGCCCACGGCGAGTTGGTCACTTTCGGCGCCGTGATCGCGCTGTTCTTCAACATCGTCTTCACTGCCGGGCCATTTCCGGTGACCCTGCTCTTGGCCGCCCCGCTCGCGGTTCTCGCCGGGGGGCTGTTCGGCAGCGCCCAGGACAAGTTCTTCTGGCGGCCCTTGCGGCGGCGCGGCACCGGGCTTATCGCTTTGCTCGTCGTCTCGATCGGCCTCAGCATCTTCCTGCGCTACCTCTTCCTGTTCCTCACGGGCGGGCAACGTCGCGCCTACGCGCAATTCCAGGGTCAATCGGGCATCGAGATCGGCGCGATCGACATCACCCCGCGCGCGATGGTGAGCGCGGCAATCGCCTTGACCGCGTGTGTGCTGGTTGGGCTGTGGTTGCTGCGCACGCGCATGGGCAAGGCCACGCGCGCGGTCTCGGACAACCCGGCGCTGGCATCCGCCTCCGGCATCGACGTCGATCGCGTGATCAACGTGGTTTGGTTCCTCGGTGCCGGGCTGGCCGCTCTTGCCGGCGTGATCCTGGCGCTGATCGAGCAGTACAGCTTCGACATGGGCTTCAAGATCCTGTTGCTCATATTCGCAGCCGTGGTTGTTGGCGGCCTGGGTACGGCCTTCGGCGCCATGGTCGGTGGCCTGCTGGTGGGCCTGACCATCCAGCTCAGCACGCTCATCATCCCAAGCGAGCTGAAGAACGTTGGCGCTCTCGGGATCATGATCGTCGTGCTGCTCATCAGACCGCAGGGGCTCCTCGGCCGACGCGAGCGGGTGGGGTGACGCGCTGATGGATTATTCGCTTGCGTTCAGCAACGGCCTCGCTGCGGCTATCGGTGTTCAAGCAGTCATCTACTGCCTCGCCGCCATCGGTCTGAACGTCCACTTCGGCTACACCGGGCTGCTGAACTTCGGCCAGGCGGCCTTCCTGGCGGTTGCCGCATACGGGGTGGCGGTCACCGTTGCCACGATCGGCTGGTCGTTCTGGATCGGCATCGTGATCGGGCTCGTTGCCGCGGTTGTCCTCGCGCTGCTGCTCGGCATACCAACGCTGCGGCTACGCGCTGATTATCTGGCCATCGTGACGATCTCGGCTGCCGAGATCATTCGCTTGCTCGTGCGTTCAGTGACCTACCGGGAGTACTTCGGCGGTTCCGATGGCATTACCCAGTTCGCCGACGACTTCTACGCGGTGAACCCATTCAACGCTTCCAGCTACGACCTCGGACCGATCACCTTCAGCGATCGACAGATGTGGGTCATAACCGTTGGCTGGGTCCTGGTGGCGGCCTCCAGCATCCTTGTGCTGCTCCTGATGCGCAGCCCCTGGGGGCGGGTGATCAAGGGCATCCGAGAAGATGAAGACGCGGTGCGGTCCCTCGGCAAGAACGTCTACTTCTACAAGATGCAGAGTCTGGTGCTTGGCGGTGTGCTCGGCGCGCTCGGCGGCTTCATCTTCGCGATCGCCAACCAGTCCGTGCAGGCCGACAACTACTCGCCCGAGTTCACGTTCTTCGCCTACACGATCCTCATCCTCGGCGGCGCGGCCCGCGTTATGGGCCCGATCATCGGTGCCATGATCTTCTGGTTCCTGTTGGCGATCACTGACAACCTGCTCTTCCAGGCAGTCAACTCCGACACGATCACTTTCATCACGACCACGCAGGTCGGCGCAATTCGGTTCATGATGGTGGGGTTGGCGCTGACAGTTCTGATGATCTATCGCCCACAGGGTTTGATCGGCGATCGTAGGGAGGTGCTGCTCGATGCCCGCTGACGCCACTGCAGTCGGCCGCGAGGCCGCCGTGGCCGCCCTCGCGTCGGTGCCGCACGAGCCCGGGATCGCCAAGCCTGATCCGATCCTCGTGGCGGACAAAGTGATTCGGCAGTTCGGTGGACTGACCGCTGTGGACGTCGAGCACCTGGAAGTCCAACGGGGCGCCATCACTGCATTGATCGGCCCCAACGGTGCGGGCAAGTCGACCTTCTTCAACGTGGTGTCCGGCTTCGACAGCAACGACGGCGGCAAGTGGACGTACAACGGCACCGAGATTCAGGGTCGGCCCGCCTACCGCGTGGCCCGCGCCGGCATGGTCCGGACCTTTCAGCTGACCAAGGCGCTCACCCGCTTGACGGTGATCGAGAACATGCGCCTGGGCGCCACCGGTCAGGGCGGAGAGACTTTCTGGAGGGCGGTCTTCCCCTTCCTCTGGCGCGGCCAAGAGGACGCGATCACCGTTCGGGCCGACGAACTGTTGCAGCGGTTCAACCTCGCCGAGAAGCGCGAGGACTTCGCCGGCAGCCTTTCCGGGGGCCAGCGCAAACTCCTGGAGATGGCCCGGGCGCTGATGGTCCAGCCCGAATTGGTCATGCTCGACGAGCCGATGGCTGGGGTGAACCCGGCATTGACCCAGTCGTTGCTTCAGCACGTCAAGGACCTCCGCGAAGAGGGAATGACAGTTCTGTTCGTGGAGCACGACATGGACATGGTGCGAGACATCAGCGACTGGGTGGTGGTGATGGCTGAGGGACGCATCATCGCCGAAGGACCACCCGAGGTGATCATGCGCAATCAGGCCGTCATCGATGCCTACCTTGGTTCCCATCACGACCAGCCCATAACCCCGGAACAGGAGCAGGAGTACCTCGCCGAGGACGAGCGCGCCGAAGGTCGGGGCCTACTGGGGGGCGAGGAGAACCAGTGAGTAACGAGTCCGGCGGCGCCCGCGAGATCATCGGCCGTGACGACCATCTCGCGGATTCCTCGGCCGGCCTGGTTCGCGCTGACGAACTCGTTGCGGGCTACCTCCCGGGCGTGAACATCCTCAATGGGTGCGATTTCTACGCCGACGACGGGGAACTGGTCGGCATCATCGGCCCCAACGGTGCCGGCAAGTCCACCCTGCTCAAGGCGATGTTCGGCCTCGTCAAGATCTCATCGGGCACTGTGACCCTGCGCGGCGAAGAGATCACGAATCTCAAGGCGGACAAGTTGGTGCGCAAAGGCATCGGCTTCGTTCCCCAGACGAACAACGTATTCCCGTCGCTGACCATCGAAGAGAACCTGCAGATGGGCCTCTACCAGGCCCCGGACAAGTTCTCCGAGCGATTCGAGTTCGTCTGCAGCCTCTTCCCGGCCCTGGCGGACCGCCGCAAGCAGCGGGCCGGATCACTTTCGGGTGGCGAACGACAGATGGTGGCCATGAGCCGCGCCCTGATGATGGACCCGGCGGTGCTTCTGCTCGACGAACCATCGGCCGGCCTCTCCCCCGCGCTACAAGATGAAGTCTTCATCCGCACCAAGCAGATCAACCGCGCCGGCGTCACGGTGATCATGGTCGAGCAGAACGCGCGGCGTTGCCTTCAGATCTGTGACCGGGGCTACGTGCTGGACCAGGGTCGTAACGCCTACAGCGGCAGCGGCCAAGAACTCATGCACGACCCGAAGGTGATCGAGTTGTACCTCGGGACCCTTGCCCAGGCCTGAGCGGGTCTCCGCGCCTCACTTTTGAACTGCCCCCCGAGCCCACCGCTCGGGTGTTGAGCCGATGTCATCTGCCCCGGTCCTGCTTATCTTTCGGGGCGCCAAACACACGTGGGGCCCGGCTTGCGCCGGGCCCCACGTGAACAGCTGGTGCTAGGTCAGCCTTCGACCGGAGGCACCGGGCCGCTGATGTACTGAACGGCAGTGGACGGATACGTGTTGTCCGGTCCGAACTCGTAGATGCCCATGGTGGCAAACGTCGGGTCACCGTTCTCGCCGAACTCGATCGGGCCGGAGACACCTTCGTAGTCGATGTCCTTGCCCTCGTCGAGCAGCGCCTTGCAGTCGGCGAAGTTGTCGCACTGTTCGCCCTCGGTGCTGACGGCCTGCAGTTGCGAGGCAATGGCTTCCCCGTTGTCGCTACCAGCCGCGATTGCGGCC
Source organism: uncultured Actinomycetota bacterium (assembly GCA_963753435.1). Lineage (GTDB taxonomy): Bacteria > Actinomycetota > Actinomycetes > CAVWCF01 > CAVWCF01 > CAVWCF01. The sequence continues at coordinate 368,026 of CAVWCF010000001.1, forward strand.
AGCGCCGTCAGGATGACCGCGTCGTAGGACTCCGCCGCGTAGGAGAAGTCGGTCAGAGCGGGGTCGATCGCAAGCAGACGGTCGCGGAACTCCTGCGGGGCCTCGGCACCGGGCAGAGTTCCCTTCGTGCCCTCCATGATCCCGGCGGGCAGGCCGTCGGCGATCGTGTTGGACAGGTTGCCGTCAACCAAGTACAGCTTCTTGTTGTCCGGCCCGATGCCCTGCTTGATGAGCTCCTGCAGGATGGTCTTGGACTCCTCGAAGCCAATCAGCACGATTGCGTCGGGGTTCTCCGAAGCAGCCTGGCTGACCTCAGCGGAGAAGTTCGCCGCCTTGGGGTCGTAGATCTGCTTGCTGGTGATCGTGCCGCCACCCTCGGTGAAGTTCGTTTCGAACGAGTTGGCCAGGCCTTCGCCGTAGGCGTCCTGCAGAGCCAGGATCGCGGCCGAGCCGTTGCCCTCGTCCAGCGCCAACGTGGCGAGAACGGAACCCTGCAACGTGTCCGGCGGGGCGGTACGCCAGTACAGGCCACCGTCGTCGTAGGTGGACAGCGCGATCGACGTGTTCGCCGGCGAGAACTGGACCACGCCAGCGCCGGTGATCTTGTCGATGACGGTTAGGGAGACCGACGAGGAAGCCGCACCGATGATGGTGTCAGCGTTCTCGCTGAGAAGCCGGTCGACGGTCTGGTTGGCGATGTCGGTCGAGGTGTCACCGGAGTCGCCCTGCGAGATCACGACGTCCTTGCCGTCGTAACCGCCGCCCTCATTGATCTCCTGGATGGCCAATTCGGTGCCGGCGATCTCGGGTGGGCCGAGGAATGCGAGCGAGCCGGTGACCGGCAGAATCGTGCCGATGGTCAGCGTGCCATCACCAGCCGGAACATCAGCGGCGTCGTCCGAGCCGCCGTCGTCCGACGAGCACGCAGACAGCACCAGGGCCGCTGCGCCGGCGACCGCGAGCGACCGCCACATGGTGGTTCGGGTCATGAACCCTCTCCTTACATGACAAACCGGACCGGAACTCCCGGTCCTAAGGTGAACCTAACGCCACCGCCGCCGGAACGCTGCGTGAACCCCATGGCGCAACCAGGTCGTTGCCGCATTGTTACCTTGGCCGCCGGTCATCAGGCGTCTAGGCCTAGTCGGACTGCGAGCTGATCAGTTGTTCAGCGATCTCCCGCATTGAGGTGCGCCGATCCATGGCCTGCTTCTGGATCCACCGGAAGGCCTCCGGTTCGCTGAGCCCGTCTCGTTCTTGCAGGAGCGACTTGGCCCGATCCAGCGACTTGCGGGTAGCCAGCCTCTCGCTGAGGTCCGCGGCCTCAGCCGCCAGCGCAGCCGCTTCGCTGTGTCGGGCCACGGCAACCTCGATGGCGGGAACCAGGTCGGCCTTGGTGAACGGCTTCACGAGGTAGGCGGCCGCACCGGCCGCCACCGCGCGATCGACCAGGTCGCGCTGGGAGAAGGCCGTCAGGATCAGAACTGGGGCCCACCCTTCGGTCGTGATGCGTTCAGCCGCGGAGATGCCGTCCAGCACGGGCATCTTCACGTCGAGGATGACCAGGTCGGGTCGATGGCGTTGGGCCAGATCGACGGCAGCTGCCCCGTCGCCGGCCTGCGCCACGACGGTGTAGCCCTCCTCCGCGAGCATCTCGACCAGATCCAGGCGGATGAGGGCTTCGTCCTCAGCGACGACGACTCGTCGGGTGTCGGCCACGGCAGGAGGCTAACCGCGCCGGGTACGCTGCTCCCGCGCCCCGGTACTCCAACTGGTAGAGAGGGCGGTCTCAAACACCGCACAGTGTGGGTTCGAATCCCACCCGGGGTACTCAACCGTCAGCGTTGCCGTGCTGACGCTGTACTGCGCCCAGCACCCCGTTGACGAAGCCCGGGGACTCATCGGTGGACAGCTCCGAAGCCAGCCGCACCGCCTCGGCGACGACCACCGCGTCCGGCACGTTGTCTTCGTACCGCATTTCGTAGACCGCCAGCCGCAGGATGCAGCGATCCACCGCCGGCATCCGATGCAGCGACCAATCGCGTGCGTGCTCGACGATCGCGGCGTCGAGTTCGCCTTGGCGTTCAGCGACCCCGCGAGCGAGTTGCACGCCGTAGTCGCTGGCGTCTACCTCGGGCCGCGAATCAAGAACGTCCGAGATCGAGACGCCGCGTTGGTCGGATTCAAAGAGGAGATCCAGCGCTCGTTTGCGGGCTTTGCCCCGAGCGGTCATTCAGTTCACGCGGCCCAGGTAATCGCCGCTGCGGGTGTCCACCTTGACCTTCTCGCCGGTCGTGATGAAAAGCGGGACCTGGATGTCGAAGCCGGTCTCCAGGGTCGCGGGCTTGGTACCGCCGGAAGAACGGTCACCCTGCAAGCCCGGCTCCGTGTACTGGATGACCAGTTCGACGGCGGCCGGTAGTTCGACATACAGCGGCTGGCCTTCGTGCATGGCCACAACCGCCTCCTGGTTCTCCAGCAGGAAGTGCGAGGCATCCCCGACGGTCTCCTCGGGCACGTGGAACTGGTCGAAGGTGGAGGAATCCATGAACACGAAGTCGGAGCCCTCCCGGTACAGGTACTGCATGGCACGGCGGTCGACCGTCGCGGTCTCCACCTTCACGCCGGCGTTGAAGGTCTTCTCCACGACCTTGCCCGAGAGCACGTTCTTCAGTTTGGTGCGTACGAAAGCCGGTCCCTTGCCGGGCTTCACGTGCTGGAACTCCACTACGGACCACAGCTGGCCGTCCAGGTTGAGCACCAGGCCGTTCTTCAGATCGTTCGTCGTCGCCACGGTTCCTCCACGCGCCCGTCAGACGACGAGCAACTCTTTGCTGGTTCGGGTGAGTAGTTCCGGTCCGTCCCGATGCACGATCAGCGTGTCCTCGATACGGACACCTCCCACACCTGGAAGGTAGGCACCCGGTTCGACGGTGACGGCGGAACGCTCAACGAGGGTACCCGTGCCGGTTGCCCCCAGCAGCGGCGGTTCGTGGATCTCCAGCCCGACCCCGTGACCGGTGGAGTGGGGAAAGGCATCCCCCATGCCGGCCCCGACTAGGACTGCTCGGGTGGCGGCGTCCACTTGGCGGGCCGCAACGCCGGGCGCCAGCGCCTGTCGGCCGACTCGTTGGGCTGCCCGAACCATCTGGTAGACGTCGTCCTGCCAGTCCGCCCCGTGTCGGCCGAGCAGGAACGTGCGTGTCATGTCGGCGTGATACCCGTTCACGCGCGCCCCCAGGTCACAGGTCACGAACTCTCCGGCCGCTATTGGCCGATCCGTTGGGGCGTGATGCGGCCGGGAACCGTTCGGGCCGGCCGCAACTATGGAGTCGAAGGCACGATCCTCCGCACCGCAGTCCCGCATGAGTGTTTCCAGCCGCAGGGCTATCTGCTTCTCGGTCCACCCCAACCGCACTTCGTCGAGCATTTGCGCGAAGGCGTCATCGGTGATCTCGCACGCGGCTCGTAGTTGCTGCAGCTCGTACTCGTCTTTGGGGATGCGGAGTTCTTGCAGCACCGACCCGACCCCGACAAGCTCGGCCGCTGGAACGCCCCAGGTTTGGTGTTCGGCCACGGAAACCGCTTCGTCCTCGAACGCAACCTTGCCCTTGACCCGGTCAAGAAGCGCGAGCGCAGGTTTGCGGCTGTCGACCAGTTCGAACTCCGGCGCCTGGGTTGCCGCCTGCTCCAGATAGCGACCGTCCGTGGCCAGAGCGATGCCGCCCTCGGCCAGCAACAGCGCCCCGGCCGAGCCGACGAAGCCGGACAGGTAGCGGACGTTCACCGGAGAGGTGACCAACAGCCACTCCGCCGCGTGCGTGCGCGCAACGGCCGCAAGCGCCCGCTGTCGGCGGGAGGCGTAGTCCGGCTGCACGCTTGCAGCCTAGGGCCGGTGCGCCTACTTCGGGTTGGTCTGCAGCAGCCCGGCGATCGCCTGCAGGGCGAGCAGGTAGGACAAGGTCCCAAAACCGGCGATAGTGCCGGTGGCGACTCCGGAGACAACTGAGGTGTGCCGGAACTCCTCGCGGGCAGCGGGGTTGGACAGGTGCACTTCGATCATGGGTGCGGTCAGTTGCGCGGCAGCATCCCGAAGGGCGTAGGAGTAATGCGTGAAGGCAGCCGGGTTCAGGATCACCGGGGTGGCCGCGTCCGCAGCCTCGTGCAGCCAGCGGATCAACTCGGCCTCATCGTCTGTCTGGCGTACCTGCGCGGTCAAACCCAGTGACCGCGCTGCGGCGACCACCTCGGCCTGCAGATCCTCGTGTGTCTGGGAGCCGTAGACGTCCGGCTCGCGCGATCCGAGCCGGCCCAGATTCGGTCCGTTGAGCACCAATACCTCGGTCACCTGGCCACCTCCGCGTATGCCTGTCGAAGCATCCCCTCGTCTGTGACCGCAACAACGTCCGGCGCGCCGAGCTCTGGCAAGACGACGAAGCGCAGAGTTCGACCGCGAGCCTTCTTGTCGATGCGCATGGCGTCCAGCAAGTCGTCCCAGCGGTCCATCGGATAGCCGACAGGCAAGTCCAAGGATCGCAGGATGTCGCGATGCCGTTTCTCGACGGCCGGGTCAAGTCCGTACCCGATGCGGCTCAGGGCGGCAGCGAACACCAGCCCGACGCTGACGGCGTCGCCGTGCCGCCACCGGTACGCCTCGACTCGTTCGATCGCGTGCCCCAACGTGTGCCCGTAGTTGAGGAACTCCCGGCGCACACCTTGAGTCGCCCGTTCGGTGAGGTCGGCGGCGACGACGGACGCCTTCACGGCGATGGCCCGCTCGATGAGTTGCTGGAGCAACGCGCGGGAGGTGGGCAGCTCCGTTGCCGGCACCCCCTCGATCAAGTCCAGGATCACCGGGTCCGCGATGAAGCCGGCCTTGACCACCTCGGCCATGCCGGCGGCCAAATCGGCGGTCGGCAGGCTGTCGAGGAAGTCGGGATCGACCACCACCGCGACCGGAGGATGAAAGGCGCCGACCAGATTCTTGCCAGCCGCCGTATTGATCCCGGTCTTCCCGCCAATGGCCGCATCAACCATGCCCGCCAGCGTGGTCGGAACCTGGACGATGCCGATGCCGCGCAACCACGTTGCGGCCACGAACCCGGCCAAGTCGGTTGTCGCACCCCCGCCCAGACCGACGACGACATCACTCCTCGTGAAGCCGGCTTCGCCTAGGGCGGCCCAGCAGCGCTCGGCCACCTCGGCCGTCTTGGCGTGCTCCGCGTCCGGCAGATCGACGCGGAGGACCCGCCGACCGGCGCTCTGGAGTCGATCCGTGATGCGGGCGGCCGCAGCAGAGACCGCCGGGGCTGCCAGGACCGCCACCCGTGCTGCGGACTCCGGTACCGCGGCCAACACCGCAGCAGCCGCATCAACACCGATCTGCACTTCGTAGGGCGCCGGCCCACCGACCTCGATTGTGGTCACTTCAGGCCTCCGAGGGCAGTCAGCACCTCGTCGACCACTTGGTCCGGGGTCAACCCGTCCGTGGCCACCCGGACCGAAGCGATCCCGGCGTACAAGGGCTCGCGTTGGTCGGCCAGTTCCTTCCACTGTGCCCGCGGGTTGCCCAGCAACAGCGGACGGTTTCGGTTGAACCCGACCCGATCGGCCGCGTCGGGCAGTTCCACCGACAGGAAGATCACCGTGTGGTCACGGAGCGCTGCCCGAGTGTCGTCATCCAAGACAGCACCACCGCCGAGTGCCAGCACCCCGTCATGGTCGCGTAAGGCGGCGGCAACGGCGTCGCGCTCGGCTTGCCGGAACACCGCTTCGCCATCGGCAACGAATATGTCCGCCACCGAACGTCCCATGGCCGTCTCAACGTCGGCATCGGTGTCCCGGAACTCTTCCCCCAGCCGCTGAGCCAGTAACCGCCCCACCGTCGTCTTGCCCGCACCCGGAGGACCCACGATCACCGCCACCGGCGGCATTCAGCGCACCACCAGCGAATTCAGGTACCCGTTCAGATTGCGGGTCACCTCGGCGACGGAGTCGCCACCGAACTTCTCCAGCACCGCGTCGGCAAGCACGAGGGCCACCATCGCTTCGGCAACCACACCGGCGGCGGGAACAGCGCAGACATCGGAGCGTTGGTTGATGGCCTTGGCCGGTTCGCCGGTGGCGACGTCGACCGTGTCCAAAGCACGGGGCACGGTGGAGATGGGCTTCATCGCGGCTCGAACGCGCAGCGTCTCGCCGGTGCTCATGCCGCCCTCGGTGCCCCCGGAGCGTCCTGTGCGCCGTCGGATGCCGTCCGGCCCCGGTTCCATCTCGTCATGGGCCTGCGAGCCGAGCATGCGGGCAATCGCGAAACCGTCGCCGACCTCAACGCCCTTGATCGCCTGAATCCCCATCAGAGCCGCAGCAAGTCGCGCGTCGAGTCGACGGTCGGAGTGAACGTGGCTGCCCAGTCCCGGCGGCAACCCCGTCACCACCACCTCGACGATCCCGCCCAGGGTGTCCCCCGCCAACTTTGCGGCCTCGACCTCCGCCTGCATGGCGGTTGAGGTCTCCGGGTCCAGGCAGCGCGCCGGGTCAGCGTCGATTCGCGCGCCGTCCTCGGCCCCCGGGACGGTGCCGTCCGGCACCTGCACTGAGCCAAGGGCGACAACGTGGGAGAGAACTTCGGCCCCGAGCGCCTGTCGCAGGAAAGCACGGGCAACGGCACCAAGCGCGACCCGGGTCGCGGTCTCGCGGGCGCTGGCCCGCTCAAGGATCGGTCGGGCATCGGTGAGCGAGTACTTCTGCATGCCGGCCAGGTCGGCGTGACCGGGCCGGGGCCGGGTCAACGGTGCGTTCCGGGCCTGGGCGGCCAGCAGGTCGGCGTCCACCGGGTCCGCGGACATGACCGTCTCCCACTTGGGCCATTCAGTGTTGTTGACCCTGATGGCGATGGGCGAACCCATCGTCACCCCGTGTCGAACGCCCCCAAGGACGTCGATCTCGTCCTGCTCGAACTTCATCCGAGCCCCTCGGCCCACCCCGAGGCGGCGCCGGGCCAAGTCGTCAGCGATGTCCCCGGACTGAACCGAGACGCCGGCGGGCATCCCTTCCAGGATGCCGACCAGGGCCGGGCCGTGCGACTCCCCCGCAGTAAGCCAACGCAGCATGGGTGCGATCTTCCCATGACGCGAGGAAGCCGCCGCCCATAGGGCGACGGCTTCCTCAGCGGATCTGGTTCAGCGGCTGACGGTGATGGTGTCCCCCTCGCAACCGCCCACGGCCTGATCCCCGTAGAGGAACCCGGCGCAGGCCGGCGCGAAGATGCCGTAGACCTTGTAGAACTCGCCGAAGGGCGAGCCCACGGTCAACCCGTTGAACGTCTGCCCGTCCACGCTCACGCTGACCGACGTGCCGTCGTCGGCCACCTGAAGCACAGTCAGCGAGGCGGTCGCGGTCGCGGCCTCGCCCGTCGCCGTGGTTCCAGGCGCTGCCGCATCACCAGTCGTGGACTCGGCTGCCGCCGGCTCCTGCTCCTGGATGAGTGGCTTGAACGGATCGGTACCAACGGCCCCGTTGAAGACCGGGGGTTCCACGGCCTCGGGGGCAGGCGCCGCCTCGGCCGGGGCTTCTTCCACCGGGGCCGCGGGGGCCTGAGCCTGCGGCTCCGGCTCCGACGACCCGCTGAAGAAGAGGAAGTAGGCAGCCGCGGCGATCAAGACCACTCCCAGCAACGCCACCAGCAGGATCGCTGGCCGACGCGAACTGGTCTCTTCGTTGTCTTCGAACACCGGCGGCTCGGCGACGGCGACATCGCCACTGCCCGGGAACTCGTTCGACATGTCCTCTCCTCCGCTCAGCTGGCCGCGAGCGCGGCGTCGGCTTGGGCCTGGGTCATGTAGACCTGGGCGGTGATGGTCGCCTCGAGTTCTCCGGTGACGGAGTCCTCTTCGCTGGCCGGGACGATTGAGATCCCGGTGATGAGCATGGCGCGGGTCAGGTCCTCGGCCTTGTTTACGAACTGCTCAACGTCGAAGTAGGAGCCCGACACCAGCATCGTGAGCGGGATCGCCACCAACGCTTCGCCCGGTTCGGCGGTTGCCTCGGTACCGGTTGCGGTGGCCTCGGACGTCGAACTCTCAGTGGCCGCCCCCTCTTCGCCTTCGGTGGTGGTGGGTTCAGTTGCCACCGCCGCCTCCACGACTGCCGTTGGCTCCTCCCGGGTCAACGAGACCAGCGTTACGCCGGACTTGCCGGCAACGTCGGTCAGGGACCGGATCAGCGCCGGCAATTGCGGGGCCTCCGGCACCTGGGTGCGGATCTCAGCCAGACGAGCCTGCTGAGTGGGCAGGTCGGCCGCCTGTGCCTCCAGCTGCTTGATCTTGACCTGCAGGGTGGCGTTCTGCTCCTGGGCGACTGTCGTCTGGTCCTTCAGGTCGGCGGCTTCGGTGCGCTTGGGGTTCACCAGTCCGAACCAGCCGGCGGCGAAGACCGCTGCGACCAGCAGGACGGCGATCAGCGTGTACTTGCGAGTGATGGTCATGTCAGTTCCCACCCTGCTCGGTGTAGCGGCCGGAGTAGGCCTGGTCGGTGACCGTCACCGACGAAGTCGAACGGACGGCGGTCACACCGGTGCCTTCCACTTCTTCAGCGACCGAGGTGCTGAATTCAGGGTCGGCGTAGGCCGGCTGCTTGGTGAGGCTGTCCAGCCAGGTGGCCACGTCGTTGTGCTCCAGGGCGAAGCCCTCGAAGGTGACGGTGGCGATACCGGGGGCACCGAACGTGCCCGTGACCGGCGCCGTAGCCGGGTCCAGCGGAACGGTGCCCGGCTCGGGTGCTCCAGCCACCACCGGGGCGAACGGCTGGGCAATCACCAGGCTGTCCAACCAGACCCGATTCGGGATGGTCAGGCTCAGGTCGTTCAGCAGGAACGAGAACCGCACTTCCTGGCTCATGGCCTGGGTCAACTGCGTCTCGGCTGCAGCCACCTGGGCGTAAACCTTGGGTACCTCGGAGAACTCGGCGACGCGCGCCTGCAACGTGGCGGTCACCGCCTGCGCGGCGGCCAGGTCATCAGCTGCCTGGTTCGCCTGAGCCGCGGCACCGGTGTACAGCAAACCGACGCCTACGGCCGCGGCAATCCCGGCGCCGACCACGACCAGTCGAAGTTGGCGCTTGCGCGCCGCCTCGGCGATCTCGGGCGGTAGCAGGTTCACTCGCGGCATCGCCGCCACCTGCGTGACCAGCGATGTGCTGGTCGCTTCCGTCATGACGCTCATGCGGCGGCTCCCAAGGCCAGACCGACCGGCACGACGGCCAGCCGCTCGACGAACTGGATCTGCTCCGGGGTGAGCCCGGTGTCGCCGACGCGAATCGCGGCGAACGGCGAACCCGTGTCGACCGGCAGGCGGCAGCTTTCGCTGAGTCGCTCAGCCAGGCCGGAGAGCCGGCTGCCGCCACCGGTGAAGGTGATGCGGGAGATCGGCGCACTCGGCCAGGAAGCGCTGAAGTAGTCCAGCGAACCGCGCACCTCGTCGACGAATGTGTTTGCGGCGGACTCCAGGACTCGGGCTGCCGCTTGCCGGTCCATGCCGGCCTCGGCGCCACCGGTGAGTCCGATCTGCTGCTTGATGGCTTCGGCCTGCTCGCGCGGAACACCCATGCGCTCCGCCACTGCTTCGGTGAGGTCGGAACCGCCCAGTAGCAGGATGCGAATGAACCGCGGCACGCCGTTCTCGTGAACCACGATGTTGGTTACGCGGGCACCGACGTCGACGAGAGCCTCGACCCGGCCGGACCCGGCTTCCATGCCGGCAAGGGACCGAAGGACCGCGAACGAGGACAGGTCCACCACGGTCGGCGTCAAGTCCGCGGCCTGCACGGCCTCGATCGAACGCGCAACCATGTCGCGGGAGGCGGCCACCAGCAGGCCCCGAACCAGTCGGGTCCCTTCGTTGGAGACCACGTCCTCAAGGGGCGTGAAGTCGAGCACTGCCTGATCGATGGGCATGGGCACGTAGTCGGCGACCTGGAATCCCAGCGACGACTTCAGCTCATCCAGCGGCATCCACGGCAGATCGACCTGCCGAACGATCACCTTCTGGTTTGCCACCCCAAGGATCACCTTGCGGCTGGAGAACTTGGTTCCCTCCCACAGCTGCTTCAGTGCGGCGGCGACGGCGTTGGGGTCCATCACCTCGCCGTCGCGCACGGCTCCGTCGGGCAGGGCCACCTGGCCAAACTTCTCCAGGCTTACCTGTCCCTTGTTGAGCGCCAACTCGGCAGCTCGGACGCCGGAGGTGCCGATGTCCAGCCCGATGGCGGTTCGTCCTGCCACGGCTCTTCCCCTCGTTCACGGCTCGCGCCGGTCCATCTCGCCCGAAGGCGATGTCAAGGGGTGTGTCGGCGTCACGAGGCCGTTCCTTGAGCGCCGAACGTCAGCTGAGGAGGCCGCCGTACCAGTCCGCGATGGCCTGGCCGAAGAAGATGGCCAGAAATGCCCCGATGATCATGCTCGGGCCGAACGGGAGCATGGTCTTGCGGCCGGCACCACGGAACAGGATCAGCGCGATGCCGAGCAGGCCACCCACGAGGAACCCGAGGAACCCGCCGATGATGAGGATTCCCCAACCGAGGTAGCCCAGGTACATGCCGAGAACGCCCGCCAGCTTCACGTCCCCGAAGCCCATTCCGGCCGGGTAGATGAGGGCCAGCAGGAAGTAGAACGCGAACAGGGCCAGGCCGCCGCCGGCGACGCGCAGGATTGTCTCCGCCTCCCCGTTGAGCAGCGCAGCCCCGGCCAGCAGGACGAAAGCCACGGGGTAGGACGGCAACACGATGGCATTCGGTAGGCGGCGCGTGTCCAGATCGATGGCGGACAGCGCCACGCCGATGGCCGCCAGGTACAGGTAGGCCGGCAGCGCCCAGTCCCAGCCGAACCGCAGAGCCACAAGGCCGAACAGAACGGCCGTGCCCGCCTCGACCAGGGGGTAGCGAATGCTGATGGGCCGCGCACAATTTCGGCATTGCCCACGCAACACCAGCCAGGAGATGACCGGGATGTTGTCGCGAGGAGCGATCTCCGTCCCGCAGCCCGGACACCGGGACCTCGGCCGAACAACCGACTCCCCCGCCGGTACTCGGTGGATGACAACGTTCAGGAACGAGCCGATCAGCAGCCCGATCACGACGCAGAACGTCACCAACACAGCGGTCATCGCGGATGGACCCTAGGCGCGCTCCAGGTGACGGTGAACGACCGACACTCGGGGCACCGTCAGTTCGGGTTCAACTCCAACCACTGGGTTGTCCGAATGATCGACAGGAGGGGGACTTCGACGTCCTCGTCGTAGTTGACGACTGCGTTCTTCACCTCGTTGCGGTCAGAGTCCGCCGGGCAACCCGAACTGGGAGCGTGGTTGCGGTCATTGGCGATGACCGTGCCCGTGATGCCGTTCGAAGAGGTTTCCAGTTTGATCTGGTTGCCCGCGCCGAACAGCCCGATCCCACCTTCGAAGTTCGAAGTCACCTCGAGGTCGTCGTCGGCTACGAACACAACGCCCGGAAGGGCAGCGGCTTGGATACCGACCAGTTTGGCCGTGACCTTGCCGCCCTTCATGTAGCAACGGTCGGGGGGGCCGCCAGACGGTGCGCCTTCGGCGATCACCGTTGCCGCGGCCACGTTGGTGTTGCGGTCCAACTCCGCGTCGCCCTGGTACACGTAGTAGATGCCGCTACCCCAAGAGGTGGATCGCATCTCCCACAACGGTGCGGTCGTTCCGCTTCCAGGGGTGTACCCCCAGCCGCGGAACGTTCCACCGCCACTGACACGTTCCCGTTCAGGGCTGTGGCGCCGGTACATGGCGTGGCGGCGGGTTTCGCGCGATCCCGTCAGGACACAGGTCGTACCAACTGCCGTTGTAGCTGGTGGCGAAAGTCTCGTACATGAAACGCGGGTTGATCTCGGGCACGTACTCAAGTTGGTTGACTTGCCGCCGGAACCAGCGTCACCGACGGATCCGCAGACGCTGTAGGAGCCGACCGACGTCACGGTGCCGTTGACTGTCTGCGAGCAACCAGTACCGGCGGCTGAGCCGTTCGTGTGGACGTTGGCCTTGCCGCCAATCACTCCAGCGTCACATCCACGGTCACCGAGGACGAGAAGGCCAGGTCACCCGACGTCAGGATCGCGCTGCCCGGCTTGTACGGAGCGAAGAGGTACTCGGCCTTGAGCATGCGGACATCGGAGTTGGCGGCCGCTCGGCTGGGGAACCACCCCATCGAGTACACACGTTGCGGTTGCGCCGGCCGGATCGATACGTAGTCACCGGACCAGTGCTCACCAGGTCGCCACCGTCGGCGGCCGCGAGCAGACTGTCACGAGCCCACGTGCGCTCATCCTCCTCGGACTGGCGGAGTGACTCCACGGCGCATTCGGTCCGCACTGAAGGAGTTATCGGCCTGCAGTTCGGCCAGTGCGTCATCAATCCCTGCTTCGGCCGTCTGCAGCGATCTCCGACTTGAAGCGCGACATGGCTGGCGCTGCTTCGGAGCGCACCGGTCGCGATCGCAACCATCACCGACATCAGACCGGTGGCTGCCACAGTGATCCAGAGCACGGTCAGCATGGCGATACCGCGATCTTCGACGGAGGCGGCGCTGCATCCGGGTCATGTGCTCTCCCAGGCTCAGGCGACGTCGTCGACGTTGCGAAGACGTTCGGCGAAATAGAGATGCGAGTCGTGGTTGCCAGTGCCCGACGAACGCGTCGTAGTTCGAGTGCCGTCTCGACCAGACGGGTGTCCGGCGCCGGACGTCGTATGAGAACGCGATCTCGTTGACCAGGCTGCGCGCCTCAACGACTGTCGAAGTGCTTGAACCTTGCATACGCACCACGTCGAAGTGGTCCGGGATCCCCAGCGATCGCGCGTAGGCGCCCACTCCACCGACTCGTCGGCTTCGCGGCGATAGTTGGAGTTGTAGTCGATCCACAAGCACGAGCATGCTGGGGTGGCGCCGGCGTCGACGCCGCGGGCGTTGCGAATGTCCCGACCCAGCCGCTCCGACACCTTGCGGACGTCGGCCAGGCCGGTGGCCTCGTCATCGACCTGCGTCTTGGACCGCGCCATGACCGTGAAGGAAGTGACGGTTATGGCGCTGTGAAGGACAGCAGCAGCATCGTTACCATCAATTCGACGAGCGTGACACCTTCATCAGCACGCATTCGAGACAGCCGGGCAATCATTGCGGGATCACCAGCGAACTCGGCGCGGAAGCCCAGTCGTAGGCCACACGCACGGCGGTCGGCGCTCGCCCGGGAGGGTGGCGCGCATGACCAAGTACTTGTTCTTGGTGACCGAGAAGTTGCTTGCGATCGTAACGGGACAATAAGGGCGCGAATGTGGAGTTGCAGTCATACAGCGTGGCGGTGCCAGTGCCTTCGCTGCCGAAGTGAGCCCAACGAGCGGAGTTCGCCGTGCCCGACGCCACATCGACAGTCAGTGCCCCCGCAGTCGGCATCAGGCAACCGATGTAGAGCGTCACGACCGCCGTACCCGCTGTGAAGTTCTCCTTGACAGGTGCCTGATAGCGCCAGTCGGCGACGCGGTCTCCGGTTGGTCTCCGTGGTCACGGCACCACCCTTGTTCAGGTAGCGCCCGTACGCGCCGGGCTTCCCCACCGAGTAGTCGTGGGCGGCGGCTTGGAGCGAACCGTTTGGTCCACGGTGGAGTGTTGCCCCGTTGTTCGCGTGGGAGCCCCCGGGCTGTTCGTGCAAGTAGTAGGTCGGGAAGGAGCAGGCCGGAACCACACTGCGCGGTGGGTAGCGGCCACGGATCCTGCGTCTTGCCCGGTGCTACGGTCGAAGTCGGCGACGGCGACGGAGTTGGACTGACCGTACCGGTGGGTGTCGGCGACGGCAGCGGGCCCGATGCCGTAGACATGGTCAGCGACAGCGGCAGCGGCCGCGGCGCTTGCTGCGGCGGGCTGACGGCTGGACAACCTCCAGTCACCGTTCCACGTCCCGGTCGAGCTCGGTGCGGTCGCGACGCCAAGGAAGAAGTCGTCCGCATTGACTTCGACTGGGCCCGTGTCCACGCGTCCGTCGCCGTCGGTGTCGGTGAGCGCGATCATGTCCAGAGGCATCCTTAGCGCCGTCACCGTTGAGGTCCTGGTAGTAGGTAAAGGTCATCCCAAAGCCGGCCCATCGATGTTCCAGGCGTCGCGCGCTCCGTAGTTGTGGACTTTGAAGCCGTACACGACCTCGGTGCCCGGCCCCGCGTAATCGACGCGGACGATGTCGGCTCGAGAACGAGAACCGCGGCAACGGCAGGCCGCGACGAGTTTCGGTCACCAGCGTGGAGATCTGCTGGGTCTGTCGTCTGTCCGCCGCACGGACCACTCGACGACGATGGTGAGCTCGCCGGGTGTCAGTGGCGTAGCCAGCCGGTGATGTGACGTAGGTGGACATCGTGTACTCGGTGGCGTCGTGGTCTCCTGCGTGATGTGCGGGTTCAGCGGCTCGTCATACCGGTGGGCAGGATAGATCAGGGTTCCGGCCATCCCGGTGCCTGGATCGAAGGTGTTGCTGACGTTCGGCGATCTGAGGATCGTGCCGTCCGCGTCGGAGTGCGCCATGTTGATGAAGACCAGCGCCCGCATCGTCTCGGTCGATTGAACGTCATGTCGACGGCCATCTGGTTCTGGCGGGCAGTCAGACCGCCCTTCAGCGCCATCATCGTGGCGGCGGCCAGCGACATGAAGACGAACGCCGCGATCGAGAGTGCGATGACGGTCTCGATCAGCGTGAAGCCGGCAGTCGCGCGGCCGGAGATGCGGGACCGCAGACGATTGACGATTCGGGTCGCAGTCACGGGCACACTCCTTGTAGTGGACGGCCGGACAGCGAATCGAAGTACCAGGACTCGGCCTAGCAGCGCATGGTCGGCTTCGACGCAGTAGCCGGTGATGTCGGCGCGGCTGACGATCAACGTCACGTTCTCGGACCCGTTGCCGATCTCGCCTTGGATGTCCGCAAGCGTCATCCCGGTGAAGTCCCCTCGCTGCGCGACAGACCAGCTCTCTGCGCCGGTGGCGGCAGCCTTCAAGTCGTTCTGGAGTGCCGCGCGCCAGCCGTTCTCCCGCTGGTTCAGGAAGGCGGGGATCGCGATGGCCGCCAGGATCCCGATGATGATCATGACGACGAGGAGCTCGATGAGGGTGAACCCGCCATCGTCCCCGCCGGCGGGTGGCTGCAGCCGTCGCATGCCGCGTTCATCGGCACTAATACGCCCCGCACTTGACTGCGACAAATGAGTGAGGGGCGACCCTTTCGGGCCGCCCCTCACTTCAGGGTGTATCAGGCGATCACGGGCAAGCGCCGTCCTGCGGCGTACCCACGTTGCTCTGGTAGTTCCAGTTCTCGCCAGTCAACTGGGCGTGCGTGCCGCCGAGGCAGTACGAGTTGCCGTCAGCAGCCACCGTCACCGCGACGGTCACGTCAGCGGACTGGTTGAAGCCCTCGGCGGTCAGGTCGGCCGCCACCATGCCGGTGTAGGAACCGTCGTTCTGGGTCGCGAAGGACTCCGCGGCGACCGCGGCGTTCTTCAGGTCGGACTCGACCGTCGCACGCCAGCCGTTCTCCCGCTGACGCAGGAAGGTCGGGATGGCGATGGCGGCCAGAATGCCGATGATGATCATGACAACGAGCAGCTCGATCAGCGTGAAACCGCCGTCGCGCTCCTCCATGGACTTGCGAATCCGAGCGAGCATTGAAGCCCCTCCCTAGGGATGTGGTCTGAGCTCGCGGCAGGTCGGTCGGTGGCCTTGCGGCCGGCCGAGGTAGCTGGGCTGGCTCGGGGAGCCCCCTGGCTTTGCGCCCCCGCCTCGCGACGGGTTCGCCCGTTCTGGCCGTTCACTCACTGTCGGGATCAACATCGGGCCGGATACGGCCCGCCTTAAGGGATCTTGATCACACTTAGATAACGAATGATTGGTTGCCGGAACAGCAGACGGGGCCGCCCCTGGGGCGGCCCCGTCTGTGTGAAGCAGGTCTACTTGATCAGGTCGAAGATCTTGAAGATGGGCATGTACAGGGCGATGATCATTGCGCCGACGATGCCGCCCAGGACGGCGATCATCAATGGCTCAATCAATGCCGTGAGCGATTCGGTGGTGGATTCGACCTCGTTGTCGTAGAAGACCGCGATCTTGTGGAGCATGTCATCGAGGGCGCCCGTGTCCTCTCCGACAGCCATCATCTGCACCACCATGGCGGGGAACACCGAGTGGTGAGCCAGCGGGCCGGCCAGTGATTCCCCGCGGCGGACCGAGTCCTGAACGTCGCGCACAGCGCGGCCGATCACGACGTTTCCGGTGGTGTCCGCCACGATCTCCAGGCTCTGCAGGATCGGGACGCCGGAGTGGATCATCGTGCCCAGGTTGCGGGCGAACCGGGCCAGCGCGATCTTCTGGAACAGGCCGCCGAACACCGGCAACTTCAGCTTCAGGGGGTCCACGACGTTGCGGACCTCGTCCCGGCGCTTGACCTTGCTCCAAACGACCAGACCCACGATCCCCAGCACGATCAGGATCGGGAAGGTGGTCTTGAGGACTCCGGAAAGGAAGACCAGAACCTTCGTGGGGGCCGGCAACTCCCCGCCGAGACTCTCAAAGAGGCCGGCGAAAGTGGGGACGATGAAGAGCAGCATGCCGATGACAGCCAGAATCGCCACCACGAAGACGACAACCGGGTAGGTCATCGCCGCCTTGACCTTGCCACGCAGCCGGACCTCGGCCTCGAAGTTGTCTGCGATCTGCATCAGGACGCTGTCGAGGAAGCCCCCGACCTCCCCGGCCTTGGTCATGTTGACCATCAGCGGTGGGAAGACAGTGGGGTGCTTGGCCATGGAGGCCGATAGCGACTGCCCTGTCTCGACATCGGCCCGGACCTCGCTGACGACCTCGGCCAGCTTCTTGTTCTCCGTCTGCTCCGACAGGATCGTCAGCGCCCGTAGCAGCGACAAGCCGGAGTTGATCATCGTCGCGAACTGGCGACTGAAGACCGCGAGGTCCTTCAGCTTGACCCGGCCGCTGAAACCGGGAATCGACAGATCCCGGTTCATCCCGGCCTTTGCCTCGTTGATGGCAACCGGCGCATAGCCCATGCTGCGCAACTTCGAGGCGACCGCGGTCGGCGAGTCGGCTTCGATCTGACCGGTGACGATCTTGCCCGCCCGGTCACGAACGGAGTACGAATAGGTGGCGGTGGCTGCCATGACAGTTCCCCTCAGCCTCGACCGGCAAGCCGGTTGAAGTCCTCGATGTGGTGGCACTTCTCCACACCGTGCTCGTAGGTGATGCGACCCTGCTTGACCAGATCCGCTAGGTGCTGGTCCATGGTCTGCATTCCGTGCTGACCACCGGCCTGCATTGCCGAGTAGATCTGGTGCGTCTTGCCTTCACGGATCAGGTTGCGGATCGCCGGCGTGATGGTGAGTACCTCTGCGGCCACGACGCGTCCCAGTCCATCGGTGGTCTTGCACAGCGTCTGGCAGACGATTCCTTGCAGCGCGCTGGCCAATTGGACTCGGATCTGCTGCTGCTGGTGCGCCGGGAAGACGTCGATCACACGGTCGATCGTCTGCGCAGCGTCCTGGGTGTGCAGCGTCGCGAAGACCAGGTGGCCGGTTTCGGCGGCGGTCAATGCGACGCTGATGGTCTCCAGGTCGCGCATCTCGCCGACCAGGATGATGTCCGGGTCCTGCCGCAGGACATGCTTGAGGGCCTGGGTGAACGACCTCGTGTCCTCGCCGACCTCGCGCTGGTTCACCAGGCAGGAACGGTGCCGGTGCAGGAACTCGATCGGGTCCTCGACGGTCATGATGTGGTCTTTGCGCGTGCGGTTGGCCAGGTCGACCAAGGACGCCAGCGTCGTCGACTTGCCGGATCCGGTGGGTCCGGTCACTAGGACGAATCCTCGCGGCATACCCGCGAAGTTCGAGACCGTCGTCGGGACGCCTAGGTCCTCAAGCTTCTTGATCTCATACGGGATCAGCCGGAAGGCGGCCCCGATGGCGTCGCGCTGGCGGTACATGTTCACGCGGAAGCGCGCCTTGCCGGGCACCGAGTAGGCGAAGTCGAGTTCGAGTTCCTCTTCGAAACGCTCGCGCTGCTTCTGGGTGATAGCCGCGTACATGATCCGTTGGATCATGGGCGGCGCCAGGTCGGGGTACTCGGACAGCGGACGCAGTTCGCCGTGCTGGCGAATTGTGGGGCGGGCCCCCGTCGTCAGGTGCAGGTCGGAAGCGCCCGTCTCCAAGACCCGAGCGAGCAAGGCGTCCAACACGATGTCGTCGGGGTTGATGGTCTGCTCGGTCGAGCCCCGGGTGTATGCGGCCTCGTCGGCAGTGCTGTCCGCGACGACCGGAACCGAATCACGAGACTCATCCGACTGGTTGCTGGAACTGGAAGTCCGGGAAGGCCGGGGGTACTTCATCCGACCTCGCCGAGCCGCCGAGACGCTCTGCCAGCGGCACCAATTCCGGGTCGGCGGCAAACACCGACTCAGTGGGCGGGTCGAACCGCGTCAAGAGGTCTTCATCGGCATCCGGGGTCTCCGGCGGAGCCAGTGGTACGGAGGCAACCGGACGTTGTCTCGGCCAGCGGCGACGTCTCGACGCAAAGGCGTCTGCGCCGTGAAGGCCGCGGTCTGCTGCTCAGCTTGCCGCAGCTCGTCTTGCTGCGGCTCGGAACCGGGCAACGGCGCTGCCACGGGAACGGCGCTGGGCGAACTGGCGAAGAAGTCGAAGACCGGTGGCCCCGAAGACTCCGGCGCCGGCGGTTCCGGCTGGAACTCGTCGGGCTGCAGTTCCTCCGGCCGCGGCGCTGGCTGGAACCCGCCAGTGAACGGTGTGCTCTCCACGGATGTTCCCCTCGTCGTGGCTTCAGCCGCTTGTGCAGCCTGTGCGGGTCATCGGCGTGGATATGGTCGGGCTTGAGTCTCAGGCCACTACGCGGAAGATCTCGGCCAAGCTGGTGGTCCCGTCGAGCACCTTGGCCAACCCGTCGGATCGCAGCGATTCCATGCCTTCGCCCGCGGCCAGCTCCGCGATCGCAGTTGAGGACGCCCGTTCCACCGCGAGGCGTTCCACACCCTCGCTAACGGTCATCACCTCGTGCAGGGCCAGTCGCCCTCGGTAGCCGGTCTGGCTGCATTGGGAGCAGCCCGCGGCTTGGTACAACGTCGGCAGCGGGTCGCCCTCCGACCACGGGAACCGGGCCTCGCGTAGAGCGTCAGGCGTGGGCGTGTACTGCTCTTTGCACTTGCTACAGAGTCGGCGCGCCAGGCGCTGTGCCAGTACGCATTCCATCGCCGACCCGACCAGGAAGGGCTCGATGCCCATTTCGGTCAATCGGGTGACAGCACTTGGGGCGTCATTGGTGTGCAAGGTCGCCAGCACCAGGTGACCGGTGAGCGCGGCCTCGATAGCGATCTGGGCCGTCTCGTGGTCCCGGATCTCACCGATCAGGACGATGTCCGGGTCCGAACGCAGGATCGACCGCAGCGCCGACGCGAAAGTAAGGCCGGCCTTGTTGTTGACCTGAACCTGGTTCACGCCCGCGAGTCGGTATTCGACCGGATCCTCAACGGTGATGACGTTCACATCGGGACGGTTGAGGATGTTCAGCGTGCTGTAGAGGGTGGTGGACTTACCTGAGCCGGTGGGGCCGGTAACCAACAACATCCCGTAGGGCTTCGTGAACGACTGGCTCCAGCGGTCGTAGTTGCCCTGCCGGAAACCCAGATCGGCCAGGTCCAGACTTGCCGTGGAGTTGTCCAGGACACGCATGACCACCTTTTCGCCCCACACGGTCGGCAGCGTGGCCACGCGCAGGTCGATCTTCTTGCCATGCACCTGGACGGACAACCGCCCGTCCTGTGGGATGCGGCGCTCTGCGATGTCCATGTCGGCCATGATCTTCAAGCGGCTGATCACCGCCGATTGAATGGACTTGGGGCTCTTCATCACCTCGTGCAGCACCCCGTCGATGCGGTACCGGACCTTGAGTTCACGCTCGGCCGGCTCCAAGTGGATGTCCGACGCCCGGTCCTGGATCCCCTGCATGATGAGGACGTTCACGTACTTGACGATCGGTGCGTCGTCGACGGCCTGGGTCAGACCCGAAAGTTCGTCGTCTTCGTCCTCCGCCTCCATCGCGGCGGCGAGGTTGTCGAGGTCCCCGTCGGCACGGTGGTAGCGGTCAATCGCGGCCAGCGTGTCCGCCAGAGTGGCGACCACCGGCCGTACATCCCGTCCCGACATTGACCGAACGTCATCGATCGCGACGACATTTGCCGGGTCCGCCATCGCCAGCAGCAACCGGCCGTCCTCGAAACCGATCGGCAGCACGGTGTGGCGGCGACAGACCGCCGCCGGAACCATTCCCACAGCTGCCCCGTCGACTGCATGTTCGCTTAGGTCGACGAAGGGAAGTCCGATCTGGGCGGCAAGAGCCTGAACCAACTGGGTCTCGTTGACGAAACCCTTGTCCACGAGGACGCGACCAAGGCTGCGGCCCAGACGCCGCTGGTCGTCCAACGCCGCGGTCAACTGCTCTTGCGTGACCAGACCGTTGGCGAGCAGAACGTCACCAAGTTGCCGCACAGTACGCCTCCCCTGGACCGATCAGAGCCGGTCTTGGGGAGCATCGGCAGTATCCGCCGACGCTTGAGACACATCGATGCGAGCGCACAACAGGTTGGCCGCAGCCAGCATCGCGCGTCCGCGGGGGTCACTGCCGGGCACGCCGACAACGTCGCCGCTGCGCAGGATCACGCCTGCGGCGCAGGGGCGCTCGTTCTCGTCCTCCTCCACCTCAACTCACCGCCTGGAAGTCGAGGCGGTCCAGCACCGTGTACAGGAGTTCGAGAAGTACGCCCTTGACCGATTCCCGGTCCGTGGCCACACAACCGATCACCGGTGCCCAGTCATCGGAGCCGACCTGCTCTCGCACCCAAGCGACCTGCTCGTCGCTGAGTTCGGCGTGACGATTCACGGCAACGACATACGGAGCCGAAGTAAGTCCCCGGAACGCCTGCAGGATGCCGGCTGCTTCAGCCATCGAATCCGGTCGGTTCGGGTCGACGAGCAGCACGTAGCCAACCGTGCCCGTGCTCACGACATCCCACATGAAGTCGAAACGCTCCTGACCCGGCGTCCCGAACAAGTAGAGGACCAGGTCTCGGTCGATGCTGATCCGCCCGAAATCCATGGCGACCGTGGTCTCGCGCTTGGTGGACCGCGTCTCGTCGGTAACCTCCCGCTCCGTCGACAGGACGGTGATCTCGCTGATCGTCCGGATCAGCGTCGTCTTGCCAGCCGCAAACGGGCCCGTGATCACGATCTTGACCGCCTGACCGGCGTTACCCCGACCCCGGCCGGCCATCAGATGTCCTTCACGCCGGCGATCAGGCGCAGCATCAGGCTGCGATTCAGCCCCGGTTCACCGCCGTCGGTTCCAGTCGCCGCTAGCAACTCGGCTTCAGCTGGGGGGGCGTCGACGTCTTGCTCCGGGCCCACCGGGTCCGACCCGGGTTCGACTTCCGGCGGTGTGACCGGGTCGAAGTTGACTGGTTCTCCGGACGCCGTGGCCGGATGTAGCGGCAACTCCACCTCGATCAGGGAATCGTCGGCCGACGGCGCCTGCTCGACGAGGTCCGACGGCTGCGCCGGCTCGGTTGGCGGCGTCACCACCACGGGGGCATTCCCCGCTGTCGCCGAATCGCCCTCGACCGGCCCGAGGAGCGCATGCCGACGACGCACCGAGGTCACGTGGTCGCCGCGGCGGTCGCGAACCATAAGCAGGCCACGGTCGAAGAGATTCGCCAGGGTGGTGACGACGGCGAAACGGCCACAACCGGTTAGATCCACCAAGTCGGCCAGCGTCCGCTCACCGTCAATGAGAGCCAGCAGTGCCCACTCGTCCCGAGTCGCCGTCGGGTCCTGAGGCAGCACCACGGGCATGGTCAGGACGACGTCGGCGTCGAGCAGGTCCGCCGGCACCGACGACCAGGTCTCACCGCGGGCGCCCGCCTCAGTGATCAGCCGATCCGCGGCCAGCTCCACTCCGACGTCGTCGGGGTTGGTTGTGTCGACGTGGAACGAGAAGTCCCCGTCTGGCCACTGCATCAGTTCGAACACTGCGTCGACGGACTGCTCGGTAGCGGCGGCCACAACCAGCTCACGATCGACCTGTCCGCTGAGGATGAGCAACGCACCCAGGCCGTCGGCAACACCCTCGGTCAGTTCCTTGACGGCAACCGTGATCGCGTCGTCGTCGACCGCGCCACTGCCGATCAATCGCCTAGCCAAGGACTGTCGGCCCAGATCGGCTGTCGCCCCGGTGATCTGTCCGTCGCGGAAGTAGACCGCACCGGACCCGGCCGAACCACGCAACAGCAACGCGCCGGTCTTGCGCGTCGAACTGAGCAACCCGAACACGTCGGGGAGGCTGAAGGCGCCGAGTGAACCTTCCAATCGCATTCAGTTCACCCCCCGATCGATCACTGCCAGCCGTTGCTGCTGCGTGCGGACGAAGGTGCCCAAACCACATTCGGTGTGGAGACGTCTTCGTCAGCAGCGGCCGCGAGCACGGTCGGCGGAGCAGCTGGAGGGACCAGGTCGGATGGGTTGCGCTGGGAAATCACCAACGGCGGTGCCGATGTGACCGGCTCCTCCTTGTCTTCCCCTGCGTCGCCGTCCCCCGCGCCTTCTTCGGCATTGGTTGCGGCCGGAGCCTCGGCAGCCGCCGTGGGCTCGATCTCCGTGCCTACGGCAGCTGCCGTCTCGGGCTCGGTAATCGACACATCCAGAGCCGGCTCCGGAGGCGCGACAGCCGACACCCGAGCGGGCGGCACCTCAGGCACCGCGGGGCCACCGAGAGCGGCGGCCACGTCCCTTGCGGCGCGTTTGACCTCGAAGAGCATCAACCCGGCCTTGGCCGCGCGATCGGCGACGGCGACCAGGACCGCTTCGTCATCCGCGGACACGAGGAAGACGGTTCCGTCGTCACCCTCCACGTACACCTGCTGCAGGCCGCCACGGCCGAGTCCGTCAGCGGCGCGCTCACCGAGCGAAAGCAAAGCGGCGCTCATTGCGGCCACGCGATCCTCATCCATCCCCTCGGGCAGCGCCGATGCCATGGGAAGCCCGTCGAAGGAAACGACGGCCGCCGCCTCCAGTTGCGGGGCCCGGCGAAGCAGGTCCGTGAGGACGCGGTCCAAGGCGGCCTCAACGCCGCGTGCCGGAAGATCGCTCATCCAAGTTCTCCTCGCGCATGGCAGCGCCGACACCCGGCGCACTTGAGTTCTCACTCGGCGCATCCGGCCAACTTCTTGAGTGGTCGAACGCCCACTGCGCAACGCCCGCGATTGCGACAAGCCGCTCAGGTCGGGCCAGGTCAGGCCAGGCCGGACGCCGCTGCCTCCCGCATGGCCGACTGCGGAGCCGGCCGGCCAGTCATGGCGGTCACCTGGGCGAAGGCCTGATGCAGGAGCAACTCCAGCCCACTCAACGCCGCCGCGCCGGAACGAACCCAGGCCGTGGCCAACGGGGTGGGCCATGCGTCGTAAACGACGTCAAACAACCAGCCGGGGCTAGCGGGGACGCGTTCGACCAGACCGTCGGCCACCCCGGTTGGCACTGTGCTGATGACAAGGTCGGCATCCAGTTCGGCATGTTCCCAGTCGACTATCACGCCCTCATCGGCGGCGGCCACGGCGAGGACCGACTCAGCTGCCGCTGGGCGGCGCCCGACCACGGCAAGACGACGGACCCCCAGGGACCGGGCCGCGGCGGCAGCCGACCGGGCCGTCGCCCCAGTGCCCAGGATGACCAGAGATTCAACTCCGCCGACGCCGGCCTCAGCCAGCGCGCCGAGGAAACCGGCAACGTCGGTGTTCAGCCCCGTCCGCCCGCCGTCAGGTTCAAATAGCAGCGTGTTGGCCGCGCCAGTGGCCTCGACGTCCACCGACCAGGTGTCCAACAGCGGCAGGGCCGCCTCCTTCAGGGGCATGGTCAGGGACAACCCCCGCCACGAGTTGTCCCGCGTCGCCACGAAACCGGCCAGTTCATCGGCGGCACACTCCACAGCGGTGTAAGTCCAGTCCAGACCCAGGGCCGAGTAGGCGGCCCGGTGCAGGGCCGGGCTCAGGGAGTGGCTGACGGGCGAGCCCAGGACGGCGCAGCGCATCGCAGGTTCACTCACTGCTGGCTGGCCTGGAACTCCGCCTTGAAGCGCAGGAATTCCTCATAGTCGGCGGTGAACTTGGTTACCCCGGCGCCAGGATCGACCGACACGAAGTACAACCAGTCGCCGTCGGCGGGGGCCAGTGCCGCCGCCAACGCCTCCTCGCCGGGTGAGTTGATCGGACCCGGCGGCAACCCCTTGTTGGCGTAGGTGTTGTACGGGGAGTCGACCTCTAGGTCCTCCAGCGATACGGCCAGTCGGCTGCGATTCAGCGCATAGTTGACGGTGGAGTCCATTTGCAGCGGGATGCCCTGCTCCAGGCGGTTGTAGATGACTCGAGCCGCCTTGTCGAAGTCCTCCGGGCGCACTTCGGCCTGAATGATGCTGGCGATGGTCACCACCTCATCAGGAAACAAGCCCAAATTTGCCGCGCCGTCCACCAAATCCACCGTGGTGGCTGCCTGTTCGAACCTCGCCACCGTCGCCGCCACGATCTGCGCCGCAGTGGCGTCGGTTTCGAACGTGTAGGTCGCCGGGAACACGTAGCCCTCCGGATTGCCGCCTGCGTACGGCGGCAACGGCAGTCCCGGATCGGCCAGCGCCGCTTCGAACTGCGAGGCGGGCAGCCCGGTCTCGCGCGCCATGATCTCGATCGATTCGGCCAGCCGCAGGCCCTCCGGCAGCGCGACCCGGAACTGGACTCGGGCCGACGGGTCCAGCAGGCGCTGCACCGCCCCGGCACCGGACATCTGCAACTTCATCGAGTACCGACCGGGCCCGATGCTGAGAGCTGCTGGATCGGCCTCCGCAGCAGTCACGAATGCCTCACGCGAGGCCACGACGTCTGCAGCGGTGAGCGTCTCCCCCATCGCCGACAGCGAATCGCCCGGATTGATCTCGACTGTGACCTCGCCGCTGCCCGGACCCGGGTAGTCACCCGGTTGCGCTACCAGCGTTCGAATGCCGAGCACCAAGCCAATCCCCACGGCCACCAGCAGGCCAAGGGCAACCAGCAGCGCCACCGCAGCACGGCCCGATTGCCCGGGCTTTCGGCTTGAACTGCCGAAGCCCCCGTCGGGCACCCCCGGATCGTTGGTCACGTTGCATCCCCGGTTGCGACGAGCTCCCCGGCCGGCGCCCCGGTGCTGCGCTCGATGTCAAGGGCCGAGGTGAGGATCTCCGCGGCCGCGGCGGCGTCAATCACCTGCCGAGATCGGGTGCGCCCCGTAGTCCCGCGGACTCCGGCCTCGCGTAACGAGCGCGAGGCTGCCGCTGTCGTCAGCCGCTCATCCACCAGACGCACCGGCACCGGGCGGATCGCTACGGCCAGTTCAGCCGCGAACGCCCGCGCCTGTTCCGCAGCCGGGCCTTCGGCTCCCGCCAACGTCAGGGGCAGACCCACCACGACCTCCAAACACTCTCGCTCCGCCACTTCGAGCTGAATCTGCGTCAGAGCAGTCTCAAGCGCAACCGAACGCACCGGGAGCACCACTGCGGCAGACGCGTCGCTGGCAGCCAATCCGACTCGCGCACGACCGAAGTCGACACCGAGTCGCACCCCGTTGCGCATCAGCCCGCGGCCAGCACTGCCTCGACCCGCGCCAGCGCCTCGGCCGCCTTGGACGGGTCGCTCCCGCCCCCCTGGGCCACGTCGGGCTTGCCGCCACCGCCGCCACCCAACACGGTCGCCGCCTCCCGAACCAGAGCTCCGGCCGCAGCGCCGGCGGCCCTGGCTGACTCAGTCGTGGCGATGACCACCACGGGCTTGCCATCGGCGTCCCCGATACCGGCCACCACCGCCGCCTCAGCCTCCAACCGCCCCCGCACTTCGAGCACAAACCTGCGTACGTCATCACCGGTCGCGCCGGGAAGGACGGTCCCCACGAACCGGTACGGACCTACGTCCCGGGCGCCGTTGGCCGCATCGGCCACCCCCGCAAGCAACTGACGCGCACGCACGGCGGCCAGTTCCCGCTCACCCTGCTTCACCTTGCCCAGCAAGGCGTCCACTCGGTCCGGTAGATCCCCGCTGGGCGCCTTCAGCAATTCCGAAAGCTGCGCCACGATCGCGTGCTCCTTGGCCAGGAACCGGTACGCATCGGTACCAACCAGCGCCTCCACCCGGCGGACTCCAGCCCCAATGGACGATTCGCCGAGGAGGGTGATCAACCCCAACTGCGCGGTCCGATGCACATGCGTGCCACCGCACAGTTCCCGGGCCCAATCACCCACGCTCACGACGCGCACCTCGTTGCCGTACTTCTCACCGAACAGCGCCATGGCGCCGGACTCGCGCGCCGCGTCCTGGGTCATGTACTCCGCGGTTACCGCCAGGTCGTCGGCGAGCAGTTCGTTGACACGCTGCTCCACGTCCGCCAGGGCAGCCGGGGGCACTGGCCCCGAGGCCGCGAAGTCGAACCGGAACCGGCCAGGCGCGTTCTCCGAGCCCGCTTGGGTGGCGGTCTCCCCCAGGGCTTCCCGGAACGCTTTGTGGACCATGTGGGTGGCCGTGTGCGAGCGCGAAATCGCATGGCGGCGGTCGGTGTCGATCTGCGCGTGCACGGTTTCGGCGGCTACGACCTGACCGCTGAGCACCCGACCCCGGTGCACGGTCAAACCGGGCAGGGGCGCCTGGGTGTCCCGCACTTCAACGACGCCGTGGGCACAAGTCAAAGTGCCGCTGTCGGCCAACTGGCCGCCACCTTCGGCATAGAAAGGAGTCCGGTCGAGTACCACCTCGACCTCATCACCCTCGGCCGCGACGGCCACAGATGCACCGTCCACCAGCAGGGCGAGGATGGTCGCCTCGGCCTGGCCGGTTTCGTAGCCGAGGAACTGCACGGGCCCGGCCACGTCCGCCAACGCCCGGTAGGCAGACAGGTCCGTGTGACCGGTCCGTTTCGCGGCCGCGTCGGCTTTGGCGCGATCCCGTTGCTCGGCCATCAGACGAGTGAAGCCGTCCCGATCCACCTCCAGCCCCTGCTCCGCGGCCATTTCGATGGTCAAGTCGATCGGGAAGCCGAACGTGTCGTGCAGCTGGAACGCCTGCGCACCACCGAGCCGGGTGCCGCCGGCACCACGGACCTCGGCCACCGCTGTGTCCAGGAGGGTGGTGCCGTTGCGCAACGTGGCCAGGAAGGACTCCTCCTCGGCCTCGGCGACCCCGTAGATGCGCGCGGCGTCGGCGACCAACTCCGGGTACTGCGGGCCCATCGCCGTGATCGTCGCGTCCACAAGCCCGGCGATGCTGCGGCCATCGGCGCCCAGCAGGCGCATAGAGCGAATCACGCGACGCAGGATTCGGCGCAGCACGTAGCCGCGACCCTCGTTGCCGGGGACAACCCCGTCACCGATCAGCATGACGGCGGTGCGGGCGTGATCGGCGACCACTCGCAACCGGACGTCGTCGTCCGGGTCGGCGTGGTAGCGACGGGAGGTGAGTTCGCTGGCCCGATCCAGGATCAATCGGGTCGTGTCGATCTCGTAGATGTTGTCGACGCCCTGCAGAACCGCGGCCATCCGCTCCAGGCCCAGTCCGGTGTCCACACTCGGCGCGGGCAACTCCCCCTCGATCGGGTAGTCCTCCTTGCCCTGCCCGGCGCCGCGAATGAACTGCATGAAGACGAGGTTCCAGACCTCCAAGTACCGGTCCTCGTCCACGATCGGCCCGCCTTCAGGGCCGTAGTCCGGGCCGCGGTCGTAGTAGATCTCCGAACACGGACCACAGGGACCCGGAACGCCCATCGACCAGAAATTGTCCGCCTTGCCGCGCCGCTGGATCCGTTCCGCGGGCAGGCCCACGCGCTCCTGCCAGATCTGCGCAGACTCATCGTCATCGTGGTAGACGGTGACCCACAGCCGATCCTCGGGAATCCCGTAGCCCCCGTCTGCGACGGAATCGGTCAACAACTCCCAAGCCAGCGGGATCGCGCCCTCCTTGAAGTAGTCCCCGAAGGAGAAGTTCCCGCACATCTGGAAGAACGAGGCATGACGCGTGGTCTTGCCGACCTCGTCGATGTCCAACGTCCGCACACACTTCTGCACGCTCGTGGCCCGCGGCCACGGCGGCGTGACGTCGCCGAGGAAATAGGGCTTGAACGGAACCATTCCCGCGTTGACCAGCAGGAGGGTCGGGTCGTCGGCGATCAGCGACGCCGACTGGACGACCTCGTGATCGCGCTCGGCGAAGAACTTCAGCCAGCGCCGGCGGATTTCGGCCGACTCCATTGGACCCCTACCCGTTCGTCAGTGTGAGTTGCGGAGCCTAGTCCAGCGCGCCGGGACCGCCCGGGGCCCGCTAGTCGTCAGAGTTGGGCTGCAGGAGCGACCGCAACCGCTGCCAGCGCTCCCCCAACTCCGCCTCCGCTCCCCGCCGACCCGGCTCGTAGTACCGAACGCCGAGCAGTTCGTCGGGGGCGTATTGCTGGGCCACGACACCAGCTGCCGCATCGTGGGGGTACCGATAGTCAGGCGAACTCGAATCAGCGGACCAGGCCGAGACTGATCCGCGCAGATGCACCGGGATTGGACCGGTCTTGCCGGCACGGACGTCGGTCAACGCGGCATCGACTGCCCGGTAGGCAGAGTTGGACTTTGGCGCCAGCGCCAGATGCAGGACCGCCTGCGCCAACGGGAGTCGGGCCTCCGGCAACCCCACCATCGCCGCAGCTTCGGCGGCGGCGACCGCCACCAGCAGTGCGGTCGGATCGGCCAAGCCCACGTCCTCCGAGGCCAGGATGACCAAGCGCCGCGCGATGAACCGCGGGTCCTCTCCCGCATCGATCATGCGCGCGAGGTAGTGCAGCGCCGCGTCGGCATCGCTGCCCCGGATGGACTTGATCAAGGCACTGACCACGTCATAGTGGGCGTCGCCGGCGCGGTCATGGCGCACCTGGGCTCGTTGCACCGCCGTCGCCACATCATCGGCTCCCACAGTCGACCTACCGTCGGCTGCGGCCGCCTGAACTGCGGCGTCCAGCGCCGTCAAGGCCCATCGCGCATCGCCAGCGGCGGCGCGACCGATCGCCGCGAGGACCTCAGCATCAACCGAGATTTCACCGCCGAATCCAACGTCCGAGTTCACCGCGCGAACCAGCACCTCGCGTACCTGTTCCGCCGTCAGCGGCACCAGTCCCACCAGAATGGACCGCGACTGCAGCGGTGCGATCACGGACATGTGCGGGTTCTCGGTGGTCGCCGCCACCAGCGTCACCCAGCCGTTCTCCACAGCCGGAAGGAGGGCGTCTTGCTGGGTGCGGGAGAACCGATGCACCTCGTCGATGAACAGGACCGTCCCGCGACCTTCGCTGCCGAGCCGTCGGCGGGCCCCGTCGATAGCAGCACGGACCTGCGCGACACCGGAATTGACCGCGGACAGTTCTACGAAGTGGCGATCAGCAGTGTCGGCGATCAGCATCGCCACCGTCGTCTTCCCCGACCCCGGAGGGCCGTGCAGGATCACCGACAGCGCCGCCTTCGGATCATCGATGAGGCGGCGAACCGGAGACCCAGCCGCTAGCAGGTGCTCCTGCCCGATCAACTCGCCAACCGACCGTGGGCGCATCCGCGCGGCAAGGGGCGCCCGGCTACGAGCGACGTCGTCGCCGGCGACGGTGAACAGGTCCTCGCTCACCTGCGGAGGCTATGCCAGGGTTCGGCTGTGTTGGAGGTGCTCCGGGACCGGGAAGCGCTACTTCGCGCCACCGACGGCGACGCCTACGTGCGCTGGAACGTGGATCCGGAGTCCCCCTTGGTGGGCTATCGACGTGATCAGGCGGTCGTTTGGTCCACCCGAAGCCCGACCCGGGGCCTGCGTTGGCTGTACGCCCTGGGGCCGGCCACGGCAGCGGCCAACCTCGCCGCCGACAGCGTGGACCTGCTTGACGAACCGCCCTACGGGCTGACCGCGGCGCGGGACATCGGTGCCGCGTTGCCCGACTCGCTGCGACCGCTGGAACGCGACGAGTGGGACTGGTGGTGGATGGACCGCCCGCCCCCCGCGCAACCCGGCGAGGACGCGGCCCAGTGGGAGGAGGACGAGAAAGCGGTGGCGCAGTTCCTCGCCGCGGCCAGTCCCCGACGCTCAGCTGATCCCGGCGACCCGCACGTACTGCGCTGGTGTTCCATCCGCGACGAGCAGGGCATTGCCGCGTGCGCCGCCGAGTTGCACTACGTACCTGGGGTTCCCCACCTGGCATCCATTGCGGTTCGGCCGGACCGGCGCGGTGCGGGGCTGGGTGGCGCCGTCACGGCCTGGATCACCCGTCAGATCCTGGCCGCCGAAGCGCCCGTGGTGACCCTGGGCATGTACGCAGACAACGAACCAGCTCGCCGCGTGTACCGGCGGCTCGGCTATCGGGATGAGCACCACCTGATGTCCGGGCGCACGCCCTACGGGGACGTGCGCGCCCAGACCCGTACATCCTGAACTGACCGCCTAGTTGCGGCGCGTGTCCGGGAGCACCTCATGACCTGGTTCGTTCGGAACCGGGGTGGGTTCATCCGCGTCCGGTTCGACGTCGATCCCGGCCTCCAGTCGTTGCTGTGCGGTGATCGGCGTGGGTGCTGCGGTGAGCGGGTCGTAGCCGGCGCCGGTCTTGGGGAAAGCGATCACCTCACGGATCGAGTCGGCTCCGGACAACAGCATGCAGATGCGGTCCCAGCCGAACGCGATGCCCGCGTGCGGGGGTGGCCCGTAGCGGAAGGCCTCCAGAAGGAACCCGAACTTGACCTGGGCCTCGGCCTCGGTCAGCCCGATCAAGTCGAAAACCCGCCGCTGCAGGGCGGCATCATGAATACGTACGGAACCGCCGCCGATCTCGTTGCCGTTGCAGACCAGGTCGTAGGCCTGGGCCAGCGCTCCTTCGGGGTCCGCTTCCAGGCGATCGGCGTCTTCGGCTATCGGTGCCGTGAACGGGTGGTGCACCGCGGTCCATCCCGTGGTTCCGTCCTCGTGCTCGATCTCCTCGAACATGGGCGCCGCAACAACCCACACGAACGACCACTCGTTGGCGTCGATGAGGTCGCAGCGGCGGGCGATCTCCACCCGGGTGGCGCCTAGCAGCCGCTGCACCTCTGCGCGTTTGCCGGCGCCGAAGAAGGCGCAATCACCCGGCTTGGCGCCAAGCGCATCCGCCAAACCGGACCGCTCGGCATCGGAGAGGTTCTTGGCTACCGGACCGCCGGGCGTGCCGTCGGCGTCGAACGTCACGTACGCCAACCCCTTCGCCCCGCGCTGCCGAGCCCAGTCCTGCCAGGCGTCGAAGGCGCGACGCGGTTGGTCGCCACCGCCGGGCATCACGACGGCACCGACGTGCGGTGCCTGGAACACCCGGAAGGTCGTCTCGGCGAAGTAGTCGGTCAGGTCCACCAGCTCGCAGCCGAAACGCAGGTCAGGCTTGTCGGATCCGTACCGGGACATGGCATCGGCGAACGTCAGGTGCGGAATCTCCGGGATCTCGTAGTCCAGTACTCCCGACCACAGCGACCGGACTACCTCTTCGCCGACCGCCATGACGTCGTCGCCGTCGACGAAGGACATCTCGATGTCCAGTTGGGTGAACTCCGGCTGCCGATCAGCACGGAAGTCCTCGTCGCGATAGCAGCGGGCGATCTGGTAGTAGCGCTCCATTCCCGCGACCATCAGCAGTTGCTTGAACAGTTGCGGCGATTGCGGCAGCGCGTACCAGTGACCTGGCTGCAGGCGGACGGGAACGAGGAAGTCGCGGGCGCCCTCGGGGGTTGAACGCGTCAACGTGGGCGTTTCGATCTCCACGAAATCGTGCCGGTGCAGCACCTCTCGAGCCAGTCGATTCACCTCGGAGCGCATGCGCAGGGCGTTACCAGGCTGGGACCGGCGCAGGTCCAGGTAGCGCCACCGCAGCCGCGCCTCCTCGCCGACCTCCAACTCGTCCTCGACCTGGAACGGCAACGCCTCCGCGGTCGACAGGACCACCACCTGCTCGGCGATCACTTCGACCGCACCGGTGCTGAGGTTGGGGTTCTCGTTGCCCTCGGGGCGACGGCGAACCGCGCCAACCACCTTTAGGCAGAACTCGTTGCGCAGGCCGTGGGCGACATCGGGGTCGCGAACCACAACCTGGGCTAATCCGGACGAGTCACGGAGGTCCAAGAAGGCGACGCCGCCGTGGTCACGCCGGCGAGCAACCCAGCCGGCCAAAGTCACCGTCGTTTCGACGTCCTCGGCCCGCAAACTGCCTGCCTGTCGAGTGCGGATCACGCCAACGCCTCCTGAATGGTCGCTACCACTGCTGTGCGGGCACAGGCTTGCTGTTCGCCTGTGGTCATGTCCTTGATTTGCACCAGGCCCTCGGCCAAGTCCCGGTCGCCGATGATCAGCGCCCATCGGGCCCCGGAGCGGTCCGCAGCCTTCATGGATCCCTTCAAGCCCCGCCCGGCCGGGGCCAAGTCACTGCTGATGCCGGCCCGGCGCAGGGCCGTGACGTGCTCGAACACCTCACGGTGAGCGTCGGCACTGAGCCCGACACCGAACACTGCGCAAACCGGTTCCGCACCGATGCTGAGCCCCTCGGCGGCCACCGCCAGCGCGGTTCGCTCAACACCCAGGGCGAATCCGACTGACGGCAACGGCGGTCCCCCGATCGCTTCGGACAACCCGTCGTAGCGGCCACCGCCGCCGATCGCCGATTGCGAACCAAGCCCATCGTGGACGAACTCGAACGCAGTCCGGGTGTAGTAGTCCAAGCCCCGGACCAGTCGCGGCGCCTCTTCCCAGGCGACCCCAATGTCCGTTAGGTATTGACGCACTTCGTCGTAGTGGCGTCGGCTGTCGTCGCTCAGGTAGTCGGGCAGCAACGGAGCCGCGGCCAACTGCGCCTGCACTTCAGGTCGCTTGTCGTCCAGCACCCGAAGCGGGTTCAACTCCGCGCGCTTGCGGGTTGCTTCGTCGAGGTCCAGCCCCTGCAAGTAGGTCACAAGAGCTTTCCGGTACGCCGGCCGGTCGGAGGAATCGCCCAGACTGTTGAGCAGCAACCGCACCTGGCTCAGGCCCAAGTCCGTGAACGCGTCGGCGGCCAAGCCGATGAGTTCGGCGTCGACCGCCGGATCCTCCGTGCCGAGGGCCTCGGCCCCGACCTGGGAGAAGTGACGGAATCGGCCAGCTTGTGGCCGTTCGTACCGGAAGAAGGGTCCGGAGTACCAAACCTTGACGGGTAGGGCGCCCCGATGCAGCCCGTGCTGAACGGCGGCGCGGACAACCGATGCCGTCCCTTCCGGCCGCAGTGTCACCTCGTCGCCGCCCTTGGTGGTGAACGAGTACATCTCCTTGCTCACCACATCGGTGGAGCCGCCGACGCCGCGGACGAACAGGTCCGTCTCTTCGAAGACCGGCGTTTCCATATAGGCGTAGCCGGCCCGCTGGACCGGGGCGGCCAAAGCCTCACGCAGCCGGATCAGGCTTTCACCCTCTGGGGGCAGGACGTCGAATGTGCCCTTCGGCGCTCGGACTCCGGTCATCTAGTGGTCCCGGAGCAAGCGACGCAACTTTGGCGATGAGCAGTCCAATGCCTGGCAGCGAGGCGCGCGCACTTAGAGGCCCCGGGCCGGCGGCGCGGAGGTGGCGCCCCTGGCGGCTTCAGCCAGGAACGGGTTGGTGGCTCGCTCGGCCCCGATCGTGGTCGTTGGGCCGTGCCCCGGCAGCACGACCGTGTCGTCGGCCAACGGCAGGCACTTGTCCGCGAGGCTGCGCATCATCGCCTCGGGGGAACCCCCGGGCAGATCCGTACGCCCGATGCTGCCCGCAAACAACACGTCACCGGAGAGCAGGGTGGGCTCACCGTCGTTGTCGACATGGAACATGACCGAGCCCGGAGTGTGTCCGGGCGCGTGATCGACGAGCAGGTCGAGGCCGGCCAGGGAGATGGTCGCGGCGTCTTCCAGGCGGCGGACGTCGTCCGGCTCGCTCCAATTCAGCCGACCTCCGAAGAAGTCCTTGGTTTGTTGCGACAGCCCCTTCATCGGATCAACCAAGAGCTCGGCATCGTCTCCGTGGATGTATGCCGGGATGCCTTTGGCACCACAGACCGGGGTTACCGAGAACGTGTGGTCGATGTGGCCGTGCGTCAGCAGGACCGCGGCTGGCTGCAGCCGATGGCGCTGGAGCACCTCCTCCAACGCATCGCTGACATCGACGCCCGGGTCGACGACCAGGCACTCCGAACCCGGGCCCGGTGCGATCACGTAACAGTTGGTCGCGAAAGCCGCGGCCGGGAACCCGACGACGAGCACGTGCATTACCTCCTATGGCTGCGGCGGCCGCGAGCCTACCCAAGTCAACCGGACGGGCCCCAAAGCCCGGATCGGTCGCCACCTACACTGTGGCGCCGATCACAAATCAGGACTGAACCAGCATCAGAGGGGGCCTGGTGACCAGCAGTAAGCGGGAGCGAGAACTCGCCCGTCAGCGGTACGAGCGCAAGCAGGAGCGGCTGCAGGCGGAAGCGCAGCAGAAGAAGCAGCGTCAACTCGTCGTTGCGATAGTGCTCGCCGTGTTGGCGTTGATCGCCGCGGTCTGGCTCATCGTCAGCCTCGTTTCCGACGACTCAGCCGACCCGGTGGCACAACCGACCCCCACCCCGACCGCGACCGAGCCGACCCCGACCGCGTCGGCCAACCCGGCGAACTTGCAGTGTGACCCGGCGCCTCCGGCGCGGGCCGCGGAACCGCAATTCCCTGATGGTCCGGTGGACGTAGCTGTTGACCCTGCTCGCGGCACCTGGGGCTGGTACCTCGACATGACCTGCGGCCTACCCGGCGAGGATGGCACCGTCAACAAGCGGGTCACCCTGGAGTTCCTGCCCGAGCAGGCACCCGAGACCGTGAACTCGATGCTGTTCCTGTCCGACCGCAACCAGTGGTACGACAACTCTGCCTGCCACCGCCTGACCACCGAGGGCATCTTCGTGCTGCAGTGCGGGGACCCGACGCTGACCGGCACCGGCGGTCCCGGCTACTCCGTGCCTGACGAGAATCTGCCCGGCTCCGACGGTGTCAACTACCCCGCAGGCACTGTGGCGATGGCCAACTCCGGGCCCAACACGAATGGCAGCCAGTTCTTCCTGGTCTACGAGGACACCACCTTGCCGCCGAACTACACGATCTTCGGGACCATCGTCGAGGGCCTGGACATAATCCAGGCCATCGCGGCCGCAGGTGTCGAAGGCGGTGGCGTCGACGGCACTCCGGCGCAGCCGGTCGGGTTCACCAAGGTCGTCGGCTACATCACTCAGGAGGTAGCCCAGTGACGAACGCTTTCGGACGCGTCGATACCGACGGCAACGTCTGGCTCACAACTGACGCAGGCGAGGTTCAGATCGGTTCGTTCCAGGCCGGCGATGCCGACGCGGCGATGGCGTTCTTCACCACGCGGTACGACGGCCTGGCCGCAGACGTCGACCTGCTGGCCAAGCGCGTGCAGACCAAGAAGGTCAGCCCATCGGATGCGCGCAAGGCTCTTGCCGGGCTGCGCGAATCGGTGAGCAGTCCCAACGGAATCGGCGACTACGCGGCACTGACGGCGAAGCTGACCGGCATCGAGGCGGACATCGAGAAGCTGGCCGCCCACGCTGCCGCCCAGAAAGCCGAAAAGCGTGCGGCCGCGCAGGCCCAGCGCGAAGCGATCGTCACCGAGGCCGAAGGCCTGGCCGACAGCGGCCAGTTCCGCGACGGCGCGAACACCTTCCAAGAGTTGCTGGAGCGCTGGAAGTCGGCCCCGCACGCCGACCGCAGCGCCGAGCAGGACCTCTGGAAGCGCTTCAGCAAGGCACGCAATCGGTTCGAGCGGCGACGTCGGGCCCACGCCGCGGAGATGGCTGAACAGCGCGAGGCGGCTCAGCAGAAGAAGGAAGCCCTGGTCAAGGAGGCCGAGTCATTGGCGGACTCGACCGAGTGGCGGGAAACGGCCACCCGGTTCCGGGATCTGATGACTGAGTGGAAGGCGGCCGGCCGCGCCAAGCGCAACATCGACGACAAGCTCTGGGAGCGTTTCCGCGCTGCGCAGGACCAGTTCTTCACTGCCCGCAAGGCCGATCTGGACAAGCGCGACACCGCATTCAGCGGAAATCTCGAGAAGAAGGAGGCCTTGCTCGTCGAGGCCGAGGCGATCCTTCCTGTTACCGATCCGGACCAGGCCCGTGAAGCCCTGCGCCGAGTTCAGGAGCGATGGGAAACCA
Organism: uncultured Actinomycetota bacterium; assembly: GCA_963753435.1. Taxonomy (GTDB): domain Bacteria; phylum Actinomycetota; class Actinomycetes; order CAVWCF01; family CAVWCF01; genus CAVWCF01. Next base: position 404,424 of record CAVWCF010000001.1, read on the forward strand.
TCGGGCACGTTCCGCGCGACGCGAAGTCCCGGGTGGAGGGGCGACTGAAAGCAGTCGAGCAGGCTGTGCGCAAGGCCGAGGACGACCGGTGGCGCGCCACCAACCCCGAAGCGCGCGCTCGCGCGCAGAGCACGGTGGACCAGATCACCTCATCGATCGCTTCCCTGCAGCAGGATCTGCAGGCAGCTCCGGCCGAGTCCAAACGGGCGCAGGAACTGCGAGACGCACTGACACAACGTGAGGCCTGGCTGATTGAGGCGCAGAAGGCGCTTACCGAGTTCGGCGGCTGATCCAGCGGATCAGTCGGGGCGGGCGCTGGTCATTCGATACGCGTCGAACACACCGTCCACCTGCCGTACTTGCCCCAGTAGGTGATCCAGATATCCCGGGTCGCCCATCTCAAACGAGAACCTGCTGATGGCCATGCGGTCACGGTCCGTCCGCACTGATGCGCTCAAGATGTTCACATGCCCCTCGGAGAGGACCCGGGTGACGTCGGACAGCAACCGCGGCCGGTCCAGCGCCTCCACCTGGATGTTCACTAGGTACACCGACTCCGACGTCGGCGCCCATTCCACATCCACGATGCGATCGGGCTCCTGCTGCAGCGACGTCACATTGATGCAATCAGATCGGTGCACGGAGACGCCGGCGCCACGGGTTACGAAGCCGATGATCGGGTCTGGCGGGACGGGCGTGCAGCAGCGGGCCAGCTTGACCCAGACGTCCGGATCACCGGCCACGACGACACCTGGGTCGGTGCTGGGCCGACCCCGGCGGGCGGTAACCCGGCTTGGCAGCGCAGCCTCGGCCAGATCCTCCACGGCACCGTCGGCGCCGCCGTGGGCACCCATGAGGCGCTTCACCACATCCGCGGACTGCACCTGACCATCGCCGACAGCGCGGTACAGCGCGTTCACATCGGTCAGGTGCAAGTCCTTCAGGACCGCCTGCAGTGCCTGCCCGGAAAGGATCCGATGCAGGGGCAGGCCCTGCTTGCGAATGGCCCGAGCCAGCAGGTCCTTGCCCTGATCGACGGCCTCCTCGCGTGCCTCCTTTGTGAACCAGGACTTGATCTTGCTGCGGGCCCGACCACTGGCGACGAAATTCAGCCAGTCCCGGCTGGGCCCGGCGCCTTCGGCCTTGGACGTGAAGACCTCGACGGTGTCGCCACTGCTCAGCTTGCGCTCAAGCGGCACCAGTCGGCCGTTGATGCGGGCGCCGATGCATCGATGCCCAACCTCGGTGTGTACCGAGTAGGCGAAGTCGACGGGCGTGGAGCCGGTAGGCAAGGCGACAACGTCGCCTTTAGGAGTGAACACGAAGATCTCGCCGGAACCGATGTCGAACCGCAGCGACTCCAGGAATTCGCTGGGGTCGGCCGTCTCCTTCTGCCAGTCGACGATCTGCCGCAGCCACTGCATCTCCGAATCCGCGTTGCCCCCCTTTGCCTCCTCCTTGTATTTCCAGTGCGCCGCGACGCCGTACTCGGCTCGGCGGTGCATGTCGTGGGAGCGGATCTGCACCTCGACGGCGCGCCCCTCCGGCCCGATGACAGTGGTGTGCAGGGATTGGTAGAGATTGAACTTGGGCATCGCGATGAAGTCCTTGAAGCGCCCCGGTATCGGCTTCCAGCGCGCGTGCACTGTTCCGACGGCCGCGTAGCAGTCGCGTTCGGACTCGACCAGCACGCGGAGCGCGACTAGGTCATAGATGTCGTTGAAGTCGCGGCCGCGCACGATCATCTTCTGGTAGATGGAGTAGTAATGCTTAGGCCTGCCAGTGACCGTTGCCTTGATCTTGTTGGCCTTGAGGTCCTCCTCCACCGTGCGGATGACCGAAGCCAGGTACTCGTTGCGACTTGGCGCCTGATCGGCGACCAGGCGAACGATCTCCTCGTAGACCTTTGGATACAGCGCCGCGAAGGACAGGTCCTCCAACTCCCACTTGATCGCGTTCATCCCAAGGCGATGCGCCAGTGGCGCGTAGATCTCCAGGGTCTCGCGGGCCTTCTTCTGCTGCTTTTCCGCCGGGAGGAACTGCAGTGTGCGCATGTTGTGCAGCCGGTCGGCCAACTTCACCAGCAGGACCCGGATGTCGCGCGCCATCGCCAGCACCATCTTGCGCACGGTCTCGGCCTGCGACGATTCGCCGTAGGTGACTCGGTCAAGCTTGGTCACACCGTCGACCAGCAATGCGACCTCGTCGCCGAACTCCGCACGAACGTCATCGAGTCCGTAGTCGGTGTCCTCCACGGTGTCGTGCAGCAGGGCCGCTACCAGCGTGGGTACGCCCATCCCGAGGTCGGCGAGGATGTGTGCGACCTCGACCGGGTGCGTTATGTAGGGCTCTCCCGATTTGCGCGCCTGACCGGCGTGCAGGCGGTCCGCGGTCTCGAAGGCGCGAACCAAAGGGGCTATGTCGGTCTTGGGATGGTGCTGCCGAAGCGCGGGCACCACCTCGACAAGGGGCTCCGGGATCGCCGAGCGCTCCCCCCGAAGTCGGCGCAGGCGCGACCGACGCACCTCCGGTGCGGGCCCGCCGGATCCTGGGACCTTGGCCGCGCGAGCACTGCTCGACGGCACGTCGACCGGGGGAACATCCCTGCCGCTCACGTGCGCCCTATCGCCTGCTCGTCGCGCTCGCCATTCCCCGAGTCTAGAAGCACTCCGGGTTGGCCGAATCCGCCCGGATCTCCAGCGAGGGGTGGCCTTGGGCTGTTCAGTAGCGCAGCAGCGACTGGATCGGCACTCCGGGCAGCCGGTCCCGGCCGTTTAGGAACTCCAACTCGATCAGAACGCTCAGTCCGGTGACGTCCGCCCCCGACGCACGCACTAACTCAACCGTGGCCGCCGCGGTACCGCCTGTAGCCAAGACGTCGTCGACGATGAGCACGCGCTCACCAGGCTGGAACGCATCGGTGTGCACCTCGATCGTGGCCGATCCGTACTCCAAGGTGTACTCACGCGCATTGGTGTCACGCGGCAGCTTGCCGGCCTTGCGAACGGGCACGAATCCAGCCGCCGCGTGATAGGCCACGGCCGCCCCCAGGATGAAGCCGCGTGCCTCGATCCCCACAACCGTGTCGATGACACCTCGGCCATAGTGGTTGACCATCTTGTCCACCACGGCGCTGAAGGCCACCCGGTCCGACAACAGCGGTGAGATGTCCTTGAACACCACCCCGGGCTCGGGGAAGTCGGCTACGTCGTGGACTCGCTCCCGCAGGAACGCATCCAGATCCGCTGGGCTGGTCATGGCCGCTTGCTGCGCGGCTGGCGGCGTGGCTGCGCGCGATCCGCGGAGCCGCTGGACACCGTTGTCGAAGCCTTGCCAGTCCGGTTCACCGCAGTGACCCGAGGCAGGGCCGGTCCGACCGAACTGGTGATGTACTCGCCACCGCGGGCTTCCACTCGCTTGGCAAGAGCGCGCATCTCCGGCTCGCGCTCCTTTATCTGCGCCAGAACCGGGGTCGCGATGCAGATGGAGGAGTAAGTGCCGACAGCGATACCGACGAAGAGCGCCAGCGCCAGGTCCTTGAGCGTGCCGGCTCCGAGCAGGAACGCACCGCCGAACAGGATGGCGACGATCGGCAGCAGCGCGATCACCGAGGTGTTCAGCGAGCGCACGAGCGTCTGGTTGACCGCCAGGTTCGCCGCCTGGGAGTAGGTCCGTCGACTGCCCGACGTGATGCCCCGGGTGTTCTCCTTGACCTTGTCGAAGACGACAACGGTGTCGTACAGCGAATACCCAAGGATTGTCAGGAAGCCGATGACCGTGGCCGGCGTCACCTCGAATCCGGTCAGCGCGTACACACCCACGGTCAGGACGACGTCGTGCAGCAGGGCAACCAGCGCTGCCACAGCCATCTTCCATTCGAAGAAGATGGCCAAATAGATGACGATCAGCGTCAGGAAAACCGCCAAGCCGGTGAGGGCCTTGCGCGTGATCTCCGAACCCCAGGACGGGCCGACGATCTGCGACGAGATGGTGTCCAGATCGGTGTCGAGAGCCTCGGCCAACTCAATGGACACCTGCTCGGTTTCCTGCGGGGACAGCGAGACGGTCTGCACGCGAATGGACCGCCCGGCCGAACCGCCATCCGCTTCGGTGACGATCGGTGCCTCGGCGACACCGGCGGCGGCCACCGCATCCCGGGCCTCTTCGACGGTCCCGGAAACCGTGGGAACCGTGAAGACCGCACCCCCGGTGAACTCCACCCCCAGGTTGAGGCCGCCGCGGAAGATGATCGCGGCCAGGCTCAGCGCGATCAGGAGCACGGACAGCAGGTACCACCGCTTGCGCTGGCCGACGAAGTCGTAGGCCTTCTCGCCGCGGTAGAGGCGTCCGCCCCAGCTGCCGGTCTTGGACATCATGCCTCCTGGCCGACTGTCACGGGGGTGGGCTCGTCTTCGGATGGGATGCCGAGGCTGCGGTCACTCATGCCGGAGAGCGGTCGACCTTCCCCGAAGAACTTGGTGCGCGCCAACAAAGTGAGCACCGGCTTGGTGAAGAGGAACACCACCACCAGGTCCACCAGCGTGGTCAGCCCCAGGGTGAACGCGAAACCACGCACGTTCCCGACGGCCAGTACGTAGAGGATGGTCGCGGCCATCAACGACACGATGTCGGCCAGCACGATCGTCCGGCGTGCCCGCGCCCATCCCGTTTCGGTCGCGACCCGCAGCGACTGCCCCTCACGCACCTGGTCTCGGATGCGTTCGAAGAGGACCACGAACGAGTCGGCCGTGATGCCGATGGCCACGATCACACCGGCGATGCCGGCCAGGGTCAGGGTGTAGCCGATCCCCTCGCCGAGGAAGACCAGTAGCCCGTATGTCATGGCGGCGGCCACCGCCAGGCTCAGGATGACGACCACGCCGAGGCCGCGGTAGTAGAGCAGGCTGTACAGGGCCACGAGCAGCAACCCAATGGCACCGGCGATGAGGCCCGCCTGCAGCTGGTCGTCGCCCAACGTCGGGGACACGGTCTGCACGTCGGCGGTTTCAAATGCCAGTGGCAAGGCGCCGTAGCGCAGAATCTGGGACAGGTTCTGCGCCGTCTCCTGGGTGAACTGACCCGTGATCTGCGGCCGGCCGTCGGTGATTGGGGAGATGACCCGCGGTGCGGATTGCACGACCCCGTCCAGGACGATCGCAAACTGGTTCGTCGGCTCCGGATTGTCGACCAAGTCGGTCGTGGCTTCGGCGAACGATGCAGTCCCGGCGGAGTCGAATTGGATCAGGACAACCCACTCCGACAGGCCGTCCTGAGTCAGGACGGCGTCAGCCTCGCGGATGTTCGTCCCCTCGACCACGGCCGGGGACAACAAGTACTTGGCCGCACCGGAGGCGTCACAGGTGACCAAGGGCTTGTCGGCCTCATCCGGGGAACCGCCTTGACGGTTGGCGTCCTGGGTGCAGTCCAGCCCCGCGAACGCCTCTGTCAGTTCCGGCGTTACCTCGGTGCCTTCGGGCTGAATGGGCGGTGCCTGTTCGGTCGGCGCCGCCCCCTCGATCGGCGTCGCAGCAGCGATCTGCAGGACGGGACGGAAGTTGAGCAGGGCGGTCCGGCCGACCAACTCCACGACGTCGGACTGGGTGGCGCCCGGAACGGACACGACGATGGTGGCGTTGGCACCGCTGCCCTGCTTTGCGACCTCGGCCTCGGATACGCCCAGACCGTTGACACGCTGTCGAATGATCTCGACGGCCTGGTCAATCTGGGCGTCGGTGACTTCGCCCTCAGCCCCCTCGATGACGCGGGGAACAAGCGTCACCTGCGTGCCGCCACGCAGGTCCAGGCCCAGTTTGGGCGTCAGCACCCCCGATACACCCATCCAGATACCCAGGATGATCAGCAGAACTGTGACTATCGCCAGGGCGCGCCACGGTCGCGGCACCGTGGCACCGCCGGAACGACTTGTGGAGCTACTCACCTGTGGGCGTCCTCTCCCTCAGCCGGATCTGCGTCGGCCGGGGGACGCAGTATTCCCCACGCCCCGGCTGGGACCGGCGACCCCTAGCCGCGGCGGTCGTCATCGTCGCTTCCGCCGGCCGGAGACTCCGGCTCATTCGGGACGTCGCCGGAGGAGTCGAGCCCACTGTCGTTCAGATCCGACTCGGCCAACTCGGCCGGCTCCGGAACTAGGCCGCCGATCCCCCAACTCGCCCACTCGGTTATCACGCCCGGTGCCACTTCGACCCGAATCAGTTCACCTTCGACCGAGGTGACCGTGCCGATCAGCCCGCTGTGGGTCATCACCCGGTCCCCCGCCGACAGGGACTGCACCACCTGCTGCTGCTTTCGCCGACGAGTCTGGGTGGGCCGAATGATCAAGAAGTAGAACGCAGCCAGCGGCAGCGCGATAAGCAGCAGGGCGTCCATCGGGTCCTCTCAAAGACCCGCGGAGTGTACGCGCGCCTACAGCATCAGTCTTCGAACGGCAGGCCCGGCGACTCCCCCGGCGCGGGTGCAGCCAGTCCGAGATGCGTCCAGGCAGCGCTGGTCGCCATCCGGCCGCGGGGGGTGCGCGCGAGGAGGCCCTGCCGCAGCAGGAACGGCTCGGACACCTCCTCGACCGTCTGCGGTTCCTCCCCTACCGAGAGCGCCAAGGTCGACAGCCCCACTGGTCCCCCGCTGAAGCGTTCGCAGAGGGCGCTGAGCACGGCTCGGTCGAGTCGGTCCAATCCCCGGTCGTCGACTTCGTACAACGACAGCGCGGCTTGGGTCGTGGGCAGGCCCACCGAATCCTCGCCCGCGACCTGCGCGTAGTCCCGGATGCGGCGCAGCAGCCGGTTGGCGATTCGCGGCGTGCCGCGGCTGCGTTGGGACAACTCCAACACCGAGTCGGCATCCACTTCGACGTCCAGCAAGTTCGCCGACCGCCGGATCACACTGGCCAAGTCGGCCGGGTCGTAGTAATCCAAGTGGGCGGTGAAGCCGAAACGGTCCCGAAGCGGGGCGGGCAACAAGCCAGACCTGGTCGTGGCGCCGACCACCGTGAAACGCGGCAACTCCAGCGGGATGGCGGTGGCCCCGGGGCCCTTACCCACGACGACGTCCACCCGGAAGTCCTCCATGGCCACGTACAGCAGTTCCTCAGCAGCCCGCGCCATGCGATGGATCTCGTCGAGGAAGAGGACCTCCCCCTCCTCCAGGGAACTGAGGATTGCCGCCAGGTCCCCGGCGTGCTGAATGGCCGGACCGCTCGTCAGCCGCAGCCCGGTACCCATCTCCGCGGCCACGATCATCGCCAGCGTCGTCTTGCCCAGGCCCGGTGGCCCGGACAACAGGACGTGGTCGGGGGCGGTGCCGCGCGCTGCGGCGGCCTGCAGCAGCAAGGCCAACTGCTCCTTGACCCGGTCCTGCCCGATGAACTCCTCCAGCCGGCGCGGCCTTAGGGCGCTTTCGGCGGCACTCTCGGCCCCGTGGGCTTGGCCCGAGAGGACCTCGGCGTCGTTCATGCGCGCTGCATCCCGCGAAGCGCCGCACGCAGCAATTCCGCCAGAGGTTGCTCGGCGGGGGCGTCGCTCAGTGCCTCGTCGGCGGCCGCGGCGGCTTCCCGGGAGGACCAGCCCAAGGACTGCAGCGCCTGCAGCAGCGCCGCCCGCCGGGCGTCACCGACAAAGGCTGCGGGCAGGGAGCCGGCCGCCGGCCCCAGCCGGTCCTTGAGTTCGAGAACGATTTTGCGGGCGCCTTTCGGTCCGACACCGGGGATGCGACACAGCGCCTCCACGTCTTCCGTGGCCACGGCGGCACGGAGTTCGTCCGCGGAAAGGACCGCAAGCGCGGCCAAGGCCAGGCGCGGCCCGATTCCACTCGCAGTCTGGAGGAGTTCGAACACAGTTCGTTCGTCGTCGTCGGCGAAGCCGTAGACAGTCAGGGAGTCCTCGCGCACGACCAGGGTCGTTGCCAGGGCCGCTCGGGCGCCGACGCGCAGGTCAGCCAATGTGCTCGGCGTGCACATCAACCTCAGCCCGATCCCGCCGACTTCGATTACGGCGGCGTCCGGGCCGAGCGCGGCAACCGTTCCGCTCACCGAGGCGATCATCGAGCCGCCGCCTCGGCCAGTCGCTGCAGCGAGGAACCACGCCACACGTGACACACGGCCAGCGCGAGGGCATCGGTGGCATCCGCGGGCCGGGGTGCGGCATCCAGGCGCAGCAACCGGGTCACCATCGCGGCGACCTGCGCCTTGTCAGCCCGGCCACTACCGGTGACCGCCGCTTTGACTTCGCTGGGGGTGTGCATGCCGACGGGGAGACCGCGCTCGGCCGCGGCCAGGAGCACCACTGCTGAAGCCTGCGCGGTTCCGATGACCGTGCGCAGGTTGTGCTGGGCGAAAACGCGCTCGACAGCGACCGCGTCGGGCCGAAACTCATCGAGTACTGCGGATGCCTCGACCGCCAGATCGCGCAATCGCTGCGCCGTCTCCGCCGTAGCCGCCGTGCGCCAAACGCCACCGGCGACCAGGGTCGGGGGCCGGCCCACCGTTCCGTCGACCACGCCCCAACCGCAGCGGGTCAACCCCGGGTCCACGCCAAGCACCCGCACCCGCGCACCTCCGATCCGAACAAGTGTTCGGATGTTATGCGCCGGGTGGAGTCGATGGGCAGCGACGCGCCGGTGGTCAGCTCACCTCGGCGAGGACCTCGTCGGAAGCGTCGAAGTTGGAGAAGACGTTCTGCACGTCATCGCAGTCCTCCAGGGCCTCAATCAGCCGGAAGACGGCCCGGGCACCGTCAGCGTCGACCTCCACCGTGACGCTGGGCAGGAACTGCGCCTCCGCCGACTCGTAATCGAGTCCGGCCGCCTGCAACGCCGACCGCACGGGCACCAGGTCCGTTGCCTCGGAGACGACCTCTAGAGCGTCGCCCAGGTCGTTGACCTCTTCGGCGCCGGCATCCAAGACCGCGGCCAGGACGGCATCCTCGTCGGCGCCGGCCTTGTCGACCAGCACCACACCCTTGCGGGTGAACATGTAGGAAACCGAGCCCGCATCGGCCAACGACCCGCCGTTGCGGCTGAAAGCCGTGCGCACGTCCGACGCTGCGCGGTTGCGGTTGTCGGTCAGGCACTCGACCAGCAGGGCGACACCGTTGGGGCCGTAGCCCTCCAGCATCACCGTCTGGTACTCCGCGCCGCCAGCTTCCAGTCCGGCACCGCGCTTGACCGCGCGGTCGATGTTGTCGTTGGGGACGCTGCTCTTCTTTGCCTTCTGGATGGCGTCATAGAGGGTGGGGTTACCGGCCGGATCCGCGCCACCTAGCCGGGCGGCGACCTCCACGTTCTTGATGAGCTTGGCGAACAACTTGCCGCGCTTGGCGTCGATTGCGGCCTTCTTGTGCTTGGTCGTAGCCCACTTGGAATGGCCGGACATCGCCTCTACTCCCTATCGCGTGCGAACCGAATCAACGAACAGCGCGTGAATCCGGTCGTCGGTACCCAGTTCGGGGTGGAATGCGGTCGCCATCAGACGCCCCTGCCGAACCGCAACGATCCTACCGGCGGCCGGTCCGGACTCGACCCGACCGAGAACGTCCACGGCAGGGCCGGCCGACTCGACCCACGGCGCGCGGATGAAGACCGCGTCCACTGGTTCGGGGCCAACAGCAGCGATCGGCACCGGCGCCTCGAACGAGTCAACCTGGCGACCGAACGCGTTGCGGCGCACAGTGATGTCGATGCCACCGATCTGCTGCTGGTCCTCCCGCCCGTCCAGCACCCGATCGGCAAGCAGGATCATCCCCGCACACGAGCCAAGCATCGGCAGGCCGGCGGCACGCGCCTCGCGGATGGGCCGCAGCAGATCGAAAACGCCCAGGAGCAGGGAGATGGTCGTCGACTCCCCGCCAGGTATGACCAGTCCGGCCACCGACTCGAGGTCCGATTCGCGACGAACCGCTAGCGCATCAGCCCCGGCGCGGACCAGTGCCGCGACATGCTCGGCGACGTCTCCCTGTAGCGCTAGGACACCGATGCGCGGGGCCGGACTCACCAACCCCGGTCGGCGTAGCGCTCGGTCGCCGGCAGCGTGTCCACGTTGATACCCACCATGGGCTCACCGAGGCTGCGGGACACCTTCGCGATGACATCCGGGTCGTCGAAGAAGGTGGTCGCCTTGACGATCGCGGCGGCCCGCGCCGCCGGATCACCGGATTTGAAGATCCCGGAACCGACGAAAACCCCCTCCGCGCCGAGCTGCATCATCATCGCCGCATCCGCCGGCGTGGCGATGCCTCCGGCCGTGAACAGCACGACCGGCAGCCGACCGGCTTCGGCCACCTCGCGCACCAGCTCCACCGGTGCGCGCAGGTTCTTCGCGGCGCCGAACAACTCCGCCTCATCCATGGTGCCCAGGCGCTTGATGTCGGCGCGGATCTGTCGCATGTGCCGGGTGGCCTCGACCACGTTGCCCGTCCCGGCCTCCCCCTTGGAGCGGATCATGGCCGCGCCTTCGCCGATTCGCCGCAGCGCTTCGCCGAGATCGGTTGCTCCGCACACGAACGGCACGGTGAAGGGCCACTTGTCGATGTGGTGCTCTTCGTCGGCCGGGGTAAGCACCTCCGATTCGTCGACGTAGTCAACGCCAAGGCTTTGCAGGACCTGCGCTTCGACGAAGTGACCGATGCGGGCCTTGGCCATGACCGGGATGGAAACCGCCCCGATGATTCCCTCGATCATGTCCGGATCGCTCATCCGGGCAACGCCGCCCTCGACACGGATGTCGGCCGGCACCCGCTCCAGGGCCATCACGGCCACCGCGCCGGCGTCCTCTGCGATGCGGGCCTGCTCGGGGGTGACCACGTCCATGATCACACCGCCCTTGAGCATCTCGGCCATGCCGCGCTTGACCCGCGCGGTTCCGACGACTCCGCCGTTGCCTGATTCGGACACCTGGCACCTCTGTTTGCCCGTTGGGAAATGTCTGCCGATTCTACGGGCCTGCGGCCAAATTGCCGTACTCCGAGAACCTCCTAGGCCCCAGACAACGGCTCTCAGGTGGCCGGGGGCTGGGTGTCGGCCTCGAACGGTTCCGGCCAGGCTGCGTGCCCGGCGAGCCGGAACCAGCGAACTGAACGCGTTCGACGCAACCGTTGAGCGGCCGCCACGGCATCGTTGTGGAACCGGTGTGCGTAGACGGCGCGCTCCGCAGCCCGGTTCACCTCACGCACCAGGGCCTCACCCACCGGGTCACCGGTCACCTCGCTGCCGACGTCGGCGTCATCGAAGATGGCGCGCAGCACCTGGGACAGGTCGCTCTCGGCCGCCGCCCGCGACGCGTCGTCGGCGTTGATGGCTTGCTGAGCGGCGTCAGCCAGGACCACGGTTGTGGCCGGGTCCAGCCGGTTGGACGCAGCCAACTCCAATGCCGCGGTCGCGCGGCGCAGTAGTTGCGCCTCCAACGCCTGCCGGGCTGCGTCCAGGCGCAAGTGCAGTCGATCCATGCGCCCGGCCCGGTTCTGCAGCAGCAGGCCGACCACCGCGACAGCGGCGAGCAGGAGCAGCCAGGCTGCGGAGTTCACGAGGTGCCTCGGATCCGGCGATAGAACAGCAACGGTTGCCCCCGGGAGTCCTCGACGACCGGATGGCCGGGCGTTACGACCGTGTCGTAAACGGCTTCGATCCGGGCCGCGATTCGGGTCCAGTCGTACTGCTGGACCACCGCCCCCGCTTCCTGGGCCAAGGCGGCTCGAGCCGTCGGGTCGCGAAGCAACTCGATCAGTGCCACCGCCAGCGCCGCCGAATCCCCCACCGGCGCGAGGCGTCCGGCGGCGCCGTCGTTCAGGACGAGCCGGAATGCCTCGATGTCCGAGGCGCACACGGTGGCTCCAGCCGCCATCGCCTCCAGGAGGATGATCCCGAAGGACTCTCCGCCCTTGTTCGGGGCGACATAGACGTCAACCGATGCCAGGAGCGCGGCTTTGTCCGTTTCGGAGACCAGACCGAGGTATTCGATTCGCTCCCGCAAATGCGGGGCAACCGACCCGAATGCCTCCTCCGGGTCCCCCGGTCCGGCGACCAAGAGTTGAACGTCGGGGATCTCCTGCTGGATGCGCGGAAGGGCGTCCAGGAGCACCGACAGGCCCTTGCGAGGCTCATCGATTCGACCCAGAAAGCCGAGCCGATTACCGATCCCGCGGCCGTGCCCGGGAAGCGGGGCGGCATCCGCGTAGTGGCTCACCGTCACGCCGTTCGGGATCAAGACCGCATCTCCGCCGACGTTCTCCACGAGCGTCTCGCGAGCCCGATCGCTGACCGCGATGCGGGCCCGGATCTTGTCCATCGGCCCGTCCAGATAGGGGGCGGCAGCGGAGTAGGCGCGTGACCGTTCCGCGGACATGTGGAAGGTGCCGACGATGGGACCGAGCGCGGCGTAGCAGGCCAGCAGCGTGACGCTCGGCGACATGGGCTCGTGCAGGTGCAGCACGTCGAACTCACCATCGCGAATCCAGCGGCGCACGCGGGCCGCCGGGCGTGGACCAAGCGCGATTCGGGCAACCGAACCGTTGTATGGCAGCCCCAGCGATCTACCCGCCGGAACCAGGTATTCGGGCAAGTCCGCATCCGGGTCAGCAGGGGCCAGGACTGACACCTCGTGGCCGAACTGCTGCAGGTGTTCAGCCAGATCGCGGATGTGTGCCTGGACACCGCCCGGCGTCGACCAGTCGTAGGGGCAGACCAGCCCGACCCTCATTCCGGACTCCCGGCCACCCCGGACGCGGAGTCGCCAACCCAGATCCGCTGCAGCATGTGCCAGTCGGCGGTGTGTGCAGCGATGTCGGCGGCGAACGCATCAGCGGTCTGCTGAACCAGGTCCTCGGTTCTTTCCTTGTCCGAAGCGTCGGGGCCCACCCGGGAACTCAACGGTTCGTGGATGCAACCCCCGAGCCCCTCGTCCTCGTACCAGAGACCGACCGGGTGCAAGGGGGCGCCGGTTGCCACGGCCAGTGCCGCCGGGCCGGGGGGCATGCGCGCCTTGCCGTCGAAGAAGTCCACCTCCACGCCGGATTTCGACAGATCCCGATCGGCCACCAGCGCAACCACCCCGCCGCTGCGCAACCGCTCCGACAAGGCGTTGAACACCGGGGTACTGCCACCGCTCAACGGCAGGATCTCCAAGCCCATCGACTCCCGGTAGGCGACGAACCGGTCGAACAGAGACTCCGGCTTCAGGCGTTCGGCCACGGACATCAGCCGACCCTCGAAGCGATCGCCGTAGGCCAGGGTGAACCACGCGCCAGCAGAATCCCAGTTGCCCATGTGCGGCAACGCCAGCACCGCGCCCTTACCGGCGCCCAGCGATTCCAGTAGGCCTTCGGCGCCGGCGGGGTGGACGCGTTCCAGGATCGTCTCCGGAGATGTGGACGGCAGCCTGAACACCTCGCACCAGTAGCGAAAGTAGCGACGCATGCCCTCACGGGTCAGTTCCTGCAGTTCGTCGGCGTCCAAGTCCGGATGAACGCGGCTGTAGTTCGAGCGGAGCCGCTGTACGCCCCGGCCGTCCCGCTCGGTGGCCCGGTCCGCGAACGAGCGGAAGAACGACAGGGCCACCGGTTCGGGCATATAGCGGACAGCCTTCCAACCCGACGCGTAGGCGAGGTCAACCAGTGAACTGCTCATCGGCTCAGCCAGCGGCCTGTCGCCGCACGTGCCAGACGCGCTGCCCGAAGGTCACCCAGGTGCCAATCGCCAGGACCCAGAGCGCGCCCGGCAACAGGTACGGGACGCCGAGCCCGAAGAAGAACGCAGCTGCGAGCAACAAGACCAGCCGCTCGGTCCGCTCAGCCAAGCCGACCGTGGCGTTCAAACCCAGACCTTCGGCGCGAGCCCGTGCGTAGGAGACCAAGAGGGCCCCGACGAGAGCAGCCAGGGCAACCGCGCTCATGGTGGTGTCGCCCTCGTTGACGTAATACAGCACGAAGGACCCAAAGACGGCCGCATCGGAGACCCGATCCAGAGTGGAGTCCAAGTAGGCGCCCCACTGGCTGGACCGCCCGGACAGCCGGGCCATCGTGCCGTCCAGTGTGTCGGAGAACACGAACAGCACCATCACCAGAACGCCGGCCACGAACTGGCCCCGCGGGATGAACCACAGCGCGCTTGCCGACAGCCCAACAGTGCCCACGACGGTCACAGCGTCCGGCGACACTCGTGCCGCCAACAGCATGCGCGCCGGCGGGGTGAGGATGCGGTTGGCCGCCGCCTTGCTGTAGCGGCTGAACACCATGGCCGAATCCCTCCTCGCGGTCGCGTCAGGGTAGCGACGGATCCGTGTGTTCCCCTTGCCCCGCGCCCGGTGCGGCGCGAGGGTTTGATCAGTCGACACTAGGGAGATAGTCATGGCGCAGCCCAAGGCAGGTGATGCCGGGCCGGAGGTGGACTCCCCGTCCCGGATCCGCAACGTGGTGTTGGTGGGCCATTCCTCCGCCGGCAAGACCACGTTGGTCGAGCAACTGCTCGCTGCGACCGGGACGATCAATCGGGCCGGGCAGGTCGAGGACGGCACAACCGTGACGGACTTCGACGAGTCAGAGCACAAGCAGCAGCGGTCGGTGAACTTGGCGCTGGCCCCGATGGTCATCGACGGCATCAAGGTGAACCTGCTGGACACGCCCGGGTACGGCGACTTCGTCGGCGAGCTGCGGGCCGGACTACGCGCCGCCGACGCCGCCCTGTTCGTTGTCAGCGCGGTCGACGGAGTGGATGGGACGACGACGCTGCTGTGGGATGAGTGCGCGGCCGTCGGGATGCCCAGGGCCGTCGTGGTGACCCATCTGGACCAGCCCCGCGCCGACTTCGATGAGACCGTGGCCGTTTGCCAGCGCGTGTTCGGTGAGGGCGTGCAGCCGCTGTACCTGCCACTGGCCGGTGATGACGACACCATTGCGGGCCTGGTGTCACTGCTCTCATTGCAGGTGATCGACTACTCATCCGGGTCGCGGGCGACGCGGGATGCCGACCCCGAACACGTCTCGCTGACAGAGTCGATCCGCAATTCCCTGATCGAAGGCATCATCGCCGAGAGCGAAGACGAGACGTTGATGGATCGCTACCTGGCTGGCGAGCCCGTCGATGTGGACACCCTCATCACCGACCTGGAGAAGGCGGTCGCACGCGGCTCCTTCCACCCCGTCATCGCCGCCTGCCCGCCCCGCGGCATCGGCCTGACCGAACTAGCCGAGGTGATCACCCGCGGTTTCCCGTCCCCACTGGAGCACCCGCTGCCGGCGGTCACGACAGTGTCCGGACAGCCGCGCGAACCGCTCTCATGTGACGTTGATGGCCCGTTGTTGGCCGAGATCGTCAAGACCACATCGGACCCGTACGTCGGCCGCTTGTCGCTGGTGCGCGTCTTCAGCGGGCGGCTCGAACCGGAATCGATCGTCCACGTTTCCGGACACCTGGCGACGTTCGCCGGCGCCGAACGCGGGCATGACGACCACGACGAGGACGAGCGCGTCGGGACATTGTCCAGCCCGCTCGGTAAGACCCAGCGCAACGTCAGCGCCGCGATCGCCGGCGACGTCGTGGCGGTGGCCAAGCTGTCTCGAGCCGAAACCGGTGACACGTTGTCCAGCAAGGACGAACCGCTACTGATGGAACCGTGGGTGCTGCCGGATCCCTTGCTTCCGGTGGCGATCGTGGCTGCCTCCAAGGCCGACGAGGACAAGTTGAGTCAGGCACTCAAGCGACTGGTTGCTGAGGACCCGACCTTGCGCCTGGAGCGCAACGCCGAGACGCACCAACTGGTCCTTTGGACCATGGGTGAGGCGCACATCGACGTCCTCCTGTCGCGGCTGGCCGATCGGTACGGGGTGCACGTGGAGTCCGTGCCGCTGCGGGTCTCCTTGCGGGAGACCTTCGCGGCGCCCGCGACCGGCCATGGTCGCCACGTCAAGCAGTCCGGCGGTCACGGCCAGTACGCGATCTGTGAGATCGAGGTGACCCCGCTGCCGGAGGGGGGCGGTTTCGAATTCGTCGACAAGGTGGTCGGCGGGTCCGTGCCACGGCAGTTCATCCCTTCGGTGGAGAAGGGGGTCCGCGCCCAAATGGAGAAAGGGGTGTCAGCCGGTTATCCGGTGGTGGACATCCGGGTCACCCTTGTTGATGGCAAAGCACACTCGGTCGATTCCTCCGACATGGCCTTTCAGATGGCCGGGGGTTTGGCGCTGCGCGAGGCGGCCGCGGACGCGGGTGTGACGTTGCTGGAGCCGGTGGACGAGGTCGCGGTGCTGATCGATGACGAGTACGTCGGCTCGATCATGAGTGATCTGTCCGGTCGCCGTGGACGAGTGACCGGCACCGAACCGGGCGGAAACGGCCGCAGCCTGGTGCGCGCCGACGTACCGGCCACGGAACTGAGCCGGTACGCGATCGACCTGCGGTCCATGTCGCACGGGACCGGCTCGTTCACCCGGACCTATGTGCGCCATGAGGCCATGCCCAGCCACATCGCCGCCAAACTCACCGCGGACTGACGGCCGGTCGCCCGGGGACGGCTCGAACCAGCGGTTCAGCCCCAGGCTTGGGCCAGCACCCGCCGCGTGTCGGGGAGCAACTCGGGAAGCACCTTGGTCCCGCCGACGGTCGGCATGAAGTTGGTGTCGCCGTGCCAGCGAGGCACGACGTGCTGATGCAGGTGCGCCGCAATGCCGGCGCCACCGGCGCTGCCCTGGTTGACGCCCAGGTTGAAGCCCTGCGGGTTGGCGACGGCGCGTAGTACCGCCATCGCGCGTTGAGTGAACACGCCCAACTCCACCAGTTCCGGTTCGGTCAACTCGGTGAAGTCAGCGACGTGCCGGTAGGGGCAGATCATCACGTGGCCGGTGTTGTACGGGTAAAGGTTCAGCACGCAGTAGACGTGCTCGCCGCGGGCGACGACCAAGCCGTCCTCGTCGGCACCGCCAGGCGCCCGACAGAACGGGCAGCCGTCACCTGCGGCTGCGTCGGCCGGCTTGTTCTCTCCTTTGAGGTAGGCCATGCGGTGCGGCGTCCAAAGACGCTCGAACCCGGGGCCCTCGGACATCAGACCTGCTGCCGCTGCTGGACTGCGGCGGCCATCTCGGCGATCGCATCGGCAATGGGAACCCCGTTGCGCTGCGTGCCGTCCCGGAACCGGAACGAAACCGCTCCGGCGGCGACGTCGGCGTCACCGGCAATCAGCATCCACGGCACCTTCTGCTTCTGGGCATTGCGGATCTTCTTCTGCATCCGGTCATCGGAGGAGTCGACCTCCATCCGCAACCCCAACTCGCGCAGGCGGTCCCGAATCCCGACCAGGTACTCGACGTGCTCGTCGGTGATGGGGATCCCCATGGCCTGCACTGGTGCCAACCATGGCGGGAACGCCCCGGCATAGTGCTCGGTGAGCACGGCGATGAAACGTTCAACAGAGCCGAAGAGCGCCCGGTGGATCATGATCGGCCGCTGCCTGGTCCCGTCAGCGGCCTGATACTGCAGGTCGAAGCGCTGGGGCAACTGGAAGTCCAGTTGGATCGTCGACATCTGCCACGTGCGGCCGATGGCGTCCTTGGCCTGCACCGAGATCTTCGGTCCGTAGAAGGCCGCGCCCCCCGGATCCGGGACAAGGTCCAGGCCGGACTCGTCAGCGGCCTGTTGCAGGGCGTCGGTGGCGGCCTCCCACTCAGCGATCTCTCCGACGTACTTCTCCTCGTTGCGGGTCGACAGTTCCAGGTAGAAGTCGGTGAGCCCGTAGTCGGTGAGCAGGTCGAGCACGAACCGCAGAGTCGACTTCAACTCGTCGACCATCTGATCGCGCGTGCAGTAGATGTGCGCGTCGTCCTGGGTCATCCCCCGGACCCGGGTCAGGCCGTGCACAACGCCGGACTTCTCGTACCGGTAGACCGAACCGAACTCGAACAGCCGCAGCGGCAGTTCGCGGTAGGAGCGACCGCGGGACGCGAAGACCAGGTTGTGGAAGGGACAGTTCATCGGCTTGAGGTAGTAGTCCTGGCCGGGCTTGCGCAGTTCCCCGTCCGGGCCGCGCTCGGCGTCCAAGTGCATCGGCGGGTACATGCCATCGGCGTACCACTGCAGGTGCCCACTGGTCTCGAACAGGGCGGCCTTGGTGATGTGCGGGGTGTACACGAACTCGTAGCCGGCGGCCTCGTGGCGAGAACGCGAGTAGTCCTCCATCGTGCGGCGCAGAAGCCCACCCCTGGGGTGGAAGACCGCAAGCCCGGATCCGATCTCGTCGGGGAAACTGAACAGGTCCAGCTCCACGCCCAGGCGGCGGTGGTCGCGACGTTCGGCCTCCTTGAGCATCTCCAGGTAGGCGCCGAGTTCCTCGGTGGACGGCCACGCCGTGCCGTAGATGCGCTGCAACTGCGGGTTGTCCTGAGACCCGCGCCAGTACGCGGCCGCCGTGCGCATCAGCGCGAACGCGGGGATGTGCTTGGTGCTTGGCAGGTGGGGGCCGCGGCACAGGTCCCCCCATTCCCGTTCCCCGGTGCGCCCATGCAAGTTGTCGTAGATGGTGAGTTCGCTGCCGCCGACCTCCATCACGTCACCGAGGTCGGTGTCGGCCGGCGCGGACTTCAGCCCGATCAGTTCCAGTTTGTACGGCTCAGCGGCCAGTTCCGCCTGTGCCTCGGCTTCGCTGACCACCCGCCGGGAGAAGCGCTGACCGGACTTGACGATCTGCTTCATGCGCTTGTCGAGGCGCTTGAGATCGTCGGGGTGGAACGGCTCCGAAACATCGAAGTCGTAGTAGAAGCCGTTCTCGATGGGCGGTCCGATGCCCAACTTTGCGTCGGGGAAGATGTCCTGAACGGCCTGCGCGAGCACGTGGGCACAGGAGTGGCGCAGCACCGCCAGACCGTCCGGCGAATCGATGGTGACGCCCTCTACGACGTCACCCGCCGAAACCGGAGAACTCAGGTCCCGCAGTTCACCATTGACCCGCGCCACGACCACATCAGCGCGGTCCGCGAACAGGTCGGCGGCCGACGCGTCATCCGATGGCACTGGGCGGCTGTCTCCGTCAACTGTCAGCACGCCCTGCTGCGACAAGCTTCCTCCCGAGTCCGCACAACTCCGCGGATGCTACCGACTGCGGCAACACCCACGGAGCCAGCGCAGATCCGGCTGCGAACTACTTGGTCCGCTTCTTGAAGGGCTTGGTGATTACGCCAAGTCCCTTGCTTACGGCCTTGGAGGCCTGGGTCGCCGCACTGTCGGACATGTGCGTGACCGCGTGGATCGCTGCGGCGTGCCGCTTCTTCATCGCGCTGGTGGCGCCCTCAGGCAACCCGAAACCGGACAGGACCTCGAAGGAGGTGCCGCCGACGGCAACCGTGGCCTCTTCGATGGCACCAAGGCTGGACCGGTAGGCCCGCAACAGCGCGCCGGCCTTCTCCGGGGGTGCCTCGGCGACGGTCACCGGCTTGCTGGAGACGGTCGTCTTCGGCGTCGGGGCCTTCTTGGTTGCGGTCCGCTTCGGTGCCGCGGCCCGCTTCGTCGTGGTGGTCTTGCGCGGCTTGGTGGTTGATTGTGAGCGCGGCTTGGCGGCGGTCTTGCGAGTCGTCTTCTTCGCAGTCGTAGTCGCCATGTCGTCACCTCCCAACTGCTTGGCGGACGGTCGCTCCGTCCAACCCCTGTCTACCTTGTGAGTGAACAGTTGTCCACCCAAATTCGGGGGCCGGAAGTCCTCTCTTTGCGCATTTGGTCCCACCACAAGAACCAAGAAACCGGCTCCGCAGAGCCGGTCTTGAGGGGAGTGTCGCGAAGGTGGTGGGCGATACTGGGTTCGAACCAGTGACCTCTTCGGTGTGAACGAAGCGCTCTCCCACTGAGCTAATCGCCCGAGCAGGCGGTGAGGCTACCCGAAACCGCCGCGGTGCTACTCAAACGGCCACAGCGGAGCCAGCGTCAGGCCGTATCGGGCCAGGTACCACCACAGGAGCAGCCCGAGCAGCACCGCCGCAACCACGCTGCCCACGATGATCCGAACCCGATTCTTGCGCCGCCACTGCGGATCCGCCGAGCGCTGCTGCATGCGATGGAACCAGTCACGCAGCGGGTGCGTGACCCGGCGGGCGAAGGCGAACTCACTGGCCAGGATTGCCAGGCCGATGAAGATGGTGGCCCAGCCGGGGCCGGGCAGCGCCAGCATCGCCAGACCGGCGACCAGGAAGAAGCCACCGAAGACCAAGACCCCCACCCGGTAGACCGGGCGAGTGACCGGATTGCCCCGAATTCCCTCCCGCCAAGCCTCAAAACGGGCCCGCAACCCCTCGGGAGGTCGCGCCTCGGCGTCGGTCGGCTCCCCCTGTGGCACGCGTCACAGATTAGCGAGGTGTGTCGGTCCATCACTCGGGGAAGGACTGGGACAAGCCTGACCCCCGGAGGAACCCATGAGCGCATCGGCCTGGATGACGACTGAGACCCAGTTGTCTCTTGTCGTGGAACATGGCGACGCCGTCCCCGTTGACGCCGTACTGGGCTACGACTCCGCCGACCCGTTCGCGGTGTCAGTGACGTTCCGCGTCTCCGCCGAAGAACAGGTCCGCTGGGTGTTCGCCCGCGAGCTGCTGATGGCCGGGCTGGACAACCCGACCGGCCAGGGCGACGTGATGGTCTGGCCGGACGCGATCGACTCCGACGTCATCATCCTGTCGCTGACCACTCCGCAGGGACACGCACTCTTCGAGGCGCCCAGGTGGATCGTTCGCGACTTCGTCGAACAGTCCCTGGCCACGGTGCCGGCCGGCACCGAAGGCGACTACTTGGACTGGGACGGCACCTTGAGCACGCTCCTCGCCACCTGATCCGCCCGGAAAGTCAGCAAAAGCCCTTCCCGGAAAAGCCTCGGCACACGACAATGGACTCGTGGCCGACTTGGCTGCGCTGTTGGCAACGCCGCGGCGCGGAGAGTTCGACGTGTGGGTGGATGTGACTTCACCCGCGATGCACGATGCCCTGACGGTGGTGGATCTGGACGGCCGCCGCCATGGCGGGCTCCCGTTCCGGTTCGAGGGTCAGCACCTCGTCCGCATGCGCCACCTTCCGGGCAACGAGTCGGCCCGCGCCATCGCCCAAGGCCTTGAGGCGGCACGCGCCTGGGCCCTGGAGCGCATGTCGGACGCCGACACCGTGGCGATGGACTATCACCTCACCTGGACCCTCGCGTTGGCGCTAGCTGAGCGGCCCGAGGCGGCAGCCAGCCGCGGGCTGCCGGAGTTGCTGGCGCTGGCCAACACTCAGGGCGACTGGCTGTCGGACTGGATCAGCGAGCACGCCCACTCGCCGGAGGTCAAGGCGATCGTGGACGCCGACCTGGCCGATGCCGCTGCGTTGAACCTGACCGCGGCTCCGGCCATCTGCATCAACGGCGGACCGTTGCCCGACTCCCCCGAGCCGGTCCCGGATCAGGTTCGGCGGCTGCTGACCAGCGCCTGATCCCAAGCCGAAGGCTCACGGGTCGACGTTCGCCGCCGCCCGCGTGGCGAACTCTCGCGAAAGCCGGGCCGTTACCGAACCGTCCCCGGGCAGCACCAACTCGTCAATGCCGGCCACCGGCTGCAGATCCCTGGTGCTGGAGGTGATGAAGACCTCGTCTGCAGACTGCAGGTCCGCAAACGTGAGGGGCGCCTCCTCGGCTTCGGTCCATTCCAGGAGCAGACCGCGGGTGATCCCCGCCAGGCACCCGCTGTCCAAGGCCGGAGTCCGAATCGCGTCGCCGTGCACCAGAAACACATTGGAGCCCGTTCCTTCGCTGAGGCGATCCTGGGTATCCAGGAAGAGGGCCTCATCCGCGCCGAGCGCGTGCGCGTACTCGAGCGCGACGACGTTCTCCGCGTACGAAGTGGTCTTGAGCCCGGCGACGGCGGAACGTTCGTTGCGCCGCCAGGGAACTGTGGCCAACCGCGCGGCCCCCGACCACGCCGGGCTGGGGCCGACGGAGACGATGAGCGTGGGTCCGGCGTCCCCGCGCGCCGAACCGAGCGGTCCTGGCCCACCGGTGACGGTGATCCGAAGTCGACCCGCTCCCGGCTCGGTTGCGAGCACCTCGGCCACCGCCGCGCGGATCCGGTCTTCGGCGGGGACGTTCAACCCGAGACCCGTGCAGGAGTGCCGTAGCCGGGCCAGATGCCGGGTCAGCGCGAACGCGACACCGTCGCTGACCTTGAGAGTCTCGAAGCAGCCGTCGCCGACAGTGATGCCATGGTCGTCGGCGCGGAGGGCCAAGTCGTCGGCAGCCAGCAACTGCCCGTTCACCCAGGTCTTCATGCCCGCCCAGCTTTCATCCGTGCTCCTGCGATGCCAGGCCGATCAGCCGCTCGGCCTTGAGTTGCGTTTCAGCCCACTCGGCGTGTGCGTCCGAAGCCCACGTGATGCCGGCCCCGGTGCCGAATGACAGCACGCCGTCGCTGAGAGTGAATGTGCGGATGGCCACGGCCAACTCTGCCTCCTGCCGGTCCGCATCGACCCAGCCGATCGCGCCGCAGTACCAACCCCGCGGCACCGGCTCCAGGTCAGCGATCAACCGCAGTGCTGAGGACTTCGGGGCACCGGTGACCGAACCGGGCGGGAACGCCGCCGCCAGGAGTTGCGCCCACCCCACATCTGGTCGGAGGACCCCAGTCACGGTTGAGACCAGGTGCACCAAACCCGGGTGCTCTTCGACGTCGAGCAGGGACTCCACCTCAACCGTCCCCGTCTCGCAGACCCGCCCGAGGTCGTTTCGGACCAGGTCCACGATCATCACGTTCTCGGCGGCGTCCTTGTCCCCCAGATCGGCGGCCACCCGCCCAGTGCCCTTGATGGGCGCCGACCACACCTGTCTGCCGCGGCGGCGCAGGAACAACTCCGGCGAAGCGGTGGCCACTTGGACTCCGGCCTCCGGGACGCACAAGTACCCCTGAAACGGCGCTGGGTGGTGGCGGGCGAGCACCGCCGCCAGACCCCGCAAGTCCGGCACGTCAACCGATGCCGAGAGAAGTCGACAGATGTTCGCCTGGTAGACGTCGCCAACGGCAATTGCTGCTCGCGTCGACTCCACAGCTTCGACGTATGCCGACTGGTCCAGCGAACTCGACCACGAGGTCGGGTCCACGCCCGGCCAAGCCGCAGCTCCTAGTACGCCCGCTGCATCAACCTCGCTCGCCTGGAATCTGGCAGCTACGAACTGGCCCTCGAAACCGGCCGCCACCGCCCAGAAACCACCATCGTCGAGTCGAGCCGGATCATCGGTGATCTCCAGCAACCGATCTCCCCCGCGGGCGCCGAATAGCGCGGCAGCCGCCCTCACCGGCTGTCCCGAGACTGATACCCCGCCATCGCGTGCAGCAGCCCCAAGGCGACCAGCCGAACGGTGCGCTGATCTGGGGCATCGGCCTCGGCGTCCACTTCCACGAAGTCCATCGACGAGACTGAATCGTCCATGGCCGCCTGCCGGACAGCGGCGAGGAGTTGCGCAGCGGTCCACCCGCCCGGCAGCGAAGCCGGACAGGCCGGCGCGACCGAGCGGTCGCACACGTCAACGTCCACGTCCACGTGCACCGGACCGGAAGCACTCCCGGCTATGGACAGCGCCTCGGCCACGCACTCAGGCAGACCCCGTTCAGCGATCTCGGCAGCAGCGAACACGCGAATGCCCCAGTCATGGGCCTGGCTGGCGTACTCGTGGCTGTTGGCGAAGTCGGCGATGCCCAACTGCACGATTCGCTGCGGCTGGATGCCCCACTCGATCAACCGGCGGATCGGCGATCCGTTGCTGCGCCCGGATCTGATGTCGTGATGGGCGTCGAACGTGACCAGCCCAGCCTTCTCGGGGCTTCGGCCCAACCGCGCCATGGCCACCGGGACCGTGGCTGAATTGTCCCCACCGATTGCCAGCAACAGGTCCGCATCGATCGCCGCCAATTCGACCGTCACGTCCTGCTCCCGGGAGTCGGGGTCGACCACATCCCCGCAGTCGCACACCCGCAACTGCCGCAGGTCCCGGTCGCCACCCCAGCCGGTGGTAAAGCGCTGCAACGCCGCCCGAACGGCCGCGGGGGTCCGATGCGCGGACGTCGCCGATAGGGAGGTGGTGTGCGTCGGTACCCCGACGACGGCGACATCGGCCGCTTGCGCCTGCGCGTGCGCTGCCAACCAGGACCCGGCACGCGGCCAGCGCGGATCGTCAGCGGCCATGGGTGCAGCATGGCGCACCTACCGTCGCCGTTGGCCGCATTGCGGGGCCATCGGATATGGTGCGCACCGCACCGGCGCAAGCCGGGCGAGTGCGGACGTAGCGCAGCTGGTAGCGCATCACCTTGCCAAGGTGAGGGTCGCGGGTTCGAATCCCGTCGTCCGCTCGGAGACGTCCTTCACGGGGCGGACCCGGTGGAGTGGCCGAGAGGCGAGGCAACGGCCTGCAAAGCCGTGTACACGGGTTCGAATCCCGTCTCCACCTCGGGCGATTGGCGCAGGTGGCTAGCGCGCTTCCTTGACACGGAAGAGGTCACAGGTTCAAGTCCTGTATCGCCCACCACGTTCACGCAGGTAAGCGGCCTCCTCGGGCCGCTTACTTGTTTTCGTGCCACTGACGTGCCACTGGAATTGCTCGCCGAGTCCTGCCGGGAAGCGCGCACTGATCACGGCCAAACGCGGTGCAGGTGGGCGTGAACCCCAGGGTGAAAGACGGCAGCGGGCACGTCCCGAGTCTCGCTGCGCCGTATCCACTCGAAGGCGTCGTTCTCCCAGTTTGCGGGGCGCACGCGGAATGGCTCATCGACGACCGCGACGAAGGTCGTGTAGGCCAGTCGGCTGTTCGAAACAGTGAACGACGCAATCACGGACTCCTCGATCGTTTGCAGCAGTACTGGCAGTGCTACTTCCTCGCGCAGTTCCCGCAAAGCCCCCTCCAACGGGGATTCACCACGGTTGAGCATCCCGCCGGGGAACGCCAGCACCCCCGGGTAGTGGCCTATGTACACCGATCGCCAACCGAATAGCGCAGCTGGGTCGGCCTCGTCAGTAACCACCGCGATGCCGGCTGCCTGACGCATACCTCGATCCAACCTGCCTAAGGAAATCCGGGCATCGACGAAGCGCCGGAGCGACGTGACTAGGAGCTGCCCGCCGCCAACAGCGCCGCTGTACACGTGTTCGGGTCAAGCAGTGGAAGGTCGTGGGCGCCCTCGATCACGGTGAAGGGGACGCCCGATTTCTCTAGCGCAGCCCGCGCAACCGATGCGGGGAACATCGGCGAGGTCCGCGAACAGAATAGGTACGTGCGAGGGAGGTGAGTCGCTGCCGGGTCAAGAAGTTCTAACGCGTCGTATCCGGGTCGGGCGGGGTTGGGCACCAGTCTCTCGTTCACCCACGCTGCCAATTCCGCGCGGTCAGACCATTCTTCGCCCCCAACTGGGCGCGGATCGAGCCATGCCTCCGGAGACGGCGGCGGTCCCATTACCGCACGAAGCTCAGCGGGCAACACGTCTGCCGCACTCTGCCCGTACTCGGGCACAGGGGCGTCGAGCAGAACCAGGCGGCTGATCCGGGTGGCGTCGACGCCAGCGGCTGCCAGTGCCACCACTCCGCCCTGGGAATGGCCGACGACGACCACCTCGTGAAGGTCGCCCTCGGTTATCAGTTGTTGCACGTCGTCTGCCCAAGTGCGCAGCGAGACCGCGGGGCGGTCCTCCGGTGACATCCCGGGTTCGCAACCGGTGAGGGTCGGGGCGTAAACATCGTGACCCGCGGCTTCCAAAAGCGGCACGACGTCGCGCCAGCACCAGCCGCCACGGAAGGCGCCGTGAATCAGAACGAACGACGCCATTACCCGTCCGAACGCGACTCAGATGGCGCAGCCGGCGAACCCTGCCCGGGCGAGTCGTCGGCGAGAACTACCTCCATGTACTCGCGCGGATAGGCGGCGACCGGTCGCAGGAACTCCATCATCGCGCCGATTCCGTCCATGTATCCGTCGCGTTCAGTCATCCGCTCGTACGACTCGACGGAGTCGAAGAACCGCAGGTGGGTGAAGTGCGTCCGATCCTCCACCCCACGGATCAGCCGGCGGCCGAGGAAGCCGGGCTCGGCCAGGTGGACGTCCAGGAATGCGCTCGCAGCGGCGATGTATGCGTCGGCACTTTCGTTCTCATCCTTGGCCCAAGCCTGGCTGACAACAACGATCATGAGACGACACTAGCGAGTGGACATGATCAAGCCGATGGATTAGTGGAGCAGGCCGGCTGGACTAAGCACTCCAGGACGCCCTACTACGTCGTACCGGACGAGGTGCTTGCGGACTCCGACGCACTCAGCAAATGGGCCAAGGAGTCCGCCGCGCTGAAGTCATGATGCTCTGCATCCAGCCTGGGGTCGAAGTGTCGGTCGGCTGAAACGCCGGACCCGTACAAACGCGGAGCGCCCGTGGGTGGCCGTATGTTCGGGTCGTTGTGGGGAACCGATCCCCCGCTTGGAGGAAACGTGCCCACAGTTCCGGTAATCCTTGAATCCGGCGAAGTTGGCCTCTACGACACGGCGGAGCAGACCATGAGTCACGATGCCGGACCTCTCGCTGGCGTAGAGGCACGAATGCTCGTCAAGCCCGACGGCAGCAATGAACAACTCGGCTGGTTCTACGAGAACGATCAAGGTGTGTGGACCGAGTGGGAGTGACCTGAGGGATCGCGCCCTCGAGCTGCCCGCTCTAGGAGCGGTCCTCCTGAGTTCCGCGAGTCGTGCGGAAGTGCCGCGCTACCGTCAAAGCGTGCTGAAGCAAACCGTCATCGCAATGCTGTTGACGTTGGCCGGCGTGTTCGGCTGGTTCATCGGCGGGCAGCTGACCGATGGGGCGCTTTGGGCGTCCGTGCTCGGGGCGGTCCTCCTTGTAGGCCTCCTGGGCCTGGCGTTCAGCCGCTGGAATGACCCAAGCGACTGGTGGTGATCAACACCGGGTACCAGGCACGACCCGGTCCGGTTGATCAAGAGTCTGCGAACCAGCGGGTCAGACGGTCGAAACCCTCATCCAGCGAGATCGCCGGTTCCCATTGCAGCGCATCGCGAGTGTGGCGCTGGTCGAACCAATGGGCGGTTGCCAGCTGTTCGGCCAGGAATCGGGTCATGGGCGGCTCGTCGGACCGCCCGGTGATCCGCCAGAGAGCCTCCGCCCCGGCGCCGCCCAGCCGCGCGATCGAGGCAGGCACGGCGAGGCGTGGGCCCGGCACCCCGGCAGCGGCACAGATGCGGTTGATCAGTTCCGCCACAGTCCGGGGTTCACCGTTGGAGACAACTAGTGCCTCGCCGTGCACGTCCGGGGCCCGGTCCAGCGCTGCCACGATCGCGTCGATCGCGTTGTCGATGTACGTGGTGTCGATGAGGGCAGCACCGGATCCAATTGTCGCCAGGCGCCCGCGTCGTGCGCGGTCGACGATGCGCCCCACCAGCTGCCGGTCCCCCGGGCCCCACACCAGGTGGGGGCGGACGGCGACCACCGAAAGGTCAGGTCCATCGGCGGCCAGCACCAACCTTTCCGCGATGCCCTTGCTGCGTGCGTAGTGGCTGCGGGCGCGATCGGGGTCGGCCGGCGTCGCCGGCACACCCACCAACGACCTCCCGGCGTGTGCGACCGAAGGGGATGACACTTGAACGAAACGTGACACCCGCGCCGCCTGTGCCGCGGCAAGCAGGTTGGCGGTCCCGCCGACGTTCACGGATTCGAAGTCCGTCCAGGTCCCGGTGACACCCACTCGCGCAGCCAGGTGAATCACCGCGTCATGACCGGACATCGCCTCGTGCACCGCATCGGCGTCGCAGATGTCGACCAGCACTTCCGGCAGCCCGAGCCCGAGACGGCCGACGTTGCAGCACCGTCACATCGTCGCCGCGCGCAGCCAGCGCGCGGGCCACGCCCGCACCGATCAGCCCGGTGGCCCCGGTGACCAGAAGGTTCACCAGCGACGCGCCCCCCTGGGCGAACCACCCGCCAGGACGTCACCCGCCCAGTCGGCCAACACAAGTCGGTCGACCTTGGAGTTGTGGCGACGATCCACCGGCAGCCGGGGCACCACCAAAACGGCCGCTGCATCGGCGGCCTTGCTGCGCACGGCCGCCGTCAACTGCGAATCGGCGACTCCGATTCTCGGTCTTGCCGCGGTTGGCACGACCACCGCGACCAGGACCTGGGTGCCCACTGGACCGACGCCGACGACCGCGGCTGCCGCAACTTCGGCCAGCTCTTCTATCCGCTGCTCCAACCGCACCGGAGTCACTGGACCGTCCGCCGTGGAAACCACGTGCGCCACCCGGCCTTCGACCCACAAGGCCCCATCGGCACCCAGGTGCCCGACGTCCCCGGTGCGGTGCCAACCACCCGGCACGGTGGAGGACTCCTCCGTGAGCCACAGCGCGTCGTAGCGGTCTTTCGTGTGCGCCGCTCGCACGCAGATCTCCCCCGACACCTCCGGTTCATCGGTCAACTCCCCCGACGGGGAACCGAACTCATCCAGCGCAGCCAGGGCCACCTCGACCCCCGGTACGGGCCGGCCCACATAGACCCCGTTGCCCGTACCGGCAGCCTGGATCTGGGCCAGCTCGGCAGTCGCCACCGGCAGCACCTCGGTCATGCCGTACGGGGTGTGCGCCTGCGCCGCCGGCATCAGGCGCGAGCACTCCGACAGGGTCCGAACCGGCACCGGCGCCCCGAACGACATCAGCAGGCGCACCCGGTCCAGCGCCTGCTGCTGCTCGGGCTGGAGTCCCTTCGCCGTGGCTGCAACGTTCTGCAAAGCGGCCGGGGAGGCAAAGACCATGGTCGCGTCCACCGCCAGCGCGGCGTCGGCCAAGGCGGAAGCGCTCAAGCGACCGGGTCGGATCGGGCTGACGTCCGGTATCGCCGAAGCAACACCAAGGGCCGGTCCGTACATCGCGAATGGGCCGAAGCCGGCCACCATCCGGTCGGCCCGGGTGATGTCGAAAGTGCTGATCAGCGCGTCCCGCTGCGCCTGCAGTTGCTGGTGCCGGTACACCACACCCTTGGCGGGCCCCGTCGCACCGGAGGTGAAGACCACGATCGCGTCGTCAGTGTCCCGCGGCCCCAGCGGCGTCGGCAGACCGCGGCCGGTCTGGGCCACCTCGTCCAGCGAAGTGGGGCTTCCCAACAGGGACCGGGTTGCGGCGTTGACCGGCCCGACCAGGATCCGGCGGCCCGGCCAGCGCAGCGTGGCCGCCGCCACCAGTGCCCGAGGTATTCCGATCAGCACCGAAGGGTCGGCCGACTTGAGGGCGCGGCCGATCCCGGCTGGGCCCAGACCGGCATCGACGGCCACCACGACCGCGCCCAGTCGCCAGCAGCCGTACACGGCGGCCGCCAGGTCCACCCCGGGTGGGATGAGCAGCCCGACTCGGTCCCCGGGCCGGACCCCGACCGAGGCCAGACCGGCCGCGATGTCACGCGCCCGTGCCGCCAGGGCGGCGAAAGACGCCGACCGACCGGACGCTTGGTCGACGATGGCGACTGCCGGATCGTCGCCACGTTCGTCCAGCGCGCCCCACAGCGGTCTCCGGGGCACATCGTCTGCTCGGGGCGCCGCATCGTCCGGGACCGCCGACGGCATCGAATCGCCCGCTTGCGGGCTCAGGAGGCGCGTAGACCAATTGAGGATCGCGGCGGTAGCGGCGGGTTCTTCCGGGACCAGGTGGCTGGCCCCCTCCACCCGGTGCACTGCTGCGTGCGGCAACCGGTCCATGAGATCGCGCAGGTACCGCTCCGAGAAGACCGGGTCTTTGGGGCCCCACACCAGGAGCGCAGGCACGTCGAGCTTGCGAAGTCGCTCAGCGATGTCGTCCAAGGATGACGCGCTTGGATGCGTCGGTTCGAGCGGGATGTCCGCCACGAATTCGCCCACCGCTTTGCGGCGCTGTTTCGTTTCATACGGGGCGAGGTAGGCATCCTTGACTGCTGGGTTCAGTGGCTTGCTAGTCATTGCGGTGGCCCCGCGGATGAAGTTGGCGGTGCGAACGCAGACCCAATCGCGGATGCCAGCAGTCCTGGCCAGGCGGATGAGCGACGGCGCGGCAGCGCCTTCGGGCTGGTGCACAGCCGTGTTGGTCAGAACGACGCCAACCAGATCGGCTTGGTGATCCAGCGCCCAGCCCAGCGACACCGGACCACCCCAGTCGTGGGCGACGGTGACGACCGGCCCCGATAGTTCCAGCGCCTCTGTCAGCGTCGACAGGTCGGCCACCCGCTGGGCCAAGCGACGTACGGTGCCGGTGCGCTCGGAGAATCCCATGTCCAACTGGTCGACGGCGATGACCCGAATCGTCGGCGGCGCGGCCGCCAGCAGGGACCGCCACAGGTAGGACCAGGTCGGATTCCCGTGCACGCAGAGCAATGTCAGTTCGGCATCGGCCACGCCGGTGTCCAGAACATGCCAGGTCCGCCGAACACCGTCGGAATCGGTTACAGGCACCAACCGCGACCAGCGTGGATCCAGCCCCGGCAACCCGGGCGGCGGAAGCGCCGCGGGCTGCGTTTGGGCAGTCACCAGGTGATCTCGATACCGGCGGTGTTGATGCCCGACCCGATCCCAACGCACAACACGCGGTCCCCCGCCGACAGCGACGGCGCCGTCAGGGCCAGCGTGTATGGCAACGACGCCGGCCCGATGTTGCCCAGCGTCGGGAACGTCAGCAGCGCGCGATCGGGGTCGATGCCCAACCGCTTGAACAGGAGGGTGGCGTGCACCATCGAGACCTGGTGGGCAACGTAAGCGTCCATCGCCGACCAGTCGAAGTCCCTGCGGGCCTCGTTCCAGGTCGCTTCGGCAACGTCGAGGCCGGCTTCCAGCAGCGCCTTGGTGTCGGTGCGCATGTAGTCAAGATCGCCGATGCAGAGCGTGTGGTGCTGGGTGTCGGCGCGCGCAACGCCCCCGACGACCCGATGACCCTCCGGGTGCTCGTCAGCGCGCCCGAGCACCATCGCGGCGCCACCGGATCCAAGCGTCAACGTCGCGAACTGCTCGAAGACATCGGCCATCGTCGTCTGCGGCGAAGACAAGCGCTCCAACGTGGCTTCCTGGGGCCGGCGGCTCCCTTCACCGTCCACCACGAGGGCGTAGTCGATCTGGCCGGCGTCGATCATCGTCGCCGCCAACTGCATCCCGTTGACGAATCCCAGGCAGGCGTTGGCCAGATCGAAGTTCAGGCAGGACGAGGACAGCCCCAACGAGTGATGCACGGCGACCGCCGCCGACGGTTCGAGGTGCGACCGGCAGACCGAGGTGTCGATGAGCAGTCCGATCTGCGCGGCGTCAACCCCGGATTCGGCGATCGCGGTCGCACCCGCGATCGCGGCGGCATCGGTGAAGCTGACGTCCTCCGGCCACCACCGGCGCTCGCGGATGCCCGCCACCTCGGCGAGCAGTCCGGGTCGGATGCCCACCCGCTCGTAGGTGTCCGCAAGCACCTCGTCGAAGTACTCCGAAGTCACGACCTCGGGGGCTTCGGCGGCCGCAACGGACAAGACCGCGGTGTTGTGGTGGCGATAAACAGCGTTGCCCTGCATGGGCTTCCTCTCCGACTGCCAACGCGCCGACGTGCTACGGCGTCAGCCGGAGTGTTTCACGCCTCGCCCAAGCGGCCAGCGTGAGCAGGTTCAGCAGACCAGCCCGACGACAAGCGGTTCCAGATCGCGGGCCCGAAAAAGCGCCTCGCCGCATTCGTCGCGATGCTGCATCGGCAGGGAGCCATCACGAACCCAGCTCCGCACGACCGGCGGATCGACGCCAAGGAGTTCGGCGACTTGGGTCTCGGTGAGCAACCTGTGGGTCAATGTGGTCATGCCCGGGCACTACCCCCGGCCCAAGCCCGCCAAACCTCTAGCCGGGCAGGATCGTCGTGGGCCCGGGGTTCGAGTCATTTTCGGGACCTGCCAGCGGCGCCTCGGGCTGGGGCGACGCCACGGGAGCCGCAACCGCCGGTACGAGAACGCCCTCCGCCACGGAGCCACGCCGGGATCTGGCAATCAAGAACGCGGCAACGCCCCCGAGCAGGAATGTGAGCGGAACCACCCCGAGGAACCAGGCAGCCCAGGGCGCCTCGAAGGGAAGCGATACCGGCACGAGGCTTTCCGGCGACGCCTTGCCGACGGCTTCGAGTGTCTCCGTCTCACCCAAAGCCGGCGTCCAGGTGACGGTGTTGCCCTCGATGGTTCCGTTGGCCGAAACGACCTCACCGGGGAAGGTGACGCGGATCCGGACCTCCGCGCCGATCAGGGCGGAGGGGTCGAAGTCCTCAAGTCCGGGGAACTCGCTGGGGAAGTCTTCGGGGAGCTGCTCCTCGGGGAAGGTCCCGTCGGCCGGGGGTTCCTCGCCGTCTGCCCCCAGACCGCTGGTGGCGTCAAAGGCGCCGGACACTCGGAAGACGTCGCCGTCGCGAACGATGTTGAGGGTCTCCCCCTCCGACGTCCCGGTGGAGAACTCCTCGATCGGCACCCCGGTGAACACCAGGCGGGTGCCGATGAAGCCGTCGGCGGCATAGGGCTCAACGTCGATGCTGCCGGCCGACGGCGTCTCCGGCGCCTCCGGCAACAAGTCCGACGAGTCGAATCCCGGCAATTGCGCGAACTCATCGGAGATCCCGAAGACGACCGAGCCATCGACGGTGTTGTCGCTGTTCAACTCGATGTCCGTGTCGAACTTGATACAACCCGTCAGCAAGAACGCCAAGGCCACGACCAGGCCCGCGGTCACGAATCTGCGCATCGACTGTCCCTTCCTCGGCTGGGAATTCGGTTCGCCCCCGACATTCTTGACCCCGCCTACTCCGAACGGGCATGTGCAATTGCGAGGTAGTCGCAGCGGTTTCACATAATGGGACGATCTGGACAGCATGGTGAGACGGGGCGAACATCCGCTCGTGCTGCGCTCACTGTCCCTGGTCAGTCGACTCCACGTCGACCTGATGCGGATGTCTTGCGCCATGTGTCCCCCGGTCACCTGACCGCGCCTGACCATCCCACCCGGGCGCGCACGATCGCGACCGGGATTCCCCGTCCAACCGATGCGCGTCCTGTCCTGAGGGGACAGCTTGAGCATCACCGAACGAACAGCCCCACCCCGCCGCGGCGCGGCCAAAGGCCAGGGCCAGTGGGCACTTGGGCATCTGGAACCACTCAATCCCAATGAGCGCACCAAGCGCGACGACAGCGGTCTCAACGTGCGCGCCCGCATCGAGAACATCTACGCGCCCGGGGGGTTCGCCTCCATCGACCCGGCCGACCTGCGCGGCCGGTTCCGGTGGTGGGGCCTGTACACGCAGCGCAAACCCGGCATCGACGGCGGCAAGACAGCCACCCTGGAGCCGGAAGAACTGGAGGATGAGTTCTTCATGCTCCGCGTCCGGACCGACGGGGGGCTGCTGAACCTGGAGCAACTGCGCGCGATTGCGGCCATCAGCAGCGAGTTCGGCCGCGAGACCGCGGACATCTCTGATCGACAGAACGTGCAACTGCACTGGATCCGCGTCGAGGACGTACCGGAGATCTGGCGACGGCTGGAATCGGTAGGCCTAACCACCGAGGAGGCCTGCGGCGACACCCCCCGAGTGGTCCTGGGTTCGCCGGTTGCCGGGGTTGCCGCTGACGAGATCATCGACGGCACTCCCGCGATCTTGGCGATCCGGGAGAGATTCGTCGGCGACCAATCGCTGGCGAATCTGCCGCGCAAGTTCAAGTCCGCAGTCTCCGGGTCACCGCACCAGGATGTGGCCCCAGAGATCAACGACATCTCGTTCGTCGGGGTGATCCACCCCGACCTGGGCCCGGGATTCGACGTCTGGGTGGGCGGCGGGCTGTCCACCAACCCGCATCTGGCACAGCGATTGGGCGTCTTCGCCACCTTGGCCGAGGTACCGGAGATCTGGCACGGGGTGGCCAGCCTCTTCCGCGACTACGGCTATCGACGGCTGCGGCACCGGGCTCGGCTGAAGTTCCTGGTCGCGGACTGGGGGCCGGCGCGCTTCCGCGAGGTGCTGGAAACGGAGTACTTGAAGCGAACACTGACCGACGGTCCGGCCCCGCCGCCGCCCCCGACCGGTCGACGTGACCACGTCGGGACCCACCCGCAACGAGACGGCCGCTTCTATGTGGGACTGGCCCCAGTGGTCGGACGCGTGTCGGGCCGAATCCTGCGCGACCTCGCCGACCTGGTCGAGGCCGTCGGCTCCAATCGGATCCGGTTGACCGTCGAGCAGAAGCTCGTGGTCCTGGACATCCCGGCCGAGCGCGTGGACGACTTCACTGCGGCGGCGGTTGCGCTGGGCTTCGAAGCCGGCTCGGCCAGCCCGTTCCGGCGCGGCACGATGGCGTGCACCGGTATCGAGTACTGCAAGTTGGCGATCGTCGAGACCAAGGGAACTGCCCAGCGACTCGTAGCGACGTTGGAAGACAGGCTGCCGACGTTCGAGCGACCGCTGAGCATTCACGTGAATGGCTGCCCGAACTCGTGCGCGCGGATTCAGACGGCCGACATCGGCCTCAAGGGCATGCTCGTGAGCGACGCCGACGGCAACCAGGCTGAAGGCTTCCAGGTCCACCTCGGCGGACGGCTGGGCCAGGAGGCGGCTTTCGGTCGGACCGTACGCGGGCTGAAGGTGACCGCCGCGGAGTTGCCGGACTATGTCGAGCGGGTAGTCACCCGGTACGAGAGCCAACGTCAAAGTGATCAGACGTTCTCCCAATGGGCCGTCCAGGCAGACGAGGCGGAACTTCGATGACCCGGACGGTTGCTGAGTTGCGCGACCTGGCGGCGGAAGCCAGCCGTCGCTTTGGCGACAACGACGTCGAAGCACTGCTGCGGTGGGCCGGCACCACCTTCGGAGCGCGACTAGTGCTGGCGTCCAGCATGGGTGACGAGGTGCTCGTCCACCTGGCCTCACAGGAAGTGCCCGGCATCGACGTGCTGTTCCTGGACACCGGTTATCACTTCCCCGAGACGCTCGGCACCCGCGACGCCGTAGCGGCCACGTTGCCCGTGCGTCTAGTGACCGTCGAGCCACGCCATAGCGTCGCCGCACAGGACGCCGAGCACGGGCCGCGACTGCACGAGCGGGATCCGGATCTTTGCTGCGCACTTCGAAAGGTGGAACCGCTCAACCGGGGTCTTTCCGGCTACGAGGCATGGATCACCGGGATGCGCCGGGAAGACGCACCGACCCGAAACGACATCGGCGTGGTCACCTTCGACGACAAGCGGGGCATGGTGAAGCTGAATCCCATCGCCGCCTGGACCGCCGAACAGGTCCGGGAATACGCCGACACCCACGCGGTGCTGCTGAACCCGCTACGGCAGGCGGGCTACCCATCGATCGGATGTGCGCCCTGCACCAGACCGGTGGCCGAAGGTGCGGATCCGCGCTCCGGTCGCTGGGTCGGATCGGCCAAGACCGAATGCGGGTTGCACACATGAGCGCCGCGCCGCAACAGATCTCGGGTTTGGCTGCCCCGGAGGTAGCCGACTACACGCTTTCGCCGCTGGACGCGCTGGAGTCCGAAGGCATCCACATATTCCGGGAGGTCGTCGGGCAGTTCGAGCGGCCAGTCCTGCTGTTCAGCGGCGGTAAGGACTCCATTGTGATGCTGCACCTGGCGCGCAAGGCCTTCTGGCCGGCACCGGTGCCGTTCCCCCTGATGCACGTGGACACCGGTCACAACTTCGACGAGGTGATCGAATACCGCGACCGCGTCGTAGCCCAGCACGGCCTGCGCCTGGTCGTGGCCAGCGTGCAGGAGGCCATCGACTCCGGTCGCGTACGGGAGCGCCCGGACGGGACCCGCAACCCGCTGCAAACGATCCCGCTGCTGGATGCGATCGCGACGCAGCGGTTCGACGCGGTCTTCGGTGGCGGCCGGCGTGATGAGGAGAAGGCCCGGGCCAAGGAACGGGTGTTCAGTCTTCGCGACGAGTTCGGCCAGTGGGACCCCCGACGCCAACGACCTGAACTCTGGGACCTGTACAACGGCCGCCACCGGCCGGGCGAGCACGTGCGGGTGTTCCCGTTGAGCAACTGGACCGAACTGGATGTCTGGCGCTACATCCAGCGCGAAGAGATCCCGTTGCCGTCGATCTACTTCGCGCACAGCCGAGAGGTGTTCCAGCGCGGCGGGATGTGGCTGACACCAGGCACTTGGGGCGAACCCAAGGACTCCGAACCAACGGTCACCAGGACAGTGCGCTATCGAACCGTCGGGGACATGTCCTGCACCGGCGCCGTCGACTCCGACGCGGCCGATGTCGCAGCCGTGATCGCCGAAGTGGCAGCCAGCCGCCTCACCGAACGCGGAGCCACCAGGGCAGATGACCGGCTGACCGAGGCCGCCATGGAGGACCGCAAGCGCGAGGGGTACTTCTGATGTCGGGACTGCTGCGGCTGGCCACGGCCGGTTCCGTCGACGACGGCAAGAGCACGCTGGTGGGGCGACTCCTGCACGACACCAAGAGCATCCTTGCCGACCAGTACGACGCCATCGAGGCAGCCAGCCGCGCTCGCGGTGCGCAAGCCACCGACCTCGCCTTGCTGACTGACGGTCTCCGCGCCGAGCGTGAGCAGGGCATCACCATTGACGTCGCGTACCGGTACTTCGCCACCGCGCGACGCTCGTTCGTCCTCGCCGACACCCCCGGGCATGTGCAGTACACGCGCAACATGGTGACCGGGGCTTCGACCGCCGAACTGGCGATCATCCTCGTCGATGCCCGCAACGGGATCGTTGAGCAGACCCGCCGCCATGCCGCAGTAGCTGCGCTGCTCGGCGTCCCCCACGTGGTCCTGGCCGTCAACAAGATGGACCTCGTCGGGTTCGACGAGTCGGTGTTCGAGCGCATCCGGACCGAGTTCACGTCGCTCGCTCAGTCCCTGGGAGTTCCGGACGCAACAGCGATCCCGCTGTCGGCACTCACCGGCGACAACGTGGTCACGGCATCAGAACGAACCCCCTGGTACACCGGACCCACCCTTCTGCAACACCTGGAAGAGGTCCCGGTGGAACTGGATCCAGCCACGGAGGCCTTCCGCTTCGGGGTGCAGACCGTCATCCGACCCAGGAACGCGCAGTACCCCGACTATCGCGGCTACGCCGGGAGGGTCGCTTCCGGCGTGGTCCGGGTGGGCGATGAGGTGCTGGTCCAGCCATCCGGGCAGCGCAGCCGCATCGCCGCGATCGACGCCTTCGAGGCCGAACTGGTCTACGCACACGCCGGCCAATCGGTCACGCTGCGCCTCACCGACGAATTGGACGTGTCCCGCGGCGACCTGCTGGCCGATCCGGCCGAGCCGGCGACCGTGACGCACGACCTCACCGCCACCGTTTGCTGGCTGGCCGACAGCCCGAGCCAGCCGCGGGCCCGGGTCACGGTCACGTCGGGGCCCCGGGCCGTCCGCGGCTTGCTGACCGACGTGCACGCCCGCCTCGACCTGGAGACGCTGAACGAGGCCGAAGCCGATTCGCTGCAACTCAACGACATCGGCCGAGTGAGCCTGCGTCTGGCCGAACCGCTGGCCATCGACGACTACCGGCGGCACCGGCATACCGGGGCATTCCTGATCATCGACGAGTCCGATGGGACAACACTCGCGGCCGGGATGGTGCGCAATGGGTGAGCGTCACGCCGACGGCGCCCACACCACAGCGGTCCTGGATCACCGGCCACACGACGAGGTCGTACTCCACGTGGATTCGGTGGTGCGCCGATACCCCGACGGCGGCGGTCGCTCGCTCGCGCTGGACGGGCTTAGTTTGGACGTGGCAGCCGGGGAGTTCCTTTGCATCGTCGGTCCCAGCGGCTGCGGCAAGTCGACCCTGTTGGACCTGCTTGCCGGCCATCAGATCCCCGACGCCGGGCACGTGGTCAGTCACGGAGTTGACGTAACCGGACCGGACCCGCGCCGCATGGTGGTTTTCCAGGAGCACGCGTTGTTCCCCTGGCTGTCGGTCATCCAGAACGTCGAGTTCGGACTGCGCGTTCGCGGCGACAGCCCGGACCGACGCCGACGCATTGCACTGGACTGGTTGGAGCGCGTCCATCTAGCCGACGTCGCCAACGCCCGAATCCATCAACTATCCGGCGGCATGCGCCAACGCGTCGCCCTCGCGCGGGCCCTGGCGCTGCAGCCTGAGGTTCTGCTCATGGATGAGCCGTTCGCCGCCTTGGATGCCCAGACCCGGGACCAAATGCACGTAGAACTGCAGGAGTTGTGGGCTCAGTCCGGGACCACGATCGTTTTCGTCACCCACAACGTGCGGGAGGCCGTTCTCCTCGGCGACCGCGTGGTGGTGATGACCGGCAATCCGGGCCGAATCCGGGCCGTCTCGCACGTCCGGCTACCGCGTCCGCGTTCTTTGGAGGACCACTCCATTACCGACCTGGCTCGACTGGTTGGTCGGTACCTGCGCGACACCGAGGTGCAGACATGACCTCCCTGCAGGCGGCCGCAGCACCAACAGCTCGCACGGATCGCCCCAGCTCTTGGGTGTTGCCGCCTTTGGTAGCCGGAGCCGTGGGCGTGGGCGCGTGGGCCCTCTGGGCTGTCGCCAACCCGGCTCTGCCCGGCCCGCTCACCACCGCGGAAACGACCTGGCAGTTGCTCAGTAGCGGCGGCCTGGTTCCGGTGGTCGCCAGAACCGTGGGGCTCCTGCTTCTCGGTTTCGTGGGCTCGTTGGCGTTAGGCGTCTTCACCGGCCTTGCACTCGGGGCCTGGCCCCTGCTTGATCGGGCCCTGTCGCCGTACTTGATCGGGCTGCAGTCGCTGCCGAACGCAGTATTGGTGCCGCTGGGCCTGCTCCTAGCCGGCCCCTCCATTACGACGGTGGTGGCGTTGACCATCGTTGGCGCCACGCCATCAATCGCAATGGGCACTCGCGACTCCGTGAAAACCATCCCGCCGCTGCTGATCCGC
This sequence comes from uncultured Actinomycetota bacterium, assembly GCA_963753435.1. Lineage (GTDB taxonomy): Bacteria > Actinomycetota > Actinomycetes > CAVWCF01 > CAVWCF01 > CAVWCF01. The sequence continues at coordinate 443,340 of CAVWCF010000001.1, forward strand.
GCGGGTCGGACCATGGGTGCGCGCGGCACAACGCTGGTCCGCACGGTGATCCTGCCCGCGGCCATGCCGGGTGTCGTCGACTCCCTGCAGTACGGCTGGGCGTTCGCGTTCCGGGCCGTCGTCGCCGCCGAGATCATCATCGGGACCGGGCTGGGCGCATTCCTTCGCGACGCCACGAGCGCGCAACGCAGCGACGAGGTACTTGCCGTGATCCTGGTGGTGCTGGTCCTGGGCATCCTGGTGGACCGGCTCGGGTTCGCGCAGATCCGGGCCAGGCTGCGCGCCGACCGCGGGCTGACGGGATCGGCATGACCTACCCGCTTTTCCTGCAGATGTCCGGGCGCCGTTGCGTCGTGGTCGGCGGTGGCCCGGTCGCCGCTCGGCGTGCGCGGGCGCTGCTCGAGGCCGGTGCTTCGGTGCACGTCGTCGCGCCTTGGGCGATCGAGGACATCCGCGACGCCGCCGCGGGCGGAATCCTGACTTGGGCCCAACGTGAGTACGAGCCGAAAGACTTGGCCGACACCTGGCTGGTGCACACCGCAACCGGGGACCAGGAGGTGGACTCGGCCGTGGCCGCGGACGCCGAGAACGCACGGATTTGGTGCGTGCGCGCTGACGATCATGACCGGAGTGCCGCCTGGGCTCCCGCAGTGCACCGCAGTGGACCCGTCGTTGTTGCGGTCGCGTCGACGGACCCGAAGCGGTCGGTTGAGTTGCGAAACGCGATCGCCCTGCTGCTGGACACCGGTGCACTGCCCCGGCGCCACCGCCGGCCGGGACCCGGGCGGGTCTCGTTGGTCGGCGGCGGCCCTGGCGACGAGGGGCTGATCACCGTGCGCGGCCGGCAGCTGCTGGCTGAAGCGGACGTGGTCGTGGTGGATCGCCTCGCGCCCCAGCGACTGTTGGCCACCTTGGGCGACGACGTGGAGGTCATCGACGCGGGTAAGGCGCCGCACGCGCACACGCTCACGCAGGACCAGATCAACGACCTCCTCATCAGCCGCGCGCGGGCCGGCAAGCAAGTCGTGCGGCTGAAGGGCGGTGACCCGTTCGTGCTGGGCCGAGGCGGCGAAGAGGCACTGGCGTGCCTAGGAGCGGGGGTTCCAGTAGAGGTCGTTCCGGGCGTCACCAGCGCCGTGGCGGTGCCGGCTGCGGCCGGAATCCCCGTGACCCACCGCGGGCTGTCCCGCGGATTCGCTTTGGTGTCCGGCCACGAGGGCGATGTCGACTGGGCCGGACTGCGCGGCGCCGACACGCTGATCGTGCTGATGGGAGTGGCTCGGCTGCCCCAGACCTGCGCCGCCCTGTTGGCCGCTGGACGAGACCCCAGCACGCCGGTGGCGGTGATCGAACGCGGCACCACCCCACAACAGCGGACTACAACGGCGACGTTGACCGACATCCCCGAAGTCGCGGCCGCGGCGGGGGTGCAAGCGCCGGCGATCATCATCGTCGGTGATGTCGCTGCCCTTACTGTCTTCGGGTGATGAACGGCCTGCTCCTGGTCGGGCATGGGTCCGCCGACCCACGTCACGCCGCCGCCCTGCAGCGGTTGACCGACCGGGTTCGTTCGCTGACAGCCAACCCCACGGAACTGGGCTTCCTCGAACACAACCAGCCCGCAGCCGCCGGGGCGGCTATGCAGTTGCGTCTTGCCGGCGCGGACGCCCTGATCCTGGTTCCGCTGCTGCTCAGCGACGGATTTCACGCTCGCGCCGACGTCCCCCAAGCCGCAGCGTTGGCCTCGCGTGCAAGCGGCCTACCGGTAGCGGTGGCCGCCGCACTGGGACCGCACCAACTGATCGCAGCCGCATGCCGCCAGCGAGTGTCCGACGAGATCGGCAGCGGTCGGCTGCTGCTGGCGCAACCGGGCGAAGCAGACAGCGCCGCCGGCGAACTGGCCGAGTCTGTGGCCCGGGACCTGGCGGTGCCGGTGACACACGGTCTTGAAGCACTGGAGCATGAACTTGGCCACGCCACCGCGGACACCGTGGTCATCCGGCTGCTGCTGGCCGACGGCGTACTCGCAGATCGCATGGGAGCCATCTGTCGGGCCGCCGGGGTGGACAGCATCGGAGTGCTCGCGGACGCGCCGGCCCTGGCGGATCTGGTGCTGCTGCGTGCCGCAGAGGCAGCAGTGCCAGGATCAGAGGGTGCACCGCCTGCATCCTGACCAAGGCGCCGTCGACCTGGCCCAGGCCTACTCGTGGCCTTCCGGGCCCTGGGTGCGCGGCGTGATGGTCGCTTCGGTAGACGGCGCTACGGCCGGTCCGGAGAACCTGAGCGGCTCCATCTCAAGCCCCGCGGACAAGGCAGTGTTCGCGCATCTGCGGCAGACCGCCGATGTCATCCTGGTGGGCGCCGGGACCGTGCGCGCCGAGGGCTACCGCCCTGCTAAGCGTCCGATTGCTGTGGTCAGTGCCTCCTTGGACCTGGACACCGGTGCCCCGTTGTTCGCCGAAGCCGAGCAGCAGACGATCGTCGTAACGACGCAGGACGCTGACCCGGACCGGATGATCGAGATTTCGGCGGTGGCTGAGGTGATCGTCGCCGGTGCCGACCGGGTCGATCCACAAGCGCTGATCGAAGCCCTGACCGAACGCGGACTGCGGCACGTGGCCTGTGAGGGCGGGCCGACCCTGCTTGCCGATCTGGCGGCGGGCGACCTGCTGGACGAGCTCTGCCTCACCCTCTCCCCCCTGCTTGTGGGTGGACAGGCCCGGCGGGTGCTGGACGGTGACCCGCTGCTGCCGCCACAGCAACTGTCCTTGCACGCCCTCTTTCGCGAAGACGACACCCTCTTCGCCCAATACCGGAGGAAGCGATGACGTTGCCGTTCGGTCCCCCCATCAAGCCCATGCTCGCCAAGCCCGTCGCCGGTATACCCACCGCCGCCGGGCTGCTGTACGAACCGAAGTGGGACGGGTTCCGCTGCCTGGCTTTTGTAGACGGCGACGACGTTCGCCTCCAGAGCCGGGACACCCGCGATCTGGGCCGCTACTTCCCCGAAGTCGTAGCGATGCTGGCTGAACAGTTGGACAGACCATGCGTGCTCGATGGCGAAGTAGTGATCGCGCGCGGTGATCGCCTTGACTTCGAGGCGTTGCTGGCGCGGATTCACCCCGCCCAATCCAGGGTGCGCCTGCTTGCTGAGGAGACCCCCGCCGCCTACGTGGCGTTCGATGCGTTGGCCGTCGACGGCCAAGACCTGCGCCAGCAGCCGTTCGCTGATCGGCGCGCACGTCTTGAGTTGCTGCTCGCTGACGCCGGCCCGCCCCTGTTCCTCACGCCGGCGACGCCGGACGCGGACCTCGCACAGCAATGGTTCGAGGTGTTCGAAGGGGCCGGGCTCGACGGTGTGATCGCCAAGCCGTTGGACGGCACGTACACCGAGAACCAACGAACACTGATGAAGATCAAGCACTCCCGCACCGCGGATTGTGTGGTTGCCGGCTACCGGATGCACAAGAGCGGCGATGGGGTCGGTTCGCTGCTCCTGGGACTGTTCGACTCCGACGCCAAACTGCAGTTCGTGGGGGTCGCATCGTCGTTCACCGCGTCCCGACGCGCCGAACTGGCCGATGAGTTGCAGCCGCTGCTACTGGATCCGACCGAGGACCACCCGTGGGGTGACTGGGCCGACCCCGCCAGCGCCGACCGCAAGCCTGGCGCCCAGAGCCGCTGGAACTCGGGTAAGGACTTGTCGTGGTCCCCGCTGCGGCCGGAACTTGTGGCCGAGGTGGCCTATGACCACATGCAAGGGACCCGGTTTCGGCACACCACGCGGCTGGTGCGGTTCCGACCGGACCGCGACCCGGATTCCTGCACGTATGAACAACTGCAACGGCCCCAACGATTCGACCTGGCCGAGGTCCTGAGTGGCTGAGCCCTACGATCCAACTGTGCGAACGATCGTGGTGCTCACCGAGACCGAGTTGGACGAACACGACATCACCCGAATCGGGGAGTTGTACGGGCCGGAGGCTTTCCAGGCCATCGTGGTGTTGCCAGTGGGCGATGACCGCAGCGCGCTCACCGAAGCGGTCGAGGACGTTGCCCTGGGCCGACTGGACGACGCGCTGCGCGCCGACCCCGGACTGGACGACAACTCCGCCGCCGCTGCCGCGCAACGATCGGCCAGTGCGCTGCAGGCCGCCGGGTGGTCGGCTGAGGCGCAAACCTCCCCCGCCGACCCGATCGACACCGTCGCCGCTCTTGTCGCCGATCGTGACGTCGAGCAGGTCCTGGTTCTGACCGAACCGCACCCCGTGGAAACGACCCTGCGTCGGGACTGGGGCAGCCGCCTGCACAAGCGTGTGTCCAGTTCCGGTGCTGCACGCGATCTCCGGAACCGACCGCGTAATCCGCTAGCCCGTCGGGCCCGACTACTCCTCGCCTGCGGAGTCGGCGGATCCGGTCGTGGTGGCGGGCTGCTGAGTGCGCGAATGCCCGGCAATCGGACCGCTGTGTGCGCGGGCACTTGGGTCGCGGCGCACCTTGAGCCAGGAAGCAACCCCGGTGACGACGAGGGTCACGATGATCACCGCCAGTGAGACCGTGGTCGGGATCTTGGGGATGTCCGCGTTGACCTCGTGGAGGAACGTCAGGATCAGTTTGACGCCGATGAAAGCCAGGATGAAGGAAAGGCCGACGGCCAGGTAGACCAGTTTCTCCAACAGGCCGCGCAGTACGAAGAACAGCGCTCGCAGTCCCAGCAGGGCGAACGCGTTGGCGGCGAAGACCAGGAACGGTTCCTGGGTTACCCCGAACGTGGCCGGGATTGAGTCCAAGGCGAAGAGCAAGTCAGTCGTGCCGATGGCCACCAGGACCAGCAGCATCGGCGTCGCCAGGCGGGCCCCGTCGCGGACCACGGTGAGCTTGTTGCCGTGGTACTCCTCAGTGACGCTGAAGCGCTTGCGGGCCGCCCGCATGATCGCGTTCTCCTCCACATCCGCGTCTTCGTCGCGGTGCTTGAAGATGCTCCAGCCGGTCCAGATCAGGAACGCGCCGAAGATGACGAAGGTGAACGAGAAGTACTCCAGCGCAGCGGCGCCGACTGCGATGAAACCGGCCCGCATGACCAAGGCCAGGGCGACCCCGATCAACAGGGCACGTTGCTGCAGTTCGGACGGAACGGCGAACTTGGCGAAGATGATCAGGAAGATGAACAGGTTGTCGACCGACAGGCTCTTCTCGACCAGCCACGCGGCGAAGTACTGCTGACCGAAGTCGGATCCCGCCGAGGCCCAAACCCAAACACCAAAGGCGATCGCCACCGCGATGTAGAAAACCGACCATAGGACCGCCTCCCGCATCGAGACGTCATGCGGGTTGCGCCCCACCACGAAGTCGATGGCGAGTAGAGCCACGATCAGTCCGATCGTGGCAAACCAGATGGTGAGGGTGACGTCCACGGACGGATCTAACACGAGAGGCCCAACTCCTGCCCAACACGCCGTCCCCGGCGCCTGATCCGCCGCGGGCTAGGTCAGTCGGGACGGCGGCGGCTCGGTTGGACGCGCCGCGGCTCCCCCGGCATCTTCGGATAGTCCGGCGGGTACGGCATATCGGATAGGCCGTGATCGGCCTCGTCCCGCTCGTACCACTGCAGCAGCGGGGTCAGGTCGTGCGCGATGTCGTCAATGCCGGCATGCGGGTCACCAACCGCGGCAACCCGCTGCGGCACCGTGCGCACGGTGAAGTCTGCGGGTTCAACGTCCGATAGCTCGGCCCAGGTGACAGGTGCCGACACCGTCGCCTGGGGTCGGGCCCGCACCGAGTACGCCGCAGCAATCGTGCGGTCGCGGGCGTTCTGGTTGTAGTCGACGAACACGGTCTCGCCGCGCTCCTCCTTCCACCACTTCGTCGTAACCCGGCCCGGCATTCGCCGCTCCAACTCCCGGCCGAATGCGATCGCTGCGTGCCTTACCTCGACGAAACCCCAACGCGGCTGGATGCGCACGTAGATGTGCACACCGCGGCCGCCGCTGGTTTTGGGAAACCCCGTCCAACCCAGTTCGTCGAGGAGTTCACGGGCCACCATGGCCACGGTGACGGCGTCAGTGAAGTCGGTGCCGGGCTGGGGGTCGAGGTCGATGCGCAGCTCGTCCGGGTGCTCCACGTCGGCGCGCCGGACCGGCCAAGGATGGAACGTGATCGTCCCCAGATTGGCCGCCCATGCGATCACCGCCGGCTCCGTTGGGCAGACCTCGTCGGCGGTGCGGCCAGAGGGAAAGGTGATGTGCGCCGTCTCCACGTAGTCGGGAGCCCCGGACGGCAGGCGCTTCTGGTAGAAGGCGTCGCCCTTGGTGCCGTCCCGTTGCGCCAGCCGGACCCCCGGCAGCAACCCCTTCGGCCAGCGTTCCAGGGTTGTTGGGCGTTCGCGGAGGTGCCGCAGCATCACGTCGGCAACCGCCGCGTAGTACGTGACGACGTCGGCCTTGGTCAGACCGGCGTCGGGGAAGTAGGGACGCTCGGGGTTGCTCACCCGAACGTCGCGGCCGCCCACCTGAATCGCAAGCGGCTCACCGAACTCCTTCGAAGCCACGACGGTGACGGTAGCGGTCGCGTCGGACCGCCCACGCCCGTAGCGTGGCCGCATGTCCGCTCCCAAGAAGTCAGACCAGTCCAACTACGCCGTCCAGCGGTCCGAGGCGGAATGGCAATCGCTGTTGAGTTCGGGCGAGTACCACGTTTTGCGCGAAGCCGGCACCGAGCCCCCGTTCACCGGGGAGTACACCGACACGACGACAACCGGCGTCTACCGCTGCCGAGCCTGCTCCGCAGAACTGTTCCGCAGCGATGCCAAGTTCAACAGCCACTGCGGTTGGCCGTCGTTCTACGCGCCCTCAGACAGCGACGCGGTGGAGTTGATCAAGGACCGAACGCTCGGGATGGTGCGGACCGAGGTGCGCTGCGCCAACTGCGGTTCCCACCTGGGTCACGTATTCGAAGGTGAGGGCTATCCGACGCCCACGGATCAACGGTGGTGCATCAACTCGATCAGCCTCACGCTGGAACCGAACGAGTAGCCCTTCCGGCGTGGCCCTAAGGCAGTGAGGCGATCAACTCCGACACCGGCCGCCGAAAGCCCGTGTAGAAGGGCAACTCCTCGCGGACGTGGCGACGAGCCGTCGATGCGCGCAGATGCCGCATGAGGTCGACGATGCGGTGCAATTCGTCTGCTTCGAAGGCAAGGATCCACTCGTAGTCGTTCAAGGCGAACGAAGCGACGGTGTTGGCCCGCACGTCCGGAAAGTCCCGACCCATCTGCCCGTGTTCAACGAGCATCGCTCGCCGCTCTTCATCAGGTAGCAGATACCACTCGTAGGAACGAACGAACGGGTAGACGCAAACCCAACCGCGGGGCTGCTCGTCGGCGAGGAACGCCGGAACGTGGCTCTTGTTGAACTCAGCCGGCCGGTGCAGCGCCGCGACACTCCAGACCGGTTCTACGTGGCGGCCCAACTCGGTTCTGCGCAACCGCGAGTACGCGTCCTGTAGGGCTTCGGCGCTGGCCGCATGCCACCACACCATCAAGTCGGCGTCAGCGCGCATGCCGGCGAGGTCGTACCAGCCGCGAATCACCACATCCTTGCCCGCCAGCTCGGTGACGAGTTGCTCAACCTCAGCGGCCGCGGCCGCCCGGTCAGCCGGAAGCGGCGTTGCCGACTTGAAGACCGACCACATCGCGTAGCGAACGACGTTGTTGAGATCGCGAGCCTTCAGGGGTGAGTCGCCCGACTGGGCTTCCGAATCGGTTCGGGTTTCAGCCATGGTCCCATTCTGCCTGCACGCCGTCGGCGCGCAGGTTGGCCGCTACCGCTTCGGCGGCGGCCTGGGCCGATGCGATGCAGGCAGGGATCCCCACGCCATCCAGTGCCGCGCCTGCCAGGCCGATGGTGGGGAACGCCGAGAGCGCCCGCCGAATGCGGCGCACCCGGCCCACGTGGCCCACTTCGTACTGCGGTAGCCCGCCGCCCCAGCGGCTCACCCTGGTCGCACGCGGTCGACCGCGCACCCCGATCGCCCGCCGCAGGTCAGCCCACGCGCGCTCGGCAAGGTCATCGTCGTCCAATTGCAGGTCCGCGGTCTCGCCGTAGCGACCAACCGATGTGCGCAACACCTTTCGCGAGCCTGCCGCCATCCCGACGGAGTCCCACTTCTGCGACGAAAACGTGGCTGCCTTGATGAACCGGCCGGTTATCGGCGGCACCAGGAAGCCGGTACCGGCCACCTCCGGGACGGCATCGCCATCGACCACGAAGGTGACAACCGCCACCGAGGCGTAGTCGATGGTCGAGAGTTCGGCCGCTGCGAACGGGGCGATCGGTTTGAGCAGGCGGCTGGCCGGTGTGGCCGGTACCGCGATGATGACGGCGTCAGCCGATTCAACCTGATCACGGCCACGGTGGTCGCGGGTCTGGACCGACCAGCCGTCGGCGGTTCGACTGATCCCCGTGGCGGTACAGCCCGTGCGCACAGCGGCGCCAGCCTGGGCCAGCACGCGCTCCGGCAGCAGCCCGATGCCGCCCATCACGGTGCCGAATGCCGGTCCCGGGTGGCGCCGACCCACCCGCTGGACCGCAGCCAACAGGGATCGGCGCTGCCGCGACTCCGCTGCCAACGAGGGCAGGGCCGCTTCGAACGAAAGGCGCGATGCGTGTCCGGCGTAGACGCCACCGAGCAGCGGTTCGACAAGCTTGTCGACAACCTCCTGGCCAAGTCGCGCGGCCACGAACTCGCCCACAGAAACGTCGTCGCCGAAGTCCGTTGGCGCAAGCACATGGTCCAGCGGGATCCGCAACAAGCCACGCAGTGACAAGACATCCGCGGCGGCGAGTTCGGCCAGATCCGTCGGAACGCCCATGACCTGCCCCCGGGGCAGCCGTCGCAAGCCCGGCTCCAACCACAGCGAGGCGCCCATGACCGCCTGCTCCTCAATGCGGTCCGACCAGCCGACGTCGCGCACCAAGGACCGGGCTTCGGGCCGGGCGAGCAAGAACGACTCCGCTCCGGCATCTACGGCGATGCCGTCAACTTCACCGACGAGGAGTTTGCCGCCGACACGGTCAGCCCCCTCAAGGACGGTGACCCGGCAGTCCGGCAGCGACCGTGACAACTGCCATGCCGCGGCAGCACCGGAGATTCCCGCTCCTACAACCACGACGTGGGCCACGGCTCCACTTTGGCAGATCGGGAACCCCCGGCCGCAAGTCGGCGTCCCACCGGCAATCGAGAGGGGTGGGCCTCATGATCGGTCGAATCGCAATCCCCGCAGTGCTGGCAGCGGCGCTGCTTACCGCTTGCAGCGCCGGGCAGGACACTTCGGCGCAACTCGAACAGTCGGGAGTCCCGGGCCCAGGTGTCGATGCGAGTGGGACCGACACCGCCGAAGCCGCGCCCGATTCGGGCGAGCCGGGCGCATCATCGGTAGTTGCCGCGGATGCGGCTGATCGGAGCATCGTCAGGACCGCATCGGTCACGGTCGAAGTGGTTGAAGTCGGCCCTTCGGCTGCTCGCGTGCGGGCCATCGCGTCGAGTTTGGGCGGCGTAGTCGCCCAAGAGGACACGGCGCTGTCGGATGCAGCCGAACCTCGATCATGGCTGTTGGTTCGGGTTCCCAGCGACTCCCTGGACGCCGCCTTGGCCAGGTTGTCCGAACTGGGTGATGTGGTTCAACAGGGCGGTTCCAGCGACGACGTCACCGGTCAGGTTGTCGACCTGCAGGCGCGCATCGAGTCGCAGCAAGCCAGCGTGGAACGCGTACGAGCGCTGCTGACCGAAGCCGAATCCCTCGGCGACGTGGTGACCATCGAGGCGGAGTTGACGCGGCGACAGGCGGACCTGGAGTCGCTGCAGGCTCAGGCCGTGTTGCTGGCGGACCAGGTGGCGCTGGCGACCGTGAGCGTCACGTTGACCGAGCCCGGAGCGTCAACCGGCGGGTTCACCGATGGGCTGCGAGCCGGATGGGACGCGTTCGCGGACTCCGCGCGAACTCTCGCAACCGGGTTCGGCGCAGCACTGCCCTTCCTGGCAGCGTTGGCCGTGATCACGTTGCCGATAGCCGTCCTGCTGCGCGGCCGGCGCCAGGATGGCAAGCAGGAGCGCCCTGAACCCGCGGAGCAGGTCAGCGTCGGGTCGTGACGTGTACGTGCTCGACCACGCGCGTCAACTGATCCGGGTCGGTGTCAGGCAGAACCCCGTGACCCAAGTTGAAGATGTGGCCGGGTAGCCCACGCGCTTCGGCGAGGACGTCATCCACTGCCTGCTTCAGCACCGGCCAGGGCGCGAACAAGAAAGCGGGATCCAGATTGCCCTGCAACGGCATGGCCCGCGGCAGTCGCGCGGCCGCTTCAGACAGCGGCACCCGGAAATCGACTCCGAGCACGTCGACCGGATCGGCGGCCATGTCGGCGAGTAGTTCGCCGGTACCGACCCCAAAGTGGATTCGGGCTACGTCGACGGACTGCAGGGCGGTGATGGTGTGGGGAAGTACGAAGCGCCGATAGTCCCGGGGGCTCAGGGCGCCCGCCCACGAGTCGAACAACTGCACCGCAGCGGCACCGGCCTCCACCTGGGCGCGCAGGAAACCACCGGAGATCTCCGCCAGCCGTGCCATCAACTCGTGCCAGGCGTCTTCATCGGCGTGCATGAGCGCCTTGGTGCGCGCGTGGTCGCGCGACGGGCCCCCTTCGATCAAGTACGACGCCACGGTGAACGGCGCGCCCGCAAATCCGATCAGCGGAACCGGCAACGACCCCGCGAGTTCCCGGACCGCATCGGTGACCGCGGCAACCGCACTCGGTTCCCACGCCGGCAGCCGACGGACGTCGGCGGCGCTACGAACCGGGTCGGCGACAACCGGCCCGACCCCGGCGACGATGTCCAGATCCACGCCCAGGGCTCGCAGCGGCAGGACTATGTCGCTGAACAGGATGGCGGCGTCGACGCCATGGCGGCGCACGGGCTGAGTCGTGATCTCGACGATCAGATCGGTCCGTAGACACGCCTCGAGCATGCCGACGCCCTCGCGAACCCGCCGGTACTCCGGCAGCGAGCGCCCGGCCTGCCGCATGAACCAAACCGGGGTGTGGTCCACCGGCTTGCCAGCACAGGCGTCAAGGAAAGTCGAGGAGCCGCTCACGCGGGGCATCGTCGCACGCCGCCACCTCCGACGACTCCGTAGCCGTGGCGTTCCCCGCTTCGGTGGCCTCGGCGACTTACGCTGCCGTTGTGCCGATCCCCGAGGACCGCTTGGACGCCCCCGAGGCGTTCCGGATGGGCCTGGAGTCCTTGCGTCACGCCCAGATGCGCGCCGAGGTCTCGTTGGAGGAGGCGCCTGCGCCGCAGCGGCTCGCTCCGTTCAGCGCCGCCCTCACCGCCGATGTCCTGCAGGGCGAGGACGAGCTGGCGACTGGTCGTTTCGTCCTGCTGCACGATCCGGCCGGTCACGACGCCTGGCAGGGCGAGTTCCGCATCGTCACCTTCGTGCGCGCACCACTGGAACGAGACATGGCCGATGATGCCGCGCTCACCGCGGTCGGCTGGTCCTGGCTGATGGAGGCGCTGGACGCGCATGCGGCACCGTTCACCGCCCCCAGCGGAACCGTCACGCGCGTGGTGTCGGAGCATTTCGGCGACCTGGCGGATCGCGCCGGAACCTCCGAAGTGGAACTGCGGGCGTCTTGGACCGCGACGGACCCCTACCTGGGTCCACATCTGGAGGCGTGGGGTGACCTGCTCTGCCAGGCCGCCGGGCTACCGCCACTGCCGGTGGGGGTAAGCGCCATCCCGCGTCCACGCCACCGCTGAATCCCCCGCCGGCGGTCGCCGGACCGGGTTCATTGCGGCTTCCCCCACAGGTGTTCGTCCCGATCACTTCAGCCGTTGCCAACCGCGGCCGATGAGGACACCGAAGGTCCGGAAGAACCCGGACCCCACAGGTGGGAGACCGGGTGAGCGCACTCCTCGATCACCGCTCTGCCCCCGTGACCGGCGTCGGGCTGCGATTTGGCGCGCTCGTTGCGATCACGGACGGGCCGCAGCGGCGTGAGGTTGTCGATCGATTGGCAACCCTCGGCGGACATCCCGTAGTCGAAGCGGCCTCGGTCGCCGAGGCCCGGGTCCGGGCCCGCGCGTTCGCGCAGCGAGACCTGGTGGTCGCTGACGTCAAATTGCCGGACGGCTCCGGCGCCGGACTTGTCGCGGAATTGCTCCGCGGCGGCTGGCACCGGGCGATCGCGCTGTCCTCGGAACTGGATCCGTTCTCGGTACGCGCCGTCCTCGCCGCTGGCGCCCGCGGTCTAGTGATCCGTCCCGGCCGGGATGATCGGCCGCGCGCAGCCACCGGGAACGTGGCGGACCTGTCGCACCGCGAACTAGAGGTGCTGCAACTGGTGGCCGGTGGGCACACAAACAAGGACATCGGCGAGCTCTTGGGCCTGTCTGCGCTGACCGTCAAGAGCCACCTGGCGCGCATCGGTCGCAAGATGGGCACCGGCGACCGCGCTGAACTTGTGATGATTGCGCTGCGCGCCGGCGCCATCGAGTAGCCGCACTGCCGCCTGCTTGGGGGCCATCGCACCCTTAGGGTCAGGTTGTGGCAGATGACCGGGACGACACCGCGGCGTCCCTTGCCGCGAATTCCGTTGCCGCCGACCCCGTTGCTGTATCCCCCGTTGCCGCGGAGCCTTTGCCGGAGCCCGAACCGGTACCGGTACTGAACGAACCGGTCGAAGGGGTACCCCCGGTCACCGAATCCGCCGACGACCTAGCCCGGGTGGTCACTGCGTTGATGGCCGGAACCGGACCTGTCGCCGTCGACGCCGAACGAGCCAGTGGCTACCGCTACGGCCAACGGGCGTATCTGATCCAACTACGCCGCGCCGGCGCTGGCACATCCCTCATCGACCCCACCCGCATCCCGGATCTGACACCGCTACGCACCGCCCTGGCCCAGATGCCGTGGATCCTGCACGCGGCCAGCCAGGACCTGCCGTGCCTGGATGACATCGGCCTGCAGCCGCCGGATTTGTTCGACACCGAGCTGGCCGGTCGGCTCCTGGGGCTGCCAAAGGTGGGTCTGGCAGCACTCACCGAGACGCTGCTTGGCGTGGCCTTGGCCAAGGAACACTCCGCGGTCGACTGGTCCACCCGGCCACTGCCGCAACCCTGGCTCACCTACGCGGCCCTGGACGTCGAACTGCTCCTGCCGCTGGCCGATGAACTCCGCCGCATGCTGGCGGAGTCCGGAAAGACCGGTTGGGCCGAGGAGGAGTTCGCCCATCTGGTGGCCAACCCGCGCACGCCTCCGCGTCGGGACCCCTGGCGGCGGACGTCCGGCATTCACACCGTGCGGGGCCGGCGCGGGCTAGGCATCGTTCGCGAACTCTGGCTCGAGCGGGACCAACTGGCCGCGGAGTTGGACACAGCGCCAGGTCGGGTACTGCCGGACCTGGCGATCAGCGCGGCCGCCCGGGCAGGCGCGGCCAACTTGGAGGATCTGACCGAACTGGCGGAGTTCCGAAAGCGCGGCGCCAAGCGGCACATCCTCCGCTGGGCCAAAGCCGCTGCGCGAGCTCACGACCTGCCCGAAGCGGACCTCCCGCCGGTGACCCTCATCGACGGACCACCGCCCCCACGGGCTTGGAAGGACAAGGCGCCAGAAGCCGGCGCGCGCTTGGATGCCGCCCGCCGGATCGTCAACGACCTTGCTCAGGAACTGAACCTGCCCCAGGAGAACCTGCTCTCTCCTGAGGCGGTACGCCGCCTCTGCTGGGAACCGCCGCCGGTCCTCGACACCGAGTCGGTATCAGCGCGACTGCGCGAAGCCGGAGCCCGCCAGTGGCAGGTCAACCTGACCGCCACCGCCCTTGTCGAGGCGCTCGCGGCGCAGGTTACTCGCCAGTAGCATAGGGTCTTCCTCGTCTAGCGAACAGGAGAAGCCCGTGGCCCGCACCCTGCGCGACGTCGTCTTCGTGGATGGCGTGAGGACGCCGTTCGGTAAGGCCGGCGAGAAGAGTCTCTACGCGGAGACCAGAGCCGATGACCTGGTTGTCGCACTCATCCGAGAACTGCTTCGCCGCAACGCCACCCTCCCCCCGGAACGCGTTGACGAGGTGGCCATCGCAGCGACCACGCAGACAGGCGACCAAGGTCTCACCATCGGCCGCAGCGCGGCGCTGCTGGCAGGCCTGCCGCGCAGCGTCCCCGGTTTCGCCATTGATCGCATGTGTGCCGGGGCGATGACCGCGGTCACCACCACGGCCAGCGGCATCGCCTTCGGCGCCTACGACGTGGCCATCGCCGGCGGGGTGGAGAACATGACCCGACACCCGATGGGTGAAGGGGTGGACCCAAACCCCAGGTACGTAGCTGAGAAGTTGGTGGACCCGGCGGCGCTGAACATGGGCATGACCGCTGAGAACCTGCACGACCGCTTCCCCGGAATTACCAAGGAGCGAGCCGACGCGTTCGGCGTACGCAGCCAGGAACGCTTGGCCAAGGCGTATGCAAACGAGCAGATCCAACCGGACCTGGTGCCGATCGCCACGCGCAGCACCAGCAGCGGTTGGGGGCTGGCCACCGCGGACCAGCCGCCGCGCCCGGAGACCACGTTGGCGGGGGTTGCCGACCTCAAGACCCCATTTCGACCGCATGGCCGCGTGACTGCGGCCAACGCCTCCCCGCTGACCGACGGTGCCACGGCGGCGTTGGTCGCTGCGGAGGAAGTCGCAGCCGAGCTGGGACTCTCCGCCAAGATGCGACTGGTCGACTACTCGTTCGCGGGCGTCGATCCCGAGACCATGGGGGTTGGGCCGATTCCCGCCACCGAGCGGGTCCTGGCCCGCACCGGCTTGAACATGGACGACATCGGCCTCATCGAGATCAACGAGGCGTTCGCCGTGCAGGTCATCGCGTTCCTGGAGCACTTCGGCATCGACGACGAGGACTCGCGCGTCAACCCCTACGGCGGGGCAATTGCAGTCGGTCACCCGTTGGCTTCGTCCGGTGTTCGCCTCATGACCCAGCTCGCGCGCCAGTTCGAGGAACACCCGGAGGTCCGGTACGGGATGACCACGATGTGTGTCGGTCTCGGCCAGGGCGGAACGGTCGTGTGGGAGAACCCCCGGTTCGGAAAGGACGCCTGATGGCCGACACCACCCACGGCGGCACCAAGGAAGAAGTCGTCACCCAGTCCTTGCTCCGCTACGTGGACCTGCCCGACAAGGCAGGCACGGCCGCGCTGATCACCCTGGACAACGGCCGCGATCACACCCGGCCGAGCACGTTCGGGCCGGGCGGTTTGGCATCGCTCAACGCAGCACTGGACGAGATCGACGCCCGCGATGACCTGGCCGCCGTTGCGGTGACGGGCAAGCCGTTCATCTTCGCAGTGGGTGCGGACCTGAACACGCTGGTGACCGATCCGACCTACGACGCCGTCTTGGCCGTCGGCCGGCTCGGGCACGACACCTTCCGACGGCTCGGCGAGATGTCCGTCCCCACGTTCGCGTTCATCAACGGCGCGGCGATGGGCGGTGGCCTGGAACTGCCGCTGCACTGCTCATATCGCACGATCTCCACTGGCGCGGCGGCCGTGTCGCTGCCGGAGTGCTTTCTGGGTCTCGTGCCCGGATGGGGTGGCGCCTGGCTGCTGCCGCACCTGATCGGTCCGGATGCCGCCGTCAAGGTGATCATCGACAACCCGCTGGCCACGAACCGTCAGCTCAAGCCCAAGCAGGTACTCGAGTTGGGCATGGCCGATGCGATGTTCGAGCCGGCGGACTTCTTGGAGCAATCGCTGCGCTGGGCTGCGGGGGTTGTCAACGGAACCGTCGCCCCCAGCCGTCCCGAGGTGGACCGATCGCAAGCGGCCTGGGACGCGGCCGTTGCCCGCGGGCGGGCCACCGTTGAAGCCAAGTACCACGGCGCCGCCCCCGGACCCGTGCGCGCGCTGGACCTCATCGAAGCCGCCCGCACGGCCACCAAGGACGAGGGCTTCGCGGCAGAGGACCGGGCCCTGGCCGACTTGGTCATCGGCAACGAGTTGCGGGCTGGCCTGTACGCATTCGACCTGGTGCAGAAGCGGGCCAAGCGGCCCGTGGGAGCCCCGGACAAAGCGCTGGCCCGGCCGGTCACGAAGGTCGGGGTCGTCGGTGCCGGGTTGATGGCGAGCCAACTGGCCCTGCTGTTCGCGCGTCGGCTGCTCGTGCCGGTCGTGTTGACCGATGTGGACGCCGATCGGCTCGCTCGCGGAGTCGCTGAGGTCCACGCCCAGATTGACGGCCTGGCCGCCAAGGGGCGCGTCAACGGCGACCTGGCGAATCGACTCAAGGCCCTGGTAACCGGGTCGTTGGACAAGGCCGCGTTCGCCGACGCCGACTTCGTCATCGAGGCGGTCTTTGAGGAGATGAAGGTCAAGCAGCAGGTCTTCGCCGAATTGGAGGCCATCGTCTCCCCGACCTGCGTGCTGGCAACGAACACGTCTTCGCTGTCGGTGTCGCAGATGGCGGAGAACCTGGAGCACCCCGAACGCGTCGTCGGGTTCCACTTCTTCAACCCGGTGGCGATCCTGCCGCTGCTGGAGGTGGTCCGCGGCCAGGCCACGGACGACGCTTCCCTGGCTACTGCCTTCGCGGTCGGCAAGCAGCTGAAGAAGTCCACCGTCCTCGTCAAGGACGCACCGGCATTCGTGGTCAACCGCTTGCTCACCCGGTTCCTCGGCGTTGTGATGGCCGCAGCCGACCGCGGCACGCCCATTGAAACCGCCGACCATGCCCTGGACCCGTTGGGCTTGCCAATGAGCCCGTTCAACCTGCTCGCCTTGGTCGGCCCGGCCGTGGCCTTGCACGTGGGGCGGACGATGCACGAGGAGTTCCCCGACCGGTTCGGTGTCAGTGACGGGCTCGCCGCGATGGTGTCCGCCGGCAAGACGGCGGTCTACGACTGGTCCTCCGGGTCCCCGGTCGTCGACCCGGAGGTGGCGTCCATGTTCAGCGGGGACTCCCCCATGTCTGCTGACGATGTCCGCGCCGAGGCCGAGCGAGCCCTCGCCGAGGAGATCCGCCTCATGCTCGATGAGGGCGTCGTGGCGGAAGCGCAAGACATCGACTTGTGCATGCTGCTGGGTGCGGGCTGGCCGTTCCATCTGGGCGGCATCACGCCCTACCTGGACCGCAGTGGCGTGTCCGAGGCGGTCAACGGCAAGCGCTTCCTGCCACCGGGCGTCGCCACCGCGAACTGACGGTCAGGTACGCAACCAACTGCGGAAGTCGGTGAGCAGTTCCGGCTCGCTGACGCCGAGCACTTCGGCGAACGCCTGTTTCTGCTGTGCCCCGGTATCGGACTTGTCGCTGATTCGTGCCAGGCGGACAAAGAGTTCGTTGAGCGCGCCCTCGCCGAAACGCTCGGCCACGTAGCGGTTGGCCTGCCAGGAGATCGTGTAGTTGAGTGTTTGCGGTCCGAGGAAGAAGCGACCGTCGCCAGGTAACCGGGAGGGGAATCCGGGGTCCCCCAGCGCCCGCTCGAAGTCGGCATCGACTCGTCGCGCTTCGGGGCGGTCGCGGTAGGCGACCCATTCCGCGTAGCCCTCCACCACCCACCGCGGCGCTTCCTCGGTGACCAGAGCGTGCGTGGCCGCGTGCGTGGCCTCGTGCACGAAGACCCGATCGAAGGTCGGGTCTGTCACCGGCAGTGTCGTCTGGTTCCAGACGATTCGGGACCCGGTCGGTGACCCACCCGCCCCTTCATCGAGCCATTCCTCAACGTCAGCGAAGGTGGGCACTGCCGCGGCCTTGACCCACTCCAGCCGCTGGCCGGCCGTGGGGTCCAGATAGGTAGTCAGGGACTGCGAGTCGGACGTTGCGTAGATGACGAGCCCCGGGGCGGCCGCGGCCGGAACCACGGCGCGTACCTCTGCAAGCGCCGACTCGGCGGTGGACACCAGCCGGTCCGAGCGCTGGTCGCCGACGTCGGTGAGCACCAGGACGGACCCGCGGCGATGCACCTCGACCGGCACCCGCAGCCACGGCTCGGCCTCAGCACCGGCGGGGATTCGGTCTACCGCGTCAGCCTCAGACGCCAGGCGCCACGTTCCCCCGCGAAGTACGAACGTTGGCGCCATCGGTCGGGCCACGTTGCCGGCGTCGATGCCATCCAGCCGGTACCGGAACACAACCGCGGGGGTGAAGGTCGGCGCTCCGTAGCGGGCCTCGGCTTCGGGCAGATCCAACGCAACCGGTCGCAACTCGTAGCCGATGGCGGCCGGGCGCAACTGCTGCAGGTTGTCCCAGACGGCCTCCTGCTGGGCGCGAAACTCCTGCGCGCGTGGATCCAGATCGGCCAACCACAGTTCGCGGTCGCCCCGGACGACCGCATCGGTGCGGCGTTGCAGGATCTCCTGCGCGGCAGCGAACTTGGCCTCGTCGGAGACCAGGCGTGGGTCCGGTGGAGCGCCCTGAACGCTCACGCCCGTCACCAAACCGGCAAGCAGCAGTCCGCCCAGGACTGTCCCTGCCACCAGCGTTCGACGCATCCGTACCCCCGAAGGGTGAAGTGTGCCTGACCAGGGGTGACGCACAGTCACGGCACAGCAACTCTTGGCTACTGATAGTCACTCCTCCGGTGGACGAATCCGCCAGCCTGCGGACTTAACGTGCCCTTATGGCAGTCCCGCACGAAACAACCCTGCGGCAGGCAGTGCTGGCTGCGATCGTGCTGCACGACCTGGACGCAGTTCCCGAGGACGGCGGGGTTCTGCTTTGCGGGTCCCGGTTGGTGCCGTGGACTCATGTCGCCCACGCGAGCCTGGGCTGCCCCGCGGGGTCTGCCGCCGAACGGGCCAAGATCGGCCGGTTTCTGGTCCAGGCAACGGCGATGGCCGGCTGGTCCGACCACGAGATCACAGTGCGGCTACGCCCGCTCGGGCTACCGAGCAACCATCTGCTGCACCCCGGTGCAGCCTGGGTACGTGAGTCCGTGCTCGGCGGCAGTCTGGACCTGGGCTTCGGCGTGCTGGGGGCGTTCGCAGACCCCGATGAGGTCTCCGTGCTGCTGCCCGGGGTACTGGCCGCATTCGGGCTGCAGATCGAGCCGTGGTGGGGTCGCGCCCGGACCTATCTGGAGGAGATGGGGGCGATCGCTGCCACCCGCCTACGCCGCGACCCCGATGGCCCGTTGCGCCCGATGGGCGACTGCGATGTTGTGACGCTGCTGGCCTCAGCCGTGCTGCGCGCCGCGATGGTCGGCTCGCAAGGGATTCGGACGGCCGCGGTGCCGATGCGGCGGCGCGGCTGGCTGGACCTGAGCCGTACCGATCCTGCCTTCGCGTTGGCTGCCTACGCCGCGGCGGACGACCTCGACCGGGGCTTCCCCAGGCCCCTGTTGCTCAGCATCGACGAGGTGGTCCTGGCCAAGGCGGGTGGGGACGTCCTCAAGCAGGTGCTCCGTGAACCTGTTGCTCCCGACCCCCAGCCATTGACGGTTCCGTACCGCTGACTTCGCAAGTCTCCCTAAGGCCGGGAGTCGCGGACGGGCGCTGCGGACTCGGCGGCGGCAGGTTCATCGTCCAGCTTGGCCATCCGCTCGATGACGGATCTGCTGATCTGCTGCGGGGTCAACCCCATCCGCTCCAGCAACTCTCCTCGCGAGGCGTGCTCCAGGAAGCGCTGTTCGATGCCGAACGTGGCTACCGGCACCTGCAGGTCGGCGTCCGCCAACTCCGACCTGATTCGGCTGCCGACGCCACCCACGATGCCGTTGTCCTCGATGACCACCACCAGCCGATGCCGGGCCGCCTCGGCCAGCAGGACGTCATCGACCGGGATGACCCACCGGGGGTCGACCACGGTCACGCCCAGCCCCTGGTCGTGCAGGCGGTGACCGACCGCGACGCCAACCCCGGCCATGGAGCCGATCGCCACGACCAGGACATCCGGCCTTCCGTCGCGCAACAGCACGTCACCGGAGCCGAGCCGATCGATGGCTGGGATCGCGGGCGGAACATCGCCCTTGGGGAAGCGCAGGACCGTGGGCGCGTCATCGACGGCGACCGCCTCCCGCAACTCCACGCGCATGGTGTCGGCGTCGCGGGGCGCCGCGATTCGAATCCCCGGGACCACCTGCAGCACCGACAGGTCCCACATGCCGTTGTGACTGGCCCCGTCACTGCCGGTTACCCCAGCGCGGTCCAGGACGAAGGTGACCCCGGCCTGGTGCATCGCAACGTCCATCAGCACCTGGTCGAAGGCCCGGTTCAGGAACGTCGCGTAGACGGCCACCACCGGGTGCAGGCCGCCATAGGCGAGACCGGCGGCGCTGGTGACCGCATGCTGCTCGGCGATGCCCACGTCGAACACGCGCTCGGGGAACCGCTGCGCGAACTGCTCCAGCCCCACGGGGTGCAACATCGCGGCGGTGATACCGACGATCCGCGGATCGTCGGCTGCCAGGCGGACGATCTCGTCGGAGAAGGCCGCAGTCCACGCCAATCCGGTCGTTGGTGCGGCCCTGCCGGTCGCGGCGTCCACCGGACCGATCCCGTGGAAGTGGTCGGACTCATCCAACTCCGCCGGCCGATACCCACGACCTTTCTGCGTCAGCACATGCACCAGAACCGGCCCGTTGAACTCCCGGGCCTGTTGCAGCGCCCGCTCGACTGTTTCGACGTCGTGCCCATCGATCGGACCGAGGTACTTCAACCCCAAGTCTTCGAACATGCCCTGTGGGGCCACGATGTCCTTGAGGCCCTTCTTCATGCCGTGCAGCGTCTCGTACAGCGGCGCGCCCACGACCGGAGTTCGGTTGAGCACGTCCTTGCCCCACTCCAGGAAGCGTTCGTAGCCCCCTGTGGTCCGCAGGGTGCTCAAATGGCTGGCCAAGCCACCCACGGTCGGTGTGTAGGAGCGGCCGTTGTCGTTGACCACGATTACCACCGGCCGGTCCTTGGCCGCTGCGATGTTGTTGAGCGCCTCCCAAGCCATTCCGCCGGTCAGCGCTCCGTCACCGATGACCGCCACGACGGCACGGTCGGTTTGGCCCGTCAACTGGCGCGCCTTTGCCAACCCGTCGGCGTACGACAGCGCCGTGGATGCGTGGGAGTTCTCCACCACGTCGTGCTCGGACTCGGCGCGGGACGGGTAGCCAGACAGGCCCCCGGACTGGCGCAGTCGCTCGAAACCGGCCTGGCGGCCGGTCAGGATCTTGTGCACGTACGCCTGATGGCCCGTGTCCCAGATGAGGGTGTCTCGGGGGGAGTCGAACACACGGTGCAACGCCAGGGTCAGTTCAACGGCACCGAGGTTCGGGCCGAGGTGGCCTCCGGTGCGGGTCACCTGCGCGATCAGGAATGAACGGATCTCCTCCGCCAGGAGGCGACACTCCGCTGCCGACAGCGCCCGGACGTCGGCAGGCGAAGAGATTCGCTCGAGCAACAGTCCACCTCCGGCAACAGGTGGGAACACTCTACGGACCGCAGGGGCGAATCGCCTCGCCCAACGGGCGATACCGCCTCAGCCGACCACTACAGGCGAGCCCGGAACTGCCGCCCCTGAAGCGCCTGGTCCACCAGCTCGACCGCACGCTGCAGCGCCGCCAGGCGGGCGCCTTCGCGTTCGTAGGCGACGAGCACCCGATCGATCGCTTCGGTCGGGAGCAGATCGCGCAGCGTCGCCCGCGCCGATGCGTAGCCGCGTCGCGCCGCGGCAAGCTCGGCGTCGACGTGGTGAACGGCCAGCCGCGACAGGGCGACCGGATAGGCCCGTAGCACCTCGTAGGACCGGTATTCCGGCGGACACTGATCGAGCAGCCACTTGACCGCGCCGTCAGTCCAGTCCGCCGCTCCTGGCGGCGGTACGGACGCCGGCCAACCGGGCGGCGCCGGACTGGACGCCACCGTGCCTCAGACGCCGGCCAGGGATCGCAGCACGTACTGCAGGATTCCGCCGTTTCGGTAGTAGTCGGCTTCACCGGGCGTGTCGATGCGAACGTCCACGGTGAACTCGATGATCCGACCGTCGCCCTTCATCGCTTCCACAGCCACTTGCCGCGGCGTAGGACCGTCGTTCAGCGCAGCGATGCCGGAGATGGTGAAGGTTTCCTCCCCGGACAGACCCAGCGACTCCGCCGTTGTCCCTGCGACGAACTGCAGCGGCAGCACCCCCATCCCGATCAGGTTGCTGCGGTGGATGCGCTCGAACGATTCAGCGATGACCGCACGCACGCCCAGCAGCGCCGTGCCCTTGGCCGCCCAGTCCCGCGAGGAACCCGACCCGTACTCCTTGCCGGCCAGAATCACCAACGGCGTCGCGTTGGCCGCGTACCGCTGCGCGGCGTCATAGATGGGCACGGTCGGCAGGTCGGGGTCGGTGAAGTCAACGGTGAAGCCGCCCTCGACGCCGTCCAGCAACTGGTTGCGCAGCCGGATGTTCGCGAAGGTGCCACGGATCATCACCTCGTGGTTGCCGCGGCGAGATCCGTAGGAGTTGAAGTCCTTTGCCTGGACCCCATGCTCGGTCAGGTACTTGCCGGCCGGGCTGTCGGCGCGGATGGAACCCGCCGGGCTGATGTGGTCGGTGGTCACCGAGTCCCCCAGCTTGGCCAACACCCGGGCGCCGATGATGTCGGACACCGGAGCCGGGTTCGCCTGCAAGCCGTCGAAGTACGGGGGCTTGCGGACGTAGGTGGAGTCGGAGTCCCAGGCGAAGGTGTCCCCGGTCGGAGTCGGCAGGGCCTGCCAACGTTCATCGCCAGCGAAAACGTCGGCGTAGCGGGACGAGAACAGGTCCGCGTCGATGGCGCCGGACACTGCCGCCTCGATCTCCTCCGGGGTCGGCCAGATGTCAGCCAGGTAGACCGGCTCACCGTCAGAGCCGACGCCCAGCGGGTCCTTGGTGAGGTCCACCTCAAGGCTGCCCGCCAGGGCGTACGCCACGACCAGCGGTGGGCTGGCCAGGTAGTTCAACTTCACGTCCGGGTTGATGCGGCCTTCGAAGTTGCGGTTGCCACTGAGCACCGCCGCCACGGCCAGGTCCTTGTCGTTGATCGCCGCGCTGACCTCGGCCGGGAGCGGGCCGGAGTTGCCGATGCAGGTGGTGCAGCCGTAGCCGACGAGGTTGAAACCGAGTTTGTCCAGGTAGGGCTGCACGCCGGCGCGCTCGTAGTAGTCCATGACGACCTGTGAACCCGGCGCCAAAGTGGTCTTGACCCAGGGCTTGGTGCTCAGCCCCTTCTCAACCGCCTTCTTCGCCAACAGTGCCGCCCCCATCATCACGGAGGGGTTGGAGGTGTTGGTGCAAGAGGTGATGGCCGCAATCGTCACCGCACCATGGGTTAGTTCGAATGAGGAGCCGTCGCGGGTCACCGATGCCGTGGCGTCGGGGCTATCGGTGTAGTTCGGCAAGACCTTGCGGTATTCCGCCGCGAGCGCGTCGAGCGCGACGCGGTCCTGCGGGCGCTTCGGCCCGGCCAGGCTGGGCACCACGGTGCCGAGGTCGAGCTCGAGGTACTCCGAATAGGCGGGCTCATGAGCCGGGTCATGCCACAGCCCCTGCGCCTTGGCGTACTGCTCAACGCGGGCGATGGCTGCTTCGTCGCGGCCGGTGAGACGCAGGTAGGTCAGCGTCTCCTCGTCGATCGGGAAGATGGCGCACGTCGAGCCGTACTCCGGGCTCATGTTCCCGATGGTCGCCCGGTTGGCCAGCGGCACGGCGGATACGCCTTCGCCGTAGAACTCGACGAACTTGCCGACCACTCCATGCTTACGCAGCATCTCCGTGATTGTCAGCACGAGGTCGGTGGCCGTCGCACCCGCAGGCAACTGCCCGGTCAGCTTGAAGCCGACAACCTTCGGGATGAGCATGCTGACGGGCTGGCCGAGCATGGCCGCCTCGGCCTCGATGCCGCCAACGCCCCAGCCGAGCACCCCGAGGCCGTTGACCATCGTGGTGTGCGAGTCGGTGCCGACGCAGGTGTCCGGGTACGCCTGACCGTTGCGAACCATCACAACTCGGGCCAGGTATTCGATGTTGACCTGATGCACGATGCCGGTCCCCGGCGGCACCACCTTGAACTCGTCAAAAGCCGTCTGACCCCAACGCAGGAACTGGTAGCGCTCACGATTGCGCTCGTACTCCAGCTCCACATTGCGCTCAAACGAGTCCGGTGTGCCGAAGAAGTCAGCGATGACGGAGTGGTCAATCACCAGTTCCGCCGGGGCCAACGGGTTCACGCTGGCCGCGTCGCCGCCCAGCGCCACCACGGCTTCGCGCATGGTGGCCAAGTCCACGACACACGGCACGCCGGTGAAGTCCTGCATGACCACGCGGGCGGGGGTGAACTGGATCTCCGTCTCCGAACTCCCGGTCGGGTCCCAGGCGCCCAGGGCGCGGATCTGGTCCGCGGTCACGTTCGCGCCGTCTTCGGTGCGCAGCAGGTTCTCCAGAAGCACCTTCAGGCTGTACGGCAATCGCTGGGCGCCGGGTACGGCGTCGACGCGGAAGATCTCCAGGTCCTGCCCAGCAAGGTCAATGGTCGTCCGGGCCCCGAAACTGTCCACGCTCACGCTTCCTCCTTGAGTCTGGTTCATCCTGCCGTCCCGCCCCGGATCAGCCGCCGGTGGGTCAGTGGGAATTTATCTTGACGTCAAGATACTACTACGACGCTCGATCGAACCAGGCAACTGCCTCGACGTGATGGGTCATGGGGAAGGCGTCGAAGCCCCTTAGCCCGGCGAGGCGCCAGCCGTGCTCCAGGAGCACCGCGGTGTCCCGGGCCAGCGCCGCGGGATCGCAGGCCACGTAGACGATGCGGCGCCGCGTCCGCTCCGCGATCTGCGCGATCGTTTTCAACCCGGCGCCACTACGCGGCGGGTCGAGGACGCACACGTCGAACGATTCATCCGTCCCCCGCAGCCAGTCCCCGACGCTGGCGCAGTGCAGGCGCGCCTGGGGCAGGTCGTGCAGGTTTCGCTTTGCGTCCCTCACCGCTCGCGCGGCCGACTCCACCACATCGACACGACCGCTGGTACCGGTCGCTTCGGCCAGGAAGGCGGCGAACAACCCGACCCCCGCGTAGAGATCCACGACCCGCTCCCCGGGAGCGATGTCCGCAGCGGCGCTGACCGCCTCGGCCAAGACCCCGGCCGCGGCCGGGTGGACCTGCCAGAAACCAAGGCCATGGACGCGGAACGTGCGCTCCCCCACGAGCTCCTGGATGCGGCTGGGACCGATTGCCGGCTCGCCATCGACTGCGACCGAAACCTCGCCCGTCGCGACAGATGCGGCCGCTTCGACACTGTGCGCACCCGGCCAAGGCCGCGTAAGGGCCCCGCTTTCGCGCAGCAGCGGGTGGGCCAGCAGACACTCCGGGGTGGCGATGACCTCATCGCTGCGATGTCGATGCAACCCAGCGGCGCCCTCGGCAGTGACGGCCAACCGCATGCGCGTGCGCCAGCCGAGCCCGTCGCCGTCAGGCAGTTCCTCCACCGCCACCTCGACGTCCAGTCCGGCCAACCGGGCCATCTGCTCGGCCAGGACAGCGCCCTTGTACCGACGTTGCGCCGGCAACGATGCGTGCTGGAAGTCGCAACCTCCGCAGCCGCCGGGGCGAGCCAAGGGGCATGGCGGGACAACGCGGTCCGCCGATGGGGTGAGCACCGCGATCGCATCCGCGCGCAGGAACCGTCCGCGGGAACCGATACTGCTGACGCGGGCGGTGACCGTTTCGCCGGGCAGGCCGTGTCGGACGAAGAGCACGCGGCCGTCGACCCGCCCAACCACGTGCCCGCCGTGCGCGACTCGATCCAAGGTGACGTCGACAGTGTCGCCGACTTCGAGCTCAGTCATCCTCGGCGCCGGCGCGGCGGACCAACTCCGCCGCGAAGGGTTCGGGCGCGGGGCGATCGGCGTCCTCAGCCGACGCAAGTTGCCAGGGCACGCTGGTCATTAGGACGCCGGGAGTGAACAGCAATCGAGCCTTGATACGTAGCGCGCTTTGGTTGTGCAGCAACTGCTCCCACCAACGCCCGACCACGTACTCGGGCACGTAGACGACAACGAGGTCGCGCGGACTTTCCCTGCGGATCCGCTTGACGTAGTCCACGGCTGGCTTGGTGACTTCGCGGTACGGCGAATGCAGCACCCGCAGTGGCACGGGTATCCGCCGTCGTTCCCAGTCGCGCAACAAGACGTCGGTGTCCTCGGGGTCGACCGCAACCGTGACCGCCTCCAGGGTGTCCGGCCTCGCGGCTCGGGCGAAGGACAACGCCCGCAGCGTGGGCCGGTGCAGGGACGAGACGAGGACTACCCCGTGGACGCGTGGTGGCAGCGCCGTGGT
Source organism: uncultured Actinomycetota bacterium (assembly GCA_963753435.1). Classification (GTDB taxonomy): domain Bacteria; phylum Actinomycetota; class Actinomycetes; order CAVWCF01; family CAVWCF01; genus CAVWCF01. Next base: position 469,674 of record CAVWCF010000001.1, read on the forward strand.
CTCGTCGGCATCGGCGAGGAGTTCCCGCGACACCGATTGGTAGTGGCGGTTGATGGCGCGCATTAGCAGCACCAGCAGCGGGATGGCCACCACCACGATCCAGCCACCCCTGGAGAACTTGCTGATCAGGGCCACAACGAGCACAGCCCCGGTCGCGGCGCAGCCGATCGTGTTGATGGCGCGTGCCCGGCGCATGCGGGCTCTGGCAGCTGCATCCCGCTCGTTGCGCAGCAGCCGGGTCCAGTGCCTCGTCATTCCAAACTGACTGAGCGTGAACGCCAGGAAGACGCCGATCACGTACAACTGGATGAGTGCGGTGACCCGCGCCTCGAAAGCGACTACCAGGGCTGCGGCCCCCAATGACAGCAACACGATGCCGTTGCTGAAGGCCAGCCGGTCTCCACGAGTGTGCAGCTGCCGGGGCAGCAGCCGGTCCCGTGCCAGGATCGACCCGAGTACGGGGAACCCGTTGAAGGCGGTGTTGGCCGCGAGTACCAGAATTGCCGCAGTCGCACCTGCTATGAACCAGTAGCCCAACTCGAAGTTGCCGAAGACCGCCGCGGCAACCTGTGTGATGACGGTCTTCTGCTCCTCGCCCGCCGGCAGCCCGATCAGGTTCTCGCTGTTCTCAGCAACCTTCACGTCGGTTATCAGCGCGAGCGCCGTGACCGACAGGAACAGCGTGATCGCGACCGCGCCCAGCAGCGCCAACGTTCGTGCCGCGTTCTTGGACTTGGGTGATCGGAAGGCCGGAACCCCGTTGCTGATGGCTTCGACCCCGGTCAGCGCAGTGGCACCGGATGCGAACGCCCGCATGAGCAGCAGCACCAGCGCGACACCCGTCAGGGACTCCGCCTCCGGCACGATCGTGTACCCAGCTGACTCCGCCTGCAGACTCGCTCCACCGGCCAGCCGGACCAGAGCCCACGTGATCATCACGAACATGCCGCCGATGAACAGGTAGGTGGGGATCGCGAACGCGGTCCCGGACTCCTTGACCCCACGCAGGTTCAGCATCGTCATTGCCGCGATGAGGATCACCGCCATCAGGACCTGGTGCTGGGCCGACCATGGCAAGACCGAACCCAGGTTCGCCACCGCCGCGGAAATCGACACCGCAACCGTCAAGACGTAGTCGACCAGTAGCGCCGCGGCTGTCACCAGCCCCGCCCTGGCCCCAAGGTTCGTTGTTACGACCTCGTAGTCACCGCCACCGGACGGGTAGGCATGCACGGTCTGCCGATAGGACGCGATCACGATCACCATGAGCACCGCGACGCATACCGCCAACCAGGGGGCATAACCGAAGAACGCCAGGCCGCCAAGGGAAAGGACGATCAGGATCTCTTGCGTCGCGTAGGAAACGCTGGAGAGCGCATCGCTGGCGAAGACCGGCAGCGCGATGCGGACCGGTAGCAGTTTCTCGCCAAGTCGCTCCGACTCCTGGGGGCGACCGATTACCAAGCGCTTGACCGAATCGGCAACCTCTGGCACGGGGGGAACGGTAGACCCGCCGGACCGGTAGCGTGTGCTGCCGTGCACGCGGTAATCATGGGATGCGGACGTGTCGGCTCCACCCTCGCTCACAATTTCGAGGAGTTGGGCCACACCGTCGCGGTCGTCGACCAGGACCCCAAGTCGTTCCGACGGCTGTCCAGCGACTTCGCCGGCCGCACTGTGACCGGTATCGGCTTCGATCAGGGCACGCTCTTGGAGGCCGGCATCGAAGAGGCCGGGGCGTTCGCCGCTGTCAGCAGCGGCGACAACTCCAACATCGTGGCCGCGCGTGTCGCGCGTGAGGTCTACCAGGTGCCCTACGTGGCTGCACGCATCTATGACCCCGGCCGGGCCGAGATCTACTCCAGGCTCGGCATCCCGACCGTGGGCACGGTTCGGTGGACTGCCGACCAGATGCTGCGCAGGCTGCTTCCGGAAGGCAGCCGCACGGACTGGGTGGACGGCACCGGGACGGTCCGGCTGGCCCAGGTGGCGGTGAACCCTGGTTGGGCTGGGGTTTCCATCGAGCGGGTGGAGCGCGCCACCGGCGTGCGCGCGGCCTTCATCGATCGCTTCGGCGAAGGCGTGCTGCCGACCACAAGCACACTGCTGCAGGACGGAGACGTCCTGCACGTGCTCATGCACCCAGGTGACACCCGCCAGGTGGAACGGACCCTGGCCGAACCCCCGCAGAAGGGTCGCTGATGCGCATCGTGATCGCCGGCGCGGGCAAGGTCGGCCGCGCAATCGCCGAGGAACTGGTGTCGTCCGGGCACGACGTGCTGCTCGTCGACCGGGACAACCGGGCCATCCGTCCGGATTCGGTCCCCGGGGCGGAGTGGATGTGCGCCGACGCCTGCGAGTTCGCAGCCCTGGAGGAGGCCCGGCTCACCGACTGCGACGTCGTGGTAGCCGCCAGCGGCGATGACAAGGTCAACCTGGTCGTATCCCTGCTGGCCAAGACCGAGTACGGCGTCCCAAAAGTGGTTGCCCGGGTGAATCACCCCCGCAACGAGTGGATGTTCGACGAGTCCTGGGGCGTCGACGTAGCCGTGTCACAGCCACGATCAATGGTCGCCCTCATCGAGGAAGCCGTGGCCGTTGGTGACGTCGTGCGGCTGATGGAGTTCAAACACGGCAACGCCAACCTGGTCGAGTTGACCTTGCCGGACGACTCTCCCGCCGCCGGCAAGCGGATCGGTGCCATCAACTGGCCCGTCAACGTTGCGCCGGTCAGCATCGTCCGCGGTGATCGGGTGATCGCCCCGACTGCCGATGACACGGTTGAGGTCGGCGACGAGTTGCTCTTTGTGGCACCGGCGCAGGCCGAACCGGCACTCAAGCAGGTCTTGGCTCCCGGCCCCTAGGAGTCGGTGCTCGCCGTCTCCGGCTCAGCGTCGTCGTCTTGCGCCGCTGGCACCGACCGGGGCGTCTTGCGTAGCACTTGGTAGGTCAGCCAACCCGTCAACGCGAACAACGGCAGGCCCAGCGGGATGCCCGCAAAGCCCAGGGCGGTGACCGCCCCGGCCAGGTAGAGCGGGATCTGCACTGCCAGCCGAATCGCGAACATCCCGGCCCACAGCCAGGTCACCAGTGTGTACGCGCGCAGCCGCACCGGGTCCTGGCGCCAAGCGAATCCCTCACCCAGGACCGGCCCCAGGAACACACCCATCAGCGGCCAGCGCACCAGGGCGCTGATGGCGTATGCGCCGCCGTAGGCCGCGTTCTTGATCAGTGAGGGTAGGAAGAAGTCCTCAGCTCGACCCGTCCTGGAGGCGATGAAGGCCATCAGGCCGACACCGATCAGGCCCGCAATCGCCTGCTGTACCGGTCGCCGCTGGATGAGGCTGAGCACGGCCAGCGCGACGCCACATCCCAGCGCGATCCAGGCGGACAATTGGAGATCACTTCCCGTGACCGCGTAGGCCACGGCGAAGACCGCTCCGGGTATGCCGGCATCCACCAGGCCACGCGGCCCGCCAAAGAGTTCGGCGACGCCGACCTCCTGGGGGTTGGCGTCGCTGAGTGCCTCGGGGCGCTTCGGGTCTTGACTCACGGCAGCAACTCATACATCGGATTCACCAGAGCCGTCCCCCGCCGCCAACGCACGGGGCGGCCGCGTACCGCCAGTCGGGTGCCGGGACGGATGCCGGGGATCGCCCGCCGCCCCAGCCAGACCACCTGCACGGTTTGCTTGTCCACCTGCAGTTCCACCTCGAAGTTGGGTGCCGCACCCTCCGCGGCCAACCGCAGCGATGCCACCCTGCCTTCGAGCCGGATCTGGCTACGTCGGCGAGCCGCCTCGGCGACATCCGGCGCGGGGGTGCTCACCCCTTGAGGCTACCCGCCGGTAGCGCCACCGCCCGCTGGCGCGGCGCCGGGGTCGCTGGCCTGACTCGGCATCACCAGCGGGATGAGCGAACGCGGCGCCATGGGTTCGGTGCCGCGATCGACCACGACACCACGCACGACTGCCTCCAGCGACGCACGAACCTCATCGTCGGAGACCGCAGCACCGGTGAAGACCAGCCGCAGCAACCAGCGTGGCCCGTCCACCCCGGCGAATACCGCCGGTATCTGCTGCTGCTTGCCGTCCGGACCGGTAACGGTCACCACCCCGTGCAACTCCGGACCGAACGGGCCGTCGATCTCGTCGCAGCTCGCGCCGGACTGCGTCATTGAACTGGCGATATCGGCACGGACGTCCGGCCAAAGCGGATCGGCACGTGAGGCCGCGAACGCCTGCAGTTGCACCGCACCTTCGTTCATCAAGACCGTGGCCGAGACCACCGTCTTGGTGGCCGGGTCGGCCTCGATACGGATCTGCATCTCCGCGATTGCCGGGATCTGCAGGCCGCCCAGATTCAGCCGCTCCACCTCGGGGACGGGATCGCTGGCGTCGTAGGGGCCAGACGTGGGCCCCGCCTCGTCGGCCCGACCCGCCAGATCCTCGGTACCGCCGGCCCCCTCCCCCGGCGGCGCAGCCTCGGTCGTCGTGGCGTCCTGCTTCTTGCGTCGATTGAACATGTCACGAACCCCCCGTGTCCGAACCGACTCCGGTCGAACCGAAGCCGCCATCCCCACGCATCGAACCGGGGAGTTTCTCCACCTCGTGAAAGCGCGCCGCCGCCACCTCTTGGATTACCAACTGCGCGATGCGATCCCCGCGGCGCAACTGCACCGGGTGGATCGGATCCAGGTTGATGAGGCTCACCTGGATCTCACCCCGGTAGCCGGCATCGATCGTGCCGGGGCTGTTGACCAGGCTCACCCCGTAGCGCACGGCCAGGCCACTGCGCGGGTGGACGAACGCCGCGAATCCGTCCGGCAGTGCGATGGCGATGCCAGTGGGCAGTAGCACCCGCTGTCCCGGATCCACGGTCGCGTCGACAGTCGTGACCAGATCTGCGCCCGCATCACCCGGGTGGGCGTAACTGGGCAGCGGTACGTCCGGGTCCAAGCGCTGAACGAGGACATCGGTCACGGGTTCACCTCGTACATCCGCGCAGAATGCAGCACCCGGGCCTCGGTCCGCGCCGCCTCGACGTCCTCAGGCCGCCCGTGGGTGACGAAGTGCTCCAACGGCACCGTCACGAACACCGCCGCGGCCGTGACGGCCACGGGTCCATCGACGGCGCCGAGGCGCCCGACGGCGCGGGTGTAGATCTTGCGGCGGGCCACGCCGATCACCTCGGCGTCCAGGTACAGGCGCGACCCGACGGGAACTGGGCGGCGGAAGTCAGTCTCAAGCCGAGCCGTCACCGCCGGCGTCCGCAACAGCCAGATCAACGCGCCCAGAGCCTCATCGAAGGCAGCGGCCAGCAGTCCGCCGTGGGCCAACCCCGGAGCGCCCTGGTGATGCTCACCGACAGCCAGTTCCGCGGTCAGGGCGACGCCTTCCCCGGCGCGAACCCGCAGGTGCAACCCGGTCGGATGGTCCTCACCGCACCCGAAGCAAAGCCGGTAGTGCGAGGGGATCTCCTCCCCCGGTCCGGGGGCATCGGGGTGGCGCTCCGGAACCCCCACATCGGCGGGCGGATCGGTGCTGCGACGACTCACTCCGCGGACCCTACTGACGACTCTCCCGCGCGCGCTGACAGGCTGCGACTCGTGGAGTCCGAACTGACGCACTCGGAGCGGCTCTGGGCCCCCTGGCCGTGGTGGGCGGGGGGCCTGGCGCTCATCGCCACCTTGGCCTGGGCGTACGGGTACGCCACCCGCGGCTGGGTCGGCTGGTTGGTCTTCGGCATCGGCGGGGCGCTCTACCTGTGGTGGCTGTGGCGCGCCGCCGCCCCGGTCGAAGTAGGCCCCGATGGCCTGCGCGCCGCCGGGGCGCACCTGACCCCGGAGTACCTCGGAGCCGTCCTCCCCCTGGATCGCGACGAATCCGCACGTCTGCGCGGAGTCGAGGCGGACCCCCGCGCGTTCCTCATCCTGCGCGGCTGGATCCCCACTGCCGTGCGGGTGGACGTCGCCGACCCGGACGACCCGGTGCCCTACTGGTACGTGTCCACCCGGCAGCCGGAGCAACTGGCGCAGTGCCTCATCCGGCTGCGACCGGATCGCGACCACACGGCGGCCCCCGACTAGGGCAACATGTGTCCGTAGCGACGCGGAGCCGGCCAGTGCCGGCCCGATGCCGAGCCGACCGGAGGAGCGGGGATCCCTGATGGACCAGATGATGTGGCGCGTGGTCGGGCTGGGTGCCACCTTCGCGGCGGCGGCCCTGGCGAAGAAGGCGGTCGACATCACCTGGGTAGCCCTGGCCGGGGAGGACCCGCCTTCGGCCGACGATCCCGAAGTCAGCTTGAAGAAGGTGATTGCGTTCACGGCGGCGACCGCAGCAGCAGTCGCGGTTGCCCAACTGGTGGCGAATCGCGGAATCGCTCGAGCCAAAGCTGGCTACGGCGTCCAAGCCGCCGGTTAGGCGGTTGTGCCGCCCGATGGGTAGCGCGGGTCGGGCTGGACGCCACCCAGGACCGGGGGCGGCCCGCTGATCGCATCCGGCTGCTGACCACCCAATAGGCCATGCAGCATGCGCCCACCCCAGCCACCGGTAAGGGGTCGACGCTGGCGCAGGTCCACCCGGATCGAGTCGGCTAGACGGCGCGTCTCGCGGTGGTTGGCAGCCGCTCCCAGCGCCGCACCCGCAGCCAGTGGGATGAGCGACCACATGGACTTCAGTCCGCGGCGGCGCAGTCCCCAGGTGATCATGCGCCGGCTACCGACCCCCAGCGCGGTGACGGCAGTGGCCGGTCGCAGTGGGTCCACGCCGCGCCGGTTGGACCAACTCAGCAGGTAGGCGCCGGCCCGCTGGCTCGGCGTACCGGCGACCCCGGCCCCGTAGACCTCGTGCAACTCGGCGACGAGTTTCACCTCGACAAGGGCCAGCAGGGCCGTCTCCACCGCGAGATGAACGGGAACGGAGATGACCGCTGCCGGACCCAGGTGGCTGAACGCGGCGAAAGCGCCCCCCGCCGCGCCGATTCCCCCGGTGGCGATGCTGGCGTTGCGCACCAGGGCGTCGGCCATCTCCTCCGTCGACTTGCCGGCATGGTGCTGCCGCAAGGTCTCCGCGTCGCGCAACGGCAAGTACGGCACAGCCTGGGTAACCAGATCGCCCAGCCAACGGCCACTGGCGATCGCTCCGGCTCCCGCTGTCCGCGCCGACTCTGCGGTCGCGAGACTGAGTTCGCGCATGAGCCGGCGCCGCTCCGACGGATCGGGGCGACCGGACTTGGAGAAGTCCGCGAGCCGACCCAGCAGCGGGCCGACACCGTCGGCCGCGGTCAATGGGTCAGCCACCGCTGGTGCCTCCGATCAGGCGGCGCAGTCGGCGCAGACCGGCTGGCCTTTGTCCTCCGCCGCCAATTGGCTGCGGTGATGCACGAGGAAGCAGTGGGCACAGGTGAACTCGTCGTCCTGGCGCGGCAGGACGCGGATCGCCAACTCTTCCTTGGACAGGTCGGCGCCGGGCAATTCCATGTTCTCCGCCGCGTCGGCCTCGTCCACGTCCACAGCACCCGACTGAGCATCGTTGCGGCGCGCCTTGAGTTCCTCGATGCTCTCCTCGACGACGTCGTCGTCGGTCTTGCGTGGGGCGTCGTAGTCGGTCGCCATGCCTTCTCCTACCGTCTCTGGTGCCTGCAGAACCGTCGGACACCGCATAACGCCGTGCGGCGCCAATTCATGCCCGAGCCGGCGCATTGTGCCCTAAACCGACCGAAGATGTGCATTCGAAGCGCCAGGACCCGGGTAACTGCCGTGTGTTGCGCTCCGATGGGATGCTCCGCCTAGCGAAAGGGGTTCCGATGCCGGTCTACGCGTTGGGCGAACACGAGCCACAGATCCACCCGGATGCGTATGTCCATCCGGACGCGGTCGTGATCGGCCGGGTGAGCTTGGGACCCGACTCAACCGTCTGGCCCGGCGCCGTCCTGCGCGGCGACTACGGCCGAATCGACGTCGGCTCGCGCACCTCCATCCAGGACGGCACGGTCATCCACGCCACCGAGACCCTGGCCACGACCATCGGCGATCGCTGCGTGATCGGACACAACGCTCACCTCGAAGGGTGCGTCGTGGAGGACGACGTCCTGGTCGGCTCCGGATCCGTCCTCCTGCATCGGGTGATCGCCCGCAGCGGTTGCCTGATCGCCGCCGGCGCCGTAGCCACGCCGGGTACGGAGATCCCTGGTCGCGCGCTAGCCGTCGGCGTCCCCGCCGTCGTGAAGCCGGACCGAGCTGACCCGGCAGACTTCGCCGGCTCGGTTCAGCGCTACATCGACAACGGCAAGCGGTACGCGACGGAGTTGCGCCGACTCTCCTGAAGTCCGGGCACGCGACGGATCTGGTCGACCACTGGCCGCTCGGGACCCATCGGCTCAGAGCCCGACTTCGGCGATCAGTTCGGCGAAAGCCGGCATCAACGCCACCGGGGCGGCGCAGACGAGGGTTGGCGAGCCGTCCACCCGTACCTCAGCGCCGGCCTCGGCCGCGATCAGAGCGCCGGCGGCGTGATCCCACGGCTGCAGCCCCCGCTCCGCGTAAGCGTCGAGGCGACCGCAGGCCACGGCACACAGATCTGCTGCCGCCGCACCGAACCGCCGGATGTCGCGGACCTGCGGCAACAGCTGCGCCACTGCCGCCGCCTGCTCCCCCCGGCGCCCGGAGTCATACGCGAAACCGGTGCCAACCAGGGCGGCGCGCAAATCACTGCAATCAGACACCTGGATCGCCACACCGTTGCGAAACGCGCCAGCCCCGCGGCGTGCGGAAAACGAATCGCCCCAACTGGGAACCTCGACCGCGCCGGCAACCACGACCCCGTCGCGCTCCGCAGCCACGGAGACTGCCCAGCCGGGCAAGTCGTACAAGTAATTGACCGTCCCGTCGAGCGGATCGATCACCCAGCGGACCCCGGAGTTGCCGGAGCGCGATCCCCCCTCCTCGCCCAGGATCGAATCGTTGGGGCGAGCCGCGAGCAGGATGTCGATGAGCAGGCGCTCCGCGGCGGCGTCCATTTGCGTGACCACATCCGTGGGGGTGCTCTTGGACTGCACCTGCAAGTGCCGCGGACGGCGCAACAGGAACTGCCCCGCCGCATTAGCCGCATGCTCCGCCAGCGTGAGCAGGTCGGTGTCCTCGGATTCGAGCCCGTGGACTTCTTCGGGCTCGGCGCTCACGCGGGCGCCTCCGCAACCACCGGCCGCCATTGCCTGGGGTTGGGGCAACAGCCCGCCGCGCACGCATCCGGTGCCGGGCCCAGGTCGCTGAGGGCGCTGGGTTCGGCGCCGGAGACGCGCTCCGCCACCAGTTCCACCAGTCCGTCGACGAAGACCGGCGCGACTCCCGGCGTCGCCGCCCGCCGCCACACCAGGCCGGCCTGGGCGGCCGTTTCGGCGGCCTCGGTGTCAAGGTCGTGGACCACCTCCATGTGGTCCGAGACGAAGCCAATGGGCACCGAGACGACTGCGGCTACTCCCTCGGCCGGCAACTGAACCAGGCGGTCGTTGATGTCCGGTTCCAGCCATGGGATCTGAGGCGCTCCAGACCTGGACTGGTAGACGAGTTCGGCCGGCACCGGGCCCCAGCGTTTCGCTACTTGTTCCGCAACCAGGTCACGGACGACCTCATGCTGCGCCACATAGGCCCCGCCGTCGGGACCGCTGGCAGCCGCCGCGGCGCTGGGTATTGAGTGCGTGCTGCAGAGCAGTCGCACCTCGCCGGCCAGGTCGGTGGGCAAGGTCTGGAGTTGTTCGACGGCTGCGTCGGCGAGTGCGGTCACAAAACCGGGGTGATCGAAGTAAGCGCGAACCTTGTCGATGCGCGGGCATTCCGCGCCTACCTCGGCCGCTGCAGCAGCCAGGTTCTCCCGGTACTGCCGACAACCGCTGTACGAGGAATATGCCGCAGTGACCACCGCCAGCGCGTGGCGCACCCCGTCGTCGGCCATCCGCCGCAACGTCGGCGCCAGGAACGGCTCGGAGTTGCGGTTTCCCCAGTACACCGGCAATGGCATCCCCGCCGCACCAAGGCGGTCAGCCAACGCGTCCCGCAGGGCCCGGTTCTGGGCGTTGATCGGGCTCACACCACCAACCGCGTAGTAGTGCTCCGCCACGGCCGCAAGCCGATCATCCGGAACGCCGCGACCCGCGGTCACGCGGCGCAGGAAGGGCATCACCTCGTCCATGGACTCCGGCCCCCCGAAGGAGACGAGCAGCACCGCATCTATTGCCATGGTGCCGATCCTGGCATCAGCGCGGCTAGCCTGCGCTCGTGGCGAGCCCGTACTTGCGGGTGCTCCGCATTCCCGGCGCCTTGGCCTTCTCCGCGGCCGGCCTGGTTGCCCGCATCCCGCTATCGATGATTTCGATTGCTTTCGTGCTGTTGGTGGAGGACGCCCGCGACTCCTACACCCTCGCCGGGATCGTGTCGGCCACCGCCGCGGTCGCGGAGGGCCTGGCCCAGCCGGTCTTCGGGAGGTTGGTCGATCGTTTCGGCCAGTCCCGGGTGATCGGCCCGGAGGTGTTGGCGCACACAGGGTTTCTGATCACGTTCGTGTGGGCGGTCAACTCCGACGCTTCGGTCTTGGTGTTGATCCTGCTCGCAGTTCTGTCCGGAGCCACGTTCCCGCCGATCAGCACCCTGGTCCGCGCGCGCTGGAACGCGCTGCTGGAAGGCCAATCCCTGCGCACGGCGTACTCGTGGGAATCGGTGCTCGATGAGTTGGTTTTCGTGGTGGGCCCGCCACTGGCCACCATCGTGGCCGTTCAGGTCAGTCCCACTGCGGCTGCCCTCGCGATGCTGCTGTTCCTGGTACCGGGAACGATCGCGCTACTGGCCCAGCGCCGCACGGAACCGGCAGTGCACGCCGAAGCCGGTCGCGGACCGGGGGCCATCAGGGCCCGGGGCGTGCCGGTCGTGTTCGCGGTCATGCTGCTGCTGGGAGCGATGTTCGGCGCCGTGGAGGTGGCCACCATCGGCCTAGCCGACGAAGCTGGCACCCCAGGTACGGCCGGGGTCGTGCTGGCCGTTTACGCCGCCGGGTCACTGCTCGGCGGCCTCGTGTTCGGGCAGTTGCAGTTGCCCTCCAGCACCCGCAGGCAATTGCTCGTCAGTCTCGCCGTATTGGCCGGGACCGCCGCGCTGGTGCCGCCGGCGGCCGGCCTGGGTCTGGCCTGGCTGGCTCTTGCGCTGCTGCTGGCGGGCGCGGCGGTGTCGCCGAGTCTCATCAGCGGCTTCGGGATGGTGACCGAGTTGGTACCGCGTTCGGCGGTGACCGAAGGGCTGACCTGGGCGGGCTCGGGTCTCGTTCTGGGTTTCGCCGTGGGCACCGCGTCCTCCGGCGCCGGCGTGGACGGAGTGGGCGCCGAGGCGACGTTCTGGATCGTCGCGGTGGCGGCCGCACTCGCGCTGGCGATCGCGTTCCTCGGCCGAGCCAAACTGCAATCCCCGCGAACTTCACTGGACGCAGTCCGCCCCGGCGAGCCGCCGGGTGCGTAGGGTGACCGCTTAACGGGAGGACAGATGCCGCAAGCGGGTCGGCACTGGCAGTTGGAGATCGCCATGGACGCGGAGTTATCGCCTCGGGACATCCAGTCCCGAGTTCGGCGCGGGGAAGATCCGCTGGACATCGCCGCGGCAGCGGGCGTCCCCGCCGAACGCGTCGAGCGCTACGCCCGGCCAATTCTGGGCGAGCGGGCGCACATCGTCGCCCTGGCGCGCGGCAGCGCCCTGGACCCCGGATCCCTGGACGGTGGCACGACCCTGGCGCACCGCGCCGACGAAGCGTTGGAGACCCTCGGTGCCGAGGACGTGGACTGGGACTCCCACCGAGACGACGACGGGCGCTGGAATGTGCACGTCACGTTCACCCGTGACGGCGCCGAGCGGGTAGCGAGTTGGTGGTTCGACCCGGCTACTCGGTCCCTAAGCGCCGCCGACGCCGAAGCCGTGGCCATCGAGGAACCCGGGGGCGACGTCCTGCCGCTGACGCGCAGGCGACCCGCGACCGCCAAGCCCAAGGCGGCGGAGGCGGAGGCCGCACCTGCGCCCATGCTGCCGGAACCAGAGGAACTACCCGAGCCGGACAAGGACGACGCCGCGGGCCAAGTTGGTGGAGTGGACGAATCCGCCGCCAGCGGGGATTCGGACGCTGACGCACCGGCTGAGGACTCCCCCGCTGCGGAATCGGGCCGCCGGGGTCGACGCAAGCGGGCCAGCGTCCCCAGCTGGGACGACATCGTCTTCGGCGCCCGTAAGGACGACTGACTCCCGGCGTGGCCGAACTCGTCTTCTACTCCGGGACGATGGATTCCGGAAAGTCCACGCTGGCGCTGCAGACCAACCACAACCACGCCAGCCGCGGGCGTCGCGGCCTGCTTCTCACCAGTCGCGACCGGGCGGGTTCGGGGATCCTGTCGAGCCGGTTGGGTCTGTCCGTACCCGCGATCGAGGTTTCCACCGAAACCGACCTATGGGCGCTCGTGGCGGACGCGCTTCAAGCCGGCAGCCCTGTCGACTACTTGATCTGTGATGAAGCCCAGTTCCTGGCAACGGCTCAGGTCGAACAACTGGCCCGGGTCGCGGACGACCTGCACATCGACGTCTTCGCCTTTGGCATCCTGACCGACTTCCGGACCAGCCTGTTCCCCGGCGCCGCCCGCCTGATCGAGTTGGCTGACCGCGTCATCCCGCTCCAGGTCGAGGCCTTGTGCTGGTGCGGTTCCCGCGCGACGCACAACGCCCGCACCCTGGGCGGCTTGATGGTTACGGAAGGAGAACAGGTAATGGTCGGCGACGTCGATCAGACCGACGAGGTCGGCTACGAGGTCCTTTGCCGCCGCCACCATCGGCTGAAGATGACGGCCAAGTCATCCGGCGCCGGCTCGATCTCCTCCGACCCACTGCCCTTCGCATTCGATCAGAGATCCCCTGATCCCAACTAGTTGGAATCTGGACGCACAGTTGGCCCGCATTGGGCTAGGCGGACAGCAGGGGGACTTGCTGTTCGGCTGTCGTCAGCGATCCATGCATCCCGGCCAGATTGGTCTCGTTCGGTTCGGCTCGCGGCAAGCACAGCGCGTAGTTGCCCCGCGCGGCGGCCACAACATCCCCGATCCGCTCCGCTGCATCGTGGGTCACGTCAGCGCCGAACCAACCGGCCGAAATCGCCTCGGCCTTGGTCCGCACCCAGGCCCGACTACCCAGGACCTCGGCCCACACGTCGGCCACTGCCGGGGCGCGCTCGTCAGCGCAGTAGATGTGACGCGCGCGGGGTTCGCCGCCGATCAGTACAACGTCTTGGCCCAGTTGCGGCACGGCTTCCAGATCGACGCGGTCGCGCTCGCGGACATTGACCATGCCGTGATCACCAGTGACCAGGAGCACCGCACCGCGGGGCAGTCGCCTGGCCAACTCGGTTACCTCCGCCGCAACGTCGGCCAACGCCGAGCGCCAAGCCGGCGATCCGGGCCCGAACCCGTGACCGGCGTAGTCCAAGTCGCTGATGTAGTCGTACACAAGAGCGGGCCGACGGCCCAGGGCGGTGAGGGTCGCGGCAATCCGTTCAGCCGGCCGATCCGCACCCCGGAACACGCCGCCGCGCAACGCCGCCCGCGTCAGCCCGGACCCGGCGAATTGCGACTTGCTCACTGTCGTGACCGCCACCCCCGCAGCAACCGCACGCTCAAAGACCGTGGGGACGGGCTGCCAGGACTCCGGGTCGACCGGTTGCGACCACCGCAGATGCTGATGGAGTCCGGACCGGTCCGGCAACGCCACCGTGTACCCGACGATCCCGTGCGCACCCGGGGGTGACCCGGTGCCAAGCGTGGCCAAGCTGACGGCGGTGGTGGCGGGGAACCCGGCGTCGATGCTTTCCCGCACCGGCGCCAGCGCCAGCAGCGGAGCGGCCTCCGGCTCGTTAAGCGCGTCCAGCCCCAAGCCATCGACTAAGAGCACGCAAACGGTTTCGGCCGGAGGTAGGCCGAGTGAGTTGTGGCCACCCGTGACCGCGGCCAGCGCGGCCGGCAACACCTGCGCCAGCGATGCGTCCTCGTACCGCGGCGGGGACGGTTCGTTCACCGACTGGTGGCCGCCGACAGCGCCTGGGCGAACCCCAAGGCGTGATCGACGGTTTGCGGGCCGTCGGCCGCAGCACTGATACGAAGCGAGAAGTCGTCGTGGCCGAGACTGCCGGTGTACCCATGGTCGGCATCGCACTCGGGGTTGTCGCACGTGGCCGGGATCAGGTCCAGCCGAGCCACCGCGCCCCATCCGATCGTCAGGACGACCTCTTCGGGCCGGGCGCCGGGCAGGTGCGCGGCCGGGTCGGCCACGGTGCGAGTAATCACGACCGTGCGCACCTCGCGTAGCGGGATGGCCTCGGTGGAGGCAGTAGCAAGCGCGGGCACCCCGGACTCGGCGGGGTGTTCGTCAACGTGGCCGACAAGCAGCCGCGAGGGAGTCAGCACGAGAGTGGAGATGTGCCGCCGGACCTCCTCGGCGTCAAAGGTCGCCTCGTGGTGAACCAGGAACGAAAGCACCTGCTCATCGCCGAGCGCCGTAGCCATGGCGTCCGCCACCAGCGCCGGGTAGTAACCGGAACGCTCAATGGCGGCTTGCCACTGGTTGGTGGCCGGGTCGGTCATGGCCTCATCCTGTCACTGCGACGAACCGGCTAGCCCTCCAGTCGGCGCACCTGCGGGTCGGTGCGGGCCTGCGCCGGCGCAACCCGCACCCGGGCCCCGAGCACGGCCAGGCCCCGTGGCGACACCACTACCGGGTCCAGCACCAACCGCGTCACTTCAGGCAGGTCGTCCTTGAGCGCCGATATCCGCAACACCAGGTCCTGAAGGGACGCAGCGTCAGTGGGTTCGGCGCCACCGTGGCCGAACAGCAACGGCGCTGCCTTGGGCGCACGAATCAGGTCGGCCGCGTCCAGGTCCGTCAACGGGGGGATCCGGTAGGCCCAGTCATCGGTCAGGTCGGCCGTTACCCCGCCGAGGGAGAATCCGACCACCGGCCCGAACAGCGGGTCCTCCACCGCGTGCAGCCGGCAGGCAACCCCCCGCCGGGCCATCCGCTGCACGACCAGGTTCTCGGTAACACCCGGACCCAGTTCGCGCACCATCTCCGCATACGCGAACCGAATCGCCGCCACGCTGGGTAGGTCCAGCCGTACCGCTCCCAGGTCGGTGCGGGCGCGCAGCGCCGGGGCCAGTGACTTCAGCACCGCCGGCCACCCCAGTCGCTCAGCTGCCGAAATCGCCTCTGCCTCGGTGCGAACCGGGATGGTGGGCCAAACCTCCACGCCATAAGCCAAGAGCAACGAAGTCAGAGCGGGTCCATCCAGCAGGCCACCCTCGGGAGCGGCCGCCAACGCACCGGCGACTGCGCGCCGGCCCTGCCCGAGGTCGATGCCCGCAGGGCGCAGGTGGCGCCCGGGCGGCGTACGCCGCCAGCGCCCGTACCGCGTTGCGGCAGCCAATGCTCTGGCGGCTTCCTCCACAGACGGGTAGGTGGGCACAGTCCCGAAACCAGGCCGCCCCGAGGAATTCCCCTGGCGCATCGCCTCCGCGGCTCCGGCAACCGCCAGGAACGTGGCCAGCACCGGCTTGGCGGCGCGGCTGGAGGCGTGCGCGAGGACTTCGGCGAACTCCAACCCCACCGACGTGACGGCCGGTACGTACACCGCCAACACCGCGTCCACCGCCGGATCGTCCAGGGCACCCGCTAGCGCCTGTTGGTAGTCGGCCGGGGTTGCGTGCGCCCCCAGGTTGACGGGTTCGGCTACCGGACGCAGACCATGAAAGGTCAACGCGTCTGACGCGAGTACGCCGAGCGCGTCGGAGTTGCCGATGACCGCCACCGAGTCCCCCTCGGGCAATGGCTGGAAACTCAGCAAGGCGGCAACGTCGAACATGTCCGGCAGCGAATCCACTTGGATCACGCCGGCCTGCTCGAACATCTCATCGACGGCCGCTGGCGGCAGTTCGCTGGATCGCACCGAGTACCCCAACGGGATCCCTTGCGTGGACCTGCCAGTGCGGGTGGCAACGACCGGAGTGGTACGGGACAAGCGCCGGGCGATTCGGGTGAACTTCCGGGGGTTGCCAATCGACTCCAGGTAGAGCAGGACCAACTCCGTGGCAGTGTCTTCCTCCCAGTACTGCAACAGGTCATTGGCGGAAATGTCGGCCCGGTTCCCCGCCGAAACGAAGGTGGAGACCCCGAGCCCGCGGATGATCAGCGCCTCCAGCAGCGCTGCGCCCAGCGCACCGGACTGCGAGAAGAACCCGATTCGGCCGTGCCAGGGCATGACCGGCGAAAGCGAAGCGTTCAGTGACACCCCCGGGTCGGTATTGATGAGCCCCAGGCAGTTGGGGCCAAGCAGGCGCATACCCAAGGCGCGACTCAGGTGCACCAGGTCCCGTTGCCGCATCTGGCCGGTTGCACCCGCCTCCGCGAAACCCGCGGAGACAACCACCAGCCCGTGCACACCTTTGGCAGCGGCGGCGGTCACCACGTCCGGGACGTCCGGCGCCGGCACGGCCACCAGAGCCAGGTCGAACTGCCCCGGCACCTCGTTCACCGATCGGTAGGTGGGGACACCGCAAACATCGTCGTCGCTGTGCCTGTTGATTGCGGCTACCCGGCCACCGAACCCGGAGTCCAACAGATTGCGCAGCAGCACCTGACCAACGGAGTCACTGCGACGGCTGGCTCCGACCACCAACACTGAGGACGGGGTCAGCAGCCGTTCGACCGATCTGGCCTCGGCCCGGTGCTCCCGCGACTCCATGACCACCTGGGCCGCCTCAGTCACCCCCAGGTCCAGGGTGAGGTGGATGATGCCGTCCGAAACCGCCGTGCTCGGGACGTAACCGGCCTCTTCGAAGACCGACATCATGCGCGTGTTCTGCGGGAGCACGTCGGCGCGGAAGGTCCGGATGCCCCGCTCCCGTGCCGCCGCCATCAGGTGTTCCAGGAACACCGAACCGATCCCCCGGCTTTGGTGTGCATCGCTTACGACGAAGGCGATGTCCGCTTCATCCGGAGCGATCCGCTCGTAGCGGGCCACGCCAATGATCCGGCTGCCGACCAGGGCCAGCAGGGCGACGGAGTCGACGTGGTCGACGTTGGACATCCGATCGAAGTCCCGCTCCGACAGCGCCGGATTAGGGGAGAAGAACCGCAGGTAGACGGTCTCTTCGGACAACTCCGCAACGAATCGCCGCAGTTCCGCTGCATCGGTGGGCAGGATCGGGCGGATGTGACAGGTGGACCCGTCGCGCAGAACGACGTCGGCTTCCCAGTCGTGCGGATAACCGTCGCTCACGCCCGAGAGCGTAGTGAGACGGCTGCCCGCGTGACTGCGGCGAGGGTGCGGTTCACGTCTTCATCGTCAGTGCGCCAGTTCGACACCGAAGTCCGCATCACCACTCGGCCGTTCCAGACCGCTCGATTCACGACCGCCTCTCCGGACTCCACGACTGCGCGGACCACGGCTTCGGTCGTCTCATCGTCGGCGAAGGCGACGAGCACCTGGTTCAAAGCCACCTCGTTGACCACCTGCGCGCCAGGGACCTGGCGGTAGCGGTCGGCGAACGCCCGCGCGGCGGCACAGGTTCGTTCCACCAGTTCCACCACACCGGCGCGACCCAACTCCGCGATCGCGGCCCAGACCGGCACCGCGCGAGCCCGCTGGGAGAACTCCGGCACGAGCTCCAACGGGTCCGGGTAGCCAGCGGAATGGATCAGGTAACTGCTCGGCGTACTGAAGGAGGACCGATGCGCCTCGGGGTCGGCGACCATCACGATTCCGCAGTCGTAAGGGACGTTGAGCCACTTGTGCGCGTCAGTCGCCCAAGAATCGGCGCCCTCCACCCCGGCCAACTGCGCCGACACGGTTGGAGCTACCCGACCCCACAGGCCGAACGCGCCGTCAACGTGGACCCAGGCGCGGTGGCGGTGCGCCAGCGGAATCGCGCGCGCGAAGTCGTCGCAGGATCCGCTGTTGACATTGCCGGCCGCCAAAGCGACCAGAGTGGGGCCATCACCTGCGGCCAACGCGCCACCAAGGGCATCGACGTCGATACGGCCCTGCGCGTCCGTGGCCACCTCGAGAATCGAGTCAGTGCCCAGCCCCAGGTACCGCAGCGCCAGGTTGATCGTTTCGTGTCGCTGTGCGGAAGCGATCACGCGCACCGTCGGTGCGCCCTGCAAGCCGCGTTTCTCGACGTCCCAACCATGCTCAGCCAGTACCCGATGCCGCCCGGCAGCCAGCCCCGTGAAGTTGGCCATGCACCCACCGGTGACGAACCCGACGGTGCACTTGTCCGGCAGCCCCAGAAGGTCCAGAACCCATTCCCCCGCCTGCCTGCTGATCGCGGCGGTCGCAGGTGTCACGGCATTCATGCCGTTGTTCTGGTCCCAGGCGGTGACCAGCCAGTCCGCAGCGCGAGCCGCTGCCACCGAACCACCAATGACCCAGCCGAAGAAACGGCCGGAGTCCATGACGCTGAGCCCCGGCGCCGCCCGCCGGGCCAGGTCGTCGATCACCGTTGCCGCGGGGGTGGGCCCCTCCGGCGGGGGCCCGGCGAAATCTGCGCGCATTTGGTCGTACCCGGCCGGCGCGAACAAGCCACGCCGCTCCCCTTCGGCCAGCCAGGCTTCGGCGTGGACCGCGGCGCGGCGTAGCGCGTTGATCTCATCAAGTGTGGCCACTGGCCCAGCGTGGCATCGCCGCGGACGCGACGGGGATACTCCGGACATGTCTTCGCGAGGATCTGGGGTGCGACTCGGCGCGGAAGTGGCCGACGCACTGGCGGCCGGCCGCGGGGTCGTGGCCCTGGAATCCACAGTCATCGCACACGGTTTGCCGCGCCCGGACAACCTCGCCCTGGCTCGCGACCTGGAGCAGCAGGTCCGCACCGCCGGGGCGGTGCCGGCGACGGTCGCGGTGGTGGCCGGCCGGGTCACGGTCGGGCTGACCGACGCCGAGATCGTGGCCATCGCCGAGCGTGACGACGTCACGAAGGCATCGGTTCGGGACCTGGGCCCGGTGGTGGTGCGCGGCGGGTGGGGCGCAACGACGGTCGCGTCCACCGCCCACGTAGCCGCGCTCGTGGGCATCCAGGTATTCGCCACCGGCGGCCTCGGCGGGGTGCACCGGGGGGCGCAGGACTCCTACGACGAGTCGGCGGACCTGACCACGCTGGGACGAGTTCCGCTGGCCGTCGTCTGCTCGGGCGTGAAGTCGATCCTCGACATCCCAGCCACGCTTGAGCGGCTGGAGACACTCAACGTGCCGGTCGTCGGCTACGGCAGCGACACCTTCCCCGGCTTCTACCTGACCGACTCCGGCCAACCGGTCCCGCATCGCGTCGACACCCCTGGCGAGGTTGCGGCGATGCTGTCGGCGCGCAGCCAACTCGACTTGCGCGAGGCCGTGGTGGTCGCGCAGCCGGTCCCTGCGGACGAAGCCATGGACCCAGGCCAGCACCAGGAAGTCCTGGCCGAGGGGCTGCGACTGGCGGCGGAGTCGAACATCAGCGGCAAAGCGGTAACGCCGTTCCTGCTTTCGCACTTCCACGAAGCCACCGGCGGGGAATCGCTGCGCATCAACACCCGTCTACTGCGCCACAACGCGCACCTGGCCGGGCAGATCGCCGTGGCCGTGACCGAAGGCGAGCAGTGAGTAATCCTCCGGGGCAAGCGGCTGCCTGGGTCTTCGGTGATCTGATGACCGACGTAGTGGCCAGCATCCATTCGCCCGTGGCCTGGGACAGCGACACCCCGGCCCGGATTCAGACATTCGGAGGGGGCTCGGCGGCCAATGTGGCGGCGTGGCTGGCCGCCACCGGCGCACATGTGGTCTTTGTGGCCCGCCGCGGCGATGACCCCCTTGGCCGGACGGCCGAGGCGGACTTGAGCGATGCCGGGGTGCGCTGTCGCTTCGTCGTCGATCCCGACCGACCTACCGGCACCTGCGTGGTGGTGTCCGACGGTTCGGCGCGCAGCATGTTCCCTGACCGCGGCGCGAATGCCGGCTGGCGAACAACCGACATCCCCGCCGACATCGACGCGACCATCACGCACGTCAGCGGCTACCCGCTGTTGTCCGACGAGTGGCGTCCGCTGGCGGCGGCCTTAGGTGCGGCCCGGGCAAAGGGCAGCGCGGTATCGGTGGACCCATCGTCGGCGGCCTTGATCGACCAGATCGGTCCCGCGGAGTTCTTCCGCCGTACTGGTCAACTCGACCTGCTCAAGCCCAACCGCGACGAGGCGCGGGCGCTTACCGGCCTGGACGACCCCGAGGCGGCCGGAAAGCAGCTGCTGGGCGTCGCGAGCAAGGTGGTGGTGACGCTGGATCGCGACGGCGCCCTGTTGCTGGACCGATCCGGAACCCGAATGCACGCCCCCGCCCCGCAGGTGGATGTGGTGGACACGACTGGCGCCGGGGACGCGTTCACCGCCGGGTTGCTCAGCGCCTGGCTGCACGGCGACGGGCCCGAACGGCTGCTGGACGAGGCCACTCGCACCGCCGCGGCGTGCCTGGGCGTGGTCGGAGCCCGACCGTCGGTGAGAATCGGTACCGACTGAACGAGAGGGACCCATGGCCCGCCGAACCGCCACGCCGCCGCCACCAGCCACCGAACGCATCATCGATGTCGACGTCTCCGCCGAGATGGAGACGTCCTTCCTGGAGTACGCCTACTCCGTCATCTACGCACGTGCGCTGCCCGATGCCAGGGACGGGCTGAAGCCGGTACAGCGCCGAATCCTCTTCCAAATGGCCGAGATGGGGCTCCGTCCGGATCGCGGCCATGTCAAGAGCGCTCGCGTCGTCGGCGAGGTGATGGGACGCCTGCACCCGCACGGGGACTCCGCGATCTACGACGCCCTGGTGCGGATGGCCCAGCCGTTCAGCATGCGCGTGCCCATGGTCGACGGGCACGGGAACTTCGGGTCGCTGGGCAACGACGATCCGCCGGCGGCAATGCGCTACACGGAGTGTCGGCTGACGTCGGCCGCGCTGGCCATGACCGAGTCGCTGGACGAGGACGTGGTGGCCTTCGTCCCCAACTACGACGGCCAGGAGATGCAGCCGGAGGTCCTGCCCGCAGCGGTGCCCGGCCTCCTCGTCAACGGTGCCAGTGGGATCGCGGTCGGCATGTCCACCAGCCTCCCGCCGCACAATCTGGTTGAGGTCGTGGCCGCGGCCAAGCACCTGCTCGCCACGCCGAACGCGACCACCGCAGACCTAATGCGCTTCGTGCCCGGGCCGGACCTGCCGACGGGCGGGACCATCGCCGGGCTGGACGGTATCCGCGAGGCCTACGAGACAGGCAAGGGCTCGTTCCGCATCCGGGCCCGAACCCGGGTTGAGAACGTGACCCCGCGGCGTCGCGGCATCGTGGTGACCGAACTGCCCTATGGAGTCGGCCCGGAACGAGTGATCGCCCGCATCTCCGAGTTGGTGCGTGCCAAGAAGTTGGTTGGCATCTCCGACATCACCGATCTGACTGACGGAGAGCGTGGCCTAAGGCTGGTCATCGAGCTCAAGAGCGGGATCAACCCCGAGCCGCTGCTGGAGCAATTGTTCCGGATGACCCCGCTGGAGGAGACGTTCTCCGTGAACGCCGTCGCGCTAGTGGACGGGCAACCCCGCACCTTGGGGCTGAAGGAACTGCTCCGCGTTTACCTGGACCACCGGATCGAGGTCGTCCGGCGGCGCAGCGAGTTCCGCCGCCGCCGGGCCCAGGATCGCCTGCACCTGGTCGAAGGCTTGTTGACGGCCATCCTGGACATCGACGAGGTCATCCAGGTGATCCGTACCAGCGACGATGCTGGGGCTGCCAGGCAGCGTCTGATCGAGATCTTCGAGCTCTCCGAAATTCAGGCGTCCCACATCTTGGAGATGCCGCTGCGCCGACTCACCAAGTTCTCCCGGCTCGAGCTCGAT
This sequence comes from uncultured Actinomycetota bacterium, assembly GCA_963753435.1. Lineage (GTDB taxonomy): Bacteria > Actinomycetota > Actinomycetes > CAVWCF01 > CAVWCF01 > CAVWCF01. Next base: position 491,644 of record CAVWCF010000001.1, read on the forward strand.
AAGGAGTCCGAGGATCTGCAGCGAACCATCGCCGAATTGACTGAACTCCTCGACGACGAAGCACGGCTGCGGGACGCCGTGGCCGCGGAGTTGTCCGCGGTCGCTGAGAGCCACGGCACCCCGCGGCGGACGGTGTTGTTGGAGGCGGCCGCAGTTCCTTCGGGCGCGGTCACGCCACTTGAGGTCACCGACGACCCGTGCTGGGTCCTGCTGGGTTCAACGGGCCTGCTGGCCCGGACCGCCGACGATTCACCGCTGGGTAGCGGTGGGGCGCGCGCCAAGCACGACGTCATCCTTTCCGTGGTCGCGACGACCGCGCGCGGCGACGTTGGGCTGCTCACGTCCAAGGGCCGGGTGCTGCGGCTGCACGCAGTCGACCTACCCGCGTTGCCGCCGACGGCAGATGCGCCCTCCCTTGCCGGTGGTGCCCCGATCGGGGAGTTCGTGGACCTGCAGCCGGACGAACGCGTACTGGCCCTGACCTCGCTCGCCCCGGACTCCCTTGGGCTTGCGCTGGGGACGGCGAACGGAACCGTCAAGCGGGTGCAACCGGACCATCCGAGCCGCGACTCGTGGGAAGTGATCACGCTGAAACCCGGCGACGAAGTCGTCGGCGCGCTGGAGTTGCAGGACGCGACCCAGAACCTGGTACTGATCTCCAGCGACGGGCAGTTGCTCACCTTCGGCGCCGACGCCGTGCGCCCGCAGGGCCGCGCCGCCGGCGGTGTAGCCGGCATGAGAGTTGCCGACGGTGCCCGATTGGTCTTCTTCGGCGTCGCCGGCAACGACGGCGAGGTCGTGACCATCGCCGGATCGTCGGCGGCCCTACCCGGCACCCAACCGGGCGCAGCCAAGGTGACGCCGCTGGCGGAGTACCCCGCCAAGGGCCGGGGCACCGGTGGAGTCCGTTGTCACCGGTTCCGCAAAGGCGAGGACACCCTCCTCATCGCCTGGGCCGGTAGCGGTCCGGCGCGCGCCGCGGCGGCCTCCGGTGCACCGGTTCCGCTGCCGGAGGCCGACCCTCGCCGCGACGGCGCAGGCATTGGTTTGGAGCAGCCGATCGCTGCCATCGCCGGTTCGCTGTGAACCACCGGTGACTACCGTGGCCGCCGTGACCGCTGACTTTGCCGACGTGCTGTCCGCTAACGCCGAGTACGCCGACACCTTCGAGTTGGCCGGGCTGCCCGCTCCGGCAGCCCGCGGTCTGGCGGTGGTCACGTGCATGGACTCCCGCATCGAACCGCTGCGCATGCTCGGTCTCGAGCCCGGCGACGCCAAGATCATGCGCAACGCCGGCGCCCGCGTCACCGACGACGTCCTGCGCACCCTGGTCGTGGCCACCCACTTCCTGAACGTCAGCAGGGTCATGGTCGTGCCGCACACCAACTGCAAGATGGCCCAGGTCACCGAGACCGATATCCATCGGGAGTTGGCCGGCGGCGGCATCGATACACGTTCGCTGCAGTTCGGCACGGTCGCGGACCAGGAAGCGGCGCTGCTTGCTGATGTGCAAGCCATTCGATCGTGGCCGTTCTTGCCGGACACCCTGGCCGTGGGCGGCTTCCGCTACGACGTGGACACCGGACTGCTTACCCAGGTCTGCTGATCCGACTCGCTTGCGTTCCGGCCTAGCGGTAGTCGGCCGAGCGCAGGCCGCCGGCGTAGGAGGCCACGTCCGCGAGGATCCCCAGGCCGACCATGAAGACGCCGAACCCGCTGACCCCGCCGATCGGCGCATAGACCAGCACGTACATGAGGGAGGTCCAGGGGGCGAACAGCAGTCCGAGCAGCGGCCACCAGAACAGGCCGTCGAATGGGTCGGCGGCAAACGCCACCGTGACTCGATCTCCGAAGATCCAGACGAGCAGGAAGACCAAACGGGGTCCAACGACTGCCGAACACGCCAGCAAGCAACACATGGCCGCAGGCTAGGGCAGAGGTCAGGCGTCGATCCGGCTTCGATCCAAATCGCCGGCCCCGGCCACGATGAAATCGCGACGAGGCGCAACGTCGGAGCCCATCAGCAGGTCGAACGAGGCCGCGGCCGCCTCCGCGTCGGCCGCGGTGATGCGACGCAGCGTCCGCCCGGGCCCCATCGTCGTCTCCCGAAGTTGGGCCGCGTCCATCTCACCAAGACCCTTGTAGCGCTGTACCGGTTGCCGCACCCGGACGTTTCGCTTGTCCAGGTCCTTCAGCGTGCGCGTCAGCTCGGCGTCGGAGTAGGTGTAGCGGACCTCGGTCTTGCGGCCGCTGACCACCTCCAGTCGATGCAGCGGCGGGACCGCCGCGTACACGCGGCCATCGGCCAGCAGCGGCTGCATCGTCCGGTGGATGAGCGTCAGCAGCAGGCAGCGGATGTGTGCGCCGTCAACATCGGCGTCGGTCATGATGATGATGCGGCCGTACCGGACCGAGTCCAGGTCGAAAGTGCGCCCGGAACCGCCCCCGATGACCTGGATGATGGACGCGCACTCGGCGTTCTTGAGCATGTCCGCTGCTGAGGACTTCTGGACGTTCAGAATCTTGCCGCGGATGGGCAGCAACGCCTGGAACTCGCTGTTTCGAGCGAGTTTGGCCGTGCCCAGCGCCGAATCCCCCTCGACGATGAACAGTTCGCTCCGCTCCACATCGTCCGAACGGCAGTCCGCCAACTTGGCCGGCAGGGCCGAAGTCTCCAGGGCGTTCTTGCGTCGCTGCAGTTCGCGGTGCTGCCGCGCCGCCAACCTCGTGCGGGCGGCGGTCACAACCTTCTCCAGAACCGCACGCGCTGCCGCCTTGTCCGCGCGTTTGGTGCTGCATCAGGAAGGCGTCCAGCTCCTTGCCCACAACCCTGGCGACGATTCGCGAGACGGCTGCTGTCCCAAGCACCTCTTTGGTCTGACCCTCGAACTGCGGTTCGGGGAATCGGACGGTGACGACTGCGGTCAATCCCTCCAGAACGTCGTCCTTGATGACGGCGGCATCCCCGCTCTTGAGCAGTCGGACCGCGCGCAGCCCGTCGTTGAGGCTCTTGACCAGGGCCCGCTCGAACCCAGCCAGGTGGGTGCCGCCCTTAGGCGTAGCGATGATGTTGACGAACGAACGGACCGTGCTGTCATAGCCCACTCCCCAGCGCAGGGCGACATCCACGTTCACCTCGCGTTCGACTTCTGTGGGCACCATGTGCCCCTTGCCGTCGAGGACCGGAACGGTTTCGTGGAAGTGACCCAAGCCGGACAGACGGATCACGCGACTGACGGGTTCGTCTGGGCTGAGCACCTCGCAGAACTCCTCGATGCCCCCGGAGTGATGGAAGGACTCCGCCACGACGTCCGTGCCCCGCTCGTCCCGGACGTGGATCGTGAGGTCAGGTACCAGGTACGACGTCTGCTGGGCCCGGCGCAGAATCTCGGCCAGGTCGACTTCCGCGTCCGGCAGGAACACCTGCCGGTCGGGCCACCAACGGATTCGGGTCCCGGTGCGCGACCGCGGGGCTTTGCCGGCTTCGCGCAGCCCCGGCCGCTCGACGAAGAGGTCATCCGGTCCGTCCCCGGCGTACTCCCCCGGCAACCCGCGGTGGAAACTCATCGTGTACGTCTTGGAGTTGCGCTGCACCCAAACGTCCAGTCGCTCCGACAGCGCGTTCACCACCGACGCGCCGACGCCGTGCAGTCCGCCGGAGGCGGCATACGACCCGTTACCGAATTTCCCGCCCGCGTGCAGACGGGTCATCACGAGCTCAACACCGGTCAGCCCGCTTCGGGACTCCACGTCGACCGGGATACCCCGGCCGTCGTCGGCGACCTCGATCGAGCCGTTGGGGTGCAGGGTGATGTCGATACGCGAGCAGTGGCCGTCGAGCGCCTCGTCGACGGAGTTGTCGATGATCTCCCACAGGCAGTGGGCCAGCCCCCGGGCGTCGGTGGAACCGATGTACATGCCCGGTCGCTTGCGGACCGCTTCCAGGCCCTCCAGCACCGTCAGGTGTTCGGCCGTGTAGTCACCCTTGGCCGACTTGCTACGCCGCTTCTGAGCGGGCTGGGCAGTCACGGCGGCTCCGACACGATGGCGTTGCGGGCGGCTTTCTGGGCGGTGGCCCCCTGCGTGGGGCCTTCGCGAGGGTACCCGCGGCTGCGGTAACGATCTCGTCACGGCGCGCGGTGCGCGTCAGCCCAGGGCGAACCGGCGCGTCCATTCGGCATACCAGGAGCGAACTGCTGGTTGACTATGCCAACTGGCCCTAAGGAGAGCGCCCGTGAACACCGTGCTGGCACAGACGCCGCTCACCAACGCTGACCGCTGCGACCGTTGTGGTGCGCAGGCGTACGCGCGGGTGGTCCTCGCTGACGGCGAGTTGCTGTTCTGCGCCCACCACATGCGCAAGCACCGCAATCAACTTGAGGCCCTCGCCGTGCGGATCGATGACCAGTCCGAGCGGTTGAGCCAGACACCTGGTGTCGCTGCGCCCGACGAGCGCTGAGCAGTCTCCCCGTTTCGATGAGCACGCCGCAGGTGCCGCCCGGCTGGTACCCGGATCCGGGCGACCCGGCTCGAACCCGGTGGTGGGACGGCTACGGCTGGACCGATCGAACGCAACCGCCGCCGTATGCCGGTACCTACGCCGCTCCCGGTGGTCCGGCAATGCCAGCCCAACCCAATCCGGCCGCGGCCGGGTACCCACCAGCTGCGGGCTACCCGCCGGCGCCCGGCTACGGGGGCGCTGCTCAGTGGCAGCAGCCCGGGCCGCTGGGCCCGACCGGCGTCCCGCTCGCCTCGTTCTGGCGCCGTCTCGGCGGCTACCTGATCGACCAGTTGATCCTGGCGGTGCCGACAACCCTGATCGCCATCCCAATCGTCCTTCCGACCATCGGCGACCTGGTCCGTGAGATCGACGCCAACTCAGATCGCCTGGACCCCAACAGCCCTGCCTACGACCCGGACTACCTGACCACGCTGTTCGACGGGCAGTTCTTCGCCAGCCTGGCGCTGATCGCTGTTGTGTCTTTGGCCATCAGCGCCGCCTACTGGATCATCGCCATCGGCCGATTCGGCCGCACCGTCGGCGGTCTGGCTGTCGGTGTGCGCGCCATCGACGTGAACGGAGCCCTACCCGGGTACGGCCGAGCAACGGTTCGCTGGGCGGTCCCGGCCAGCACCAACCTGCTGGGATTCATCCCGTTCGTCGGCTTCGTGGGCGCCCTGCTGCAACTGCTGATCTACCTGTGGATGCTGTGGGATCCGCAGCGGCAGGGACTGCATGACAAGGCGGCTGGGACCTACGTAATCCTCGACCGCTAGGCACTCAGGCGATCGCGGTAGTCCAGCGCCAGTTCGATCATCTCGCTGAACGTCTCCTGACGTTCCGTGGCGGAGGTCTCTCCTCTGGTCAGCAGGTTGTCCGAGATGGTGCAGATGGACAGGGCCCGGACGCCGAACTGCGCCGCCAGCGTGAACAGCGCCGAGGCTCTCCATCTCCACGGCCATGACGCCCCACTTGCCCAGGTACACGGTGGCATCGAAGTCACCGTAGAAGAGGTCGGTGCTGTAAACGCCCCCGACCTTGACGTCGATGTTCGCGCTCCTGGGCACTCCGGTAGGCAGCTCCAGGAGGCCGAAGTCGGACAGAGGCGGCATAGTCGATCAGGCCCAAATCGACGCCGGTTCGTACTGGAGTCGCTGCTGGCACCTTGCGCGATGACGACGTCGCGGACGTGGACGTCCGCAGCGGAACCCGCCGGCGGTCCCGACCCGGATCGCCGTCCGAACGCCGTACTCGGCGATCAGTTCCTGGACGTAGATCGAGATCGAGGGGATGCCCATGCCCGGTGCCCATGACGGACACCGGCACGCCTTCGTAGGTGCCGGTGAAGCCAAGCATGTTGCGAACGTCGAGTTGAACTGAACGGGATCGGTGCAGGAAGTTGTCGGCGATCCATTGCGCACGCAGCGGATCACCGGCAAGGAGGATTCGCTCGGCGATTTCTCCGTACTTCGCGCGCGATGTGAGTGCTCATCTGCGGAGCCTACGTCAAGCGGTCTCGATCGGCGTCGAGGAAGCCGCGAACGCAGGATGCGTGACGACCTCTTCGTCGGAAACCTGGGTGAAGTCCACGTAGAACCGCCCGATCGCGTCAAACGGCTGTGGCGTGTAGGCCGCCACCACCTCGTCCGCTTCTGCGCGCAGTTCCTCAAGCCCGTCACTTGGCGCCACCGGCACTGCCACGATCACCCTCGCCGCACCGTGCGCGCGGGCCACCCGAACCGCGGCCAGTGCAGTGGACCCCGTCGCCAGACCGTCGTCGACGATCAGCGCGACGCGGCCCGCGAGAGGTTCAACCGGCCGGACCGCCCGCAACAGGTCGGCCCGCAGGCTGATCACCTCCTGCTGTTGGGCCGCTGCCGCAGCCACAACGGAATCGTCAAGACCCAATGACTGCAGGACGTAGCGGTTGGGCACGAAGACCCCGCCCTCACCGACGGCGGCCATTGCCAACTCCGGCTGGGTGGGCACGCCTACTTTTCGCACGAGGATTACGTCCAGAGGGGCACCCAGGGCCTGCGCCACCGGCGCAGCCACCGGCACACCGCCCCGCGGCAGCGCCAGCACCACGACGTCCTCGCTGCGCAGCCCGCCCAGCAATTCCGCCAGCACTTGGCCGGCTTCGGTGCGATTGGCGAACTGCATGTTCGGCCTAGAAGACCCGGGTCAACGCGACCCGCGAAAAGGCGACGGCGCGACCGCCGCCGTCCACCACGCCACGGACCGGCGCCACATCGAAGTAGTCCCGACCGGTCCCGACGCGGACGTGCTGGGCCCCGACCGGACGACCGTTCGTCGGGTCCAGGTCAACCCAGTCGCCAAGCCAGGCCTGCACCCAGGCGTGGCTCTCCCCGATCACCGCCTCGCCGATCGCGGGTTCAGCCTGCGGGTGCAGGTAGCCGGACACGTAGCGGGCCGGGATGCCCAACTCCCGCAGCAGGGCCAGGCCCACGTGCGCGAAGTCCTGGCACACCCCCATCCCCGCCTTCAGCGCCTCCAGGCCCGTCGTGTGCACCTCGGTGACACCCGGTTCGTAGGCCAGTTCCTCGCGAATCCAGTCCGACGCCGCCTGCACTGCTTCCGCGGGCGCCAGTTCCCTCCGGAAACCTTCGGCAACTCCGGAAAGGCGGCCGTCCACGGACGTGTACTTCGTCAGCGTCAGGTACTCCAGGAAGTTGCGACGCAGGTCTGGCTCGCTCAGGTCGGCCCAGTCGATCACCGCGCTCGGTCCGGGCCGATCCGGGCTGGCCTCGACCAGCGCGGAGTTCGTGATCGTGAGCACCGTGTGCGGTGCGGTGATCTCGACCACGTGGACGGTAGAGCCGAAATAGTCGGTGTACTCGCGGACCCATGCGACCGGATCGACGGTGAGCCGCGAATCCAGGACCGTCTGCCCGACACCGGCCTTGGGCGTCATCCGCAACTCGTTGTAGGAGGAGGAGACCTGCGACTCGTACTGGAACACCGTCTCGTGACGGATCGACAAACGACTGATGCCCGAGCCCACGTTGCTCATGCCTGTGCCTCCGCGGACCATCGCACCGGGGCGATCTGCCGGAAGAACCGGTTGGCGATTGCCTCGTGGGTGTCCCCCAGGGACTGCTGCAGTTCCTCAAGCACTTTCAGCACCGAACCGGCACCCGGGGACAGCACCGAGTAGGCGATCCGCGCCCGGGCCGCACCCAGAACACGGCTCGCCTCGCCGCCCATGCCGATGCGGCTTTCGGCCGGCTCCAACTCACTCAGCACCTCGCCGGCCCTGTCGACGGTGTGCAGTAGCGACCGCGGGAACAGGCGATCGGACATCAGGAACTCCGCCACCTCAGCGCTGTCCAGGTGCCCGCGGTAGGCACGCAAGTAGGCCTCGTGCCCGCCGCAGGAGCGCAGCAACAGCGCCAGATCGGTTCGCTGGCTCTGTTGGGCGGCGAGCAGCCTGGCGGTCATGTCCGCGCGTTCCAGGCTGCGGCCCAGTACCAGGAACCGCCAACCGTCGTCGCGGCTCATGGTCGCCTCGATGTGGCCGCCGACAAGTGCGCTGCGCGTACGGATGAAGGCGAGGAACGAGTCCGGGCCGCTCACTCGGGCCTGGGCGCGTTGGGAGGGCAGCCGCAGATGGGTCGCGTTGATGACCTCCCACACTTCACCGGAGATCGCCTCGCGCACACCGCGGGCGTTGTCGCGCGCGTTCCTGGCACTGGCCATGATGGAACTCGGTTGAGTCTCGTCATATGCGAGCAGTTCGAGTACGTCAGCTGCCTGCAACTGCCGGGCGGGCACGTCCACGCCCATCACCTTGAGCAATCGACGGCTCGCGCGGTCCACGCCGCGCTGCCCGAGGCCGTAGAAGGACCCGTGCACGTGCGCGTCGAGGATCCGGGCGGTGCCATCAGCCCGCTCGACGTGGCGGCCGATCCAGTAGAGGGACTCCGCCATTCGGCTCAGCATGGGGACCACCCTGCTGGCCGGCCCTGCTGTTGCTGCATCTGCTGCTGCTGGGAGTCGGTGTTGTCGCTCGGTCCGGTGACCGGCGCCGGCCGGTAGTCGATGTCGTCCGCTGCCAGGAGCGCCGCATCGGCCGCTTCATCATCGACGTGACCTTCGGCGGCCGGCTCGACCGCCAGCGTCCAGGTGTCCTTGCTGCCGCCGCCTTGGCTGGAGTTGACGACCAGGGACCCCTCCCGCATGGCCACCCGGGTCAGCCCGCCGGGCAGCACCCAGATCTCGTGACCGTCGTTGATCGCGAACGGGCGCAGATCGATGTGGCGAGGCGCCAGGTTGCCGTCGATGAGTGTCGGCGCCGTGGACAGCATGACGACCGGCTGCGCAATCCAGTCCCGTGGCGATTCGAGGATCTGCAGGCGCAGCCGGTCAAGTTCCTCCTTGGTCGCCGTCGTTCCGATGACCAACCCGTGACCACCGGAAGCACCGGTCGGCTTGATGACAAGTTCATCCAGCCGGGACAGGGCCTCGGCCCGCTGGTCGGCCTCGGCCAACCGGTACGTCTGCACGTTGTCGAGGATCGGCTTCTCGCCGAGGTAGTACTCGATCAAGTCCGGGACGTAGGTGTAGATGAGCTTGTCGTCTGCCACGCCGTTGCCGACGGCATTGGCCAAGGTGACGCTGCCGAAACGCGCTGCATTGAGCAGGCCCGGGACGCCGAGCATGGAGTCGGCATGAAACTGCATCGGGTCCAGGTAGGCGTCATCGACACGGCGGTAGATGGTGTCGACTCGCCGCTCCCCCTCGGTCGTGCGCATGTACACGTAGCCGCCGCGAACTCGCAGATCCCGCCCTTCGACCAGTTCCACGCCCATCGCCCGAGCCAACAGGGTGTGCTCGACGTAAGCGGAGTTGTGCACGCCCGGGGTCAGCACGACCACGTTCGGCTCGTCGACTGCCGGTGCAGTCGAACGCAGTGCCGCGAGCAGGCGGGCCGGGTACTCATCGACGGGCTGGAGGGGTAGATGGCCGACCAGTTCGGGGAAGGCACGCGCCATCGCTTGCCGGTTCTCGATGACGTAGGACACCCCCGAGGGCACGCGCACGTTGTCCTCAAGGACCCGGAACCGTCCTTCCGCATCGCGGATCAGGTCCGGTCCGGCTACGTGGATGCGTGCACCCCGCACCGGCGCGATGCCGTGGGCGGCCCGGTGGAAGTGCGGACAACTGAGCACGGCGGACCGGGGAACGATCCCCTCCTTGAGGACCTCCCCCTCCCCGTAGACGTCCGATAGGAACATCTCCAAGGCCCGCACCCGTTGGGCCACGCCGGCTTCTACCTCTAGCCACTCCGCGGTGGACAGCACCCGCGGGACCGGATCCAGCGGGAACGGCCGCTCCTCACCGGACAGGGAGAAGGTCACCCCTCGGTCGTGATAGGCGCTGGCCAGTGACCGCGCGCGCCGGCGCACCTCCTCTTCGCTGAGGCTGGCCAAGGCCGCAAGGACACCCTCCACCGTGGGCCGCGCGGAGCCTTCGGCGTTGATCGCCTCATCCCACGGTCGGGTCGCCGCAGGCGCGCCCGGCACGGAGTAGGCCAGGGCGGCGCTGCGGTAGGCGTCGACGAGACCGAGGTCGGGACCGGATTCGGTCACTCGCTGCCTCCCCGGCTGTCGGCTGATCAAGACGCTGAGCAGATTAGCGGGGCAGAGGGGACGAAGGACTCCCGCGCGGGGCCGGGTCCGACGCAACGATGAGATGGTGACCAGTGCCACGGTGGCGACCACCGTTCCCACAACTGTCCCTCAAGAGCCCGGCTGGGCCGTCCTCGACGGCAACGAGGCGGCAGCGTCGGTTGCCTACGCGCTGTCAGACGTTGTTGCCATCTATCCGATAACGCCGGCTTCGCCCATGGGCGAGTTCGCCGACTCGTGGTCGGGCGCGGGAAAGCCGAATCTCTTCGGCGCGGTTCCCGACGTCATCGAGATGCAGTCCGAGGCAGGAGCTGCGGGTGCCTTGCACGGCGCTGCGACGACGGGCGCGTTGGCGACCACCTTCACCGCCTCCCAGGGCTTGCTGCTCATGCTGCCGAACATGTTCAAGTTGGCCGGCGAACTCACACCGGCAGTGATTCACGTCGCCGCGCGCACTGTGGCCACGCACGCCCTGAGCATCTTCGGCGATCACAGCGACGTGATGGCTGCCCGGACCACTGGTTGGACCATGCTGGCCTCCGGCAGCGTCCAGGAAGCGCAAGACTTCGCCGCCGTCGCACATGCGGTGAGCCTCAATTCGCGGCTGCCGGTCCTGCACTTCTTCGATGGTTTTCGCACCTCGCACGAGGTCGCCAAGATTCGCCGACTGGCTGCGGACGACCTGCGGGCGCTGGTTGACGCTGACCGGGTCGCCGAGCATCGCGCCCGCGGCCTGACTCCGGACGCCCCGGTTCTGCGCGGCACGGCGCAGAACCCCGACGTCTTCTTCCAGGCCCGGGAGGCGGCGAACCGCTACCACGACGCCGTCCCCGATGCGGTTGCGTCGGCCTTCACGGCTTTGGCTGAGCGCACGGGGCGGACCTACCAACTGGTCGACTACCACGGGGCGCCGGACGCTGACCGCGTCATCGTGCTGATGGGCTCGGCGGCCGGGACGGTCGCCGAAGCGGTGGACGCGCTGGTGGCTGGTGGCGAGAAGGTCGGTGTGGCCACGGTTCGACTCTTCCGGCCCTTCCCCGCTGCGGCGCTGCTGAGCGCGCTGCCCGAAACTGTTCGCGCCGTGGCAGTCCTGGACCGCACCAAGGAACCGGGCGCCCCCGGTGAACCGCTGTTCCTGGATGTGGCCGCGACGCTGGGGCAAGCAGTGGCAACCGGTCAACGGAGCACGGCGCCGAGAGTCATTGGTGGCCGATACGGACTGTCCTCAAAGGAATTCACCCCAGCCATGGCAGCGTCCGTGTTCGAGCACGCCAGCGCCGTCCTGGCCGACGGCCTGGACGCCCCCGGAGCACCGCCGGCGCACGGCTTCACCGTCGGCATCGTCGACGACGTGACCCGCCTTTCGCTGCCCACACACGAACCGCTGCCCAACCTCGCCCCCGTACGCACCGCGGTGTTCTACGGCCTCGGTAGCGACGGCACCGTCAGCGCCAACAAGGCCGCGGTGAAGATCCTCGGCGAGAACACCGACCTGCACACGCAGGGCTACTTCGTTTACGACTCCAAGAAGTCCGGTGCTGTCACCGTCAGCCACCTGCGGATGTCCGAGGACCCGATCCGTTCGGCCTACCTGGTTTCCGGGGCGGATTTCGTCGCCTGCCATCAGTTCTCCCTGCTGGAGCGAATGGACGTACTCGGCCTGGCGCACCCAGGGGCGACGTTCCTGCTCAACAGCCAGTACGGCCCGGACGAGGTTTGGGACCACCTGCCAGTTGAGGTGCAACAGGCGATCGTGGACAAGGGGCTGCGGCTGTTCGTGATCGATGCCTACGGCGTATCGGCCGCCGCCGGACTGCGCCAGCGCATCAACTCCGTGATGATGCCGGCGTTCTTCGCGCTATCAGGAGTGCTGCCCGCGGACGAGGCCCTCGGTCACATCCGGCGGCACTTCGAGAAGACTTACGCACGCCGCGGCCGCACCGTGGTGGAGCAGAACTTGGCCGCGATCGATGCCGCGCTACAGGCGCTGCACGAGGTCGAAGTGCCCGGGACGGTCACCTCGCAGATCCGCCGCAGGCGCCCAGTGCCCGAGGACGCACCGGACTTCGTCCAACGCGTCACCGCCCGGATGATCGCCGGTGAGGGCGACCTGCTGCCGGTCAGCGCGCTGCCCGTGGACGGGTCGTTCCCGACTGCCACCGCGCAATACGAGAAGCGCACGCTGGCGCTGGAGATCCCGATCTGGGATCCCAGCATCTGCATCGACTGCAACAAGTGCGCCATGGTCTGCCCGCACACCGCTATTCGCGCCAAGGTCGCCGAGCCCGCCGCATTCGACATGCTCGGGACCGATCTGCCGCGCAAGGACTTCCGGTCCCGCGAACTGCCCGACCGCGCATTGGTGATCCAAGTCGCCCCCGACGATTGCACCGGCTGCGGCATCTGTGTCGACGTCTGCCCGGCCCGCAGCAAGTCCGAGGCCAAGCACAAGGCGATCAACATGGAGCCGATCGGGGAGCACCTGGACGTGGAACGCGAACGGTTCGCCGCGTTCCTGGACCTGCCCGAGGCTCCCCGCGACCTGGTCCCGCACGGGACGATCAAGGGCTCCCAATTGCTGCAGCCGCTGTTTGAGTTCTCCGGCGCCTGCTCCGGATGCGGTGAGACGCCGTATCTGCGGCTGGTCTCGCAGCTGTTCGGCGATCGCGCGATCATCGCCAACGCGACCGGCTGCTCGTCGATCTATGGCGGGAACCTGCCGACCACCCCCTGGTCGGTGAACGCCGACGGGCGCGGTCCGGCCTGGTCCAACTCCCTGTTTGAGGACAATGCCGAGTTCGGCCTGGGGATGCGGCTGGCGCTGGATCAGGCGCAGGCGCTCGCGATCGAGTTGCTGCGGCAGTTGGCTCCCCGCATCGGCGACGACACGGTGACAGCACTGATCAGCGGCATCGGCGCCCGCGATGACGTCGGGATCGCCGATCAACGAACCCGAGTGGCGGCGCTGAAGCAGCAACTCGGCGCAGTGGACGACAGCGGTCCCGACCACCTGGCCGCACGCACCTTGCTGACCGTGGCTGACGACTTGGTCCACCGCAGCGTGTGGATCGTCGGCGGGGACGGCTGGGCCTACGACATCGGCTTCTCCGGCCTGGACCACACCTTGGCCGCCGGACGTGACGTCAACCTGCTGGTCCTGGACACGGAGGTCTACTCCAACACCGGGGGCCAGGCGAGCAAGTCCACGCCCCGCGCAGCAGTGGCGAAGTTCGCCACCGGCGGCAAGCCAACACCGAAGAAGGACCTCGGGATGATCGCGATGGCCTACGGCACTGCGTATGTCGCCCAGATCGCATTGGGCGCCAACGACGTGCAGACCTTGCGCTCCCTGCAGGAGGCCGAAGCCTTCCCCGGACCCTCGCTGGTCATCGCGTACTCGACGTGCATCGCACACGGCATCGACATGAAGACGTCCATGACGCACCAGAAGGACGCCGTGGCAAGCGGCTACTGGCCACTGTTCCGATTCCGGCCGGGTAGCGACGAGCACGAACACCCGTTCAGCCTGGACTCCAAGGAGCCGTCGATCCCGTTCAAAGACTTCGCCAAGTCCGAGGCACGGTTCGCAATGCTCGCTCGCACTCACCCGGAGGCGGCCGAACACCTTGGCCGCGCCGCCCAGGCCGACATCGACGAACGCTGGCGCTACTACAGCCAACTGGCCGGACTGGAACGCTCGGTTGCGGCGGATGCGGAGGAAACGGAATGAGCGTCGACCTGACCGTCACCTACCTGGGGATGCAACTGCATTCCCCGCTCGTCGCCTCGGCCGGTCCGCACACCCGCAGCCTGGACAACCTGCGGCGCCTGGAGGACGCCGGCATCGGGGCCGTGGTGCTGCCCTCCCTCTTCGAGGAGCAACTGATCGCGGAGTCGACACAGGTCGACGCACTGGTGGGCGACTTGGGTGCCGGCTTCGCGGAGACCAGTGGCTTCTACTCCGAGGATGTCGCGTTCGCGACGGGACCAGATGAGTACTTGGAGTTGTTGGCCGGCGCCAAGGCGGCCTTGAGCGTCCCCGTGGTCGCCAGTCTCAACGGCATCAGCGCTTCCGGGTGGACTCACTACGCCTCGCTGCTGCAGGAGGCCGGAGCCGACGCGCTGGAACTCAACGAGTACCGAATTGCGGCGGACCCGGACCGCTCCGCCGCCGACGTGGAGGCGGAGGTGCTCGACGTGATCGAGCAGGTCCGACAGGCCGTGAGCATTCCGATCGCGGTCAAACTGGGCCCCTACTTCACGTCCCTGCCGCATCTGGTGCGCCGCATCGAGAAGTCCGGGGCCAGTGGGCTGGTGCTGTTCAACCGCTTCTACCAGCCCGATTTGGATTTGGAGTCACTGCGCGCGACACCGGCCCTGGTGTTGTCCACCTCGGCTGATCTGCGCCTGCCACTGCGCTGGATCGGGCTGCTGCGCCACCTCACCGACCTGAGCCTGGCGTTGTCATCCGGAGTGCACACGGCCGAGGACGCGATCAAGTCGATCCTGGTCGGCGCAGACGCGGTGATGATGACGTCGGCCTTGCTGCACCACGGCGCCGAGCACGTCACAACCGTGCAGGCAGGCATGCAGGCCTGGTTCGACGAGCACGAGTACGAGTCGGTTGACCAGGCCCGCGGTTCGGCCGCTTGGGCGACCGGGCCGGACCCCACCGCCTTCGAAAGAGCCAACTACCTGACCGTCCTGACCAGCTACGTGTGATCGGAGGAGCCGATGAGCCGACTGAATGAAGTTAGGGAGCCGCTGGAGCGGTTCCGTAGCGCCTTCGCAGAGCACCTTCCGGCCGCGGACCGATTGGACTTCAACGTCGACCGGCTGACTCCCGAGGGGCGGACCTATCTGCGTGCGGAGACCTACGCAACGCCCACCTTGTCCCGGCTGGTTATGGAGGAGTACCTGATCGGTAGCCGCATGCACGGCACGGTGATCATGGCCTTCGGCCAGCCGACCAGCGAGCAGCCGATCTTCTTCTACCAGCTCGGCGGGGTGGGCGACCGTTCGATCGCAGTGCTGGACATCAGCCCCGTCACTGCCGACCTTGATCTGTCCGCACTCGCGCCGGTGCACGCGCACTACGCCGAAGCGCTGGGCCTGACCGAGACCGCAACCGGATGGCTGCAAACCATCTGCTCGCCGTACTTGCTGCACTGCAACTACGCGGAGTTGGACGAGGAACTGTTCATCGAGGCCATGGCGGCCTACTTGGACGTCTGGATGACGCATTTTCACGGCGCGGAACTGCCCACAGGCTCCGATGCCCGCACCGAGCAGGTGACCAACGCGCTGTACAAGTTCAAGTTCCAGCTGCACCACCACGACCCGGCGTACGGGTTCTTCGCCAGGGCCTGGGGCAAGCCCGCCGCGGACGCATTCATCGACATCGAATGCGGGGACCATCCCGCCTACCTGCCGCCGGTTTCCCTCGACGAGCATGTGAAGGTCTGGCACAACGACGAACTCAACGTCGTGTGGACCGAGGCCGCCCAGCAGGTGGTCGAAGCGGCGCCGGATGCCGACGCACGCCGGGAGCAGGTGGAGGCCGCTGCTGCTGAGGCTGGCTTCGGCATCGTCACCGCCGAACTGCTGGATCGCTTCTGAGCCCGGGCGGGCAACCTGGTCAGTTGTTCGATCCGACCAGCACAGCGGGAACGTCAATTCCCAACTCCCCCGCCGCCTCAACTACTGCCGGCGGCAACGGATCGAAACGGGCGCCTTTGGTCTTCGCGGTCATGGCCGCATGGATAGCGGCACGGATCGAATCCTCAACCAATCCGCGAGTCCGTTCGGCTTCAGCCGGTCCGGCCCAGGTTTCGATCCGCCAACGTTCCACCGCCCGCAATGCAATCGACGCCGCCAGCGTCCCCGCGTAGCAGAGCTGAAACGCCACCAGCCGCGCGAGGCGATGCGCGGCTTCAGCGGAGTCTCGGTCGATCTCCAGGTCGCCGCTACCGGTAACCCAGCCGAGCAACTGGCGAGCGTCGAGTCGGGTGCCGTCCGGCAGCCGCACAGTTTCCCCTTCCGGGGGGATGAGCATGGCGACGGGCGGCTCACCCAGGACGTCTGCGACTGCGGCCCACTCATCCAGCGAGAGCCGACGACGCCCCTGTTCGATGTTCGTCACCGCGGTGGCGTTCAGCCCGTAGCCGGCGGCCTCCAGCCGATCCCCCAACTCCCGCGCCGACCAGCCGCGGGCGCCACGGTGCACCCGCATCCATCTGACGACGGTCTCGCCCAGGTCTGTGCCGGTCTTGGCCTTTGTCGTCATGCACCAAACCTATGGCCTCAAGGGAAGCCATCTCACCGGATCAGCTTTACGCCAGAAGAGTCGCCGCAAGGTCGCCTCAGTCCCGCATGCACATGCGCCACTCAGCCGTAGAACAGCTGAAACAACTCATAAACGGCGATGGCCGGCCAGACGATCGCCTTGGGGATGGCCAGGACGTAGTCCCAGAAGCGGCTTGCCTCGACGAAGAAGTAGATGCCCGCGCCGATCAAACCGAGTCCGTAGACCGCGTTGCCACCTGCACTGGTGCCAGCAGAACTGTTCGATGAACCCATTTCGCCTCCCTCCGATTGCCGATCCCAGGCTAGGGGTTGACCGCGCCGGCGATCAGGACTGAAGGCCCTGCGCTGCGGGGCTGTCCTGCGGCAGGCTTCGCGGTAGCCGACAGGGGATGCGGCGTGGAGGTGTGTGGTGGCCAAAGTGCAGAAGGCGACCGCTGCGACGGGTTCGGCCGGGAAGGTTCAGCCCGCCTCAGTGGACCAGGAGTCACCGAAGCCCGGCATCGTGCTGCGCAGCTACCGGTTCAGCCTCAAATCGGTGGAGAAGACCAGCGTCTTCGTCGGCGGCAACGCCATCGGGGCGCTACGCGTCATCGGCCTACCCAAAGGCGCCACATCCAAGTTGCGCAACGGCCAGGCAGCATCACTGCGTGGTGTCACCCAGTGGTCTGACGACGTCGGCACCAAGGTCGCCCACGGCATCGGCAAGGGCAAGGTGCTGGCCAAGCAGGGAGCCAAAGACGGGGCCCGCGCCTGGGCGCGCGGCATGAAGTTCTTCATCACGCTGCGCTGACCCGCCGCCTGACCCCCGGTGTGGCGAGACGTCGGCAGGTCCGGACCGCGTCGCCCACGTTGGCTAGCGTTGCGTCGTGATCGGCGTAGGGATGCGTGCGGCCACGTTTGCACTGATGCGTGGCCTTGCGGACATGGTGACCTGGGCGCTGTTGGGCGTGGTGCTGCCCCTGCTGGGAGCGTGGATGGCAGTCCAGACCCTCGGGTTCTACCTCTGGCTGCGGCCCTAGCCGGACTACCCCCCGGAACCGGCCCTCGTTGAACGAGCTCAGTCGAGGCTGAACGGCGGGTACTTGTCAGTCAGCAACAGCGTTGCGTAGGCAAGGACTCGAAGCGTCCAGCGCCCGACCCCGACCACGTAGTCGAACAGGCCCTGCGGGTAGCGGCCGGTGAACAGAATCGCGAACCAGGCGATGATCACGGCGAAGACCGCGCCGATGTACAAGAAGAACAGCACCACGTAGTGCGGGATCGCGAGGAACCACTTGACGAGGGGCAACCAGCGGTTCAGGTCCTGCGGTACATCGGGATAGTCGAGATCCAGGTGCACCGCCTGCTCGTCCTCGGTCGACGGGTACGCGTCCGTCAGCAACGCAAAATACGCGCCAATACGGGCACCGAAGCGGTTGAGCTCCAGTGCGAAGTTGAACCACCACCGCGGGTACCGCTGCCTGAAGATGATCAGCAGCGCGGTCACCACCGCCAGGCTCGTCGCGATGCTGCCCGAGCTCCAACTCGCGCTGGAGACAACATCACCGGCCTCATCGATCAGAGTGACGGTGCTCTCCGAACTCGTACTCAGGATTGAGAAGACAATTGCGATCGGGATGATCCAAAGGATCCGGACAGAACGTGGTGAAGCGGTCCAACTGCTCCGGGTAGTCGACCTCTAGGCGCGCTGCGTAACGGCTATCTGAACTGCTCGTAGTCATGCCTCCATCTTGCAGGCTTTGGGTCACGACCGTGATCAGATTTGGGATTCGGACGGGCGCCAGACCTGGTCACCGTTGCCGATCGGAATCGACACCGGAGGCCGTTCCGGCCAGGCTTGGGTGATGGGCGCATTGCTACGAGGCGCGACAGTTGCGGCGGCGGCGGGAGCCGTCTACGCGCTGCGGCTACGCCAGATCCAGCTGCACTGGGGCGCGACGCCGAGCGAGTTGGGCGCAGAGTTGCCCGGGGACTCCATCCTCGAGGAGGCCGACCTGGTCGCTACCAGAGCCGTCGGTATCGATGCCCCGGTGGCGGCCGTCTGGCCATGGCTGGCCCAGATGGGCCAAGGGCGCGGCGGTCTGTACTCCTATGACTGGCTGGAGAACCTCGTCGGCTGTCAGATTCACAGCGCGGATCGAATCGTGGCGCAGTGGCAAGGGGTGAGCGAGGGAGACGAGTTCCGACTGCACCCGGATGTCGCACTGCGGGTGGAGCTGGTAGACCCGCCGAACGCCTTGGTGGTGCGCGGTGGCGTACCGGCGTCTGGAGCCGTTGGTGAGGACGAAGCCCCCTATGACTTCACCTGGGCTTTCGTGCTCCAGCCGTCCGGAAGCGACCGGTCGCGACTCGTTGTCCGGGAGCGGTACCGCTACCTGACCAAGTGGGCTCCGCTGCTAGTCGAGCCGGTCGCCGCCGTCAGCTTCGTCATGACCCGCAGAATGCTTGTCGGCATTCGCGAGCGCGCCGAGGCACTGCCAACGCACTCCCCTAGCTGACGCCTAGGATCGCGATGTGGACAACGTTGAGCGCTTCGAGGCATTCACCGAATTGGTGACCTCCTCGTTGGAGAACGCGATGGGAACGATGCAACGAGTCCATCAGGGTTCGGTTGACCTATCCGTGGAGTTGTTCCAACAACTCGGCTTCTGGCAGGAGCCGGCGGAGCGATACCGCAAGGCTCACGACGCTGCAATCTCCAACGTGTACGGGCGCATCGTCGAGGTGAACAACGACTTCGGCGCCATGCTGGTTCAGCAGGCCCACAATCTGGACCGGTTCCTGCGCTCAGTTGTGCCCGACGAGAAGGCCTAGCGCCAGCCAGCTCACCCGGCGGCTGCCGCCTCCAGCGCAGCGATGTCGATCTTGCGCATCTGCAGCATTGCTTCGAACACCCGCCGAGCTCGTTCGGCATCGTCGCTTGTCGTCATCTCCAGCAGGAACCGAGGCGTTATCTGCCAGGAGAACCCCCAACGGTCCTTGCACCAGCCGCAGGCGCTCTCGGAACCACCGGTGTCCACGATCGCGTTCCAGTAGCGGTCGGTCTCGTCCTGGTCCTCCGTGATCACCATGAAACTCACTGATTCGTTCGGCGTGAAGTTTGGTCCGCCGTTCAGGCCCACGAATTTGCGACCCAACAGCGTGAACTCGACGGTCAACGCGTCACCGGCCCGCCCGCCGGGATAGTCACTCGCTGCCGCGTTGACCCGGCCGACCTGGCTGTCCGGGAACGTCTTTGCATAGAACTCCGCGGCCGGAAGGGCCTGCTCGTGGTCGAACCAGACACACGTGATCATTTCTGTCATCGTCGGCTCCCTGTGATGGCCCGGGCGAGTTGCCCAGCAAAGCGTCAAATGGTCTCGGTCATCGTCGCCTGCTGCGCTGCAGTTGCCAGCAGCAACTCACCTTGCCACGAACGCGCGCGCTCCGGAGATATTGGATCTCCTCGCCGTCGTTGCAGAGCGCAGGGGGCGACCAACGCTGCGCCGTCTCGACTCGGACCTATAGGCCAATGGTCACTACAGGTGGCACCGCAGGCCACCTAGCGTCACAAATGCGCTGGCCGGGCAGGCCTTGCCACGGCCAGGAATGGAGGTGGCGGTGATGTACGGCACGGTGATGGTCGCGCAACTGAAGGAACCCACCACAGCGGAAGAACTACGCGAATCGATGGAGAAGTGGCGGGCATCACGCCCGGGCCGGCCCGGTCTGGTGGATGCCCAGATGCTGCTGACCGACGATGGCGGCCGGGTCGTCTCCGCGGTGCGTTTCGCCTCAAGAGAGGACTACTGGGCGATCGCGGACGACGTCGCACACGACGAGTGGTTCCAAACCAGGATTGCGCCGCTGCTGGAGGGGGAACCGACCTGGATGGACGGCAACTGGATCGAGGACTGACCTACCGGCAGTTCAGCCCGGCTACTCCTCCTGCTTGCGCAGTTCCGCCTCGAACCGGGACTCAATGGCGGAGACCTCGAATCCGAGAGCACGGGCGATGTTGCCGCTGGCCGAAACGGCCCGCGCGCTTCCGGCGATCGGCGCGACCGCGATCAGCACGCCCTCAACGTCCTCCAGGGTGATCCCCACATCCCTGGCTGTTTCGGCGTTGGCCAGGTAGGACACCGGAGCCGCACCAATGGCGGCCAGCGCGGCGATCCGGACAAGCATCAACTCACGAGGCGGCAGTTCGCACGCCTTCAGCGATGACCAAGTCATCGAGGCCAGCACATCCAACAGCGGTGTCTCGTCTGCCATCGGCACTCCTAGGTCGCGGAAAGGCACCGGGGGGATCCGGCACGGCCGAGCCTAGGGCGAACGAGGCGAATCGTGATGCAGCGCGGCGTCGGCGTCGGGATCTGGGAATGCCGTTGACGCCGGTAGTTGCCAAGAGGAGAGTGAACATTCGCAACATCTACGGATGGAGAACGTTGTGGCTTCCCTGGCAAAGCAGAACATGGCGGATCCGAACGAAACCCGGCCCTTCGCGGCCAACGGCAAAGTGGACGTAGTCACCCTCGGCGACTTCACTCTCGGCAAAGGGGTCTTCGAGGCTGGGTGGCGATGGTCAACGGATGTGAAGCCAATCGCCGGTACCGACAGTTGCATGGCCGAGCACAGCGGCATCTGCGTTTCCGGCAGCATGACCGTCCGAATGGACGACGGCACTGAAGCGACGGTGTCGGCCGGAGACGTTTTCACCATTCCCGGCGGGCACGACGCCTGGACGGTCGGCGACGAGGCCTGCGTGCTCTACGACACCGGCGTCGCCCGCTACGCCAAACCGAGCTGAGCTCCAGGCCGCGTCCGCCGAACTAGCGTGCAGCTATGAAAGAAGGCTCAAGGGCTTGGTATGCGCTCGTGTTCGTGCTGTCCGCGGCCGCCGGGTTCCTCTTCTACTGGCTCGTTGACGGTTTCGAGTTCAAGTGGGAGCAGTTGCTTGCTGCCCTGGTCTGGGGCGTGATCGGCTTGATCACCGCCGGCTACTTCCTCAGGAAGAACCGCCCCAGGGGATAGCACCCGGGAGCGTGCCAATCACCTCGACTCGATGGTGGACCCGCCGGATGCGTCAGCGGTGACGTCGGTGGGGTTGCCGCCGTATCGGATCTTCGACGCCCCTGACGCTGTGGCGTCCAATGACGTTGTTGCGGTGACGTCCATCGTGCTGGCCCCATCGGCGCTGGCCATGACTGCCGACGCGTTGAAGCCAGCTAGGGAAACGGTCGAAGCCCCGCTCACCTCAGCATCCACAACATCCCCTGCGCCGGTTACCTCGATGGTGCTGGCACCGGAGGCGTCCACAGTGAGATTGTTGCTGTCCAGACGGAGGACGACCCGGCTGGCGCCACTGGCCTCGACAACGAACACGTCCGAGGCGAGTTGACCCTGACTAACCACGGTGGCGGCTCCGGAAGTGCTGATCGCCGACAAGGCCGAGTTGGGGACGGTGACTGTCGCTTCGAGGGTGACGTCGCGGTAGTTCCCCCGCAGACTCAGAGTGAGCGTTTCCCCGCTGACGGACGCCTGCACGGCATCGAGGAGGTTGTCGTCCGTGCGAACCACCACCCCAAACGCCTCCCCCGTCCTGATCTCCACGTCGAAGGAGGAATCGGCAGTAAGCCGACTGAACTCATTCACACTTGGCGTCACCGATTCGATCCGGCCTGAGCCGGCTTCCCAACCACCCACGGCATCCAACGTCGTCGAGACGAGAGATCCGAATGTCACTGCGAGCAGCAGGATGGCGGCTGGGATCAGTCCCAGAAAGCCAATGACTATGCCGGCGAGGGCGAACCCGTCGCCCGACTCCCTGGACGTGCGAATCTGAGACCGCGCCCGGAAACCAAAGATGATCGCAAGCACGCTCCCAACGCCAAGTGCCCAGAACACACTTAGTACGAAGGAGGCAATAGCCAGGCCGTTGGTCCCCGTCGCGGCAGCGATCTGGGGGTTTGCGTGCGCTCGCTGATCCGTCCAAGCGTTTCCATCCCAATACCGCTGGACGCCCACCTGCTCGGGATCCGGGTACCAACCCGGAGGAATCAACTCAGACATGAAACCTCCTTCGGCGACAGACAGCCGTCGCGTCTGGAGCACGCAAACGAACTCCTGCGCCCTGGTTTCAGCATCGCCGGCGCGACCGACCGCACAAGGGAAGGAGGTCCCTTCCCACGTTTGTGCGGTCATGCATACGCGAACACGGCACTGCCAATACCACTTCTGTCCGCTTCCTTCGGGCGAAACCGGTCGAGGCCGCCTTACGCCTCACCGATGGGACTGTGCTTGTCGCTTGGGGCGTCAGAGGGCCCGGGGTCCGCCGTCAAATGTCGTCCACGACAACATTGTTTCCGAGGATCCGGGTGGCCGACCAGCCGTGCCCGACCTGGGTGTACCCGGAGTAGAACAGGCCGTATCCATTGCCGCGATACAACAGCAAAGCCCCCGACTGGGTACGTGCGATCACATCGGTGCGGCCGTCTCCGCTGAAGTCCCCGACTCCAACTACTGCCGTCAACGCATCCCAGCTGTGCCCGATGAACTGCGGCCCCTCTGGGGCGAAGCCCCCGTCCCCATCTCCTGGGTACAGGCGCAGCCACCCGTCCCAGTAGGAGAGGTATGTCAGATCATTTGCCCCGTCGCCGTTGAAGTCGCCGACGCCGGCCAAGCCAGTGAAAGCACGCCAGCCGTAGCCGATCTGACGTGCCGAAAGCAGGCGACCTCGGCCGTTACCGGGCCAAAGCCAAAGAGTGTCGTCGGAAGCGCGTAGCCCCAAGAGGTCGTCATGACCGTCGCCAGTCCAGTCACCTGGGGCGACGATCAGGCGGTAGGCATCCCATCCGGGACCCATTTGAATGCCACTCTTGACCCGCCCGGTTCCGTCCCCTTCGTAGGCCCACATGACACCGCTCTTGATGGCCACTATGTCTAGGCCGCCGTTGGCGTCGACATCGCCAAACTGGGTGATCTTGTCGAAGCCGGACCAGCCGTGGCCGATCTTCTTCGAGGAGGTGAATCCCCCGTAACCGGTACCTGGATAGAGGTAGAGGCCACCGTCGGCGGCCACTCCCAGCACATCGTTGTTTCGATCACCGTTCCAGTCACGGGAGTACTGAGCCACGATCTGTGACGAGTCGGCTGCCAGCCAACTGGACTGGGTCACGCTCATCTTGAGCGCCGCAGGTCCAGCCTGACCGGTGTCCCCGACCCAGACGTTTCCGTAAGCGGCCAGGCACAGCGCTAGAAGCACTAGAGCCAATGTCCGTCTTGATCTCGCCCCGTCGCCAGCATCTTGGCCTCGGGGCGATGCCAGCGCTGTCATCAAGGCGCCAGCGACCAGGAGGAAGAGCGCAACGAGCAGCATCTAGCCACCTCCTTGAGAGGCAGTTTCAGTGTGATGTGAGGCACGTTGGAGTTGCAGGGTCGAAGGTCCAACACCAAACACGCGAAGTCGGCCGGCCAAGGCTGCGAGGCACCCTGAGGAGCTGTGCAGTTTGTTCCTGGCAGATCAGGTTCGAGACATCCTCCAGGCAACCCAAGTGGCCAACCAGGCGGCAATCGCTAGGACGCTGAGGAAGCCCAGGATCAAGAGCACCGCAACGGACTCGCCGCCCACATACGACGACCACTGCTGTATCGCCGCCACCGCATTGATCCCGAGGACAACCGTTAGACCCGTGGCGATCACACCCAGGAGCCACATGAACACCCGAGCCAGCCTGTGCTCCTTGGGGTGGTCACCCTCATGGTGAACCGGAGAATCAGTGGTCATATCAACCACCTCCGCCCACCACATTCCTCGCAATTCAGGCTGAGTCAAGCGACCTTCGTCAGCCCATTCCAAATGGGAGCACGGTGAGCGCTGTCCAACGATCTACGTCGAATTGACGTCCGGCTACCCGGCTCGACGCTGCCGAGCAATCCCCCGGCCAACTCTGATCAGTCGATCAGCAGGCCAAGCAGCCACGGGCCGTAGTTGAGAAGCACGAACACCGCTGCACCGACGGCCCCCAACAGCATGGGGACCCGCCCCTGGGAATCGCCCGCCTGAACTGCCTTCCGGCCGAAGATGAAGCCAATGACGGGTGCGATCAATGTGATGGCAACGGCCACGGACCCGGCTAGCAGGGCGACTCCCGCAGGCAGCCCCTCCAGGTTGTTCGGGTCATAACCTTGCGAGTCGATGATCCAACTCGACGCGAAGATCCCAAGCGGGAGTGTCAAGGCTGTGCATACGAGCGCAACCCACGCCCAGCGTGTGTAACGGGAACCCAATGTCCCTTGGTCTGACGTGTGGATGGCCTCACCTGGCGTCTTCTGCTTCATCAGACACCTCCTCCGACTAGAGCTGGTTCAGCGTCGTGACCACTATCAGCAGCCACAGGCTGGCGACGACGAGACCGTTGAGGGCGTGGCAACTACGGCAAGACCACCTTCACCCAGTCGGACCGCCTTCAGGCCGAACCACACGCCGAGATAGTTGGGCAGCGGAGCAACCAGGAGGCTGAGCACTACAACGAGCCAACCGATCAGCCCCTGCTCCGACATCGGTTCGGATCCTTCAAGGTCAGACAGTCCCAAGAGGACCACTGACAGCGCGAACGTGGCCACGAAACTGACCACGACCAACGGGAGCATTACCCACGACCAACGGGACCAGCGGGAACTCGACACCCTCGTCCCATCCAAAGTGTCCTGCGAAGTGTTCATTGGGCACCTCCTTACGAGCCCAATGTCTGTCGCAGGCGGATCCAGAACCAGAGGCGAAAGCCCACCCCGGCCTGACCTAGTTCGGTGACGTCGACGCGACTAGACCTTGCCCGCGCTACCTTGGACTGAGCGCTGTGCGACCTAGCCGGTCGCCCCATCCGAGGATTCAAGACCCCCTGACCTGGGCCTTTGCCGGCAGGGTCGTGGCGACCTAGTCCAAATAGTCGCGCAGCAGGACCCCGCTGAGCGCTGTGCGTGAGCCCTTCTGAACGGGGATCCCGTGAGCGCTGTGCATGGATCTATCTTGGACTGAGATCAGCTCCTGGCTACCGCCTACTGACCGTCGCCCACCAACCCTTGCCGTGGTCCAGGCGTGCCTCAGCCGAAACGCAGCGCAGCGATCAGGACCCGAGGGTCTGGGTAGTCCTCGCAGTACTGGTAGCGGTAGGCCAATCGCACGACGCCGTCCTGGCCGACTACGAATTCCCCAGGCATCTGCCAAGGCGAGTCGACGGATGCTCTATCGGTGCCGTGCCGCTCAGCTGCCAAGGACTGACCAGCTTCCAGCTCACAGGCGAGGAACTCGTCCGGGGCATCGAACAGCACCTGAGCCGTCGATCCCTCCAGCAGATCGAAAGCTTCGTACGAGACGCGCTCCGGGTCACAAAGGATCGGGCAGGGAAGCCCGTGCAGAGACCGGTAGCGCTCGGCCCGGACCGGTTCCCCCATCCCGACACGACGACACTTGCACCGGCTGCAACGTATCCGGGGAACTCCTCCCTCAACCGGGCGGCACGATCAATACCGCAGGAGCAGCCAGCGTGCCGCCAGAACAACAGCAGGGCAGGACCGTCGGCCCAGAAGTCAGAGAGCCGACGCAAAGTCCCCGACTCATCCGGGAGTTCCGCGTCTGGGGCCAAGTCACCACGCTGCAGCGGGACCCGCTCCCACCGAGTCCGAACAGGTCCGGCCGCCCACGCCTCCAACCACTCAGCCTCAGCCGACGCAGTCAGGGCATCAAGCTCATGCATCCAGCCTCCCAACAATCGAGACCTCAACAACTCCAGACCACGATGTCAGGTCGGGCCGCGACACGGCCGCTAGGCCTTCAACCGTGCTCGGAGTTTCGAGCCGAGCCAGACCATCAGAAGGGCGATCCCGACGATGACTACCTGCACCGGCACGTAAGCCCAGTCTTCCGGCGGAGTTCGCTCGTCTTCAAGAACGAACACTGTTTGCACCAAGATGACTACCAACCAAATCGGTGCAAGCACGACCAAGGCCTTCTTGGTGAACCCGAAGAACCAGCCGACGAGTAGGCCACCAAGGACCGCGGTGATCAGCGTCATGATCAGACCACCTCGGCGGAACCATCTCGGGTGAACATGACCACGGCCAAGATCAGTTGCAGAATGAAGGTCAGCCCGACCCCAAGGATGAACAACGGACCCGACACACACAAAACCCCAACGAGGATGGAGATCCAGGCAATCCACCCCGGCAACTTTTTGGTCCGGATCGAGGCGGTGCCCAGCGAAATGAAGTACACCGCTCCCGCAACGGCCAAAGGAACAGGGCTGAAGCTATCCAGGATGTTGAGGGCTTCAGCAGCGCTAGCGAAGCCGCTGTCGGATGCCGACAGCACGGCCACGTGGACGGTGACGGCTGAAGTCGTAGCCACCGCGAACAGCACACCGCCACCGAACACACCGTTGGCGAAGGCACGATCAGCCTCAGTAGAGCCGGTCAGGAGTTCACGCAAACGGCCGGCGAACAGCAGCCACAGCACGCCCGCAACGGCCACCATGATCGTGGTGACGACCTGTTCGGTCTGGTTGGACTCGTAATACGCCACGACGTCGACACCTGGGGCGTCGGGCAGCGGAGAGTCGGAACCAAAACCAAACACCGCGATCACAATCAGAACCGGCGCAAGAGCCCCACCCAAGTCCAACCACCGACGAGCATTCACGGCTGCTGTCCATCCCCTCGTAGGCCATCCAGACGAGGGCAGCGTAGGGACGTGAACCCTTGGCCGCAGTCGAATCGGAAGACACCGTCAACGGGCTGGGGGCGTAGCGCCCGCCAGTGGCAACCACCTAAGCCTGCAAGCGCTGTCCTTAGGCTGGCTCTAGGCCGATGATTCGCTGGACTGCAGAAACGCCGAGACTTTCTGTCACTTAGTCGAGGTAGTCGCGCAGGACTTGGGAACGGCTCGGGTGGCGCAGTTTCGACATCGTCTTGGATTCGATCTGGCGGATCCGCTCGCGCGTGACCCCGTAGACCTTGCCGATCTCGTCCAGGGTCTTCGGCTGCCCGTCGGTCAGGCCGAACCGCATCTGCACGACGCCGGCCTCGCGCTCACTCAGGGTGTCCAACACCTGCTGCAACTGCTCCTGCAACAAGGTGAACGAAACCGCGTCGGCCGGAACGATCGCCTCAGAGTCTTCGATCAGGTCGCCGAACTCGCTGTCGCCGTCCTCACCCAACGGGGTGTGCAGTGAGATCGGCTCGCGGCCGTACTTCTGGACCTCGATGACCTTCTCCGGGGTCATGTCCAGTTCCTTGGCCAACTCCTCTGGAGTCGCCTCTCGGCCCAGGTCCTGCAGCATCTGCCGCTGCACGCGCGCCAGTTTGTTGATCACTTCGACCATGTGCACCGGGATGCGGATGGTGCGGGCCTGGTCGGCCATCGCGCGAGTGATCGCCTGCCGAATCCACCAGGTGGCGTAGGTAGAGAACTTGTAGCCCTTGGTGTAGTCGAACTTCTCCACCGCGCGAATCAGACCCAGGTTGCCCTCCTGGATCAGGTCCAGGAACAGCATCCCGCGACCGGTGTAGCGCTTGGCCAACGACACCACCAGCCGCAGGTTGGCTTCGAGCAGGTGGTTCTTGGCCCGACGTCCGTCCTCGACGATCCACTCAAGTTCTTCGCGCAACGCCTTCTTCATGCGCGGCGTCGAGGCCAGTTTCTCCTCGGCGAACAGGCCCGCCTCGATGCGCTTGGCCAGCTCCACCTCTTGGACGGCGTTGAGCAGCGGAACCTTGCCGATCTGCTTGAGGTAGTCCTTGACCGGGTCGGCCGTGGCGCCGGCGACCTGCACAACCTGCTGGGGCTCATCGGTGTCGTCGCTGGCCGACAGCACGAACGAGTCGTCAGTGGTGATCTCCTTCTCCACCTCCGCGGCAACAGCCATGCCCGCGGCGTCGGGCTCACCCTCCAACTTGGGCTTGGCGCCGTCAGGCAGCGGCACCGCCTGCAGGATCGTGGTCTCGGCTTCCTTGGTGGCGGCCTTTTTCGCTGGCGTCTTTTTCGCGGGGGCCTTCTTCGCCGCCGACTTCGCGGGGGCCGCCTTCTTGGCGGGTGCCTTCGCCGGAGCCTTCTTCGCCGCCGGCTTCACGGGGGCCGCCTTCTTGGCGGGTGCCTTCGCCGGAGCCTTCTTCACAGCAGCCTTCGCGGGGGCCGCCTTCTTCGCTGGCGCCTTCTTCGCTGGCGCCTTCTTGGCGGGAGCCTTCTTCGCCGCCGACTTCGCCGGGGCCACCTTCTTCGCGGCTGCCTTGGCCGGGGTCTTCTTCGCCGGAGCCGCCTTCTTGGCGGGGGCCTTCTTCGTGGAAGCCGTAACGGCCTTCTTGGCCGCCGGCTTCTTCGCCGCGGCCGCAACAGCGCGCGTGGACTTCGGCGAGGTCAAGCGTTCCGGCACGGGCTGCCCTTCGGTCTCACGTTCGGGGACGCTGCCTTCGCCGGTCCTCGCGGGGACCGTCTGCAGCGGGAGGATGACATTGTAATCCGTACCCAGTGCTCCGCGGCGACCCGATCAGTTGCGACGCACGGCCACGACCGTGGCGTCGTCGTTCGTCTGGGCGCCGGCCAGCGTGGTGCCCACCAATTCGTCCAGATTCCCGTGGGCGGCGGCGACGATCCGCTCGACCACAGCGATGAGCTCTGGATCCGACGCCGTTGGCACGGTCTGGCCGGGCTGTTCGACGACCCCGTCGGTTACCGCCAGCAGCAGGTCCCCGGGGTGCAGGGGCACCTCGTAGGTCTCATAGGCCGGGGCCGGGACGCCGATGGGCGGGCCCACCGGGATGGGCAGGATCTCCCACTGCCCGTTGTCCCGAACCAACAGCGGCGGCAGGTGGCCGGCCGAAGCGATCAGCGCCGATCCTTCGCCGGCCGGCACCAGGAGCAACAGCAGCGTGGCGAACCGGTCCAACGAGTCGGTGCCGAAGTGCAACTGGTCCAGCCGACCCAGCAATGTGCCCGGGTCGCGTTCGGTCAGCGCCAACGCCCGCAACCCGATTCGCAACTGGCCCATGTCCGACGCCGCTCCCGGACCGTGACCCATGACGTCGCCGACAACCAGCAGGGCGCCGTCGGCGCCCAGTTCGATCGCGTCGAACCAGTCTCCGCCGACGTGCGCCGCACCACCGAATGCCGGTCGCGTCTGCGCGGCAATGTCCCAGCCGGGGATCTCCGGCAACGCCTTGGAACGCAGACCCCGCTCCAGCGCCAGCAACGCCGACTCGTGCGCGTGGAAACGCTCACTGCGGCTGAGACTGATCGCACACTCCTCGGCCAGATCGAACACAAACTCCCGTTCGGGATCGGAGAGGGTCCGCGGCGCGTTGAACGCAAACCGCAGCACGCCAATCACTTCGACCTCACTGCGAACCGGCACGGCCGCCCACGCGGCCTCATCGCCACCGAGGATGCGGTCTGCCAGGACTGGGAACCGCTCCCGCAGACTGTCCGGGTCGCTCAGGAAGACCGCCTCCCCCACTGCTGCCGCGGTGGTGGGCCCGTCCTCGTCCAATCCCAGCTTCGGCGGGATGGTGGCGCCTTCGGGGCCCACCGTGACCACGCGCAACTCATGTCGCTGCTCGGGCGGGTCCCACATTGCGACGCCGGCCCAGGCCGCACCGAGAACTTGCCGCCCGACTCGGGCCACAACCTCGGCGATCTCGTCTGCGGTCAAGGTTGGCCGCAGTAGCCGAACTGCCTCCAGCAAGGCCTTGGAGTTGGGGCCGTCTGCGTTGGCCACCGGGCTACTTGCCGTCCTTGGCCGCCTGCTTCATCTTCTGCTTGAACGCGCGCACCTTGGCCAACGACTCGGGGCCGGTCACATCCGCGATGCTGCGGTGCGAGCCGGCCTTGCCATAGTCACCGGTGGCCGCGCGCCATCCCGTGGGCTGCACGTTGAGCTGCTTGCCCAGCAGTGCGGCAAAGATCTTGGCCTTCTGTGCGCCGAAGCCGGGCAGTGCTTGCAGCCTGGCCACCAGCGTCTTGCCGTCGGGTACGTCCGCCCAGATCGCCGCCGCGTCGCCGTCGTACTCCGCTGCGATCACAGTCGCCAGCGCCTGGACCCGCTTTCCCATGGAACCGGGGAATCGGTGCACCGCCGGGGGTCCGCTCATCACCTTGCCGAATTCATCCGGATCGGTTTCGGCGATGAGGCGGGCGTCCAGCCGCTTCGGCGTTCCCATGCGTTGGGCGATTACCGCCGGCCCGCCGAAGGCACGCTCCATTGGGATCTGCTGATCCAGCAGCATGCCGACCAACAGCGCGAACGGGTCCCGCGACAGCAGCGCGTCGGCGGATTCGTCCAGCGCTAGGTGCAGCGCCGGCTTGCTCGGCATCTAGTCAGACCTTGACGGCCAGCACCGGGCACGGTGCGTCCAGCAGGATCTGCACCGCGTTGCTGCCCATGATCAGCTTGCCGACCGGAGACCGACGGCGTAGGCCGATAACGATCATGTCGGCCTCGGCCTGAGTTGCGATATCGATCAGGTCTTCGGCCGGCTCGTTGCCGCGAACCAGGTTTCGCACCTCGTAGGGCACCCCGGAGGCATCCAACTGCTTGCGCACGGCCGCAAGTTCGCCGCGCAACTCAGTGGCCGCCTCCGCGTCCAGGTTGGCACCGCCCTTGCTGGAAGTAACGACGATCAAGGGGACGTCGCGCAGCTTGACCTCTTCAATGGCCCGCCGCAGCGCGGCCTCGCCTTCTGCGGTCGCGACGTACCCCAACACCACTGCACCCATTCGGCCTCCTCCAGTTGCCGGGCTGACGCTAGCGGAACCCCTGCCCTGCGCGTGGCTAGTCCGGCAGCCAGTGCGAGGATGCCGCCGCAGCCGACGATGGAGGAATACGAACGTGCGCGTTCTGGTGATGGGGGCGGCGGGACAGACCGGACGCCTGGCCGTGGACGAACTGGTGGCCCTGGGGCACGAGGTGCGCGGGATGGTTCGGTCAACTGAACAGTTCGACGCCGTCACCGCCGCCGGGGCGGCACCGGTTCAGGGGGACCTGATGGGCGACTACGCCGAAGCCCTGGCCGGGGTGGACGCGGTGGTGTTCTGTGCCGGGGCGCCGCTTGGTGGCGACCCCGAGGTCATCGACCGGGACGCGTGCATCGCCGCCCAGGCCAGCGCGCAGGCAGCCGGCGTGAAGCGCTGGGTGCAGTTGTCCTCGCTGATGGCCGACCGACCGGAGCAGGGGCCGCCGTTCCTCCTGAAGTTCCTGCAGGCCAAGGGGGCGTCGGATGCGGCCCTAGCCGACTCCGAACTGGACTGGACTGTGGTCCGACCCGGTGGGCTGCAGGATGCGCCGACGACCGGGCTGGTGAGCGTTGGAACCGGGCTGCCTTCGGGTGGGTTGCCACGCGGTGATGTTGCTGCCGTCCTGGCTGCCACCGTGGCCGCGGACAACACCATCGGCAAGGCGTTCGACCTGATGGGCGGGCATACGCCGGTAGCTGAGGCAGTCGCCTCGATCTGAGCGCAGTTTGCGGGCCTTGCGACGCCTAGTCCCGGCCGGAGACGAGTCGCGCCCGGGCTTCGCGCACCGGAACGGTGACGCTGCTCGACTGGGTCACCGGTCCCCCGGCGACCGGGTAGGGGCCGAAGCCGTCGACCGTGAACTCCCCCAACCAGCGCGTGGTGAGTTCGACCTGGCGTTGCCCCGTCTGCGTGAAGGTGTGACTGACCGAGTCGTCGGGCCAGGCTCCGCCTGGTTGTGCTGTCTGCAGCATCTCGCCATCGGCGAAGTCCCAGATGAAGTCGGCAGTCGCGGTCACCCGCACGTCGAACGGGCCCAGGGAGACATCGGCGGGACCGAACCGAGCCGGCTGACCGGCGGCGAACAGCGTGGCCACGTTCACAAGCCCACCGGCCGCCGGCTGGAAGCTGATCGCCTGCCGCGGCAGCAACTCCTCGAAGTCGTCCACCAGCAGCGCGGACAGTTGCGCAGGAGTACGCGGGGTCCCCGGGCCCAGGCAAACCGAACCGACGCGTTCGAAGGCAGTGTCTGTGGGCCGTAGCAGGCGGATCTCGAACCTGTTCTGGCCACGCGGGCAGGTGGCGACCGAGCCCAGACAGTTGGAGTCGATCGCGTCGCGGCAGTCCGGAAGTAGCTCCCAGACGCACCCAGGACAGTCCGACGCGGCCTTGCGCGCGCCAGCCTCGCCCCGGAACGTGGCCGCCGGAATCAACAGGTCACCCCGGATCGAATCCGCGGTGTCATCGCCCGAGACATCGCAGCGGTATCTCAGCGCAGCGCATGAGCAGGTCGCAGGCCACCGGACGAAGGTCGCGAGGACGACGGATCAGCGCCAGCAGAGTCCGTTTCACAGTTCGTCGACGTCCGCGACACGCCAGTGACCTGAGACCTCGGCCGTGAGCAGAACGCATGAATCGAATTTGGAGGCGGACCATCGAGTCCATGACTTCACCGTCGACACCGAGCACGCGGAGGCGGCTCTGCCATGAGCGAGCTGATTGCCGTCGCACGACTTCCGGAGTCGTCGGCGACTTCGATACTCGGTGATCGTCCACCGCGCCATCAGGAGTGGAGTCTCCCGCGCGTAGCGGCCTTCGATCGCTGTCGGCGAATGCGAGGCAAGTGCATTCGGGAGTGACCGCTTGGCGGAACCGCGTGGTGTCCCCGGTGCTCATCGCGACGTTCGCAGCAGCGACGTACTCGCGGACCGCGGCTTCCACTGGGTCCGCTTCGGGGTCCGCATTCTCGGTTGCATCGACCCCGGACGCCGGCGAGCCCTCGGCGGGCGCGGGCAGCGGCACCTCTGAGTTCAGCGCCGCCGGCTGCGAACCAGCAGAGCAGGCGGCAACCGTCAACGGCAGCAGCACGGCCAGGGCGAGTCGCAACACGACCGCGGAAGGTACGTGGGCGCACGCCAGCCGAGAAACCAGCGGACCTGACCTGTGGAAAAGGTCCGCCTACCAGCGGCGGGCCCGCAACCCGCTCGGCGTCGAGGGGACTTGCAGCCCCATGCGCTTCATGCCTTCCTCGATCGCCTTCACCGTGTGCTCCAACACGAATACCCGGCCGTAGCGCTTGCTCTCCGCCGGGACCACGAACCAAGGCGCCCGTTCGTGCTCGGTGCGATTGAGCATGTCCTCAACCGCCTCTTCGTACTCAATGCGGCGCTCGCGGTTGCGCCAGTCCTCGTCGGTCAGCTTCCACTGCTTCAGGGGGTCCTTGGCACGTCGGTGGAACCGCTTCAACTGCTCGTCCTCGGAAATGTGCATCCAGAACTTGATCAGGATCATGCCCTCGTCCACGAGGGTGGTCTCGAAGTCGACGATCTCGCCGAATGCGCGCTTCCACTGATCCCTGGTCGCGAAGCCTTCCACCCGCTCGACCAGCACCCGCCCGTACCAGGAACGGTCCATGATGCTCATCCCGCCCCAGCCGGGTAGCGCCGCCCAGAACCGGGCCAGGAAGTGGTGGCGCTTCTCGTCGTAGGTGGGCGCTGCGAACTGTGCGACTCGCACGTGCCTGGGGTCCAGCGGGGCCACGATGCGGCGGATCGAGCCGCCCTTGCCGGACGCGTCCCAACCCTCGAACACGACACACACCGGCGGGCCGATCACCTCGCCGGCCTTGGCCATCTGACCGCCCAGCACCAGACGCAGGAACAGCAGGCGCGTCTGGGCCGCGGCCAGTCGCTCGTCCTCCTCCTCGCGGGACAGCGACAGTGACAGGTCTACCTCGCTCAACCGACTCATGGGCCCGAATGTTGCCGCATGCCACAACCGGGCGGTGACAGGATCACCGTATGAGCACCGCGTTCGTCCTCGGCGGCGGCGGACACCTCGGCGCCCACGAGGTGGGCATGTTGCGCGCGCTGCTGGAACGCGGCATCACTCCCGACATCGTGATCGGCACCTCAGTTGGCGCCATCAACGGCGTGGTGGTGGCCGCCGAGCCGGACCTTCGAGCCGTGGACGAGTTGGCGGACCTGTGGGCCGGCATATCCGCCTCGGACATCTTCGGCGGCTCCATGTTCAACCGGATCCGCACGCTGGCGCAGTCCCGGACCCACGTTCACAGCAACACAGCGCTGCGCCGGATGCTCGCGGAGAAGCTGCCCGTGCAGAGGTTTGAGGACCTCGCAGTCCCGTTTCAGGCGGTAGCGGCCAGCATCGAGCGGGCCGCGCCCACCTACTTCACCTCCGGTCCGCTGATCCCCGCGATCCTGGCTTCCAGTGCGGTGCCCGGGCTGCTGCCGCCGGTCCAGATCGACGGCGAGCACTACATCGACGGTGGCATCGTCGATTCGATCCCGCTCGGTCGCGCCATCACGCTTGGCGCCAAGACCATCTTCGTGCTCCAGGTCGGCCGCATCGAAACACCGCTCACGGTGCCGAAGAAGCCGTGGGAAGTGGCGCTGGTGGCCTTCGAGATCTCCCGACGCCACCGCTTCGCCGGGGACCTGGAGGACGTGCCCGAAGACGTGAGCGTGCACGTGCTGCCGACCGGGGCCCCGACGCGATATGACGACCCCGGTCAACTTCGTTACCGCTCGTTCGGGCGGACCGAGGCCCGGATCGCTCGCTCCCACGAAGCGGCGAGTGAGTACCTCGACCAGATCGGCTTGACCTCGTGAACCTGCCGGTGCCGCCGTACTGGGTTCGGCGCCTGGTGCTGGTCCCACTCGTGTTCGCCTTTGCGACGGTGGTGCTGTTCGGCATCCCGCTGACCCTGGCCGCCCTCCTGTTGTTGTCCTTCCTGGTCCCCGGCAAGTGGCGGCCCCTGCGTCTGGCCGGCTTCACCTTGGTCTACCTGGCGATGGAGTGGGCCGGGCTGATCGCAGCGTTCGTCCTGTGGGTGATGTCGGGCTTCGGCCTGTTCCTGAAGCGGCACTGGTTCCAGCAACGCCACTACGGGCTGCTGCGAACGATGCTGGCGGGTCTGGTCTGGGTGGCCGAGCGGATGTTCCGACTGTCCATCGCCACCGAGGGAGACGAGCCCGAAGCAGCCGACGTCAGCGCCGACCGGCCGGCGCTGGTGCTGTCCCGCCACGCCGGACCCGGCGACTCGTTCCTGATCGTCGATCGCCTCCTGCGGGTGCGGCGGCGACAGCCCCGGATCGTCTTGAAGGCGACCCTGCAATTGGACCCGCTCATCGACGTCGTGCTCAATCGGCTGCCTTGCCGGTTCATCGACGCAGCCCCCGGCGCGGGGGCGCAAACCGTCCAGGCGATAGGTGAACTCGCCGCCGACATGCAGGCGCAAGACGCCCTGGTCATCTTCCCCGAAGGCGGCAACTTCACTCCCGGTCGCCGCGTCCGGGCCATCGAAAGGTTGCGCGCGTCCGGTCGAGACGATGCTGCGGATCGGGCCGAACGGTTGCGGCACACCTTGCCGCCGCGGCCGGCCGGGGTCTTCGCGGCGCGAACTTCCGCACCCGATGCCGGCGTCGCGGTGGTGGCGCACACGGGACTGGACCGGATGAACACGCTTCGGGACATCTGGCGGGAACTGCCGCAGGAGAAGACTCTGCTGGTGACCTGGCGGTGGTTCGCCGCCACGGACGTTCCGGAGGACCTACCGGGGCTTGCGGACTGGCTCAATGCAGTCTGGTCCGGCGTCGACGGCTGGATCGCGGCCAATCAGCCCCCAGCGGCGTGACTCAGGAGGCCGCCTGCGAAGCACCAGATCCCACGGCCGCAGCAGACCGACAGATGGCCGCGATCTCCGCCGGCGGCAGCCCGGCCGCCAGCCCGCAGTCGAGCAGTTGTGCCAGCCGATACTCCGGATCTGCGGACAACGCCAACTCCAGCAGTTGGGCCGCGCGGGCGCCGTCCCCGCGCAGCCAGGCCGGCAACGCGGTGAGGGTCAGCACGGGCGCCGCCGCCGACGTTGGGCACCCAGACACCAACCAGGCCAGCAACGGCTCAACGCCGGTGGGGTCCGCCGCAATCACACCCATCAACGCGTCGCGAACCCGAACATCACGAAGCGCGGTCAGGAGTTGGGCGCTGCGAAGAGCCGTCGGCATGGGGGCACCCGTCGCGCTCGCCGCGATGCCTTCCAGCCAGCGCTGCAGATGGACGGCCGTGACATCTGGTTGGCCTGCGGCGAGTTCGTCCAGATGCTGCCGCACCTCGGCCTGCCGCTCGGCGTCCGCGGCCACGTCAGCGATGAGAGCGGCTCGGTCGCTGCGCGCGACGCGGCCAGCGGCCACCAATTGGGCCACCACCGGCAACTGGTCCGCATCCGGTAGTGCGTTGCCACTCGGCGGGCAGCACGCCGCCGACTCGCACAGCAGCGATCGCCATCGGCCATCCAGCACTGAAAGCACGTCCAACACCACCAACTGACCGCAGCGAATGCCGTCAGCGACGGCGGTCAACGCGGCGGTGGCCGTTGGGCCGTAGCCGACGAGGATCAACCCCTCGGCTCCGGCTCGTTGCAGGTGCGCGGTGAGCAACCGCGCCAGGGCATCCGGCTGCGTCCCGGCCTCGGCGTCCACCCGTAGATGCAGGACCGGTGAGTCCGCGGCCAGACCGCAGGCAACGAAACAGTCGGACGGATGAAAGCCGATCAGATACGGGATCGCGGCTATCAGTTCGGCGGGGTCACGCAGCTTGATGATGTCGGTGTCGGGCATGGGCGAACACTGGGTGCCCACACGGCCGCTCCAATCCAGGTAACCGCGGCTGTGGAATGGCATTGACCGCCATGGCCTGTGGAAGGAGGCCCAAGGCGGGGCCCGGCTAGCGGACCGCGGGGTCGACGGAGCCGAACCGGCGCAGTCGAAGGGAGTTGGCCACCACGCAAACGCTGGAGGCCGCCATCGCCGCAGCGGCGATCATCGGGTTGAGCAGCCCCGCCATCGCAACGGGGATCGCGACAACGTTGTAGATGAACGCCCAGAACAGGTTCTGCTTGATTGTGCGCAGCGTGGCCCGGGACAAGCGAATCGCATCCACGGCCGCCAACAGGTCCTCGCGGACCAAGGTCAACGCCGAGGCCTCGATCGCGGCATCAGTGCCGGACCCCATGGACAGGCCCAGGTCGGCGGTGGCCAACGCAGCGGCATCGTTGACACCGTCCCCAACCATCGCGACCACATGCCCGTCGGCGGCCAGCCGCTTAACCACTTCCACCTTTTCCTCAGGGCTGACGGCGGAAAGCACGGCCGGAACACCGATCGTGGCGGCGACGGCGTTGGCGGTCTCGGCGTGATCACCGGTCACCAGCATCGGCGTCAAACCCAGTTCGCGTAGGCGACTCACCGCCGCCGCGCTGCTGGGTCGCACCTGGTCGGCCACGCCGAGGAGTCCGTACGCGTGACCGTCCACTGCAACAGCAACGACGATCTGGCCGTCGCCGCGATGGACTGCTCCCAGGACGTCGAGGTCTGCCGACAGGACCGCTCCGGAGGAGTTCTCCACCCACTCCGGTTGGCCGACCCAAACCGTGTGACCGTCGACCTCACCGCGGGCCCCACGGCCGGGCACGGCCGCAAAGTTCTCGACGGTGGGCAGCCGGTCGAAACGCGCGATGGCGGCGTCGGCTACGGCCCGGGCGATCGGGTGCTCGCTGGCGTCCTCAACCGCGCCGGCCCACCGGAGCAGGTCGACCTCGTCGACGTCGGCGGCCGGCACTACCGAGACCAGGCTCATCCGCCCGGTCGTGACGGTGCCGGTCTTGTCCAGCACGATCGTGTCGGCGCGCCGAGTGTCCTCCAGCACCTCCGGGCCGCGGATCAGCACGCCCAGCTCTGCGCCACGACCGGTGCCGACGAGCAAGGCCGTCGGGGTGGCCAGTCCCAGCGCACAGGGACAAGCGATAACCAGCACCGCAACGGCTGCGGTGATGGCTTGCTCGGCCGTGCCGCCACCAATCACCCAACCGACGGCGGTGACCACCGACAGGACGATGACGATGGGAACGAACACAGCCGCGACACGGTCGGCCAACCGCTGCACCGGGGCCCGACCGGACTGTGCGTCCCGGACCAGCCGCCGAATCTGCGCCAGTCGGGTCTGTTCGCCAACCCCGGTGGCCTCCACCTCAAGCCGCCCGCCGACGTTGATGGTGGCGCCGACCACGACGTCGCCGACCCCGACCTCAGCTGGCATGGACTCACCGGTGAGCATTGAGGAGTCCACGGCGGAGCGGCCGGTGAGGATCACCCCGTCGGCAGCGAATCGCTCCCCCGGGCGCACCAGGAACCGATCGCCGACGCGCAGGTCGCCCGCCGGCACCCGTACTTCGACCCCGTCACGCAGCAGGGACGCCTCATCCGGGGCCAGGTGCAGCAGCGCCCGCACCGCCGATCCCGATTCGTGCTTGGCGCGCGCTTCCAGCCACCGCCCCAGCAGCAGGAAGACCGTGATGGCGACCCCGACCTCCACGTACAGGTCCAAGCGCGGCCAGGCCGCAACGGCAACAACGCTCCAGGCGAAGGACACGGTCACGCCAAGCGAGATCAGCGTGTCCATGGTGAGCAGGCCGTGCCGCGCGTTGGCCCAAGCGGCCCGGTGGAACGGCCAAGCCCCCCAAGTGACTACGGGTGTGGCCAGGGCCACCGTCACCCACTGGTACCCGTCGAAGCGCAGCGCGGGAACCATCGACAGCAACACCACGGGAACGCCGAGAACCAGCGACCAACGCAGCCGTCGGCGCAGGTTCGCGACGACTCGGAGCTGCTCGTCCTCGACGGTGGAGGACTCCGCCTGACCGGGTTCGGGGGCGGCAGTTGCCCCGTAACCAACGGCCTCCACCGCTGCCACCAGGTCATCGACTGCAACGGCGTCGGGCACCTGCGCGGTCGCCTGCGCGGTGGCGTAGTTGACCGAAGCGGATACCCCGTCGAACTGGTTCAGTCGCCGCTCAATATTGGCAGCGCAACTGGCACAACTCATTCCGGTTACGTCAAGCCGCACCGTCCTGGTGGACTGCTCAGGAGTGCTGGAGAGGTCCTGTGCACTCATGTGCGCCTCCCATGCTCACTGAAGACCCATTGTGGCACTGCCCGGGTCCGACACCCTCAGGCGATGCGGTCGACCGGGATCTGCCCGAAGCGACCCTTCTGGAAGTCCTCCAACGCGGTCAGCACCTCGGCCTTGGTGTTCATCACGAACGGCCCGTAGTGGGCGATCGGCTCGCGGATCGGCTGCCCACCCAGCAGGAGCACTTCCAGACCCGGCGACCGACTGTCGCCCCGGTCCGCGGCAACCAGCGTCATGTGCCCGCCAGCGCCGAACTGGACCAGTTGCCCTTCGCCGAACGGCGCCCGCTCCTCGCCAGCGAAGCCCTTGCCGGAGAGTGCGTAGGCAAGTGCGTTGAAACCCGGTTCCCAGGGGATCTCCAGGCGCGCCCCGGCCGGTACCGAAGCGTGCAGGTAGCTGATGGGTGTGTGCGTGCTACCCGGGCCCTCGTATCCGGCCAACGTGCCCGCGATCAAACGCAGGAGGCTGCCGCCGTCATCACTGGCCAAAAGCTTGACCGCGGACGCCTCAATGTCCTGGTAGCGGGGTGCGGTCATCTTGTCCGAGGCCGGGAGGTTCACCCACAACTGCACGCCGTGGAACAGGCCGCCGGATGCGACCAGCCACTCCGGCGGGGTCTCGATGTGCAAGATGCCTTCGCCGGCTGTCATCCACTGGGTGGCGCCATCGGCGATCAGCCCGCCGCCACCAGTGGAGTCCTGGTGCTGGAAGGCGCCGTCCACGATGTAGGTGACCGTCTCGAAGCCGCGGTGCGGGTGCCACGGCGTGCCCTTCGGTTCACCGGGCCCGTACTCCACCGCGCCCATGTGGTCCAACAGCAGGAACGGGTCGGCTTCGTGTAGTCCCATGCGGCCGGGGAACGGTCGCCGGACCGGAAAGCCCTCACCTTCGAAAGTGGCCAGACCTTCGACGACACGAGCCACGGGGCGCGATGTAGACGTTGCCTGGTCCGGGCGCGGGACCCGAGGCAGAACAAGCAGATCGGGGGCGGTTACTGCGGGCATCGGGACCTCCTGGCTTCGGGAGAAGAGTACTTCAATCCTCAACTATCTGCTACACGTGAATATTCCGACCACTGATCCGCACACGCGTCGGGGGGTGGTGTTCGAAGCGAAAAGGGGCAGGGGGATGATCAGGCCATGCGGCTGGACCACGTCTCCTATGCGACATCGTCGGAGCACCTCGCAGACACCGTTCAGCGAATCGGGGCTGCGCTGGGCGCAGCGTTCGTTGACGGCGGATGTCACCCGGCGTTCGGCACACGCAACTTCGTTCTGCCGCTTGCCGGCAACACGTACCTGGAAGTCGTCTCCGCACTGGAGCACCCTGCCGCCGACCGCATGACGTTCGGCAAAGCGGTCAAGGCGCGCGCTGAGGCCGGCGGCGGCTGGCTCACCTGGGTGGTGGAGGTCGACGACATGGCCGCCGTGGAGGCGCGCGTTGGGCGCGCTTGCCTGGCCGGGCATCGGCGCCGTCCGGACGGGTTCGACCTGCGCTGGCGGCAACTGGGTCTGCTGGACGTCCTCGAGGACCCGTCACTGCCGTACTTCATCCAGTGGGATGTCCCCGAGGAGGAGCACCCGAGCCGCAGCGCACCCGCCACGGTTGCCGTGGAGTCCTGCGAACTCGCCGGCGACCAGGACAAGATCCGCCAATTCCTGGGCGGCCCGCTGGAGTCCCCCTTGCAGAGCAGCGCCATCGAGTGGGTCGACGGCGACGAGCCGGGCCTGGTCTCGGTTACGTTCCGCACCGCCTCCGGCGACATCGTCCGTATCGACTGATCTGCGCGCCCATCGCGCGCCAACCCCTTCCTGCCGCCTAGCGTGCAGTCATGATCACCGAGGCCGAGCAAGAAGTCCGGTTCCAGCGGCTGCGCCGCTACAACTTCGGTATGGGCCTACTGCACTTGGCTCAGGCGATCGCCGTGGTTGTGCTCGCCAACGAATTCACCCTTCCGGTCACGGCCGACTACCTGGCCGGCCCACCTGGCAGCGAGGCCCCGCCGCCGACGCTCCTGTTCGACTCACCCATCGGCTTCTGGGTGGCGGCCTTCCTCTTCCTGTCGGCGCTGGCCCACCTCGTGCTGGTGCTACCCGGCGTCTTCACCTGGTACGTCGACAACCTCAAGCGTGAGCGCAACTACGCCCGCTGGGTTGAGTACTCCGTTTCCAGTTCGATCATGATCGTCCTGATCGCGCAACTGACCGGCATTTCCGACATCACCGCCCTGTTGGCGATCTTCGCGGTGAACGCCACCATGATCGGATTCGGACTGCTCCAGGAGCACTACCACTCCCCCGGCGACGGGCACTGGCTGCCGTTCTGGCTCGGTTGCGTGGCCGGAACCGTCCCGTGGGTGGCGATCCTCATCTACGTGTTCGCGCCCGGCGCCGACACCGCAACAGCCATTCCCGGCTTCGTTGTGGTGATCTTCCTTTCGCTCTTCCTCCTCTTCAACACGTTCGCCGTGAACATGTACCTGCAGTACCGCCAGGTCGGCCGGTGGCGGGACTACCTCTTCGGCGAGTCCGTCTACGTGCTGTTGAGCCTCTTCGCCAAGTCGCTGCTGGCCTGGCAGATCTTCGGCAGCACTCTGGCCGGCTGATGATCGACCTTCGTTCCGACACCGTCACCCTGCCCGATGCGGGCATGCGGGCGGCAATGGCGGCGGCGCCGGTCGGCGACGACCAGTTCGGCGAGGACCCGAGCGTCAATGCGCTGCAGGAGCAGTTGGCCGACCTGTTGGGGCATGAGGCCGCACTGTGGCTACCCACGGGGACCATGGCCAATCAGGTGGCCCTGCGGGTGCTGACCCAACCCGGTGACGACGTCGTCGTCGCGCCGGAGTCGCACTCCGTATGGCATGAGACCGGAGCGTCGGCGGCCAACGCCGGTGTTCAGTTCACGGTCGCCGGCTCCGCCGGCCGGTTCACCGCCGATGACCTGCAAGCGGCAACCAAGCCCACCGGCCACATGATCCTGCCGCCGACCACGCTGGTGCAGATCGAGAACACGCATAACCGGGCGGGCGGGGTGGCGTGGTCCGCCGCCGAAGTGCGGCCGGTGCT
Organism: uncultured Actinomycetota bacterium; assembly: GCA_963753435.1. GTDB lineage: Bacteria > Actinomycetota > Actinomycetes > CAVWCF01 > CAVWCF01 > CAVWCF01. The sequence continues at coordinate 534,136 of CAVWCF010000001.1, forward strand.
CGCCAAGGCGAAGGAGCTCGGCTTGGCCGCCTACTGCGACGGCGCCCGCCTCTGGAACGCCGCCGTGGCGACCGGTACGCCCGAATCGGAGTTGGCCGACGGGTTTGACCTGGTTGCTGTCGCCTTCTCCAAGGGCCTGGGGGCACCTGCCGGATCGGCCCTGGCTGGATCAGCGGACCTGATCCGCCGCGCCTTGCGATATCGGCGCATGTTCGGCGGCGCCATGCGGCAGGCGGGGATCTTGGCCGCTGCCGCGTCGTACGCCTTGGCCAACCGAGAGCGACTCCACGAGGATCACGCCAACGCGGCGACCCTGGCCGAAACACTGCAGCCGGTGGCCGGTGTTTCGGTGCGTCCGCATGACAGCAACATCGTGGTGTTCGACCTGGACGACGCCGGCCCGGACGCTGCCACCGTGGTCCAGCGCGCTGCGGCCGAGGGCGTGGCGGTACTGGCGTTCGCACCGCGCACCGTGCGCGCCGTCACGCACCTGGGGGTAACCGCCAGCGACTGCCAAGCGGCAGCTCAGGTGCTGGCCGCCGCCAGCGCCGGCTGAGCGCCGGCGCGCGTCCGCACCGCGTAGACGGTGTCCAGCAAGAGCAGGAAGCCACCCTGGACGAGGATTCCCGCGCCATCGCCACGAACGGTTTCGGCGTCCGCGCGCGCAAAACGATCAGCGATCTGCCCGGAACGGGACAGCATCAGCAACCCGCCGGCGAGGTAGCCGAAATCGGCGCCAGCATTGATGAGCAGGATTCGATGCAGTTTCCGCAGATCCTCCGGCGATTGCTCACCTCGGCCTCGATAGGCACCGATCCCCGCGATGACCAGATCCACCGCACCCCAGCCGACTTGCTGCCTCGCGAACCCCTTGCGCCAGTTCTGTTGCGTGGCGTCCGCGGAGCGTGCCAGGACCTGACCCGCCACAACACTGGCCGCACCCCAAGCACCCAGCAATGAGGTCAGTTGCCGGTCCAGTCGTGCCGCCATCCCCCAATCCTGTCGTAGCCGGGCGCAGCTCGGGACGGCCTGGCCACAATGTCGAGATGACCACAGCAGAGATCTGGCATGAAGTTGACGAGTTCATCGAGGAACGACTCCTAGCTGGAGCCCCCGGCCCTCGGTCGGCCGCCGAACGTGCCGAGGCGGCCGGGCTGCCGCACATCGCGGTGTCACCCCCGTTGGGAGCGCTGCTTGCCCTGTTGGCACAGGCGATCGGGGCGCGCCGGGTACTCGAAGTGGGCACCCTCGGTGGCTACAGCACCCTTTGGCTGGCCCAGGCGCTGCCGGCCGACGGCGAGGTGATCACCTTGGAGATCGACGCGACTCACGCCGCCGTCGCCATGGAGTCGATTCGACTGGCCCAACCTGAGGCCCGGGTCGAGGTCAGACTGGGCCCGGCCCTGGATGCCCTCGACACGCTGATCGAGGAGGCCGGGCCCGAGTTCGACCTGGCCTTCATCGACGCGGACAAGACCAACAACGCTCAGTACGTCGAGCGGGCGCTGCGCCTCTGCCGGCCCGGGGCACTCATCATCGTGGACAACGTGGTGCGCGACGGCCGCGTGCTCGACGCGGACTCGACCGATGATTCCGTCCGCGGGACCCGCGCCCTCTACGAGTTCGTGGCCGCCGAACCCCGGCTGGAGGCCACCGCCATCCAGACCGTGGGCAGCAAGGGCTACGACGGCTTCCTGCTGGCCCGGGTTCGTGCCGACTAGCGTCCGAGCATGTGTCGAAGCATCAAGACTTTGCGACCCCCATACACCGATGCCGTAACCGACGCGGACGTCCGGGCCGCAGCGCTGCAGTACGTCCGCAAGGTGTCCGGGTTCCGCAGCCCGGCGGCGCACAATGCCGAGGAGTTCGACCGGGCAGTCGATGACATCACGATCGCGACGCAGCGACTCCTCGATGGCCTAACGGTTCGGGGCCGCACCTGAGGTGCGGCCCCGAACCAAGACCGGTTGCCCGGCCAGAATCTGGCAGTAGGGCGGTCTCCCGGCGGATCAGCTGCAACCGCTGGTGCTGCCACACCCTTCGCAGACGTAGCAGGAACCCGACGGCCGCATCTTGACGCCGCAGGTCATGCACATCGGCGCATCCGCGGCAGCCCCGGTCAGCTGCTCCAGCAACTCCATCGACGAGTGCGTTCCCGCCGGAGCCGGGCCGGAGATACCGATCGGATGCGCAGCCGGCTCAGCCGCTACTGGCTCGTCCGACCCGGGCACCTCCTCATCAATACCCAGCTCGTCCTGCTCCTCGTAGCTTCCCGTCTCAACAGCCCGGGCACGTTCCTCGGCCGTGTAGATGCCGAGTTGCGACCGTGTCTCGAACGGCAGGTGGTCCAGCGCCAGCCGCCTGAAGATGTAGTCCATCACCGACTGCGACATCCGGATGTCCGGGTCATCGGTCATGCCCGCCGGGTCGAATCGCATGTTGATGAACTTCGAGACGTAGGCCTCCAACGGGACGCCGTACTGCAGCCCGATCGAGATCGCGATCGAGAAGGCGTCCATGACACCGGCCAGGGTTGATCCCTGCTTGCTCATCTTGATGAACAACTCGCCCAGGCCGTTGTCCGGGTAGGAACCGGCGGTCAGATAACCCTCGGCGCCGGCAACGGAGAACGAAACGGTCGTGCTCGGCCGCGACTTGGGCAGCCGCTTGCGGACCGGCCGGTACTCGACCTCGACCTGCTTGGCCGCATCTCCCTCGGTCTTGGCTCGCGCATCCGACAACGGCTGGCCGACCTTGCAGTTGTCCCGGTAGACGGCCAGCGCCTTCAGACCGAGTTTCCAGCCCTGCAGATAGACGTCCTCGATCTCCCCCACCGACGCCGTCTCGGGCAGGTTGACCGTCTTGGAAATAGCACCGGAGATGAACGGCTGGACCGCAGCCATCATGCGAACGTGCCCCATCGGCTTGATCGACCGTTCGCCCATTGCGCAGTCGAACACCGAGTAGTGCTCCGGCTTGAGGCCTGGTGCGTCAACCACGTTTCCGTGCGCGGAGATGTGCTCGACGATCGCCTCGATCGTCTCCTCGGTGTAGCCAAGCTTGTGCAGCGCTCGCGGCACCGTCTGGTTGACGATCTGCATGGAGCCGCCACCGACGAGCTTCTTGAACTTGACCAGCGCCAGGTCCGGTTCGATGCCGGTCGTGTCGCAGTCCATCATCAGGCCGATCGTGCCCGTGGGCGCCAGCACCGATGCCTGGGAGTTACGCCAACCGTTCGATCCACCGACCGCCAAGCACTTCTCCCACTCCGCCGTGGCCGCGCCGTGGACGGTGCGGTCCAACTCGGAGTAGGTGCGGACCGCGTCATTGGCGGCGGCGTGCTTGCGCATGACTCGCGTGTGCGCTTCCGCGTTGCGCGAGTAGCCGTCGTAGGTCCCGACGACTCCGGCCAGTTCAGCCGACCGCCGGTACGCGGTGCCGGTCATCAGCGAGGTGATCGCGGCCGCCAGCGCCCGACCGGCGTCGGAGTCGTACGCCAGACCGCTGGCCATCAGCAGCGCGCCCAGGTTCGCGTAGCCGATCCCCAACTGGCGAAACGCGCGGGTGGTGTCGCCGATCGCCTCAGTCGGGAAGTCCGCGAAGCAGATGGAGATGTCCATCGCCGTGATGACCAGCTCAACGGCCTTGGTGAATGTCGCGGCGTCGAAGGTGTCGTCCGAACGCAGGAACTTCAGCAGGTTCAGGCTGGCGAGGTTGCACGAGGAGTTGTCCAGGTGCATGTACTCGCTGCATGGGTTGGAGGCGGTGATCCGCCCCGACTCCGGGCAGGTGTGCCAGTCGTTGATGATGCCGTCGTACTGAATGCCGGGGTCGGCGCACTCCCAGGCTGCCTGCGCCATGCGGTGGAACAGATCGCGCGCGTCGACCTCCTCGATGACCTCCCCGGTGGCCCGGGCGCGCAGCCCGAACTGCCCACCTTCCTCGACTGCGCGCATGAAGTCGTCGGAGACCCGTACCGAGTTGTTGGCGTTCTGGTACTGCACCGAGACGATGTCGCGCCCGCCGAGGTCCATGTCGAAGCCGGCATCGCGCAGGGCGCGGATCTTGTCTTCCTCGCGGGCCTTGGTGTTGATGAACTCCTCGATGTCAGGGTGATCGACGTCGAGGACAACCATCTTGGCCGCCCGCCGCGTGGCCCCACCGGACTTGATCGTTCCGGCGGATGCGTCCGCACCGCGCATGAAGGAAACCGGGCCGGAGGCCGTGCCCCCGGAGCTCAGCAGCTCCTTGCTGGAACGGATCCGCGAAAGGTTGAGGCCGGCGCCGGAGCCGCCCTTGAAGATGCGCCCTTCTTCCCGGTACCAGTTCAGGATCGAGTCCATCGTGTCGTCGACAGCCAGGATGAAGCAGGCCGAGACCTGCTGCGGTGCCGTGGTACCGACGTTGAACCACACCGGAGAGTTGAACGAGAAGACCTGGTGCAACAGCATCCAAGTCAGTTCGTGCTCGAAGACCTCGGCATCGGCGTCGGTCTCGAAGTAGCCGTGCTCGAGGCCGGCGGACGTGTACTTCTTGACCACCCGGTCAATGACCTGCCGCAGGCTCCACTCGCGACTGTCCGAGCCGACCGCGCCACGGAAGTACTTGGTGGTCACGATCGTGGAAGCGTTCACGGACCAGAAGTCCGGGTACTCCACGCCGCGCTGCTCGAAGACCACGTCGCCGGTCTTCCAGTTGGTCTGGACCACGTCGCGGCGTTCCCAGGTCACCTCGTCGTACGGATGCAGACCGGCCGTCGTGTAGACGCGCTCGATCTTCAGCCCGTTGCGCTGAAGTTGCGGGCGCACATCGGTGGCCTGCTCGTGGGCCGGCGTGTTGCTCGCCGTCTCGGTCATGTGTGGGTCCCCTCGGCAGTGGTGTCAGTCCCGGTGTCCCGGGCGGATGCGGTCAGCTGTTGTTCTGGCGTTTGGGTTGTGCTCAGGTCGGACGGTTGCGATTCGGCCTCGGACAGGCCGGCTTCGTCGGCGATGTCGCCCAGTTCCTGCTCGGTACGCAGCAGGGCGATCTCCGACTCGAAGTCGTCAAGGGAGTCAAAGGAGCGGTAGACCGACGCGAAGCGCATGTAGGCGACCTCGTCCAGTTCCCGCAACGGCCCGAGGATCTCCAGGCCCACGTCGTGCGCGTCCACCTCGGCGACGCCGGCGGCGCGGACCGCTTCCTCGACCCGGTGCGCCAGCACCGCGAGGTCATCGTCACTGACTGGCCGCCCCTGGCAGGCCTTGCGCACGCCGGTGATGACCTTGTCGCGGCTGAACGGCTCGGTGGCGCCGGAGCGCTTGACGACCACCAGCGAGGCCTGCTCCACCGTGGTGAAGCGCCGGTTGCAGGTCAGACACTGGCGGCGGCGGCGAATGGCCAGGCCGTCGTCGGCGGTTCGGCTGTCAACCACGCGCGACTCGGCGTTTCGGCAGTAAGGGCAACGCATGGGACACCTCCCGTCCGGCGCTTTCGGGCCACCGATGGAAGCCACGTCCCTGGGGACAACCTGTGGGTGTCTTGGGGACAGGTTGTGGTCTGGAAACCACAACCTGTGGATGACTTACATTGGTGTAACCACTAGATGTTGGGGTAACCGTATGACTGTGACGTTGGTTACGCAAGACCCTGAATGCGCATCGGCGTGTCGCCACCGGTGGCGCGGCGTTGCCGCAGGTCAGAGCCGTTTCAGGCCGGCACGAGCAACGCCTGGCCGGCCACCACGGGTGCCGCGTCCAGGTTGTTGAGCTCCTCGATCTCAGCGATGACCGCGCGCGGATCCCGCTGCGGGTCCACGGTCCGGGCGATACCCCAAAGGCTGTCCCCCGCTTGGACCACGACGGTTCGGGTGACTGGGCCGCTGGGCTCGGCCCAGGCAACGGCGCTACGCGTCACGCCCAGTAGCCCGATCAGCAAGACGGCCAGCAGCGCCAATAGCACCAACCTGCCTCGTCTCGTCAGGCGAATCCCCTGCGGAATCGCAGCCAGGGTTCCCGCGGCGGACGCGGCGGTGGGGCGCTGCGCGTGGGTGCGGATGGTCTTCATACCGACCTCCCAGTCACTCTTGTCGAACACCTGTTCGTTCGAACACCTGTGCGATGTATAGCCAAATCACGAGGCAAAGTCCAGAAACACTCGAACATGTGTTTGAAACTCGTGTTCGAAGGGCCTACCTTTCGTTCCGTAGGGCAACCAGAACGCTGCAAACCGAGAACGCTGCAAACCAGAACACTGCAAACCAGAACGCTGCACCCGCATGCCGGACACTCTCGCGAGGGGGTCCGACACGGCTTGTGGGGCAGCCACCGCAGGTGAGGGAGGACCCCAGTGGATGGCGACGCGGAGATCAAGCAGTTCCCCGACCCAGTGGACGGCGTCGAGGGCCACTCACTGACGCCGCGACAGCGGCGCGTCCTGGAGGTCATCCGGTCCGCCGTCACCGAGCGGGGCTACCCGCCCAGCATGCGCGAGATAGGCGAGGCAGTGGGGCTGACGTCGCCATCTTCGGTCGCCCACCAATTGGCGGCACTTGAGCGCAAGGGCTACTTGCGTCGGGACCCACACCGCCCCCGCGCCATCGAGGTCCTGGAACCCGGCGCGGCGCCAGGTTCACCGCCCCCGCCGCTTGACGCGATCAAGGACGCGGCCTGGGTTGACGAGACCGACAGCGGCGACAGTGCGCCCACGCCGGCGTACGTGCCTGTCGTGGGACGCATTGCCGCCGGCGGTCCGATCCTGGCCGAAGAGGCAATTGAGGACGTGTTTCCGCTGCCCACCCAGCTTGTCGGCGACGGCACCCTCTTCCTGCTGAACGTTGTCGGCGACTCGATGATCGAAGCTGCCATCTGCGATGGGGACTGGGTCGTCGTCCGTCAGCAGAACGTTGCCGACAACGGTGACATCGTTGCGGCGATGATTGACGGTGAGGCGACGGTCAAGACCTTCAAGAGGCGAGACGGGCACGTCTGGCTGATGCCGCACAACCCCGCGTATGAGCCGATCAACGGCGACGAGGCCAGCGTCCTTGGTCGCGTAGTGGCGGTCCTTCGGCGGGTGTAGCCAGCAGAGCGGGCAGTGGCGCTAACCGGCTGACGACTCCGCATCCAGTCGACGCAACGCCTCGCGGACTGCCGCCCCGTCGGTCGTCCGCCAGAACGGCGGCAGTGACCTGAGCAAGAACCCGGAGTAGCCGGCGTTGGCCAGCCTGGAGTCCAGGACCGCGACCACTCCCCGATCACTGCCCCGCCGGATCAGCCGACCGGCCCCCTGCGCCAGCCGAAGTGCTGCCGTGGTGGCGCTGACCGCCATGAACCCGGCCGAACCGAGCAGTTCTTGGCGAGCCTGGACCAGGGGGTCATCGGGGCGTGGGAACGGGATTCGGTCGATAACGACGAGGTGGCAGGTCGCCCCCGGGACGTCCACGCCCTGCCACAGGGACAGGGTCCCGAACAGGCTGGTGGCGGGATCCTCGGCGAACTGCCGCACTAACGTCGCCGTCAGATCCTCCCCCTGGCACAAGACCCGCGCACCGGTTTCGGCGCGAACATGCTCAGCCGCTTCCTCTGCGGCTGCCTGCGAACTGAACAGGCCGAGGGTTCGGCCGCCGGCTGCGGTGAGCAGTTCGGTCAGCTCGACCAACGCGGCCGCACCGATCCCCCGGGCCGGCGGCGGCAGCGCTGCGGCAACGTAGAGAACCCCCTGGCTGGCGTAGTCGAACGGGGAGCCGACGTCGATACCGACCCAGCCCGGTTCTTCGTCCGGATCTGCCACGTCGATGCCCAGGCGACCCGCGAGCGCGTTGAAGTCGCCGCCGACGGTGAGAGTCGCCGAGGTCAGGACCGCGGTGCGGTCCCGGAACAGGGCGGCGGCCAGGATCTCGGAAACGTCCAAAGGCGCAACGTGCAGGGCCTGGCCGCGCCGCGGCGATTCGGAGACCCAGACGACGTCGCCGGTGTCAAAGGACACCAACCGACCGATGACGTCGCTGATCTCCTCCAGCCCGGAGCGGGCCTGCTTGCGCATCAAGGAGTCGGCCTCGCCACCGCCACCCAGTGTCCGGACTGCGGCTTGGGTCAAGTCCCGCAGCGCGACCAGCACATCGAACAGGCCGCCTGCGATTCGAACACGGCCCTCGGGGGTGTCCGACAGGGCCTCCTCAAGGCGCCGGCCGGCAACCGCCAAGGGCTCGGCGTCGGCGGAGTCCAGGAATCGGCCCGCCCGGGCGATCGCACGCTCCACCTGTGCCGGTAGCAGTTCGGCCGCCGCGGTCGAGGTGACCCGATCGGGCAGTTCGTGACCTTCGTCGACCACCACCGCACCGTGTTCGGGCAGCAGCGGGATGTCCTCCAGCGCATCGATGGCCAGCATTGCGTGGTTGGTCACGACTAGGTCGGCGTCGCGGGCCCGCTCCCGCGCCACTTCCGCGAAGCAGTCTGCCCCCTGCGGGCAATCAGTCGCCCCCAGGCACTCCCGACTCGTCACGCTGAACGCGCGCCAGACCCGGTCGGGCACGCCGGGCTGCAGTTCGTCACGGTCACCGGAGTCGGTCGCCGCCGCCCAGGATCGAACCCGCGCCGCGTGGGCGGTCATGGACCCGCCAGCCGCCTCGAACAGCCCGGCCTGCTCGTCGTCGGCTTCCGGCCCACCTTCAAGCCGATTGCGGCACAAGTAGTTGGCGCGCCCCTTCAGCAGGGCGACCGAAACCGGCCGCGGCAGCAGTGGTTGCAGCGCCGCCGTCACGGCCGGGAGGTCCTTGTCCATCAGTTGCCGCTGCAGCGCCAGTGTTGCCGTGGCAACAACCACGCACTCGTCGTTGTCAACTGCGTACTGGACGGCTGCCACCAGGTAGGCCAGCGATTTGCCGGTGCCGGTGCCAGCCTGGACGAGTAGGTGCCTTTGGTCGGCGAAGGCCGCCGCTACCGCCTCGGCCATCTGGGCCTGCCCCGTGCGGCGCTGCCCGCCTACTGCTGCGACCGCGGCGTCCAGAAGGTCACTCAGATCACTGGACGCTGCTGTCACCGGGGCATCCTGCCCCACTGCTGGGTCAGGCCGAACCCAAGCGCGATCCGGACGGCGCCAAGTGCGGCCGTCCGTCGATCTGGTTGTCCTCGAACATCTGCGTGATCGCGTCCGCCGGCATCGGACGAGCGAACACGAACCCCTGTCCCCGGTCGCACCCCATTGCCTTCAGCAATTGCACCTGCTCGGCGTTCTCCAGGCCCTCGGCCACGGTCCGCAACTGCAGGGTCCGGCCCAGTTCCACGATGGTTCGCGCCAGTTCGGCCTGATCGGACTCACACCCGACGTGCTCGATGAATGCTCGGTCGATCTTCAGCACGTCGACGGGGAACCGGGAGAGGTAGGACAGAGACGAGTAGCCGGTGCCGAAGTCGTCGACGGCGATACGCACGCCCAACGTCTTCAGCCGACTCATGATCTGCTCAACCTCTTCGGTGCGCTCCATGAACACCGTCTCGGTGACCTCCAAGGTCAGCGTGCTCAAGGGGACGTGATTCTGCCCAGCCAGGTCGTGCAGTTTGCGCGGCAGGTCACGCTGCACCTGGTGTGCAGACAGGTTCACCGCTACCCGGAACGGCCGACCATCCGGGGAGAACCGCTGCCATAGCCCCGCCTGCTTCAGGCTCTCCGCCAAGGCGAAGTCACCCAGTTCGGTGACAAGGCCCTTGTCCTCGGCAAGCTCGATGAAGTTCGCCGGAAGCACCAGGCCGCGCTCGGGATGCTGCCACCGGAGCAGCGCCTCCACCCCGGTCACGGCGAAGGACTGCAGGTCGACCACGGGCTGGTAGTGCAGCACCAGCTGGTTGCCGCGCACCGCGTCCCGCAGGTCCTCCACGGTCTTGAGTTCGGCCACGATCTCGCGGTGCATGGACTCCTCGAAGCGCACGAACGTGCTGGAGCCGGCGGTCTTGGCGCGATACATCGCAACGTCGGCGTTCTGCAGCAGCCGTTCGGCCGTCTCGTCGCCGCGTGTGGTTCACCGCGATCCCGGTGGACCCGCCGATGCGAACGCTGCGCTCACCCAGGCGGAAGTCACTGCTGAGGACCCGCTGAACACGCTGCGCTGCCCACAGAGCGGCATCGGCAGCATCCGGCCCGGTCACCAGCATCCCGAACTCGTCACCGCCCAGCCGGGCGACCAGGTCTCCAGGACGAACGCAGTTGCGTAGCCGCTGGGCCACCAGGACCAACAGTTCATCGCCCACGTCGTGGCCCTGGGAGTCGTTGACGCCCTTGAAGCCGTCCAGATCGCAGAAGAGCACCGCGACTGAACCGGGGTTGCCCTGGGCGAGTTCGGCCTCGACACGGCTGCGGAAGAGGGAGCGATTGGCGAGCCCGGTGAGCACGTCGGAGAACGCCTGCCGGGACAACTCATCCTGCAGTTGGCGCCGCTCGTGAACGTCACGGATGTTCAGCACGATCCCGCGGATGTCCGCGTCCCGCAGTAGCGACGTGACCGCCGTCTCGGTGTGCAACCAGTTCCCGTCGGCGCACCACAGTTGCATTGACGCGGTCCCGACCAGGCCGTCGCGGAAGGCGGCCTGGCTCAGCAGCGCGGAGAACGCGCGCGACTCGTCCGGACGCAGGAACTCGGTTAGCACCCGGCCGGCGAGGTCGGTCGGATCGTGTCCGAACATCCCGGTGACGGCGGGTGATACGTACCTGATGGTGCCCCTGTCGTCGATCACACAGACCACGTCGGACGCGTTCTGGACCAGGGTACGAAACCACTTCTCCCGGGTCCCGAGGTCAAGCGTGCGCTGGGCCACCCGGCTGTCCAGCGTCCGGCTCATCTCGAGGGCATCCAGGCGCGCCATCACCACACCGGCCAGCAACAGCACGAGCATCGCGATTGCCAGCGTCGTCGTCACCGGCGACACCGGGAAGCCGGCCAACACCGCTACCACCCAAAGGAATCCGGACAGGACCAGAGGTAGCAGCGGGGCCATCACTGCAGCACGCTCACGCCACCGGATCTCCTGCTCGGTGTCCATCTCATCGGCGGGCCGGCAGGCGGCAAGGGTGACCAGCGCCTGGCCGGAGGCGGCCACCACTAGAGCCGGAGTCACCGTTTGCAGGCCTTGGGCCAGTCCTGCGGCAGCCAAGGCGGCGCCGGATACATGCACAGCCTCCCCGACCACCAGCGGCGCGAGGCTGCGCAGCGGCAGGCCCCCAGCCGGCCGGGATCGAACCAGGACGAGGACGATCGACGCACCAACCACGATCGCCACGGTCGCTTCAGCCAGGACCAATGCGGCCTCAGACAGGCTCAGCCCGCCCAAGCGGGCCGGTAGCACCAACTGCCAGACCAGCAGACCCAGGCCGAGGGCGGCCGCGCCTGTGTCCAGCACTACCTGCGCACCGCGCCGCGAACCGTCGCCGCGATGCGGCAACTTGAGCAACCCCGCGGCAACCAGGACACCAGCCGCAACCTGCGCCAAGTCGCCGATCCGAGCCGGCGCGGCGAAGTCCCCTACGGCCAGAGCCAGCGAAGCGGCCCAGGCTGCCTGCAGGGCACTCGCCACGGCCAGCAGTCGCCACGCGGTCGCGGCGTCGGAGTCCCGGCGGGAACGCACGACGCAGGCGAACGCAGCAACCATGCCGCTGACCGTCAGGGTCGCGGCGAACAGGACCCCCACGCTGGCTGCGTCGGCAGTACCGGAGCAACAGTTGCGCCGACGTCACCCGTTCGGCGCAGCGGCGTTTCGCAGGGCAGTGGCGAGTTCCGGGCTGACGTGCGCGCGCAACCGGGTGCCCGAATCGGTGTGCTCGATCTGGAGAATCTCACCTGTCTCGTGTGCGCGGGCCACCAGATCGCCGCGGGGGTAGGGGACGACCACGTCCACCAACTCCCCCGGATCCGGCAGCATCGCGTGCAGGGCATCGGCGAGGGACTCCAGGCCCGCTCCGGTACGGGCCGAAACAGCTACCGAGCCCGGTTCGGTGGCCAGCAACCTGGCTACGACCTGTTCGGATGCCAGGTCGGTCTTGTTGAACACGATCAGTTCCGGCACCGATGCCGCGTCAACGTCGGCGAGCACCTCCCGCACCGCGAGGATCTGACCCGTCGGGTCCTCGTCAGCGGCATCGACAACGTGCACGACGACATCCGCACCAGCGACCTCTTCCAGCGTGGACCGGAAGGCCTCCACCAGTTGGTGCGGCAGGTGCCGAACGAAACCGACCGTGTCGACGAGGGTCAGCTCCCGACCATGAACGCTGGCCCGGCGGACCGTGGGGTCGAGCGTGGCGAACAGCGCGTCCTCCACAAGGACCCCGGCGCCGGTGAGCCGGTTGAGAAGGCTGGACTTGCCGGCATTGGTGTACCCGGCGATGACTACCGAGGGCACTTGATTGCGTCGACGCTGCGACCGCTGGGTGACGCGCGCGGTCTGCATGTGCCGGATCTCCCGACGCAGTTTGGCCATGCGGCTGCGAATCCGACGACGATCGGTCTCGATCTTGGTCTCACCGGGCCCGCGACTACCGATCCCAGCGCCGCCGGCCACCCGGCCACCGGCCTGACGGGACATGGAGTCACCCCAACCACGCAACCGGGGCAGCAGGTACTCCATCTGCGCCAGCGCCACCTGCGCCTTGCCCTCCCGGCTGCGGGCGTGCTGGGCGAAGATGTCCAGGATCAGCGCCGTGCGGTCGACGACCTTCACGCCGACCACGTCCTCCAGCTGGATGCGCTGCCCGGGGGTGAGTTCGCCGTCGCAGATGACCGTGTCCGCCCCGGTGGCCATCACGACCTCGCGGAGTTCCTTGGCCTTGCCGGACCCGATGTAGGTGGCCGGATCCGGTTTGTCCCGGCGCTGGATCAGCCCCTCCAGCACCTCCGACCCGGCTGTCTCCGCCAGCGCCGCCAGTTCCCGCAGTGAGCGGTCGGCCGACTCCGCGGTGCCTTCGGTCCATACACCCACCAGGACGACGCGCTCCAAGCGCAACTGCCGGTACTCGACCTCGCTGACGTCGGCGAGCTCGGTCGACAACCCCGCCACGCGCCGCAGCGCCTGGCGGTCTTGCAGATCCTGAGTGGGCTCGCTCATGAGTGGGCCGCCACCCAATCCGCGTCTAGTTCACCGCGCGCCAACAGCACCGCCGGTCCGGTCAGTAGGGCGTGCCCGTCAGTCCGGACCGTGACGGCCACGGTGCCGCCGGGAACGTCCACCTGGTAGGTCGCGGGCAACTCCACTCCGTCGCGGCGCATCGCGGCCCAGGCCGCCGCACAGGCCCCGGTGCCGCAGGACAGGGTCTCGCCGACACCGCGTTCAAAGACTCGCATGGCGATGTGCCCGCCGCCGCCGGTCACGAACTCGACGTTTACCCCCTCCGGAAACGCGGTCGGCGGGGCAACGTCCGGCGCATTCAGCAAGTCGCCGGCGTCCGTCAAGTCCTCGACGAACGTGACCGCATGCGGGTTGGGCACGAAAACCGCGGACGCCGCCCATTCCCGGGCGCCCACGCGCACCGAGACCTGCTCGCCACTTCGGACTTGCCCCATATCGACGGTGACCTGGCCACTGCCCTGGGCCTGACAGGTCCGGGTCCCCCCACGGGTCGCCAGCTCAAACTCGCCCGGCTGCACCAGGCCCTCGGCCACCAGGAACCGCGCTACGACCCGGGCGCCGTTGCCGCACATCTGCGCGATGGACCCGTCCGCGTTTCGGTAGTCCATGAAGAACTCTGCCGACCCCACGTCACGCGCGTCGGGCTCCAACGCGGTCGGCACGATGCGGAGTACGCCATCGGCGCCGAGGCCGAACCGGCGGTCGCAGATCGCGGACACCAGCCGGTCGGTCAAGATGCGGGACCCGTCAAGGTCGGGAATGACCACGAAGTCGTTGCCGGTGCCCTCGCCCTTGAGGAACGGCCACGCCACAGCAGTCATGTGCCGATGCTACGAGTAGCGACCGGCTGCGGCGGTTCGGCAGCGGGCCCGGTCAGTCCAGCCAGCGCGCGTTGCAGCAAATCCGCATCGTCGTGCGGCAGCCAGTGCACTCGCGGGTCCCGGCGAAACCACGCCATCTGGCGCCGCGCGAACCGGATCGTCGCCTGGGTCGTCTCGAGCTGGGCTGCCTGCTCATCGATCTCTCCGGACAGGAACCGAAGGACCTGCGCGTAGCCAAGCGCCGTTCTTGCCGTCCGCCCGTTGGTGAGGCCGGCCGCCGCCAGCGCGCGAACCTCCTCGACGAGGCCATCGGCCCACATTCGCTGCACCCGGGCGGCGATCCGGGACTCGATTACGTCGCGGCCGGCGGAAAGGCCGATCCGATGGTGGGCCAGCAGCGTCCGCTCCACCGGCGGCGGCAACGTCGCGCGGAACGGCCTGCCGGTGAGCTCGATGACCTCCAGGGCCCGGACGATTCGTCGCCCGTTGCCATCGTTGATTGCCGCCGCAGCGACCGGGTCGAGCCGTGACAGCTCGGCGTGCAGGACCACCGGGCCCAGATCCGCCAGTCGTTGCTCCCACCGGTCCCGCACCGCCGGGTCCGTACCGGGGAAGTCCAAGGCATCCGTGACCGCGTCGGTGTACAGCCCCGATCCGCCGACGAGGACCGCGCTCTTTGCCCTGTTAGTCAGGTCGGAGATGACCGCCCGCGCGGCGACCTGGAACTCAGCCACCGATCCCGCCTCAGCGACATCCAGGACGTCCAACAGGTGGTGTGGAACGCGCCGCTGCGCCGCGGGGACCTTGGCCGTTCCGATGTCCATACCGCGATAGACCTGCATCGCGTCGGTGTTGACCACCTCGCCGTCAATGGCCTCCGCGATCGCGATCGCGAGGTCGGACTTGCCGACGGCCGTTGGTCCAACGACCGCGACCACGATCCCGGGCGGAATCGGCTGCTGCGGCAGCGGCGTGGTCATGAGCGTGACTCCTGGCTCACCCAGGCCCCGGTCAGATAGCCCACACCGAACGGAGCGTTCAGTTCGGCCGCGACAGCCGGGCGCCAGGGCCGGTCACGCAGCGCCGCCCCTACCGCCCGCCACACGTGCACGCCGTCGGCCAGCAACTGGGTCCCCAGTTCCGTGTCCAAGGCCGCAAGCCCGACCGGGTCAGCCTCCCCAACGGCGGCCAAGACCGCTGCGTCGAAGGTCTCCGCGCGCGGGTCCAGCGAACCTGGGGCAGCGTCAGATCGCTTGGCCGAACCGTCCGCAGCGATTACCAGGCACGCCGACTCGGTCGGCTCGGCCAGCGGGGAGTCGGCGCGCAACTCCTGCACGTGGTCTGCCCTGAGCCCGTGCCGACGGATAAGTGACTCCGCAACGCCAACCCGCCAGGGCGTGTCGCTGACGTCCAGCCCCACGGCGGACGCAGCCCCACCACCGGCTGGCACAGCGCCCAGGCCCGCCAGCGTGAACCCCGCCGATTCCGGCTCGGGGGCAGCCAGCAGCAGATGAACGGGCGCGGCCGCCGCCGCAATCGGCGCCAGCGCCCTTGCCACCGCGGCGTGCACGGGCTCAACCGCATCCGGTGGCCCGAACACCAACACCGGGGCCACCGGAATGAAAGCAACTGCTGTGAACACTCAGGCGCCCACGGTGGGCAGCCCGAGGCTCACCGGTCCCCCGCTCGCGGTCGGTCCGCACGAGCCCGCTTCGATCAGATCTCCCGCTCGGGTGCGGCGCACAGCAAGCACGGGGCCGTCGGCGATCAAGTGGTGCGGCGCGGCCTTCGTGATCGACACCGTGGCGAAATCACCTGGGCGCACTGCCAAGGCCCCCGGCGTGAAATGGACCAACCGGTTGTCGGGGCCGCGGCCGGTCATCCTCTGGGTGTCGGTGTCCTTACGCCCGGCGTCGGCGCTGACCAGCAACTCGATCTCGCGACCGACAAGCGCGCGGTTCTGCTCCCAGGTCACCTCTTCGAGAAGCTGCACCAACCGCTGGTACCGGTTCGCAACCACGTCGGCCGGCACCTGCTCCGGCATCGTCGCAGCCGGCGTTCCCGGACGCGGGGAGTACTGGAACGTGAACGCGCCCGCAAACCGCGCCTGGCGCACCAGGTCGAGCGTGGCCTCGAAGTCCGCCTCGGTCTCGCCGGGGAAGCCGACGATGATGTCGGTGGTGATCGCAGCGTCGGGGATGGCAACTCGCACCCGATCCAGGATTCCCAGGAACCGTTCGGCCCGATAACTGCGGCGCATGGCCGCCAGGATTCGGTCGGAGCCGGACTGCAACGGCATGTGCAGCGACGGCATAACCGCTGCGGTTTGGGCCATCGCGTCGATTACGTCGTCAGTGAAGTCGCGGGGGTGCGGGCTGGTGAACCTGATGCGTTCGATGCCGTCAACCTGACCCGCGGCGCGCAGCAACGACCCGAAGGCGCGGCGGTCGCCGAACTCGACTCCATAGGAGTTGACGTTCTGACCGAGCAAGGTCACCTCGACAACCCCTTCGGCTGCCAGCGCGGCGATTTCCGCCAGGACATCTCCGGGTCTGCGGTCCTTCTCCACCCCGCGCAGGCTGGGAACGATGCAGAACGAGCAGGTGTTGTTGCACCCGACGGAGATCGACACCCACGCCGAGTACGCGGACTCGCGCCGGGCCGGCAACGTGGATGGAAACGTCTCCAGCGATTCGAGGATCTCCACTTGGGCCTCGGACTGCACCCTGGCCCGCTCCAGCAGCACCGGCAATGAGCCCAGGTTGTGCGTGCCGAACACCACATCCACCCAGGGGGCCCGACGGAGGATCTCCTCCCGGTCCTTCTGCGCCAGGCAGCCGCCCACGGCGATCTGCATGCCCGACTGCTGGGCTTTGCGGGGAGCCAGGTGCCCGAGGTTCCCGTACAGGCGGTTGTCGGCATTCTCCCGAACGGCACAGGTGTTGAAGACGACCACGTCAGCGACGTTCGGGTCCGCAGCGAGCGCGTAACCGGCGGCCTCCAGGACGCCACCGATGCGTTCGGAGTCGTGCACGTTCATCTGACACCCGTAGGTGCGGACCTCGTACGTGCGCGTGGACATCCGCCCCAGATTACGCGGAGGTCCAGCCGGACCCCGAATCACTGAGCCAGGTCACGTGCGCAACAGCAACTCCACCGACGCGATCATGGTCGCGTACCTGGTCTTGAGGCCATGACTGGTCAGGTGGATGCCGTCGTACTGCCACGACGGGTGCGCCCGAAGCGTCTTGTACCAGTCCATGACCCAGGTGTTGGGTCGATCGGCGTGGATGTCCCGGATCACCGTGTTGATCATGAGCGCGTTGTGCTGCTGCCGGGACAGGAGCGGACCCGGCTTGGTGCGCCAAATGGTCGGCCAAACGATGTTGGTGTCAGCACCGGCCCACAGTTGCGCCGCGAATATGTCCTGGCGCACCTGATACGGGCTGAAGATGTCGTTGTTGCCAAGGGCGAAGATGACCGTGGGTGGAATGGGAACCTTCTGCTCCTTGGCGCGGCGCACCAGATCCTTCACCCGACCACTGCCCTGGGACAGGATGCAGGGAACCAACCCGCCGTTGGTGAGCGCGGTGTTCATGCCACTCCAGTCGCGGCTGGTGATCGAGTCCCCCAGCACCAAGACACCCCGCGGCGAAGCGGCGGCCTTGTTGCACTGCGAGACCGAGGAGCGCTTCAACCAGTAGTCCTGGGTGCCGCCCCAAGCGCCGGCAGCGATGGCCTGCTCGCCGAGCTTGGACATGATTCGACTGCCTGCGGACTCCCCGGATATGTAGCCGGGCCAATACACGCGCGAGCCAAATGCGGAGTCGTGGGATCCGATCAGTCGCTTGCGCGGTTGGTTGCCGTACCAGAGTCGCACCTGGCTGGTGGTTCCCGGAACCGCGACGACCACGGTGTCCGGCCGACGGCTGAGCGGCAGCGTCTTCCAGTGGTCCAGCGCCCGAGCGACGTTGAACGCGGTGTTGCGGACCACGCAGGCGGGGCGACCGTTATTCCACGTCCATCGCTGCAGCCTGGGCATGTGCGACGTGTACATGCGCTCGTCGGTGTAAACGAGCATGCCGCCGGGGTACTGCGTGGCATGGCGCAGGCAGGCGTCCAGGGAACGGCCCCACATGTCCAGAGACGGCGGCGTTGACGGCCTGGGCCGGGATCGCGCTCAGCAAGCCGGCCACGAGGCCCAGCGCCAGCGTCGAGACCAGTACTGCCAATCGGCGCATGCCGAAGCCCACAGAACTCATACCCATCAGTCTCGGCCCGTCAAAGGCGAATCTGAACCGGGTCAGCCGACCGGCTTGCTTTCGGACTCACCCTCGGGCGCCTGCGCGGCGGCGTCCGGCGTGGCACCGTTCGCCGCATCACCGTCCAGCGCCTCAGCGTCCAGCAGGCGGTCCTCGGCGCGAATCGCCTCCGGATCAGCCTCCAACTCAAGGTGCGGCAGCAGCCGATCCAGCCACGCCGGCAGCCACCAGTTGGCCTTGCCGATCAAGGTCATCAGCGCCGGGATGAACGTCAAGCGAATGATGAAGGCATCAAGAAGCAAGGCGGTCGCCAGCGCAAGGCCGAATAGTTTGATGCTGGGGTCGGTCTCGGCCACGAACGCCAGGAACACGCTGCTCAGGATCAGCGCCGCGGCCGCGACAACTCGGCCCGACCCGGCGACGCCGCGAAGGACCGACCTGCGGTTGTCCTGCGTGTAGCCCCACTCCTCGCGCATTCGGGACACGAGGAAGACGTGGTAGTCCATGGACAGCCCGAACAGGATCGCGAACACGAAGATCGGGGCCCACGGTGGGATGGGGCCGGTCGCCTGGACCCCGATGAGGTCGGCGCCCCAGCCCCACTGGAAGACAGCCACGATGACGCCGATCGCCGCCCCGAAGCTGAGGACGCTCGAGAGCACACCCGTCAGCGGCACCACGACCGCGCGGAACAGAGCACCGAGGACCAGGAAGCCCAGGATGACCACGACGGTGATGAACAGGGGCAGCGCGTCCGACAGCACCTTGCCGAAGTCGGCGGTGACAGCCTGCGAGCCACCGACGAACGTCGTCGCACCACCGTTGGCCTCCGCCGCCGGAATTACGTCCACCCGCAGCCGATCCAGCAGTTCGGCCGTCTCCGCCGACTGCGGCGACGTGGTCGGGTAGGCGGTGGCGATGGCGGCGGTGGATGCGTCGATGTTCTCCACGTCGCTGGGGAAGGGGGCAGTGACCCCGGCCACCCCCGGGTCTTCCGAGACCGCCTGCGTCACGATGGCCGCACTGGCCAAGTCCCCGGGCGCGGGCAGTTCCATGACCAACAGGAACGGACCGTTGATGCCCGGGCCATAGCCCTCGCTCAGCAGTTCGTAGCCGATCCGCGGCGGGCTGCCTTCCGCACGCCCACTGGCGTCTGGGAAGCCCTGGCGGAGGCTGAACGCCGGAATGGCGACGATGCCCATGACCAACAACGCGACCAAGACCACCGGGATGGGTCGACCCTGCACCCAATGTCCGTACTTGGCGAAGAAGGTGCCCGCGGGGCGGGCGTCCCGCCGTCGGGCCCACGGCAGCTTCCAAGCGAACGCCTTGGTCCCCATCCAGGACAGCAGCGCCGGCAGTAGCCACAAGGCGCTGAGGGCAACTGCGGTCACCGTGAGAATCGAGGCGGTGGCCAGACCAGTGATGAAGTTGATGTTGAGAATGAATAGGCCGCCAAGTGCCGCGATCACTGTGATCGCGGCCGTGAGCACCGCTCGGCCAGACGTTTCCACCGTCTCGATCGCCGCCTCGCGCACTCCCCGGCCGGCGTCAACGGAGAACTTCTGGCGGTTAATGACGAACAGCGAGTAGTCGATCCCGACACCCAGGCCGATCATCGTGGCCAGGGTCGGGGCGAACTCGGGGATGTCGACGAACCGGGTGAAGATGGTGACTGCCGTCAGTCCGGTGATCAGACCGAAGAGAGCAGTAACGATCGGGAGCCCGGCGGCGATCGCAGAACCGAAGAGGATCAACAGAATCAGCAGTGCCACACCGATACCGACCAACTCGGCCACGCCACCTGGCGCCTCGCCCGCAAAGTCGATGAGGGATCCCTGCACGCCCATCTGGATGCTGCCGTCGAACTCCGCGTTGGCAGCGTCAACTATCTCGATCATCTCGAGAACCTGGGCGGTGTCCACCACGTCATCGACGACCTCGAAGGTCGCGGTGGCATAGGCCACGGTGCCATCCGGGCTCACCGGCGACAGGAAGTCCCCGGCCGTCCCCGCTGGGTTTCCTTCGGCCGGGTCTGCACCCTGGGCAGCGGCGGCCTCGGCCGCCTGCGCGGCCTGCTCCTCCGCCGCTGCGGCCGCCTCCTCCGGCGTGACGACGTCGACTACGGCGTCCAGCTGACCGATCTCTTCCAGAACCGGGGCGACCGCTTCGGCGACGGCCGGGTCGGTGGCTGCGCCGGACTCTGGGCTGTAGACGATCCGGACTTCGCTGTCGAAACCGCTGGCCGCCCCGAACTCCTCCGTCAGGAGGTCCTGGGCCGACTTGCTCTCCGTGTCCGGCAACTCGAAGGAGTCGTTGAACTCACCGGCGAACCTGCCCGCGAGAACGAAGATCAGCGCCATGAACGCAAACCACATCAATACTGCGGTCTTCGGGCGGTTGACAGCGAAACGGGAAAGGGGGCCCATCAGGGTTCCTCCGGAGCTAAGCGGCGGCGACTTTGCGGCTGGACGGGGATGAGACTTCCGTCCACAACGATTGATGAACCTACAACATTCCTGGTCCAGGCCTCACGCACGCTCGCACCCCTCCAGGGAGCCTCAAACCCGCGACTCAGCGACCTCTTCGGCGATCACCGCGGCCACCACTTCGTACACCAGCGCCGCCGGATACCCCTTGCGGGCCAGGTAGCCGGCCAGTCTGCGTCGTTGCACGTCCGCAGGTAGTCCACGTAGTGACCCCAGCCGCCGCGCAGCCAGCCGGTGCGCCGTAGCCCGCTCGACGTCCGGCTCCAAGTCGCTGAGGGCGGCCTCGATCTGCTCCGGGCTCACCCCTTTGGTCCTGAGTTCGTGAGCCAGCGCCCGTCGCGCCAAGCCGCGACCGGTGTGCCGGGACTCGACCCAGTCCATCGCGAAGCGGCCGTCGTCGATGAGGCCAACCTCACAGAATCGGTCAAGGACACGGTCCGCGGCATCGGTCGGGACACCGCGGCGGGCCAACAACTCGGCCAACTGCGACCTCGTGGCCGGCGACCTGGTCAGACGCTGCAACAGAATCGCGCGCGCCACCGACTCGGGATCGCTGGTACCGAAATCCGCCTCGACCGGGCCCGCCGCACCGGGCTCCGGCATGGCTCAGAACTCCTGGGCGTCAGCGGGCTCGTCCACCTTGGCGCCGATGCCCATTTGCTCCTTGAGGCGCTTCTCCAGCTCATCAGCCAAGTCCGGGTTGTCCAGGAGGAAGGTCCGGGCGTTCTCCTTGCCCTGGCCCAACTGATCTCCCTCGTAGGTGTACCAGGCGCCGGACTTACGGACGAGACCACAATCGACGCCGAGGTCGATCAAGCCACCTTCACGAGAGATGCCGTGCCCGTAAAGGATGTCGAACTCTGCCTGCTTGAAGGGCGGGGCCATCTTGTTCTTGACGACCTTGACCCGGGTCCGGTTGCCGACCGGGTTGGTGCCGTCCTTGAGTGTCTCGATGCGGCGCACGTCGAGGCGCACGCTGGAGTAGAACTTCAGGGCGCGCCCACCAGTCGTCGTCTCCGGCGAACCGAACATCACGCCGATCTTCTCCCGCAACTGGTTGATGAAGATGGCGGTGGTCCCGGACTGGCTCAGCGCACCGGTCATCTTTCGCAGTGCTTGGCTCATCAACCGCGCTTGCAGCCCGACATGGCTGTCGCCCATCTCGCCTTCGATCTCTGCTCGCGGCACCAATGCCGCGACCGAGTCGATGACCATGATGTCCAGGGCTCCGGAACGAACCAGCATGTCCGCGATCTCCAGGGCCTGCTCGCCGGTGTCCGGTTGGCTGACCAGTAGGGCGTCGGTATCTACGCCCAACCTGCCGGCGTAATCCGGATCCAGCGCGTGCTCAGCGTCAATGAAGGCGGCGATGCCACCGGCCCGTTGCACGCTGGCAACGGCATGCAGCGCGACAGTGGTCTTACCGGAGGACTCCGGACCATAGATCTCGACGACCCGGCCGCGCGGCAGCCCACCGATGCCCAGGGCAACGTCCAAGGAGATCGCGCCGGTGGGGATGACCTCTACGGGCGCGCGGGTCTCATCACCCAGTCGCATCACCGACCCCTTGCCGAACTGGCGCTCAATCTGAGCCAGGGCGGTGTCTAGGGCCTTGTCGCGGTCTTGGGAGCGGTCGGCTGGAGCCATTGGGAACCTCCGGGTGGTCGGCTTTGCGCTGTTAATCAACGGCGCGAGCCGGACGTTAGGGATCGGGTCCGACAGTCGGGCGGCGAAGCGATGGGCTGTGCATGACGGGAC
This sequence comes from uncultured Actinomycetota bacterium, assembly GCA_963753435.1. Taxonomy (GTDB): domain Bacteria; phylum Actinomycetota; class Actinomycetes; order CAVWCF01; family CAVWCF01; genus CAVWCF01. The sequence continues at coordinate 556,554 of CAVWCF010000001.1, forward strand.
CGGGCATCCCGCCGTGGACGACCGGGCCGTGGACTACTGGGTGGTGCTGGAACGGGCGCCTGCGGCTCAAACACGAAGCGGACGCTATCCGAACAGATGTTCGAACGCACTGCGACACGCCGCTCAACGTTCCCCCGGCGGCACCCCCAGTGCATCAGCTGCCGCCCGCCAGACCACGACCGCGTCGTAACCGGCCGCCAAGGCGTCCACAACCGTCCGCTCGCCCAGCTGCGACAGCACGAAGTCCCGGGACCAGGAGTCGGCGTACTCAGTCCCGAGCCGGCTGGCCAGCCGTTCATGCAGTTCGGTCAGACGCACCGGGCCACCATAAGAGCCACTGCTCCATGATGGGCGGGTGCCATCGGCCCAAATCCCCGCGCTGGCGCCGTTCAGTGCGCCCACCCGCGAGTGGTTCGCGGCCGCCTTGGGCGAACCAACGCCGGTACAGGAGCAGACCTGGGCCAGCGTCGGGGCCGGGGCGCACACGTTGGCCATCGCACCGACCGGGTCGGGCAAGACGCTGGCCGCATTCCTCTGGTCCCTGGACCAACTCCTGGCCGGGGCGGCCCAGGACGGCACGACGGTCGTATACGTGTCGCCCCTGAAGGCCCTGGCCGCCGACATCGAGCGCAACCTGCGGGCCCCCCTGGTCGGCATCAACCGGACGGCGCAACTGCTCGGGATCGATACGCCGCCGGTCACCGTCGGCGTCCGGACCGGGGACACCTCGGCTGCGGATCGACGTCAGATGGCGCGGACACCACCGGACATCCTCATCACCACGCCGGAGTCGCTGTATCTGCTCCTCACCTCTGCGGCCCGGGCGACGCTGACAGCGGTCAAGACCGTCATCGTGGACGAAATCCATGCGGTTGCCGGCACCAAACGCGGCGCGCACCTGGCGGTGTCGTTGGAGCGACTGGACGCGGCACTGCCGGTCCCGGCCCAGCGGATCGGCCTGTCCGCCACGGTCGCGCCGGCGCCGACGGTGGCCGGTTTTCTCGGCGGCAGCCAGCCGGTGCGCATAGTGCAGCCGCCGACCGGACGACAGGTGGAACTGAGCGTTCGGGCACCGGTCCAAGACATGGCAGCACCACCGCAACTGGATGACGAACGGGGGCCATCCATCTGGCCCCACCTCGAAGAGCAGGTAGTGGATCTGGTCGCCGCGGCGCGGTCGAGTTTGGTGTTCGCCAACTCCCGCCGGCTGGCGGAGCGGCTGAGCGCGCGCCTCAACGAGATAGCCGAAGAACGTGGCCTGCTGCCGGCACCGTTGGCACGACCCCACCACGGCTCCATGAGTCGCAGCGAACGCAAGCAGGTCGAGGAGGAACTGAAGGCCGGGCGGCTGCCCGCGGTGGTGGCAACCAGCAGCCTCGAACTCGGCATCGACATGGGCGCTGTCGATCTGGTGATCCAGGTGGAACCACCTCCGTCGGTCGCGTCGGGGCTGCAACGCGTTGGCCGGGCCGGGCATCAGGTCGGGGCCACGTCCACAGGAGTGCTGTTCCCCAAGCATCGCGGCGACCTGCTCCCGACGGCGGTGACCGTGGAACGCATGCGCGACGGCGCGATAGAGCCGCTCACCCCACCGCAGCATCCCCTGGACGTACTCGCCCAGCAGGTGGTGGCAATGGTCGCCATGGACGACTGGGCGGTCGATGACCTACTCGCGCTGCTGCGCCGTGCGTACCCATATAGGGAACTGCCGACAAGCGCCTACGACGCCGTGGTCGACATGCTCTCCGGTCGCTATCCGTCCGACGCTTTCGCCCAGCTGCGGCCACGAATCCTGTGGGACCGGGCGTCCGGCGTCCTGTCGGCACGGCCGGGGGCGCAACGGCTGGCCGTGACCAGCGGCGGAACCATCCCCGACCGCGGCCTGTTCGGCGTGCACCTGGTCGACGGCGGCCGGGTCGGCGAGCTCGATGAGGAGATGGTCTACGAGTCCCGGATCGGGGACGTCTTCACCCTCGGCTCCACCTCCTGGCGCATCGAGGAAATCACCCGCGACCGGGTAATGGTGTCCGCGGCGCCCGGGGTGCCCGGGCGGATGCCGTTCTGGCACGGCGACAAGCCAGCGCGCCCGGCCGAACTGGGTCGACAGATCGGCCGCTTCACCCGCGAAGTGGGCGGTGCCGACGAGGCAACGGCCCGAGCCCGAGTGCTCAGCGCGGGCCTCGACGATGCGGCGGCGGCAAACCTGCTCAACTACCTGGCCGAGCAGCGGCAGGCGACCGGGCACCTGCCCGATGACCGGACCGTGGTCCTGGAGCAGTTCCGCGACGAACTCGGCGACTGGCGCGTGGTGGTGCACACGCCGCTAGGGGCAGCAGTAACCGCGCCCTGGGCGTTGCTGGTCGGAGCCCGGATTCGGCAGCGATACGCGACGGAACCACAGATCGCGCACAGCGACGACGGGTTCGTGCTGCGTCTGCCCGACGCCGACACCGAACTCGACCTCACGGATCTGCTGCTCTTCGACCCCGAAGAGGTCGCCGACGCGGTCACCGCCGAGATCGGCACATCAGCGCTGTTCGGGGCCAGGTTCCGCGAGGCGGCGGGACGTTCACTGCTGCTGCCGCGGCGGGACCCGCGGACCCGACAGCCGCTTTGGCAGCAACGGCAGCGGGCGGCGCAACTGCTTTCGGTGGCGAGTGAGTTCCCGACCTTCCCGATCGTCCTCGAAGCCGTTCGCGAGTGCTTGCAGGACGTCTACGACGTCCCCGAGTTGATCGATCTGATGCGACGGCTGGCCGATCGCCGGATGAACCTGGTGCTGGCCCGCACCGCACAGGCGTCGCCGTTCGCCCGCAGCCTCCTGTACGGGTACGTGGCTGCCTTCCTCTACGAAGGCGACGCCCCACTGGCCGAGCGCCGGGCGCAAGCGCTGTCACTGGACGCGACGCTGCTGGCCGAACTCCTGGGGCGAGCCGAGTTGCGCGAACTCCTGGACCCCGCCGTTCTCGCCGACACCGAAGCACAACTGCAGCGGCTCACAGCGGATCGAATGGCACGCGACGTGGAGGAGGCTGCGGATCTGCTGCGTTTGCTCGGCCCCCTGACCGAGACCGCAGCCGCGGCGCGAGGTGTGCAGCCGGAATGGCTGGAGGAACTCCTGCGGGCCCGCCGGGCGATCCGCGTGCGAGTGGCCGAGCAGGACTGCGTCGCCGCCGTCGAGGACGCCGCCCGGCTCCGCGACGGGCTGGGAGTGGCCCTGCCCACCGGGCTACCGGAGGCGTTCACCGAGCCCGTCGCCGATCCACTGGGTGACCTGGTCTCGCGTTACGCGCGGACCCACGGGCCCTTCACCGCCATCGAAGCCGCGGCAACGTTGGGGCTGGGCAGCGCCGTGGTCGAACCGGCGCTGGCCGCGTTGGCGCGCTCCGGCCGCCTCGTATCCGGGGAGTTTCGGCCCGGAGCTTCCGGGCTGGAATGGTGCGACTCAGGCGTACTGCGCCTGGTTCGCCAGCGCTCGCTGGCCGCGCTGCGACGCGAAGCTGAGCCGGTTGAGCAAGCCGAGTTGGGTCGGTTCCTGCCGGCGTGGCAGGGAGTCGGCGGCATGGTGCGCGGCGCTGAAGGCGTCCTGCGCGTTGTGGAACAACTCGAGGGTGCGGCGCTGCCGGTCTCCGCGCTGGAAACGCTGATCCTGCCTAGCCGGGTCGTCGACTACTCCCCCGCCGCGTTGGACGAACTGACCTCGGCCGGGGAGGTGCGCTGGTGTGGCCGAGGCGCCCTGCCCGGAGGTGACGGATGGGTGAGCCTGCATCTGGCTGAATCGGCGCCACTGACCCTGCCGGTGATCGGCGATGCTCCCGACGGTGCCCGCCATCGGGCGATCCTCGATGCCTTGGGCGCGCGCGACGCGCAGTTCTTCGCCGACCTCTTGGAGGTACTGGCCGACGATGACCCGCAATCGGTCGATCACGCCCTCTGGGACTTGGTGTGGGCCGGACTGGTCACCAACGACAGCCTGGCCCCCCTGCGGTCGGCCATCGCCGGCCCCAAGTCCCGCGGATCTGCCCGAACCGCGGCGGCGCCCAATCGGTACCGGCGGGGTCGGGCCGGAGCCCCGAGAGTGCTGCAGCGACACCTGACCGGCCGCTGGAGTCTGCTGCCCGCGCGCGACCTCGACCCGACCCGACGCGGACTGCTGACTGCGGAACTACTCCTGGACCGTCATGGCGTGCTGACCCGTGGCGCGGTAGCTGCGGAGAGCGTCCCCGGAGGCTTCGCGGCCATGTACCGCGTGCTGTCCGCCCTTGAGGAGTCCGGACGGTGTCGGCGCATCTACGCCGTCGCCGGGCTCGGGGCGGCGCAGTTCGCCGCGCCCGGAGCCGTGGACCGCCTGCGGGCGGGTGCGGACCGCAGCTCGAAGACCGTGGTGCTGGCCGCCGCCGACCCCGCCAACCCGTTCGGCGCGGGCCTGCCCTGGCCGGCCGCACCCGCTGAACAGGGCCACCGACCCGGACGCAAGGCCGGGGCCCTCGTGGTCGTGGTGGACGGCGAAGCCGTCTTGTACGTAGAGCGCGGCGGCCGCTCCCTGATTTCGTTCACCAAGTCCGAGACGGCCCTCGGCCTGGCCGCAGATGCGCTGGCTCTGGCCGTTCGTGAGGGGGCGCTAGGCGCGCTGACCGTCGAACGCGCGGATGGCACCGGGACCCTTGCGGGCGGTGTCGTGGCTCAAGCTCTGCAGCGCGCCGGATTCACCCCGACGCCGCGCGGCCTGCGACTACGTTCCTGACGCGGCCAGACGCTGCACGTACTCCCGGAACCGCGTGGCCGGTCGCGCGAGCAACCACTCCAGCACATGTGGGTTGCCCAGGAAGCCATGAGCGTCGTAGTGGGCGTTCATGACTCGCATCTGCTCGACGCGATCTGCGGACGCACCCGCGGCCTGCGCCGCAGCGACCATGTCCGCTTCGCTGACCCGCACGGCCGCGACCTCTCGGTCAAGGACATCGGCGCACACCGCCGCCATGTCCCGTGTCGACAATGACTCGGGGCCGGCCAGTTCGTAGGTGGCGTACCGGTGCGCCGGGTCAGCCGCCACCAGCGTGACGGCAGCCGCGAGGTCCTCCAGGTCGACCACGTTGAAGCGCGCATCCGTGCGAAACGGGAAGCCCAGGACACCCTCGTCGCGTACTCGGCTCCACTGCGGCGTCACATGCTGCATGTAGCGAGCCGGTTGCAGGATCGTGTACGGCAAGCCCGACTCGACGACCGCTTCCTCCGCCTCCAGCTTCAGACGGTGGTGGCGGACCTCCCGCCGTAACGGATGCATCACCGAGTAGTAGACGAATTCGGCGCCGCCGGCGGCGGCTGCAGCCAGGGCGTTGCCCGTCATCTCCACCTCGGCCGGATGCATCGGCGGGCCGATGTGCACCACGACGTCCACTCCGGCCACGGCTGCCAGAAGCGACTCGCGATCAGCCAGATCGCCGACGGCAACATCCTTCGCCCCCGCCGACCGGACTGCTGACTCCTTGCCGGGGTCGCGGATGAATGCACGTACGCGATGCCCGGCAGCGTCCGCTGCCGCGAGAACGGCACGTCCAGTGCGGCCGGCCGCACCGGTAACCAGGATGGAGGTCATGCTGGATATGAGTTGGGGGCCGGAAGGTCAGGCAGCAACTCGGGCTCGCGGCTGTGGCATCACGCCGATCCCGCCTTCAGGTCTCGCCATCTGCACGCTGACCGACATGAGGACCTGCGACAGCGGAACCTCCAAGGCGCCACAGATGGCACCTAGGAGTTCGCTGGATGCCTCTTTCTGACCGCGTTCCACCTCGGACAGATAGCCGAGTGAGACCCGCGCGGCAGCGGACACCTGGCGAAGCGTGCGGCCCTGCGCCTGCCGGCGACGCCGCAACTCCTCACCCAGGACTTCCCGAAGCAACTGCATCCGGCGTGCCCCTTCCGTCTCTACTCGGCTAGTACTGCTCTGGGCTAGTACTGCTCTGGCCTGTGCCACTCACAGATGGTGCCATTCGAAAACCGTGCTTCACCGTACCCCGGCACCCCGACATCCCGCGCGTCCGACCGGGTGACCCCAACGGAGCGCCGCGCCGACTGTCTGTGCCCGGCAAATATGTCAACGCCGGACTGCGTCCTCCTGTTCCCCCAGCGGCAGACCGGCGGCCAGGCGCCGAACCCCGTCCAGCGCGGCCGCGACGGTGCAGCGTCGGACCCAGTCCCGGTCGCCGGGGAACGTGAAGCCACGGCTGAAAACGTCGCCCCGAACCGCCCAGGCCACGAAAACGGTCCCTGGGGAGTGCCCCGAATGGGTCGACGGGCCCGCTACGCCGGTCGTGGCGACCCCCAGGTCCGCGCCGGTCACGCGGGCCACGCCCTGGGCCATCTGCTTGGCGACGTCGGCGTGCACCGTGCCCACGGTTCGCAGCAGTTGCGGGTCCACGCCGAGCATCTTCTGCTTGATGCTTTCGTCATATGCCACGACGCCACCGACAAGCACGTCACTGGCCCCAGCAACGTCGGTCAACGCCGCGGCCAGGGCACCTCCGGTCAGCGACTCCGCCACCGCCACGGTCAGCTCGGCCGCCGAAGCCGCCGCCAGGGCCGCCCCCGCCAGGCCGAAGGGGTTCTCAAATACGGCGTCCCCCAGCAAGTTCTGAACCAGGGCGGCTGCGTCCGGGGCGGCAGTGCCGCTGAGGCGTACCCGCACCTGACCCGGGTTCGCGTAGTAGGCAACTTCGACGCTCAGTTCCGCCAGCGCGGCCAGCCTCTTGGCGACGACCGATTCCCGGATCCCGGCCACGGTCAGCGTGACCACGGGACCGGCCGCCCCGGCCAGGTCGAGCAACGGCAGAGCCTGCGCCCAGACCGCCCGCAATTCCCGCGGCGGGCCAGGCAGGGCCAACACAACGCGGTCGCCTGGACGTGCGAGCAGGCCCGGCGCGGTCCCCACCGGGTTCGGCACCGGGGTCAAGTCGAGGTCACCAACCGCCTCTTGAACGGCGGCCGCAGTTCGATCGTCCACGGTTGGGCCGAGCCCACCCGTGACCAGGACCAGGTCAGCCTGTGGCAGCGCCAGCGCAATGGCGGTGGCGATCGCGTCGACGTCGTCGCGGACCACCCGCCGCTCGGGCACGTCGACTCCTAGAAGGTCCAGCTCCGCGCCCAGGTAGGCGCCGTTGGTGTCGATGGTCTCCCCGCGCAGCAGCTCATCCCCGACCGCGATGATGATCGCGACACTCGGCTTGGCGCCGTTGGCGCCTGTGCGCGCTGAGCCGCTCATGCCGGGTCGGTCGCAACCGACCGAAGTCGCTGCGCCTTGCGGACGTAGTCAATGCCGGTAAGAACCGTTACCGCCACGGCCAGGGCCATCACCGTCGCCGCGACCGGGTCCCAACCTGCGGGCAGCGGCAGCAGGTAGAGGCTGATGGCAATCATCTGCAGCACCGTCTTGGCCTTGCCGCCGCGGCCGGCGGGCATCACCGCGCGACGCAGGAGTGCGAATCGCATCAGCGTGATCCCGATCTCCCGCCCGAGGATCACCACGGTCACCCACCAGGGCAACTCGCCCAGTAGCGACAGGCCGATCAGGGCGGCGCCGGTCAACGCCTTGTCCGCTATCGGATCGGCAATTTGCCCGAAGCGGGTGACCTGCCCCCGGGACCGGGCCAGCCAACCGTCCACGAAGTCCGTTGCGCTGGCTACGACGAACACCACGAAGGCCGCGATTCGAGCGGCCTGCGACTCGCCGCCCTCCACGAACAGCAAGGCGACGAACACGGGCACGAGCGCCAGCCGCAAGCCAGTGAGCAGATTCGGCAGGTTCACGCGTCAACCTGCACCATCAGGTCGATCCCGACATTCGCCGAAACCACACCCTCCACCACGTCGCCTACCCGCGGACCTGGCGGCAACAGGCAGACACCGTCGACCTCCGGCCCTTGATGCAGGGCACGACCCGTTGCCTGATCCGGTCCGGCCGCTTCCACCAAGACCGAAACCCGCTCCCCGATGCGCTCGGCCGCCCGGTCGTCCATCAGGACGCCCACGAGACTGCTGATGCGCTCGACGCGCTCGGCGATTTCCGACTCATCGATGTGGCCGTCCAGCGTGACCGCTTCGGTGTCCTCCTCGTCTGAGTACCCGAACACACCGACCACGTCGAGTCGCGCCTCGGCCAGGAACTCCGCCAACTCGTTCAGGTCCGCCTCGGTCTCGCCGGGGAAGCCCACAATGACGTTGCTGCGGATCCCGGCCGTGGGCGCCAAGTTCCGGATCTGCCCAAGCAGTTTGAGGAAGGAGTCCGAACCGCCGAATCGCCGCATCCGGCGCAGGATCGACGGGCTGGCGTGCTGGAAAGACAAGTCGAAATACGGCGCGACCCCGGGTGTAGCAGCGATGGACTCGACCACCTGCGGCCGCAGCTCCGCCGGCTGCAGGTAGGAAACACGGACGCGCGGCACCAGCGCCGCCAACTGCGGCAGCAACTGCGCCAACGCCTGCGGTTCGCCGCGGTCCTTGCCGTAGGCGGTCGTGTTCTCCGATACGCAGAACACCTCCACGACGCCCTGCTCGGCCAGCCAACTCGCCTCCGCGAGCACGTCCGCGGCCGGGCGCGAGATGAACGATCCCCGGAAGCGCGGGATGGCGCAGAAGCTGCAGCGTCGGTCGCATCCGGAGGCGATCTTGAGGTTGGCCGTTGGCGCCGGCGCCAGCAACCGTCGAGTCGGTGCCTTGGCCTCGACCAGCGGCAAGACCCGTCGATCTGCGGGCGTCGGCGCAACCAGCGACTCCCCGTTCAGAACCTGCCGCAGCCGGGTCGCGATCTGCCCGTAGTCGTCGAAACCAAGTACCGCATCAGCCTCGGGCAGCGAATCGGCCAACTCGCTGCCGTAGCGCTCGGCAAGGCACCCCACAGCCACAACTCGACTCGGCCGTCCGCTGTCGCGTAGATCAGCGGCTGCGAGTACCGCGTCGATGGAGTCCTTCTTGGCTGCATCGATGAAACCGCACGTGTTGACGACAACCACATCCGCATCGGCCGGTTCCGCGACCAGGGCGAATCCACCCGAGGTCAGGCGGCCCGCGAGTTCATCAGAGTCGACATCATTTCGGGCGCACCCCATGGTGACGACGGCGACGCGGTGCCCTGGTTCGGTCAACTCGGGCACGGCCAGCTCGGCGTCGGGCGACATGGCAGTCAGCGTAGGCGGCGGCTCACCGCGAAGCGGATCGGCGCAGGTCTCAGCCTGCGATCAGCGGCGGTTCGCCCGGTTCGAACGTCAACCGGACCACCTCGCCGCTGGCACCAGGCGCGCCGAGGTCCCGGCCGTTGACAACCAGGGTCACGCCGCCGGCGTTGCCGACCACAAGCCGAACGCTGCTCGGGTCGGTGAACTCCTCTGTCTGGCCCGGGTCCATGAGCCCTTCGAACGCGGCCGTGCCACCCGTGGTTGCGGAGACCCAACTCGGTGCGATCGCGGTCACCTGCACCACGACGCCGTCGGTCGGAGTCGGCGCCAGAGCCAGGGTCTCGGTGGGCGCGGGGGTAGGCGAAGGCGTCGGGGTGCCCGGGGACACAGCTGCGGACGGCGACGCGGAGGTCTCCGGAGCGGTCACCGTGTCCGAATCCGAGCCAACGACCTGCCAGACGGCGACCACCGCCACGAGAGCGAGCGCGGCGGCCATCGCCGCCGACCAATTGGGCCCGCGCCGCGGCCGTCGTTCCTCCACCGGTCCGGACAGCGCAGGTGTCGGGTCGGCCACCCGCTGCTCGGCGGGCATCTCCGCCAGCACCTCGGCCGGGTCGATGCCAATCGCGCGGGCCAGAGCGCGCACATGCCCGCGCGCGTAGACGTCACCACCGCTCATGGAGAAGTCGTCGCGTTCGATGGCCTCGATGACGGCGCCGCGGATCCGGGTGCGCTCGGCAACAGCAGCCACGCTTAGTCCCGCGGCGTGACGGGCTTGGCTGAGCCTTTGCCCCACGCTCACGGTGCGCCCCCATTCGATGGTCGCCACTTCGAGTGTAGGTGCAGTGGCGGAACCACCCAAGGGGCCGTTTGGCTACTCCCCGCGCAGGGTGGCAAGCAATGCCGGCAGGTCATCGGGCTTAGCCAGGACCTCCCGGGCCTTGCTCCCCTCTGACGGTCCGACGATGCCGCGGGTTTCCATCAGGTCCATCAAGCGGCCCGCCTTGGCGAAACCGACCCGGAGCTTGCGTTGCAGCATCGACGTCGATCCGAACTGGGTGTCCACGACCAGTTCCACCGCCTGGCACAGCACGTCGAGGTCGTCGCCAACCTCCTCGTCGATCTCCCGACTGGGTCCGCTGGTCGCGGTGACATCCTCACGGTAGGTGGGGGCCAACTGGTCCTTGCAGTGCTGGACCACCGCGGCGACCTCGGCCTCGGAAACGTAGGCGCCTTGCAGGCGCATCGGCTTACTCGCGCCCATGGGCAAGAACAAGCCGTCACCGTGGCCGACGAGCTTCTCCGCTCCGGGTTGGTCCAGGATCACGCGGCTGTCGGCGAGGCTTGAAGTCGCGAACGCCAGGCGGCTGGGCACATTGGCCTTGATGAGTCCGGTGACGACATCGACACTCGGGCGCTGAGTGGCCAGAACAAGATGAATTCCGGCCGCTCGCGCCAACTGGGTGATGCGGACGATCGCGTCCTCCACGTCGCGCGGGGCGACCATCATCAGGTCGGCCAACTCGTCCACGATCACGAGCAGATACGGATATGGCTGCATCACCCGCTCGCTGCCTTCCGGCGGCGTGACCGTGCCGTCCCTTACGGCCTTGTTGAAGTCGTCGACGTGCTTGAAACCGAATCGCGCAAGATCGTCGTATCGCAACTCCATCTCGCGGACTACCCACTGCAGCGACTGGGCCGCCTTCTTGGGGTCGGTGATGATGGGGGTGATCAAGTGCGGGATGCCGTCGTAGGCCGTCAGCTCCACGCGCTTGGGGTCGACCAGCACCATTCGGACCTCATCCGGGGTCGCACGCAACAGCACCGATGTGATGAGGGTGTTGATGCAGGTCGACTTTCCCGCTCCGGTGGCACCGGCGACGAGCAGATGCGGCATCTTGGTCAAGTTGGCGACGATGTAGCCGCCCTCGACGTCCTTGCCCAGACCAACGAGCATTGGGTGGCCATCCGACACCGCCGCGGGCGCCTTGAGAGTGTCGCCCAGGCTGACCAGTTCCCGGTCCGCGTTCGGGATCTCCACCCCGATCGCTGACTTGCCGGGAATCGGGCTGAGGATGCGGACATCGGCGCTGGCCACGGCGTAGGCGATGTTCTTGCTCAGCGCGGTGACGCGCTCGACCTTGATACCGGGGCCCAGTTCGACCTCGTAGCGCGTGACCGTCGGGCCCCTGGTGAATCCGGTGACCGCCGCGTCGATATTGAACTGCTCCAAGACCTGCGTGAGGGCATCCACAACTGCGTTGTTCGCGCTGCTGCGCGCCTTGTGCGGTGCCCCCGGTTTCAGGATCCCGGCCGGTGGCAGCGAATAGACCACGTCGCCGGACAGCAGCAACTGCTCCATCCGCTCCGGCACCGGCGACAGCGGCTTGGCTGCCGCGGCGCTGGAGGCGGGGAACGACCCCGGTTGGGGTGCCGGCTCATCTGCCCCGGCCTCATCAGACACGATCGGCACGGCCACCTCGAACGGCTCATCCCGCTCGAGTTGCTCGATGCTGGACCGCCGCCGCTTGGTCGCCTTGGCCGGTTCGGTCTCCGGCAGCACGACTTCGTCGGCAGGTGCGGTCACGGTCCGGTGCAACAGGCGATCCGCCAGCGCGCGAGCCCGCTGCGGGATCTGGTGCACGGGTGTTCCGGTCAGAACCACCCCACCGAAGATGGCGAGCAGTAGCAGCACCGGCACCGCCAGGTACCCGGTGACCGCCGCCTCCAGCGGCGAAGCAGCAATCCACCCGAACCAACCGCCGCCGGCGCGCATCGCTTCGCTGCCGTCGGTTGGCACCGCGTTGCCGCGCAGGATGTGCACCAGGCCACTGACCCCGAGAACCAATGCGCCGTAGCCGACGATCGTCCGTCCCCGCGGGGGACGCTGCTCGGGGTGGCGCAGGATTCGCACCGCTGCGGCGACAAGCAGCAAGGGCACGACCCAGCCGAGGGACCCGACGGCACCGTTGACCACCGCGCGGGTGGCGTCGCCGAACGCACCGGGCACCTGCCACCAGGTGGCCGCGGCAATGAGTACCGCCACGGCGATGAGCCCCAGCCCAAGCCCGTCGCGGCGCATCTGCGGCTCGAGATCACGGGCGCTGGCCCCGATGCCACGCACCAGAGCGCCGAGGGCATGACCCACCGCCACCCAAAGCAGGCTGACCGCTCGCCACAGCGCGCGCACGAGGCGCGCTGGCAACGGCGGTCGATTTCGGCGGGAAGCGGAGGAAGGACGACGTGCCGACCCGGACTGCTTGCCGGACCGACTCTTCGCGGGGGAAGTCGCCGGTCGCGCCGAACGAGCGCGCGTACCGGCCGACGAGCGACTGGCCATGGCCGCGAGGTTACCCAGCAGTCACACTGTTCACAGCAGTCACACGCCGAAGGCGCCGGGTCAGACCTCCACGACCACCGGGAGGATGAGCGGGCGGCGCCGATGCCGACCGCCGACCCAACGGCCGACCGTCCGGCGAACGACCTGCTGCAGGTCGTAGACGTCGGCCACGCCGTCACGCAGGGCGTCTTCGATCGCCGTGGACACCTTCGGCAGCACTTCGTCGAAGATCTCGGTGTCCTCCAGGAACCCGCGAGCGTGTACGTCCGGGCCGGCCAAGACCTTGCCCGCGGTCAGGTCAACCACGACCACAACCGAGATGAACCCCTCAGACCCCAGGACTCGGCGGTCCTTGAGGGACAACTCGGTCACGTCACCCACGGTGCTGCCGTCGACGTACACGTAGCCGCAGGGCACCCGTCCCGCGATGTGCGCCACCCCGTCGACCAGATCGACAACGATCCCGTCCTCGGCAACAAGTACCCGCTCAGCCGGGACTCCTGTGGCGATCGCCAGGGACGCGTTGGCGCGCAGGTGCCGCGGCTCGCCGTGCACCGGCAGCACGTTTCTGGGCTGAACGAGGTTGTAGCAGTACGTCAGTTCCCCCGCGGCGCTGTGGCCGGACACGTGCACCAAGGCGTTTCCTTGATGAACCACGGAAGCACCGATGCGCACCAGGCCGTTGATGACGCGGAAGACCGCGTTCTCGTTGCCAGGGATCATCGAACTGGCCAGGATCACCGTGTCATCGGCGGTGACCTGAACCGGATGATCGCCGGCAGCCATCCGCGACAAGGCCGCCATCGGCTCGCCTTGGGATCCGGTGGAGACGAAGACGACCCGGTCCGGCGGCAAGGAGTCGGCGTCCTTGGCGTTGACCACCAGCCCAGGGGGCACGCGCAAGAAGGACAGATCCCGGGCGACACCCATATTCCGCACCATGCTGCGGCCGATGAATGCGACCTTGCGCCCGTGCCGCTCGCTGACGTCGAGGACCTGCTGCACGCGATGAATGTGGGACGCGAAGCACGCCACGATCACTTTGCCCTGAGACCGGCCGATTACGTCGTCCAGAACCGGCTCGATGTCCCGTTCGGTTCGCACGAACCCGGGGACTTCCGCGTTCGTGGAGTCCACGAGGAATAGATCAACGCCGGCCTCGCCCAACCGCGCGAACGCGCGCAGGTCGGTCAACCGACCGTCCAGCGGCAACTGGTCCATCTTGAAGTCGCCGGTATGCAGCAGAACCTGACCGCTGTCGCTGGTCAGCGCCACTCCCAGCGCGTCAGGGATTGAGTGGTTCACGGCCACGAACTCCGCGGTGAAGACACCCAGGCGCTCGGTCTGTCCCTCGCGCACGGTCATCGTGTGGGGCTTGATCCGGTGCTCAGCGAGCTTGGCCTCGACCAGCGCCAGAGTCAGCCCGGACCCGATCACCGGAATGTCGGGCCGCTCGCGCAACAGGTAGGGAACCGCACCGATGTGGTCCTCGTGTCCGTGGGTCAGGATCAGGGCGTCGACGTCATCCCAGCGATCACGCAGGAACTCAAAGTCGGGCAGGATCAAATCCACCCCGGGCTGGTGCTCCTCCGGGAAGAGCACACCGCAGTCGACGATCACGATGCGGCCGGCGTGCTCGATGACCGTCATGTTGCGGCCGATTTCGCCCAGACCACCGAGCGGGATCACCCGAACTGCGCCTTCGGCCAGGGGTGGTGGGGCCGGCAGATCAACCCGCGCGGGGTTCACGCCGCTCCACCGCCGACCATGGCCAACGCGGCCTGGTCCACGTCGCTGACGATCTGCTCAGTGAGCTCGGCTGAGGCGGTAAGGAGCGGCAGTCGCACGGTCGCCGAAGGCAGGATGCCGTAGTGGGTCAATGCGGCCTTGGCGGCGATCGCCCCCTGGGTGCGCGACATGACCCCGTTGACCGCGGGCAGCAACCGCAGGTGCAGTTCCCGCCCCACCCGCAGGTCGCCCGCGTCGGCGGCGGCGACCATCTGCGCATACTCACCGGCGGCCACGTGCCCCACCACGCTCACCAGGCCGATTGCACCGACGGCCAGCCAGGGCCAGTTGAGGGCATCGTCCCCGGAGAAGTAGGCCAGGTCGGTCCTCGCCAGCACCTCCGAAGCCGCGAACAGATCGCCCTTGGCGTCCTTGACGGCCTGGATGCGCGGATGCTCCGCGCAGCGCAGCAGCACTTCGGTCGGTATCGCCAGACCAGTACGGCCGGGGATGTCGTAGAGCATCACCGGCAGCCCCGTGGCATCGGCGACCGCGTTGAAGTGAGCAAGTAGGCCGTCGGCGGGGGGCTTGTTGTAGTAGGGGGTCACCACCAGCGTCCCGTGGGCGCCGGCCTTCTCGGCTATGCGGGCTAAATGCACGCTGTGCGCGGTGTCATTGCTGCCCGCGCCGAAAACAACCCGGGCTCGATCTCCGACTGCCTCCACCACGGCGCGGAGAACGGCCTCCTTCTCCACGTCGGAGGTGGTGGGGCTCTCCCCCGTGGTGCCGTTGATCACCAGTCCGTCGCACCCGGCAGCGACCAAGCGTTCAGCCAGCGAAGCGGCGGAGTCCAGGTCCAGGTCGCCGTCGGGGTCAAACGGCGTCACCATCGCCACCAGCACGCGGCCGAATGCTTCGGCAGCGGGATGACCGACGGGCATGGACGACAGGCTAGCCGCGGGCTCAGGGCGCAACGCGGCCATTGTCCACGAACGCCTGATGCGTCAGCGGCATCAGATCGGCCCAGATGTCCTCGTACTGCTCCGCCACCATCTCGATCTCAGCCTGCGGGTAGGAAGGGAAAGCCGAACCCTCCACTTTGCGCCGCAGCGAGAGGAAGTTCATCAGTGCGCGGGCGTTCATCGTCACGTAGGCCGAGGAGTAGATCGAAACCGGAAGCACCACCCGGGCTACCTCGCGCGCGACCCCCTCATCCAGCATCCGCTGGTAATCCGCATAGGCCGACTCGACCGACTGGCGGACCGTTTCGTCGACCACCTCGGTCTGCTGCGGCGTGCCGGGCACGAACTCGTAGGAGCCCGGCTTACCAACCTGAACCAGCGGTCGTTGGGGACCAGGCACGTAGAAGACCGGATCCAGGACCCGGTAGCGGCCCGACTCCTCGTTGTAGGAGGCCATGCGGTGCCGCATGTGCTCGCGCCATACGAAGATGGGCGCGGCCACGTAGAAGGTCATCACGGAGTGCTCGAACGGACTGCCGTGGCGTTCCCGCATCAGGTATCTGATGAGGCCGGCCGACCCCTGGGCATCGGAGTCCGCCGACTCCAGCGACCGCTCACCTTGCGTGCTCACGCGCGCGGCGAACACCACGTCGGAGTCGGCAGCGCTGGACTTCACCAACTCCACCGTCACGTCGCTGCGGAAGCGCACCTGGGGCGCTTGCTCGGTCATCGGCCTCCGATCCACGGGTCCGGGCGAGACTAGTCCGCGGCGGGGCCGGCGCGGCTCTGCCCCCGGCCCGACTGGTCTGCTTGCCCGGGCCTGCCACCGGCCCGGGCGTAGGCCCGACATGCTTGCCCCGTGACCGCCGCACCAGACAGCCTTACCGCGAGCGAGCGGCGTGCCGTCATCAGTCGCTCAGTGAGTTTCGGCGTGCTCGGCCTGTACGGGGTGTCTTTCGGTGCCGTCTCGGTGGCGTCCGGCCTGGACTTCTGGCAGACCGCCGCCCTTTCCGCTCTCGCCTTCACCGGCGGGTCGCAGTTCGCCCTCGTCGGCATCCTGGGCGGTGGCGGGTCCGGCCTGGCAGGGACCGCAGCCGCACTGCTTCTGGGCTTGCGCAACGGCCTGTACGGCGTGCGGCTGGCGCCGCTGTTGCAGGTGCGCGGACTGCGCCGCCTGATTGCCGCGCAGTGGGTAATCGACGAGACCACGGGTCTGGCCGTCGCCGAGAGCAAGCCTGCAGCCGGTCGAGCGGCGTTCTGGGTCACCGGGGCCACCCTCTTCGTGGCCTGGAACACGAGCACCTGGCTGGGCGCAGCGGGGGCATCAGTGCTGGATCCGGTCCAGTGGGGCCTGGACGCCGTCGCACCCGCGGCCTTCCTGGCCCTGCTGTCGCAGCAGGTCTCGACCGACGCGGCGCGGGTGGCTGCGCTCATGGCGGCCACGGTCGTGCTGGTGTTGACTCCGCTGCTACCGGTCGGGGTGCCCGTGCTGCTCGGCGGGTTGGCCGGCATGGCCATCGGCGCTCGGCTCCTGGCGCGTGCGCCGTGATCTGGGTATGGGTCCTGCTGACGTCGGTCGGCTGCTATCTGACCAAGCTGACGGGCCTGTCGATCAAGTCGGAGCGGCTCGAAAGCGAGCGCTTGCAGCGCTGGATCCTGATGGTCCCGCCGGCCTTCTTCGGCGGCCTGGTGCTGGCCCAGACCGTGACCACTGGGAACCAATTGGTCGTGGATGCGCGGCTGGCGGGACTGGCCGCGGCAGCGCTGGCCCTGCTGCTGCGTGCCCCGTTCCTGCTGGTCCTCGTCGTCGCCGCCGCGGTGACCGCAGCGGTGCGGGCCCTGGTCTGAGGTGTGAGGATCAGCAGGTGAGCGGCTGGAAACTCTGGGGCGATCCCGAACCCATCCCGCCCGGCGGCTACAAGCAGTCCCGGTGGGTTCGCCCGTACCGACCGGGCCTGGCGCGGGTGCTCCTGAGCCTGCCCCCGGCCCTGCTGGCGGTAGCCGTCGCCGGGCTCGGTGTGCTCGGGGCCTTTGCCCAGACCGGCTGGACCGGAAGAGCGATCGGCGTGGCCGGCACAGTCGCAGCGGCCGGCGTCCTTGTTTGGATCGCCCTACGGGTGTTCAGCGCCGGGGTCTGGGTGACCGACCACCGGGTCCGGATCCTCGGCCTGCTGGGCAGCCGGGAGATGCCGTGGACGGCTGTTGTGGACGTCGCCGCCGTGGACGGTTCGCGCCTACTGGGACTTCCCCTGTCGATCCCCGGGGGAACTGTGGTCCTGCGCACGTCCGACGGGGTCACCCTGCGCACCCCGGTCTGCAGTGGCTCCCCGGACTTCCTGGGCCGCCCGGAGTCCTTCCGGATCGCTGCCGGTGCACTGCGGCGCTGGTGGCTTGAGTGCCGCTGATCTGCCCACGCCCCTAGAGCCCGAGCAGATCCTCCAGCCCGACAGTGAGTCCGGGTCGCTTTGGGACCTCGCGGATCGCGTGGAGCACCCCGGGCATGAACGACTCCCGCGACATCGAGTCGTGCCGGAGCGTCAGCACTTCACCGGCGGAGCCGAAGAGCACCTCCTGGTGGGCGATAAGACCGGACATCCGCACCGAATGCACGGGCACGTCATCGACTCGAGCGCCGCGGGCCCCATCCAATTCGGTGGCAGTGGCGTCCGGCATCGGGGCCAGCCGGGCCTCCCGGCGCGACCGAGCGATCTCGGTCGCGGTGGCTCTGGCGGTGCCCGACGGCGCATCCAACTTGGCCGCGTGGTGCAACTCGATGATCTCCGCGGACTCGAAGAACCGCCCCGCCTCGCGCGCGAAGCGCATGAGCAGGACGGCACCCAAGCCGAAGTTCGGCGCAATCACGACGCCGGTCCCCGGCGAGTCCGCGAGCCAGCGCCGCACTATGTCGAAACGCTCCTCGTCGAAGCCGGAGGTGCCCACGACGGCATGGATTCCGTGCCGCACACAGAACTCCAGGTTGGGCATCACCGAGCCGGGATCGGTGAAGTCGACCGCCACCTGCACCCCAGCGGTGCGCAATACGTCCAGGTCATCGCCGACGTCGACGCTGGCCACCAGATCAAGATCGACCGCCGCGTTCACAGCGTCGGTGACCTGAGTGCCCATGCGCCCCGCGGAGCCGATAACGCCTATAGCCAGCCCCATAACGACCTCCTCAGGCCACAGCCGCGAACTCGTGGTCATCGTCGAAAGGGCCCACGACGGCGAGTGTGGCATCGGCCCGCAGCAGATCAGCCGCAACAGCTGCGACGTCGTACTCCGAAACCGCCGCCACTCGCGCCAGGACCTCGTCCAGGCTCAACCACTCGCCGTGGAACAGTTCGGACTTGCCCAAGCGGCTCATCCGGCTAGCGGTGTCCTCTTGCCGTAGCACCAGCGAGCCAGCCAGTTGACCTTGACCCTGTGCCACCTCGGTAGCCGTCAGGCCGGACTCGGCAACACGCGCCAACTCGCTACGACACACGTCCAATACCTCGCCCACCTTCTGCGGCAGGCACCCCGCATAGACCCCGAACATCCCGGAGTCGGAGTACTGCGAGGCGAAGGAGTAGACGGAGTAGGCCAACCCACGCTTCTCGCGAATCTCCTGGAACAGCCGGCTCGACATCCCACCGCCGAAGACGGCGTTCAACACGCCGACGGCGAACCGCCGGTCGTCCGTCAGCCGCACCCCCGGCACGCCAAGGACCAAGTGCGCCTGCTCCACCGGACGGCGAGTGAGCAGCAGCGGTGCCGAAGTCAACGCACTGAACTCGTTGATGCGCGGCGCCGCCGGACGCCCGGTGGTTAGCCCCAGGCCGGCGACGCCAAGTGCTTCGGCGACCGCTTCAACAACCGCGTCGTGGTCGAGGCTCCCGGCGACGGCCACCACCAGGTTGGACAGCGCGTAGCGGTCCCGGTAGTACTCCGCGACCGTGTCCCGTTGCATCGAGCCGATCGAATCCACCGTGCCCAGGATCGGCCGCCCCAATGGGCCGGCACCGTAGAGGGCAGTCGCGAAGACGTCATGAACAGCATCGGATGGTTCGTCCAAGTGCATCGCGATCTCTTCGAGGATCACGTCACGTTCGGCGGCGAAGTCCGCATCCCTGATCTGTGAGGCCAGGACCAGGTCCATGAGCACGTCCACTGCCAGCGGCAAGTCGGTGTCCAGGACCCGAGCATAGAAACACGTGGACTCCTTGCCGGTGAAGGCGTTCAGCTCCCCACCACCGGACTCGACCGCCGCGCTGATGTCGAACGCCTCGCGACGCTTGGTGCCCTTGAAGAGCAGGTGCTCGAGGAAATGGCTGGCGCCGGCCTGCGCAGCGGACTCGTCGCGAGAGCCGACACCGGCCCACACGCCGATGGACACCGAGCGGACAGCCGGCACCGACTCCGTGACGATGCGCAGACCGCCAGGCAGGACTGTTCGGCGAACCACGCCGCCACCGGGCTCCTCAGCCAGAGTGAGCGTCGCCCACTCCGGCTGGTCCGGCGACAGCAGCGGCACTCAGGCGCCTTCGCTCACCGGGGAAAGGGACAACTTGCCACGGTCGTCGATCTCGGTGATCTCCACCTGGATCTTCTGCCCGACGTTGACGACGTCCTCCACGGACTCAACCCGCTTGCCGTCGTTCAGCTCACGCATCTTGGAGATGTGCAGCAGGCCGTCCTTGCCCGGCAGCAGCGAAATGAAGGCACCGAAGGCGGTGGTCTTGACCACTGTGCCCAGGTAGCGCTCCCCGATCTCCGGCATGTGCGGGTTGGCGATCGCATTGATGCGCTCGCGTGCCGCCTCAGCCGAGGGACCGTCAACCGCACCGATGTAGACGGTGCCGTCGTCCTCGATGCTGATCTCGGCGCCGGTCTCGTCCTGGATCGTGTTGATCATCTTGCCCTTCGGGCCGATGACCTCGCCGATCTTGTCGACGGGCACCCGCACGCTGATGATCCGCGGCGCCAGGGGCGACATTTCCTCAGGACCGGACACGGCCTCGTTCATCACGTCGAGGATCGTCATTCGGGCGTCACGGGCCTGCGTCAGTGCCTGGGCCAGCACGGAGGCCGGGATTCCATCCAGCTTCGTGTCCAACTGCAGCGCAGTGACGAACTCGCGCGTGCCGGCGACCTTGAAGTCCATGTCACCGAACGCGTCCTCCGCGCCCAAGATGTCGGTCAGCGCCAGGTACTGCGTCTCACCGTCGACCTCGTCGGAGACCAGGCCCATCGCGATGCCGGCAACCGGCGCCTTCAGCGGGACCCCGGCGTGCAGCAACGACAAGGTCGAAGCGCAGACCGAACCCATCGACGTCGAACCGTTGGAGCCGACCGCCTCACTGACCTGGCGGATCGCGTAGGGGAACTCCTCGCGCGTGGGCAGAACCGGCACCAGCGCCCGCTCGGCCAAGGCGCCGTGTCCGATCTCGCGCCGCTTCGGCGAACCCACGCGGCCGGTCTCACCGGTCGAGTACGGCGGGAAGTTGTAGTTGTGCATGTAGCGCTTGGTCCGCTCCGGGTTCAGCGTGTCCAAGGTCTGCTCCATGCGCAGCATGTTCAGCGTGGTTACACCCATGATCTGGGTCTCACCGCGCTCGAACAGCGCGGAGCCGTGGGCCCGCGGAATGATGTCCACCTCGGCGCTCAACTGGCGAATGTCGGTGGGGCCGCGACCGTCGATGCGGACCTTGTCGGTGAGGATGCGGCGGCGGACCAACTTCTTGGTCAGAGAGCGGAAGGCGCCGTCGACCTCCTTCTCGCGGCCGGCGAACTCCTCCGCCAACTTGTCCTGGGTTGCGGCCCGAACGCGATCGATCTCGGCTTCGCGCTCCTGCTTGCCGGCGATCGTCAGGGCAGCGCCCAGGTCCGCAGCAGCCACGTTCTCCACGGCCGCGTAGGCATCGTCGGCGTAGTCCAGGAAGACCGGGAACTCACCGGTGGGCCGAGCCGCCTTGTCCGCGACAGCCTGCTGCGCCTGGCACAGCGACTTGATGAAGGGCTTGGCCGCCTCAAGGCCTTCGGCGACGACGTCCTCGGTGGGGGCGGTGGCTCCACCGGCAACCAAGCCGATCGTGGCGTCGGTGGCCTCAGCCTCGACCATCATGATCGCCACGTCGCCGTCAGCCAGCACGCGGCCGGCCACGACCATGTCGAACACGGCGTTCTCAAGCTCGGAGTGGGTCGGGAAAGCGACCCAGACGCCATCGATAAGTGCCACGCGAACGCCGCCGATGGGACCGGAGAAGGGCAGCCCGGCCAACTGCGTCGACATGCTCGCGGCGTTGATGGCCAGCACGTCGTACAGGTGATCGGGGTTCAGCGAGAGCACGGTTACGACGACCTGGATCTCGTTGCGCAGCCCCTTGGTGAACGAGGGACGCAGCGGGCGGTCGATCAGGCGGCAGGTAAGGATCGCATCCTCACTGGGCCGACCCTCACGACGGAAGAACGAGCCGGGGATGCGCCCGGCGGCGTACATCCGCTCCTCGACATCGACGGTCAGCGGGAAGAAGTCCAACTGGTCCTTCGGCCGCTTCGATGCGGTCGTGGCCGACAACACCATGGTGTCGGCGTCCAGGTAGGCGACCGTGCTGCCAGCGGCCTGGCGGGCCAGGCGGCCGGTCTCGAACGTGACGGTGCGGGTGCCGAACGGACCGTTGTCCAGAACGGCCTCGGCGGTGTAGATCTCAGAACCCGACAAGGGTCCTCCTTCGGGAACGGGAGGAGGCGGTGTCGGATCTCAACGTCCCGGTCTTCGATCGAGGGCCACGGCCATCAATGCCGGGGTCCACCACCGAGGACCGACCGTCGCTGCCTTCGGCCCCCTCGCAGGGTTGGGTTTTCAGTTGTAGGTGCAGATAAGCCGAAAAGGGAGTGAGTCCAACGACTCACTCCCCCCGTCAGCGGCGCAGGCCCAGGCGCTCGATCAGCGACCGGTACCGCTGGATGTCCTTGTCCTGCAAGTAGTCCAGCAGGCGGCGGCGACGACCGACCAGCAGCAACAGCCCACGGCGGCTGTGGTGGTCGTGGCCGTGTGTCTTCAGGTGGCCCGTCAGGTGGCTGATCCGGTGGGTCAGCAACGCGACCTGAACCTCCGGGGAGCCGGTGTCACCATCGCTGGTGCCGTACTCGTCGATGATCTGCTTCTTGGTTGCAGCGTCCATGACTGTCCGCCGACTCCTTTCGGGGGTCGTTGCGCGGCGCGCCGGGGCAGGTTCACCCGGGCTCTCTCAGACCGCGGCCGTTGAACGGCATCGGAAGGCTACCAGCGCGAGCGGCCAGCAGCCCAATCCGGCCGAGCCGCGGCGAGCCGGGCCTGGACCAGTCCGTGGGCCCCGGATCCAGTGGGGGTCGGCTAGCGATCGGCCAGCAGCCGGCGGACCGCGACCACGTCTTCATCCATCTGCGCCACCAACGCCTCGGCGGAGTCGAACTTCCACGTGTCCCGGATGCGGGCCAGGAATTCGACCCCCACTTGGCTGTCGTACAGATCGACATCCACATCCAGTGCGTGGGCCTCGACCCGTCGGGTCGAACCACTGAACGTCGGATTGGTCCCCACCGAGATCGCGGCCGGCCAGGCGTCGCTGCCCCGAACCAGCCGACCGGCGTACACCCCGTCCGCAGGGACCGCGGCCGCCTCCGCCGCGCTGACGTTGGCCGTCGGGTACCCCAGCGCCCGGCCGCGCCGGTCCCCGGTCACCACGACACCGTCAAGTCGATGCGGTCGCCCCAGTGCCAGTGCCGCTTCCTCGACCTGCCCAGCCAGGACTCGTTCGCGCACGTAGGAGGAGGAGAACGTGCCCCCGGAGGTCCCGACCAGCGGGACCCCCTCGACGGCGAACCCGACCGCCGCGCCGATCTCCGTGAGCGTGTCGAGGTCGCCCGCGGCGCGGTGGCCAAAACGGAAGTTCGAGCCCACCACCACGGCCGTTGCCGCCAATGCGCCGCGCAGCACCGAATCCACGAACTCGCGCGGCTGCAGTCGGCTCAGTTCCTCGGTGAACGACAGCACCACGACCTCGTCCACCCCGCATTCCTTCAGCAGCTGGGCGCGGCGCGGAACAGTCGTCAGCAACGGGACCCGATGTCCGGGCCGCAGCACCGTGACCGGGTGCGGATCGAAAGTGAGGGCAACGGCCCTGACTCCGAGTCGGCGGGCCAGGCCTACTGCGTGACCGACGATCACCTGATGACCACGGTGGACCCCGTCGAAGACGCCGACGGTGACAACTGACGGCGCGGCGGGGAGTTCCGCCAACTCGGTCCAGCCCCGATCCACGGGCGGCAAGCCTGCCACGAGCCCTAGACGAAGACCGCAAGCGGCTTGAGTCGGTCGTCGTCCTCGGCCATCAACGCCAAGGGCGCGTCGCCAGGTCCGAACACCGCGATCGGACCGTCCGCGCCGATGGCCGGGAGGCTGCGCCCATGCCCCACTGCGGTGGCCGACTCCGCATCCACATCGAGGCGGGCGAAGTTGCGATCCAGCGCCTCAGCCAGTGGGAGCACCTTCGGGTCCCGCTCGAAGTCCTCGAGTTCCTGGCACTCCCCTACGTCAACCGAGCCGGACCGGGTCCGTCGAAGTTCTCGCAAGTGCCCGCCGACTCCAAGGTCTGCGCCGAGGTCGCGGGCCAGGGCCCGGATGTAGGTGCCCGCGGAGCAGGTGACGGACACGGCCACGTCCAAGTAGTCGCCGACCTCGGCAACGTCCCGCACCTCGAAACGACTGACTGTGACCGTGCGCGCAGGCAACTCGACCGTCTCGCCGGACCGAACCCGCTCATAGGACCGTCGGCCCCCGACCTTGATCGCGCTGACCGAACTGGGTACCTGCTCGATCACTCCGGTCAAGCCAGCCACGGCGGCGTCTAGGTCGGCGGGTGGCACGGATGCAGTTGCTCGGCTGAGGACTTCGCCTTCGGCGTCGTCGGTGGTGGTGGCTTCTCCCAGCCGGATCACCGCGTCGTAGTCCTTATCGGCAACCGTTAGATACCCCAGCAGCCGGGTGGCACGGCCGATCCCGAGCACCAGGACGCCGGTAGCCATGGGATCCAGCGTGCCCGCGTGCCCGACCCGACGTGTCCGCAGGATGCGTCGACACCGACCGACAACATCGTGGCTGGTCATGCCCGACGGCTTGTCCAGCAGCGCGATGCCATCGACGGTTCCGGTCACGCCTCTTCGGCCGGTCGTGGCGGGCGGTAGGGATCAGGCTCGCCGACCGGTTGCGCGGTCGCGGCCTCCCGGTGCACCCGCTCGTCGTCGGCGGCTGCGGCCTTCAGCAGTTCCTCGATGTGGTGGGCGTTCTCCGGAACAGCGTCGGCCACGAACGCCAGGAAGGGGGTGAACTTGACTCCGGTCCGCCGCCCGACCTCGCTGCGCAGCAAGCCACGCGACGACTCCAGCGCAGCTGCCGTCCCGGCGGAGTCCGACTCCGCGCCGAACACGGTGTAGAACACCGTCGCTTCGCGCAGATCCGCGGTCACGCGGGCATCGGTGATGGTCACGAAGCCCAGCCGCGGATCCTTGATCCGGCGCTCCAGCGTCTCGGCGACGATCTCCTTGATGCGCTCCGCCAACCGGCGGGCTCGCTCCTCGCTCATTCGTCCTCCTCCGAGTAGATCCGCCGTCGAGCCGACAGAACTTCCAGCTCCGGACGCTCTGCTACTGCCCGTTCACATGTGTCCAACACCTCGCCGCAGTGGCCCGCGTCCGCGGACACCACGGCGACCCCGATCAGCGCCCGCCGATGCAGATCCACGTGCCCGGCCTCGGCGGCGGCCACCCCGAAGCGCCGGCGCAGGTCGGCCAGCACCGGTCGGATGACCGATCGCTTCTGCTTCAGCGAATGGACGTCACCAAGCAACACGTCCAGCGCCAATGTGCCGACATACATGCCCACCTCGCCGGGCTAGGCCCGCGGCTTCTCGCGCATCTCGTAGGTCTCGATCATGTCGCCAACCTTGATGTCGTTGAAGCCACCGAGGTTGATACCGCACTCGAAGCCATCGCGGACCTCGCTCACATCGTCCTTGAAGCGGCGAAGTCCGGCGATTTCCAGGCTCTCCGCGACAACCGCGCCGTCACGGACGAGGCGTGCCTTGGAACTGCGCTTGATCTCGCCGGAGCGGACCAGGCAGCCGGCAACAGTGCCGAACTTGGACGACCGGTACGTCTCCTGGACCTCCGCCGCGCCGAGAGCAACCTCTTCGAACTCCGGCTTGAGCAGGCCCTTGAGCGCCGCCTCGATCTCCTCGATGGCGGAGTAGATGACGCTGTAGTAGCGAATCTCCACGCCCTCGCGGTCAGCCAGCTCGCTGGCCTTGCCCTGTGGCCGCACGTTGAAGCCGATGATCACCGCGTCCGATGCGGCCGCCAGCATCACGTTGGTCTCTGTGATGGCACCGACGCCACGGTCAATGATCCGCAGCGCGACGTCCTCACCGACATCGATCTTGACGAGGGCGTCCTCCAGTGCTTCCACCGAACCGGAGACGTCACCCTTGAGGATGAGCCGCAACTCCGCGGTCTCGCCTTCGGACATGGACTTGAGGAAGTCCTCCAACGTCCGCCGACCACGGGACGCGGCCAGTTGGGCGTTGCGCTCCCGCGCCGCACGCGTCTGGGCGATCTGGCGGGCTACCCGATCCTCCGGGACCACCAACAGGTTGTCACCGGCGCCGGGAACCGACGTGAGGCCGAGGACCTGGGCCGGCCGCGACGGGCCCGCCTCCGTCAACGGCTCGCCGTGCTCATCGAGCAGCGCCCGGACCCGGCCGTGTGCCTCGCCGACCACGATGGAGTCGCCCGGCCGCAGCGTGCCGCGCTGGACCAGAACAGTGGCGACCGCACCGCGGCCACGGTCCAGATGCGCTTCGATGGCCACACCCTGGGCTGGCATTTCGGGATTGGCATGCAATTCCAGGGCCGCGTCCGCGGTCAGCAGAACGGCCTCCAGCAGCTGGGTCAGCCCGGTGCCCTCCTTGGCCGAGACGTCGACGAACATCGTTTCCCCGCCGAAGTCCTCAGCGACGAGGCCGTACTCGGTCAACTGGCCGCGGACCTTGGTCGGGTCAGCGCCTTCCTTGTCCACCTTGTTGACGGCGACCACGATCGGCACCTCGGCAGCCTGGGCGTGGTTCAGAGCCTCAATCGTCTGCGGCTTGACCCCGTCGTCGGCGGCGACCACCAGGATCGCGATGTCGGTGACCTGGGCACCACGGGCACGCATGGCCGTGAAGGCCTCGTGACCTGGGGTGTCGATGAACGTGATCGCTCGCTCGTTGCCCTCGGCGTCAGCAGCGGCGACCTGGTAGGCACCGATGTGCTGGGTGATGCCGCCGGCCTCGCCGGCCACGACGTTGGCATCGCGGATGGCGTCCAGCAACTTCGTCTTACCGTGGTCGACGTGACCCATGACCGTGACGACCGGCGGGCGCGGCTCGAGGTACTCAGCGGCCCCTTCCTCGCCGAACTCCAGGTCGAAGGACTCCAGCAGTTCGCGGTCCTCGTCCTCCGGTGAGACCACCTGCACGTCGTAATTCAGCTCCGACCCCAGCAGGGTCAACGTGTCGTCGGACAGCGACTGCGTTGCCGTCGCCATCTCACCGAGGTGCAGCAGCGCCGAGACCAGCGCCGCCGGATTCGCATCGATCTTCTCCGCGAAGTCGGTCAGCGAAGAACCTCGCGGAAGTCGCACGACCTGACCGCTACCGGTCGGGACGCGCGCGCCACCCAGGGTGGGTGCGTCCATGTTGTCGAACTCTTGGCGCTTGGCCTTGCGCGACTTGCGGCTCTTGGCCGGGCGACCACCAGGCCGGCCGAATGCGCCACCGACACCGCCACGACCACGGCCGCCGCCACCGCGACCGGGAGGCGGACCACCAGGTCCACCACCGAAGCCACCGCGACCGCCACCGGGGCCACCGCCAGGTCCACCACCGGGGCCACCGCCACCACCTGGGCGCGCCGGCGCATACCCGCCGCCGCCACCGCCGGGACGGCTGGCGGGACGCCCGGGGGCACCCGCCGGGGCTCCGGGACGAGGCCGCCCACCGGGGGCGGGGCGTCCAGGTGCGCCGGGACGACCCACGGGCCGTGGACGGGGCGGCATCATTCCGGGGTTCGGCCGCGGCGGGAGCCCGGTGTCACCGGTGCTGTACGGGTTGTTGCCCGGCCGCGGCGCGGCTGGGCGACTCACGAATGGGTTGTTGCCTGGCCGGGGCGAGCCGGGTCGCGGAGCGGGACGCGGCGCCGCGGCCGCGGGGGCGGCCGGAGTCGGCGGAGCCGCCGGAGGCGGCGTGGCGGGTGCGGCCGCAGCGGCCGGGGTCACCACAGCTGGTCCGGCTCCGTCGTCGCCGGAGTCACCTGCGTCCGGCGTAACCGGCTCCGGAGCCGGAGTCACCGCCTTCTTGGCGGCCTTCTTTGCCGTCTTCTTCGCTGGTGCCTCGCCGGCGCCCGCTGCCGGTGCCGGGAAGGCTTCCTTCAGCTTCTTGATTACGGGCGGCTCAACGGTGGAGGACGCCGAACGGACGAATTCGCCCATGTCTTTCAGCTTGGCGACGATCTCTTTGGATTCAACGCCCAACTCGCGTGCGAGTTCATAGACCCGGACCTTGGCCACAGTGCTCCTGTCATGGCCCGGGGGTGAAACCGAGCCTCAGTCGATAGTTCTCATCGTGCGGTGCTCATCGCGCAGTCATGTCGTCGCGACCTGCTCTCCGACTCGGTTGGCTGAGGACGAGCCACTGCTGACGTAGTCGGCCAGGGCGGAGAAGTCGACGGGCCCGTTCACCCGTAGCGCACGGGCGAAAGCCCGCCTCCGCACTGCCGCCTGCAGGCATTCGGCTCGTGGGTGTAGAGACGCCCCACGACCCGGCAGCCTGCCCGCCGGATCCGGGATCAACGCCCCAGCCACGGCTACGACACGCAGCAACTCAACCTTGGCGGCCCGCTCACGACACCCCACACAGGTGCGCACGGGAGTTGTTGACGAGCCGCTGGTCACCGGTCAGTGTACCGCGCCGGATGGGTTCAGCCCGCCTGCCTCGTCGGATCCCGCTTCGCTCACTGCGGTTGCTTCGCCACCGTCACCGCGGATGTCGATTCGCCACCCGGTCAGTCGAGCTGCCAGCCGGGCGTTCTGCCCCTCCCGGCCGATAGCCAGCGAGAGCTGGTAGTCCGGCACCGTGACCCTGGCCGCCTGCGCCACCGGATCCACCACCACTACTTCTGACGCGTGCGCCGGGCTGAGGGCGTTGCCGACGAAGGTGCCCGGGTCCGGGTCGTAGTCGATGATGTCGATCTTCTCGCCGCCGAGTTCGGCCATTACCGCCCGCACCCGGGCTCCCATCGGACCGATGCAGGCGCCCTTGGCGCTGACCGCGGGGTCGGTCGAGCGAACCGCGATCTTGGTTCGGTGCCCGGCCTCTCTGGCGACGGCCTCGATCACAACGGTCCCGTCGGCGACCTCCGGTGACTCCAGCGCGAACAACTTGCGCACTAGGTCCGGGTGGGTGCGGCTCAGGGTCACCTGTGGCCCCCGCAGGCCACGGCGGACCGAGACGATCAGACACCGAACCCGCTCCCCATGGGGGTACTTCTCCCCCGGCGACTGCTCCGCCGGCGGCAGCAGAGCCTCCAGCTTGCCGATGTCGACGAGGACGTCCCGCGGGTCCCGGCCTTGCTGGATCACCCCGGCGACGAGGTCGCCTTCCCGGCCGGCGAACTCTCCGTACGTCGCCTCATCGCTGGCTTCCCGAAGCCGCTGCAGGATCACTTGTTTGGCGGTCGAAGCGGCGATGCGCCCAAACCCCTCCGGGGTGTCGTCCCACTCCCGGCGCACAGCGCCCTCGTCGTCCAGCTCCTGCGCAAAGACAGTGACGTGTCCGCTCTTTCGATCCAACTCCACGCGGGCGTGTGGCTGCGACTGCGGCGTGTGCTGGTAGGCGACCAATAGGGCCGACTCAATCGCTGTTGAGAGGACCTCCCAAGAGAGGTCCCGCTCGCGGACCAGCGCCTTCAGCGCCGCCACATCAATATCCACGTCACGATCCCTTCGGCGGCTTGCGGTTGAACTCCACCTGGACGACGGCCTTGGCGACATCGGCATACCGCACAACCGCCGGACCGTCTGGCGTGTCCAACGTGGCCGACTTGTCTCCGGCGTCCCGGACCCGGCCGGTGATCGGGCTGCCGCCATCAGCGAAAGTGACATTGACCAGACGGTCGTGCGCTCGGGCCCAGTGTCGCTGGGTCCGCAGCGGACGACTGATGCCCGGTGAGGTGACCTCAAGCGTGTACGGCCCATCCGCCAGCACCTCAGTGGCGTCCAGCCGCTCGGATATCGCCCGGCTGACGGCAGCTACCGCGTCCAGATCGACTCCGTTGTCGGCGTCAACGATCACCCGAACCACCCGGCGCTTGCCAGCGCTGGAGATCTCCACATCCTCCAGATCCACCCCCGCGTCGGCGACGGCCGGCGCGATCGCGTCTCGAACCGCTGCTGTGGGGTCTGACACCGCTGGACCTCCCTGTGTGCTCTTGTGGCAGTCAGCGTAGCCGCGAACCATGCTTGCTTCGGAGCGCCGGTCCGTACCTGCCATGCTGCGCGCCGTGCCACAAGGATCAGTCTCGCGCCGCTCCGTCCTGGCCGGCGGAGCACTGCTGCTGACCGGCGCCATGCTGGGCTGCACCGAGGGCGACCGGACCCAACCAACCCCGTCGGGCAGTCCCGACCCGGACGCGGACGCGTTGCGCGCGGCCTTGGCGCGGGAGGACGAGTTGCTCGCCGCCTACGCCGCGGCCGTCGCGAACTCCCCCGCAACTGCCGACACGGCCGGGCTCGCGGAGATCGCCACCCGACACGAGTTGCACCGAACCGCCGTCCTGAGCGCCCTCGCTACCGCTGGGACGCCCGCGACGCCATCGGCATCGACTCTCCCGACGCCTCCGGACGCGGACACCCAGGACTTGGCACGGTTGGAGGCCGAGGCCGCCGTAGCTGGTCGCGCCGCGGCCAACCAGGTGGCCGCCGGCGACCTGGCCGGCCTGTTGGCGGCGATCGCAGCGGCC
The DNA here is from genome assembly GCA_963753435.1 of uncultured Actinomycetota bacterium. GTDB lineage: Bacteria > Actinomycetota > Actinomycetes > CAVWCF01 > CAVWCF01 > CAVWCF01. Next base: position 586,826 of record CAVWCF010000001.1, read on the forward strand.
GAAGGCGCAAACGCCGTGGAGTTGGGTGCATGAGCGACGCGAACGCGCTGCAGGAGGCGCTCGCCGATGAGCACGCGGTCATCTACGGCTACGGCGTGGCCGGACCGAGACTGCAGGGGGCCGACCGCGCCGCGGCAGACGCTGGATTCGACGCCCACCGGCTGCGGCGTGAGCGCCTAGCCGAACTGGTGGCGGCCGCCGGTGAAACACCAGTTGCCCCGGCCGCGGCCTACGAACTGCCCTTCGCCGTGGAATCTGCCGCGGATGCGCGCCGGTTGATCGCACTGCTAGAAGCTGGGATCTCCGACCGCTACTACGACCTCGTGCTCACCGCAGCCACGGGCGAACGATCCGAACCGGTCGACTGGCTCAGTGATTCCGCGGCTCAGCGCGCCCGGTTCGACGGCGGCATCGCGGCTTTCCCTGGCGCGCCAAGCCCGCTCGTGCCCTAACCGGCCGCGTCGAGCCCGTCTGCATCACCGGGTCAGATTGATTATTGCTTCGGCGGCCGCCGCGACCGGCACCTCGTCTTGGCTGCCGGTCAGCCGATCGCGGACCTCGACAACGCCATTGGCCAGGCCCTTGCCGACGATCACAACGGTGGGCACGCCGATCAGGTCCGCGTCGTTGAACTTGACCCCCGGCGATACACGTCGGTCGTCGAACAGGACGTCGAGGCCGGCTTGGGACAACTGTTCACACAGGTCACCCGCAGCGGCGAACACCGCCTCGTCCTTACCGGTCGCCAACAGGTGAACGTCCACCGGCGCCACCGACCTGGGCCACAGGAGCCCCTTGTCGTCGTGGGTCTGCTCCGCGATGGCGGCCACCGCTCGGGACACCCCGATCCCGTATGAGCCCATGGTGGGCACAACCTGCTTGCCGTGCTCGTCCAACACGGTCAGGCCGAGCGCCTCGGCGTACTTGCGGCCCAACTGGAAGATGTGGCCGATCTCGATGCCGCGGGCAATCTCCACCGGCGACCCACACATCGGACACGGGTCGCCTGCGCGCACCTCGGCTGCCTCGATCACGCCGTCGGCGACGAAATCGCGTCCGGCAACCAGCCCGACCACGTGTCGGCCCGGCTGATTCGCGCCAGTGACCCACTGGCTGCCGTCCACCACCCGCGGGTCCAGCAGGTAGCGGAACCCGCGGTCGGCGCCCAAGGCATCCGGACCGATGTAGCCACGCACCAGCTCCGCGGATGCGGCGAAGTCAGCCTCGGCGAAGGGCTCAATGACAGCCGGGGCAACCTGCGCCTCCAGCCGCTTGAGGTCGACCTCACGATCGCCGGGCAACCCGATCGCCAGCGGTGTGCGGGTGCCATCGGGGTCCACGAGAGTCACCAGAACGTTCTTCAGCGTGTCGGCCGCAGTCCAGTCCCGGTCCGGGCGACGCAGGTCCGCCCGCTCGTTCAGCAGCGCCACCAGGGTGTCGATCGTCGCGGTGTCCGGGGTGTCGACCACTTGGGCCTCGGGCAGCCCACCCGTGCTGGACGCAGCCGGCGGCTGACTCTGAAACGCCTCGGTGTTCGCCGCGTAGTCACATTCCGTGCAGCGCACGAAGGTGTCCTCGCCGTGAACGCACGGAGCCAGGAACTCCTCGCTGGCCGAACCGCCCATAGCCCCGGACATCGCCGACACGACGGTGTAGTCCAGACCCAGTAGGTCGAAGATGGCGATGTAGGCGTCGCGCTGGTGCCGATATGCGGCGGCGAGACCTGCGTCGTCCACGTCGAAGGAGTAGGAGTCCTTCATGACGAACTCGCGCCCGCGCAGGATCCCGGCGCGCGGACGCGCCTCGTCCCGGTACTTGGTCTGGATTTGGTAGAGGACCAGCGGCAGTTCCTTGTAGGAGGAGACCTGGTCCTTCACCGCCAGCGTGAACATCTCCTCGTGCGTCGGCCCGAGCAGGTAGTCGCCCTGTTTGCGGTCCTGCAGTCGAAACAGCGTGTCGCCGTACTCGGTCCAGCGACCGGTCGTCTCGTACGGCTCCCGCGGTAGCAGCGCCGGGAAGTGCACCTCCTGGCCACCGGCGGCATCCATGCCCGCGCGCACGATGCCTTCGACTTTGCGCAGCACCCGGTAGCCGAGAGGCAACCAACTGAAGATCCCCGGCGCCACTCGCCGCACATATCCGGCACGGACCAGCAATCGATGGCTGGGTACCTCGGCATCAGCCGGGTCCTCGCGCAGGGTGCGCAGCAGCAATGCGGACATGCGGAGGATCACGGCGGCTCCCTGGAGGTACGACCGCGCGCACCCTATCCGCGTCGGTTCAGAAGAGGACCGTGGCGAAACGTCCCCGCTCGCGGAATCCGACTCTTTCGTAGGCCTGGCGGGCGGAGACGTTGTGTGAATTCACATAGAGACTGACCACCGGGGCACCGCGCCGGGCGTACGCCGCAACGGCCGCCATCCCACGGGCACCCACGCCTCGGCCCCGGTACTGCGGGTCCACCCAGACCCCCTGCACCTGGCTCACCGAGTCCGAAACCGCAGCCAACTCGGCCTTGAACACCACCTGCCCCTCGGACACTCGAAGCAGTGCTCGCCGGCGCCGGATCAAGTCGGCCAGTCGGGCGCGGTAGGCGGGCCCGCCGCCTCCCGCCAGTGGCGATACCCCCACCTCCTCGGTGAACATGGCCACCGCCGCTGGCAGCAGCACGTCGAAGTCGGCCTCGGTGGCCGGGCGGACCAACGGGTCGGCCTCGATGACCGGATCAGCGTCCAGAACCAAGAGCGGCTGATCTGCGCGAACCTCGCGCGCCGGTCCCCACACCCCAGCCAACTGTGCCCACAGGGCCAACGCGGACTCGGCCGGTCCGACGATGCTTGAGCACCGGCGCCCCAACCGGGCCGCGCGTGCTGCGAAGGCCGCCAATGCCTGCGGATCCGCTTGCACCGGGATCAGATTGGCCCCGGAATAGCACATCGAGACCAGCTCACTACCCCGGTACCAGCCCCAGAGTTGGCCGCCGAGTTCGTCAGGCCGCAGGCCGGAATCCCGCACCCGCGCGGCGACGAAGCAGTCCACCACCGGATCGCGCCGCAGCAACGTCTGTGCCGCCTTCAGGTCTGCCCGGTCCAGGACCCGCAGAGTTGCCGCCACATCAGCCGACATCGCGTACCTGGGCCAACGCCCGTGCCCCGTCACCTACCTCAGGGAACGACAGCATCAGGAGCGTCGGCAGTTGGTCCGCTTCGCGCCGGCACGTGGAGATGCGGCCGGCAAGTACGGACTGCTCGTTGTTCGCCACGCCGTCGGCGAGTTCGGGGGGTCGCCCCGCAACCCAATGCTCGAGGACGAGCATCGGTTCATCGCCGGCCGCGCGGCAGGCCCCGGTTCCGCCGCTGGTCGGCAGCGGCGCGGACCGGCGCAGGACGTCGCTTCGATACCAGGACGGATCCGCAGTTGACGGGTAGCGATGGGAGACCAGGACCTGACCGGCCGCCAGCAGTGCTTCCACGTCGGCCGTCGCCTCGACGGACCCCGGGATGACGTCGCCCTCCAAGCGGGAGACCCGGAAGGCGTCGGCCACTTCGGCCGCCGGGACGTAGTCCTCCAGGTCCAGCACCACGATCTCGCGCGGGTTCTCGACGAACCACGCGCTCAACTCCCGCAACACCGACTCCAGCGGCACTGCACCAAGCTCACACCAACCGGCGCAGATGTAGACCGCAGCGGAGCCGGTCGGGTCGGTCGCCAGCAACTGTTGGCGGGCCTGCTCCAGCGTTGGTCGCAGTTCCGGCACAGGCGCTGGCGGCGGCGGTGCCTCGGGGTCGGTCAAGACCCCGTTTCGGTACGGGATGCCCGAGCGCAACTGCAGGTGGAACGCGCGTACCTGCCGATCGAGCAGTTGAGTCATCGTGAGGTTGGTCCAGGGTGTCACCCAGCCCCCCGAAGCCCCGGACGCCGCAGCCTGGTGTGCCCCGAGCAGGCCCACCTCGGCTAGCGGCAGGTCACACAGCTCGACTGATCCCAGGCAGGGTTCTGCTTCGACCGGGGCCGCATCCGGGGTAACGGTGCACGCGCCCAGCAGCGTCGTCGAAGTCGCTACTGCGGCGATCGCAGCGGCCAGGCGTACCAACACGACTGGCAACCTAACCGCAGCCGCTCGGTAGTGTCGTGGCGGTCCGGAAGGAGCCGTCATGACGCAGGCCGAGACGATCGAGACGCATTGGAGCCGACGACCGTCGAGCCCGCTGGTATCTGGGGCCGACTACAGGGACAGCCTGCGTGGCCGCGGGTTGCGGGTGCACTACCGCGGTGAGCGCATCGCTGAACCTGTCGACCACCCGGTCATTCAGCCTTCCATCAACGCGGTGGCGCGCACCTACGACCTCGCCGTCGAGTCGCCGGAACTGGCGACGGTGCACTCCAGCATCTCCAACCGGCGCGTGAACCGTTTCCTGCATGTGGCTGAGTCCGCCGATGACGTGGTGATGCAGAACCGGATGCAGCGCCGGCTGGGCCAGGACACTGGCACCTGCTTTCAAAGGTGTGTCGGGATGGATGCGTTCAACGCCCTCTTCTCGGTGACGCACGACTGCGATGCGGCGACCGGGTCGCGGTACCACGAAAGGTTCGTGGCGTTTTTGCGGCGGATGCAGGAGGACAACCTCGTGGTGGGCGGGGCGATGACCGACCCGAAAGGGGATCGCAGCAAGAGCCCGGCGCAGCAACACGATCCCGACCTCTACACCCGAGTCGTCGAGCGCCGGGACGGTGGCGTGGTCATCCGCGGCGCGAAGGCCCATCAGACGGGATGCCTGAACAGTCACTGGATCGTGGTGATGCCCACGATGCGGATGGGGCAGGCCGACCGCGACTACACGATCGCCGCGGCCATCCCGGTCGACCATCCGGGGCTCACCTACGTGTATGGGCGACAGTCCTGCGACTCCCGATCCGCCGAAGACGGCGAAATCGACGCCGGCAATGCCCGCTTCGCCGGCCAAGAGGCGATGATTCTTATCGATGACGTGTTCGTGCCTGAGGAGTACGTCTTCCTAGATGGCGAACACGAGTACGCCGCGCCCTTGGTTGAGCGCTTCACCGCATTTCACCGCCGCAGTTACGTGTGCAAGACAGGTCTGGGCGATGTGCTGATCGGCGCCGCCGCCCAGTTGGCGCAGTGGCAGGGGGTGGCCGGCGCATCGCACGTTCGCGACAAGCTGGTCGAAATGGCCCATCTCAACGAGACCATCTACGCGGCTGGGATCGCCTCATCGCATGAATCAGCGCCAACCGCCGCAGGCAACTACCAGAACGATTCACTGCTGGCCAACGTCTGCAAGCAGAACGTCACCCGCTTTCCCTACGAGCTGGCGCGGCTGGCCCAGGACATCGCCGGCGGCCTGGTCGCCACCTTGCCGAGTGAGGCGGACCTGGCCGACCCCGAGATCGGTCCCCGCCTACTGAAGTACCTGAGCACCAGCGCCGACGTGCCCACCGAACACCGGATCCGCATGTTGCGCCTCGTGGAGAACATGACCATGGGCCGCAACGCAGTCGGTTACCTCACCGAGTCGATGCACGGTGCCGGGTCGCCGCAGGCGCAGCGAGTGCAGATCGCCAGGGAGGTCGACCTGGAGGCTGACAAGGCGATGGCACGCCGGCTGGCGGGGATAGACGGCGACGACTGACGTCCCTCAGTGGACCTCGACCACGGGCGCAGCCGCGCCCTCCTCGCCCGACTCCGGGTCCACGCCCATCTCCTCAGCCAGACGCAGTGCCTGCTCGATCAGGGTCGGCACGATCTGAGCCTCCGGGACGGTGGCGATCACCTCGCCCTTGACGAAGATCTGACCCTTGCCGTTTCCGCTGGCCACACCGAGATCGGCTTCGCGCGCCTCCCCCGGACCGTTGACGACGCAGCCCATCACGGCCACGCGCAACGGGACGTTGAGCCCTTCAAGTCCGGCGGTGACCTCCTCGGCCAGGGTGTAGACGTCAACCTGCGCCCGCCCGCAGGACGGACAGGAAACGATTTCGAGGCCGCGTTCGCGAAGTCCCAGGGACTCCAGGATCGCGATGCCGACCTTCACCTCTTCTGCCGGCGGCGCGGAGAGACTGACGCGAATCGTGTCGCCGATGCCTTCGGCGAGCAGGGCCCCGAACGCCACGGCGGACTTGACCGTGCCCTGAAACGTCGGGCCGGCTTCGGTCACGCCCAGGTGCAGCGGGTAGTCGCACGCGGCGGCCAACTGCCGGTAGGCGGCGATCATCACGACCGGGTCGTGATGCTTGACGGAGATCTTGATGTCCCCGAACCCGTGCTCCTCGAACAGCGACGCTTCCCACAGCGCCGACTCCACCAAAGCTTCCGGCGTGGCCTTGCCGTGCTTGGCAAGCAGGCGCGGGTCGAGCGAACCGGCGTTCACGCCGATACGGATCGGCACCTGGGCGTCGGCCGCGGCCTTGGCGATCTCGGCGACCTTGTCGTCGAACTGCTTGATATTGCCGGGATTCACCCGGACACCGGCGCAACCAGCGTCGATTGCTGCGAACACGTACTTGGGCTGGAAGTGGATGTCGGCGATGACAGGGATGTTGGACTTGGCCGCGATCACGGGCAGCGCCTCGGCGTCGTCCTGACTGGGCACCGCAACTCGAACAACCTGGCAACCCGAAGCGGTCAACTCCGCGATCTGCTGGAGCGTGGCGTTCACGTCGGCAGTGACCGTGGTCGTCATGGACTGCACGGAGACAGGCGCGTCTCCGCCCACCGCCACCGGGTGGCTGGGGTGCTTGAGCAAGAGCTGGCGGGTCCGGCGGCGAGGGGCCACCGTGCGCGCGGATGGAATACCCAGCGAGACGGTCATGTGCTCCCCTAAAGGCCTAGGTCAACGGGATTGACGATATCCGCGGTCAGCAGCAGCAGCGACAGACCGACGAGCAGGAACAAGAACACGTACGCGAAAGCCGCGAAACGCGTCACATCCACCGGACCGGGGTCGGGGCTACCCCGCTTGCGCGCCCTGCGGACCTTCCAGCGCTCATATCCCAGAACCGCTAGGTGACCTCCGTCCAGAGGCAACAACGGCAGGATGTTGAACCAGCCGATGAAGACGTTCAGACCGGCGATCAGCAAGAGGAAATCTGCAATTCGAGCCGAAAGCGGCAACTCCTCACTGAGGATCGCCACGCTGCCCTGGGCGATTCCTACCGGCCCCACCAGGTCCTCCACGCCGCGCGGCTCGCCACCGAAGGTTTGCCCGAAGAGCTCCGGAACCTTCGAGGGAATCGACACCAGCGCCGCGAACGTGCCGCTGGTGAGCCGCAGCAGACCGCTGGCTGCAGTGGTAACCGCCTCGACCGGCCCGGATCGCTCCACGGCAACCGTCGGCGTGAGGCCGATGACACCGATGGTCGTGGCCGCACCGTCCACCTCGCGTTCGACCGCCGCCGGGGTGGCCGTCAGGGACAGCTGGCTGCCGGCCCGGTCCACATCGATGCTGATCGCCGTGTCGGCCGACTCGCGAACCACGGCGGTGAAGTCCGACCACTCCTCGACTTCGCGCCCGTCGACGGCCAGCACCTGGTCCCCGGAGCGCAGGCCGGCTGCCGCCGCCGGGCTGGCCGGGTCCGACTCGGTGCATTCGGTGCCGGCCTCCGGCAGGCACTCGGAGACCTCGTCAATCGTGGTACTCGCGGTCGCCGTCCCGAAGACGGTGAGGGCCACGATGATCAGGACCACCGCGAGGACCATGTGCATCGCTGAGCCGGCCGCCAGGACGACGGCTCGGCGCGATGCCGGCTGCCGATAGAAGGCCCTTGACTGGTCTTCCTCAGGAAGCGGCTCGCTGGGAGTCATCCCGCTGATGCGAACAAAGCCACCGGCCGGGATGGCCTTGACCCCGTACTCGGTCTCGCCACGGCGGACCGACCAGATGGTGGGTCCGAACCCGACAAAGAACTGGGTGGCCTTCATCCCGAATCGACGCGCAGCGGCGAAGTGCCCCCACTCGTGGAACATGATCGAGCCGAGCAGGGCAGCGATGAAGGCGAAGATGGCCAGTGCGGTCATGCCGCAACACCGCAGTGTTCACGCGCCGCAGCCCGCGCCCACTCATCCGCCGCCAGCACGTCCTCAAGTGTGGGGTCGGTGACCAGAGTGTGCGCGGCGAGGACTGTGGCGACAGTGTCGGTGATGGCCGGGAACCCCAGCGCGCCGGAAAGGAAGGCGTCGACGGCCACCTCGTTGGCCGCGTTCAACACCGCCGGCGCCGTACCCCCGGCAGCCCCAGCTTCCCGGGCCAGACGCAGCGCCCCGAAAACCGATTCGTCGACGGGTTCGAAAGTCCAAGACGCCGCCTGACTGAAGTCGATTGCGCTGATCGCCCCCGCAACCCGATTCGGCCACGCCAGACCCAGCGCGATCGGTAGCCGCATGTCCGGGGGGCTCACCTGGGCTAGCACCGACCCGTCAGTGAACTCCACCATCGAGTGCACGAGGGACTGCGGGTGCACTACGACGTCGATCCGGTCCAGCGGGATGTCAAACAGCAGGTGGGCCTCGATCAACTCCAGGCCCTTGTTGATGAGGGTCGCTGAGTTGATGGTGATGGTTGGGCCCATGGACCAGGTGGGGTGCGCCAGTGCCTCCTGCGGCGTGACCGACTGAAGTGCGGCCGCATCCCAACCCCGGAACGGACCGCCGGACGCCGTCAACACCAGTCGCGCCACTTCTTCCGGGGACCCGCCGCGCAGGCATTGCGCCAGGGCGGAATGCTCGGAGTCGACCGGGACGATCTGACCAGGACCAGCCGCAGCCCGGACCACTGGCCCACCTATTACCAACGACTCCTTGTTGGCCAGAGCAAGCGTGTGCCCGGCCGCCAGCGCGGCCAACGAAGGCAACAAACCCGACGCGCCGGTGATCCCGTTGAGCACTACGTCGCAGGGCCGCGACGCCAGCTCCGCGGCCGCATCCGGGCCCACCAGCACTTCGCCGTCCCAGCCGGCAGCGTGCAACACCCGACGTACGTCTGACTCCCGCGCGCCATCGGCAACCGCGACCACCTTCGCTCCGCTGATGGCCGCCTGCTGGGCCAGAAGCTCTGGGTCGCGCCCGGTGGCGGCCAGCCCGACGATGCGGAACTGATCTGCCGCCGCCTGGACGACGTCGTGCGCTTGGGTACCGATGGACCCGGTACTGCCGAGGACAATTACGTCGCGCACCGGGCCATTCTCACCGATCCCGACATCGACTCGGACACATGCCGACACAGCGGCGGCATTTGCCTATCTGGCTGGCCCACGTCTGGACACTGTCCCTTGCCCCAAGAGCGCTACGGCACCGCGCCAACTACAACTGCAGTCCGGTAAGGACCATCACCCGGATGTCGGTGTAGTCCTCCATGGCGTAGCGAAGGCCCTCTCGACCGACGCCGGATTCCTTAACCCCGCCGTAGGGCATCTGGTCGGCGCGGTAACTGGGGACATCGCCGATGACGACGCCGCCCACCTCCAACTCCGCGTGCGCCCGGAAGGCGGTTCGCACGTCCCTGGTGAACACCCCGGCTTGGAGGCCGAACTTGCTGTCGTTGACGATGGCGAACGCGGCGTCCACATCGGGGACTGATTGCAGCACCAGTACGGGTCCGAATACCTCCTCGCAGGAGACCCGGGCGTCGGCTGCGACATCGGTGAGCACCGTGGGTGCGTAGGTGGCGCCGTCACGCTGTCCGCCCGTGAGCACCTTGGCGCCGCTGGCGACCGCCTCGGAGACCCATTGCTCTACCCGGACCGCCGCTTCCGTGCTGACCATTGGACCGACGTCGGTGGTCGGGTCCGTCGGATCGCCGGTGGCCAGGGCCTGAACCTTGGCCACAAGCAAGGGCGCGAAATCGCCCATGAGGGCTTCGTCGACAAGCACGCGCTGCACCGAGATGCAGGACTGGCCCGCCTGGTAGTTGGCGAATGTGGCGATCCGCGAAGCCGCCCAGTCCAGGTCGTCGGCCGCTCCGAAGTCGGCGCAAACCACCGCAGCGGCGTTGCCGCCCAGTTCCAGGGTCACGTGCTTTCGCGGCACCGCATCAAGGATCTGGTAGCCAACAGTGGTCGAACCAGTGAACGAGATCACCGGGAGGCGAGAATCCGCGACGAGTGCCGGCATGTCCTCGTTGGCCACCGGGAGCACCGACCACATCCCGTCGGGCAACTCGGTCTCTGCCAGCACTTCTCCCAGCAACAACGCCGACAAGGGAGTCGCGGGCGCCGGCTTGATGATGATCGGTGCGCCTACGGCGATGGCCGGGGCCACTTTGTGCGCCACCAGGTTCAAGGGGAAGTTGAACGGCGCGATGCCGAGGACGGGTCCCTTCGGCACGCGCCTGACGTAGGCGAGGCGACCGGCGCCGGCCGCGTCCGTGTCGAGGCGCTGAACCTCGCCGCTGAACCGGCGGGTCTCCTCCGCAGCGAACCGGAAAACACTCACCGCCCGGCCCGCCTCGGCCATTGCCCACTTATGCGGCTTGCCGTTCTCGGCCGTGATCAACTCAGCGACTTCCGCCTGCCGTTCGGCCAGACGCTTGGACACGTGCATCAGCGCGTCGGCGCGCGCCGACAGCGGCATCCGGGCGGCTGATCCGGCTACGGCGCCAGCGGCTGCCACCGCCGCTTCGACCTGGGCGGCATCCGGGCGGCTGACCCGGGCGACCAAGGCGCCGGTGTAGGGGTTGGTGACGGCGAACGATTCCGAAGAGGTCGCGCGCTGTCCGGCGAGGTAGAACGGTTGGGCGTCCGACATGAGCACACGCTAGTCCGACAGTGCCTATCCTTGAGGCCCCTGCCCAAGGATGGTTCCCATGACGTCCCCCGTCACCGGCGGTCCCGAAGTCCCTCAGGAACGCCGCCTCGTCACCGAGGTCCCCGGACCCAAGTCGCTCAGCCTCATGGAACGGCGCAATGCCGCCGTCTCAGCGGGTCTGGGCACGACCCTGCCGGTGTTCATCGAGCGGGCCGGCGGTGGCGTCCTCGTCGACGTGGACGGCAACTCGCTGATCGACATGGGTTCCGGGATAGCCGTGGTGAACGTCGGCAACGCCGCTGAGCACGTGGTGGCAAACGTGTCCGAGCAGGTGGCCGCTTTCACGCACACCTGTTTCATGGTCACGCCGTATGCGGGGTATGTGGAGGTTTGCGAAGCACTGAATCGACTGACCCCGGGAGACCATCAAAAGAAGTCTGCGCTGTTCAACTCAGGCGCGGAGGCCGTGGAGAACGCGGTGAAGATCGCTCGCGCCGCCACTGGTCGGCAGGCGATCGTGGTCTTCGAGCATGCGTACCACGGCCGCACGAACCTGACGATGGCACTCACGGCCAAGGACATGCCCTACAAGCACTCTTTCGGCCCGTTCGCCGGTGAGGTGCACCGCATGCCGCTGGCGTACCCGTTCCGCTGGCCAACAGGTCCGGACAATTGCGCCAGCGAGGCGCTGGCGACCGTCATCAGCAAGATCGACAAGGAGGTCGGCGCCGACCAGGTAGCCGCCATCCTGATCGAGCCGATCGCCGGCGAGGGCGGTTTCGTGGTTCCGGCGCCTGGATTCCTGGCCGGCCTTGCCGATTATGCGCGCAGCAAGGGGATCGTGTTCGTCGCCGACGAGGTGCAGACCGGGTTCGCGCGCACCGGGCACATGTTCGCCTGCGAAGCCGAGGGCGTGGTCCCCGATCTGATCACCACCGCCAAGGGCATCGCCGGCGGCCTGCCGCTGGCGGCCGTGACCGGACGCGCCGAGCTGATGGACGCAGTGCACACCGGTGGGCTGGGCGGCACGTACGGCGGAAACCCGATCGCTTGCGCCGCCGCGCTTGGCGCCATTCGCACCATCGAGGAACTGGACCTGGTCGGGGCGGCCCAACGAATCGAATCGGTGATGACGCCGGCGCTGCGCGCCATGCAGGAGAAGTACCCGGTCATCGGGGACATCCGGGGTCGCGGAGCGATGATCGCCGTCGAACTGGTCCAGCCCGGCACTCTCGAGCCCGACCCGGCCACCGCAGCCGCAGTGGCCAAGGCGTGTCACGCCGAGGGTGTGCTCGTGCTGACCGCCGGGACGTACGGCAACGTCCTGCGTTTCCTGCCGCCGCTGGTGATGCCAGAGGACCTGCTGCGCGAAGCCCTGACGATCCTGGACAAGGCGTTCGCTACGGCCGCCTAGTGCGTCAGGGGGTCCGGTCCTCCATCCCCCACGGCGATCCGTAGGGGCCGGCAAGCAGTTCCAAGAAGGGCTTGGGTTCGAAAGCCTCCGGACCCAACACGCCGGCGCCGGTCCAGGATCCGTTCGCCAGCAACTCCAAAGCCACGATCGGGTTGATGGCGGTCTGCCAAACCACCGCCTGGGAGCCGTACTCGCGCATTGACCATTCGTTGTCCACGACGTGGTAGTAGTACGTCGCCCTGGGGTTGCCCTGCTTGTCCAACCCCGTGACGTACAGGCCCGCACAGGTCTTGCCACTCATCACGTCGCCCAGCCCGGCCGGGTCCGGCAGGCAGGCGGCCACAACGTCTCGAGGGCTGACCTCGACACCGCCGACGCGGACCTTCTCGGTGCGATCCAATCCCAACTTGTGCAGCGTCTTGAGCACGTCGATGAACTCATCGCCGAGCCCGTACTTGAAGGTGGCGCGCTGAACGTCCACCCAACGGGGAATCAGCAGCACTTCCTCGTGCTCGACGTTCACACACTCAACCGGACCGATTCCTTCTGGGAACTCGAACACCTCCGGCTCGCTGAAGGGAGCCGTGGTGAACCACCCGCGGTCCTTCTCGTAGATCACCGGGGGGTTCAGGCACTCCTCGATCGTGGTCCAGATGGAGAACGAGGGCGCGAAGTCGTAGCCGGAGACCACCAAGTTCGAACCGTCCCGCACTCCAGCCTCGTGAATGACCGAGAAGTGCTCGTCCGCCGCATACCGGGCGAACACGTCGGCCAGACCCGGCTCGATGCCGATCCCGGCCAGCGCGAGCCGACCTGCGGCCTCCCACTCAGCGGCCTTGGCGAACTGCTCGTCGCCCAACTTCACCCCGCACTCGGAGTAAGGCTGCTGCGGATGCGGCCTCGATAGCGACATGGCCATGTCGAGGTAGTCCGCGCCAGCGGCGAACGCACCATCGAATATGGGCATTACGAACCTCGGGTCGACCGCGTTGAGCACGTGCGTGATCCGCTCTTGACGACACAGCGCTGCCACCGCATCGGCGTCGGATGCGTCCACCTGTGCGGCCTGGAACCGGGCATCGTCAGCCACCTGGGCTACGGCTCGCTCCGCTCGCGCCAGGTCGTAGTCGGCCACCACGATCGCCTCGAAGAAGTCCCGTCGGGCGGCGATCGGCACCGCAGCCGAACCGACTCCCCCGGCGCCAACCATCAGGATTCGCATACCCACTCCTTAACTTCTTGGGATGTACGTGGCATCTGTACTAGTCCCGATCTGCCAACAACGGCTGAGTCGGATCCCAGGCCGGCCCACCGGCGGCAACTGCCCGGCGCCGAGCGATCCCGCTCAGCGCCTCCAGGCACACCCGGTTGGCCAGGGCCGCGGTGATGTCGGCGTGATCGAAAGGCGGCGACACCTCAACCACGTCCAGCCCCACGACGGGTAGCTCGTAGGCGATCCGACGCACGGCATCAAGCAACTGCCTCGCGGTCAGTCCACCGGGTTCGGGCGTGCCCGTTCCCGGCGCGTGACCGGGGTCGCAGACATCGATGTCGACCGACAGGAAGACTCCGTCGCAGTCATCCGTGGCGATCGCGAACGCTTCGGACAGGCACTCGTCGAGCCCGCGGGAGACGATCTCGGTCATCTCGTACGAGCGCATCCCCTGCTCGGCCATCCACTGCAGCACTTCCGGCCCGGGCCAGTAGCCGCGTAGACCGATCTGCAGGAATCGGTCGCCGCGCACGGCGCCTGACTCGATGAGTCGCCGCATCGGCTGACCATGACCGATCAGGGAGCCGAACTCGATGTCGCCGGTGTCGGCGTGAGCGTCGAAGTGGATGACGCTGACCCGGCCCCACCCGACACTGCGGGCGACAGCGGTGGCGTTCGGCCACGTGACCGTGTGGTCGCCACCGAGGATCAACGGGATCGCGCCCGCTTCGACCACCTTGCCCACGGCTGCTTCGAGGTCCCGCACGGAGCGCGCCGCGTCACCACTGAACAACTCCACATCGCCGGCATCGCGAACGTCGAGGTCACGAAGCCCGTCCACGCGCAACGCGAGGCTCGGCCTTGACGAGTCGTGCGCCAGGTAGTCGGTGATGCGGATCGCCTGAGGCCCGAATCGCGCCCCAGAGCGGTAGGAGGTTCCGCCGTCGAATGGCGCCCCCACCACCACCACGTCCGCGCCGGCCATGGTGTCGTCATCCAGGGCGCACCGCTCAACCCCCAGGAACGTGACGTCGGGGCCGTACTGACCTCCGTAGCGCGCCATGTCGAACTAGTGGTGAGTCGGGAAGCCGAGGTTGATCCCGCCGTGGCTGGGATCCAGCCACCTGCTGGTGACCACCTTGCCGCGCGTAAAGAAGTGCACTCCCTCGATGCCGTGTGCGTGCGTGTCTCCAAACAGCGATGACTTCCATCCCCCGAACGAGTAGTAGGCCATGGGGACCGGGATGGGAACGTTGATGCCGACCATGCCGACCTCTACCTCGTGCTGGTAGCGCCGAGCCGCGCCGCCGTCGTTGGTGAAGATGGCGGTTCCGTTGCCGTAGGGATGGGAGTTGACCATCTCCAAGGCGGACTCGTAGCTGTCGGTACGCACCACCGAAAGCACCGGACCGAAGATCTCATCGGAGTAGACGGACATGTCCGTGGTCACGTGGTCGAAGAGCGTGGGGCCGAGCCAGAACCCCTCGGGGGCCCCGTCGATGGTGACCTCACGGCCGTCCACGGCCAGCGTCGCCCCCGATGCCACACCCGCATCCAGGTAACTGGCGACCTTGTCCCGGTGCGCCTCGGTGACCAACGGCCCCATGTCGCAAGCCCGACGTCCGTCGCCGGTCTTCAGCGTCGCCATCCGCTCAGAGATCTTGGCGACGAGTTCGTCCCCGACCGGGTCCACAGCCACCACGACCGAGATGGCCATGCAGCGCTCCCCCGCCGAGCCGAACCCGGCGTTCACCGCAGCATCAGCGGCCAGATCGAGGTCGGCATCAGGCAGCACGACCATGTGGTTCTTCGCGCCGCCAAGCGCCTGCACGCGTTTGCCATGGGCCGTGCCGGTCTCGTAGACGTACCGGGCGATCGGCGTCGAACCCACGAACGAGGCCGAGCGAACGTCGGGGTGAGTCAACAAACCGTCGACCGCAACCTTGTCCCCGTGGAGGACGTTGAAGACGCCGTCCGGCAGACCGGCTTCAGCCCAAAGCTGCGCGATGTACATCGACGCGCTCGGGTCCTTCTCGCTCGGCTTGACCACAACGGAGTTCCCGGTCGCGATGGCGATCGGGTAGAACCACATTGGGACCATGGCCGGGAAGTTGAACGGGCTGATGATCGCGGCGACGCCGAGGGGCTGTCGGATGGAGTAGGAGTCGACTCCCGTTGACACCTGCTCGCTGAAGCCACCCTTGAGCAGGTGTGGGATACCGCAGGCGAACTCGACCACCTCTTGTCCGCGCGTCACCTCGCCTAATGCATCCGAGAGCACCTTGCCGTGCTCGGCGGTGATGAGTGCGGCGATGTCCTCCTTGCGGGCGTTGAGCAGCTCCCGGAATGCGAACAGGATCTGCGTGCGCCGCGTGAGCGAAACGTGCCGCCACTCTTCGAACGCCGCCTTGGCCGAGGCCACCGCCTCATCAACGACCGCTCCGGATGCGAAGTCGACCTCGGCGGTCACCTGGCCCGTGGCCGGGTCGTAAACAGGCCCAACGCGCTCAGCAGTGCCGCCGTACGGCTTGCCGCCGATCCAATGGGTGATTCGATCGCTCATGTCATCGCCTTTCGTGGGCCGTTTGCATCTGCTAGGAGTCGAAGCCGAGGCCGAGTCGGTCCAGGCCGCGCAGCCATACGTTGCGACGACCGCCATCCCGGTCAGCACGGTCCAACGACCAGCGGGTCAACTGCACTCCTGGGTAACGAATGGGTTCCGGCGGGAACGGCATCGGCAGCGTTCGCACCATTTCCAGTTGTGTCAACTCCGTCGCCTTGCCGGAGACCAGGTCCAACGCCACTCGAGCGCCGAAGCGGCTGGCCCCGACACCCAGACCGGTGAACCCAGCCACATGTGCGAGGCGGCCGCCGTAGGCCCGGCCGAAGAACATGGAGAACCGCGAGCATGTGTCAATGGCTCCGCCCCAAGAGTGGGTGAAGTTGAGTCCGGCCAACTGCGGGAACGTCTCGAAGAACTGCTGGGCCAGCAAGTGGAAGGTCTCGGGCCGCTGATCGTGCACGGAGGAAACCCGACCGCCGAAGTTGTAGACCGCCTCGTAGCCGCCCCAGAGGATGCGGTCGTCCTCAGTGAGCCGGTAGTAGTGGAACTGGTTGGCCGAATCCGCCAGCCCCTGTCGGGACTCCCACCCGATCGCATCCTTCTGCTGGGTCGACAGCGGTTCGGTGACGAGCACGTAGTCGTAGACAGGGATCACGAACGGACGGAAGCGCCGCACCGGGCTGCGGAAAGCGCTGGTCGCCGTGATCACCGAATCCGTAGCGACGTCACCACGGTCGGTGCGTACGACAAGTCGCGATCCTTCGCTGGCGATGGCGCGCACCGGGCTGCGTTCGAAGACCTCAACGCCGCTCTGCTGACACGCCTGCAGCAACCCCCAGGCCAACCGAGCCGGATTGACCATCACGACTCCGGTTCGGTCCCAAAGCCCGGCCAAGTACGTCGGCGAATGGACCTCTTTGCGGACTTGCTGGGTGTCCAGGAAGTCGACTTCAGACCCGTGCTGGCGCAGCAGTTGGGCGTGCTGCTCCAGATCGGCGACCTGCCAGGCCTCGGTGGCCACGGTCAATTCCCCAGTGGCCTCCAAGCCGCAGTCGATGCCGTACCGCTCGACGGCGGTCACGATGCCGGCGAGGTTGTCCGCCCCCAACCGCTGCAGCGTGTCGATCTCATCGGCGAAGCGCTCGACCCCGTTCGGGAGTCCGTGGGTGAGGCTGGCAGCCACGAAACCACCGTTGCGTCCGGTCGCCGCCCAGGCCACCCGAGCCCCCTCGAGCAGCACCACCCGTCGGGCCGGATCGGCCTCCTTGGCCTGCAGTGCCGCCCACAGCCCGGTGAAGCCACCGCCGACTACGACCAGATCGGCCTGATTGGCGCCGCGCAGGGGCGGCAGCACCGCCGGACGGTGCGGATCATCCAGCCAGAAGGGAACCGGGTTGGTGTCCCCAAGGGCGGAGGCCAGTTGCTGTTGATTCACACTCACCGCCCGCGGCTTCGCCGCCTGCTCACCACCTGACCCAGAACGACCAGCAAAAGGGCAACCCCGAACATCAGCGAACCAATGACGTTCACCTGAGGTGGGATGCCTCGCTGGGCAGCGCCCCATACGTACATGGGGAAGGTGACGGTCTGGCCGGAGTTGAAGTTCGTGATGATGAAGTCGTCGAAACTCAGCGCGAACGCAAGTGCGGCGGCGGCGGCGATCCCGGGGAAGACCAGCGGCAGAGTGATCCGCCGGAAGGTTTGCCACTCGTTCGCGTAGAGATCCATGGCGGCCTGTTCAAGTCGCGGGTCCAGACCCGCCAGGCGCGCCTTTACCGTGACGACGACGAAGCTGATGCAGAACATGATGTGCGCGATCAGGATCGTGCCGAAGCCGAGGTTGAAGTTCAGGTTCAGGAACAGCGCGAGCAGCGACGCACCGAGGACGACCTCCGGTGTGGCCATCGGCAGGAAGATCAGCAGGTTCGTCGACTCCCGGCCGCGGAACTTGTGCCGCACCAAGGCGAACGAGATGAGGGCGCCGAGGATCGTCGAGAACAGCATCGTGATGAACGCCAGGCGCAGACTCACGCCGACCGCGTTACAGATCGTCGGGTCGCGACAGATGTTCAACCAGGCGTCGAAGGAGAACTGGTTCCAGGTGATGTTCTGCCGACCCGCCGGCTTGTTGAACGAGAACGCGATGACGTAGGCCACCGGAAGGAACATGTAGGCCAGCGCCAGCACCGAGTAGAAGGCCAGCAGGCGCCGCCGCAGCCATCGGGACGCGCGGTACCAGGCCGAAGGCGGCGTCACCGGTAGATCCGGCGGCGGGGGTGCCGCTGACGTAGCCGAGCCGCTGAGCGTGGGAGTCGCCATCAGACCAGGTCCTCCGTTCCAGCCCGGCGGATGTAGAGGAACACCAGAACCAGGATGGTGAACATCAGGATGAACGACAACGCCGAGGCCAACGGGTAGTTACGAACGCTGACGAACTGCGCCTGGATGACGTTGCCGATCATCGTGGTGCGTGGACTGCCGAGCAGCGTGGACGAGATGTAGTCGCCCGCCGCCGGGATGAACGTGAGCAGCGTCCCGGCGATTACTCCCGGCATGGACAGCGGCAGCGTCACCTTGCGGAAGCCGGTGAAGGGCCGGGAGTAGAGGTCACCGGCCGCCTCGATGAGTCTTGGGTCGATCCGGTCCAGGGCCGCATACAGCGGCAGGATCATGAACGGCAGGAAGTTGTAGGTGATGCCAGTCACGACCGCGAGCCACGTGGACAACACCGTGATGTCGGCCCCCGGCCAGAACGAGTTGAACGTGCTCAGGAACCAGCCCTCGTCAGCCAGAATCGACTTCCACGCGTTCGTACGGACCAGGAACGACGTGAAGAACGGCGCAACAATCAGGATCAGCATCAGGTTCCGCCAGCGGCCTGCCCGGAACGCGATGAAGTAGGCCAACGGGTAGGAGATCAGCAGTGCGAGGACGGTCGCCGTCCCGGCGTACAAGAAGGAACGGGTGAACTGCGGCAGGTACGTCGTGATCGCATCGACGTAGTTGGAGACCTCGAATCCAGGGACATAGCCGGGACCATCGGGGTTGGGCGCCTGCAACGAGGTCGCGAACAGGGACAGCAACGGCACGGCGAAGAAGACGAACAGCCATGCCATGCCTGGCAACAGCAGCAGGTAGGGAGTCCACCGGCGCCGGCCAACCGGCGTGGCCTCCGAACTGCCGGTTTGGACGAGGCCCGCGTCGGGCACCACGGCCGGCATTGCTCAGCCCCCGACCGCGGTCTCGGCGATGCGACCTGTCGCGATCTCCACTACGTCGGAGTCCAGTCCCGCCTCGATTCCCTGCGATGCGTCCAGACCGAAGCTGTGGATCGGATCCCACACCAACTCAACCCGATCACCGCGACGAATCGGATCCTCCATGTGCAGGTTCTGTTCGAAGCACTGGTACTCCGCGCCCCAGTTCGCGCGGATCAGGAACTGCGTGCTCAGGCCGGTGAACGAGGCATCGGTGACCACCCCTTCGACTCGGTTCAAGCCCGACTCCCCACCCGCGTCGGAAAGCCGCCGGATTCGGGTCTTCTCCGGCCGAACACCGAGGACCACTTCGGGCCCATCCGTTGCCGAGCGCTGCTTGGGCAATGCCCACCGCTGCCCGAAGCCCTCAACCACCAAGTTGTCCGAGTCCGAGGTGACCACTGTCGCCGGAATGAGGTTGCTCTGGCCCAGGAAGTTGGCGACGAAGACCGTCGCCGGGCGGTCGTAGATCTCCGCCGGCGCACCCATCTGCTCGATGCGGCCGTGGTTCATGACGGCGACGGTGTCGGCCATCGTCATGGCCTCTTCCTGGTCGTGCGTGACATGGATGAAGGTGATCCCGACCTCCACCTGGATGCTCTTCAACTCGATCTGCATCTGCCTGCGCAGTTTGAGGTCCAGCGCGCCAAGCGGTTCGTCGAGCAGAAGCACATCGGGTTGGTTGATCAGGGCCCTGGCCAGCGCAACGCGCTGCTGCTGGCCTCCGGACAACTGTGCCGGCTTGCGCCGGGACATCTGTTCCAGTTCCACGAGGGCCAACATCTGTTGGACCTGCTCGTCAACGTCCTTCTTGCCACGCCGACGCAGTCCGAATGCCACGTTCTCAAAGATGTCCATGTGCGGGAACAGCGCGTAAGACTGGAAGACCGTGTTCACCGGGCGCTCATAGGGGCGCTTCGTGGTCACGTCGTTCTCGCCGATCAGCACGGAGCCAGCTGTTGGCTCCTCCAACCCGGCGACCATTCGCAGCGTCGTGGTCTTGCCGCAACCGCTAGGTCCCAGAAGCGCGAAGAAGCTGCCCGCCGGAAAGGTGAGGTTGAGGTCATCGACCGCCTTGGCCTCACCGAACTGCTTGGTGAGGTGAATCAGATGGAGGTCTTCGACCTCACGACGGATCTGGTCTTGCGTCACTTCGTCCTCCCGGCCTAGTTGCCGATCGCCTGCTGGAAAGCGGCCTGGTAGCGCTGTTCTTCTTCTTCGCTCAAGGACTTGAAGATCACTCCCCGCGACAACTGCTCGTCGTCGGGGAAGATCCACTCACTGTCAACCAGCTCCGGGTCCACCTGCTCCATGGCCTCTCTAGCGCCTTCGAACGGGCATAGGTACTGGACATACGCGGCCACCTCGGCAGCGATATCCGGCTGGGTGTACCAGTCGAGCAGCGCTTCCGCGTCGGCTTGATCGCCGGCCCCCTGCGGCACCATGGACGTGTCCGTCCACAGAGTCCCGCCAGACTCCGGCAGCGCAAACCCGTACTCTTCGCCCAGCGCGACCACATCGCCGGACCAGCCGATGACGGCCGCGATGTCACCGTTCTCCAACGAGTTCAGGTAGTCGTTGCCTTGAACCTGGCGGATCTGACCGTTGTCGATCTGCTTGACCAGTTCCGCGAGCGCCTGGTCAAACTCGTCGTCGCCGAAGTCGGTGGGGTCGTTGCCCTGCCACAACATGATTACGCCGATGGTGTCGCGCATCTCGGACACGACACCCACGCGGCCACGAAGCCCCGGGTCCCAAAGATCATCAAGCGTGCGCATCTCCGACTTGCCGGCGAGGTCGGCAAGGAGCGGAACGTTCCAACCCAGTCCCGCGAATCCGGACTGCCAGGGAACCGTGTAACTGCGGTCCGGGTCGTACTCGGGGCTCTTGAGCCGCTCGATGATCCGGGACGAACCAGGGATGTTGTCCTTGTTCAGCTTCTCGCTGTAGCCCAAGTTGATCCAGCGGGCGCACATCCAGTCGGTGAGGACGACCAGGTCGCGCCCAATGTCGCGGCCTTGCTCCAGAGTTGGCCGTACCTTGGCGTAGAACTCCTCGTTGTCGTTGATGTCCTCGGTGAGTTGGACCTGGATTCCCTTTTCCTCCTGGAAGCGAACCAGCGTCGGGCGCTCACCGGACTCCTCATCGACATCGGTGTACTCGATCCAGTTGGACCAGTTCACGACACCATCGGGCTCGGCGGGCTCAACCTCAGACGTCGAACTCCCGGTTCCGCATGCGGCCAGCGCCACACCCGCCGCACCGGTTCCCGAAACAGCCAGGAACTGCCGCCGCGACAGCCGATTGGTCAACCTTCTGTTCCGCCTGGCCACCTGTCCCCTACCCCCGATCGCCGAAAATGGTCCGGTGCCAATCCTTGCGCGCTATGGCGGAGTTGTCAGACATAACGTGCTTAATCGCTGTGTACTCATCGAAGGAGTACTGGCTCATGTCCTTGCCGAAGCCGGACTGCTTGAACCCACCGTGCGGCATCTCGCTGATGATCGGAATGTGGTCGTTGATCCATACGCAACCGGCGCGAATCTCGCGCGCCGCGCGCTGTGCGCGAAAGACGTCGCGGGTCCAGGCTGATGCGGCCAACCCGTAAGGCGTGTCGTTGGCCAAGTTGAAGCCGTCGTCATCGCTGTCGAACGGCAGCACCACCAGCACCGGCCCGAAGATCTCCGACTGAACCACTTCCGAGCCCTGGGCGGCGCCGGTGATCAGCGTCGGTTCGTAGTAGGCGCCCTGGGCCAGGTCGCCGCCCGGAACCGATCCCCCGCGAACCACCTGGGCGCCATCGGCAATTGCCCGCTCCACGAAACCGGCAACGGATTCCTGCTGGCGGCGGGAGATCAGCGGCCCCTGATCGGTCCCTGGGTCGAACGGATCACCCAGTCGCACTCCGGCCATCACGTCGGCAACGCCGGCCACGAACTCCTCGTACAGCGGGCGCTGCACGTACGCCCGTGTCGCGGCGGTGCAGTCCTGGCCGGTGTTGATGAGCGCCCCGGCCACAGCCCCTTGGACTGCCGCCGCGAGGTCAGCATCGTCGAAGACAACGAACGGCGCTTTGCCGCCTAGTTCCAGGTGAACGCGCTTGGCCGTCGGCGCTGCCGCGGCCATCACCGAAGTCCCGACCGGTGTCGACCCGGTGAACGACACCATGGCCACGTCGGGATGAGCGGCCAGGTGCGCCCCGACCACCGAACCCGCTCCCGTCAGCACGTTGATGACACCGGCGGGAAGTCCGGCTTCGGCAGCTGCATCGGCCAGCATCAGCGACGTGAGCGGAGTCATCTCGGCCGGTTTCAGCACGATGGTGTTGCCAGCTGCGATCGCGGGAAGGATCTTCCAGCCAGCCATCTGCAAGGGATAGTTCCAGGGCGCGATCGACGCCACCACGCCGATGGCTTCCCGGCGGATCATCGAGGTGTGGTCGCCGGAGTACTCCCCCGCAGCTCGACCCTCGAGGTTGCGGGCCGCTCCGGCGAAGAAGGAAACGTTGTCGATCGTCCCGGGGACGTCGAACTCGGTGCTCAACTTGATCGGTTTGCCGGTTTGCCGGCTTTCCGTATCAGCGAACTGGCCGGCCTTGTTGGAAAGAATCTCCGCCAACCGGACCAGGACCCCGGCTCGCTCCGCTGGTGTTGCCCGAGACCACTCCGGAAACGCCTCCGTTGCGGCGGCTACTGCCGCATCCGCATCGGCGGCGTCGGCCAGCACAACGGTCTCGACCACGTTGCCGGTGGCCGGGTCGACGACGTCAAAGGTCTTGCCCGAACTTCCTGTCGCCGCCCGGCCCCCGATGCGCTGATGCGCCATCGATCAGTTGCCGATCACTGCCTGGAACTGGCTTTGGTACTTGCTGTCCGTCTCTTCGTCCAGCGCCTGGAAGATGGTCCCGCGACCCAGTTGCTCGTCGTTGGGGAAGATCCACTCGCTCTCGGCCAACTCGGGATCAATCTGCTCCATCGCCTCCTGAGCCCCGGCGATGGGACACAGGTAGTTGACGTAGGCGGCGACCTCAGCGGCATTTGCCGGGTCCATGTAGAAGTTGATGAGTTTCTCAGCGTCCGCCTGGTCACCGGCAACTTGCGGGATCAGGATGTTGTCCGTCCACAGCGTCCCGCCGGACTCCGGCAACGCGAACCCGAAGTCGTCGCCCAAACTGACGACGTCCCCGGACCACCCGATCACCGCGACCGCGTCGCCGCCCTCGAGCGAAGTCAGGTAGTCGTTGCCCTGTACCTGGCGGATCTGCCCGGAGTCGACCTGCCGCTGCAACTCGGCCAGCGCCTCGTCGTACTCCTCATCCCCGAAGCTGCTGGGGTCGTTGCCCTGCGCGAGCATGATCACGCCGATCGTGTCGCGCATCTCGGTCAGCACCGAGACCCGACCCTTCAACTCCGGCGCCCACAACTCCTCAACGCTGGACAGCGAGGTCTTGCCGGTCAGTTCCTGCAGGAGCGGCGTGTTCCAGCCGAGACCGGCGAAGCCGGACTGCCAGGGCACCGTGTACTCGCGCGAGGAATCGAAGTCAGGGCTCTGCAGGCGCTCGATGATGTTGCCCGCGTTGGGGATGTTGTCCTTGTTGAGTTTTTCGGTCCAGCCGTTGGCGATCCACAGACCGGCCATCCAGTCCGTCAGCACCGCCATGTCCCGGTCGATGCTGCGGCCCTGCTCCAGCGTCGGTCGAACCTTCGCCAGGAACTCGTTGTTGTCGTTGACGTCCTCGACGTAGTTGACGGTGATGCCCAGTTCTGACTGGGCGCGCTCAAGGCTCGGGCGAGCACCCGTGTCGTCGTCAATGTCGATGTACGCGATCCAGTTGGACCAATCGACCGTGCCGTCCGGAGCCGCCTCCTCCTTGTCGCCGGTGCTGCTGCCGGTGCCGCAGGCGGCCAGCGCCAGGCCGGCAGCACCCGCTCCAGATGCGGCTAGAAATCCACGGCGGGTAAGCCGTCCACGTCCGGTCATGCCAGTCATCCTCACTCCCCGATATTCGCCATTACGTGCTTGACCCTGGTGTAGTCCTCGAAGCCGTACATGGACAGGTCCTTGCCGTACCCCGAGTGCTTAAAGCCACCGTGCGGCATCTCTGCCACCAGCGGGATGTGCGTGTTGATCCAAACACAACCGAAGTCCAAACGCTTGGCCATTCGCATCGCTCGACCGAAGTCCTGGGTCCAAACCGACGACGCGAGGCCATAGTCGACGCCGTTCGCCCACGTCAGCGCCTGAGCCTCGTCACTGAATCGCTGCACCGTAATGACGGGGCCGAACACCTCGTTTTGGATGATCTCGTCTTCCTGGTTCAGGTCGGCCACGACGGTCGGGGAGTAGTGGAAGCCAACGTCACCGAGTCGTTGCCCCCCGGTCGTCAGGTTGGCGTGGTCTGGCAGTCGCTCGATAAACCCGGCGACCCGGGCCAGCTGATTAGCGCTGTTTACAGCCGGCAACAGGGCATCGTCGTGCTCGCGCCCCAGCGCGTGCGCGGTAGCGATCCCCCTGGCCTGTTCGGTCAGGGCAGAAACGAAGTCGTCGTAAACACCGGGGGCGCCGAGAACGCGGGTCGCCGCGGTGCAGTCCTGGCCCGCATTGAAGTATCCGGCGATCGCAATTGCCTCAGCGGCCGCCTCAATGTCTGCATCGTCGAATATGACGATCGGCGCCTTGCCACCCAGTTCCAGGTGGACGCGCTTGACGTCCTTTGCCGCCGAACCGGCGACCTCCATACCCGCGCGCACGCTCCCCGTGATCGCCACCATCTCCGGAGTCGGGTGCTCGACCAACGCTCGACCTGTGTCCCGGTCACCGCACAAGACGTTGAGCACACCGGGCGGGAGCACGTCGTGCTCGGCGAACAACTGGGCCATCCGCACGGTGCTGACGGGGGTGGTGTCAGCCGGTTTCAACACGACGGTGTTTCCTGCGGCGATCGCCGGTGCGAACTTCCACACCGCCATCATCATCGGGTAGTTCCAGGGAGTGACCTGCCCGATCACTCCGATCGGCTCGCGCCGGATCATCGAGGTGTGGCCCGGCATGTACTCGCCAGCGGCACGGCCCTCTAGCAGTCGAGCGGCGCCCGCGAAGAACCGGATCTGATCGACCATCGGCGGGATCTCCTCCGACATGGTCAGAGGGATCGGCTTGCCCGTGTTCTCGCTCTCGAGATCAACTAGCTCTTCGGCATGCTGCTCGATTACATCGGCCATCTTCAGCAAGGCTGCCTGCCGCTGCGACGGCGTGGTGTCACGCCATCCGTCGAACGCAGCCGCCGCTGCCGCATAGGCGGAATCGACGTCGGCCGCAGTCGATAGCGGGGCCGACGCGAAGACCTCACCCGTGTGTGGGTTCACCAGATCGGTGGTCTGCCCGTCGCGGGCAGCGACCGACTCGCCGTTTATCAAGTTCCCAATGGTCCGCTTGTCCGCCACCCGGCACCTCCAGTTCGCGGATCATCACACCACAGATCTGCGGTTTCGGTCAGCATCTCGGCCAAAATCGAGGAAACCCGTAGCCAAATGCCCTACAAGCATGCGGATTCCCTTGCCAATAGCCGCCAGCCACGACAGGATCCGCCCATGTCCCGGACCGTGACTAGAAACGGCCTGGACGACGTGTCCAAACAGATCATCGAGCAACTGCAGCAGGACGGCCGTCGTCCGTACTCGGCCATTGCGGCCGCTGTGGGGCTGTCGGAGGCAGCGGTTCGCCAGCGGGTGCAACGACTGACCGACGCCGGCGTGATCCAGATAGTCGCCGTGACCGATCCACTCACCGTTGGATTCCCAAGAGCGGCGATGATCGGTGTGACGGTGGACGGGAACCTGGACTCCGTTGCCGACGAACTCGAGAAGCTGCCAGAGGCGGATTACCTGGTCGTGGTCGCCGGCGCGTACGACTTGCTCGTCGAGGTCGTGTGCGAGGACGACGACCACCTGCTGGATGTGTTGAACACCAAGATCCGTTCCGTTCCAGGCGTCGTCCGAACCGAGACGTTCGTCTACTTGAAGCTGCGAAAGCAGATCTACACCTGGGGTACCCGATGACAGTGACACCGCAGTACGTGACCGAGCTCGGCCAGGACTCACTCGCCGAGACCGCACGACGGCATCTCTGGATGCACTTCACGCGCCACTCCGTCTACGAGTCGGGGGGTCACGTCCCGGTCATCGAGCGGGGCGAGGGCGCCTATATCTGGGACGACACCGGGCGCCGCTATCTCGACGGCCTGGCGGGGTTGTTCGTCGTCCAGGTCGGCCATGGCCGAGCCGAGATAGCCGAAGCAATGGCGACCCAGGCCAAGCAGTTGGAGTTCTTCCCCCTTTGGTCGTACGCCCACCCGACGGCAATCAAGCTCGCCGAACGACTGGCGTCATACGCACCGGCGGACCTGAACCGCGTCTTCTTCACCACCGGTGGCGGCGAAGCGGTGGAGAGCGCCTGGAAGTTGGCAAAGCAGTACTTCCGGCTGACCGGCCGCCCGAACAAGTACAAGGTCATCAGTCGGGCCGTCGCGTACCACGGCACCCCGCAGGGCGCGCTTTCGATCACTGGCATCCCCGCGGCCAAGGCCGATTTCGAACCACTGGTTCCGGGCGCTCACAAGGTGCCGAACACAAACTTCTACCGCGCTCCCGAGCACGGCGACGATCTCGAAGCATTCGGTCGCTGGGCCGCGGACCGCATCGCCGAGGCGATCGAGTTCGAAGGAGCGGACACCGTCGCCGCCGTCTTCCTGGAGCCGGTGCAGAACTCCGGGGGCTGCTTCCCGCCGCCGCCGGGCTACTTCGAGCGGGTGCGGGAGATCTGCGACGAGTACGACGTCCTGCTCGTGGCCGACGAGACCATCTGCGCCTTCGGCCGAATCGGCGACATGTTCGCCATGAACCGTTTCGGAGTTGTCCCCGACATCCTCACTTTCGCCAAGGGTCTGACCTCCGGCTACGCCCCGCTGGGCGCGATGATCGCCTCGGACCGCTTGTTCGAGCCGTTCCGCAACGGCACCGCGACGTTCCTGCACGGGTACACCTGGGCGGGACACCCGGTGTCCGCCGCCGCGGCTATGGCCAACCTGGACATCTTCGAGAACGAGAATCTGATCGAACACGTGCGGTCCAACGAAGGAGCGTTCCGGTCGACTCTGGAGAAGCTGCACGACCTGCCCATCGTCGGTGATGTCCGCGGCGAGGGGTACTTCTACGGAATCGAGTTGGTCAAGGACAAGCAGACCAAGGAGACGTTCAACGACGACGAGGCCGAACGGCTGTTGCGCGGCTTCTTGTCCAAGGCGCTCTTCGACAACGGCCTGTACTGCCGAGCCGACGACCGCGGCGACCCGGTCATTCAACTGGCACCACCGTTGATCATCGGTCAGCCGGAGTTCGACGAGATCGAGCAAATCCTTCGATCGGTGCTGACCGAGGCCTGGTCGATCCTCTGAGCGCGACACCCGGCGATACCGCCCGCACCACCGTTCGCCGGCTGCCGGAAAAGGCGGTGCGCGACCGCGACGTCCTAGACCAGATCCTGGACGCCGCGGTCGTGGCACACGTCGGCATCGACGACGACGGCCCGGTTGTGGTGCCGGTCGCCTTCGCCCGGGACGGCGAGCGGGTCCTGGTCCACGGCTCGGCGGCGTCCCGCCTGTTCCGTCGACTCGCGGCCGGTGCCCCGGCCTGTCTGACCGTGACCATCCTGGATGCACTCGTGGTGGCCCGTGCCAGCTTCGAACTGAGCATGAACTACCGCTGCGTCATGGTCTTCGGGCGCTTCACCGAAGTGACTGGAGCGGAGGCCAAGACGGCGGCGCTGCGTACGCTCACGGAGACGCTGATGCCCGGCCGATGGGCCGACGTGCGACCCCCGGACCCCCAGGAGTTGTTGGCGACCACGGTGTTGGCTCTGCCACTGGCGGAATGCTCGGTGAAGGTCTCCGACAAGTACCCGGACGACTCCCCCGCAGATCGCGCAATGAACGTATGGGCCGGCCTGGTCCCGATCCACCGGAGTCTGGGCACCCCCATGCCTGATCGGGACCTGCCCGACGTCATCCCGGTTCCCGACTACGTCAGCACCTGGCGCGCATGAACCACCTACTCTGAACAACCGAGGGATGCCAATGACTCAATCTGCGCTCGCCATGCTGGATGCGGAGGATCTGCTCACCGATGAGCAGCGCGCCATCCGCGACACCGTTCGTCGATTCGTTGATGACCGGGTACGCCCGGAGGTTGCGCAATGGTTCGAATCCGGCGAGATACCGGCCCGCGAGTTGGCGGCCGAACTCGGCAATCTGGGCGTGCTCGGCATGCACCTGGATGGCTACGGGTGCGCCGGTACCGATGCGATCAGCTACGGGTTGGCCTGCATGGAGTTGGAGGCCGGCGACTCCGGGCTCCGCTCCCTGGTCAGCGTCCAGGGCTCCCTGGCGATGTTTGCCATCTGGCGGTGGGGAACCGAGGAACAGAAGACTGAGTGGCTACCCCGTCTAGCCGCCGGGGAGGCGATCGGCTGCTTCGGCCTGACCGAACCGGACTTCGGCTCCAACCCAGCGGACATGCGGACCTCCGCCAAACGCGACGGTGACGACTGGGTGCTGTCCGGCTCGAAGATGTGGATCACGAACGGGACCGTGGCCGACGTGGCCGTGGTCTGGGCGCAGACAGAGGACGGAATCGCCGGATTCGTGGTCCCAACCGACACCCCCGGGTTCTCGGCTCCGGAGATCAAGCACAAGATGTCGTTGCGAGCCTCGGTGACATCTGAGTTGATCCTGGATGCGGTACGGCTGCCCGGTTCGGCACGGCTCGGTGACGTAACCGGGCTCAAGGGGCCGCTGTCCTGCCTGTCCGAGGCGCGGTTCGGGATCGTTTTTGGCGCCGTCGGCGCGGCCCGGGACTGCCTGGCCGCCACCACCGACTACGCATTGAGCCGCGAACAGTTCGGGCGGCCGATCGCCGGATTCCAATTGACCCAGGCGAAGCTGGCCGACATGGCTCTGGAGCTGCAGAAGGCGTACCTGCTTGCGCTGCACCTGGGTCGGCTCAAGGACGCTGGGCGAGTCCGCCCCGAGCAGATCAGTTTGGGCAAGTTGAACAACGTTCGCGAGGCGTTGGACATCGCCCGCACCTGCCGCACGATCCTGGGCGCCAGCGGCATCACGCTGGAGTACCCGGTCTTGCGGCATGCGAACAACCTGGAGTCGGTGCTCACGTACGAGGGAACGTCAGAAATCCACGCACTGGTGGTCGGCCAGGCACTGACCGGGCTGCCGGCCTACCGCTGAGGTGGCCCCGACCGGTACTGGACCGGAGTGGCCGACAGCCTGATCGGGTTGGCCACCGTCGGCACCGAGTCGACCTCCACGATCGGATCCAGGCCCAGTCGATCGGCCAGATCCACCGCAGCAGCGAGGTCATTGATCGGACCCGCGGGAACGCCGGCGGCGGAGAGCTTCTCGAACCATTCCGAAGCGCTGCGCTGAGCCAAAGCAGCACCAAGTCGCGGCACCAACTCGTCTCGGGCCGCGACCCGCGCGGGGTTCGTCGCAAACCGGTCGTCCAGGGCCAACGCCGGCACGTCGAGGACCTCGCACAGCCGCCGGAACTGCTCGTCGTTACCCACGGCGAGCACCAATGGTCGGTCCGCGGTCTGGAAGACCTCGTACGGACAGATCGACGGGTGACGGTTTCCGAGGATCCCCGGCACGACGCCACCGGCGACGTAGGCGGAGGCCTGGTTCGTCAGCGCCGACAGCAGGCTCGACAGGAGGTTCACCTCGACGTGCTGCCCGACGCCGGTCTCGATCCGGTGCCGCAGGGCCGCGAGGATTCCCACGGTTGCGTGCAGACCGCAGATGACGTCTACCAGCGCAACTCCCACCTTGGTGGGATCGTCGGGTCCCGGACCGGTGATGCTCATCAGGCCGCCGACGGCTTGGGCCAGCAGGTCGTAGCCAGGCAGCTCGGCGCCCGGACCGGAGCCGAATCCGGTGATCGACGCGTACACCACGCCCGGGTTGGCCGCGGACACCTCGTCATAGCCGAGACCGAACCGCTGCATCGTGCCGGGGGCGAAGTTCTCCACCACGATGTCGGCGCGAGCAGCCAGTTCTGCGGCGGCCCGCCGGTCCGCGTCATCGCGCAGGTCCAGCCACACGGAGCGCTTGTTGCGGTTGACGCCCAGGAAGTACGTGGACTCGCGCCCACGATCGGAATTCCGCCAGGGCGGGCCCCACTGCCGGGTGTCGTCGCCAACTCCGGGCCGCTCCACTTTGACCACCTCGGCGCCGAGATCGCCGAGCAACATCGTCGCGTACGGGCCCGCCAGCACCCGGGAGAAGTCCGCGACCAGCACCCCGGCCAGGGCTGTCGTCACGATTCGGTCTGCCCTGTGACCGCCGCGAGCTGTCCGCAGGCCCCGTCGATCTCCTGACCCCGGGTGTCGCGAACCGTCACGGGCACACCGGCGCGTTCCAGCCTGGCCACGAATTCCTCCTGCACCCCCGGGCGGGATGCGGTCCAAATGGAGCCGGGGGTCGGGTTCAGCGGGATGAGGTTGACGTGCGCCAATTTGCCGGCGAGCAACTCCCCAAGCGCCTCGGCGCGCCACGATTGGTCGTTGATGTCGCGGATCATCGCGTACTCGATGCTCACCCGCCGACCAGTCACTTCGGCGTAGTGCCACGCCGCCTGCAGCACTTCGGCGACCGGCCAGCGGGTATTGACCGGCACGAGCGTGTCCCGGAGTTCGTCGTCCGGAGCGTGCAAACTGACCGCCAGCGTCACGCCGAATCCTTCGTCGGCCAACTGGCGCATGCGCGGCACCAGCCCGACGGTCGAAACCGTGATGGAGCGACGCGAGAGGCCTAGCCCGTTGGGCGCCGGCTCGATGAGTGCCCGCAGTGCTGTGGCCACCGCTCGGTAGTTGGCCAGTGGCTCGCCCATTCCCATGAGGACCACGTTGGACAGCCGCAGCGACTCCCCCATCACCCCGTCGCGGGCAGCGGCGGCGGCGGCCACGACTTGATCCACGATCTCCGCGGCGGACAGGTTCCGCGTCAGACCGGCCTGACCGGTGGCGCAGAAGGGGCAGTCCATTCCGCAACCGGCCTGACTGGACACGCAGACCGTGACTCGGTCCGGGTAGGCCATCAGGACCGACTCGACCAGCACTCCGTCGAACAAGCGCGAAACCGACTTGACCGTGCGGCCGGCGTCCGCGGACAACGAACGCACCGGCTGCAGCAAGGTTGGTAGGAGCTCCCCGACCAGAGCCCCGCGCTCAGCCTTCGGCAGGTCCGTCATCGCTTCGGGGTCCCGCTGCAACCGACCGAAGTAGTGCTGGGCCAACTGGTTTGCGCGGAACTCCGGCTGCCCCAGTTCCAGGCACACCGCCCGGCGCTCCTGCGGCGTCAGGTCCGCAAGGTGTCGTGGCGGTCGAGGCCGTCGCGGCGACTCAAAGACGAGATCCGCCATCAGCCGATCATGATCTCCAGGAGCAACCACCCCACCGGTGCCGCCACCAGCAGGGAGTCGATCCGATCCAGCATCCCCCCGTGGCCGGGCAGCAGATTGCCGCTGTCCTTGACGCCCGCGTCCCGCTTGAGTGCCGATTCGACCAGGTCGCCCAGGACGGCCGCGGGCACGATCAGGGCGCCGAACAGGAGTCCCTGCCAGACCTCGCCGTCCAGCAGCCAGTAGAACCCGCCGGCTGCCACCACCATGCTCAACACGAAACTGCCGATGAGCCCTTCCCAGGTCTTCTTGGGACTCAACTTCGGTGCCAGCGGATGCCGACCCATGGTCACGCCGGCCAGATATCCGCCGACGTCACTGGCAACCGCCGTCGCCAGCACCACGATCAGGCGGTCGGCGCCGTCATCTGCATACAGCAGGAGAGCGGCGAAAGCAGCCAGGACGCCGGTGTACAGCAGCCCAAAGCCAGCGGCGGAGATGTCCTTGATGAAGCCCTCGACCGGTTTGACCACGCGTGCAGCCATGAGCACGGCCATCGCCACCGCAGCGGCCGCCAGCAGACCCCGCGTTCCGTCCACGGCCGCAGCCACCACGACGGCCGCCACGCCCGCGTGCAGCCAACCCACCGGCGGCGCAGCGCCAACCCCCCGGGCCAGCACGACGAACTCGCCGACCGCGAGCACCATCGCCACCGCGAGGATCGCGACGAAGGCCGGCGGGAACAGATAAACCGGCGCCAGGACCAGACCGATACCGAGAATCAGTCCGACCGCGATGGCGGCCGGGACGTTGCGTCCGCCCCGTCGTGCCGGGGCGGCCTCATCCGGAGAGACCTCGCTCAAAGCTCCGCCAGCCTGGCCAGCGGAAGCCTGTGCCGAAGCGAGAGCCCGGCGGACGAGTCAGACCTCAAGGATCTCGGTCTCCTTATGGCCAAGGAGTTCGTCGACTTGACCCACGTACCGATGGGTGAGCTCTTCCAGCTCCTTCTCCGCGCGACGGACGTCGTCCTCGCCGACCTCGCCGTCCTTGCTCAGCTTCTCCAGCTCGTCCTTGATGTGGCGCCGGACGTTGCGGATGGCGACTCGCGCCTCCTCCGCCTTGTGCTTGGCCACCTTGACGTACTCCTTGCGCCGCTCCTCGGTGAGTTCCGGGAACGGCACCCGAATGAGCGTTCCATCGTTGCCGGGGTTCACGCCGAGGTCAGAGTCCCGGATGGCCCTCTCGATGGCGGGCAGGGCCGACTTGTCATAGGGGGTGATCACGGCCAGCCGGGCCTCGGGCACCTGAAATGAGGCCAGCTGCTGGATCGGTGTCGCCGTTCCGTAGTAGTCGACGGTGATCTTGTTGAACATCGCCGGGTGCGCCCTACCGGTACGGATGCCGGCGAAGTCCTCCTTGGCGACCTCGACGGCCTTACCCATCTTCTCGGCCGCGGTGGCCAGGCTTTCGTCGATCATCAGTTCTCCAGTCAGGCGCTCGACACGAGGGTGCCGATCTTCTCACCCTTGGTGGCCCGCATGATGTTGCCGGGCCTGAGCAGGTCGAAGACCACGATCGGCAGGTCGTTGTCCATGCACAGGCTGATGGCGGTTGCGTCGGCCACCTTTAGACCCCGAGCGAGCACTTCGGCGTAGTCGAGGTAGTCGAAGCGGACCGCATCGGGGTTCGTCTTGGGGTCGTCGTCGTAGACGCCGTCGACGCCCTTGGCCATCAGGACCACTTCGGACCCGATCTCCAGCGCCCGCTGCGCGGCGCAGGTGTCGGTGGAGAAGAACGGCGCACCTAGGCCGGCCCCGAAGATGACCACCCGGCCCTTTTCCAGGTGCCGCTGCGCCCGCCGCGGAACGTACGGTTCCGCGACCTGGCCCATGGCGATGGCCGTCTGCACCCTGGTGTCGACGCCGACCTTCTCCAAGAAGTCCTGCAGCGCCAGGCAGTTCATGACCGTGCCGAGCATGCCCATGTAGTCCGCTCGGGCCCGGTCCAGTCCGGACTCGGCCAGCTCGGCACCACGGAAGTAGTTGCCGCCACCGATCACGACAGCAACCTGGACCCCGGTCGCGACCACGTCCGCGATCTGCTGGGCGATCGCCGCCACCGTCTTGGGGTCAACACCCAGTCCCTTGCCGCCGGCGAACGCTTCACCGGAAAGCTTCAGGAGGACCCGCTGATAGCCATCACCATCGGCGCCACGGGCCGGTAGGTCCACGCTCATCCACCCTCCAGGCGTCCGGTCTTTGGCTCAGTGTGCCGTCTGGACGTCTCCGGTGGGCGGACAGGTCAGGACTGGCCCACTTCGAATCGGGCGAACGCGGTGACCGCGACCCCGGCATCACCCAGGACCGCACCCACGGTGCGCTTGCTGTCCGTTACCGAGGACTGCTCGGTAAGGACGACGTCCTTGATGAAGCCGTGCACCCGGCCCTCGATGATCTTGGGCAGCGCCTGCTCCGGCTTGCCTTCCTCCCGGGCGGTGGCCTCGGCGATTCGGCGCTCGTGCTCGAGAACGTCAGCTGGGATCTCGTCAGCAGTCGCGTACTGCGGGCGCATGGCGGCCACCTGCATGGCGGCACCGCGAGCAGCTTCGGCGTCGGTCCCGGTGTAGGCCACGAGCACGCCCACCTGCGGCGGCAGGTCGGGGCTCTTGCGGTGCAGGTACGTGGCGACCGCACCGTCGAAGCGTGCCGCGCGACGCAGTTCGATCTTCTCCCCGATGACGCCGCCGATCCCGTCGATGGCCTCCTTCGCCGAACGACCGTCAGCCAGCGTCAGCGTCAGGATGTCATCGAGTTCTCCCGTACCGGCGGCCTCTGCTGCCGTTGCGATATCGGAAGCCAGGGCCTGGAACTGCTCGTTCTTGGCTACAAAGTCGGTTTCACAGGCCAACTCGACCATCGTGTTTCCGACCGCGGTCACCAAGCCATTACCGGCGGTGCGCTCGGCCCCACGCTTGGCAGCCTTGGCAGCGCCCTTGATGCGCAGCACCTCGACGGCAGCGTCGAAGTCACCGTCGGCCTCGGTGAGGGCCTTCTTGCAATCCATCATTCCGGCGCCGGTGAGCTCCCGGAGCCGCTTTACGTCGGCGGCAGTGATGTCAGCCATCGTTCTCCGTTCAGGCCTGGTTCTCGTCGGATGCGGCTATGCCGCTGTCGGTCGTCGGCTCAGCGGCCGCCACGGGCTCAGCCGCCGCGGGTTCGGCTGCCGCCTCGGGCGTCGCCGTCTCGGCAGCGGCCTCAGCCGGTGCCTCCGCAGGTGCCTCCGCAGGGACCTCAGCCGGTGCTTCGGCAACAGCGTCGGCAGCAGCCGCAGCAGGTGCCTCGGCGGGCTGGTCGGCGCTGGCGCCCGCAAGCAACTCCCGCTCCCACTCCGCCAGCGGCTCTTCGCCCGCAGCGGGCTTGTCATCGCCCGCGGCAGCACCGGCGCGCGCCATCAGGCCATCGGCGACGGCGTCCGCGATCACTCGGGTCAGCAGGGCGACCGAGCGGATGGCGTCGTCGTTGCCGGGAACCGGGAAGTCGACCTCGTCCGGGTCGCAGTTGGTGTCGAGGATCGCAATCACCGGGATGTTGAGTTTGCGCGCCTCGGCGACGGCGATGTGCTCCTTCTTGGTGTCCACCAGCCAGACGGCAGACGGGATTCGGTTCATGTCCCGCACACCACCAAGGGTGCGCTCCAACTTCTCCTTCTCCCGCTTCAGGACTAGGAGTTCCTTCTTCGTCATGCCGGAACCGGCGACGTCGTCGAAGTCGATGAGCTCAAGTTCCTTCAGCCGCTGCAGCCGCTTGTGAACCGTGTCGAAGTTGGTGAGCATCCCGCCGAGCCACCGCTGCGTCACGTAGGGCATGCCCACGCGAGTCGCCTGCTCGGCTACAGCTTCCTGAGCCTGCTTCTTGGTGCCCACGAACATGATCGAGCCACCGGCCGCGACCGTGTTCTTCACGTACTCGTAGGCGGAGTCGATGTACGACAACGACTGCTGCAGGTCGATGATGTAGATGCCATTGCGCTCGTTGAAGATGAAGCGCTTCATCTTGGGGTTCCACCGGCGGGTCTGGTGCCCGAAGTGGGCGCCGCTCTCAAGGA
Organism: uncultured Actinomycetota bacterium; assembly: GCA_963753435.1. Lineage (GTDB taxonomy): Bacteria > Actinomycetota > Actinomycetes > CAVWCF01 > CAVWCF01 > CAVWCF01. The sequence goes on from CAVWCF010000001.1 coordinate 622,603, forward strand.
GCTGACGCATCGTGACAACGGCCATGGCCGCAGCCTCCTTTTGCCGCTGGCGCGGCGTCGGTTCGTCGCAACGCCAGGTCGACGTCGCTGCCTGGTGTCGCGCAATTCGCCACTCTCGAGGAGAGACCGGACGAGTTGCCCCGGCTGACCGGGTAGTGCGACACGCGAATTCGGTCCATAGGACCGGATCGGATGATACGGCACGCCCGCGCCAGGGCCGAATCCGCGCTTTGGCCGTCCACAGCCGCGCCAGAGCACCGGGAGCCCACAACTGCTGGGCAGTTGAACCGGCGTCCGCGGACCCCGGCGAACGTCATCCCGTGCTCGGACAAGCCCTGATCACCCCCATGGCGCTGCTGGCCGCGCCAGCAATTGCCGTCGCCGTACTCACCGGCACCGGAACCGGATCCGGCCCGCGCGCGGTCAACGAACCCAGCCCAGGGCTGCCGTTCGGGTCGCCGCCGCCGGCGTGGACGCTGCCCGTCCCCGGACCGGCCCTGAGCGGCTTCGACCCGCCCCAGCGGCCGTGGCTGGCGGGGCACCGCGGCATCGACCTGGTCGCCGAACCGGGCGATCCGGTCCGGTCCGTGGCCAGTGGCGTGGTGGCATTCGCCGGGACGGTTGCCGGCCGGGGCGTGATCAGCGTGCAGCACGGACAAGTGCGCAGCACCTACGAGCCGGTCACCCCCGCAGTGGCCGTAGGCGACCACGTCGTTTCCGGGGAAAGGCTTGGGTTGGTGGCCGGTTCAGCGCACGAGGGTTGTGGATGTCTGCACCTGGGGGCGCGCCGCGGCGTGGACTACATCGACCCGTGGACCCTGTTGCGATCGCCGAGCCGGTTGGTCAGCGTGTTGGCGCGGGAAGGCCCGCTCAGCCGTCCATCGCCTCGGTCAGTCGGGACCGCATCTGAATGACGGCCTTGGTGTGCAGCTGGCAAACGCGGCTCTCGGTGACACCGAGGACCTGCCCGATCTCCGCCAAGGTCAGGCCCTCGTAGTAGTACAGCGTCACGACGACCTTCTCGCGTTCGGCCAGTTGCCCGATGGCCCGGGAAAGCAGGTACTTGATCTCCTCGGACTCGACGGCCCCCATGGGGTCCTCAGCACGGGAGTCCTCCAGGGTGTCCAGCAGGGAGAGCCGCTCCCCTTTGTCCGCCCCCGGATGCAGCAGTTCGTCCAGGGCCACCACGTTGACGTAGGACATCTTTGAGAAGGTCTGGTGCAGGTCCGACAGCGCGATACCGAGATGGGCGGCAACTTCGGCCTCGGTCGGGGTCCGGTGCAACTCCGACTCCAGCGCCGCGTAGGCCTTCTCGACCTCACGGGCCTTCGATCGGACCGAGCGGGGGACCCAGTCGATGCTGCGAAGTTCGTCGATGATCGCGCCGCGGATGCGGGCGATCGCGTAGGTCTCGAACTTGATGGCCCGTTCCGGCTCAAACTTCTCGATAGCGTCGATCAGCCCGAAGACGCCGTACGCGACCAGGTCCGCTTGTTCGATGTTGGGCGGCAGACCGACACCAACGCGGCCGGCCACGTACTTCACCAGCGGTGAGAAGTGCAGAATCAACCGCTCCCGAGCCTGCTCGTCCCCGGTGCTCTTGTACGTGCTCCAGAGTTCGGCCAGCACCGCCACTGGGTCTTCGTCTAGCCAGTCCTCGGCAAAGGGGTCGGCGTCTGCGGAACTGGCTTCGGAGTCGGAGGTCGCCGCGTCGTCCGCCTCGGTGTCGTCCACCTCGGCGTCAGCCACGTCGGCATCGTCCAGATCGGCATCGTCCAGATCGGCGTCGTCCACGTCGGTGTCGTCCAGATCCACGGCGGCCTCGGCCCCTTCGGCAACGAGGGCGCCGTCAGGCCCGCGGGTGCGCCTGCTCATATGTGGATCGCAGCCTTTCGACGGAAACGTGCGTGTATATCTGCGTGGTCGCGAGCGTAGCGTGGCCAAGCATCTCCTGGACGGACCGTAGGTCCGCGCCACCCTCCAGCAGGTGAGTTGCCGCGGAGTGTCGCAAGGCGTGCGGCCCAACCGGGCCGGCCACGTCTCGGGTGACTCGAGCCACTAGCGCTCGCACCACGCGGGGGTCGACCCGACCGCCGCGGGCCCCCAGGAAGAGGGCGTCCCCAGAAGTGGGATTCGCCAGTGCCTCGCGGACCACCCGATACCGCGCCACAGCGCGCAGCGCCGGCTCGCCCAGCGGGACGGTCCGCTCCTTGCGGCCCTTGCCCAGTACCCGTACCACCCGCCGGTCGGTGTCGATGTCGCCGAGGTTGAGGCCGCACAACTCCGAGACTCGCACCGCCCCTGCGTAGAGGACCTCGAGCATGGCCGAGTCCCGAAGCCGGATCGGATCGTCTTCGGCTGCTGCTGCTGCCGAGTCCAGCACCAGCTCCGCGTCGTGCTGCCGCAGCACGGTGGGTAGGGCGCGGCCGTGCTTGGGAGTGCCCAGGGCCGCCCCCGGGTCGCTGGTGGCGTGCCCGCGGGCAGACGCAAAACTGGTCAGCGCCCGGGCGGCGGCCGCTCGTCGGGCCACGCTGGAACGCGCCGCCCCGGTAGCCGCCTGCAGCGCCAGCCAGGACCGCAGCACCCCGAGCGTGATCTCGTCCGGAGTGGAGAGGCCGTGCCGGGCCGCATGTTCCAGCAGCGAGGTCGCATCGTGGGCGTAGGCCCGGACCGTGTGCGGGCTCAGCCCACGTTCGTCCCGCAGGTGCGTGATGAACGCCAGCAGCAGCGAATCCATCGCCGCCGGTAGCGACTCCGAAGCCGGCGACGGGGACGCCACGTCGCCGGTCCGATTCGGCTCGCCCCTCCCGGTCACCGGACAACGGTCTGGCCTGAAGCGGGACGGGTCAAGACTCCGCGCCGCCGGACCGTGTTCGGCCTACTGGCGGCGGACACTTGCCAGGCGCCACCCCGATGCCGACTCGACCACCAGTCCTGCAGCCGCCAACTCATCCAGACCGGCCAGCACGTCCGCCGTCGACGCTCCGCAAGCAGCCACCAGTCGGTCCAAGTCGGACCCGCCCCGGCCGGGCAGGAGCGCCAGCAGATGTTGCGCCAGCAGACCGGGCGCCGCTTCGACCTGACCCAGGTCCGCAACGGCACCTATCGGCTCAACCAGTTCTCGAACCTGTGCCGCGGATGCCACCAACGTGGACCCATCGCGGATCTCCGCGTGGCAACCGGCGGACACCGCTGAGGTAATCGGGCCGGGCACGGCCATGACCGGCCGATTGAGTCGACGCGCGTCCGCCGCAGTGCGGCGTGCACCGCTGCGGGACGCCGCTTCGACCACCACGGTGCCCCGGCTCAGGGCGGCGATGATGCGGTTGCGCTGCAGCAGGCGGGAAGCCGTGGGGCGCACCCCACAAGGCAGTTCACCCACCAAAACGCCCTCGGCGGCTATCGCCCGGAAGAGTGACTCGTTGCCTCGCGGCTGCAGCAGGTCCGGGCCCGCAGCCAACACCGCAACCGACGCTCCCCCGGCGGCAAGGGCCCCGCGATGTGCGGCGGCGTCGATGCCGTAGGCCCCGCCGGACACGATCGCGAGACCGGACTGCACCAGTTCGTAGGCAAGATCTCCAGCGCACTCGGCGCCGTACGCGGTGCACGCTCGGGCTCCGACAACCGCGACCGAGCGCAGCGCCAGCAGACGCAGGTCGCCCCCGCCGAGCGCCCAGAGCCCGAACGGCGCAGCGCCACCCAACTGGTCCAACTGGGTTGGCCACTCCAACTCCCCCGGGATCACCCAGCGCGCGCCCACCAGGTCCAACGCCCGCGCCGCGGCCACTCCCTGCGACACGTCAACGCTTGCGCGCGCGGGCAGATTCGGATCCCCACCGGCCATTCGGCGCACGACCGCAACTGCAGACTCCGTTGCGAGGGCCTGGCCTACCCGCGGATCGCCGGGCTCGCAGACACCCGCAAGGACCAACCGGGCCATGGCCTCGTCGTTCACGCCGCCGCACCCACGGACCCTCGAAAGCGCAGTGCGGTCGCCAGGTCTGACGCTGCCGGGGCCGTCCGTCCGGCCAGATCCGCCAGCGTCCAGGACACCCGCAGCACCCGATCCACTCCCCGCGCGCTGAGACGACCTGCGTCCATCTCCCGGGTTACCGAGACCATCGCCGACGGGTCCGGCCGCCAGCGTGACCGCAGCGCACTACCGGGAACGTGGGCATTCACCGTCCAACGCTGGCCCCAACGTTCCTGTGCCGCCTGCCGAGCGGCCTGGACCCGGGTCGCCACGGTCGAACTGGATTCCGACGGCGTGGGCTGCTCCAGGTCCGCCGGCCGTAGGGGCCGGACCCCGACGCGCAGGTCGATTCGATCCAGCAAGGGACCGGACAGCCGGTTGGCGTATCGCCGGACCTGCATCGGCGAGCACTCACATGCCAGCGCCGACGAGCCGAACCGGCCGCATGGGCAGGGGTTAGCCGCCAGCGCCAGCTGGAACCGAGCCGGCAGCCGCACCGAACCTGCCGATCTGGAGACGATCAACTCCCCGCTCTCCAGCGGTTGTCGCAACGAGTCCAACACCCCCGAACGGAACTCCGGGGCCTCATCCAGGAACAGCACCCCGCGATGCGCCAGCGACGCCGCCCCGGGGCGCGGTAGTCCAGAACCACCGCCGATGACCGCCGGAACGGACGCGGAATGGTGTGGGGAGACGAACGGCGGGCGGCGGATCAGCCCAGCGTCCGGAGGCAGAACGCCCAGGACGGAGTGGATAGCGGTGACCTCAAGCGCTTCTGCGACTGTCAATTCCGGCAGCACCCCGGGCAATCGGGAGACCAGCAACGTCTTCCCCGCGCCTGGAGGGCCATGCAGATACAGATGGTGGCCGCCAGCGGCGGCGACCTCCAGCGCCAGGCGCGCCTCGGCCTGCCCGATCACTTCGCAAAGGTCGGGGACCCGCGACTCGGCTGTCGCGGTCGCACTCGCCAACTGCGGCGCCGGCGTTTCCCCGCGCAACACCGCACAAAGCTGCCTCAGGTCTGCGACTGCCAACACCGACACGTCCGGGACAAGAGCGGCCTGACCGCCGCTGGCCGCCGCGACCACGACCCGGCTGAAGCCGGCATCCCGGGCAGCCAAGACCGCCGGCACCACGCCCGGTACGGCGCGGACGCTGCCGTCCAGTCCCAGTTCGCCCAGGACTACTGCCCCCGCCAACGCGTTCTCGGGGATGCGGCGTTGCACGAGCAGCAACCCGCAGGCCAGCGCCAGGTCGAAGCCGGAACCTCGCTTCTGCAGATCCGCGGGAGAAAGGTTGACCGTGACCCGCTGGGCCGGCCACGGCAGCCCACTGTTCAAGACTGCTGCGCGAACCCGATCGCGCGACTCCGAAACCGCTGCGTCCGGCAATCCGACCAGGCAGAACCCGGGCAAACCCTGCGAGTGGTCAACTTCTACGTCGACGATTCGGCCCGTCACCCCGACGATGGCGACCGAGCGGACCCGGGACATCACCAGATCACTCCGCGACGGTGGTCTATGACGGGTTGCTTCCGCTGCGAAACCAGCACCCCGATCACGTCGAAACGAACCGGTGTGCCGGGCACACCACGTTCTCGAAGCCACAGAGCCGCCAGGCGCCGCAGCCGCCGCGCCTTGTCCGGGCCGACCGCGGCAACTGCCGGACCGAAGGCGTCGGTGCTGCGGGTCTTGACTTCGCAGACGACAACCGCGTCGCCGTCCATCGCGACGATGTCCAGTTCCCCAGCACCGCACCGCCAGTTGCGGTCGAGAATGCGCAGGCCGCATTCGCGCAGGTGCGCGGCCGCAAGATCCTCGCCGAGCCGGCCCAGCGCGGCCCTCGACTCCGTCATGTGATCACCTCCGCGGCGAGCGTCGTCGCTGCGGAGCGATCCGACCGCGGTGCGTGACGGCCTGGGGACTGCGGGGGTGCGCGAGCGCCTGTGGAAGCGACGCCTACCCGGAGTCGGCGGGCAGTTCCATGTCGGCCTTGGCCATCTCCTCGACGTTTACGTCGCGGAAGGTAAGCACCTTGACGTTCTTGACGAACCGAGCGGGTCGATACATGTCCCAAACCCAGGCGTCGGACATGGTCACCTCGAAGTACACCTCGCCGGCGTCGGTTCGTACCTGCAGATCGACCGAGTTCGTCAGGTAGAAGCGTCGCTCCGTCTCCACGACATAGGTGAATAGACCCACCACATCGCGGTACTCGCGGTACAGGGTCAGTTCCATCTCGGACTCGTACCGTTCGAGGTCCTCGGTACTCATCTCGCCTCCGTCACGGCCGCACGGGACGGTTCGATCGGGCCGTCCACCCCTAGCCGCCAGGACTGCCGATGCTGCGGTGACGGCCCCAGGCGTCGCAGCGCTTCTCGATGAGCTGGGGTGGCATAGCCCATGTTCTCCGTCCAGCCGTACTCCGGGTGCGTACCGGCCAGTTCGCACATCAACGCGTCCCGCGTGGTCTTGGCCAGAACGCTCGCCGCCGCCACCGTCGCGCAAGTCTGGTCCCCCTTGACCACCGTATGCACAGCCGGCGTGGTGCTCAGCCAGTCACTCCCGAAGAGGTCCAGTTCGTCGGGTTGGGTCACGTAGTCATAGTTTCCGTCCAGCACGACGATGTCGACCGGAACCGGCAATGCCCGCAGGGCTCGGTGCGCCGCCAGCCGAAGCGCGGCGATGATCCCCATCTGGTCGATCTCCGCCGGGCTGGCGTGGGCAACCGCTGTGGCCGGGGACCAGTCCCGGATCCGCGGCACCAGCCGGCGGCGCTGCTGGGCCGGTAGCAGTTTGCTGTCGCGCAGCCCGCGCGGCGGTCGCAGCCCAGGAGGCGGCAGCACCACCGCACCGATCGTGACCGGCCCGCAAAGCGCCCCGCGCCCGACCTCGTCGAGCCCCACGACGAACCGATACCCGGCATCGCGAAGGCCGTTCTCAACGCGGAGCCGCGGAACCGGACCGGGTGGGCTCATTCGCCAATGTCCTCAAGATCGGCCGTCACCGGGACGCGGCCGGCGATCACCGCCGCAACCAGCGCAGCCAGCCGCCGCGGGTAGACGGTGTCCTTGGTGGTTGCCAGGTCCGGCAGGTGCCACCATCGATGCCCGATCAGCACTTCGCGCTCAAGGTCGGTGATCTCTTGGCGGTGAACCGCCGTATCGGCCACGTGCGCCAGGAAATACCGCTCCTCCTGCTGATACCGCTGGCCGGCGAAATCGAACTCGACCTTTCGCCACCATGGCAACGGGGTCAGGTCGACGGGGTCCAGCCCCGTCTCCTCGCGCAACTCCCGTCGGGCCGCTTGCTCCGCGGTTTCGCCGAGGTTCAGACCGCCACCGGGCGTGAACCACCACGGTTGGCTCCCAGGTCGGGCCGGATCGCGGCCGCGCAGCAGCAGGACACGCTCGGCGCCGTCCAGTACGACCACCCGCGCACCGGCCCGTTCGGCGACCTTCATCACCTCAGCGTACGCAGCCGCCGGGAGCCACAGCGCTTACGGAGCAAGCGCGGCCGGGGCGGGATCGGGGACGGATTCGAACGTCGCCGGGATCCCCAGGCTGCTGAAGCGGTCCAAGGGCCAGATCCGCACGAACGCCCGGCCGACCACGGCGTCCAGCGGAACCATCCCCCCACCTGCCGCCACCGATTCGTGGAACCGCGAATCCTGGCTGACCGACCGGTGATCGCCCATGACCCACAAGCGGCCCGCTGGCACCGTCACGTCGAACGGAGTGTCGCTCGGAACGTCCCCGGGGTACAGATAGTCCTCGGCAAGAGGTTGGCCGTTGACCGTGATACGTCCCGATTCGTCACAGCAGACGACCCGGTCGCCCCCGACGCCGATGACTCTCTTCACGAGATCGTCACCGCTGTCCGACGGCAGCAGTCCGACGAAGGTGAGGACATCGCGCAAGGTGGCTCCGAACCCGGATTCGGAGCTGCTCAAGACGGTCACCCAGTCGGCCGGGTCGCGGAACACCACGACCTCACCGCGCTCGATCTCACCGATGCTGGTGCTGAGTTTGCTGACCAGCACACGGTCGCCCACCAACAGCGTGTCCTCCATGGACGCCGACGGGATGTAGAAGGCCTGGAAGAAGAAGGTGCGCACGACGATGGCCACCAACAGGGCGCCGACGACGACCACCAACGTCTCGCGCAAGAGCGAGCCGCGCTTTGGTCGGGCGCCGGACTCCGCGTCGGGACCGGAATCGGTCACGGCGTGGCCGACTGCAGCGCGGGATTGGCGAATGTGCTCGGAGTGCCCAGTCCGCTCCAGCGCGCGGGTGGCCAGACCACCGAGATCGCGCGGCCAATCACCTTGTCGGTGCTGACGAAACCGCCGCCCGGTGAGCCCAGGTAAGCCCGGGAGTCCCGCGAGACGGAGCGGTGATCGCCCATCAGCCAGAGCTTGCCGGCGGGGACTTCCACATCGAACTCCTGACGGCTCGGGGCATCGCCGGGGAAGAGGTACTCCGCCTCGTCCAGAGCCACCCCGTTGACCGTGATCCGACCAGAATCATCGCAGCAGATGACACGATCCCCGCCCACGCCGATCACGCGCTTGACGAAGTCCCGCTCACCCGGAGCCAGTCCCAGCAGCCGGGCGATCCAAAGCCAGACCGACTCCAGGGCATTGTCGGCAGTCACCGTGGGGGGTTCAGACACGAAAGAGTCAGAACCGTCGAAGACGACCACGTCACCGCGATCGATGTCGCCGAGCCGGTAGCTCATCTTGCTCACCAGGATCCGGTCTCCGATGAGCAGCGTGTTCTCCATGGACGCCGAAGGGATGGAGAACGCCTGGAACACAAAGGCCCGGATGAGGACGGCGACGACAAGCGCCCCGCCGATGATGGCCACCACCTCGCGGCGGTTACGTCGTTTGCCCCGAGATTGCTCGGCCTTTTCCAGGCGACGCCGCTCAACACGGCTCAACGGCTGGTCGCCGTCCGGCGATGCCGCTTCCGTCATGAGGGCCCGACGGCGAGGTCAGGCGCTGGGAACGTTGTCGCGGCGCTCGCGGATCTTCGCGGCCTTGCCCCGCAACTCGCGCAGGTAGTAGAGCTTGGCGCGGCGGACATCGCCTCGAGTGGTGACCTCGATCTTCTCCACCACAGGCGTGTGCACCGGGAAGGTGCGCTCAACGCCAACCCCGTAGGAGATCTTCCGGACCGTGAAGGTCTCGCGGACTCCCGAACCGGAGCGCGCGATCACGACGCCGGCGAACACCTGGATTCGGGACTTGTTGCCCTCAACCACTCGTACGTGGACCTTCAGCGAGTCGCCGGGGCGGAAGTCGGGGATGTCGGTCCGCAACGATGCGGCGTCAACGGCGTCGAGCTTGTTCATGGTCTCTCCTCGCGGTGCCATAGGTCACCGGCGTCGATGACTGTGTCGGTGGTCGCCGGAGTCGGCCTTCCCCCTATGGCAGGAGCAGCACGTAGCCGGCGCAGCGGCAAAGTGTGCCACAGCCGGCCCATGGGCCCGAAATCCACGATCGGACCTGGCCGCCCGAACTCAGTCCCCGTCAAGCAGGTCCGGCCGCATCTGCCGCGTGCGCAGGCGGCTCTGCTCGGTCCGCCAATCGGCGATGGCACCGTGGTGCCCACTCAGCAGCACCGGTGGCACGTCCAGGTCACGCCAGCTCGGCGGCTTGGTGTAGACCGGTCCCTCCAAGAGCCCCTGTCGGCCGGCGGCGAAGGAGTCGTCCACGGCGGATGCCTCGTTGCCGAGGGTTCCCGGCAGCAGCCGCACAATCGCCTCGATGATCACCAAGGCGGCCGCTTCCCCACCGGCGAGCACGTAGTCACCGATGCTCACCTCAGCCACCGGCATCCGACGCGCGGCGTCGGCGGCGACGCGTGCATCGATGCCCTCGTAGCGGCCGCAGGCCAACACCAGGTGCGCTACTCCAGCCCACTCCTCGGCGTCGGCCTGGGTGAACGGGCGCCCCGAAGGCGTCGGGATAACCAGCAGGGGCGGCTGCGGTCCAGCCAGCGAATCGATCGCCTCACCCCAGGGCTCCGGTCGCATGACCATGCCGGGCCCGCCCCCGTACGGGGTGTCGTCGACCGTCCGGTGCCGATCGTGGGTGAAGTCCCGCAGGTCGTGGACACCTAGTTGGACCCGGCCGGACTCGATCGCCTTGCCGACAAGCGAAAGCCGCAGCGGCTGCAGGTAGTCGGGGAACACGCTGACAACGTCGATGCGCAAGGTCACGCACCCGCCTCGAGCAGTCCCGGCGGCGGATCCACCAGTACCCGGCCGCCGACGACGTCCACCTCGGTCACGATCGCGGATACGAGCGGCACCAATGCCTCGGAACCACCGTCGAGTTCAACTTCGAGCAGGTCTTGAGCGGGCAGGTGCACAACCGACTTCACGTGCCCGATCGCACGCCCGTCCACCTCAACGCGCAATCCGACCAACTGCCGGTCGTACCAGGTGTCCGGCTCGTCCGGCACGGCGTCGTCGTCGACCTCTGCCCGCAGCAGCAGACCGCGCACCGCCTCGACGGATTGCCGGTCGGCCAACTCCGCGAACCGCACCAGCAGCCGCCCGTGATGATGGCGCACCGAGTCGATGGTGAGTGAGCGATCACCCGGCTCCGTGAGCAGCGACCCGCCAACGGCGAAACGCTGATCCACATCGTCGGTCCGTGGCTCGACCGCCACCTCGCCTCGCACTCCGTGGGCGCGGCCGACTCGGCCGACGACCACGAGCATGCTCAGCGCTCGTCGACGTCGAGGATGTCGATCCGAACGCTGGACTCAGCCAGCGCACCCATCACGGTACGAAGCGCCTGCGCCGTTCGACCCGAGCGGCCGATTACGCGACCCAGGTCGTCGGGGTGCACCCGCACCGTCAACGACGGGCCGCGGCGGCCACTGCGCTCGGACACCCGGACCTCGTCCGGGTTGTCGACGATGCCGCGAACGAGATGGTCGAGGGCCTCGGTCAGCAACTCAGGCCTCGGCCTTGTCGCCGTCGACTGCCTCGGCGGCCGCCTCAGCCTCGGGAGCCGGTGCCGCCTCAGCCTCAGCCTCGGGAGCCGGTGCCGCCTCAGCCTCGGGGGCCGGTGCCGCCTCAGTCTCAGCCTCGGGAGCCGGTGCCGCCTCAGCCTCGGGGGCCTTCTTCGCCTTCGGCGTGGTGGCCGCAGCCACCGGCTCGTCGCCGGACTCCTTGGCCGCAGCCTCGAAGGCAGCGGTCCGGTCGGCCTTGACCTCAGCGACCCGCAGCGTGCCCTCGGCACCGGGAAGGCCCTTGAACTTCTGCCAGTCCCCGGTCACCTTCAGAATCGCCGCGACCGGCTCGGTCGGCTGAGCGCCTACGCCAAGCCAGTACTGGACGCGCTCGGAGTCGACCTCGATCAGGCTCGGCTCCTCCTTTGGGTGGTACCGGCCAATCTCCTCGATCGCCCGGCCGTCGCGCTTGGTGCGGGAGTCGGCCACGACGATTCGGTACTGCGGGTTGCGGATCTTGCCGAGCCGCTTCAACTTGATCTTGACAGCCACTGGTTGGGAGTCCTCATGTTCGATTCGGGGGAGCCACGGCGCACGCGTGGGGAGCGGGCTATGACTCCGGGGACGGAACTCAGCCGGTGAGAGGGCCGGCAGCGCTCCGATCAGGGGGGATTGTGCCACGCGGGCCGGGCCAGGGCGAAATGCCCGGTCTCAGCCCTTGCCGAGGAGGTCCCGGAAGTCCGCCGGGAGTTCGAAATCCGCCACCGCGTCCGGGGCCGTCGTCGGACCTGTATCCGTGTCCTGAGCGGCCCGCTTGGCCGGGTTGCCCGATCGGCCGGACTTGCCGCGCTTTGCCGCCTTCGGTGGCTTGCGGCGACCCCGACCCATGCCGGGCACCCCGCCCAGTCCCGGAATAGCGGGCACCCCGCCGCGGGCCATCTGTTTCATCGCCTTGCGGGCCCGGTCGAATCGCTCAACGAGCGTGTTGACATCAGATACCGCGGTCCCCGAACCCACGGCTATCCGGCTGCGCCGGGATCCGTTCAACAGCTTCGGGTCCTGCCGTTCGGCCGGCGTCATCGACTGGATGATCGCTTTGGCCCGGATCAGTTCCCGCTCGTCGAGGTTGTCCAACTGCGCCTTCATCTGCCCGGCCCCGGGCAGCATCCCGACCAACTTCGACAGGGAGCCCATCTGCTGCACGGCCTGCATCTGCTGCAGGAAGTCCTCAAGCGTGAAGTCCGCCCCCGAGGCGAACTTGTCCGCCATGGCCTGCGCCTGGTCCGCCTCGAACGCCCGCTCGGCCTGTTCGATCAGGGTGAGCAGGTCCCCCATGTCCAGGATGCGGTTGGCCATGCGATCGGGGTGGAACACGTCGAAATCGGTCAACTGCTCGCCGGTGCCGGCGAACATGACCGGACGACCGGTGACCGAGGCGACCGACAGGGCCGCGCCACCGCGGGCATCGCCGTCCAACTTGGTCAGCACCACGCCGTCGAAGCCGACTCCCTCGGCGAACGCCTCAGCAGTGCGGACGGCATCTTGACCCACCATCGCGTCGACAACGAGCAGGACCTCGTCGGGCGTGACAGCAGCCTTGATGTCGGCCGCTTGTTGGATCAGTTCGTCGTCGATGGCCAGTCGGCCGGCGGTGTCGATGATGACCACGTCGTGCTGCGCTTCAACGGCCAGCCGACGGCCCGCATCGGCCACGGCTACCGCATCACCCACCCCGTTGCCCGGCTCGGGAGCGAAGACCGGAACACCGGCCCGCTCTCCCACCACCTGCAACTGGGTGACGGCATTCGGCCGCTGCAGGTCCGCGGCGACCAAGAGCGGGGTGTGTCCGTCCGCGGCGAACCAATGCGCCAATTTCCCGGCAAGAGTGGTCTTACCCACGCCCTGCAGGCCGAGCAGCATGACCACGGTCGGCGGCGTCTTGGCGAGCCGGACGCGGCGTGTTTGCCCGCCCAGGATCTCCACGAGTTCCGCGTGGACGATCTTGACGACCTGCTGCGCGGGGTTCAGCGCTTGCGAGACTTCTTCACTCAGCGCACGTTCCTTGACGCGCGCCACGAACTGGCGCACCACCGGCAGCGCGACGTCGGCTTCGAGCAGCGCGACGCGGATCTCTCGGGTGGTCTCCTCGATGTCGGCTTCGGTGAGCCGACCCTTGCCCCGAAGGTTCTTGATCGTCGCCGCGAGCCGGTCTGACAGTGTGGCGAACACGGATTCCCTTCCTGGCGTTACGGACTGGCGTTCCCGACGGTGGTCGCAACGGCGCGCATCAGGCAGCGATGGGCCGATGATCGGCAGGGTAGCCGGGGCGGGGAGGCACTACCCCCGTGCCGGTGTCCCTAGAAGTCCACCGACTTCGTCGTACCGCCGTCGACCCGAAGACTCGCACCGGAGATGTAGCCGGCCGCCGGGCTGGCGAGAAACAGCACCGCAGCGGCCACCTCCTCTGGCCGACCGAGCCGGCCCAGCACGCTCAGACGCTCGACGCCCTCGACGACCTGTGGCATCGCCTGGCGCATCCCGGCCCAGGTGCCGCCCGGGAACTCGATGGGCCCGGGGATGACCGTGTTCACCCGAACACCGTCAGGACCCAGCAAGGCCGACAACTTCGATCCGTAGCTCAAGACGGCCGCCTTCACGCTGCCGTAGGCATGCTGCATTGCCGGGGTCGCCTGGCTCAACGCCGTTGTGCTGCTGATCAGGACCACGGAGCCGCCCGATTCAGCCAGGGCCGGTCGCGCCACCCGCACCGCACGGGCAACCTGGAGCAGGTCGGCGGCCATCGTGAGCTGCCAGGTTTCGTCGTCCTCACCAGAAGGCTGGATTGAGGCGTTCAGGACCATGACATCTAGGCCACCCAGCCGCTCGACGGCCGAACCCACCCAGGCCTCGAATGCGGGCCCGTCAGTCACGTCAACCGGGTCGCCGAACGCCGCCGCGGACCCATGAGCGTCCTGCCAACCGCTGACCGCCTCGGCCAGCGGCTCGGGGGTACGAGCACACGTGGCAACCCGCGCACCTTCACCCAGGAGACCGGACACGATGGCATGACCGATCCCCCGGCTGCCGCCGGTGACCAGCGCTCGTTTTCCCTGTAGTTGCAGATCCACTTCCACTCCCCTGGGTCCGGAACAGCCGAGTCGGGCAAGCGTAGGCCGCGGCATCGCGCACCTCGGAGTCGGCGACCGACTCAAGCAAGCGCTTCGATCAGCCTGTCGACAACGCTGGCGGTCAGGGCGGCGTCCAACGGTCGGCCAGCACGGGTCAGGTATAGGACATCGACGGCGTCCGCCCCATGGGTGCTGACCAAGGCGCTCATGACATCGACCTTCGCCGCGGTGATCACCATCGCGACGTCGTGCAGCAGGCCAGAGCGATCCGCGGCCCGCACTTCGACGACGGTCGCGTCTTGGGACACGTCCGGGATCACGCAGACAGTTGCCGGTGCCGCTGTCGCAGCCGGATACGCCGCTTCCCGGGCAGCGAGGCGGGCGCCCAGGTCCAGCGAACCATCAAGGATGCGGCGCAGGTCGGCGCGCAGTCGGTCCGGTGGTGGCGGATCGCCGAACTCCGGCCGCACCTGCCAGACCTGGGCGGCCAGCCCATCGACCGAACGCAGGCGCGCGGACCGAACCGACAGCCGATGAATGGCCATGAGTCCGGCGGCCGCGGCCAGCAGCCCGGGACGGTCCAGGGCGGATACCCGCACTTCCAGACCATCGACGGACGCCGCCGTAGCCACCTGAACACCGCTGACGGCGGCTGGATCCGGCGCTACCTCCGCTGGCTCGGCCGGTGGCTTACCTACCAACTGGGCGCTCGTGCGGCTCACCAGGTCGCGAATCAGCCCGGCCCGCCATGACGACCACGCCGCCGGGCCGGCCGCTTGGGCATCAGCCTGGACCAATGCGGCCAGCAGGTTCAGGGTGTCCACATCTGCGATCGCCGCCGCGGCGCTCTGCGCCGTCGCCGGGTCGTCGAGATCGCGACGCGTGGCGAAATCCGGAAGCAGCAGATGCAGTTCGGTCAGGCGGGCGAGAGTCTTCGCATCGTCGGCGCTCAGCCCCATGCGCTCGGCGATACCGGGCACCAGCGCGGCTCCGGTCTGGCAATGCTCCCCCGCTGACCCCTTGCCGATGTCATGGAGGAGTGCCGCCAGCAGCAACAGGTCCGGACGCGACACCTGCCGAGTGAGCCCGGCGGCTCGAACAACTGCTTCAACGCTGTGCCGATCGACGCTGTAGACATGCACGGGGCTGCGCTGCGGCAAGTGCGCAATCCGGCTCCACTCCGGGATCCACTGCTGCACGAACCCGGCTTGGTCCAGCGTCTCCCAGACGTCCACGAGCCCGGCCCCGGCGCCGAGCAACTGGATGAACTCATCGCGGGCAGCCGCCGACCACGGCACCGGCAA
Source organism: uncultured Actinomycetota bacterium (assembly GCA_963753435.1). Classification (GTDB taxonomy): domain Bacteria; phylum Actinomycetota; class Actinomycetes; order CAVWCF01; family CAVWCF01; genus CAVWCF01. The sequence goes on from CAVWCF010000001.1 coordinate 637,978, forward strand.
CGGCGGACAGGCACTCAACGCAGTGACGGTTCCCTGCGCCAGTGGCAGCCCTGCGCGCGCCGCCGCCGCGGCCACCCGCAGCGGCAGGACCGCGTCGGCCTCGGGCCGGACATCACGGGCGAGCAATACGTCATCCCCGTCGCGAACAACGCCTTGCGCCAGCCCGATCCGCCGCCGACTGCGCAGACCCCGCGATGCATCGAGCGCACGCACTGCGCGATCGGTTGCCGCGAACGCCTGCGAGATGGTCCGACCGGCGCGATAGACCAAGCCAAGCAACTCGTCTCGATCTCTGAGGCCCATGGCAGTCGCAACGTCGTGCTGCAGATCCGGGACGAGACGATCGCCGCGACCGCCGACCTGGTGCAGCACGTACCGGACGTCGCGGAGCGTGCTCTCGGCCGCACCAACTCCCAGATGTGGCGCATCCACCAACCACGAAGCCCGCACGGCCCGAAGCAGATCCGCATCGCGCAGTCCACCGCGGCCGTATTTCAGATCCGGGCTCAGGGTGTGGCGTACGTCCCCGCTCTCGACGTGCCGCTGTTCGGCCGCCGCCAGCAGTAGCGGCAGCCGCTTGCGGGCCGCCGCACGCCAGGCAGCCAGAACCTCGCTGCGGACCCCGACGCTCAGCGCCTCAACGCCGGCTACGTGCCGCAGGTCGAGCATCCCGACAGCCGCCGGCAGGTCATCGGCGGCCACCCGGCGGCATTCCGCGGGTGTGCGGATGCTGTGATCCAGCCGGAGTCCGGCGTCCCAGATCGGATACCACAGCGACTCGGCTGCAGCCTCGGTTGCGCCATCGTGGGATGGGACCAGCAGCACTAGGTCTATGTCGCTGCCACCGGACAATTCCTGGCGACCGAAACCGCCCACAGCCGCCAGCCCGGCACCGGCGACCGGCGCACCGGAGGATGCGAACAAGTCCCGCAGCCACTCGTCGGTCAAATCCGCCAGGAGACGCCGCTCGCCCGGCCCGTGACCGGGCCGGGCGAGCAACTCCTCGCGTTCGGCGCTGAACCGCGCCGTGCGCTCAGCGATCATCTAGACGGCGTCCGGACCGCGCTCTCCGGTGCGCACCCGCACCACGGCGTCCACCGGCGTCGACCACACCTTGCCGTCACCGATCTTGCCGGTCTGCGCTGACTTCACGATGACCTCGATGATGTCGTTGGCCGCGTCGTCGTCCGCCAGCACCTCGATCCGGACCTTGGGCACCATGTCCACGGTGTACTCCGCCCCGCGGTATACCTCCGTGTGGCCCCGCTGTCGGCCGTAGCCGCTGGCTTCGGACACGGTCAGGCCGGTGACGCCGAAGCTCTCCAGCGCGTTCTTCACATCGTCCAGTTTGAATGGCTTGATGATTGCGGTGATGAGCTTCATGCGTTCACCTTCTCTGCGCTAGCACCAGCCGTCGGACGGTAACCAGACCCGGTCACCGAGCCGAACTCGTACGCGGACTCGGCGTGAGTTGACGTGTCCACTCCGGCCACCTCGTCCTCCTCCGGCACTCGGAAGCCGATCGTGGCCTTGAGCGCCGCACCGATAATCAACGTGACGACCAGCGAGTAGCCCATGACCGCCCCTGCGGCGATGACCTGCTTGCCCAGTTGGTCGAGACCGCCACCGTAGAAGAGACCATCCACGCCGGCCGGAGCTGCCGCAGTGGCGAGGAACCCGATCAGCACCGTGCCGACGATGCCGCCGACCAGGTGCACGCCGACCACGTCGAGCGAGTCGTCGTATCCGAGCTTGTACTTCAGGCCGATGGCCAGCGCACAAAGCACTCCGGCGGCGGCACCGACCGCGATGGCACCCAACGGCGAAACGGCACTACAGGCGGGCGTGATCGCAACCAGGCCGGCCACGACGCCGGAAGCCGCGCCGAGCGACGTCGCGTGGCCATCGCGGATCTTCTCCACCAGCAGCCAAGCCAGCATCGCAGCGCAGGTGGCAACCAGGGTGTTCACCCAGACCACCGATGCCGCATTGTCAGCCGCCAGCGCCGAGCCGGCGTTGAAGCCGAACCAGCCGAACCACAGCAACGCGGCGCCGAGCATCACGAACGGCAGATTGTGCGGGCGCATCGGCTCACGGCCGAAGCCCACGCGCTTGCCGAGCACCAGCGCCAGCGCCAAGCCGGCAATGCCGGCGTTGATGTGCACGACAGTTCCACCGGCGAAGTCAATGGCCCCCAACTGGAAGATCCAGCCGTCGGCAGACCAGACCCAGTGCGCGACCGGGTAGTAGACGAGGGTCGTCCAGATCGCCGCGAAGGTCATCCACGTGCCGAACCGCGCCCGGTCGGCGACTGCCCCGCTGATCAACGCCACTGTGATGATTGCGAAGGTCGCCTGGAAGGCAACGAACGCCATGTCCGGGATCGTGGCGTCGTCGGCGGGCGGGGCCATCAGCCCCTCGAGGCCGAAGTAGTCCAAGGGGTTGCCTACGAAGCCGCCGATGTCGGAGCCGAACGCCATGGAGTACCCGAAGAGGACCCACAAAACGCCCACGAGGCCCATCGCGCCGAAAGACATCATCATCATGTTGAGCACGCTCTTGGAGCGCACCATTCCGCCGTAGAACAGCGCCAGGCCCGGTGTCATCAACAACACCATCGCCGACGCGGTGAGGATCCAGGCGGTGCTCCCGCTATCCATCCCTGCCACTCCCCTGTCGATGGTCTATGGACCGGGTCGGCGGCGTCGGCGGCCCGGCGTCGCACAATCTGCTGAACGCCGGTTTCAGTCGCTGTTGCGCTGTGTTTCGGTCACGTAAGCGAATGCTGACTTCGGGTTACGCGGCTGTTTCGCGCCTATTCGGCCAGCAACGCGTCGACGAATTCCTCCGCTTCGAAGGCAGCCAGATCGTCCGGGCCTTCGCCAAGGCCGACGAACTTGACCGGGACTCCCAGCTCGCGCTGTACCGCGACCACGATTCCGCCCTTGGCGGTGCCGTCCAGTTTGGTCAGCACGACGCCCGTGACGTCCACCGATTCGGCGAAGACGCGGGCCTGCACCAGACCGTTCTGGCCTGTGGTGGCGTCCAGGACCAGAAGGACTTCACGGATGGGCGCCTGCTTGCCCGCGACCCGTTGGACCTTGCCCAACTCGTCCATAAGGCCGGCCTTGGTGTGCAGCCGCCCGGCGGTATCGATGACTACTACGTCGGCGTTCGCGTCACGTCCGGCCGCTACAGCCGCAAAGGCGACACTCGCCGGATCGGCTCCATCAGCACCCCGCACCACCTCGGCACCGACCCGCTCCCCCCAAGTGCTCAGTTGCTCAGCTGCGGCCGCCCGGAAAGTGTCGGCCGCCCCAAGAACCACGGACTTGTCATCGGCGATCAGCCAGCGAGCCAACTTGCCGGTCGTTGTGGTCTTGCCGGTGCCGTTTACGCCGACGATCAGGACTACCGCCGGGGACCCGTCCAGGTTCAGGGATCGGTCGTCGGACTCCAGCATCTGCAGCAACTCGGCACGTAGCAGTTGCCGGATGGCGTCCGCGTCCCCGTCGCCCAGAACCCGGAGCTGCGTTCGCAGTCGCTCCACCAGTTCGGCCGTTGGGCCCACGCCCATGTCGGCCAACAGCAGCAGGTCCTCGACGTCCTGCCATGCCTCGTCGTCCAGGGAATCGCGGGAGAGGAGACTCAGGAGGCCACGGCCGAGACCGCTTTGGGAGCGGGCCAGTCGCTGCCGAAGGCGGGCCAGCCGACCCGCTGCCGGGGCCGGGGCCTCAACCGTCGGGACTTGCGTCGCCGGCTCAACGAGGTCGACGTCGCCGCGATCGACGTCTTCCAACTGCGTCGGCGGTGCTGGTGGCGCCGGACGGCCGCGTCGCAGCCGCGGTACCACCAGGCCAGCAGCCAGCAGCAGGACGACGCCCACCACCACGAAAACAAGCAGGGTCTCCATGCCGATGATCCTCTCAGCCCGATGACACCCGTCTGCGGGTCAGGCCGGCTCGGCCTCCCGCAGCCGCTGGCTGATGACTGTGCTGACGCCGTCGCCGCGCATGCTCACGCCGTACAGGGCATCGGCTACTTCCATGGTCCGCTTCTGGTGGGTGATGACGATGAGCTGGCTGTTCTCGCGCAACTCCTCGTAGATGGTGAGCAGTCGTCCCAGGTTCGTATCGTCCAGGGCCGCCTCGACCTCATCCAGGATGTAGAACGGGCTGGGTCGGGCCTTGAAGAGGGCCACCAGGAACGCAACCGCAGTGAGGGAACGTTCACCACCGGACAGCAGTGACAACCGCTTGACCTTCTTGCCGGGTGGGCGTGCCTCTACCTCGATGCCGGAGTTGAGCAGGTCACCCGGCTCGGTCAGCACGAGGCGCCCTTCGCCACCGGGGAACAGCCGGGAGAAGACGTGCCTGAACTCACGCTCGACGTCGGCGTACGCCTCGGCGAACACCGCCTGAATGCGATCGTCCACCTCGCGGACGATCTGCAGCAGGTCCCGCTTCGACCGCTTCAGGTCCTCCAGTTGCTCGGTGAGGAAACGGTGCCGCTCCTCCATCGCGCTGAACTCCTCCAGCGCCAACGGGTTGACGCGGCCGAGGAGGCGGAGATCCCGATCCGCCGCACGCGCTCGCTTCTCCTGCTCCGTGCGCACGTAAGGGCGGGGGCTGGCGTCCTCGGCCACCGGTTCGCCGTCAGCCGGCGCCGACGGGGGCACTGGCTGGTCAGGTCCGTATTCGGTGATCAAGGTGTCAGCGGCTACCCCGAACTCCTCCAGCGACCGCTGCTCGACTTGCTCGATCCGGAGTCGCTGCTCGGCCCGGGCCACCTCGTCGCGGTGCACCGAGTCGGTCAGCTCCGTCAGTTCCTGCGCCACGGCGCGCAGCCGCTGGCGGACCTGGACAAGTTCGCTTGCCAGCCCTTGGCCATCGGCGGACAACTCCCGGCGGCGCCGGTCGGCCGCGGCCAGCGAATCCGCCAGGCGATCCATGAGCACATTGGTCCCCGCCAGCACTGCTGCGGCCACGACCACATCACGGGCGGCCCGCTGCCGCCTGGCAATGGCATCAGCGCGGGCCCGCCGCTCGGCGGCCGCGGCCGCCTCCAACTGACCGGCCCGACCGGCCAGAGACCGGGCGCGCTCCTCCAGCGTCCGCAGCCGCAGCCGCGCTTCGACCTCTTCTGCCCGTGCCGCCGTTGCGGCCACGGCCAGGCGGTCGCGTTCGGCCACCGAAGGCTCGGCATGCTCGGCCGACTCCGCCTGCGTCAGCCGAGCGGTTAGTTCGGCCACCGCCGACTCATCAGCCTGCAGGGCTGTCTCCGCTGCCTCCCGCCCCTCCGCCACCCGGTGGGCCTCGGCCGCAGCCGCACGGGCCGAGGCGCCCAGATGCGCCAACTGCTCGGCGACCGCCGACATCCGGGCATCGGACTCGTTCAACTGCTGCAACGCGGCCTCCACCGCCGCGGCCGCGTCGGCCACCGTCGACTCAGCAGCAGTGAGCGCGAATCGAGCCCGTTCCAGCCGGGCGGTTGCCTGGGTCAGTCGAGCGGCCGCCTCGTCTACTGCAGCAGCGGCTTCGATGGCGGAGCGACCAGAAGCCGAACCGCCGGTGACGGTGTAGGCGCTGATGCGGTCACCGTCGGCGGTGACCGCCACCAGGTCGGGGTCGGCCGCAATCAGCCGCCGCGCGGACCCGGTATCCGTGGCGATGGCGACTCCTGCGAGCAGTCGCCGCAATCCGGCCATGAGATCAGCAGGGGCGTCGATCGAGTCGATGACCCAACGCGTGCCGGCCGGTGGCGCCCCGGCGTTAGGTGAAGTCGCAACATCGGGTGCGCCAGCTACGAGTAGTCCGGCTCGGCCCGCATCGGCCTCCTTCAACACCGCCAGGGCCTCGATGGCCGTGCCCAGGTCGGCGACCGCGATCGCGTCCGCCAGGGGGCCGAGTGCGGCGGCGACCGCCGCCTCGTCACCGGCGCGGACCTGGATCAACTCCGCGACGGTGCCGCGCACCCCGGCGAGGCGGCCCTCCGGAGCCAGCAGCGCTCCCGAACCGTCGCGCCGGGCCAGGCTCGACCGCAGCGCCTCGTGGCGTGCCTCCCACGCCGAACGGTCCTTCTCGGCGGCGTTCAGCTCATCGCGGCAGTTTCGAGCGGACTGCTCGGCCGCACTCAGTGCAGCCGCAGCCTGAGCGTGTTCGGAATCCAGGTCGATTTCGCCGTCGTCGAGCCCCGCCACCTGGGCTTCGAGCGCGGCAAAGTCCGACTGCGCCGAGCGCGCTCGCTCCTGTGCCTCCTCATGCGCCCGGACCAGGCGGTCGATCTCGGCTTGGCGGGCTTCGACGCGCGATCGAGCCGCGGCGACCTGGCCGGACAGCCGGGCAAGTCCCTCCCGCCGATCGGCGGCCGCCTGCAGGGCGGCAGCGACCCGGCGCTCCTCGGCGGAGTGCTCATCCTCGGCGGTGCCACGCACCTGCTCGGCCTGGCTCAGCTCGGACGCGGCAGTGCTGATCCGGTCGGTGAGGGCCTGCTCCTCCGACCGGACCCGCGCCGCTTCGGCGTCCAGCTCGCCCGGGTCCCGACCGGGGCGGTCCGGTTCGGCGGCCACTTCGCTCAGGTGGCGACGGCGTTCCGCCGCCAACGACGCAAGGCCGGTGACCCGCTCGTTGAGGCTCTGGAGCCGGAACCAGATCTCCTGCGCGGCCGCCACGGTAACGGCGAGTTCCGCCTCGCGGGCTTCCAGTAGGGATTCACGTTCCCGCATGGACGTGGACTCGGCCTCGGCTGCGGCCCGGCGCTCACGCAGCGCGGTCTCGTCGGCAACCTCGGCGGCCAACTCCGACCGCAACGCCAGCAAGTCGTCGGCCAACAGGCGCAACCGGGCATCGCGCAAATCCGCCTGAATGACCGAAGCTCGGCGAGCGATCTCGGCCTGCCGCCCGAGCGGCTTCAGTTGCCGACGCAACTCGGTGGTCAGGTCGGTTAGGCGGGTGAGGTTGCCTTCCATGCTGTCCAGCTTCCGCAGCGCCTTCTCCTTGCGCTTGCGGTGCTTCAGGACGCCGGCGGCCTCCTCGACGAAACCACGCCGCTCCTCCGGCCCGGCAGACAGGACGGCGTCCAACTGCCCCTGGCCGACGATGACGTGCATCTCGCGACCGATCCCGGAGTCGCTGAGAAGCTCCTGGATGTCCAACAGCCGGCAGGCCTCACCGTTTATGAAGTACTCCGAGCCGCCGTTGCGGAACATGATCCGCGACAGGGTCACTTCGGTGTAGTCGATGGGCAGGGAACCGTCGGAGTTGTCGATCGTGAGGATCACCTCGGCCCGCCCCAGCGGTGCTCTGCCGGAGGTCCCCGCGAAGATGACGTCTTCCATCTTGCCGCCGCGCAGCGACTTGGCGCCCTGCTCGCCCATCACCCAGGCGATCGCGTCTACGACGTTCGACTTGCCCGAACCATTGGGTCCGACGACTGCGGTTACCCCCGGCTCAAAGCGCAGGGTCGTAGACGAAGCGAACGACTTGAACCCACGAAGGGTGAGGCTCTTCAGATGCACGTAAAGGCTCCCGGCCCGAGCGGCGTTGACACCGGGGAAGTGGGCTGAACCCTACCCATGCCGTCCGGACATCCTGAGCAGGCGCACGGGGGTAAAGCCAGGACTCAGGTGAGAGCCGGCTCCCGGTCGCTCAGTTCCGCTTCGAGAAGCAGTTCGGGCTCCTCGGACAGGGTGGTGAGTTCACCGTTCAGGGCACGCAAACGGGCGACTTCGTCCTCCAGCGCCGTGATCCGGCGCCGAAGCGCCGTCAACTCGGCGGCAACCAGCGGATCGGGTCCCCCCAGGTGACCCAGCAAGGCCTTGGCCATGCGGTCCTACTCCTCAAGAACGTGTAACCACGACAGGAACGGTTCCTGCACGTTGCCAGCCCAGATCGTTGCCCAGGTGGGCCAGATCCGAATGGGCTAGCGCAAACGCGCTTGGTGCAGATTGGTTGAAAAGTGTCCCACTCGCCGAATTCCGGGTCAAGCGGCCGTCTAGGGACGGCCGGGCCGCTGACACCTGGGACAGAAGTAGGAGGAGCGGTTCATGAAGCGATCCCGGCGGATGGGGGTCCCGCACCGAGGGCACGGCCGGTCAGCCTGGCCGTAGACGGACAGGGACCTGTCGAACCAGCCGCTCTGCCCGTTCACGTTGACGTAGAGGGCATCGAAGGACGTCCCACCGGCGGCCAAAGCCTCAGCCATCACCGCCACCGCGGACTCCAGCAGCGTCGCGACAGCCCGCCGGGGCAGCCGATCCGCGCTTCGGTCGTAGTGGATGCGCGCCCGCCATAGCGCCTCATCGGCGTAGATGTTGCCGATGCCGGAGACGACCGTCTGGTCGAGCAGGACGCGCTTGATGCCTCGTCGCGATCCCCGGATCTGCCTGGTGACGGCGTCCAGGTCGAAGTCCGGATCGAACGGGTCGCGGGCGATGTGCCGGACCGGAACCGGCAAGCCGGCGTCGGCATCGACGACCGTGAGGCCGCCGAACGTGCGCTGGTCGGTGAAACGCAGGTGCGGTCCGGCCCCATCGAGGTCCACGACGACGCGCACGTGCGGACCGAGGTCTGCGCCGGAACCGACTCCCGACGCGTCAGACAGGAGCATCTGACCGCTCATGCCCAGGTGGGCTAGAAGCGCCTCATCCGTCTCGGCCAGCGGGAACCACAGGTACTTGCCGCGTCGCCGCGGTTCGGCCAGCACCTGCCCGATCAGGCGATGCTCGAACTCCGCGGCGCCGCCGGGTTGGCGCCGAACCGCGCGTGGATGCAGCACCCGGACCGCCCGCACCCGGCGGCCCGCCAGCGGCAGCAGCCCGGCCCGGACCACCTCGACCTCGGGCAACTCCGGCATCAGTCGGGATTCTTGTCCGCAGCGGAGAGAACCTGGAAGGCGGTTGCCGCGGCTTGCTGTTCGGCGTCCTTCTTGGAGCTGCCCCGGCCGGCACCCAGGCTCGATCCGCCGACCACGGCGTGCGCCTCGAAGACCTTCGCATGGTCCGGGCCGGTCTCGGTGATGCGGTAATTGGGCACCCCCAAGCCGCGCTCGGCGGTGAGTTCCTGCAGTGAGGTCTTCCAGTCCAGTCCAGCGCCGACCTGGACCGCACGCTCGATCAGGGGGTCGTAGAGGCGCTGGATCAACTCGGTCGCCGCCGTCAGCCCCGCCTCGACATACACCGAGCCGATTACCGCTTCCATCGCATCCGCGAGGATGGAGGCCTTCTGCCGCCCGCCCGTGGTCTCTTCACCGCGGCCCAGCAGCAGGTAAGCGCCCAGATTCAACTCGGTGGCCACCTCGGCGCAAGCCCGCATGTTCACGACGCCGGCCCGCAACTTGGCCAGGTCGCCCTCCGCCAGATCGGGGTGGGCCCGGAAGAGGCGGTCGGTGACCACGAGCCCCAGAACGGCGTCGCCGAGGAACTCCAACCGTTCGTTGGTTGGCAGCCCGCCGTTCTCGTACGCGTAGGAGCGATGGGTCAGCGCGCGGTTGAGGGCCTCGTCGCTCAGATTGACGCCGAGGCGAGTGCGCAGCTCTTGCAGGAGCGGCTCAGCTGAACCGCTCAGACGTCCAGCACCTGGCGCTTGTTGTAGGTGCCGCAAGTGGGGCACGCCACGTGGGGCAGCCGCGGCTCACGGCAGCGCTCGCACGCGACCAGGGTCGGGGCGGTCGCCTTCCACTGCGCGCGGCGGTGCCGGGTGTTGCTGCGCGAAACCTTCCGCTTCGGGACGGCCATCTCTCAGCGCTCCTCGTCGTTCAACAGTTCAGCAAGGGCGGACCACCGGGGGTCCGTCCGTTCGTGCCGATGGTCGGGATCATCGGCCAGGCGCACCCCGCACTCGGGGCACAGACCCGGACAATCCTCCCGGCAAAGCGGCTGCAAAGGAAGCGCCAGCACGATCGCGTCCCGCAGCGTTGGCTCCAGGTCAAACAGCGTGTCCTGCAGCCGTGCGGCCTCGACGTCGTCCGGGTGCGTGTCCTGGTACAGGAACATCTCCTGCAGGTCGAAGTCGCGCTCAGTGTCGATCGGGTCCAGACACCGGACGCATTCTCCGCGTACCGGTGCGTGCACCGTCCCTGACATCCACACGCCCTCGACCACCGACTCACATTGCAGTCGGCCCGCCAGCTCAGCCCCTTCCGGGACCCCGATGACGTCATTGCCAAGACCCGCCGGCGCCGGAGCTAGGACATCGAAGGACCTCATGGCGCCTGGACGGCGACCGAGGTCCCGGGTGTCGATGACCAGGGGTGCGCGAGGGTCTAAGGCGACCACGCGATCCTCCGCAACAACGCAAGCGGCCCCGACAAGAGGCCGAGCGCAGGGTACTCCACGCCCGCCCGCCGGCCCAACTCAGCGGCTCGGCGCTCTGGACTCAGTGCTCCGGGAGCGGGTCGCTGCTGTCGGCGAAGTCCTCATCTCCGAACCCGCCGGGCGCCCCGAGCCGGTCCCGAGCACGATCGACTGTCTCCAGCGTGCGCTGCAGCGCCACCTGGAATTGCGCCAACCGCGCGTCGATGTATTCATCCGTCTCCGCACGCTGGCGGTCGAGCTCTTCCTGTGTCGCCTGCCGCAGCTGGCCCGCCTCGTCGCGGGCCGCTCGCATGATCTCGCTATCGGACACCAGAGCGCTGGCGTGCGCGCGCGCCCCGTTGAGCAGTTCCTCGGCTTCGCCACGCGCTGCCTCCAGGACCGACTCCCGGTCCTCAAGCAGCGCCGAGGCCTGCGTGATCTCGCTGGGCAACCCGGCTCGGATCTCATCGAGCAGTTCCAGTGCCTCGGTGCGGTTGACCACGCAGGAAGCGGACAACGGCATGGCCCGGGCTTCCTCCACCATCCGAGTCAGCCGATCCAGGCTCACCTCAACGTTCATCACGACCTCCGGTCTGTCCCAGTCGCTGGCTCAAGGCCGCAGCGACGGCATCGGGCACCAGCCCTGTCACATCGCCGCCATGGCGACCGACTTCCTTGATGAGACTCGACGACAGGAACGAGTACTCCGGCGTTGTTGGAATGAAGAGCGTGTCGACGCCCGCGAGCCGGTGGTTCATCTGCGCCATCTGCTGCTCGTAGTCGAAGTCGGAAATGGCGCGCAGGCCCTTCACAATCGCCTGGATGTCGTGGGATCGGCAGAAGTCGACCAGCAGCCCGGCGAACGAGTCGACCGAGACGCCGGGAAGGTGCGCGGTGACCTGCTGCAGCAACTCGATGCGCTCTTCGACGCTGAACAGACCCTGCTTCTTCTCGTTCACCAGGACCGCGACAACGACCTCGTCGGACAGCGAGGCGGCGCGCTCGATGATGTCGAGGTGTCCGTTGGTGACCGGGTCGAAGGACCCGGGGCAGACCACCCTGCGCACGCGCGCTCCCTCCGGCAGCCGTCCTAGGCCGCGCGACCGTACCAGAGCACGGTGTCGCCGTAACGGCGTTCGTCCACGGCCGCCAATGGCGGCGGCCACTGCACCTGCTGTCCCCGCGGACGCTCGAGCGTGACAAGCGCGTCGGGGCGCAGCCACCCGTGGACAAGCTGCCCCAGGAACTCCGACACCGCCTCCTCGGTCATCGCGTAGGGCGGGTCGGCCAACACCACATCGAATGCGGAGTCAGGTCGATCGGCCAGGTACCGCTGCACCGGCACCGCGGCGACCGTCGCACCGGGCAACCCCACGGTGTCCACGTTTCGCTGCAGTACGCGCACTACCGCCTTGGCTGACTCCACCAGGACAACCGCGTCGGCACCACGGGACAACGCCTCCAGACCCAGTGCCCCAGATCCAGCGAAGAGATCCAGCACGCGCAGCCCGGCGAAACCACCGCACTTCGCCACCAAGGTCGAGAACATCGCCTCGCGCACTCGATCCGTGGTGGGGCGGGTTCCAGTGGGTGGAACCTGCAGCCGACGCCCACGGGCCGCGCCGGCGATGATCCTGGTCACGATTTGTCCAAGAACTCGGCGCGCTCACCGAGCAGTCTCTCGACCGCCGCGGCCACCTCCGGGTGCCATGTGAGTTCCGGGTCAGCGGCGACCAGATCGGTCGCTTCCGCCCGGGCGCGAGCGATGAGTTCCCCATCGCGCAGCACCGAGACGAGCCGCAACGAGGACCTGCGCCCCGATTGCGCCTGCCCCAGCACATCGCCTTCGCGGCGTTCCGCCAGGTCCACGGCCGCCAGCTCAAACCCATCCAGGGTCGCGGCCACTGCGTCCAGGCGCCGTCGCGCGGCCTCGCCGGGCCGGCGAGTGAGCAGCAGACACAGCCCGGCATGGCCACCGCGGCCAACCCGGCCGCGCAACTGGTGCAACTGGCTGACGCCGAACCGATCCGCATCCAGGACCACCATCACCGTTGCGTTCGGAACGTCGACACCGACCTCGATGACCGTGGTGGCCACTAGCACGTCCAGGGCACCGGCGACGAAGTCACGCATTACCGAGTCCTTCTCGTCAGCGCTGAGACGCCCGTGCAACAGGCCCAGCCGCAAACCGGCCAACGGTCCTGCACGCAATTGCTCGTACGCGGCGAGGACGGACGCAGCCGGCACGGCGGCATCGGCCCCGTCAGCGTCCGCAGGACTATCGGCGGCGCCCGCACCTTCCAGGTAGACGTCCTCAGGTTCGTCCGCACCGATGCGTGGGGCAACGACGAACGCCTGCCGACCGGCGCGCACCTCCTCAACTACCCGCTGCCAAACCCGTTCCGCGTGACGTGGTTGCTCCGCCTCGTCCACAACATGGGTGGCGATGGGCGATCGGCCCGCCGGCAACTCTGCGAGCGTGGACACATCCAGGTCACCGAAGACCGTCATCGCCACCGTGCGCGGGATGGGGGTCGCGGTCATGACCAGAACATGCGGCGGGCTGGCCGCTTTGGCACGCAGGGCCTCTCGTTGTTCGACTCCGAAGCGGTGCTGCTCGTCGATCACCACCAAGCCCAAGTCGGCGAACTCCACCTGCTCGGTGAACAGCGCGTGGGTGCCGACCACGATCCCCGCTCGCCCGTCGCGAATGTCGGCGTATGTGTCCCGACGGGCGGAACCCGTCAGGGAACCGGTGAGGAGTCCCACCGAGGTCGCCCCCTCGGCCGCACCCAACGTGCCCGCCTGACCCAGCGGACCCAAAAGGTCGCGCAAACCGCGCGCGTGCTGGGCAGCGAGGACCTCGGTCGGAGCCAGGAGCGCGGCCTGCCCGCCTGAGTCCACTACGGCCAGCATCGCGCGCAGGGCCACGACCGTCTTTCCGGACCCCACCTCCCCCTGCAGCAGGCGGTGCATCGGGTGCGGTCGGGACAGGTCCTGCTCGATCTCGGCGCTGACCGCCCGCTGGCCGGTGGTCAGTTCGAACGGCAACGACTCGTCGAAGGCGGCCAGCAAGCCGTCGTCGCGGTAGGGCCGAGCGACGGCCGCGGTGGCCGCGGTGGCAGCGCGACGCTGCGCGATCACCACCTGAGCCGCGAATGCCTCGTCGAAGGCGAGTCGTTCCCGGCCCCGCTCCGGATCCCCCGGTTCTTCGGGTTGATGCACCATGCGGATGGCGTCGGCCCAACCGGGCAGGCCCTGGCGGGAACGCACCTCGGCCGGCAACGGGTCATTCAGATCGGGAAGGACCGCCAACGCCATCCGCACGCACTTGGCAACTCGCCAACTGGGTAGTCGGGAGCTGGCCGGATACAGCGGCACCAAAGCCCTGCTGAAGGCCTCGGCGTCGGTGTCGTCCTCGGCGTCCAGCATCAGATAGTCCGGATGGGTCAGTTGCCGCTTGCCCTGGTAGCGGGTGACCTTGCCGGAGAACAGTCCCCGGGCCCCGACGCGCAGGTCCTTCTCCCGCCAGTTCTGGTTGAAGAAGGACAGGGACAAGGAGCCGCTACCGTCGGTGACGACCACCTCCAGCAGACTCCCCCGCCGCCGCTGCATCCGACGCGAATGCACCTTCGCCACCTCGGCCATCACCGTCACCTGCTCGTCGATCGGCAACTCACCGAGGTTGGACAACTCCCCGCGCCGCGCATAGCGGCGGGGAAGATGCAGCAGCAGATCCCCGACGGTCTCGATGCCCAATGCGTCGGCCAGCACGACCCCGGTGCGGTCCCCAACCACCGACGAGGCGCGCGCGTCGAACTGCGTCACTCCACTCCTACCAGCACCGGGTAGTGCGGCTGCCCCCCGACCAGCACCTCGACGTCGACCTCCGGGTGGGTCTGGCGAACATGCCGGTTCAGCACGTCGACCAACTGCTCTGGCGCGTCGGCGCCCAGCATCAGCGTGACCAACTCCCCGCCGTTGACCAGAAGTCGGTCCAGGACCTCAACAGCCACTTCTTCGACGTTGCCGCCGATGACGGCTATGTCCCGGTTGACCAAGCCCAACACGTCGCCGGGGCGGCAGACCCCGGCGCTCGTCAACGCCTCGCGCACCGCGGTGGTCACGGCACCGGTGCGGGTCGCTTGGGCGGCGGCAGCCATCTGCACCACCGCCACGTCGAAAGGAGCCTGCCGGTCGTGCACGGCAAGGGCGGACACCACTTGCAGCGGGGACAACGTGGGCAGTACCGCGACCCGGATACCGGCGGCTCGCGCCTCGGCCGCGGCCGCCTCCGCCACCGGGACGGAGTCCGGATCGTCCGGCAACAACATGACTTCCTCGGATCCGGACTCAGTAATCGCGGTCAGTAGGTCCCGGGTTGCCGGTCGGCGCCCCTCCTCGTGGGACACGACCTGAGCCCCGCATTCAGTGAGCAGAACGGCCAACTCTGAGCCGGCCGCGATCGCCACCGCTGATCGCGGATGCGGCTGCGACGGGGTGCGCTGACTCTCGAAATGGGTGATTCGGATGCGATGCGGCCGCCCGGCGCGCACACCCACCTCGACCGCAGCGCCAGGCTCGTCGGTGTGCACGTGCACGTTCCACAACCCGTCCCCACCGACCACGAGGAGCGAATCGCCCAACGCGTCCAACTCAGCGCGCAAGGTCGGCATGTCCTCGTCCTTGGCGTCCAGCAGGTACATCACCTCAAACGCCGGCCCCTGCAACGGCAGATCGGCGACCACGGCCTCGGGCCGCCGCACCGACACCGGCCGACTGACCGTCTCCCCGGTGACCACGGCGAGCAGGGCATCAAGCACTTCGGTGACCCCACGGCCACCGGCGTCGACGACCCCGGCGCGGGCCAGCACCTCGAGTTGTTCGGGGGTACGTTCCAGCGCCTCCCGGGCGGCCCGACTGGCGGCACGCACCACGTCCGACATCGACCCTTCCACCGACTCGACGGCGTCAGCGGCCGCGCGCATCACCGTGAGCATCGTGCCCTCAACCGGATGCGCTACCGCCTCGTACCCGGCCTGAGCTGCCCGTCGCAACACCCGACGCAACTGGTCCACGGTGACCGGCGGAGCCATCTCCTCGGCTGCACCGTGCAGCATCTGACTCAGAATCACGCCGCTGTTGCCCCGGGCACCCAGCAGTGCCCCGCGCGCCAGCATGCGCGCCGTCTCGGGCAACTCCTCGCTCACCGACGCTGCCGCCTCTTGGGCGGATTCCCAAGTCAAGAACAGGTTGGTCCCGGTGTCTCCGTCCGGTACCGGGTAGACATTGAGCGCATCGATTTCGGCCCGGCACTGCGCCAGGGCGTCCAAGGCGGCGTCGGCCCAGCGCCGCACCAGCCGCGCGTCCAGCACCTCCGACACCGCACACCTCCCGTGAGCCGAGCCTAGGCGGCCGGAGCGGCAACGAGCGCGAGGTTTGGGCTCGTGCGCGAGTGTCGGGTACTCTCGGGCTCCGCCCGGCGTACCGGGCCCATCCTGTCCCACCTCAAGGAGTACCGACCATGGCTGCCAACTGCGACGTCTGCGGCAAGGGCCCCGGTTTCGGGAACTCCATTTCGCACTCCCACCGCCGCACTTCCCGGCGCTGGAACCCCAACATCCAGCGGGTGCGGGCCACGGTAAATGGCAGCCCGCGCCGCCTGAACGTCTGCACCTCCTGCCTGAAGGCCGGCAAGGTCACTCGCTGATTCACCGCCGACGCGCGTCGTCGGCGAACTCCTGCCGCTAGCCGGCGAAGTGGTCGTACCCGACTGCCCCCAAGTCGGACCGCCCTAGAACTGTGACGCCGGCACCCGCGGCCACCTGACCAACGACCAGCCAGCCTTCGGGTACCGATCCGGGCGGGAAGGTCGCGGCGAGCGCGTGGTCTTCACCGCCGGTGAGCAGGAAGTCCATCGGGTCAACACCAAGCGCCGCGGCCGCGTCAGCCAGCGCGGCATCAACCTCCAAGACCTGCGGGTCCACGACGATGGCGACTCCGCTCGCGGCGGCCACGTGCCCCAGGTCCGCCAACAGGCCGTCGCTGACGTCACACATTGCCGTGGCGCCCGACATCGCTGCGGTGACGCCGGCGGCGTACGGCGGCTGCGGCCGCCGGTGCGCGTCCACCAGCGTGCGCGGGGACCGAAATCCTCGGCGCAGCAGCGCGAGCCCCGCGGCGGCCCGGCCCAATTGCCCGCAGACCGCCACCTGGTCCCCTACCGACGCCCCTGCGCGGGTGACCGGCTCGCGGCCGTCGAGTTCGCCGATCGCGGCAACCGACACCGTGACTACCGGAGACCGGGCCATGTCGCCGCCGACCACGACGGCGCCGACGCCGGCCGCCTCATCACGAAGTCCGTCGGCAAGCGACAACACCCATTCGACGGGCAGCTCCGGCGGCATCCCGAGCCCAACTACCAGACCGGAGCCGCGCGCCCCCATCGCAGCTACGTCGGCGAGGTTGGCCGCGGCCGCCTTGCGGCCGACGTCGTAGGCCTGCGACCAGTCCCGGCGGAAGTGGACGCCCTCAACCAACATGTCCGTGGTGACCACGCACCGGCCATCGGGCATGGCGACAACGGCCGCATCGTCCCCCGGCGCCACCAGCACGTGCGCGGCATCCACGCCGCGCAGCCGTTCGGCCACCTGCTCGATGAGGCCGAACTCCCCAATGTCGGCGACTGCGGCCTCAGGTCCCTTAGCCGATCCGATTGCGTCCTCCCCTGCTCGTCGCCGCCGCTGTGGCGCTAGCCTCTACCTCGCTGGTGTTGCTCACCTGAGCGCACCGTACGGCCCGAAGGGACGATCGTGGTTCAGGCCTACATCCTCATCCAGACAGAGGTGGGAAAGGCGGCCAACGTCGCTTCGGCCATCGCCGAGATCCAGGGCGTGATCATGGCCGAGGACGTGACCGGTCCATACGACGTCATCGTGCGCGCCGAAGCGGACGATGTCGACGACTTGGGCCGACTGGTTGTCGCCCGCGTACAGATGGTCGACGGCATCACCAGGACGCTGACCTGCCCGGTCGTCCGCATCTGAAGCAGCCAGCAGGTGCGCGTAGCAGCCTGACGGTGACTCGCCTGTTCGCCGCGGCCCTGGCCGCGGCCGGCGTGCTCGCCGGCTGCAGCACGGCCCTCGAGGTCGCGCCGCCGAGTGCGGATCCGGAAGCCGGCGCAGCCTGCCAAGACCTAGCCGCCGCACTTCCCGAGGCGGTCGCGTTCCAGGACTCCAGGCCGACTGAGCCGGACTCCGAGCTGACTAGCGCATGGGGCGATCCCGCAATCGTCTTGCGGTGCGGCGTGGGTGTCCCGGACGCCTTGACCGCGACGTCGCAACTGATCACGGTTGATGGGGTTGATTGGTTCCCGCAGGAGTTGACGGCCGGGTATCGGTTCACGACTACCGGCCGTGCGGCCAACGTCGAAGTATCGGTACCCGACGACTACGCGCCGGAGGCCGAGGTATTGGTTGACCTGGCGGAAGCGGTCGGCGACACCGTGCCGCTGATCAGCGCAGCACCGTGAGGGGACGCTCAAGGGCCGCGCCAATCAGCCGCTTTACGAGCGTTTCGTAGTCGACTCCGCTGTGCTGCCACAGCAACGGGAACATGGATGCCGGCGTGAACCCCGGCATCGTGTTGACCTCGTTCACCACGATCTCGTCGCCGTCCACGAAGAAGTCGACGCGGGCCAAACCCTCACAACCCAGAGCCTCGAACGCAGTCAGAGCCAGTCGGCGAACGCGGTCGGCGACGGCTGGCGGCAGTTCCGCCGGCACCACCAAGCGTGCCGCCTCAGACAGATACTTGGACTCGAAGTCGTAGAAGGACTCCCCGCCGACCTCGATCTCGCCGGGGACCGACGCCTGCGGCTTCGGATCGGCAAGCACCCCGCATTCGATCTCGCGTCCGGGCACGGCTGCTTCGACGATCACCCGACTGTCGAACCCCAACGCCGTCTCGATGGCGGCACCGATCTCGGAATCGGCGGTGACCCTGGTGATCCCGAGGCTGGATCCCCCGCGCGAAGGCTTGACGAACAAGGTGGCACCGAGCTTGGACAGCCGCTCCAGGACCGCGCCTGGGTCGGCGTGCCACTGAGTCGCCGTCAGGGGCTCCCAGGGGCCGACCGGAAGCCCGGCGGCGGCCAGCAGGGTCTTCATGACGATCTTGTCCATCGCCGCCGCGCTTGCCAGCACACCAGACCCCACGTACCGGTGCGCAGTCACCTCCAGTAGACCTTGGATCGTGCCGTCCTCGCCGTAGGGGCCGTGCAGGAGTGGGAAGACAACATCCACGTCGGCCAGCGCCGCGACCGGCCCGGCACTCGCGTCGGCGGCGTCCCGATCGGCAACCTCCGGCAAGGCGCTGCGGCTGAGCTCCACTAAGGGATCGGCGATGCGGACCCAGTCACCGGACCGGGAGATGCCGATTGCCACGATGTCGAAGTCGGCCGGGCCCATCGCTTCGATCACGCACCTGGCGCTGATGCAGGAGATGGAGTGTTCGCTGCTGCGGCCCCCAAAGAGCACCGCAACGCGGGTACGAGCGACCGTGGACATCGCCCAGACCCTACTGGCCACGTGTTACGTCTAGACGGCTTCGGGCTTGGCCTGCCGAGCCATCAGATCGGCCAGCGCCTGCCTCGGGTTGACTCCCTCATGAACTACCCGGACCACCTCAGCCGTGATCGGCATCTCCACCTGATGGGCTGCGGCCAGTTCGTGGATCGGCTGGCAGGACTTCACACCTTCGGATGTCTGCTTGGTGATGGCCTCCACCTCGGCCACCGACAGCCCGCGTCCGAGGTTCTCGCCGAAAGTGCGGTTGCGGGAAAGCGATGACGAGCACGTGGCGATCAGGTCACCAACCCCGGCCAGGCCCATGAACGTGGCCAGGTCAGCGCCCAGGGCCAGCCCCAACCGGGTCATCTCGGCCAGGCCGCGGGTGATCAGCGATGCCTGCGTGTTGTCTCCGAAACCCATGCCGGCGGCCATCCCCGTTGCCAGCGCCACAACGTTCTTGATCGAGCCGGCCAATTCGGTACCGACCAAGTCGGTGTTGGTGTACGGGCGGAAGTAGGACGTGAAGCACGAGCGCTGAATGGCATCCGCCGTCGATTGGCTGGCGCTGGCGATGACGGTCGCTGCCGGCTGTCGTTGGGCGATCTCGCGGGCGAGGTTGGGGCCAGACAAGGCCGCCAACCGATCCGGCTCGATCTCGGCCACCTCGGCGATGACCTCGGTCATCCGGAGCATGGTCCCCCACTCGATGCCTTTCATCAGGCTGAGCACGGGGGCGTCGGTCGGGATGTACTGCCCCCAGGCGCTCAGGTTGCTGCGCAGCGCCTGGGCCGGCACCGCGACCACCACCAGTTCCGCATCAGCAAGTGCTTGGGTGGCGTCGGTGCTCGCCCGGATCGATGCGGGCAACTCGATCCCCGGGTGGTAGTCGGGGTTGCCCCGGCCGGTGTTTATGGACTCGACCACCTGCTCATTGATGCCCCATACCGTCACGGTCGCGCCGGCGTCGGCCAGAACCATCGCGAAGGCCGTTCCCCACGAGCCACTACCCATAACGGTGCACTTGGTCATCGCGAACTCCTCATCGGGTCTTCCTTCGCCGTTGGCGTTTACGCGGGTCCCCATACTCCGCGAGGCCAGCGGCGCGCGGATCGAATCGTTGCGCTGGGGCCGGCTCACCGCGAATCCCCGCCAGCAGGTCGGTGATGGCGGACATGATCCGATTTGTGGCCTCGCGCACTGCCTCTGGCTCACCTGCAGCGGAGTGCAGGTCCGCTAGGGCAACGGCCGGACCCGCCGCCAACTGGACCGGGGTTCGCGGCACCAGTCGCAACCTCTTGGAGTAGGGCGGGAGCAGATTCTGCGGCCCCCACTGCGCGACTGGGATGACCGGGGCCCCGGTCGCCAGGGCTATCCGCGCGGCACCAGTCTTTCCCCGCATCGGCCACTCATCCGGATCTCGGGTCAGCGTGCCCTCCGGATAGACGACCAGACACTCGCCGGCTCGCACGGCCGCCAAGGCACTGCGCAGCGCGTCCCCGGCGTCGGCAGCCCCGCGGTGGACCGGGATCTGGCCCGCCCCAGAGAGAACCTGGCCGACCACCGGAGCCTCGAACAGACTGTCCTTGGCCAGGTAGCGCACGGCCCGCCCGGTCTCATTGAGGAAATGCGCCAGTGTGAGGGGGTCGATGTGCGAAACGTGATTGGCGGCAATCACCACCCCGCCTCCGGACGGGATGTGCTCCTGCCCGGACCAGGTCCGGATGGTCATCGAGGCGATCAACGGCGTGAGGATCCCGTCTGCGGTCCGGTACCAGCCGGAGCGGTACCCCGCTTGTGACCGAACCTGCCGCATGAGTTTCATCTTGCCGCAGTCCGGTCGCACGCGCTGTTGACTCCGCTGACAGGATCGGAATGTGGATCCGGTTTCGATCGTCGTCCCGGTGAAGCGCTTCCGGCACGCGAAATCCCGCCTGATCGAGCAACCCCACCGGGCCGAGTTCGCGATGGCCCTGGCCCAGGACACTGTGGCGGCGGCGCTCGCAGCCGAGTCGGTGGTCGTCGTCGTGGTCACTGACGAGCCCGAAGCACGGCGGCGACTGGCCGAAATGGGCGCAGTCGTGGTGCCGGATGTTCCAGACGCCGGCCTCAACCCCGCCCTCGCCCACGGCGCCGCCCAGGTCGACTCCGGGAGTTGGGTGGGTGCGCTGTCCAGCGACCTGCCTGCGCTGCGAACCATCGAGTTGACCGAGGCGCTGCAGCGGGCGCAGGCAACTGCCACTCGCGGCTATGTCCCAGACAGGTCCGGCATCGGCACCACCCTGCTGCTGGCACCGCCAGGAATGGACCTGGCCCCGGACTTCGGGGTCGGTTCAGCCCGCCGGCACGCGCATTCCGGCGCAGTTGCCGTTGGTGCGGATCTACCGTCACTTCGCACCGACGTCGACACCTGGGCGGACATGGAGGTTGCGGCGGAGTTGGGACTCGGCCCCCATACGCGACAGGTCCTCAACCAGTGGCGCAGGCGCGGCTAACCTGCCGGGGTGGACGCTGACGCGGAAGTCGGTACGGCCAACCGGACCGAGCAGGGAACAGTTCGCAGTTTCGACGAGAGGACCCGCGCCGGTTCGGTGTACACCGACGACGGATTCGAGCACTCATTCGCCGCTACGGCGCTGAGCAACCGCATCCGCCACCTGCGCTTCGGGCAACGGGTCCGGATCGAACTTGCCGACGACCGCGTCGTCCGCCTGCAGATCGTGACGCTGCCCGACGATTGAGCGCGAATTGAATGCTGAGGGGGCCTGGACGCTATGCGCCCAGGCCCCCTAAACGTGTTCGTCAGCGCTTGCGCGCCGGAGCCTTCTTCGCAGTGGACTTCTTGGCTGCACTCTTCTTGGCCGGAGCCTTCTTGGCCGGGGCCTTCTTCGCAGTGGACTTCTTGGCCGGAGCCTTCTTGGCCGGGGCCTTCTTCGCAGTGGACTTCGTGGCCGGGGCCTTCTTCGTGCCCGTTGCCTTGCTCGCCGCCTTCTTGGCCGCGCTGGACGCACTGGCGGCCGCCTGCTTCGGCAGCTTCTTGGCACCGCTCACGTAGGCCTTGAGGTCCGCGCCGGCCTTGAACTTCGGCACCGAGGTGGCCTTGATCTTCATGGGCTTGCCGGTGAACGGGTTGATGCCCTGGCGCGCAGCCCGCTCGGCCTTCTCGAAGGCACCGAAGCCGGTGATCACGACCTTCTCACCCGAAGCAATGGCCCGCGTGATGATGTCGGTGGTGTGCTCCAGCGCTTCCTGGGCCGCCTTCTTGCTGCCCAGGCGTTCGGCCAGAGCGTCGATGAGCTCGGACTTGTTCACTAGTTCCCCTTCAGGTGCGGTCGGGCGGTCGCCCGACAGCCGCCCACGCTAGGCGCTCCCGCACCCTTGAGCAAGCAGCGGCGTGTCGAGAAAACCGCTACTACAAGGACCTTTTCGCTAACTGGGGTCAGCCGTTGATCGTCGTCGGCTTGTGCGCCGGACGTCCGGCCTCGTAGGCGCTGATCAGGTCAGCGTGCCGCAGCGTGAGCGCGATGTCGTCCAGGCCCTCCATGAGCCGCCACCGGACGTAGTCGTCGATCTCGAAATCGGCGCTGATTTCGCCGGCCGACAGGGTGCGCGCATCCAGGTCCACGGTGATCTCGGTACTCGGCTGCGACTCGACCAGGTCCCACAACTTCTCGACGACCGGCTGGTCGACCTGTGCGGTCAGCAGCCCCACCTTGCCGGCGTTGCCACGGAAGATGTCGGCGAAGCGCGACGACACGATCACGTGGAAGCCGTAGTCCTGCAACGCCCAGGTGGCGTGCTCCCTGGACGAGCCGGTCCCGAACTCCGGACCGGCGAGGAGGATGCTGGCCCCGCGGTACTGCGGCTGGTTAAGAACGAAGTCCGGCTCCTCCCGCCACTCTGCGAACAGCGCGTCCTCATAGCCGTGCCGGGTGATCCGCTTGAGGTAGTCCCCAGGGATGATCTGGTCGGTGTCGACGTTGCTGCGGCGCAACGGCACCGCCGTGCCTACATGCCGGATCAGCGCTTCCATGTTCGTCCTCTCACAGATCCGCGGGGGCGGCCAGATGTCCGGCCACGGCGCTGGCCGCCGCGACCGCCGGCGAGACCAGGTGCGTACGCGCACCGGGACCTTGCCGTCCTTCGAAGTTTCGGTTGGAGGTCGAGGCGCTGCGCTGGCCACGGCCGACCTTGTCCGGGTTCATGCCCATGCACATCGAGCAACCGGCCTGCCGCCATTGCGCCCCGGCGGCGACGAAGACTTTGTCGAGACCTTCGGCTTCGGCGGCTAGGCGGACACGAACCGAACCGGGGACCACCAGCATCTCCACTCCCGGTGCTACCGACCGGCCGCGCAGGACCTCCGCTGCGGCGCGCAGGTCCTCCAGTCGGCCGTTGGTGCAGGACCCGACGAATACCGTGTCCACGGAAACGTCTCGCATTGCCGTCCCCGGCTTGAGGTCCATGTACTCCAGGGCCCGCTCCGCTGCAGCCCGATCCACCGCGTCGGAGAAGTCCTCCGGCGCCGGCACCGAACCCGACAACGGGACACCTTGGCCGGGGTTTGTGCCCCAGGTGACGAACGGCGTCAGCTCAGCGGCGTCGATGACCACCTCACGGTCGAAAGTTGCGTCCGCGTCGGTGGCCAACGTTCGCCAATAGGCAACCGCTGCATCCCAGTCGGCCCCGGTGGGCGCATGTTCGCGGCCGCGCAGGTACTCGATCGTGGTGGCATCGGGGGCGATCATCCCGGCGCGCGCACCGGCCTCGATGCTCATGTTGCAGATGGTCATGCGCGCTTCCATGGACAGGGCGCGGATCGCTTCACCGCGGTACTCGATGACGTAGCCCTGCCCGCCACCGGTGCCGATGCGGGAGATGACGGTGAGGATGAGGTCCTTGGCGGTTACCCCGTCGGGGAGTTGGCCTTCGACCGTCACCGCCATGGTCTTGAAGGGCTTCAAGGGCAGCGTCTGCGTCGCCAGGACGTGCTCCACCTCGCTGGTGCCGATGCCGAACGCCAGCGCCCCGAACGCCCCGTGCGTTGCCGTGTGGCTATCCCCGCAGACCACCGTCATCCCCGGCTGCGTAAGCCCCAGCTGCGGACCGACCACGTGCACGATTCCCTGCTCCACGTTGCCTAGGGGGAACAGCGGCACGCCGAAGTCGGCGCAGTTGCGCCGCAGGGCCTCCACCTGGGCCCGCGACGTGGGATCGGCGATCGGCTTGTCGATGTCCAGCGTCGGGACGTTGTGGTCCTCAGTGGCCAGGGTGAGATCGGGGCGCCGCACCGGACGGCCCGCCGCGCGGAGACCGTCGTAGGCCTGCGGGCTGGTGACCTCGTGGGTGAGGTGCAGGTCGATGTAGATCAGGTCCGGCTCGCCTTCGGCCCGTCGGACCACGTGGTCGTCCCAGACCTTCTGCGCCATCGTGCGGCTCATCGGCCTTCCTCTCCTCGCCAGTGGGGGCTCACCCGCAGGTGGTTGCATCTCGGAATGCGAGACGGCAGTATCGCTACGTGGACAATTCTAGCGGAGTGGGTGTCCTGGACAAGGCCGCCCTCCTCCTCAGCACCCTGGAGGCGGGCCCGCAGAGTCTGGCGGGCCTGGTCGCAGCGACCGGGCTGGCCCGACCGACCGCCCATCGGCTGGCGACGGCCCTGGAGCACCACCGCCTGGTTTCCAGGGATCTGCAGGGCCGGTTCGTCCTCGGCCCGCGAATGGCCGAGCTCGCGGCCGCGGCTGGCGAGGACCGACTCCTGGCCGCCGCCGGACCCGTCCTGACCGCACTTCGCGACGTGACGAACGAGTCCGCACAGGTGTACCGGCGCCAGGGAGACATGCGTGTGTGCGTTGCCAGCGTGGAGCGGCAGTCCGGCCTGCGCGACTCCGTGCCGATCGGGGCCACATTGACGATGCGCGCCGGGTCGGCGGCTCAGGTCCTGCTGGCGTGGGAGGAACCCGACCGCGTCCATCAGGGACTCAAGGGCTCGCGATTCACCGCAGCGGCCCTGGCTGGCGTACGCAAGCGTGGCTGGGCGCAGAGCGTCGGGGAGCGGGAGGCCGGCGTGGCGTCCGTCTCGGCGCCGGTACGGGGCCCGGGGGGTCGGGTGGTTGCGGCCATCTCCATCAGCGGACCCATCGAGCGGTTGACCAGGGCCCCCGGTCGCGTGCACGCCGCAGTGATCCTTGATGCCGCCCGCCAACTGGCGGATGCGCTGCGCGCCGGCTAGGCGCAGGGGGTGAAGGCGACCGCGCTGTCCGGAAGCACCGCGGCAGCCCCGAGCGCCACGACGGTATTAGCGCCCGTTCGGGACTTCACCGCGACGTTCGACGCCGGGACGCAATCACCTTTTGCCAGCAGAACCGGACCGCCGTTGACGCTGGCCACCGGCCCGCCGGCCAACGCGTCCGGGAAGTTCGTTCCGGTGGCCAGGACTACGGACGGCCTCGCGCCCGGGAAGGCGTAGTTCGCGATGGCGGCCGCCGTCGCGAATCGGTCCGAACCGGCCAGCCTGGTAACCGCGCCGGTCGTGTAGCCGGACAGTTGAGTAGCCACCCCGGTCCCCACCACGGAGGAACCGCCCAGCACCACGATCCGCTGGGGCTTGAGCACCTGCAACGCGGTCACCGTCGCCGCCGGCAGCGCGGTGGCGGTCGCCAGCAGTAGTGGCCCGCCCTGCGCTGCCGCGGCCGGCGCCCCGGCGAGGGCGTCGGGGAAGTTCTGGCCCGTTGCGACGTAGGCGACCGGCACTGGTCCCGCGAAGGAGGCCATCGCCGCTGCGGCCGCGGTGGCATACCGGTCGGCCCCGGCGAGCCGCTGCACCGGACCCGTGGTGAAGGCCTGCAGTTGCCCGAGCAGGCTGTCCGGGATGACGCCGCTCGACCCCAGAACGACGATTCGCCGCGGACTCAGCCGCCACAGCTCGTAGCCCACCGAGGTGGGCATCGTGCCGCCGTTCACCAGCAGCACCGGACCTCCGAGGCGCCCAGCCAACGGGCCGGCGGCCAAGGCATCGGGGAAGTTGCCACCGGTCGCGATGTAGGCAACCGGGACACCCGAAGCGAAGGTCCGAGCGCTGGCCACGGCCGCGGTGTCGTAGCGCGTGGGCCCGTCGAAGCGGTCGCCCGGCGCGGTGGCCACTGTGGCGGGGGCCGGGTTCGGTGGACGGACGGCGCTCAGAGCCGCAGCGACGTTCAGCCGGCCACCACTGGCAACCTGACCGAACCACGCCGGCGACGCGTCCACGGTCGTCAACAACGCACTCCGCAGTTGGCCGGCAGTCAGCGTTGGCGCAGCGGACTTCAACAGGACCGCAGCGCCGGCAACGTGCGGGGCGGCCATGGACGTGCCCTGGTAGTACGCATAGCCACCGCCGACCACCGTGCTCAGCACGCTGACGCCGGGTGCGGCCAGGTCCACGCTGCGCCCGTAGTTGCTGAAGGAGGCACGCCCGCCGCCCTGCGTAGACGCAGCGACACAGACCACGTTGGCACGGTTCAGGTTGCAGGGGAACCAGGGCTGAGTGTCATTGCTGGTCCCGGAGTTGCCGGCGGCGGCCACGACCAGGAGGTTCGGCGAGTCGGCGATCGCATCGTCGATCACTGGACTGAACTGATCACTGCCCAAGCTCATGTTGACGAGGTCCGCGCCCATGATGCGCGAGTAGATGATCGAGTTGGCGAGCGCGTAGTCCGGTAGCCCGCAAAGATCCTCGTCGTAGGCGTCCAGCGCGATCAGTCGTACGTCCCACGCGACACCGGCCACGCCGACGGAATTGTTGCCGCGCGCCCCGATGGTTCCGGCTACGTGCGTGCCGTGGCTTTGCCCGCTGAACAGACATCCGGCATCCGACTCGGGCCTCGGGTCCGCGTCCCAGTCGGCGAAGTCGAAGCCGAAGATGTCGTCGGTTACGCCGTTGCCGTCATCGTCCACACCGGTGACTCCGGACTGCTCGACGGGATTAACCCACCGGTTGGCCGCCAGGTCCGGGTGCAGGTAGTCGATGCCGGTGTCGATCACACCCACGGTGACGCTGCCGTCGCCGGTTTCGAAGTCCCAGGCGGAAGGAGCGTCGATGTCGTTGGCGCCGTTGCCCAGCGGCCACTGAGACCCGTAAGCGGAGTCGTTCGGGGTCTTGGTGAGCGAGTACAGCACGCTTGGTTCGGCGTAGACCACGTCGGCTCGCCGGCCCAGGCCAGCGGCTACCGCTGCGGCCTGACCCGGTTTGGTGCGCACAACCTCAACCAGTGGCAGGTTCGTTTCCTGTAGCAGAGTGGCTCCCGCAGCAGCCCTGGCCTGCGCCCGCCGGGACGGAGAGGTCCCCGGCTCGAAGCGGACAACGACCCGATCGCTCAGGACTCGGGACTGTGCATCGCGAGCCGGACCTTGACCAGTGCTCGGGGCCTGACCTGGTTCGGTGTCGGCCACCGCGGCTGGGGCAGTTGGCAGCAGTAGCGCGGCGGAAGCGACCAGCGCGGGCAATACGACCGACCGCCGGCGGGTCCGGAGCCACTGGGCGGACTGCCACATGAACCGGGGACGGTACCTGCAGTTCGCTCCCGTTTCATCCCCAAGCATGAGCGCAGGATCCCATTTGGCACACGGACAGCGATCGTCCGAACGGGCGAGTTGGCAGGTCACCGCTGAGAAGAAGACGAGGCCCTCGCCATTGGCGAGGGCCTCGGTCGTAGCCCCGACGGGATTCGAACCCGCGCTACCGCCTTGAGAGGGCGGCGTGCTAGGCCGCTACACAACGGGGCCGAGTCGGTGCTGACGCACCGGAGTGCGGAACGGTACCCCACACGGATGTTTGGGAACCACTCCAACAGCTGGGGTACCAGGACTCGAACCTAGACTAACTGGGCCAGAACCAGTCGGGCTGCCAATTACCCCATACCCCATCGGTGCCAGGCACCGACCGCGAACTATACCCCGGCTTACGCAGGCTCCAGACGCGCCAACAGCGCGCGCAGCCGCGTGCGCGTGACCTCCGCGCCGAGCAACTCCAGCGACTCGAACAGCGGCGGTGAGACCCGCCGGCCGCAGACCGCAACCCGGACCGGCGTGAATGCATTGCGTGGCTTCAGCCCCAGGCCTTCGATGAGGGCGGTGCGTAGCGCGGCTTCGATCGACTCCGTTGACCACGCGATGTCGGCCAGGGCCGCATCAGCGGCGCGCAGCACCGCGGCAGCGTCATCGCCCAGGGACTCGACTGCGTCATCGTCCGGAGCGAAGCCGTCGCTGGCGAACAGGAAGCCCACCATGCCGGGGGCCTCCGACAGCACCGTCATCCGCTCCGAAACCAACGGCGTCACCGCCCGCAGCAGACTGAGCTGGTCCTGGCCGGGATCGGCCGGAAGCAGGCCGTCGCGCTGCAGGAAAGGCACAATTCGTGCGGCCAAGTCGTCGACGTCCAGGCGCCGGATCCAGTCGGCGTTGATGGCCCGGGCCTTCTTGTAATCGAAGCGCGCCGGACTCGGATTCACCCTGGAGATGTCGAAGGCCTCAGCCATCTCCGCCATGCTGAAGATGTCCCGGTCCTCCGCGATCGCCCAGCCCAGCAGCGCCAGGTAGTTGAGCAGTCCTTCAGGGATGAAGCCCTCGTCGCGGTACAGGTTCAGTGACGACTGCGGGTCGCGCTTGGACAGCTTCTTGTTGCCCTCCCCCATGACGTACGGCAGATGCCCGAAGGCCGGTATCGATCCGTCCCCTACACCTATCTGCCCGAGGATCCCGTACATCACGATCTGCCGCGGGGTGCTGGAAAGCAGGTCCTCGCCGCGGAGCACCTGCTTGATCTGCATGAGGACGTCGTCCACCGGGTTCACCAGCGTGTACAGCGGCTCACCGTTGCTGCGCACGATCACGAAGTCGGGGATCTGCTGACCGTCGAAGCGCAGTGGGCCGCGAACCAGGTCGTCCCAGGTGATCTCGCCGTCGGGCATTCGCACGCGCACGACCGCCGGTCGGTCGACGACCGCGGCCAACTGTTCGTCGGTCAGGTCCCGGCAGTGCCCGTCGTAGCCCGGCGGGCGACCGGCAGCGCGCGCGGCTTCACGCCGTTCCTCAAGTTCCTCCTGGGTGCAGAAGCAGCGGTACGCCAACCCCGCCTCCAGCAGCCGACGGGCAATGTCGGCGTAGCTGTCCATGCGCTCGCTTTGCCGGTACGGGCCCAGCGGCCCGCCCACAAGCGGCCCCTCATCCCAGTCCAGGCGCAACCAGCGCATGGCTTGGATGAGTTGCTCGTAGGACTCCTCGGTGTCCCGGGCGGAATCGGTGTCTTCGATCCGGAAGACGAACGTCCCGCCGGTGTGTCGCGCGTGCGCCCAGTTGAACAGCGCCGTGCGCACCATGCCGACATGCGGATTGCCCGTCGGGGACGGACAGAACCGCACCCGGACGGAATCGTTGGATTGCCGCGCCGGGACGCCCACTCCGTCCAGAGGCCAGGACTCAGTCATCTGCCACCACCGGATTGCGCAAGGCACCCAGCCCTTCGATAGTCACGTTGACGGTATTGCCGGCCACCAGTGGACCGACCCCCGCCGGAGTACCGGTGAGCAGCACGTCCCCGGGCAGCAGCGTCATCACCGCTGACGCCGCGGCCACCAACTCAGCGACGGAACGGAGCATTGCGGCGGTGCGGCCGTCCTGAACCACTTGGCCGTCGACCTCGCAGACGATTCGCAGATCCGTGGGGTCGATCTCCGTGTCGATCCAAGGCCCTAGGGGTGCGAAAGTGTCAAAGCCCTTAGCGCGCGTCCACTGACCGTCACCGCGCTGGAAATCACGGGCGGTCACATCATTGGCGCAAGTGAAACCCAGGATCACCGCGGCGGCGTTCTCAACCGGCACCCGGCGGCAGAGCCGGCCGATCACCACAGCGAGTTCGGCCTCGTAGTGGACCTCGGTGGACTCCGGCGGCAGGACGATCGGGTCCCCGGGACCGATCACCGCCGTGGACGGCTTCAGGAAGAAGAGCGGCTCCGCGGGTGGCTCCGATCCCATCTCCCGCGCGTGGTCGGCGTAGTTCTTGCCGACCCCGACGATCTTGCTGGGCAGCACCGGAGCGAGCAGTCGGACGTCGGCGCGCGGGAACCGCGCCGTGGAGAGGCTGAACGGACCGAACGGGTGGCCGTCGATGGCCACCACGGTCTCGCCGTCGCCTTCTACGACTCCGAAGGCGACTTGGTCTGCAACTGAGAAGCGGCAGATCCGCATGCTGGCCCTCCCAGGTCGGCGCACCCGGGGCGCCTGCTGCGGCCGGATGGCCGCGTCGGAGGACAATACGGGAGGCCAGGACTGACTTACGGACGTGCGAGGGGGTGGCCGTGCCGGACCTACGACTGTCGCGCCGCAGCCTGCGCCTGATCGCGGGCGCCACTGCCATCGTCGGGATCGTCCTGGGCGGTGCGGCGGCGTCGTTGTCCAGCACCGCAGCGCCGGCAGCAATATCGGGAGGGGACATCGAGGAAGCAGCACCGGTCGCCGCTGGCGGCGCGAGTGACCCATCGGCTGCGTCGGCGTCGCCACTGCCCCTGCAGGTGGGCGCCGGCGCCGACGTCTTGGTGCTGGGAGATTCCCTGGCGGTCGCCCTCTACCCATACCTGGGAACGCAGATGCCGGACCGGCGGGTCACCTACGCCGCGCAAGAAGGTCGGGCCACGGCCTGGGCCGCAACCCGACTGGCGGAGGAGTTGCGCCGCGGCGGCGTGCCCCGGGTGGTCGTGGTCTCCTCCGGTACCAACGATGGCGGCGACGCGGAGGCGTTCCGCGGCAACGCCGAGCGCCTCCTGGACCGCGCCGGTGCGGACCGATGCGTGGTCTGGCTGACCGTGCACGTGCCGGACGAGGAGGCGCGCGCGGGCATCAATGCGCAGATTCAGCGTCTGGGTGAGCGCGACAACGTAGCGATCGCCGACTGGGCCGGCGCCGTGGCGCAGAACCCCAACCTGCTGATCGGCGATCGCGTGCATGCAACTGCCGCGGGTCTACAGGTGCGCGCGGAACTCATCGCCGACGCCGTGCATCGCTGCTCCCCGTTCGATCCCGACGCACCGCCACCGGCCTACGTCCCGCCCCCGACCGACACGCGGATGCCGGGGGGCACAAGCGGATCAGGCTGGAGCTCGACGCCCGCTACCGGCTCGGCCGAATCCGCGGGTTCGCCGCAGCCCAGCCCTAGCGGCTCCAGCGATGCGGGAACGCCCAGTGAATCTGAAACGGGCGGGTCGGGAACGGCAACACCGTCGGCATCGGCTCCAGCCAGCACCCCGGCGCCCAGCACTTCCGCGCCTAGCCCGGCCGGCAATTCGAGCCCGTCCGGTCCGGCGTCCGGGGGCTGAGCCTTCAGGCGGACGCGGGGACGAGCGTGCGCATCCAGCCGTGACTGTCCGCAGCGACCCCGGTCTGGATGTCCAGCAGCGCCTGGCGGAGTTGGCTCGTGACCGGGCCCGGTTGGCCATCGCCGATCTGGAACTCCCCGGACTCGGACTTGACCGTGCCCACCGGAGTGATCACTGCCGCAGTCCCACAGGCGAAGACCTCGGTGATTTCGCCCGACTCAACCGCCGCAGCCCACTCGTCAGTGGAGATCCGCCCCTCGGCGACTGCCAGCCCGTGGTCACCGGCCAACGTGAGCAGCGAATCCCTCGTGATGCCCGGCAGCAAGGTGCCGGTGAGCTCCGGCGTGAACAAGCGGGCAGAAGGACCGGAACCGAAGACGAAGTAGAGGTTCATCCCACCCATCTCCTCCACCCAGCGGTGTTCGGCCGCGTCCAGCCACACCACCTGATCGCACCCCTGCTCAGCGGCCTGGGCCTGCGCGATCAGCGACGCCGCGTAGTTGCCCGCGCACTTGGCCTCACCGGTGCCGCCGGGGGCGGCCCGGGTGTATTCGGTGGACAGCCAGACGCTCACGGGCTTGACGCCCTTGGCGAAGTAGGGACCGGCGGGGCTGGCGATCAGCAGGTACTGGCACGCCGATGCGGGCTTGACTCCTAGCCCGACCTCAGTGGCCAGCATGAACGGGCGCAGGTAAAGGCTGCGCTCGGCGCCGCTGGGCACCCACTCGGCGTCGGCCGCAACCAGCGCCGACAGGGAGTCCAAGAACAGTTCCTCCGGCAGTTCCGGCATCGCCAGCCGCCGCGCGCTGCGATTGAAGCGCGCCGCATTCGCCTCCGGTCGGAACGAGGCGATAGCGCCGTCGGTTTGCCGATAGGCCTTCAGCCCTTCGAAGATCTCCTGGCCGTAGTGCAAGGCCATCGTCGCCGGGTCCAGCGACAGTGGGCCGTAGGGCACCAGTTCCGCGTCATGCCAGCCGAGCTCGGTCGACCAATGAGCAGTGACCATGTGGTCGGTGAACCGTCGGCCGAAGCCCGGGTCAGCGAGAATCGCCTCACGCTCAGCTTCGGCAAGCGGGTTCGAGGTCGGCTTGAGGGCGATGACTGTCACGGAACCTCCCGGCCTAGTTCGCTGCTTCCAGCAGCGCGGACACGACCGCGTCACCGGTTTGCTCGGTAGTGCGCTCGCTATCGCGGCGCTGTAGGTCGGCCACAACGGCGGCCTCCACCGCCGCTGCCGCGTCGGCATGCCCGCAGTGCTGCAGGAGCATCGCCAACGACAGGATGCACGCCGTGGGATCGGCGATGCCACGACCGGCGATGTCCGGAGCCGACCCGTGGACCGGCTCGAACATGCTCGGGTTCGCGCCGGAAGCGTCGATGCTGCCACTGGCGGCCAGTCCGATCCCGCCGGCGACGGCCGCTCCGATGTCGGTCAGCACGTCGCCGAACAGGTTGTCGGTGACGACCACGTCGAAGCGCTCCGGGTTCGTCATGAAGTGCATCGCCGCGGCGTCCACGTGCGCGTAATCGACGGCGACCTCCGGGTACTCCGCCCCGACCTCGTCGACGATGCGGCGCCACATGGCTCCGGCATGGACCAGCACGTTCGCCTTGTGCACCAGGGTCAGGTGGCGGCGGCGTCGCATGGCGCGAGCGAAGGCGTCGCGCACGACTCGCTCGACGCCGTACGCGGTGTTGATGCTCTCCTCGGTCGCAACCTCGTGCGGGGTACCCGTGCGGATCGACCCGCCGGCGCCGACGTAGGGCCCCTCGGTGCCTTCACGCACCACCACCAGGTCCACGCGGTCCGGCGTCAACCCGGCCACCGGCGTGGCCACGCCCGGGTACAGCCGTACCGGGCGCAGGTTGACGTGGTGATCCAGGGCGAACCGCAGCCGCAGCAGCATCCCGCGCTCCAGCAGTCCCGGCGGCACCCGCGGGTCACCAACCGCACCGAACAAGATCACGTCCTGTTCGCGCAGTTCGGCGAGCACCGAATCCGGAAGCACTTCGCCGGTGCGGTCGTAGATGCGCCAGCCGAGGTCGTACTCGGTGCGGTCGGTCTTGACGCCGAAACGGGACTCGACGGCGTCAAGCACCTTGAGCGCCTGGGGGACGACCTCCTGCCCGATCCCGTCGCCGGGGACAACGGCCAGCCGGGTCATCACTGCACCACGTCGGCCATGCGGGCTGAGGCGGCGCCGATTCGCGTCGAGATGTCCGCGAGCACGTCGGCGGCCACCGGCGAGTCAACGGTGAGCACCATGAGGGCATCGCCCCCGGCCTCGGCTCGGCTGACCTGCATCCCGGCGATGTTCACGCCCGCGTCGCCGAGAATCTGCCCAACGGTGCCGACCACGCCCGTCCGGTCGGGGTAGCGGAAGAACAGCAGGTGCGAACTGGGCTCCAGGTCGACATCGAAGCCGTTGACCTCGACGAGCTTCTCCACGCGGCGACGGCCCACCAACGTCCCCGAGACGGAGACCTGTGACCCGTCCACGGCAGTGCCCCGAACCGTCAGCAGGTTGCGGTGGTCCGGGCTCTCCGTGCTGGTGTGCAGGGCAACCTCCACACCGCGCTCCTTGGCGAGCAGCGGCGCGTTCACGTAGGAGACCGACTCCTCCACGATCGCGCTGAACGCACCCTTGAGCGACGCGAGTTCCAGCACCTTCACGTCGTGCTCGGCGATCTCACCGAGAACCTCGACGTCGATGCGCGCCAGCGCGTCGTCGGCCAACGCGGTGACGATGCGACCGAGTCGCTCCGCCAGCGGAAGACCGGGCTTCACGTCCTCGGCAATGTGGCCGCCCTGAACGTTCACCGCGTCGGGGACCAACTCACCGGACAAGGCCAGGCGCACAGAGCGGGCCACGGCCACGCCGGCCTTCTCCTGCGCCTCGTCCGTGGAGGCACCCAAGTGCGGCGTCGCAACCACGGAGTCGAACGCGAACAGAGGCGAATCGGTGCACGGCTCCTTGGCGAAGACGTCGACCCCGGCCCCGGCAACACGGCCGTCGGCCAGCGCCTGCGCCAGCGCCGCCTCGTCCACGATGCCGCCGCGGGCAGCGTTGATGATCCGCACGCTGGGCTTGACCTTGTGCAGCGCTTCGTCACCGATGAGGCCAATGGTCTCCGGAGTCTTGGGCAGGTGGACGCTGATGAAGTCCGAGGTTGCCAGCAGTTCGTCCAGGTCGACCATGCGCACGCCCAACTGCCCCGCCCGCGCCGGTGGCACGTAGGGGTCGTAGGCGATCAACTGCATGCCGAACGCCGACAACCGCTGGGCCACGAGCATGCCGATGCGGCCGAGTCCGACGATGCCCGCAACCTTGTCCTGCAACTCCACGCCGGAGTACTTCGACCGTTTCCACTCCCCCGCCTTCAGCGCGGCGTTGGCCGGGGCGATGTTGCGCGCGCACGCGATCAACAGGCCCACAGCGATTTCTGCCGCGGACACGATGTTCGAAGTGGGGGCGTTGACGACCATGACGCCAGCGGCGGTCGAGGCCGGCACGTCCACGTTGTCCAGCCCGACGCCGGCCCGCGCGATCACCTTGAGGTTCTTGGCCACAGCCAGCGCCTCAGCGTCCATCTGGGTAGCACTGCGGACCATGACCGCGTCAACTTCCGGCAATGCGGCCAGCAGTTGCTCCCGGTCCGCGCCGTCGCAGAAGCGAATCTCGAAGTCCGGTCCAAGTGCCTCGACGGTCGCCGGTGACAACTCCTCGGCGATCAGAACGATCGGCTTGCTCACAGTCTCCGCTTTCTACCGACGCCCTCAGCGGGCGGCGGTGCCCTCGGTGTAGTCGTCGTCGGCCGCGACCCAGGCCATCAGCTTGCGCAGTTCGTGCCCGGTCTTCTCGATCGGGTGTTGCTCACCGGCGGTCCGAAGCGCCGCGAACTCCGGAGCCCCGGCGTCCTGGTCGGCGATGAACCGCTCCGCGAAGGCGCCGGACTGGATGTCGGCCAGCACGGCCTTCATGTTCTCCTTCACCCGAGCGTCGATCACGCGCGGACCGGACACGTAGTCGCCGTATTCGGCGGTGTCGGACACGCTCCAGCGCTGCTTGGCGATGCCGCCCTCATACATGAGGTCGACGATCAGCTTGAGCTCGTGCAGGCACTCGAAGTAGGCGACCTCGGGCTGGTAGCCCGCCTCGGTCAGCGTCTCGAAGCCAGCCTGGATCAGCGCCGACGCGCCGCCGCACAAGACGGCCTGCTCGCCGAAAAGGTCGGTCTCGGTCTCCTCGGTGAACGTGGTTTTGATCCCACCGGCACGCAGCCCACCCAGCGCCTTGGCGTACGACAACGCGAGATCCCAGGCGTTGCCCGTGGCGTCCTGCTCGACGGCAACCAGCACCGGCACGCCCCGACCGGCGCTGTACTCGCGTCGGACCAGGTGGCCGGGGCCCTTCGGGGCCACCATCGCCACGTCGACACCGGCCGGCGGCGTGATGTAGCCGAAGCGGATGTTGAAGCCGTGGCCGAAGAAGATCGCGTCCCCGTCCGCAAGGTTGGGGGCGATCGCCTCGGCGTAGAGGGACCGCTGCACGGGGTCCGGCGCCAGCACCATGATCAGGTCGGCTTCTTCGACCGCTTGCGCCGGCGTGAGGACGCGCAGGCCCTCCGCCTCGGCCTTGGCCCGGCTGGCCGAGCCCTCGGGCAGGCCGACGCGCACGTCGACACCGGAATCGCGCAGGTTCAGCGCGTGGGCATGCCCCTGGCTGCCGTAGCCGAGGATGGCAACGTGCCGTCCCTGGATCAAAGACAGATCGGCGTCGTCGTCGTAGAACATCTCAGCCACGGGGCTGCTCCGTTTCGTTGATGAGGATGCTGCATTCTCTCCGGAGGTCCGGCCCCGCAGGAGGCGGGGTCGCCCTGCGGTCAGGCGGAACGATCGGCGGGGCGCAGGGTGCGTTCGGACATGGAGCGTCCCCCGCGACCGATGGCCACCATCCCGGACTGGACCAGCTCGGCCAGGCCGAACGGTTCCAGCAGTCGCAGCAGCGCGTCGATCTTGTCGCGGCTGCCCGTGGCCTCGATGGTCACGGCGTCGTGCGCCACGTCCACGACCTTGGCCCGGAACAGCGCCGCGGTCTCCAGGATGTGCGAGCGGGTCTGCAGGTCGGCGCGCACCTTGACCAGCAACAACTCGCGCTGAACGGCGGCCTCGTTGTCCAACTCCAGGATCTTGATGACGTTGACCAGCTTGTTCAGTTGCTTGGTCACCTGCTCCAACGGGTGCTCGGCCACGTTGACGACGATCGTCATGCGGGAGATCCCAGGCTTCTCGGTCTGACCGACCGCCAAGGACTCGATGTTGAAGCCCCGCCGGCTGAACAACCCGGCAATGCGCGCCAAGACGCCGGGGGTGTCCTCAACCAGAACGCTGAGTGTGTGTCGGGACATCGGGCTCACTCCTCGCGGTCCCACGACGGGGCCAGGCCCCGCGCGACCATGATTTCGTCGTTGCTGGTTCCGGCGGCGACCATCGGCCACACCATCGCGTCCTTGTGCACCGTGAAGTCGACGACGACGGGTCGGTCGTTGATCGAAAGCGCCTTGTCGATGGTCGCGTCCACGTCCTCAGGTGCATCGCAGCGCAGCCCGGCGCACCCGTATGCCTCCGCCAACTTGGCGAAGTCGGGGATGCGCTTGGAGTGCAGGTCGGTGTTTGAGTACCGCTCGTTGTAGAACAGCGTCTGCCACTGGCGGACCATGCCGAGCGACTCGTTGTTGATGACCGCCACCTTGATGGGAATGTCGTTGATGGCGCAGGTGGCCAACTCCTGGTTGGTCATCTGGAAGCAACCGTCGCCGTCGATGGCCCAGACGGTGGTGTCCGGTCGGCCCACCTTGGCCCCCATCGCCGCGGGGACCGCGAATCCCATGGTCCCCAGCCCGCCGCTGTTCAGCCAAGTTCCCGGCTTTTCGTACTTGATGAACTGCGCCGCCCACATCTGGTGCTGGCCGACGCCGGCGGCGAACACGGTGTCCGGGCCGGACATCGCCCCGATGCGCTCGATGACGTGCTGCGGCGACAGGCTGCCGTCTGCGGGCGCGTCGTAGCCCAGCGGGTAGGTCCGGCGCCACTGGTCCAACTGCGCCCACCAGGCCGCGTAGTCGCCGACGCGGCCGGACTCGTGCTCGGCGCGGATCATGCTGATGAGTTCGCGCAGGACGTTGCCGACGTCACCGACGATCGGCAGGTCGGCCTGCCGGTTCTTGGAGATCTCTGCCGGGTCAATGTCGGCGTGAATGACCGCGGCCCCCGGCGCGAAGGTGCTCAGGTTGCCGGTCACACGGTCGTCGAAGCGGGCGCCCAGCGCCACGATCAGGTCGGCCTTCTGCAGCCCGCCGACCGCGGCCACGGTGCCGTGCATGCCGGGCATGCCCAGGTGCTGGCGGTGGCTGTCCGGGAACGCGCCGCGGGCCATGAGGGTCGTCACCACCGGGGCTCCAGTGAGTTCGGCCAGCTCCAGGAGCGCGGCCGAGGCCCGGGCCTTGATCACGCCGCCACCGACGTAGAGGACCGGGCGACGCGCCTGCACGATCATGCTGGCCGCCTCGCGGACCTGCCGGGAGTGCGGTTTGGTCGTCGGCTTGTAGCCGGGCAGGTCCAGGGCATGCGGCCAGGTGAATCCAGTGGTGGCCTGCAGCGCGTCCTTGGAGATGT
This sequence comes from uncultured Actinomycetota bacterium, assembly GCA_963753435.1. Classification (GTDB taxonomy): domain Bacteria; phylum Actinomycetota; class Actinomycetes; order CAVWCF01; family CAVWCF01; genus CAVWCF01. Next base: position 675,859 of record CAVWCF010000001.1, read on the forward strand.
CAACCAGAACCGGCCCGGGTCGCCCGGTTGCGGCGATGTGGAACGCCTCGGCAATGGCCCGGGGGATCTCCGCCGGGTCGGTGATCAAGTAGTTGTGCTTGGTGATGGGCATCGTGATGCCCCGGATGTCCGCCTCTTGGAAGGCGTCGGTCCCGATGGCGGCGCTGGGGACCTGACCGGTGATGGCCACCAGGGGCACGGAGTCCATGTAGGAGTCGGCGATCGGGGTGACGAGGTTGGTGGCGCCGGGGCCGGAGGTGGCCATGCAGACCCCGACTCGGCCCGTGGCCAGCGCGTACCCCTGGGCTGCGTGGCCGGCGCCCTGCTCGTGCCGGACCAGGATGTGGCGGACCTGCGAGGTGTCCATCAACGGGTCGTACGCGGGCAGGATCGCCCCACCCGGGATGCCGAAGACCGTCTCTACCCCCGCGTGCTCCAGCGATCGCACGAGGGACTGCGCGCCGGTGATCTGCTCGCTCATCTGGCTTCCTTGGGGATCGTTCGGGGGCGGGACATGAAAAAGCCCCTCCGCCATTGTGGCTGACGAGGGGCGCGCGTCCGACAGGCGGGCGCGCTAGATAACTACTACCTGAGTGCTGTGCACGCGCAAAGGGTGACTGATGCGGGCCGGTTAGTCAACACCGCCGAGGCCGCAGCCGGGGCCGAGTCAGCCGGTGACGGCTCCAGTGGCCGCACTCGACACCAGGCGCGTGTACTTGGCCAGCACGCCGCGGTCGTAGCGCGGGGGCAGTGGCGACCACTGTTCGCGGCGCCGCGCCAGCTCGGCGTCGTCGACCAGCAGGTCGATGGTCCGGGCCGCGACGTCAACGCGGATGCGGTCCCCGTCGGCCACCAGGGCGATCGGCCCGCCGTCCACGGCTTCGGGAGCGATGTGTCCGATGCACAGCCCGGTCGTGCCGCCGGAGAAGCGGCCGTCGGTGAGGAGGAGTACGTCCTTGCCCAGGCCGGCGCCCTTGATGGCCCCGGTGATGGCGAGCATCTCGCGCATGCCTGGGCCGCCCTTGGGGCCCTCGTAACGGATTACGACCACGTCCCCGGCCGACAACTGTCCGGCCTCCAACGCGTCCATCGCCGCCCGCTCCCGCTCAAACACGCGGGCGATTCCCTCGAAGACCTCTGCGTCGAAACCGGCGGTCTTGACGACAGCGCCGTCGGGGGCGAGTGACCCCCGCAGGATCGCGAGCCCACCGCTGGCGTGAATGGGATCGGATATGGCGCGCACGATCTGGCCGTCAGGGTCCGGCGGGGAGATCTCGGCCAGGTTCTCGGCCATGGTCTTGCCGGTGACGGTCAAAGCATCCCCGTGCAGGAGTCCGGCGTCCAACAGCGCCCGCATCACCACGGGCACCCCGCCAATGCGGTCGACGTCGGTCATGACGTACCGGCCGAACGGCTTGACGTCGGCCAGGTGCGGCACCCGGTCGCCGATGCGGTTGAAGTCGTCCAAGGTCAGCTCGACCTCGGCCTCGTGCGCGATGGCCAACAGGTGCAGCACAGCGTTGGTCGAACCGCCGACCGCCATGACTACGGCGATCGCGTTCTCGAACGCCGCACGCGTCAGGATCTGCCGCGCCGTGATCCCCTGCTCCAGCATGCGCACTACTGCTTCGCCGGACCGCCGGGCGTAGCCGTCGCGCCGGCGGTCGACGGCCGGGGGCGCCGCCGAACCGGGTAGGGACATGCCGAGGGCCTCGGCAACGCTGGCCATGGTGTTGGCGGTGTACATGCCGCCGCAGGCGCCTTCACCCGGACAGATCGCCCGCTCGATGGCGTCGACCTCTGCACGAGTGATCAGCCCCCGCGCGCAAGCGCCCACGGCCTCGAAGGCGTCGATGATGGTTACGTCCTTGTCGCCAAGGCGGCCCGGCATAGTGGATCCGGCGTAGAGGAACACCGCAGCCAGGTCCAGGCGTGCCGCGGCCATGAGCATTCCCGGCAGCGACTTGTCGCATCCGGCCAACAGCACCGCACCGTCGAGCCGCTCCGCCTGCATGACGGTTTCAACGGAGTCCGCGATGACCTCTCGGCTGACCAGGGAGAAGTGCATCCCCTCATGCCCCATGGAGATGCCGTCGGAAACCGAGATGGTTCCGAACTCCAACGGGTACCCGCCGGCGGCGTGCACACCCTCCTTGGAGGCGGTCGCGAGCCGGGCCAGGCTCAGGTTGCAGGGGGTGATCTCGTTCCAGGACGAGGCCACGCCGATCTGCGGCTTGACCCAGTCGTCGTCGCCCATACCGACCGCGCGCAGCATCCCGCGGGCGGCGGCACGCTCCAGCCCGTCGGTGACGTCGCGGCTGCGCGGTTTGATGTCCGGTGCGTCGTTCATGCGCTGACGCTATCCGGGCGCGGCATGACGTTGAGCAGAGGTTGACCGGCGGCGAACCGCTGCAGTTGCTCAGCCACCAGGCGGTGCGCCCGCGGCAGGAAAGCGCTCGTGTTGCCGCCGACGTGCGGGGAGATCAGCACGTTCGGTTCGGCCCACAGCGGGTGGTCGGCGGGCAACGGTTCCGGATCGGTCACGTCCAGGGCGGCGCGCACCTGACCGGACCTGACCGCGCTCAGCAGGTCCTCGGTCACCACCACCGGGCCGCGTGCGGCGTTGACGAGCAGGGCTCCCGGCTTCATCCGGCCCAGGAACTCGGCGTCCACCAGGCCCTTGGTCTGCTCGGTCAGCGGCGTCACGAGGACGACTACGTCGGCGTGGGGCAGCAACTGCGGCAGGTCGTCGAAACCGTGGACCTGTGGGTCGCCCTGGCGTTGCGACCTGGCAACCCGCAGCATCTCCACCTCGAAACCGGCCAGGCGTCGTTCGATTGCTTCTCCGACTGACCCGTACCCGACAATCAGAACGGTCTTGTCGGCCAGGGCCTCGTAGCGGCCGTAGCGCCATTCGCCGGTGGCCTGGGCCCGCACGAACTCGGGGATGCGCCGCAGCGAGGCGATGATCAACCCGACGACCAGTTCCGCCGTGGACGCGTCGTGGACCCCCCTGGCGTTGCACAACTCCGCGCCGCGCGGCAGGTGCGGCCACACGTTGTCGACGCCGGCGGTCAGCGTCTGCACCACCTCCAGCGAAGGCATGCGCCCGCAGATCGCGACCGTGTGCTCCGGGGCCATGTACGGCGGGACGTAGAAGGCGACCTCGTCGATGCCGGGCGGCTCGACATCGCCGGTGTAGACCTCGGCCCGAAGTCCGGATGGCAGTCCGCCCACGTCCGCTGGGGGGAACGGCAGCCACACAAGTCGCTCGGGAGGGTCGGGGCTCACGACGCGCGAGGCTAGCGAGCCATTCACAATGGAGACATGAAGGACCCCCGCTGGTTCGCCGCGGCTGCAGCCGGTGCTCTGGTGCTGACGCTTGCCGGATGCAGCTCAGGCGACGACGTCGCCGAGCCATCGGCCGCACCGACATCACCCTCGACGTCGCCGCCTGGAAGTCCATCGGCGGCGCCGATCCCGGACGTCGCCGTTGCGGCGGATGTCGCGACCGGGCTAGAGGTCCCCTGGGGTATCGCCGCGTTGCCCGCAGGCGGAGCGCTGGTCAGCGAACGCATCAGTGGGCAAGTCCTTCGGGTGGCGGCCGATGGCACTGCCACAGCGCTGGGACGCGTGCCCGGGGTGCAGGCGCGTGGTGAAGGCGGACTGCTGGGCCTCGCGGTGGACCCCGCCGACCCAGACTTCTTCTTCGCCTACCTGACGGCTGGTTCGGACAACCGTGTCGTCCGCGTTCAGTTCGCCGGTGACCGACTCGGTGCCGTCGAGCCGCTGCTCACCGGAATCCCGTCGGATGCGATCCACAACGGCGGACGGCTGCTCGTGGGACCGGACCGGTTCTTGTACGTGGCCACCGGGGATGCCGGCGACGGCGACCTCGCCCAGGACACCGGGTCACTGGCGGGCAAGATCCTGAGGCTCAACGTGGACGGTTCGATTCCCGCGGACAACCCGTTCGGGAACCCGGTTTGGAGCTACGGGCATCGCAACGTGCAGGGCCTGGCGTTCGATTCGGCCGGGCGGCTCTGGGCCAGCGAGTTCGGTTCAAAGTTGGCCGACGAACTCAACCTGATCGAGCGCGGTGGCAACTACGGCTGGCCGGTGGTCGAGGGCACCGCTGATGGCTTCCGCGACTTCATTGACCCGCAGGTCACCTGGCCCACCGACGAGGCGTCCCCCAGCGGTCTGGTGATCGTGGACGACATCGCTTACCTGGCGGCCCTACGCGGGCAGCGCCTTTGGCAGGTGCCGCTGACCGACGGCGTGGCTGGAACCCCACGGGCGTGGCTTGAGGATGAACTGGGCCGACTGCGCACCCTGGCGGTCCTGCCGGACGGTCAGGTCTGGCTGACGACGTCCAACCGTGATGGGCGCGGCGATCCCCGTGATGGCGACGACCGGATCGTCCGCCTCTCCTTCACATAGCCCGCCTCTAGACGAGCGCAGGAGCACGGGGGGCGGACGCTCGCGGATAGCCAAGCGTGCTGCCGTCCGGTCGACTGACGCTGACCGCGGCACCGTCCAACTCGAGCCGGAACCCGCCTTCGTGAACCGCGCGATGGTGCCGACGACACAGGAGCACCAGATTCGACCTGTCGGTAGCCCCACCGTGCGCCCACGGCACCACATGATGGGCATCGCACCAGGCGACCGGGCGGTCGCACCCGGGGAAGCGGCAGCCGCCATCCCGGGCGGCCAGGAATCGGCGCAGCCGCTGCGGGACGACCCTGGTGCTCCTGCCCACATCGATCGGATCGCCGGAGCGCATGAGCAGTGGTGTCAGCATCGCGTCGCAGGCGAGCCGCTGCGTCGCCGTGGCGCCGAGTGGCAGATCACGGACAGCGCCCAGCAGTTGAGCGCCGCCATGGCCGTCGCTCAGCGCCCGATAGTCGACGGCAACCAGCAGGTGCGGTCGGTCACCCGCCACCTGCGGCATCGCCCCGGTGTCCAGGGCCATCCGCGCCAACTCGACGAGCGCGTCGGCGCGACGCTGGGCCGACGTCCGCCCGTCCTCACTGGCACCTGGGGCGGCTAGGGCCTGTACGGCCGCCATGAGCGTGGCCCCCGACTCCGGGTCCAGCAGTCCATCGATGGCGACCATGCCGTGCAGGGTTGGCGAAATGGACAACCGGCGCAGTTCATGGGCGCGTTGCTCATCCGCTACGGCCGCGGCCGGGTCGACCGCATCGGCCCATCGGCGAACCACGGTCGCAAACATGCGCGGCCCCAATCGGCGGGCCGCGTCGATGAGCAGCGGCTCCGCCTCGGCCAGGCTGGCCCGCCGGTTCGGATTGGCGGTGGCGGCTCGCGCGATCACCCGGACGTGGTCACTGCCGATCTCGCCGGCAGCAAGAGCCGCAGCAGTCAGTGGGAGGTCATCACGCAGGAGCCGAGCGGTCCGCAACTGATCGCGCGCCGCCCCTTCAGTCACGCGCGCTTCATGCCGCAGCCAGGCTGCGGGGGTGACCGCACCGTCGGCCTGCCACGCAGCCCCGGCCTCGAAGGCAGCGGTGGTGCGCAACAGTTCTGCGTGCAGCCGAGCGGCGGCTCGGTGCAACGCGAGGAGTCGGTTGGGCAGATCCGCGGCTGGCAGCTCAATCGTGGGTTCGCTCGCCAGCTCGTCTATCGCCGCGGACAGCCGATTCAGGCCATCCATGCGAGCAAGCTAGGCAAGGGGTCCGACAGGAACTCGCCGACATAATCCACACTCGAGCCCGTTCGCGGCCAGGAGGTCAGATGACGCGCGAGAGTCAGGTATCGGGCGTTGCCGACGCCGGCCCGTTCTTCCACGGCACCAAATCGCAACTGGCAACCTGGAGACCTGCTCGCGCCCGGCAGGCAGTCGAACTTCGGGTCGCGGCAGGTCTCCAACTTCGTCTACGTCACCGCGACCATGGACGCAGCCACCTGGGGAGCCGAACTCGCCGATGGCGACGGACCGGGGCGGATCTACCAGGTCGAGCCGACGGGGCCGATTGAAGACGACCCGAACCTGACCAACAAGAAGTTCCCCGGCAACCCGACCAGGTCATATCGATCCCGCGAACCGCTGCGAGTCATCGCGGAAGTCGTCGACTGGGAGGCCCACAGCGCTGAACAGTTGACCGCGATGCGAGAGCACCTTGCCGAACTCAAGCGGCAGGGAGTCGAAGCGATCAACGACTAGGTCGCGCCGAATCTCAAGTCGCTACCGTGGGCTCAACCGTCGACCCAGGAGGTGACAGTGATGTCCGGATCAGGTGGGGGCGCGGACTCGACACCGATCAGCCCGCCGGTCGACGAGGTCTACCCCGAAGAGGCGGGACCGGGACGAGACCTGCAACGCAAGGCCGCGTACGCCTTTCGACGGGACTGCCGCCAGGACGTATCGGTGCATCTCGCCTTCCGCGACGCGGTAGGCAGTGGGGAGCCGGCGGCAGTCGAGCAAGCCCGCGCGCTCTTGGACGAAGCGGTCGAAGCCGACGCTTGGAGTGCCGCGCAGCACGCCCACCAAGTTCTCGTGATCCGGGCGAAACGGGCCGCCGGGCCGGACCCCGAGACACGCGAGTCGGTCATCCCGGGGTTGTCCGACCGGGAGGCATGGGACGCCGCCGCGCCAGTGCGCCGCGAACTTGAGGTGCTGGCCGATCTTCGTCGCCAGCACGAAAGGGCCGTCGCCAGCGGCCAGCCGGCGCCAGGGTCAAGTGAGCTCGCGCAAATCGAGGATGCGTTGCGTGCCCAGGAGGGACTTTGCGCGCGGCTGGAACCCGTAGCGCGGCCCGCTGGGGCCTAACGTTCGGGACCGCGCGCGCAAGCCACGGATCACGTATTCGGAACCCTCAAGAGCGCTGGGATTCGCCGGTCAGGGTCGGGCACCGGCAGCGCTCAGGACTGCGGCGATCTCGTCGTACCCCCGCGAGGTCGCCTGCGCGAGAGGCCGCTGGCCGTTGCCAACCAAGTTCACATCAGCACCGGCGTCGACGAGCAGTCGGACAACCTCAACGTGAGCCGGCCCGCCATCGCCCAGGACGATCGCCTCGTGAAGCGCCGTCCAACCAAGCCGGTTGACGTGATTCACGTCGATGTCGGTCTGAAGTAGCCGAGCGATGATGCGCGGGTAGCCACGCTCAGCGGCCCTGATCAGCCCCGTCCCGTTGAACGAATCGCGGGAGTCGGCCGTCGCCCCGCCGTCGAGCAGCAAGTCGAGCAGCGATGGGTCATCCCCGACTTCGCTCGTCGCGATTAGGTACGCACTCTGGACCGTGGCGTCCTTCTCGTCCGGATTCCCACCCCCCACCAGCAGCACCCTGGCGACATCCACATGGTTGCCGTACGCGGCCGCCACCAGCGGCGTACGACCGCGCGCGTCCGTCGCCCGGACACTCGCCCCCCGCCGGAGCAGGCTCTCCACCTCTTCTAGGTCACCGCGAGCCGCGGCCGCTATCAGCGGCAGATCGAGTGCGGATTCACGTGTAGGAGCAGGACCTGGTGACCCAGGAGACATCGTCGCCCGCGGGCTGGCTTCGGACTCCCGACTCGGCTCCCCGGTGGCAGTCACGGTCGGGGTTGCCGTAGGAACGGACTCGCCGACCGTCGTGCAACCGGCCAGAAGTACCACCTGGGCAACCATTACTGGCCACCTCACGCGAGCATCCTAGGCTTCGGTCGGAAGGCTATTCGGTGACGCCAAGACGCTCGAGCAGGAGTTCACGGACCCGGGCGGCATCCGCCTGACCGCGTGTCGTCTTCATCACGGCACCCACGAGCACGCCAGCGGCTTGCACCTTGCCGCCAGCCACCTTCTCGGCAACATCGGGGTGGGCCGCGATCGCTTCGTCCAAGGCAGCGACCAGAGCCGAGTCGTCCGAAACAACCCCTAGTCCACGAGCCTCAACCACGACCTCAGGGCCGCCCTCGCCGGCGAGCACGCCCTCGATCACCTGCCGGGCCAACTTGTCGTTGATCCGCCCGGCGTCAACAAGAGCCACGAGTTGCGCCACATCGCCTGGAGTAATCGCCAGCGCGGCCAGGTCCACTTCGGCCTCGTTGGCCAGGCGAGCCAACTCCCCCAGCCACCACTTCCGGGCAGCGGCGGGCGCGGCCCCGGCCTCTACGGTCGCCTCGATCAACTCGATGGCACCGGCGTTAGCAGCCGACGCCAAGTCCTCGTCGGAGAAGCCCCAGGCCTGCTGCAGCCGGCGGCGCCGTTGCAGCGGCGGCTCCGGCAGCGTCGCCCGCAGCGCCTCCACCCACTCCGGGTCCGGCGCGATCGGCGTCAGGTCCGGCTCGGGGAAGTAGCGGTAGTCCTCCGCCTCCTCCTTGGTCCGTCCCGACGTCGTCGAACCGTCGGTCTCGTGGAAGTGGCGTGTCTCCTGGATGATCGTGCCGCCGTCGCTGAGAACCGCCGCCTGTCGACAGATCTCGTAGGTGACGGCCCGCTCGACGCTGCGCAGGGAGTTCACGTTCTTGGTCTCGGTGCGGGTTCCGAACTCCCGCGCCCCCGTCGGCTTCAGCGACAGGTTCGCATCGCAACGCAGCGACCCTTGGTGCATATGGGCGTCGGATACGTCCAACGCCACGATGAGGTCGCGCAACTCCGTCACGTAGGCGCGGGCCACCTCCGGGGCGATCTCGCCGGGCACCTCGATCGGCTTGGTGACGATCTCAATCAGCGGCACACCCGCACGGTTGAAGTCCACCAACGAGTAGTCCGCACCGTGGATACGACCGGTGGCCCCGCCCACGTGGGTGTTCTTGCCGGTGTCCTCTTCCATGTGGGCGCGCTCGATACCGATCCGGAACACCTGGCCGGCCGCCTCGACGTCCAGGTAACCGTCAAACGCGATCGGCTCGTCGTACTGCGACGTCTGGAAGTTCTTCGGCATGTCCGGGTAGAAGTAGTTCTTGCGCGCGAACCTTGACCACGGCGCAATCGAGCAGTTCAGCGCCAGGCCGATACGCACCGCGGCCTCCACTGCGGCCTCGTTCACGACCGGCAGGGCGCCGGGCAACCCCAGACACGTCGGGCATACCTGGCTGTTCGGCTCGGCACCGAAGACCGTGGAGCAGCCGCAGAACATCTTCGACGCCGTGGACAACTCGACGTGGACCTCCAGGCCCATCACCGGGTCGTACTTGGCGATCGCATCCTCAAAGCGCATCAGCGAAGCAGTCACAGCGCCGGCGCCTCCTCGATCAGGTGGTGACCCCATCGGTCCACCAACGCACGCTCCAAGGCCGCCGCCACCTGGTAGGCGCGGTCATCGGCCATCACCGGAGCCATCACCTGCACTCCGACCGGGAGTCCGTGCGCCCCCAGCCCCGCGGGCACGGAGACAGCCGGACCCCCGTACAGCGAACTTGGCAGCGTGCACAGGTCCGCGGCGTACATCGCCAGCGGGTCATCCGCCCGCTCGCCGATCTCGAAAGCAACCGTCGGAGTAGTGGGGCTGAGGAGCACGTCCACGTTCGCGAAAGCGGCCTCGAAGTCCCGGCTGATGAGAGTGCGGACCTTCTGCGCCTGGCCGTAGTAGGCGTCGTAGTAACCCGCGCTCAGGGCGTAGGCGCCGAGCATGATCCGACGCTTGACCTCGGCTCCGAAGCCGCTCTCCCGAGTGGCCGCCATGACGTGTTCCACACCGGCGTCACCGTCGTCGACACGCAACCCGTATCGCATGGCGTCGAACCGGGCCAGGTTCGACGACGCCTCGCTTGGTGCGATGAGGTAGTAGGCGGGCAGCGCGTAGGTGAAGTGCGGGCAGGAGACCTCGGTCACGGTCGCACCGGCTTCGGTCAGCAACGCCACCGCCTCGTTGAAGCGCTGCAGCACCTCCGGTTCGTAGCCGTCGCCGGAAAGCTCGGTCACCACACCGATCCGCATTCCCGAAACGTCGCCGCGACGGGCCGCCTCGACCACCGGGGGCACCGAAGCCTGGATGGAGGTGGCGTCGAGTGGGTCGTGCCCGGCCATGACCTCGTGCAGCAACGCCGCATCAAGGACAGTGCGGGCGAACGGGCCGGCCTGGTCCAGCGACGAGGAGAACGCGATGAGGCCGTAGCGCGAAACCCCACCGTACGTCGGCTTTGCGCCGACGATCCCGGTCACGGCGGCCGGCTGCCGGATGGACCCACCCGTGTCGGTGCCGATGCCCAGCGGTGCCTCATACGCCGCCACCGCAGCCGAGGACCCACCCGATGAACCGCCGGGGATTCGCGAGGTGTCCCACGGGTTGTGGGTGGGGTGAAACGCGGAGTTCTCCGTGGACGAGCCCATTGCGAACTCGTCCATGTTGGTCTTGCCCAGGACGACGACGCCGGCGTCCTTGAGTTTGCGCGTGACGGTTGCGTCGTATGGCGGGACCCAGCCATCGAGGATCTTCGAGCCGGCCGTAGTCGGCACGCCCTCGGTGACCAAGACGTCCTTCAGCGCGAGCGGGACGCCGGCCAGCGGGCCCAGGGGTTGGCCGGCAGCGCGCTGCTCGTCCACCTTGGCTGCGGCGGCCAACGCACCGTCGGCGTCGACATGTAGGAACGCCCTAATGCTCGGGTCCACCGCGCCGATTCGGTCCAGATGCGCCTGGGCCACCTCCACGGCGGAGGTGGTGCCGTCGGCCACCCATTCGGCGAGTTGGGCCGCAGTTGCCCTGGTGAGTTCGGCGGACATCAGTCCTCCTCCAGGATTCGCGGCACCCGGAACCGGCCATCCTCGGTCGCCGGCGCTGCCGCCAACGCCTGTGCGGCGGTGAGGCCGGGCCGCACTGCGTCCGGCCTGCTGACGTTCGTGGACGGCACCGCGTGGGTGGTCGGCGGGATGTCGTCGGCGGCCACCTCAGCCACTCGGGCGACCGCGGACAGGATGAGGCCCAGCTGGCCGCCGAGGTGGTCCATCTCTTCCTCATTCAGGGCCAGGCGGGACAGTCGCGCAAGGTGCGCGACTTCTGCACGCGACAGCGATGACATGGCCTGGGCTCCGATTCGGGCAGCGGGAGGAAGCGCCGCTCATCCTAGGTCGGCTGGCGGCAGCGCCCGCGCCGCGTCCGGACCCTCGCCCAGCAGCACCTCGAAACCGGTCGCGTCCAGGACCGGAACACCCAGCTTCACCGCCTTGTCGTACTTGGACCCGGGATTGGCGCCCACAACCACGAAGTCGGTCCGCTTGGACACCGAGCCCGGCACCTTGCCGCCCCGCGACGTCACCGCCAGCGAGGCTTCGTCCCGGGAATAGCCGGGCAGGGTGCCGGTAACGACCACCGTCACGCCGACGAGTGGCTGCGGTCCGGTCTCGACCCGCTCCTGCTGCAGACGCACACCGGCGGCGCGCCACTTCTCGACTATCTCCCGGTGCCAGTCCACGGCGAACCATTCGATGACCGCCGCCGCGATCACCGGGCCGACGCCTTCCACGATCGCCAGTTCCTCCGCAGTGGCGGACGCGATCGCATCGAGGTCGGCGAAGTGATCGGCCAGCGCCTGCGCCGCGGTAGGTCCGACGTGACGGATCGACAGCGCCACCAGCACCCGCCACAAGGGCCGCTGCTTGGCCTCGGACAGGTTGACGAGGAACCGCTCGGCGTTGGCGCTGAGTCCGCCATCGGCGCGGGTGAAGAAGCGGCACCGGGCCAAAGCCGTGGCGTCCAGGTCGAACAGGTCGCCCTCGTCGGCCACCAGGCCGCAGTCCAGCAGCGCCACCGCCGCCTCGTAGCCGAGGACTTCGATGTCGAACGCACCCCGAGAACCGACATGGAACAACCGCTCGCGCAGTTGGGCGGGGCAGGACCGGGTGTTCGGGCAACGGATATCGGCGTCGCCCTCCTTCTCCGGCGCCAACTCGGTGCCGCACTCCGGGCAATGCGTGGGCATGACGAACTCCCGCTCGCTGCCGTCACGGGTCTCCACGACCGGACCAAGGATCTCCGGGATCACGTCCCCGGCCTTGCGCAGGAAGACCCGATCGCCGATCAGCACACCCTTGCGGCGGACCTCCGACGCGTTGTGCAGCGTGGCCATGGACACCGTCGACCCGGCCACGAACACCGGCTCCATCACGCCGAACGGCGTCACCCGGCCGGTGCGGCCGACGTTGACCTGGATGTCGCGCAACAGCGTGGTCACGACCTCGGCCGGGTACTTGTAGGCGATCGCCCAGCGCGGCGCCCGCGACGTTGCGCCGAGCCGATCCTGCAACTCGTAGTCGTCGACCTTGACGACCACGCCGTCGATCTCGTGCTCGATGCCGTGACGGTTCTCGCCGTAGAACTCGATGTATTCGCGCACCTGGTCCAGTCCGGCGAAAACCCGCACCCGCTCGCTGACGGGTAGACCCCACGAGGCCATCGCCGCGTAGGACTCGCTTTGTCGCGATGCGGTGAAACCTTCGTGGGCGCCCATCCCGTGGACCACGAAGCCGAGGGCGCCGAGTTGGGAGACGGCCCGGTCCCGCTCTGCCTCGGCCCGAGCGAGGCGGCCCTGTGCCCGTTGCGGCGGACGCCCCTCCCGCTGCGTAGCAGCGAGCGACTCAGCAATAGTGGTTATCTCCGCCTGCCGACGGTCGATGCGCTGGCGCAGTGTCCCCGCTGCGGTGTTGCGCGGGTTGGCGAACGGTGTACGGCCGGCGGCCAGGACCTCGGCGTTGATCGCCTCGAAGTCGGCGACCGCGAAAAACACCTCGCCGCGGACCTCCAGCAACTGCGGCACCGGGACGTCGTCGTCGGTGGAGCGCAGTTGCTGCGGGATGGCCGGGATGAAACGCGCGTTGTAGGTGACGTCCTCACCGACGCGCCCATCGCCGCGGGTGGCCAGCGATTCCAATCGACCGGCGCGATAGACCACGTCCACCGCCAAGCCGTCCACCTTGAGCTCACAGAGGTACTCCGGCTCCGCACCCAGGTCCTTCTCGATGCGCTGCGCCCAGGCGGTCAGCTCCTCCGCGCTGAAGGCGTTGTCCAACGAGTACAGCCGAACCAGGTGCTCGACGGGCGCGAACATCTCCCCCACCTGTCCGCCGACCACCTGCGTGGGCGAATCCGGGGTCTGCAGCACCGGGTACGCGGACTCGATTTCGGACAGCTCCCGTTCCAGCACGTCGTACTCGGCGTCGGAAACGACCGGCGCGTCCTGGACGTAGTAGTGGTAGCGGTGCTGCCGGATCTCTTCGACCAGCTCGGCGTGCCGGGCCCTAACTTCTTCAGGCACCTCACCCCGCGGACCGGCCGATCGCGGGGTCACTGGCTGCGCTCCCCTGCCAACTCGGCGAACTGCGTGGCGATCGAACGAGTCAGGCGCAGAACGTCACCTACGTGTGGGCCCGGCACACCGGCCAGACCGCAGGTCGGGGTGACGACGATCTGGCTGGCGACCGACGCCGCCGGGATGCCGAGCCGGTTCAGCAGCTGGGTGATCGCCGCCAACTCGGAGCGTGCGGACATGTCCCCGACGCTACTGATCGGGTACGACAATCGGGTCGGATCGACCACCCCGGCCAGCAGCGTGTGCCCAGCCTCCAAGGCTTGACCCAATTGCTCTTCCGCATCCGGACCAAGTTGGGACAGGTCGACCGAGACAGCCGTGGCCCCGGCCGCCCAGATGGGCGCCAGCGGTGGTCGAGCGGCACAGCAGTGGACCAGCCGCTCGGGCGCATCGCCGAACACCTCGGCCAGCCCCGCGGCAACCAACTCAGCCTCGACAGCGGGCAGTCGCCCCCAACCGGCGTCCGGAAGGGTTCCGGCAAGGACTGCGGCCAGCAACGGCTCATCCAACTGCAGCACGAAGCGCAAGCCCGGAGCCGCCGCAGCCACCTTGGCCCGAAGTCCCGCGATCCCACTGGCCAGCGACGCGGTCACGTCGCGCACCGCACCGCGGTCGCGCAGGAGGGCCCGTCCGGTAGCCGACTCGACTTGAGCCAGCAGGGTCCACGGACCGCAGACACCGACCTTGACCGGCAGGTCGGCCCCAGCAAGTAGGGAGGCCACCAGCACCAGGTCCTCGTCCCAGGCCCGCTCCGCGCGCACCTGGTCCACACCAGGCCGATCAGCGCCGGTCCAACGGCCCGCCCAAAGCTGCAGCGGGAGATCGACCAGGAGGCCCGCCGCCCGACCGACTATGCCCCGATGCGCACCGACGGCCGGCAGCTCCGGCCAGAACGGCAGGTCCGGCAACTCCTCGACGACGAGGCGCAGCGCGGCACCCGCATCGGTCCCGGGCATCGAACCGATCCCGGTGGCGACCGGCCCGGTGACCCCGACACTCATGCGCGCAGGCTAGGGCCGCTGCCACGATGGGCGCGTGGACGACGTCGTAACGGTGCCGGTGTGGGTCGATGCCATGGCGGTGACCGTCGGTGCCATCGCCGGTGCGCTGCACGCGGAGAAGAAGCGCCTGGACATCGTGGGGATCCTGCTGCTGGCGGTGACCCTCGGTATGGGTGGCGGCATCATCCGCGACCTGCTCCTGGCCCAGGGCACTCCCGTCTTCTTGACCACTCCGCTGTATCTGACGCTGGCGCTGGTCGTCGGCCTCGTCGCGTTCTTCTTCGCGGCGACGCTGTCTCGGGCGAACCCGTTGCTCATCATCTTCGACGTCTTCGGTGTCGGGTTGTTCGCGATGATCGGTGCCAACAAGGCGCTGCTGGTCGGCCTCGACGTGCTGCCGGCCATCTTCGTCGGCGCCGCGGCCGGGGTCGGCGGCGGCGTGATGCGGGACGTCCTTTGCGGCGACGTACCGGTGATCATGCTGCCCGGACGGCTGAACGCCGTGGCGACCGTCCTCGGGGTGGGCGTCTTCGTTGCGCTCGCGGAATACACCGACCTGACCGCGGAAGCTGCCGCCGTCATTGGCGTCGCCTTCGTCGCCGCACTCAGATTCCTGTCGGCCGGCCTGGGCTGGGAATCGCCGCAGCCGATGGGGCTCGATCGACGGGTCAGGCGGTGGTGGCGACGGCGGCAGTCTCCAGCACCCGGGCCGACCCGATAACCCGGTCCCCGTCGTAGAACGCGACCAGTTGACCGGGTGCCACGCCGTACTCGGGCTCCAGCAGCCGAACCTCGACGCGGCTGTCGGCGCGCTCCAGGATCGCCGGGATGCGGCGTCCATGCGCACGCACCTGAGCTGCACAGCGCTGCGGCGGCTGCGGCGCCGCGAACCATCGGGTCTGCTCACCAAGAACCCGATCGACAGCCAACTCCGCGCGCGACCCCACCACGACCCGGCCCTGGGCGGGCTCGATGTCGAGCACGTAGCGGGGTTGCCCGTCGGGAGCGGGCCGACCCAGCCGCAGCCCCCGCCGCTGCCCCACGGTGAACGCCCACGTGCCGTCATGGGTGCCGACCTCGTTGCCCCTTGCGTCCTCGATTACCCCCGGCCGCAGCGGCAGTCGGTCGCCCAGGAAGGCGGCGGTGTCGCCATCCGGGATGAAGCAGATGTCGTGCGAGTCCGGCTTGGACGCGACCAGCAACCCGCGCTCGGCGGCTTCCGCCCGGATCCGATCCTTGGTCGAGTCGCCCAGCGGGAACATCGCACTCTGCAACTGCTCCTGCGTCAGCCCCGCCAGGACGTAGGACTGATCCTTGGTCTCGTCAACCGCGCGATGCAGCGCGACGCCGGTGCTCGTCTCGACAAGGCGCGCGTAGTGGCCGGTCGCGATTCGGTCGAAGCCCAACGCCAGCGCACGCTCGGCGACCGCAGCGAACTTGATCCGCTCATTGCAGCGCAGACACGGGTTAGGCGTGCGCCCGGCCTGGTACTCAGCAACGAATTCGTCGATCACGTCGACGGCGAAACGCTCCGCGACGTCCCACACGTAGAAGGGGACGCCGAGTATGTCGGCGACGCGACGGGCATCGTTGGCGTCCTCCAGGGAGCAGCAGCCGCGGGCCCCCTCGCGATGGGTCCGCGGCTTGGCGGACAACGCCAGGTGCACCGCGGTGACATCGTGGCCGGCGTCGACCAATCTGGCGGTGGCTACTGCCGAGTCCACTCCGCCGCTCACCGCGGCCAGAACCCTCATGCCGACGTGGCGCGGCGCAGCCGAGGCGCGACCCGCGCGCGCTCGACTGCCGCCGGCAAAGCGGCGAGGAGGGCATCGACGTCGGCGGCTGACGACGTGTGCCCCAGCGTGAACCGAAGCGAGGACCGAGCGCCCGCCTCATCCATACCCATGGCGATGAGCACGTGGCTGGGTTGGGCCAACCCCGCCGAGCACGCCGAGCCGGTGCTGCACTCCACACCGCGTGCATCCAGCAGCAGGAGCAACGCGTCGCCCTCGCAGCCAGGGAAGGAGAAGTGTGCGTTTCCCGGCAAGCGGCCCGCCGGGTCGGGATCACCGTTGTAGTGCACGTCAGGTACGGCTTCGGTGACCCGCCGAACGAGGTCCGCACGCATGCCGGCCAGCCGGGCGGACTCGGATTCCTGCTCGGCCGCAGCGGCAACCATCGCGGCAGCGAAGCCGGCAATCCCCGCAACGTTGAGTGTGCCCGACCGGACGCCGCGCTCCTGGCCGCCGCCATGCAGTTGGGCGAGCAGGTCAGCCTTGCGGTCCAGCACCAAGGCACCCACCCCAAGCGGCCCGCCGAGCTTGTGCGCGGTGACCGCCATGGACGTCAAGCCGGACTTGCCGAAATCGACGGGGACACTGCCCACGGCCTGAACCGCGTCGCTGTGCATGGGGATGCCGTGCTCGGCCGCCAGTCCGGCCACTTCCGGCACGGGTTGGGTGGTGCCGACCTCGTTGTTGGCCCACATCACGGTCACGAAGGAGACGGAATCCGGGTCTGCGGTCAGTTCGGCAGCAGCCACATCGACGCGCACGCGGCCCAGGCCGTCCACCGGCAGCCAGACGATGTCGGCTTGGCCGGACTCCTCCAACCAGACGAGCGGGTCCATCACTGCGTGGTGCTCCACGGAACTGGCAAGGATGCGGCGCCGACTCTGATCGGCAGCCCGGCGAGAACCATGCAAGCCCTTGACCGCGAGGTTGTCCGCCTCCGTGCCGCCGCTGGTGAAGATGAGGTCACCGGGGCGGCAGCCGAGCACTTGCGCCATCGCTTCTCGGGATTCCTCCACAACGCGCCGCGCCCGGCGGCCCGAGGCATGCAGGGATGACGCGTTGCCAGTGTCCATCGCGGCCTTGGCCATCGCCTCAGCGGCTTCCGGGCGCAACGGCGTGGTTGCCGCGTGGTCGAGGTAGGCCATGGTGAGCAGAAGTCTAGGCGTGGCTCAGCGCAGTTGCCCGTGCGCGGATTCCATTGCAGCCAATAAAAGGAGCGCGGGCTGTCCGGCTCCGGCGCGCGAGAAGTGGATGCCATCGGATTGCCGGGCCACGACCGTCTTTCCAGCCCGGGTCCAGGTAGCGGAGTACTTGCCGTTCACGGCAGTTCCGTTGAAGAGGTCCACATGACCGACCCCGGGTTCCACGGCGGCCGCGGTGACCACGGCCGAGTTGATTCGCGCGAAGATGCGATTCCACTTGGTTTCAGCGGCCGTCGGCGGACCGGACCAGTAGACGGTCGCCCCAGCGGAGGTGAACTGCCGCATCACCGCAACCGCACGTCGGGCGTACTCCTGCTCCCAAGCGTCGGAGTTGGGGCCCGAGGGCGAGGCACCGGGCGCCCCCATGTTCCAGCCGTCGTTGCCGCCGATGAGCATGATGACCACCTCGGGCTTGTTCTCCACCATGAGCTCGGCGGCCTTGGCTTCCCAATTCAAGAACTTGGGGTTGGACAAGCCACTCCCGTTGAACCAGACCTGCGTCACATCCACCAGACCGGCGTCCGCCGTCAGACTCTTGAGGGAATCCCCGACGAACGTCGACAACGAGTCGCCGGTAACGAGTACCCGAAGCGGGGCGGCCGGCGTAGGGACTCGACCGGCAGGTGGGTCCGTTGTTACCGCCGGTGCTTCGGCCGCCTCGTCGTTGACCGACGGCGCAGCGGCAGAACCCGGCGGAGCCGGTGCTGCCGCCTTGGGCGGGTCGGGGGTCAACCGTTCCAGCGCAGTTACCTCGGGCAGGGTCACGGATTGGCCGATTACGTCGCCAACCTGCGTTTCCCTTCCGAACGCCCGATCCAGAGCCGCACGTGAATCGGAGAGACCGACCGTGTCGGCAACAGCGTCGAATGCGGTCGCCACCGCCGTCGCCACGGTCTTGCCCGGCCCAGACGGCATCCCTTCGGCCGTGCGAACCATGGCGTCCGACGAAAGCAGCCCGGCCACCGTCAGGGCCGTCAGGACTACGACGATTACGTGGGCCACCGGCCAGGGAGTGCGGCCCGGATCAGCCGCTGGATGGGCCTCGACGACGTCCTCCGACTGCGCGAGCAGGGTGGACGACTGCGACACCGGCGGATCCCTTCTGAGGCAAGAATCGTAAGCCCTAGAACTGGAAGTAGAGGAATGGAGCAGCGCCCTCGGTTCCAGTGGCAACGCTGATCACGACCAGGAACAACCCGGCCACCAGCCCCTGTAGCAGCAGCGGCAACCGCCCGTAGGCGGCTTCGATCCCGGCGAAGGTGCGGCGGGGCACAACGTGGGTCGCCGCGCCGGCCAGCAGCGCCAGTGCCACCGCCGCCGACAGCACAGTCACGGCGCCGGGATCGGCCAGTCGACTCAGCAACTCCACGGCGGTGGCGAACGAGTCGGCCCGGAAGAACACCCAGGCCAGGCAGACCAGGTTGAACGTCACCAGCAGCGCCAGCGGTCGCGGCAGCGGTCCGAGGACAGTGAGCGGACGAGCGGCTACCGGCACATCGGCGACAGCCGATCCGGGGACCGGTGCCGTACTACGACTTCGCCGCGCCGCCCAGGACCGCTCTGCGACCAGATAGGCGCCATGCAAGCCACCCCAAACGACGAAGGTCCAGGCCGCGCCGTGCCAAAGGCCGCCCAGCAGCATGGTCAGCATCAGGTTGAACGCCGTCCGCCGACGCCCACCGCGGTTGCCGCCCAGCGGGATGTAGAGGTAGTCCCGCAGCCAGCGCGACAAGGTCATGTGCCAACGGCGCCAGAAGTCCTGAACCGACCAGGCCCGATACGGGTGGTCGAAGTTCTGGGGGAATCGGAACCCAAGCAGCAGGGCTACCCCGATGGCGATGTCGGTGTACGCGGAGAAGTCGCAGTAGATCTGCAGTGCGTAGGCGTAGACGGCCAGCAGCACATCCGGCGCCGAATATGCCGCCGGCACCGCGAAGACCGGATCCACCACCTGCACCGCCAAGGTGTCTGCGATCAGCACCTTCTTGACCAGGCCACCGGCAATCAGGAACAGGGCGCCCACGGCGGGGATCCGGCGCGGATCCCGCGGGGTCGCCAGTTGCGGCAGGAATTCCCGGGCCCGGACGATCGGTCCGGCGACCAGTTGCGGGAAGAACGCCAGGTACACGGCGAAGTCGGCCCAGGACGCCGGGCGCAGCAACCCCCGGTACACGTCGACGACGTAGGACAGCGCCTGGAACGTGTAGAAGGAGATCCCGACAGGCAACAGGATCTGCAGCAGCGGCAGCGGCGCCTCCAACCCGAAGCGCCCGAGCAGCTCCGCCACCGTCGTAACGAAGAAGTCGTAGTACTTGAAGAAGCCGAGGATGCCGAGATCGGCGGCGACGACGCTGATCAGCCAGATCCGGGCAGCCCGGGCGTTGGGTGCGCGGGCGATCCCGACAGCGGCGACTTGGTTGATGACTGTCATGGCCGCCAGCAGCGCCATGTACCGCCACTCCGCGAAGCCGTAGAAGACGTACGACGAGACGAGAATGAAGGCCTTCCACGCCCGCGGTACGGGCATCAGCAGCCAGTTCCCGACGAGGACGACGGCGAAGAAGGCCGCGAACTCAATCGTCGGGAAGATCAATGCAGGCTCCGTTCGGTGTGCGGAGGGTAGGCCAACGAGAAACGGCCGGGGCGGTTCTCGCCCCGGCCGTTCTTTCAGTTCGTTGGCTCAGCCTTTGCGCTTGCGCACCTCGTCGGTCAACTGCGGGACCACGTTGAACAAGTCACCGACAACGCCGTAGTCGGCCAGCTCGAAGATCGGCGCCTCTTCGTCCTTGTTGATCGCCACGATGGTCTTGGACGTCTGCATGCCCGCTCTGTGCTGGATCGCACCGGAGATACCGGCGGCCACATACAGCTGCGGTGAGACGGTCTTGCCGGTCTGGCCAACCTGGAACTGGTGCGGGTAGTAGCCGGAGTCGGTGGCCGCACGCGACGCACCGACGGCTGCACCCATCGCATCAGCGAGCGACTCGATCAGCGCGAAGTCATCGGCGCTGCCCACACCGCGACCGCCGGACACGACAATGGCCGCCTCCGTCAGGTCCGGTCGACCACCCCGCTCGGCAACGACACGGTCGGTGACCTTGGCCGCCGTGTCAGCCGGCGACAGGCTGACCGACACGTCGACGCGCTCAGCCGCACCCGTTGCGGCGACCGGCGACGTCGAGTTGGGGCGAACCGTGATGATCGGCGTTCCCTTGGTGACGGAGGAGTGCACGATCGTCGAACCGCCGAACACCGACTGCTCCGCAACGCCCTCGGCTGACACCGCCACGGCATCTGTCAGCACGCCGGATCCCGTGCGGATCGCGAGGCGACCTGCGGTCTCCTTGCCATCCGGCGTGGACGCAAGCAGCACAGCGGCCGGCTGTGCGTCGGCCACGACCTGCGCCAGAACCGCGGTCGCCGGTCCGCTGACGTGCGAGGCGTACTCCGCGCCCTCGGCCACGTAGACCTTCTCGGCGCCGAACTCGGCCAGCCGCGGCTGCGCCGCGTCGAAGCCCGCACCAACGAAGACGGCCGCCGGAGTACCCAGCTGACGCGCCAACGTGAGTAACTCGGTCGTCACCTTCTTAACCGCACCGTCGACGTGCTCGACGAGAACCAGTACTTCAGCCATCAGATCTCCCTCGCCCTCAGAGCAGCTTCTGCTCGGTCAGGTAGTCGGCGATCTTCGTGCCGCCGTCACCTTCGTCAGCTACGCGCACGCCGGCCGCACGCGGCGGCCGGGCGGCAAAGTCGGAGACAGTGCTCCAGGCAGCGGCCAGCCCGACCTCAGCCGCATCCAGACCCAGGTCCGCGACCGCGTAGGTCTCAACCGGCTTCTTCTTCGCGGCCATGATCCCCTTGAACGACGGGTACCGCGGCGGGCTCGTCTTCTCGACGATCGAGATGACCGCCGGCGTGGTTCCGGTCACGACGTCGTGGCCGGTCTCCGTCTGCCGGTGCACGGTCACGTCTGTGCCGTTGACCTCGACATGGTTGGCGAAGGTCAACTGCGGCAGGGAAAGCCGCTCGGCGATCATCGCCGGCACTACGGACATGCGGGCGTCGGTGGACTCCGAGCCGAACAGCACGAGGTCGAACTCGAGCTTGGCCAGGGCTCCCGCAATCAGCGCCGACGTCGCGACGGCATCCGAGCCGTGGATGGCGTCATCGAGAACGTGGACACCCTTGTCGGCGCCCATCGACAACGCCTTTCGGATGGCGTCGGCGGCACGATCCGGGCCGACCGACAGCACGGTCACCTCGCCACCGTGCTCCTCCACCAACTTCAGTGCCGTTTCGACGGCTTCCTCGTCCACCTCGTTGACGATGACGTCGGCCGCAGCGCGGTCGAGGGTCTTGTCGTCCGGGTTGAGTTTCTTCTCGGCCCAGGTGTCTGGAACCTGCTTTACGCAAACAACGATGTTCATGCGCGCGGAGTCGACCTCCTTCATGCGCCCGAGCGGCGCGGGGGCAAAAAGCCCGACGTTTTGGATCAGTGTGCCAGCGGCGAGCAAATCCGCCCGCAGCGGGTGTCAATGCGGAATGTTACTCGCCAGTAGGGATAGCCCGCATCTCGCCGGGGCCGGCCTGGTTCGGCCCGCCGGACAGGTCACGAACCACCCGGGCCGGAACGCCGGCCAGCACCTGGTGCGGACCGTGCATGCCGCGCAGGACTGCGCCCGCGGCCAGCACACTGCCGGGGCCCAAACTGCTGCCCCGCAGCACGGTCGTCTTCGTCCCGAGCCAGGACCCCGCACCGATGCGAATCGGCGACATGGCCAGGCCCTGGTCCTTGATGGGGCGGGACGGGTCGGTGGCAATGTGGTCGAAATCCCCGATGTAGACATCGTCGGCAACCAGGGTCGCCGCCCCGATCTCGATGTCCAGGTAGCAATTGATGGTGTCGCGGCAGCCGAGCACCACCTTGTCATGGATCCGCAGCGTGCCTTCGTGCGCACGCAGGGCGGTTGCGTCGCCCACATGCACCCATCGACCCAGGATCAATCGCCCGTAGCCGGGTCGACACTCAAGTTGCACTCCTCGACCGAGGAAGACGAACCCCTCGGTGACGATGTCCGGGCGACGCAAGCGCAGCCAGGCGTACCGCAGGTACCCGATCAGATGCTGCGGCGTGAACGCCCGCTGCCGCCAAACCCACCGCAACGACGGCCACGTGAGCACACGGCACTGCCGCGGGTCCCGCGCCGGTAGGCCACGCAATCGACGCCACACGACAATCACGCTATCGCCCGCTCCGTCGGGGCTAGCCTGCGCCAGTGCCCAAGCCGCAGTCACGATCCGTCGTCGTTTTGGGGCTGGCCGGACTTCTCGGAATCCCCGTTGCCTTGGCCTCCATTGCGTATCTGTGGGTGGTCCACGAGGTCCAGCACGTCCTCTTCGAGGCGCTGCCAACCGAACTCGGTATTGGCGGGCTGCCGTGGTGGTACCTGCTGCTCGTTTTGGCCATCGGCGGCGCGGCAACCGGGTTGGCGGTAACCCGACTGCGCGGTAACGGCGGGCACCGGCCACTGGGCGGACTCGGCGGCGAGCCGGTTGCACCCAACGCGCTACTCGGCGTGCTCGCCGCGGCAGTAGCGTCCCTCGGCTTCGGCGCAGTTCTGGGTCCGGAGGCCCCGCTGCTGGCGATGGGTACCGCGCTCGGACTCGCGCTGGCCCGACTGGGCGGCTCATCCGGGGACGAGTTGTCGGTGGTGGCGGCGGCAGGCGCCTTTGGTGCCCTGAGCGCACTGCTGGGCGGTCCACTGATCGCGGCCATCCTGGTGCTGGAGTTGGCCGTCGTCACCGCCCGCCCACTCGTCGCCATCGTTCCGGGCCTCTTCTCCGCCGGGGTCGGATACTTGGTCTTCGCCCAAACCAACGAGTGGGCCGGGGCGCCCGTGCCGTCGTTCTCCCTTGGCCTGCAACCGGTTGATGAGGTCCAACTCATCGATCTGGCCATCGGAGCCGTCGGGGTGCTGGCGATCGCCATCCTGATCCGTGCGGTGCTGGCGGGTGCGCGCTCGATCGAGTCCGGCGCCAGTCGACTTGCCAAGCCGGTTCTCACCACGGCCGCGGCCGGCGTCGGGGTCGCCGCTGCCGCAGTCGTGTTCCGTTGGATCACCGGGGAGTCCGTCGACTTGGTCCTGTTCTCCGGTCAGGAGTCGGCCGGAACGGTGCTCACCGACGGGACGCAGTGGAGTGCAGCGGTGCTGCTGGCGGTCATCACGGCCAAGGCAGCGGCGTATGCCCTCAGTCTTGGTGGCGGTTTCCGGGGCGGGCTGATCTTCCCAGCCATCTTCCTTGGCAGCGCGCTGGCGGCGCTCCTGGCGAACCTGCCCGGGGGCGCTAGCGCCCCCGCTCTGGCGACCATCGCGATCGCGGCCAGCGTCGCGGCGATCCTGCGACTGCCATTCACCGCTGCCGCGATCAGCGTGCTGCTGGTCGGAGCCAGCCCCGAAGCAATGGTCCTGGCCAGCATCGGTGCGGTTCTCGGTCTCTTGGGTGAGATGGCACTGGACCAGCGCACCCGCGAGGCCGAGGAACGGCTTGGCGCAGGTGCACCGCAGTAATCAGTTCGGCCGCACCCCGGTAACGGATACGTTGTAGAAAGCCGCGGCCGGAACGACCCGTTCGAAGACGTTTCGGTCCACCCAGGACAGCGAGGTCCACGACCGATAGGCGGCCATCCGCCACCGGTCACCGAGGCGGTCGGGGTTCACCGCCGCCTCCACGGTCCGGATCGGCCAACCCAGCCAGGCCGCCGTCAACTCATCGGTCACCGTTTGCACATCAACCGCCCCGGATCGCAAGGCGGTTCGGGCCAACTCCGCCGGATCAAACGTGTGCTGGTCCACGACCGCTTCCAGCGCCGCAGCCGCGCTCGACTCGCGCAACTCGTCCATCGGACGCGCCCACCGACGCAGGCCTGGTCGCTGCGTCAGCCAGGTGCTCGCCGCCCATGTTGCCGACGAGAGTCGCCGGGCGACAGCGTTGCCGATGCGCGTGGGCTCACCGGCGAAGACGAACCGACCACCCGGCCGAAGCACTCGCAGAACTTCGCCGAATGCGGAATCGAGGTCGGGTATGTGGTGCAGCACTGCGTGCCCGACAACCAGGTCGAAGGCCCGGTCGGGCAGCGGCAACGACTCAGCGTCCGCGATTGAACCGCCAACGGAGAACCCCAGAGTCGCGGCGTTGCGCTGCGCCGCGGCGACCATGCCCGGCGAAAGGTCAGTGACCGTTCCGGACTCAATGACTCCGGCTGCCATGAGGTTGAGCATGAAGAAGCCGGTACCCGCACCGATCTCGAGCGCGTTCGCATAGGGCTGGCCGTCCCATTCGGTCGCATGCCGGAAGCGGTCCAGTACGTACGACTGACAGCGCTCGTCGAAGTCGATGGACCATTTGGCGTCGTAGGTGTCGGCCTCATAGTCGTGGTAGAGCACGTTGGCCAATTTCGGGTCCGTTCGGGCGGCCTCCCAGTCGATGCTCATCTGCCGGAGAACCGAGCCCGACCCGGCCCTTCGGTCACGAACGACGTCATTCCCGCAGCCTGGTCCGCAGTGGCGAACAGAGCCGCGAACTGAATTCGCTCCAACTCCAGACCAGCCGGCAGGTCAAGTCCGAGCCCGGAGTCGATGGCCTCCTTGGCTGCGCGCAGGGCATACGCCGGACCCGAAACGAACTGCTCGGCCCAGGCCCTCGCCGCGGCGTAGACCTCGGCAGCAGGCACGGTCCGGTCCACCAATCCGATGCTCAGTGCTTCCTCCGCCGCAACGAAACGGCCCGTGAAGATCAGGTCCTTCGCGCGTGACGGTCCGATCAGCCGTGGCAACCGTTGGGTGCCACCGGCCCCGGGAATGATCCCCAACGTGATCTCCGGCTGACCCAGCGTGGCGTCCTCCGCCGCAATACGGAAGTCGCACGCAAGAGCCAACTCACAGCCGCCGCCAAGTGCATAGCCGTTGATCGCCGCGACCGTGGGCTTGGGCAGCTCCGCAAGCACGTTGAGGCACTCCTGCAACCGCTTGGAACGGTCGACCGCATCGGTGTAGGACCAGCCGGCCATCTGCTTGACATCGGCACCGGCGGCGAACACTCGCTCCCCGCCGTAGACGACTACTGCGCGTACGTCGGACCGGTCGCCCGCCGCCGCGGCCGCTTCGGCAATCTCGTCCTGCATCTGCGCGTCGAGGGCGTTCATCTTTGGCCGGTCCAGCCGGATGGTCGCAACACCGTTGTCAATCTCCAGGCGCACCCACTCGGCCATCAACGTCTCCATTCGTTTGGCACCGGCTGCGGTCACCCTAACCACGCACCTGGATAGGTTCCGCGACATGCGGGACCGCTTTGCGTTCTTGGACGCCCACCCGGAGTTGAACGGTGGGCGGTGGCCGGCTCGGGCCGTGCCCGACGAAGAAGTGCCGGTGGCGGTGACCCTCGCCTGCGACGGGCATGCGGTGATCCGGGCACAGGCGCAACTGCAGGGGCCGGACGGCACCGCGCAGGTGTCCGAGTTGGTTGAAGTCCACTCCGGCACCGACCGTTGGAGCGGCTCACTGACCCCCGCGACCACGGGTTCGCACCGAATCCAGTTCCGCGCCTGGATCGACCGCTACCTCACTTGGCGCAGGGCCGCGGAAGTGAAGGTGACCGCCGAAGTCGATGTGGAGTTGACGCTGTTGGCGGGCGCCGGACTCCTCCAGCAGGCCCTACGCACAGCAACGGATAGCGGCCGAACCGATGATGCCGCGTTGCTGCGGCAGGCCAACCAGGCCCTCGCCGATCCCGAGCTCAGCGCCGAGCAGCGGCTCTTGGCAGGCACGGACCCGGGAGTCGCTGCCGTCCTGCACCGGCACCCGCTCACCGAGGACCTGTGCACGTCTGTCCCGCTGCCGCTGCAGGTCGACCGCGACCGGGCACTCGTCGGCTCCTGGTACGAGTTCTTTCCGCGTTCGGAGGGTGCTGACGCCGACCGCTCGGGCACGTTCGCGACGGCCGCGCGCCGACTGCCGGGCATCGCGGCCATGGGCTTCGACGTGGTCTACCTGCCACCGGTCCATCCGATCGGCTTCAGCCAGCGAAAAGGTCGCCACGGAACCCTGCCCGCCGCCGCAGCCGACCCCGGATCTCCCTGGGCGGTGGGCTCGGTGGCCGGGGGCCACGACGCCATCCACCCAGACCTGGGCGGGACCGAGGAGTTCGCGGCCTTCATGGCGGCCGCAGCTGAGCTGGGACTGGAAGTGGCGCTGGACCTGGCGCTACAGGCATCCCCGGACCATCCGTGGCTGCGCGCGCACCCGGAGTGGTTCGCCCGGCGACCGGACGGCTCGATCGCGCACGCCGAGAACCCCCCGAAGCAGTACGAGGACATCCATCCGTTGTCGTTCGCAACCGACCCGGACGGACTCACCGCCGAAGTCGTGCGGATCATCCGCTTCTGGATGCAGCACGGGGTCCGGATCTTCCGGGTGGACAACCCCCACACCAAGCCGCTTTGGTTCTGGGAGTCGGTGCTTTCGCAGATCCGCGACACCGACCCCGACGTGGTCTTCTTGTCCGAGGCGTTCACCCGTCCCACGATGCTGCAAACCCTGGCCAAGACCGGCTTCCACCAGTCCTACACCTACTTCACCTGGCGAACGGGTCGGGATGAACTGGCCGACTACCTGGACGAACTGTCCAACCGTACGGGCCACTTCCTGCGGCCGAACCTGTTCGTGAACACCCCGGACATCCTGCACGGATCACTGCAGACCGCAGGGCCGCCGATGTTCGCCATCAGGGCGATCATCGCCGCTACCGCGTCGCCGTCCTGGGGCATGTACTCCGGCTACGAGTTGTTCGAGAACCAACCGGCGCAACCAGGCAGCGAGGAGTACTACGACTCCGAGAAGTACCGGTATCTGCCGCGGGACTGGGCCGGGGCGGCGGCGCGTGGCCGCACACTCGCCCCGCTGCTGACGCAACTGAACGCAATTCGGTCGCGACACATCGCATTGCAGCGACTGCGTGGACTACGCGTGCACCACGCCGAAGACGACCTCATGCTCGCGTACTCCCGGACGGCCAAGGGGCCGGCCGGACCGGACACTGTGCTGACCGTCGTTTCCCTGGACCCCGATCGGCAGCGCAGCGGCGTGGTCCACGTCGACCCGGCCACCGTCGGCGGTCGCAACTGCTTCAAGGTGCAGGACGAACTCAGCGGTGAGACGTGGGACTGGGAGCCTGGCCAGGAAGTGACCTTGAATCCGGACCGACCCGCGGTAATCCTCAGCGTGTCCTGAAGTTACTCACGCGCCCTGATCTGGGCTGAACACCGGCCGGAAAGCGGGTGGTCAGAACAGCGCGTTGGCCAAGGCGGTGCGCGCCTTGCCGACTCGCGGATCCGTGTCCCCCACCACGCCGAACAATTCGACAAGGCGTTCGCGGGCCTGGGCCCGCTCGGCTCCTTCGGCGTCGACGATCACGGCGATGAGTCGCGCAAAGGCCTCATCCACGCGGTCAAGGAGAAGTTCCGCGTCGGCCGCATCCAACTGCGACTTGATGTCACCCGGCGCTGCTGAGGACACCAGCGCCGCCAGGTCGGCGCCGCTGACGCGCTGCATCAGCTGCACGCGCGCGAGACCGATGGCGGCGTCCGCGTCGCCGGGACGTTCCGACAGCACGTTGCGATAGGCCTGCTCGGCACCAGCGAGGTCGCCACCGGCCAACGCCTCCTCGGCTGCGGCCAGCGACGGGTCAACCGGTGCCGCGCTGGCGTCGGCGGCAGCGGCTGGCGCCTGCCCACCGGTCGCCTGCAGCAACTCGTCGATGAATTGCCGCAACTGCGGCTCCGGCAGGGCCCCCATGAAGCCGGGGATGGGCTGACCCTGCCAAACCGCGTAAACGGTCGGGATGGACTGGATCTGAAAAGCCTGCGCCAGGCGCTGCTCGGCATCGGTGTCGACCTTGACCAGGACGAAGGCGCCCGCGTACTCCGCGACCAGCTTCTCCAGTAGCGGCGACAACTGCTTGCACGGGCCGCACCACTCCGCCCAGAAGTCCAGCAGCACCGGCACTGTCATGGAACGGTCGATGACGTCTGCCTGGAACGTCGCCTCGGTCGTATCCAAGACGAGTGCGGCGGTCGGAGCCGCTCCGGTCGAGTCGGCTTGGGCCCTAGCGCTCTCGGCCCGCTTGCGGGCCTCGGTCTGGGCGGCCACAGCAGCCAGATCCACGGCCCCGGCGGTGTTGAAGGTTGGCATGCTCACGGCCGCATTGTCTCAGGATGCGCTTGGAAACGCCGACCGCCCGGTGCCCGGGTGAGCGATCACAGGTGCGCCGGTTCGGTGAACGAGCCGAACTCGTCCCCCAGGCACTGACACATCTCCCCCAGCGTGACTTCGGCGCGGGCCGCAGCCAACAGCGGCTCGACCAGCGGATCGTCGTTTTCGGCGGCGCTTCGGAGTGCGTGAATGGCCCGCTGCGCCGCAGCGCCGTCACGCTCGGTGCGCCGTTGCTGCAGTGCGCGCACCTGACGTTGCTCGACCTCCGGACCGATTCGCAGGATCGGCGGCGCCTGCGCGTCGTCCTCCGCGTGCACGGTGACGCCCACGACCCGCTTGTCGCCGCGCTCCAGCGCGTCCTGGTACGCCGCGGCCGAGTCGGCGATGCGCCGGGTGAACCAGCCCTGGTCGATACCGGCCAGGATCCCGGCGGTCATCGGGCCGATGGGGTGCTCCCCCGCGTTCCGACCCAAATCCAGGATCTCCGCGAAGATCACCTCGGCCTCCTGTTCGAGGCGATCGGTGAGCTCCTCCAGGTACCAGGACCCACCCAACGGATCGACCACGGCGGCCACACCCGTCTCCTCGGCGATGACCTGCTGCGTGCGCAGCGCCAGCCGCGCGGCGTCGTCGGTCGGCAGCGCCAAGACTTCGTCCAGCGCGTTCGTGTGCAGCGAGTTGGTGCCACCAAGTACGGCCGCCATGGCCTCGATCGCAGTCCGGACCACGTTGTTCTGCGGCTGTTGCGCGGTCAGGGAAACGCCGGCCGTCTGCGTGTGGAACTTCAGCCATTGCGCCTTGGGGTTGGTGGCGCCGAAGTGCACTCGCAGCCATCGGGCCCAGATGCGGCGCGCGGCCCGGAACTTGGCTATCTCCTCGAAGAAGTCGATGTGGGCATCGAAGAAGAAAGACAACTGCGGCGCGAACTCATTGACCGGCAGACCCCGCGAGAGCCCCAACTCCACATAGGCGAACCCGTCAGCCAAAGTGAAGGCCAACTCCTGCGCGGCCGTCGCCCCGGCCTCACGAATGTGATAGCCGGACACCGACAGCGGCTTGTACTTCGGCATGTGCTGGCGGCACCAAACCATCAGGTCGCCGATGAGCCGCAGATGCGGTTCCGGGGCGAACAGCCACTCCTTCTGCGCGTGGTACTCCTTGAAGATGTCCGTCTGCAGCGTGCCGTCCAGCCCTGCCAAGTCGGCGCCCTGCCTTTCGGCGGCGACCGCGTACAGGGCGAAGACGGGCACGGCGGGCCCGGAGATGGTCATCGAGGTCGTCACGGACTCCAGCGGGATCCCGGCGAACAACGCATCCATGTCGGCTGCGGAGTCGACCGCGACGCCGCAGTGGCCGACTTCGCCGAGGGCCTTTGGATGGTCTGAGTCCAGACCCATCAAAGTCGGCATGTCGAAGGCGACGGACAAGCCGCCGGCTCCGGACGCGAGCAATTGCTGGAAGCGCGCATTGGTGTCGGCGGCGTCACCGAATCCGGCGAACTGGCGAATGGTCCAAAGCCGCTGCCGGTAGCCGTCTGGGTAGAGCCCCCGGGTGTACGGGTAGGAACCAGGTTGGCCGATGCGCTCGACCCGCGGGTCCACCGCACCCGGAGGTGGCCCATAGACCGGCTCAAGCGGCTGCCCCGAGATTGTGCTGAAGTCAGCAGCCATCCCTTGAGAATGGCACAGTCGAGCACGGCGCGAGCCGCGCACGCGCGGGGAGGTGTGATGACCACGACGGTGACGTTGTTCCGCGGCACGATCCGGACCGGCGACCCAGCCGCGCCGACGGCGAAGGCGGTGGCGGTCACCGGTGGCGTGATCAGCGGAACCGACGAAACAGCGTTCGCCCAAGCCCGCGCGGCCGACGACTGCGAAGAGATAGAAGCCACCGGCGCGCTGTTGCCGTCGTTCGGCGACGGGCACTGTCACCCCTTGTTCGGCGGCCTCGAGGACGAGGGTCCGTCGATCAGCGACGCCAGCTCAGTCCAGGAGATCCTGGAGTCCGTCGCCCGGTGGGCGGCCGAGCACCCCAACGAACCGTGGGTGCGCGGCGGCTCCTACGAGGCGGCGCTGGCGCCGCATGGCGAGTTCGACGCAAAGTGGCTCGACAGCGTGGTTCCCGATCGGCCCGTGGCGCTGCGCGCTTCGGACTATCACACGCTGTGGTGCAACTCGGCCGCGCTGCGGCTGGCCGGCATCAACCGCGACACGCCCGATCCCGACTTGGGATTCATCGTCAGGCGGCCGGACGGCGAACCGCTCGGGACGTTGCGGGAGTGGCACGCGTGCGACCTGGTCCTCAATGCCCAGCCGCCCTACCGCCCCGAAACGCTGCAAGCGGCCCTGCTGCGCGCCGGACGACGGATGGCGGCAGCGGGGGTGACGTGGTGGCAGGACGCCTGGGTCGACCCCGGTTCCGGGGTCATCGACGCATACCTCGCCGTAGCCGACACGCTGCCGGTGCGCGCCGACCTCGCGTTGCGGGCCGATCCAGATCGCTGGCGCGAGCAGGTGCCGGAGTTCGTCGAGATCCGGGACCGGCTGGCCGGGTCTCCGACCGCAGCGGGTGTCACTGCGCGCACAGTCAAGTTCTTCGCCGACGGCGTGATCGAGGGCGGAACCGCGGCGCTGCTGGACGGCTACGCCGACGGGTCCGGTGTGCCCACCGATCGCGGCATGCCGGTCTGGGAACCTTCGGAACTGGCCGAGGCTGCGGTCGTGTTCAGCCGGGCCGGATTCGGCCTGCACTTGCATGCGATCGGTGACGCGGCGATCCGGTCCGCGCTGAACGCAATTGGCCGCGCGATCGCCCTTACCGGGCCACTACCGAAACCACCGGTCATCGCCCACTGCCAACTCATCGACGCGGCCGACCTGCCGCGGTTCGCGGCCCTCGGGGTCATCGCCAACCTCGAGCCGTTATGGCTGTGTCTGGAGCCGGGCATGACCGAGTTGACGTTGCCCAGGCTAGGTGACCGTGGAGACGCCCAGTACCCACTGGCGGACCTCATCCGCTCCGGGGCCACGGTGTCGTTCGGGTCGGACTGGCCCATCTCCAGCGAAGTCCCGATGGCCGGTATCGCCACGGCGGTGAGCCGGCAGACCGAGACGGGTGAGCCCCCCGGCGGCTGGACGCCGTGGCAACGGATCTCACTGGCCCAAGCGCTGAACGCCTATTCCGCCGCGGTAGCGACCCAAGCCGGGGAGGCTGGGACGTGGGGGCGAATCGCCGTGGGCAAGCGCGCCGATTTGGTGCTCCTCGACGCTGACCCATACGAGGTGGCGACCTCTGACCTGGCCGGGATCGCGGCCCTGGGCACATGGGCGTCGGGACGGCGCACGCACGAGGACACCGGTCAGTCGAGCAGTTGATCCACAGCTGCAAAGGCGTCGAGGTCACCGCTGGCCACGCGAGCGGCCAACGACTGCAACCGCTCCGGGTCGAGGCGGCGGCGTAGCGCGCCGAGCACCAGCCCCTCGACTTCGGCAACAGCTCGCTGCACCCGTCGTCGCCGTCCTTCCCCGCTGTCGCGCAGGTACTCCTGATGCCGGTCGAGTTCGGTGACCAGTTCCGCCATGCCCTCGCCGGTCGAAGCCACCGTCCGGACCACCGGCGGACGCCACTGCCCCGCCTCCAAGCCACCCAAGGTGAGCATGGATCGCAACTCCCGCATGGTGGCGTCGGCGCCGTCGCGATCCGCCTTGTTCACTGCGAACACATCGCCCACCTCGAGGATGCCGGCCTTGGCGGCTTGGATGCCGTCACCCATACCCGGAGCCAGCAGGACGACAGTCGTGTCGGCGCTGGCGGCTACCTCGACTTCGGACTGCCCGACCCCGACGGTCTCGAGGATCACGACGTCGAAACCGACACCGGCGAGCACACGGGCCGCCTGCGGCGTGGCCGCGGCCAGTCCCCCCAGATGTCCCCGAGAGGCCATGGACCTGATGAAGACGCCCTCGTCGCCGGCGTGCTCGGACATGCGCACTCGGTCCCCCAACAGCGCACCGCCGGTGAAGGGACTTGAGGGGTCCACCGCAAGCACCCCGACACGCTCGCCGCGCTCACGGAATGCCCGGATCAACGCGTTTGTGGTGGTCGACTTGCCGACCCCGGGGGAACCGGTGATCCCGATGATCCGCACGTCGGAACCGGCGCCCGCCAGCGCGGCCATGGCCTCGGGCAACTGCTCGGAGCCGTCCTCAACCACGGACAGCAGGCGCGCCACCGCGCGTGCTTGCCCGGAACGGGCTGCGGTTACCAGCGCCGCCACGTCAATGGCGTTGGCCATTCAGGAAGCAGGAACCGTAAGGATCAGCGCGTCACCCTGGCCGCCGCCGCCACACAGTGCGGCCGCACCTCGGCCGCCGCCGCGGCGGCGAAGCTCCAGAGCCAAAGTCAGCGCCAGGCGGGCGCCGGACATGCCGACCGGGTGCCCCAATGCAATGGCACCACCGTTGACGTTCACTTTTTCGTCCGGCAGGTCCAGCGCGCGCTGGCTGACCAGGCCCACAGCAGCGAAGGCTTCGTTGATCTCGACCAGGTCCAGGTCCGAGACGTCCAACTGCTGCTTGGCCAGAGCCACCCTGATGGCATTGGCCGGCTGTTCGTGCAGGCTCGGATCCGGTCCGGCCACGACGCCGTGCGCGCCGATCTCGGCCAGCCAGGTCAGCCCTCGGGCTTCTGCGGCCGCCTTGCTCATGACGACGACGGCGGCGGCGCCATCGGAGATCTGCGACGCGTTGCCGGCAGTAATCGTGCCGTCCTTTGTGAAGGCCGCACGAAGCCCCGAAAGGCTGTCGGCGGTGGTGTCCGGGCGGATGCCCTCGTCGGCGCTGACCACGACCGGGTCGCCCTTGCGCTGGGGGATGGTGACCGGGGCGATCTCCTCGTCGAACAAACCGTTCTTCGCAGCCGCCGCGGCCCGCTGGTGACTGCGGGCGGCGAACTCATCCTGGTCCGCCCGCGTCAGGCCGTAGCGGCTGTTGTAGTTCTCGGTGGACTCGCCCATTGCGCATTCGTCGAAGGCGCAGGTGAGCCCGTCGAACAGCATCGAGTCGATCATCTTCCAATCGCCGAACTTGACGCCCTCCCGCGAACCCACGAGCAGGTGCGGTGCGTTGGTCATGGATTCCATGCCGCCGGCGACCACCACCTCGAACTCCCCGGCGCGGATCAGTTGATCGGCCAGTGCGATCGCATCGAGGCCGGACAGGCAGACCTTGTTGATCGTCAGGGCCGGCACGGACATCGGGATCCCGGCCGCAACGGCCGCCTGGCGGGCGGTGATCTGTCCAGTGCCGCCCTGAAGGACCTGGCCCATGACCACGTAGTCGATGTCGTCGCCGGAAACGCCGGACCGCTGCATCGCGGCCTCGATGGCAACCGCCCCGAGTTGGGCACCACTGAGCGACTTCAACCCGCCGGACAGTCGCCCCATCGGGGTGCGGGCTCCGGCAACGATGACGCTGGGTCCGGGCATGTTTCCTCCCGAGTACGGGGCTGATTGGGCGGGTGCCACGATAGTCAGCACGGCAGGTCGAATCGCGCCCGCCCCGTACTCGACAGGAGGTCGCATGTCCGCGGTGTTGCCCGACGGCATGGTGGTTCGGATCGATCACGTGGGGATTGCGGTCGAAGACCTGGACGACGCCATCCGCTTCTACGAGCGTGCCTTCGGCTTTGAGTGCGTGCACCGGGAGCGCAACGAGGAGCAGGGCGTCAACGAAGCAATGCTGGCCATCGGCGAATCCGGCTCGATGCTGCAGTTGCTCAGCCCGCTGGGTCCGGACACCCCCATCGGCAAGTTCCTGCAGCGCAGCGGACCGGGAATCCAGCAGATGGCCTACACCGTGACCGACGTGCGCGCGGCCGCCGCACATCTGCGTGCCCGAGGCCTGCGCCTGCTCTACGACGAGCCCAAGGTCGGGACCGCGGGGTCGCTGATCAACTTCGTGCACCCCAAGGACGCCGGCGGCGTGCTGATCGAACTGGTGCAGCCGGGCGAGGACATCTGAAGCCCAGACCCGAGTCCACAGCGGCCCACATGGGCTGATTCGCCTCATTGTTACTGGCCGGTAATATCAGCGCCTAGTATTCGGTCGAGGAGGCCCAAGTGGAGCAGATTCTCCAGACCATCCTGGCCGGTGCGAATGATCCGGCCGCGTACGCGGCGCTGCCCGTGCCGGAGTCCTACGCAGCCATCACGGTGCACGCCGATGAAGTCGACATGTTCGCCGGCACACCGACCCGCGAGCGGGACCCGCGCCAGTCCCTGCACCTCGACGAGGTGCCCGTCCCGGAACTGGGCCCGGGTGAGGCGCTGGTCGCGGTGATGGCCAGTTCCATCAACTACAACACGGTTTGGACTTCCATCTTCGAACCGGTCCCCACCTTCGACTTCCTCAAGCGGTACGGGCGCATCCACCCACTGGCCGCCCGCCACGATCTGCCGTACCACGTGATCGGATCGGACCTGTCCGGCGTGGTGCTGCGCGTCGGCGTCGGGGTGAGCGCCTGGAAACCGGGAGACGAGGTAGTCGCGCACTGCCTGTCAGTGGAGTTGGAGCACCCGCAGGGTCACGACGACACGATGCTGGACCCCGAACAACGGATCTGGGGCTTCGAGACGAACTTCGGCGGGCTGGCGCAACTGGCCCTGGTCAAGTCCAATCAGCTCCTGCCCAAGCCGGCGCATCTGACCTGGGAAGAGGCCGCCGCGCCCGGACTGGTCAACTCCACTGCCTACCGCCAGTTGGTATCGACCCACGGCGCCGGGATGAAGCAAGGCGACGTCGTGCTGATCTGGGGCGCCTCCGGCGGCCTGGGGTCGTACGCGACGCAAATGGCCCTCAACGGGGGCGCGACGCCGATCTGTGTCGTCTCAAGTCCGGAGAAGGCCGAGATCTGCCGCAGCCTGGGCGCCGAACTCATCATCGACCGGGCCGCTGAGGACTACCGCTTCTGGAAAGACGAGAACACCCAGGACCCCAAGGAGTGGAAGCGGTTCGGTGCCCGTATCCGGGAACTAACCGGTGGCGACGACGTGGACATCGTCTTCGAGCACCCGGGACGGGAAACCTTCGGCGCGTCGGTTTACGTCGCACGCAAGGGCGGCACCATCGTCACCTGCGCTTCCACCTCCGGGTTCCTGCACCAGTACGACAACCGCTACCTCTGGATGAACCTCAAGCGGATCATCGGCAGCCACTTCGCCAACTACCGCGAGGCGTGGGAGGCAAACCGACTGATCGCCCGCGGCCGGATCCACCCGACCCTGAGCAAGGTGTTCCCGCTTGCCGAGACCGGGCAGGCCGCGCTGGAGGTGCACAGCAATCGCCACCAGGGCAAGGTCGGGGTGCTCTGCCTGGCCCCGGAGGAAGGCCTTGGGGTCCGCGATGAGGCCCTCCGCGAGCGACACCTGGACTCGATCAACCGCTTCCGCGACGTCTGACCTACTCAGGCCTTTTCACAGCGCGCAATCAAGCCCGTCAACGCAGCCGCGACCGCAGCCGGGGTTTCCACCGCGGCCAGATGCCCCGCACCGCGCACGGTGACCCGCTCTACGTCGGCGAGGGCGTCCGACATCGCCAGGGCATCGGCCTCGGCCGCGAGGGCGTCCTCGTCGCCCCGGAGCACGAGCGCCGGGCCGTTGAAACCAGCGAGGTCCGCCAGCGAGTCGGGGCGAGCGGCCATGGCCCGCTGGGCCCAGGCCACGGCCATCGGGTTGGCCGCCGCCACCATGGCGTGAACCTCGGCAACAACGTCGGCGCGATCGCGCTTGGTGCTCTCCCCCACGAGCGCCGGCTCCACGTCCGCGTGCACGACCGCCAACCCAGCCGACTCCGCCGCAGCGGCGATCCGCTCCCGATTGGCGCGAGCGGCCGGGGGGTCGGCGGCGGCCTTCGTGTCCAGCAACGCCAGGCCGGCCACGCGCTGCGGGGATAGCCGCAGCAGTTCCATGGCCACGTAGCCGCCCATGCTGGTGCCGCCCAGGATCACGCGGTGCAGCCCGGCGGCGTCCATTTCGGCCAGGACGGCCTCCGCGTAGGCCGCCAGGCTGGGCGTACCCGACGGCATCGCAGCCGAGCCGAAGCCCGGGAGGTCCGGGGTGATTACGTCGGCGGCCAACTCCCGGTGCAGGCGGTCGTACATCGCGGCGTGCAGCGGGAACGCGTGCAACAGAACCAGTGGCGGGGTCACGGCTGCACCGTAGGGGTCAACTCCTGTGTCAGGTCGCTGAAGGACCAGGCTGGGCCGTCCCACGTGCTCGGCAGCGGCGCGGCCGCGTCCGGCCCAAGTACGCGGCTGACGATGTGGTCCAAGGCGATGCGGACGAACGGTTCGCCGACCCACAAGTGCTTGGCACCATCCACGCCGACTACTTCCGCTTGCCGTACCGCCGCGAAGCGAGCGGTTGCCTCGGCTGGACGCAGGTAGTCGTCCAACTCCGGGATCAACGCCAACAACGGAGTTCCCGCCGCGTCCCAGCGCGCCAGGTGCTCATCGGTACTGAACCGCAACGGCGGCGACAGCAGAATCGCTCCGGCTATCGCCGGATCCAGGCCGTGCATCAACGCCAGGTCGGTACCGAAGGACCAACCGAGCAGCCACGGCTGCGGCAGGTGCTCGAACTCGGCGAACTCGATCGCAGCGGCAACGTCGTACCGCTCACCGACCGCTGCCTCGAACTGCCCTTGGGAAGTGCCGTGCGCAGACGTAGTCCCGCGGGTGTTGAACCGCAGCACCGCGATCCCGGCCAGGGCGGGAAGTCGCCAGGCCGCCTTGCGCAGGAGGTGGCTGTCCATCATCCCGCCATGCGTCGGCAACGGGTGCAGGCAGACCAACGTGGCCGCCGGCTCGGAGTCCGGCGGCAACGCCAACTCCCCCACCAGCTCCAGGCCGTCGGCGGTGTGCAGCGTGACCGGGCGGCGACGAGCCGGCAGGACGGTGTTGGCGCGGATCTGGACGGTCACGACAGCGGGCGCCGCCGCTCGCGCGCCTGCCAGCAGGCCTTGTGCCAGTGGCGTCGGTGACCACTGCCCAGATGCTCGGGCCAAACGACCAGGTGCGGAGTGGCGGTCGGGATCTCCAGGTCACAGCCGGGGCAGCGGTACGGCTTGGTGGACGAGGAACCGCGGATCGGCCGGACCACGTAGTCCTCGCCGTCGAAGGTCTCGATGCGCTCGGGCGCCGGTCCTGAGCCGCCGCGCGCAGCAGGACGCCGCTTGCTCACGGTGTGTTGTAGACCCGGAACCCGCGCCCGGCCTTGCGACCGAGATATCCGGCCGTGACCAGGTGCTCCAGAAGCGGTGCGGGTGCGAACCCGGGCTCGCGGAACTCCCGGTACAACTGCATCTGGATGGCCAGCGCCACATCCAGGCCGACGACGTCGAGCAACTCGAACGGCCCCATCGGGTAGCCGGTGCCCACCTTCATGGCGGTGTCGATGTCGTCAGCGCTGGCGTAGTGCGCCTCCAACATCTTCACCGCGTCGTTCAGGTACGGGAACAAGAGCGTGTTGACGATGAAGCCGGAGCGGTCACCGCACTGCACCGGGGTCTTGCCCAGCCGGCGCACCAACGCCGTTCCAGTTGCCAAGGCCTCCGGTCCGGAATGCACCGTGGCCACCACCTCGACCAGGTCCATCGCCTGGGCCGGGTTGAAGAAGTGCAGTCCGACCACGTCGGCCGGCCGTTTGGTCGCCGCCGCCATCTCGATGACCGGCAGGCTGGACGTGGTCGTTGCCAGCACCGCCCCGGGCTTGCAGATCTCATCGAACGTCTCGAACAGGGTCTGCTTGACCGACAACTCTTCGACGGCCGCCTCAATGACCACATCGACATCCGCGAGGTCGTCGAGGCGATGCGATCCGACGATTCGATCCAGCAACGGATCCCGCTCGTCGGCGGCCAACTTGCCCCGTAGTACGGCCTTGTCCACCGAACGCTCGATCTCGGCTCGTACGGCCGCCACCTTCTCCTCGCCACGAGTGACGTAAAGAACGTCCACGCCGGAGCGTGCCAGCGCCTCGATGATCCCCTTGGCCATGGTCCCCGAACCGGCGACACCGACACGCTGCACCGGCCGTCCGGTCACCTCGCCGTCCGGCCGCGGGGTTGCCGCGTCGTCAACGACTACCGGCGAGTCAGCGCTCTCGTAGGTGTAGAAACCGCGACCGGTCTTGCGGCCGAGCAGGCCCGCAGTCACCAGTTGCTTGAGGATCGGCGCCGGTGCGTGCAGCCGGTCCCGGGTCTGGCGGTACATCGTGTCGAGGATCTCGTAGGCGGTGTCCAGGCCGACCAGGTCGAGCAGGGCCAACGGCCCCATTGGGTAGCCGGCTCCGAGCCGCATGGCGGCGTCGATGTCCTCGCGCGTGGCGTAGCGAGTCTCGTACAGGCGGACCGCGTGGTTGAGGTATCCGAACAGGAGGGCGTTGGCGATGAAGCCCGCCTTGTCACCGACGACCACCGGCTGCTTGCCCAGCCGCGCGGCCAGCCCCTTGACGTCCTCGACTACCTCGGGGTCGGTGACGACGGTCCGCACCACCTCGACAAGCTTGAGTACGGGTGCCGGGTTGAAGAAGTGCATCCCGACCAGCAGCGCCGGCCGCGTCGTCGCCACCGAGATCTCCGTCACCGACAGCGAGGAGGTGTTGGTAGCCAGAATGGCGTCCGGACGCACGATCTTGTCCACCCGGCCAAGCAGGTCCTGTTTGAGGTCCAGGTGTTCCGGAACCGCCTCGATGACCAGATCCGCCTCGGCCAGGTCGTCCATGGATGTCGTGAACCGGATGCGGTCGAAAATGGCCTTCTGCTCGTTGTCGGTGAGCTTGCCGCGCTTGACCGCGCGCCCGGTGGAAGCGGCCAGGTGTCCCCGGCCCCGCTCGATCCCGGACTCCTCGCCCTCCACGCCGATGACGTCGAAGCCGTTACGGGCAAACACCTCGGCGATGCCCGCACCCATGGTGCCGAGACCGATAACGCCGATAGTGCGGAAGTCGCGGGCCATGTTGCTCCTCAGGTGTCGAACCGGCATTCTCCCAGATCAATCGGTCAGCAGATCGGCGGCCCGTTCGGCCACGGCGAGCACCGCCGCGTTGGTGTTGGCGCTTACCGGAGCCGGGAAGACCGACGCGTCGACCACATGCAGGCCGGCCGTGCCCGGGAGGGCCAGCCGACCGTCAAGGACGCTGCCGGCCGCCACCGTTCCGGTCGGATGAAACAGGGTCGATGCCCGGGCCCGCACATGCGCGCGCCAGTCCGGTTCGGGGTCGGCCGGGGGCCGGACGCGGCGCGCCAGCAGCCGCCGCAACGGCTCGGCTGCACCGATCTGGGCCGCCAGTTGCGCCCCGCCGACAAGTGCATCCGTGTCGGCGTCCGCACCGAGGTAGTTCGGGTCGATCAGCGGCGGGTCGCCCGGCCGTGGACCACTCGCCCGGACCCACCCGCGGCTGGTCGGTCGCAACAACACCGCGGCGATCGTGAACCGCGCGGCACCGGGGTAGCCACCCACGTCACCGACGAAGGCGGCCGGGCCGGCGTGCAGTTGCAGATCGGGTTCGACATTCAATCCGGTCGCCGCGAAGGCGAACGCCTCGGCGTTGCCGCTGACCAGCGGACCGTCGCCGCGCTCGGACCACCGGCGCAGCGCTAGTTCGGAACTGCCCTCGTGCAGGCCCGGGGTCGCCTGACCGATCCAGAGCAAGGGAACGGCCAGGTGATCGGCGAGGCCCGCGCCGACAGCAGCGTCCACCAGCACTCGGACGCCGATGCGCTCGAGGTGCTCGACCGGGCCGATTCCCGAACGCTGCAGCAGTACTGGCGAGCCGACCGCGCCCGCGCACACGATCACGCGCCCTGCCGGCACCGCGGTGCCGTCGGCCAGTTCCACTCCGACCGCCCGCTGGCCGCGGAACAGCACTCGACTGACCACAGCCGAGCGCACCTGGAGGTTGTCCCGCGACATGGCCGGTCGCAGGTAGGCGCTGGCCGCCGAATGCCGCACACCCAGGCGTTGCGTCACCTCGAAGACACCGGAGTCGGCCAGTCCAGCTATCCGGGACGCCTGGACGAAGGCGGTGGACAACTCGTGGGCGTACCGCAACGGCTCCGGGGCCATCACCTCTTCGGCGCGGCGCAGCGCGGGCAGGAGATCGGCCGCACCCCAGCCCAGGAGACCGTGCTCATCACGCCACTGGTCGAAGTCGGCTGGACGTGGGCGCACCCACAACGTGGCGTTGATGGCCGACGACCCACCCAGGGCGCGGCCGCGCGGCCACCGCACCGTGCGCCCACCCAGGCCCGCTTGGGGCTGAGTCACATCGCCCCAGTCGTGCGCCGACCCGATCAGGCGCACCAGACGGGCCGGGATCTCGAAGTCCGCGCCGAGGTCCGGCTCCCCCGCTTCCAGTAAGAGAACGCGGTGATCACGGGCCTGGGACAGGCGGGCCGCCAGCACGCATCCGGCACTGCCGCCGCCGACGATGACAGTGTCCACGACCGGCACGGGCCGCGACGCTACCGCTGCGGCTACCGTCGGCGCCCATGCGCCTGGTCATCGCCCGCTGCCGGGTCGACTACGTGGGTCGCCTGACCGCCCACCTGCCGCTGGCCACACGCCTGCTGCTGATCAAGGCGGACGGCTCGGTGTCCATCCACGCCGATGACCGCGCCTACAAGCCGTTGAACTGGATGAGCCCGCCATGTGAACTCGAGGAGGGCGCCGGGGCCGACGGCCTGCTTTGGACGGTCACCAATCGCGGCGGCGAGCGCCTACTGATCGGCATCGAGGAGATCCTGCTCGACTCCAGCCACGAACTCGGCGTCGAACCCGGACTCAGCAAGGACGGCGTCGAGGCGCAGTTGCAGTCGCTGCTGGCCGAGCAACTGAACACGCTGGGCGACGACTGGTCGCTGATCCGTCGGGAGTACCCGACCGCGATCGGCCCAGTCGATCTGCTGTGCCGAGACGCGGATGGGGTGACAGTCGCGGTCGAGGTGAAGCGCCGCGGCGACATGGACGGCGTCGAGCAGCTGACCCGGTATCTCGACCTGCTCAACCGCGACGAGTTGCTGGCCCCGGTGCGCGGGGTGTTCGCCGCTCAGGAGATCCGCCCGCAGGCCCGGACCCTGGCGCTGGACCGGGGCATCGAGTGCGTCGTGGTCGACTACGAGGCGCTGAAAGGGACGGACGACCCGGAGTCGCGGCTCTTCTGACGCTAACGTGCTTTGTGTGGAGCCGGCGATCACAGCGACGGATGTCCGGAAGCGGTACGGCGATACCCAGGCCCTCGACGGCGTCGACCTGCGCGTGGAACATCAGGAGTGCGTCGCTGTCCTCGGTCCCAACGGAGCCGGCAAGACCACGGCGGTGGAGATATTCGAGGGGTACCGCAACCGCGACTCCGGTGCTGTGACGGTCCTAGGCGCGGACCCGGCGTCCGCCGACCAGTCCTGGCGCCGACGCATCGGCATCGTGCTGCAGTCGGCCACCGACCTGGGAGATCTGACGGTGGCGGAGACGGTTCACCACTTCGCCACGTACTACCCCAATCCCCGCAACCCGGACGAGGTGATTGACCTGGTGGGGTTGTCGGCAAAGCGAGACGCTCGCGGCCGGTTGCTCTCCGGGGGCCAGCGGCGGCGCCTGGACGTGGCGCTGGGCATCATCGGCCGACCGGAATTGCTCTTCCTCGACGAACCGACGACCGGCTTCGACCCGGAGGCACGACGGGATTTCTGGGCGCTGATCGCCCAGCTTCGCGCCGCCGGCACAACGATCCTGCTCACGACGCACTACCTGGAGGAGGCCGAAGCGCTCGCCGACCGGGTCGTGGTGATCGCGAACGGTCAGGTTCGCGCGGAGGGGCCGCCGGCGACCCTTGGCGGTCGCAGCAACGGCAAGGCCGAAGTTTCATGGGCCGAAGCGGGCCAGCTGCGCACGGAGGCAACCGACGATCCGACCAAGGTCGTCCTGGACCTGGCGGCCCGGTTCGGTGGACCGATCCCGGAGTTGACGGTGCGTCGGCCGACGCTTGAGGACACCTACCTGGCACTTGTGGGCCAGGAGAACGAGCCGGCGTCATGAGCGTTACGGAAGCGAGCCCACCATCAGCCTGGAGTCTCGGGCGGCGCCGTGCCGGCATCGAGTTGAAGCAGTTCTTCCGCGACCGCGAGTCGGCACTGTTCAACTTCGCACTGCCCATGCTGCTGCTGGTCGTCTTCGGTTCCGCGTTCGATGCGGAGATCGAGCCTGGTGTGACCTTCAGCCAGTACTTCCTGGCCGGCATGATCGCCAGCGGCCTCGTCTACAGCGGCTTTCAGAACCTCGCCATCTCGATTCCCCTGGAGCGCGACGACGGAACCCTCAAGCGGCTGCGCGGCACCCCGATGCCGTCCGCCTCGTACTTCATCGGCAAGACCATCGTGGTGCTCATTTCGGTCACGGCGCAGATAACACTGCTGCTCGCCATCGGCGTCCTGCTCTTCGACGTGACGATGCCGGACACCGCGCAGAAATGGTTCACGTTGCTCTGGGTGAGCCTGCT
The DNA here is from genome assembly GCA_963753435.1 of uncultured Actinomycetota bacterium. Taxonomy (GTDB): domain Bacteria; phylum Actinomycetota; class Actinomycetes; order CAVWCF01; family CAVWCF01; genus CAVWCF01. The sequence continues at coordinate 718,918 of CAVWCF010000001.1, forward strand.
GGGCGTGGTCGTCTGCTCACTGCTCGGAATCGCCTACTCAGCCATACCTCGCAACGGGCGCAGTGCGTCCGCGCTGGTGACGCCGGTCGTGCTGGTGTTGCAGTTCACGTCCGGCGTCTTCTTCGTGTTCAGCCAGTTGCCTTCGTGGATGCAGCAATTCGCGTCCCTGTTCCCGCTGAAGTGGCTGTGCCAGGGCATGCGGTCGGTGTTCCTGCCGGAGTCGTTCGCCGCCGTCGAACCGGCTGGCTCGTGGGAACTGCCCATGGTGGCGCTGGTGCTTGTCGCGTGGTCGATCGGGGCAGCCGTGCTGGCCCGCCTGGCGTTTCGGTGGACCCGCAGCGATGCTGACTGACTACGGATCGGAGGAGGAGAAAGATGAACGACCAGCGCCAGCAGTGGGACGAGTACGTGGACCGGGCCAGTGACGTACTGAGCGGCTTGATCGCCGACGCCCAGCGCACCTTGGAGGACGGCCGCAAGAGTCTCGGCGAGTACCAGGCCCGCCGCCAAACGGAGCGTTTGCTCGCTCGACTCGGCGCCGCCGTTTACGCCGCCGAACGATCTGGCGGGCCCGCCGCGGCCGTGGCTGAAGCGATGTCCGCCGTCGACGAGCACGTGGCAGCGCACGGGTCCGCGGACCTGCCGCCTGCCGATGTCGACCGGGCCGGCAGCGAGGCGAACGATTAGCCGTCTGCCAACCCCCGGGCCCGGCGGATGGCGCCGACCACCTGCGTCAGGTCCTCGGTCAGGTCGAAGTCCTTCGGGGTGAACACCGCAGCCACCCCGCCAGCGACCAGGACAGCAGCGTCGGCAGCCGGGATGATCCCGCCGACGACCACGGGCACGTCGGTCAGCCCTGCCTCCCGCAGCCCGGCCACCACCGCGGGCACCAGGTCCAGGTGCGAACCGGACAGCACCGACAGGCCCACGCAGTGGACGTCGTCGGCGACCGCCGAGGCGACGATCTGCTCCGGGGTGAGTCGGATGCCCGCGTAGACGACCTCGAAACCCGCGTCGCGGGCGCGCACCGCAACCTGTTCGGCGCCGTTGCTGTGGCCGTCCAAGCCGGGCTTGGCCACCAGGATCCGCAATCGAGTCCCTAGCTGGGCTCCGGTGCTCTGCACCAGTTCGCGCAGCTGGGCCAACCCGGCCGAAGGCGTAGTCGGAGCATCGGCTACCCCCGTGGGCGCGCGGTACTCGCCGAAGACCTCGCGCAGCGCACCCGCCCACTCCCCGGTTGTCACACCGGCACGGGCGCACTGCATGGTGGCCGGCATCAACGACTCGGTACCAGCGGCGGCAGCGGTCAAGGCCGCCAAAGCCTCCTTGACCGCCACCGGATCCCGTTGCTCACGCCAACGCTGCAGCGCTGCCACGGCTTCAGCTTCCGCGGCGGGGTCGACGCTGAGGATCGCCGCGCCACTGGCGGTCAACGGGCTGGGCTCGGTCTCCACGAACGAGTTGACGCCGATGACCTTCTGCTCACCGGACTCGATGCGGCCGCGACGCTGGGCGTGCGAGCTCACCAACTGCGCCTTCAGATAGCCGTCGGCGACGGCGGCCACTACGCCGCCACGAGCGTCGATCTGCTCCAGCTCCGCTCTGGCGGCATCGAGGAGTTCGGTGACTTTGCTTTCGACGACCGGAGAGCCGGTGAACAGGTCGGGGTATTCCAGCAAGTCGGACTCGTATGCGAGTACCTGCTGCATTCGCAGCGACCACTGCTGGTCCCATGGTCGTGGCAGGCCGAGGGCCTCGTTCCAAGCGGGCAACTGGATGGCTCGGGCCCGGGCGTCCCGACTCAAGGTCACGCCCAGCATCTCCAGCATGATGCGAGCGACGTTGTTTTCCGGCTGCTCCTCCGTGAGGCCCAGCGAATTGACCTGCACTCCATACCGGAAGCGACGCTGGTCTGGGTTCTCGATGCCGTAGCGGTCGCGGGTGATCTCCTCCCAGAGGAGACCGAACGCGCGCATCTTGCACATCTCCTCCACGAAGCGAACTCCGGCGTTCACGAAGAAAGACATGCGACCGACAACGTCACCGAATCGCTCCGGTGGCACCTGCCCGCTGTCCCGCACCGCGTCCAGCACGGCGATCGCAGTCGCCATCGAGAACGCCAACTCCTGCACGGGAGTGGCCCCGGCCTCCTGCAGGTGATACGAGCAGATGTTGATCGGGTTCCACTTCGGCATCGTCGCCACCGAATGCGCGATGAGGTCTGCAGACAACCGCAGGCTGACCTCCGGCCCGAAGACGTAGGTGCCGCGACTCAAGTACTCCTTGATGATGTCGTTCTGCGTAGTACCGGACAGGGCTGCGATCTCGACGCCGGTCTCGGCGGCCACCGCCTCGTACAGCGCCAGTAGCCACATCGCGGTGGCGTTGATCGTCATCGAGGTGTTCATCCGGTCCAGGGGCAACCCGTCGAACAGCGCGCGCATGTCCCCCAAGTGCGCGATCGGCACACCCACGCGGCCAACTTCCCCACGCGCCCGGGGGTCGTCAGGGTCGTAGCCGGTCTGGGTGGGCAGGTCGAACGCGACCGAAAGCCCGGTCTGGCCCTTGGCCATGTTGGTGTGGAAAAGGGCGTTGGAGGCCTGCGCCGACGTGTGTCCGGCGTAGGTCCGCATGACCCAGGGCCGATCCGGCATCCGCTCCTCCTTAAGGAACGGCCCAACCCTACTCGCCAGTAACCTCGACCGAGCAGGCGGAATGTCAGCCGACGCTGCGCGTAGCCCGATCCAGGTGCAGCACTCGGTGCAGCCGAGTTACGGCGAGCAGCCGCAGGACGTTGGGCTGGGGGTCGGACAGCACCAACCGGCGGCCAGCCTGTCGACAACGCCGGTGTGTGCCCACCAGCAACGCCAAACCCGCCGAGTCCAGCACCTGGACACCGGAGCAATCAAGGATCAGATCGCCGGATCCAGCGGCCACGGCGATCTCCAACTCGTAGCGCACGGCGCCGATGGTGGCGGCGTCTACACGATGCGGCAGGGTCAAGCGAACCTCGACGCCCGAGGAATGGGATTCCACAGCCGACCTCCTCCCGGCGGCGGCCACATGGCCGTGGCGGGGAAGGCCGCCGGTCTTGGTGAGTCGGGTGCCGCAGCACCCGACTCGGAACAAAGGTAGGGAGTAGGTCCGGCGCCGCCGCTGTGCGACACGCACCAAGCCGATCTCAGTCGGGTTCGGGCACCGCGCTCATTCGGCGTAGTCGAAGAAACCGCGACCGCTCTTGCGCCCCAAATCACCCGCGGCCACCATCCGCTGCAGCAACTCCGGCGGGAAGAACTTCGGATCCCGGGTCTCGTCATAGACCGCCCGAGCGGCGTTGACCATGACGTCCACACCGGTGAGGTCGATCGTGGCCAGCGGACCCATCGCATGACCGAAGCCGAGCCGACAGGCAGTGTCCACGTCAGCGGCGCTGGCCACACCGCTGTCGACAAGGCGCACCGCCTCGTTTGCCAGGGCGCTGATCAAGCGCGTTGTGATGAACCCGGCGACATCGCGGTTCACCACCACGCACTCCTTTCCGATCTGCTCCGCGAACTGGCGGGCACGTGCCAACGTCTCATCGGAGGTGTGTCGGCCCCGGACTAGTTCGACCAGTGGCATCAACGGAACCGGGGAGAAGAAGTGGGTACCGACGACGCGCTCGGGTCGCGTGGTGGCCGCGGCGATCCGGGTGATCGGGATGGCCGACGTATTGGTGGCGAGGATGCTGGTGGCCGGTGCCGCCGCCTCGACCGCAGCGAAGATCTCCTGCTTCAGCGCCACGTCCTCGATAACGGCTTCGACAACGACGTCGGCCGTGGCGACGGCGTCGGACAGAGTGGAAGCCACCTCGATCCGATCGCGGGACGCCGCTGCGGCGTCGGCGGCCAGGACCGCCTTATCCACGAGTTTGGCCAGCGACTTATCGATGCCGGCGAGCCCGCGTGCGGCGGCCCGCTCGTCGACGTCGTGCAGACGGACTGAGAACCCGCCTACCGCGGCCACTTGCGCAATACCCGCGCCCATCAAGCCGGCCCCGATAACCGCCACCGTGTCGCCCATGCGTCCTCCTTGATCGCGGGCAACGCTAGCCGTCCGGTGTCGAAACCCGTCCGCGCGGAGCACACTGTGGGTGTGCTTGACGGCTACTCGTTCCTATGGGCACCGGCGCTGGCCTTCCTCGCAGTGCTCCTGCTCATCGGCGTGCTGCGCTGGGGTTTCTCCAGCGGCGGCTCCCTCATCGCCCGTCCGGCGCAGCGGGGTCCGAGTGAGTCCTACGGGCTGCTGGTCGCGGTGGCCGAACCGGCGACCGTTGCCGCCGGTGAGCGGTCGCGCGACCAACTGCTGGCGGCGGGCATCCGCGCAACGCTGGCCCAGACCGACGAGGGCTTGCGCCTGATGGTCTTCGACGGTGATCTGGACCGAGCTCGCCGCGCGCTGCAGGGCTAGCCGTTCACGCCGGTCAGGGGGCCGGGTCCGGCTCCCGGATGACGTCAGCGCCGAGCCCGCGCAACTGCGCATCGAAACCCGGATAGCCGCGGTCGATGTGGTACGCGTCGGAGACCGTGGTCACACCCTCGGCCACCAAACCGGCGACGACGAGCCCGGCGCCGGCCCGGATGTCGGTCGCGCGCACCGGAGCACCGGACAGCATCTCCTGGCCGCGGATCACCGCGTGGTGCCCGTCGACGCGAATGTCCGCACCCAGCCGGGCGATCTCGTTGGCGAACATGAAGCGGGCTTCGAACACGTTCTCGGTCACCAAGGCAGTGCCTTTGGCCACCGCGGACATCGCGATCACCATCGGTTGCAGATCGGTCGGGAATCCGGGATACGGAAGCGTGACGACGTCCACGGCGCGGGGCCGCTGAGACATCTCCACCGTGAACCCAGCCGGATCCGTAGTCACCGAAGCGCCGGCCGTCACGAGTTTGTCCAGAGCAACGTCCAAGTGCTCCGCTCGGCCCCGCTCCACCCGCACCCGCCCACCCGTGGTCGCCGCGGCGAACGCCCAGGTTCCGGCAACAATCCGGTCCGGGACGGCGGTGTATTCCACGGCACTTAACGCGTCCACACCGACGATCTCCAGCGTCGGGGTGCCGATCCCGGAGATCTCGGCCCCCATCGCAACCAGCATCTGGCAGAGGTCGACGATCTCGGGTTCGCGCGCGGCGTTATCGATGACGGTGGTGCCCTGCGCCGAAACAGCCGCCATCAACAGGTTCTCGGTTGCGCCCACCGACGGAAAGTCCAACCAGATCGTCGCGCCGCTCAGGCCGCGCGGGGCACGCGCCCGCAGGTAGCCGTGTTCGCTGGTTACTTCGGCGCCGAGGCGCACCAGACCGGCCACGTGCAGGTCCAGGCCCCGCGAGCCGATGGCGTCGCCACCGGGAAGGGCCACGTCGACCTCACCACATCGCGCCAGCAGCGGGCCCAACACGCTGATCGACGCCCGCAGGCGCCGGACCAGGTCGTAGTCGGCCTGGTGGCCGGGTCGATCCGGCACTGCCACAGCGAGCGAGGCGGCGTCCACGTCCAAGTCCACCGCGCAGCCGAGTCGTCGCAACAACTCGGCCATGATCTCGACGTCGAGGATCTGTGGCACCTCATGTAGAACCGACCGACCCTCGGCCAGGAGCGTTGCAGCCATCAGTTTCAAGACGCTGTTCTTGGCTCCAGTCACCCGAACCGAGCCGTTCAGCTGCGTGCCGCCACGAACCCTGAGTCGCTCCACGCGCTGAGGGTACGGACTCCCCAACGCGGTTGCGGCCGTACGCTGCTGGTCATGGTGAACCTCACGCGCATCTACACCCGCACCGGCGACGACGGCACCACTGCGCTGGGGGATTTCACGCGCACAGACAAGAACGATGCCCGGCTGGTCGCCTACGCGGACGTGGACGAAGCCAATGCCTGCGTTGGGTTGGTTCTCGTTGCCGCCGGCCTGGACGCGGACGTGTCCCAGACACTGCTGAGGATCCAGAACGACCTGTTCGACGTGGGTGCTGACCTCTGCACTCCCCCGGCCGAGACCGGCACACAACTGCGTATCACCCAGGAGTACGTGACCTGGCTGGAATCGCAGATCGACATGTACAACGCCGGGCTCGAGCCGTTGCGTTCGTTCGTGCTGCCCGGCGGCACCGAAGTCGCAGCCCGGCTGCACCAGGCACGAACCGTCGTACGTCGCGCCGAACGGGCGACCTGGGCCGCCAGCCAGGGATTCCCCGGCCAGGTGAGCCCGCTAGCCGCGCAGTACCTGAACCGGCTCTCGGACCTGCTGTTCGTGCTGTCCCGGTACGCCAACCGCGAAGCCGGCGATCTGCTTTGGCAGCCGGGACGGCGGCAGCAGGACGAACCTGCCTAGATCGTCACGTCCGGACGAATCGCCCCGACAGCCCGCAACCGCGCCGACGCGCGGCGTTCGGCTGCCTCCATGCCGTCGTCGCCCGCAGCCACTGCCTGCTGGGCGCGCGCTAGCGCCTCCTGGGCCCGCTTGGTGTCGATCTCGCCGGCCAACTCCGCCACGGACGCCAGGACGCGCACGAAGTCCGCGTCCACCGAGACGAAGCCGCCGTGAACCGCGGCCACAACCGGCTCACCGTCAGCCGGTTTGACCTCCACCACGCCCCCCTCGGCGAGCGAGGCCAGCAGCGGCTCGTGGCCGGGCAGCACGCCGAGTTGACCATCGGTGGTGCGCACCCCGACGAAGGCCGCCGAGCCTTCCCAAAGCTCCCGGCTCGGCGTGACGATCCGGACCGTCAACTCGCCCATCAGACAGCCATCTTCTCCGCGTTGGCCTTGACGTCCTCGATGCCACCGCACATGAAGAAGGCCTGCTCGGGGACGTCGTCGAACTCACCCTTGAGCAGCGCATCGAAGGAGCTGAGCGTCTCCTCCAGCGGCACGAAGGAGCCCTTCTGGCCGGTGAAGGCCTCGGCCACGAACATGTTCTGCGACAGGAACCGCTGGATGCGCCGCGCGCGGCCCACCACGATCTTGTCCTCCTCGGACAACTCCTCCATACCGAGGATGGCGATGATGTCCTGCAGGTCCTTGTACCGCTGCAGCACCTGCTTGACCTCCTGCGCGATCCGGTAGTGGTCCTCGCCGATGTAGGCGGGGTCCAAGATGCGGGAGGTGGAGTCCAGCGGGTCCACGGCCGGGTAGATGCCCAGCTCGGAGATGGGCCGCGAGAGCACCGTGGTGGCATCCAGGTGGGCGAACGTGGTGTGCGGCGCCGGGTCGGTGATGTCGTCGGCGGGCACGTAGATGGCCTGCATCGAAGTGATGGAGTGACCACGGGTCGAAGTGATGCGCTCCTGCAACTCACCCATCTCGTCGGCCAGGGTGGGCTGGTAGCCCACGGCCGAAGGCATACGGCCCAGCAGCGTGGACACCTCGGAGCCGGCCTGGGTGAAGCGGAAGATGTTGTCGATGAACAGCAGCACGTCCTGCTTCTGCACGTCGCGGAAGTACTCCGCCATCGTCAGCGCCGACAGCGCCACCCGCATGCGGGTACCCGGCGGCTCGTCCATCTGACCGAACACCAGCGCGGTCTTGGAGATAACGCCGGACTCGGTCATCTCCAGGAACAAGTCGTTGCCCTCACGGGTGCGCTCGCCGACACCGGCGAACACCGACACACCACCGAACTCCTCGGCGACGCGGTAGATCATCTCCTGGATGAGCACGGTCTTGCCGACACCGGCGCCACCGAACAGACCGATCTTGCCGCCCTTGACGTAGGGCGTAAGCAGGTCGATGACCTTGATGCCGGTCACGAACATCTCGGTCTTGGATTCCAACTGGTCGAACGGCGGCGCCTGGCGGTGGATCGGCCAGCGCTCGGTGATCTCCAGGTCGGACTCGGCTACGTCCAGCGGCTTGCCAAGGGTGTTCCAAACGTGACCCTTGGTGACGTCGCCGACGGGGACGGAGATGGCGGCGCCGGAGTCGAGGACCTTCGCGCCGCGAGTCAACCCGTCGGTTGGCTGCATGGAGATGGCCCGGACCATGTTGTCGCCGATGTGCTGGGCGACCTCAAGGGTGAGCGTGCGACGGGAAGATTCACCGCCCTGGGTGCCTAGGTCAACCTCGACCGAGAGGGCGTTGAAGATCGACGGCAACTGGCCGCCGGGGAACTCCGCGTCGACGACGGGGCCGGTCACCCGGACCACCCGACCGGTGGCGGTGGCTACGTCGGGCTGAGCGGTCATGGTCATTCACTCCCTGCACTAGCGGCGGACAGCGCGTCTGCGCCGCCGACGATCTCGCTGATCTCTTGGGTGATTTCGGCCTGGCGCGCCTGGTTTGCCCGCCGGGTCAGTGTGGTGATGAGTTCGGATGCATTGTCGGTCGCTGCGCTCATCGCGCGCTGGCGGGCCGCGTGTTCGCTGGCCGCCGCGTTCAACAGCGCCAGGTAGACGAGGTACTCCACGTACTGGGGCAAGAGCGCGTCCAGCACCCCTTCGGGGTTGGGCTCGAAGGAGTACAGCGGGTAGTAGCCCGCCTCGGGCGCTGCGGCCTCATCCGCTTCCTCGACAACCTCCAGGGGGAGGATCTGCGTGGCCCGCGTGTTCTGCACGACGCGGTTCACGTACCGGGTGTCGACGATGTAGATGAAGTCAGCGCCGCCGTCTTCGGTGCGGGCGAGGAACCGCTCCAGCAAGGCATCGGCGATCGGCCGGGCGTCGGCAGGGGTGGGTGAATCGGAGAAGCCCTGCCACGAGCCCCCAACATCGCGGCCCCGGAATCGGTAGTACGTGCTGGCCTTCTTGCCGACGACGAAGGGGACGGCCTCGATGCCCTGCTCCTCCAGCAGGCCGTACAGCGCTTCGGCTTCCTTGAGCGCGTTGTACGAGTAGGCACCGGCCAGACCACGGTCGGACGTGATCACCAGCACGGCCGCCCGTTGCCGCAGGCGCGGCTGCGAGGTGAGCGGGTGGTTGCCCGGTGCTGCCGCATGCCCGGCGGCAACGGCGACCGCGTTGTACAGGGCCTCCCCGTACGGGCGCGCGGTCTCCAACTGGTTCTGGGCCTTGACGATCTTCGAAGAGGCGATGAGTTCCATCGCCTTGGTGATCTTCTTCGTCGCCTGCACCGAACGGATTCGGCGCCGGTAGACCCGGAGTTGGGCTCCCACGTTCTCGCCTTCCTACGTCCGGCTCAGGCGCCCGAGCGCGACTTGGCCGTGATGGTGATGTGCTCGACGTCTTCTTCCTCCAACGCCTCCACCGGCACGTCCTTGACCAGCAACTCGCCGCTGCTTGTCGTGAACTGGCGCTTGAACGTGTTGATCGCCGCTTCCAGCGAGGCCGCCGTGTCGTCGGCGAGGTCGCCGGTCTCGGCGATGGTGGACAGGATTCCGGCCTGCTCGCGGCCCAGGTAGTCGAGGAACTCGCCCTCGAACCGCCGCACGTCCTCAACCGGCACTTCGTCGATCTGCCCGGTGGTTCCCGACCAGATGCTCACGACCTCGCGCTCCATGGAGTACGGCGTGTACTGCGGCTGCTTGAGGATCTCCACCAGTCGCGCGCCGCGCTCCAGCGCGGCCTTGGAGGTCTTGTCCAGGTCCGAACCGAAGGCCGCGAACGCCTCCAGCTCGCGGAACTGCGCCAGGTCGAGCCGAAGTCGACCGGCGACCTTCCGCATCGCCTTCGGCTGGGCCGACCCACCGACTCGAGACACCGAAATACCGACGTTGATGGCCGGGCGAACACCGGAGTTGAACAGGTCGGTCTCCAAGAAGCACTGACCGTCGGTGATGGAGATGACGTTCGTCGGGATGTATGCGGAGACGTCGTTGCCCTTGGTCTCGATGATCGGCAGACCAGTGAGCGAACCGCCGCCGAGCTCGTTCGACAGCTTCGCGCAGCGCTCCAGCAGGCGCGAGTGCAGGTAGAACACGTCGCCGGGGTAGGCCTCACGGCCCGGCGGGCGCCGCAGCAGCAGTGAGACCGCGCGGTAGGCCTCGGCCTGCTTGGACAGGTCATCGAACACGATCAAGCTGTGCTCGCCCTTGTACATCCAGTGCTGGCCGATGGCTGACCCGGTGTAGGGGGCCAGGTACTTGAAGCCGGCCGGGTCCGAGGCCGGGGCGGCCACGATGGTCGTGTACTCCAGCGCGCCGGCCTCTTCCAGGGCGCGCCGCACGCTGGCGATGGTCGAGCCCTTCTGGCCAATCGCGACGTAGACGCACTTGACGCGCTTGGACTTGTCGCCGGACTTCCAGTTGTCCCGCTGGTTGATGATCGCGTCGATGGCGATGGCCGTCTTGCCGGTCTGCCGGTCACCGATGATCAACTGGCGCTGGCCGCGGCCGATGGCCGTCATCGCGTCGATGGCCTTGATGCCCGTCTGCAGGGCCTCCTTGACCGGCTGGCGCTCGACGACGGTCGGCGCCTGCAACTCCAGGGCGCGAATGGCCTCCGCCTGGATGGGACCCAGGCCGTCGATCGGGTTGCCCAGCGGGTCCACGACCCGGCCGAGGAATCCGTCGCCAACCGGAACCGAGAGGATCTCCCCGGTCCGCTTGACCGGCTGGCCCTCCTCGACGTGGCTGCCCTCGCCCAGGAACACGGTCCCGATCTCGCGCAGGTCCAGGTTCAGAGCCAGTCCGCGCAGACCACCCTCGAACTCCAACAGTTCGTTGGTCATGGCCGAGTGCAGGCCCTCCACGCGGGCAATGCCGTCGCCGGTCTCGACTACGCGACCGATCTCCTCACGCGTCGTCTCCGGGCTGTAGTCCTCGACGTGACGCGCGATCGCATCCCGGATCTCGTCGGGTCGGATCGTCAACTCCGCCATCTTGCGCTTCCTCCGGTTCCACCCGCCTGTCGGCGGTCGGTTGGTTGTCCTAGTGCGAGACCGGCCTCAGCCGGCAACCCGCCGTGCTGCTTGCTCCAGTCGCGTGTCGACCGTTCCGTCGATGATCTCCTCGCCCACGCGGACCCGTACGCCGCCGCGGACCTCGCGGTCCACCGCAACCTGCAGGTCGATGCCCCGACGGTAGATCCGCTCCAGCACCGCGGCCAGTCGCTGCTCCTGATCGCCGGTGAGCGGCACCGCCACGGTCACGTCGGCCAGCAGACGTCCTCGGCGCGCGGCCGCCAACTGGGCCAGTTCGACGACGAAGTCCTCCACCGAGCGTCCCAGCGGCGCGAGGATGGCCTGCTGCAGCAGGGTCTGCGTCTGCTCGGCGACCCGGCCGTCCAGCAGGTCCGCGACCAACCGCTGCTTGCTGTCCGCTGGGACAGCGGTGCTGTCCAGCACCAACCCCAGCTCGCCGTTTGCGCTGAGCAGTCGGCCGAAGCGGAACAACTCCTCCTCGACGCGGTCCAACTGACCGGCCGTCTCGGCCAACGCCAGCGTGGCCACCAGGCCACTGTGCTGAACCGCCTCGACCAGGTCCCGCGGCGACGTCCACCGCAGTGCCACCGCCGCTTTCAGGACGTCCAGTGCCGCAGCCTCGATCCGCGCCCCGAACAGCGAGTCGACCAACGCCAGCCTTGCCTCAACCGGCTGGCCGGCGTCCGTCAGCGTCGTCCGCAGACTGCGCTCGCGACCGATGACCTCAGCGACGGCCAGCAGGTCGTCTGCGGTCGTCTGCGTGACCGCGTCCTGGCTGAGCCGTGCGTCCAGATCGGCGTCAAGAGCGGCCTGGGACTCCCGGCTGACTCCAAGCATCAGCGGGCTTCCTCCGTGGCGGCCTGGGCCTCCAGGTCGGCGATGAACCGGTCCACCGTTGCCGACACGCGCGCGTCGTCGGAGAGGGTCTCCCCCACGATGCGCCCGGCCAGCTCGACTGCCAGAGCACCCACCTCACCACGCAGGGAGGTGATGGCCTGCTGGCGCTCAACCTCCAGCTGCTGCTCAGCGGTAGCCGAGATGCGCTCGGCCTCGGCCTGCGCCTGCCCACGCAGTTCCGCGACGATCCCGGCCCCCTGCTCACGAGCCTCGTCACGGATGCGAGCGGCCTCGGCGCGGGCCTCGGCCAACTGGGCCTGGTAGTTCTCCAGGGCCGCGTCGGCCTCGGCCTGGGCGCGTTCGGCACGCTCCAGCCCACCCTCGATCGCAGCGGTGCGCTCTGCGAACGTCTTCTCAAAGATGGGAAACGCGTACTTCTGCAGAACCCAGTACAGCAACCCGAAGGCAATGAAGCCGACGATGACCTCGCCGATTACCGGCAAGATCGGGTTCGGCTCTTCGGCCAAACGAATCGGGACGGTCAGCATGACCTCTCCTCAGACTGAAACTGGGTCAGAGAACGAACGCGAGGACCAGACCGAACAGGGCCAGTGCCTCAGCCAGGGCGAAGCCCAGGAACGCGATCGGCTGCAGCATGCCGCGGGCCTCGGGCTGGCGGGCGACACCGTTGATGTACGCCGCGAAGATGAGACCGACGCCGATACCCGGGCCGATCGCGGACAGGCCGTAGCCGACCAGGTTGAGCGTGCCTTCCATCGTTGCGTTTCCTTTCTAAGGGACGGATCGCTTGCGCGGTCAGTCGGTCAGTGCTCCTCGGCAAGTGCGCCTTGGATGTACAGAGCGGTGAGCAGGGTGAAGATGTAAGCCTGAAGCAGTTGCACCAAAGCCTCGAAGAAGGTCATGACGATCGCCATGCCGAAGGCGAACGGGCTGAGGAGTTTGGGTAGCAGTTCCTGGCTTTCGAGGAGCATGTACTCCCCGCCCAGGATGAAGACGAGCAGCAGCAGGTGGCCGGCGAACATGTTGGCGAACAGACGCAAGGACAGCGTCAGCGGCCGGACCAGGATGTTGCTCACGAACTCGATCGGGATCAGCAGCGGGTAGATCCACGCCGGCAGCCCGGGGATGTACACCACGTCCTTGGCGTACCGCGCGAAACCCTTGCGACGGATACCAGCGGCGTTGTAGACGACCCACACGACCGTGGCCAGCGCCACCGGGAACGCGATGCGCGCCATGGTCGGGAACTGGATCAGCGGGACGATGCCGAACAGGTTGTTCAGGTAGATGAACGTGAACAACGTCACCAGCAAGGGCACGTACTTGGCGTAGTCCTTGCTGCCGAGGACATCGCGACCGATGCTGTTGCGGATGCCGAAGTACACCGACTCGGCCGCGAACTGGAACTTGCCCGGGACCAACTGCATGCGCCGCGCGGCGAGGATGAAGAACAGGGAGATCAGCAGCACGGAGAAGAACAACTGCACGACCGGCTTGGTGATCTCGTACCCGGCGAAGGTGAAGATCGCGGGATACTCGAAGGCACTCGGCCCGGGGCCGACGAAGCCCTCGCCCTCACTCATCAGCAGGCTGATGCGCACACGCGTCCTCTCGGGTACTCATCTTCGCAACCATCGGTGGGGCCTGGCGTTGCTGCCGGTTCACCCGCGCGTGCGCAGGTAGACCACGTAGAACGCCGCACCTGTTCCGACCAGCAGTCCGATCAAGGTCAGGAACGAGGTCCCCAGCCATCGATCAGCCAGCCAGCCGACCCCGCCCCAAACGATCATGCCGCTGAGGAGGGTCGCTGTGATGCCCCAGGGATCCCCACCAGCGGGGGGTGTGCCACCGTCGGACGGATCGCCCTGGCTCATCGGCGCGCGAATGTACCAGCGCTTGGGAACGGTTTCACAATCGGGTCTGGCCGCCCTCATCCGAGCCCCCGCCGGGCGCCTGCTCCGGGCTGGACACCAGCGTGAACTGCGCGGACAGGAAGGCCCGCATCTCGGCGATCAGCCAGACCACCGCGCAGGCCAGAGTGGTCAGGCCGAACGCCTGGACGTCGAAAAGGCTGGTGTCCCGGAACACCACCAACATCAGCGCCAGGGCAAGAATCTTGACGACGTAGCTGAGCAGTGCCCCGCCCAGAGCGTTCATGGGATCGGAGTGCGCAGTCCACTTCATGACCAGCAGGGACAGCCCGAAGAACCCGATTACGAGGCCGACGCCCAGCACGGCCCCGATCACCCCGTCCAGGCCGCGAACCCAACCCGCCACCGCGACCGCGACGGCCCCGGCGATGACGGTGGGAATGGCCGAGCCCCACCAAAGCCGTCGCCAGGCGTCCGTCTCGTTCATGCCGGGACCGTCTCACGGGGAGCGCGGATCAGCGCAATCAACGCGACGACGGCCAGACCGACCCCGGCCAACGCCGGGCCCATGGGCAGGAACGACAACGCCAGCGCCCCGTAGGCGATGAGCGCCGTCCAGGCGTACATGAGCAGGACAGCCCGCCGCTGGGAGTGACCGAGCTCGAGCAGGCGGTGATGCAGGTGCTCCTTGTCCGCGGTGAACGGGGAGCGCCCCGCCCGGGTCCGGCGCAGCACCGCCAGGCCCAGATCCAGGAACGGCACGGCCAGCACGGCCAACGGCAGAAGCAGCGGTAGGAGCGCCGGGAACAACTGCACGCCGTCGAACAACTGGTAGTCGACCCGACCGGTGAGAGAAATCGTGGACGCAGCCAGCAGCAGACCGATCAGCATCGACCCGGTGTCCCCCATGAATATGCGGGCCGGAAAGAAGTTGTGCATCAGGAAACCGGCACACAGCCCGACCAAGGCGGCCGAGATCAGCGTCGGCGTCAAGGCCCGCTCGATGCCGTTCTGGACGCTGAGCAGATAACTGAAGCCGAACGTGGCACTGGCGGCGATCGCAACGATGCCGGCCGCGAGCCCGTCCAGGCCGTCCACGAAGTTCACCGCGTTCACGACCACCAGCACGATGACGATCGCTACGACGCTGCCGGTCAGTGGGTCCAAAGCGATGGTCTGCCCCGGCAACGGCAGCCAGACCAACTGGATGCCCTGGACCACCATCACCCCGGCGGCGAAGGCCTGGCCGCAGAGTTTGGTCAGGGCGTCCAAACCCCAACGGTCATCGGCAGCTCCCAGCGCGGCGATCAGGGCGGCACCGGACAGCAGGGCCCGGATGTCGTCACCCTCGGCAAAGACCGACGACAGCAGGGGCAACTGGCTGGCCACCACCACGCAGGCGAAGAGACCCGCCAGCATCGCGGCGCCGCCGAGTCGCGGCACCGGAACATCATGGACGTCGCGGTCGCGAACCTCCGCAAGCACGCCACGCCGTTCGGCGATCTGCCGAACCAGCCCGGCGCTCAGCATCACCGTGACCACGGCGATGAGGGCGACGAGCAGGTACTCGCGCACCGATCAGGGGCGCGCGTACGCGGGGTGGGCGGTAACCAGCGATCGGACCGACTCGCGGATCTCCGCAGCCGCCGAACCGTCGGCATCGCGGACGGCCGCGCCGATCAGTTGGGCCACATCCTTCATTTCGGTCTCAGTCATGCCCTGCGTCGTAACGGCTGGCGTCCCCACCCGGATTCCGCTGGCCACCATCGGTGGTTGCGGGTCGTTGGGGATCGCGTTCTTGTTGAGCGTGATGCCAGCCGCATCGCAGCGGGCTTCCGCGTCGGTGCCGGTCACGCCCAGCGGTTGCAGGTCGATGAGGGCCAGGTGCGTGTCGGTGCCGCCGGAAACCGGGCGCATTCCCTCCGCCGCCAGGCCGTCGGCCAGCGCCTGGGCGTTGCGAATCACCTGCTGCGCGTAGGCGGCGTATTCGGGCTGTGCCGCCTCTTTCAGGGCCACCGCCTTGGCTGCCACCGCGTGCATCAAGGGCCCACCCTGGGTGAACGGGAAGACGGCCTTGTCGATGGCCTTGGCGTGTTCAGCCCGGCTGACGATCATCCCGCCGCGCGGACCGCGCAGCACCTTGTGGGTGGTGAAGCAAACGACGTCGGCGTGCGGGACCGGTGAGGGGATCGCCTTACCCGCCACCAGGCCGATGAAGTGCGCTGCGTCCACCATGAGGATGGCGCCCACCTCGTCGGCGATCGCCCGAAACGCCGCGAAGTCGATCAACCGCGGGTACGCCGTGGCCCCACAGATGATCATTCGCGGCTGGTGCGCCCGGGCCAGATCGCGGACCTGGTCATAGTCGATGATCTCGGAATCGGCGTCCACGCCGTAGGAGACGGTGTTGAACCACTTGCCGGAGAAGTTCACCTTGGAGCCGTGCGTCAGGTGGCCTCCGTGCGGCAAGGACATCGCCAACACGGTGTCCCCGGGCGAACAGAACGCCGCATAGGCGGCCAGGTTCGCGCTGGCGCCGGAGTGCGGCTGCAGGTTGGCGTGTTCGGCGCCGAACAACTCCTTGGCTCGGGCGATGCCGATTTCCTCCGCCCGGTCCACGTCCGCGCAACCGCCGTAATACCGGCGTCCCGGGTAGCCCTCGGCGTACTTGTTGGAAAGCGTCGACCCGAGGGCGGCCAATACCGCCGGCGAGGTGAAGTTCTCGCTCGCGATGAGTTGCAGTCCGCCACGAAGGCGCTCCAACTCGTCCAGGAGGATCGCGGCGATGTCCGGGTCCTCGGCCTGCAATGCGCCGAAGTCCGGGCCCCAGAAGGGCACCACGTTGGTCTCGGACTCTGCGCTCATGTCGGCTCCTTTGTTCACTTCGACTGCCACATCCATCCAGTCCAGGCATCTGGCCAGTCGCGCGTGTCGGCGCGATCCTACGGGCCGGTGTCCGCCCCGCTGCCGATCGTGGGCACCACCTCAGCCAGCACCGCGGTCTCGATCGCACCGGTCCGGACCACGACCGGCCGCGGTCCGGTCACGTCGACGATGGTGGACGGGACGTTGTCCATCACGGTGCCGGCATCCAGGTAGAGCTCAACAGCATCACCCAGTGACTGGTGCGCTGCGGCAGCGGACGTTGCCGGGGGTTCACCGGTTCGATTCGCGCTGCTGACGGCCATCGGGCCGGTCAGCCGCAGCAACTCCAGTGCCACGGGATGCAGGGGCATGCGCACGGCGACCGTTCCCCCGGCGTCGCCGAGGTCCCAGGCCAGGGAGGGCTGCTGCCGCACGATCAGGGTCAGCGCCCCCGGCCAGAACGCTTCGATCAGCGCGCGGGCATCGTCGCCGATCCCGGTGGCCAGACCATCGAGCGTTCGGCCCGCGGCGATCAGGACCGGTACGGGCATCTGCCGGCTGCGGCCCTTGGCCGCCAGCAGCCGGCCGACGGCATCGCCGGCGAAGGCATCGACCCCGAGCCCGTAGACCGTGTCCGTCGGCAATACGACGAGGGCTCCACGCCGCACCGCAGCCGCCGCCCGGCGGATGAGCGGTTCGCGGGAGCCCGGATCCGTGCAGTCCAGGATCGTCACCGTCGCCCCCCACTCCACCGCGGGCGCCCGGCCAGGTCCGGTCCGGACTCCAAATCGGTCAGACCCACCTCGGCCAGAACGGCTCGCACCTGGTCGGCCTGCTGCTCGCCGTGCTCGATGACGACCCGCCCACCGGGCCGCAGCAGGCAGGCGGCCTGCTGTGCGACTTGCCGGATGACATCCATGCCGTCGATTCCTCCGAACAACGCCACCGCTGGATCGTGCTCGGCAGCCTCCGGATCGCGCGGGACCGCGCCGTCGGGGATGTAGGGCGGGTTGCTGATGACCAGATCGACGGCCGCCACTAACTGCGCCAGTGGACCTTCGGCAATGTCCGCCACCCGGGCGTGGTGGACCTGAACCGTTGATCCGGTGGCCAACAGTTCACGGTGCGCGGCGACGTTGCGGTGCAGCCAGTCGACCGCGACGGGATCGGCCTCGACAGCGTGCACGCTCATGTCGGCGCGCTCACAGGCGATTGCTAAGGCGATTGCCCCGGACCCGGAGCACAGATCCACGACCGTCGCCGGGCTCGTCAGTCGCCCCAGGGCGGCATCCAGCACGGATTCGGTCTCCGGCCGCGGGATGAACACCCCCGGCCCCACCGCCAGCTCGATGGTGCGAAACGGCGCAGCGCCGGTCAGATGCTGCAGCGGAACCCGCGCAGCCCGCTGCTGAACCAAGTGGTCGAACTCGCGGGCCTGATCGCCGGACCAGCTGGCCAGGTGAATCGCACCGCGGCGTACGCCCAGGACGTGGGCGGCCAACAGTTCTGCGTCCACCTGCGGGGAGGGCACCCCCGCCGACTTCAGGTCGACGGCAGCAGCTCGTACCGAGGCGGCAACGCTGCTGACCTGGGTGGCGGTCATGACAGGCCGCTTCGGGCAGCGGCATCGGCTTCAATGCACGCCTGGATCAGGCTGTCCAGGTCGCCGTCCAAGACGGCGTCGAGGTTGTAGGCCTTGTAGCCGACCCGGTGATCCGAAATCCGGTTCTCGGGGAAGTTGTAAGTACGCACGCGTTCGGAGCGATCCACGGTTCGGACCTGACTGCGCCGGGCCTCCCCGGCCGCCTCATCGGCAGCCGTCCGGGCCTCCGCCAGTAGCCGCGCCCGAAGGATGCGCATCGCTTGTTCCCGGTTCTGCAGCTGCGACTTCTCGTTCTGGCAACTGACGACGACGCCGCTGGGAACGTGCGTGATGCGTACCGCCGAGTCGGTGGTGTTGACGCTTTGCCCACCTGGGCCAGAGGAACGGAAGACGTCGATGCGTAGATCGTTCGGGTCGATCTCGACCTCGACGTCTTCGGCCTCCGGCAAGACCACCACACCGGCTGCCGACGTGTGGATCCGTCCGGACGATTCGGTAACCGGGACCCGCTGCACCCGGTGCACGCCGCCTTCGTACTTAAGCCGCGCGTACACACCCTCATCCGGGCCAACGATGCCGCGGGACTTCACCGCAACTTGTACGTCCTTTACGCCGCCCAGGTCGCTGTCAGCGCTGCTCAGCACTTCGGTCGTCCAACCGCTGCGCTCGGCGTAGCGCAGGTACATCCGCAGCAGGTCCCCGGCGAACAGCGCCGACTCCTGGCCGCCTTCGCCGGCCTTTATCTGCAGGATGACGTCCTTGCCGTCGTCCGGGTCGCGCGGCGCCAAGAGCTCGCGCAAGCGCTGCTCGAGAACCTCCCGCTGCTGGGCGAGTTCCTGAACCTCAGCCCGGAAGGCCGGGTCCTCACTTGCCAACTCCGCGGCTGCGGTCGCGTCGTCGTTCGCCCGAAGCCAGGACTCGTGGGCTGCGGCGATCGGTTCCAACTCGGCCGAACGTCGACCCAGGCGCCGCACCTTGGCGGGGTCCGAATGCACCGAGGGGTCGGACAGTTGCCGCTGCAGATCTGCGTACTCGTCGAGCAGCGCTGGGATGGCCGGGGAGAAGTAGCGATCGCTCACCGGCGACTCCCCCGCTCTGCTCCCGAACGATCAATGCCAACGGCACCGCCGGGATGCCCCCAGGCGGCGCAGGTGCAGGAGCTAAGCCTTCTTGCCGAACCGCTTCTCGAACGCGGCCACGCGGCCACCGGTGTCCAGCAACTTCTGCTTGCCGGTGTAGAAGGGGTGGCACTGGCTGCAGACCTCGACATGGATGATGCCGTTGGCAGCCGTGCTACGCGTCGTGAAGGTGCTGCCACAGGTGCAGGTCACCTCGGTCACCGCGTAATCGGGGTGGATATCGGACTTCACTGAAAGCTCCTAGTCGGGCACCGGGTCGTCTTCCGGGGTGGAGGACGTGAACCGGAGCACCGGCATTCTGCCACCAGGCCTTGGTCCTGGCGAAATCGCGTTCTCAGGCCGAGATGAGCTCGGATCGCACCGCCGGGGCGGTGCGGGTGCCCCACCGGTTGTCCGTGAGCGATCCCAGCGCCCGTAGCCGGACGGGGATGAGCAGGGCCGCGTGCAGGAAGCCGTACAGGACGAAGAAGAAGAACTTCGGGTTGCGGGTTCGGTACAGGGCGTAAAGGCAGTGCAGCACCGCCATGATCGCGATGACCGTGAAGTAGAGGACGAGCACCTCGGGCCCGTAGAGGAAGGCCCGCACAATCGTGGCTGTGACGGCGATGGTGAGCAGCAGCGGCAGGAGGGCCTGAATGAAGACCTCGGTCGCCATCACTCGGGAAAGCCGAGGCAGGAACGACAGGGTCCACAGCAGCTCGCGGTAGTAGGACTTGTTCCAGCGCAACTGCTGGGTCAAGTAGCTGCGAATGTTCGTTGGCGCGCTGGTGATGCAGTGCGCCTGCGGCACGAAGACCGTGCGGAAGCCTTCACCAAGCACCAGGTTCGTCAGATGTCGATCATCGCCGAACGTGCACGGAACTCCGCGGAAGGTCTGGCTGACATACCGGGGCCAGACCCGACCCAGCACGTCGCGCCGGTACACGGAGAACGGACCGGAACAGCAGAGCACCGCGCCGAACAAGGAGTGGGCGGCCCGCTCCTGGTTGAACGCGACCCAGTAGCGCATGTCGATGAGCAGGGTGAGCAGGTTCGTCCGTGCGTTGGAAACGCGGACATCGCCGGTGACCGCGCCAACGCGGGCATCGGCGAACGGCTCAATGATCGTCCGGACCCCGTCCGGAGCGATCTGGGTGTCCGAGTCGATGGTCATGATCAGGTCGCCGCAGACGTGCGGCAGCGCAGCGCTTTGGGCGTGGCGCTTGCCCCGATTCACGTCCGGCAGGTGGATCGTCCAGCCCGGCCGAGCCGAGTACTCGCTAAGCAGCGGTATCAGGTCCTCGCGGTTCGGTGACAGGTCATCGACCACGTGCACCTCGATCACGCCCGGGTAGTCCTGTGCCAGCAAGGACTCAAAGCACAGCCGCAAGTCATCCGGGTGCTCGTTGTAGACGGGGATGATGACCGATACGACGGGCCAGGATCCGTGCCACTTCGGCCGTTGCAGCGTTCGCCGCCAGGATCGGTGCGCCATGCCGACCTGCAGGACGAAGTGCGACACCACCAACACGGTGTAGACGATCAACAGGCCGTCGAGGAAGTTCTTGACCACGGTGGCCAGTAGGCCGCTCACGACGCGATCCCTGAGGCGCTAATCAGATCCCGCGCTCGCTGCAGCAGCGCTTCCTGCGGATCGGTATCACCGACGACAACGCTGGTGCCAATAACCCGACCACCAACGCTCAGTGGGCCCGATTGCGAACTCGCCATCAGCACCACGCGCTCGTGTCGGATCACGTCGCCGTTTCGGAACGGCCACTCCCAGGAGAGGACGTGCCACGTGCTGCCGCTAGGAGTACGGAACTCGTAACGCTGGCCGGCGACCCCGCCCAGATCCAACTCCTCGTCGGCGAGCACCTCGTTGTCATGGAACTGGTAGCAGGACGCCAGCGAGTGTGTCTGCAGTGCCCGTAGGGAATCGGTTGTGATCGAGTCCATCCAGATCGTCGGTGTCGAGGCGGCTGTCGCGCCTACGCCCACCTGCGGCCGGAACTCATACCGCATCCAGCGCGAGTCCCCGCCGAAGTAGGCGCGTGCCCATTCCTCTTCACCAAGAGGTGTCACGGACTCCGCGGTGGCCGACATCCGCTGCACTTGTTCGGCGGCGCTGACGGTGACCGGACCACCCGCGGCGGCACTGCCGCGCATCTGGCCGACGGTGGCGATGTTCACGGCCATGATCAAGGCAGCACCGGTTCCCAGCGCTAGGAGCCGCAGGACGAGTTGGCGCCGGTCCGGTGCCCCATCTCGCGGTAGCTGCGTGAAGAGGGGGTTGTCGCCGAACCCGGCCTCTCGGATGGGCCGCCGAACCAGCCCCATCGGGCCGGCCAAAGCGAGCATGAGCAGGAAGGCCGCGTTCAGGGCCAGCAACCCGGCGACCGGGTGCACCAACCCGATCGCGGCATCCTCACCGACAGCTCGACCGATCACCAGGATCGCGACGATTCGGACAACGTTGGCCATGAAGACGACCAACAGGCCCAGTGCGAACCAGGTGAGCCGGGCCCGGCCGGTGCCACGCAGAACGCTGAAGGATGCGGTGGCCACGACCGCGAAGGCCGCCATGCCCCCCATCCCCGAGCAGGCGCTGGAAACGACGACATCGAAGGCGCCATCCGGGGCAGGCACCGTGAGCCGCAGGTCACCCTCCGCGGGCACCGGTGTGGCGATCGGGAAGACGTCCAGAACGCCGCGCACGGCCACGCCGGTTGCATTGGTCAACCCGGTGCTGACCAGTTCCAGCAGCGCCGCGTAGGGGACGGGCCAGGCCAAGGCGAGCACGGCGATGGACGGGGCGAAAGCGAGCAGTGACCGCACCCCGAACAGGAGCGTGAAGGCCGCAACTGCGGTGAACGGCAGCAACAGCAGGTCGAAGCGCAGCACGGCGAAGAAGTTGCCGGTGCCATGCCAGGACAGCAGCAAGCCGCCGGAAACCAGCAGGGCGCACACGGCGGCCACGTACCAGTCCGCCTTGCCGTGGCGGGCGGTGGAGACGAAGGGGTGGCGGCGAATGGCCACAACGCTCAGCCCCACCGCGATCAACGGAACGATGGCCAGTTCCGCCAGGGGCGACTGGTACTGCCACGAAGCCAGCATCGTCGCGAATGAAGCCGCGCCGGCCGCGGCCACGGCCACCCAGGCGAGCAGCAGGCGCAAGTGCGCCGGGATCAGGTGGGTCGCGGGCGGGTGCAGACTCAGCCCCGATCGCGGAGGCGTGATCGTGACGTCACGCATCACTGACACCTCCGCAGGCCGCTACTCCGATCGGATGAATCTTCGGCTCCTGAGGCACCTGACTTGACTGTCAGATGGCTGATTGCGAACCGACTGCCCCGCGGCGCCGCAGCCCGAACCAGGCCGCGGCGGTGAGCAGCATCGAGGCGGGCAGCAGGATCGCGATCGGGGCTTCCGGAAGCTGCGCTGGCGGAGCACACGACGAGACGGTCACCCGGCCCGAGGTGTTGCTTGTGGCTGAGGTCACATCGTCTGCCCGGACCCGCCACGCCTTGGCGTCCTTGTGTGCGGACACGTTCAATGCGTAGGCGTAGTCGGTAACCCCGGGCACGGTGGTGACCAGCTGCTGGACCGAGGTGTCCGACCAGCCGGAGTCCTGCCGCTGCAACGTAAGCACGATCTGCGACCCGGACGGGAAGTTACGCAGCGAGATGGTCCCGCTCAGGGAGTCACCCGCACAGCTTGCGCCCACGGAACGGACCTCTTTGGGTGCCGCCCAGGCGCTTGCCGGCGCGAACAGGGCGAGCGCAGCGACGATGCCAGCCAGGGCCAACGTGAACGCACGTCGCATCCGCGGCACCTCCAAAACCTGTCGCAACTCTCTGCAGTTGTCGGCGCGACGGCTGCGGGGCTTGAGCGCTTAGGGCGGCGAACGCGAGGAGGGCCCCGACCAGCAGGTCGGGGCCCTCCTCGCGGACAGGTGTGGTCTTACTCCTCGTCACCGTTCATTCCCGGCGTGGTCTGGGCCACGCTCATCAGGAACTGACGGTTGGTGGGTGCCTCGCGCAGCTTGTTCAGCAGCAACTCAATGGCCTGCTGTGTCTCCAGTGCATGCAGCACGCGCCGCAGTTTCCAGGTGACCTTCAACTCGTCGGAGCCCATGAGGAGCTCTTCCTTGCGGGTGCCGGAGGAGTCCACATCCACGGCCGGGAAGATGCGCTTGTCGGCCAGCCGCCGGTCCAGCTTGAGCTCCATGTTTCCGGTGCCCTTGAACTCCTCGAAGATGACCTCGTCCATCTTTGACCCGGTCTCCACCAGCGCGGTGGCCAGCACCGTTAGGGAGCCACCGTTCTCGATGTTGCGGGCCGCACCGAAGAAGCGCTTGGGCGGGTACAGGGCGCTGGAGTCGACGCCACCGGACAGGATTCGCCCGGACGCGGGTGCCGACAGGTTGTAGGCCCGCCCCAGGCGGGTCATGGAGTCCAAAAGAACTACGACGTCGTGGCCCATCTCGACCAGCCGCTTGGCGCGTTCGATCGCCAACTCGGCAACCGTGGTGTGGTCATCGGCAGGACGGTCGAAGGTCGAGGAGATGACCTCACCCTTGACGGTGCGCTGCATGTCGGTGACTTCTTCGGGACGCTCGTCCACGAGGACCACCATCAGGTGGACCTCCGGGTTGTTCTCGGTGATCGCGTTGGCGATGGACTGCAGCACCATCGTCTTGCCGGCCTTCGGGGGCGAGACGATCAGGCCGCGCTGACCCTTGCCGATCGGCGCCACGAGGTCGATGACTCGAGTGGTCAAGTCGCTGCTGGCCGTCTCCAACCGCAGCCGTTCGTTCGGGTACAGCGGCGTCAACTTGCTGAAGTCAACTCGGTCCCGGACCCCGTCCGGGGCCAGGCCGTTGACCGTGTCCACCCGGACGAGCGGGTTGAACTTCTCGCGGCGCTCACCCTCGCGCGGCTGTCGCACGGCCCCGGTGAGCGCATCGCCCTTGCGCAGCCCCATGCGGCGCACGAGGCCCATCGGGACATAGCAGTCGTCCGGGCCCGGCAGGTAGCCGCTGGTACGCAGGAATCCGTAGTTCTCCCGGATGTCGAGGATGCCGGCGACGGGCACCAGCACGTCGTCCTCGCCCAGAACTGGCTCATCGTCGCGACCTCGGCGGGCGCCCCGATCGCGGTCGCGGTCTCGGTCCCGACCCCGGTCGCGGTCACGGCCACGACGGCGCCGGCGGTTACCGCGGTCGTCATCACGGGGGCCGCGGGAGTCGTCGTCGCGGGGGCCACGGGAGTCGTCGTCGCGGTCACGACCACGGTCCCGGTCGCCACGGTCGGACTGGTTGCGGTCTGACTGGTTGCGGTCGGACTGGTTGCGGTCGGACTGGTTGCGGTCGCGGCCGGACTGCTGGCGGCCGGATTGCCCGTCGTTTCCAGCCTCGCGCTCACGTCCGCGCGGCCGGCTGGCCGCAGTCGACGGCTCATCGCCGGCAGGGGCGGACTCGCTGCTGCGGGAGTCGGTGCGGGCGGAGTCACGGCGTCCGGACTCGCTGCGCCCTGATTCGCTGCGCGCGGACTCGCTGCGACCAGAGTCCCGGCTGCCGCCGGCCTCGATGGCCGCAATCAGGTCGCCCTTGCGGAGCCGCTTGGCGCCAGCGATCCCCAGACCGCTGGCCATCTCCTGCAACTCGGGCAACTTCTTGCTGGACAGAGAGCCGCCGGACTTCGATCCGCGGGTCTCAGTATTGGTGTCGCTCACTCGGTGTCCTTCATGGAGCGTGGATGGGAAGCACCCGTGACTTGGGTCACTCGCGTTCGGTCACTGTCGACTCCGAACATTGCCAAGAGTCGAGGGAAGGTGACTGCGGAGAGCACCGGCCAGAACCGGCCCGGGTGCTGCCACAGCATACCACCCCGGCGTCAGGCGTCCTCGACAACCGCCCCGCGTGCCGGGGAAAGCACCCGCGCCGCGACCCCTTCCGGTGCCGTTGCGGCAATCGCGTCCAACTCGCCGGCGGCAGTGCTCAGCACCAGCACAGTGGGGCCGGCCCCGGAGATGAACGCAGCATGCCCGGCCGATCGCAATCTCTGCACCAGCACCATCGATTCGGGGTACGCGCCGGTACGAGCGTCCTGGTGCAACCGGTCGGCAGTGGCCGCGAAGAGCAGACCAGGTTTGGCGGTCATGGCGATCGGCAGGAGAGCGGCCCGGGCCGCGTTGGCAGTGGCGGTCTCGAACGGGACCGCCGCGGGAAGCAGCGCACGCGCGACTTCGGTGGAAACCTCCACCGCTGGGATCAGCGCAAGCGCGCGGATCTGCTCGTGCACCGGCAAGGAAATCGCCTCGCTTGCGCCGGCCTCGGACCACGCCAGGGTGAATCCGCCGAGAAGGCAGGCGGCCACGTTGTCCGGATGACCCTCCAACTCCGCCGCCAGCGGGAGAGCCGATTCC
Source organism: uncultured Actinomycetota bacterium (assembly GCA_963753435.1). Lineage (GTDB taxonomy): Bacteria > Actinomycetota > Actinomycetes > CAVWCF01 > CAVWCF01 > CAVWCF01. The sequence goes on from CAVWCF010000001.1 coordinate 744,513, forward strand.
GGGGAGGTGTCCGCACCGGCCAAGTGCCGGGCCAGCAGGACGCCGCAGGTGATGGCCGCGGCGGAAGACCCGAGACCACGTCCGTGCGGGATCCGGTTGGTGGCCCGAAGCCGTAGGCCGGGGACGGCAAAGCCCAAATCCGCCGCTGTCCGTTGCAGGGTGGCCACAACCAGATGCCGATCGTCCAACGGCACGGTGTCGGCGCCCTCGCCGACGACTCTCCACGTCAATCTGGTCCGCGATGACTTCGACCGCCACCTCGTCGACGAGGTCCAGCGCCAGTCCGGCTACGTCGAAACCCGGGCCCAGGTTCGCGCTGGTCGCCGGGGCGCGGACGACAGCGCGGGCGCCGATCGGCAGGTCCACCTCAGGCGAGGTCAAGCAGGCTGGCTGCCGCGGCAGCGTCGATGGGCACCGTTTCCGGCTGCGGCGCACCCGCGATCGCCCACTCCGGGTCCTTCAACCCGTTGCCGGTGACCGTGCAGACGATGCGCTGCCCCGGCTCCACCAGGCCCTCGGCATGTGCCTGCAGCAACCCGGCAACGCTGGCCGCGCTGGCTGGCTCAACGAACACGCCTTCGGTGCGAGCCAAGAGCCGATAGGCGGACAAGATCGCCCGGTCGGTGACAGCGTCAATTCGCCCGCCCGACTCGTCGCGCGCAGCTTCGGCCTGCTGCCACGAGGCCGGGTTGCCGATGCGGATGGCCGTGGCGATGGTCGACGGCTTGGCGACCGGCTCCCCGCGCACGATCGGCGCCGCACCAGCCGCCTGGAAACCCCACATCCGCGGGCGCGCGGAGATGCCGTCGTTGGCGTATTCGCAGTACCCCTTCCAGTACGCGGTGATGTTGCCGGCGTTACCGACCGGCAGGACGTGGATGTCCGGCGCCTGGCCCAACCCGTCGACGATCTCGAACGCGGCGGTCTTCTGGCCCTCGATGCGATCCGGGTTCACCGAGTTGACCAGCGCGACCGGATAGTTCTCCGACAGGTCGCGCGCCAAGGTGAGGCAGTCGTCGAAGTTGCCGTCCACCTGCAGCAGGCGTGCGCCGTGCGCCAACGCCTGCGACATCTTGCCGAGTGCGATCTTGCCTTGCGGGACCAGAACGGCGCAGACCATTCCCGCCCGCACGGCGTAAGCGGCCGCGGACGCCGAAGTGTTGCCCGTCGAAGCGCAGATGACGGCCTGGGCCCCCGCTTGTGCAGCCTTGGAGATGGCCATAGTCATGCCGCGGTCCTTGAACGAACCGGTGGGGTTGGCCCCCTCTACCTTCAGGTGGACCTCGCACCCGGTGCGCTCAGACAGGACCTGGGCCGGCACCAGCGGGGTGCCGCCTTCACGCAACGTGATGACGGGCGTGTCCGCGGTCACCGGCAACCGATCCCGGTACTCCTCGATGACACCTCGCCACAGGTGCCTGGTCATTGTCGTGGTCATCGGGTCACTCCCCCACTACTCGCATGACGGATGCGATCGCCCGCACCACATCCAGGTCGGCCAACGCCGCCACCGTGGCCGCCAGTTCACCCTCGGTGGCCTCGTGGGTGACGACCAGCAGGCTGGCGTCGTCACCGTGCCCGTCCTGCCGCAGCGTCTCGATCGACACTGCGTGCTCGGCAAAGACCTCCGCAACCCGGGCCAGGACACCGGTCTTGTCGGCCACGTCCAGGTGCATGTAGTACCTGGTGCGGGCCCCGGCCACGTCGAGAACAGGCAGGTCCGCGTAGGCGGTGACGGCCGGCTCGCGGCCGCCCGAAAGCCGGTTCCGAGCCACCGCCACCACGTCCCCCAGGACGGCTGACGCGGTCGGTGCGCCACCTGCGCCACGGCCGTAGAACATCAACTGCCCGGCGGCGTCGGACTCCACGAAGACCGCGTTGTAGGCCTCTCGCACGCTTGCCAACGGGTGCGTCCGCGGAACCATCGCCGGGTGTACGCGGACATAGACCCCGCCGCCGTCGGGGCTGCGCTCACAGATCGCCAGCAGTTTGACCACGTAACCCATGCTGCGGGCGGTAGCAACCACGTCGGCGGACACGTCGACGATCCCCGTGACGGAAACGTCCCCCAGCGCCACTCCGGTGTGGAAGGCGAGCCCGGCGATGATCGCGGCCTTGGCAGCGGCATCCGCGCCACCCACGTCGGCGGTCGGGTCGGCTTCGGCGTAGCCGAGCGCCTGGGCCTCGGCGAGCGCGTCGGCGAACGAGGCGCCGGTCTCATCCATTCGGGTCAGGATGTAGTTGGTGGTGCCGTTGACGATGCCGAGGACGCGCTGCACCCGGTCGCCAACAAGGGATTCACGCAAGGGCCGTAGCAGCGGGATCGCACCGGCAACGGCGGCCTCGTAGTAGATGTCGACCCCGTGCTCGTCGGCCGCTTCGTAGAGAGTCGCACCGTCCTCAGCCAGCAGCGCCTTGTTGGCACTGACGACGGCGGCGCCGTGGCTCATGGCCGATAGCAGCAGTGACCGCGCGGGCTCAATACCGCCCATGACCTCGATCACAATGTCGATGTCCGGCCTGGACACCAACCCGGCCAGATCAGTTGTGTAGAGGGAAGGGTCCACCTCGAAGCCGCGCTCGGCGTCGAGGCGCCGCACCCCGATCCCGGCAAGGCGAAGCGGGGCTCCGGCGCGCGCACCGAGGTCGTCGGCGGCGCTGAGCAGGCCGCGAGCGACCTCGGCCCCGACCGTCCCGGCGCCGAGCAAAGCGACGTTCAGCGGCTGAGTCATGCCACAACCTTCATGAACGGCATCCTCCCAGGCTCAACCGACGTCGGTGGCCAGCAGGTCCGCAACGGTCTCCCGGCGGATCAGGGTGCGCACCTCGCCACTGGTCAACGCAAGTACCGGCGGGCGCGGCACGACGTTGTAGTTGCTCGCCATCGACCGGCAATACGCCCCGGTCGCCGCCACCGCCAGCAGGTCGCCGGCCGCCAGATCCGCCGGCAGCCAGGCGTCGCGGACCACAACGTCGCCGCTCTCACAGTGCTTGCCGACGACCCGGGCCAGCATTGGCGGCGCATCGGAGGCACGACTGGCCAAGGCCACCGTGTAGTCCGCGTCGTACAGGGCGGTCCGGATGTTGTCGCTCATGCCGCCATCGACGCTGACGTAGGTACGCAACCCGTCCACGTTCTTGACCGTGCCGACCTCATACAACGTCACCCCGGCCCGACCCACGATGGCTCGACCTGGTTCGACGGCCAGCCGCGGAATCGGCAGGCCGGCATCGGCACAGACCCGTTCCACGATGCCGCGCAGTCGCGTCGCCAGTTCCGCCGGGCCCTGGGGGTCGTCCTCGCCCAGGTAGGCGATGCCGAACCCACCGCCCAGATTCAACTCGGGCAAGGTCGCTTGATGCTCGTCCCGGATTGAGCTGAGCAGTCCGGCCACTCGCGCCGCGGCCACCTCGAAGCCTTCAGTGTCGAAGATTTGCGAACCGATATGGCTGTGCAGGCCGACAAGTCGCAACGACGGCGACTTCAGCACTCGCCGCACGGCTTCGGCGGCGTCGCCCCCGGCGAGGGAGAAGCCGAACTTCTGGTCCTCGTGGGCGGTGGCAATGAACTCATGCGTGTGCGCCTCCACTCCGGTCGTGACCCGGACGAAGACCTCCTGCTGCGCGCCTCGTTCCTCGGCCAGGAACGCAAGACGTGCGATCTCGGCGAAGGAGTCGACGACGATCCGGCCCACGCCGGCATCGAGCGCCTGAGCCAGTTCAGCCGGGGACTTGTTGTTTCCGTGGACCAGGATCCGCTCCGGTGCGAACCCCGCCGACAGTGCGATCTCCAACTCCCCGCCGGTGCACACGTCCAGCGACAGGCCCTCTTCGGCCACCCACCGGGCAAACCCACGGGAGAGGAACGCCTTTGCTGCGTAGTACACGTCGCCATCGGCGAAGGCCTCGCGCCAGCGACGCATCTCGTTGCGGGCCCCCTGCTCGTCCAGGACGATCGCGGGGGTTCCGAACTCCTCGGCGACACGACGGGCGTCGTGTCCGGCGATGCCGATGGCACCGTCGGCCTGCCGGTGCGCAGACTCCGGCCACACGTGCGCATCCAGCGGGTTGAGGTCGTCGGGGGCGCCTTGGAGGGAATGGTCGACGACAAGGTCGCCATGACGAGGTCCAGCCGGGTGCGCACGCATGCGGCGGAGGGTACCTAGCCTGGAACGGGACTACATGCGCTCGGGCGCGGTGACCCCGAGTAGGTCCAGTCCGTTGGCCAACACCTGGCGCGTGGCCGCGCACAGCAGGAGTCGCGACCGGTGCAGGTGGGTCACCTGCTCGTCGCCGCGTGGCAGCACGCGGCAGGAGTCGTAGAACTTGTGGTAGGCCGTGGCCAACTCCTCCAGGTAGCGCGCGACCCGATGCGGCTCGCGCAACTCCGCGGAACTGGCTACCACCGCCGGGAACCGGGCCAAGGTCGCCAGCAGTTCCTCCTCGGCGGGGTGCTCCAACAGGGCCGGCTCATAGGCGTCGGGGTCGACGGCCACGCCCACCTCAGCAGCGTTGCGAAGCAAAGAGGCGATACGCGCGTGGGCGTACTGGACGTAGAAGACCGGGTTGTCGTTGCTCTGCCGCACCAGGACGTCGAGGTCGAGCGTCAGCGGTGAATCGGTCGGATACCGATTCAGTTCATACCGAGCCGCATCAACGCCGACCTCGTCGACAAGGTCCTCCAGCGTGACGATGTCTCCGGCGCGCTTGGACAGTCGGACCTCGACCCCGCCGCGAACGATCTTCACCAACTGGCCGATGAGGACGTCGATGTGGGTTTCCGGATCGTCACCGGCGCAAGCGGCAATGGCCCGCAACCGGCCCACGTAACCGTGGTGGTCGGCGCCCAGTAGGTACAGGCAGCGGTCGAAGCCGCGTTCACGTTTGTCGACGTAGTAGGCGGCGTCGGAGGCGAAGTACGTGGTGTCGCCGTCGCTCTTGCGCAGGACTCTGTCCTTGTCATCGCCGAAGTCGGTGGTCCGCAACCACACCGCGCCGTCGGCTTCGAAGACGTGACCTTGCTCCTGCAGCTTGGCGAAAGCCCGCGGCACCGCCCCGGAATCGTGCAGGGAGCGTTCGGAGACCCAGACCGTGAAGTGAGTGCGAAAGCGATCCAGCACGGCTTGCTGCTGCTCCAACTGCAGCGCATAACCGGCCTCACGGAAGGCAACCATGCGCTCCGCTTCGGGCAAGGTCAGTATGTCCGGGTCCGCGGCAACAACCCGGTCGGCCAGATCGCGCATGTATTCGCCGTGGTAGCCGTCCTCCGGCGGCCGGTTTCCCGCCGCCAACGCCGCCAACGACTCCCCGAAGCGGTCCATCTGCCCGCCGCGGTCGTTGATGTAGAACTCCTCGTCGACGCTGGCCCCGGCGGCACGCAGCACCCGCGCCAATGCGTCCCCAACAGCCGCCCACCGGGTGTGGCCGAGGTGGAGGGGACCCGTGGGGTTGGCCGACACGAACTCCAGATTGATGCGTTGCCCGGCCAGGGAGTCCCCTGTCCCGTAGTCGGCTCCGGCGCGCAGGATCTCCGCAGCGACCGCGCCGGCAGCGGCCGCGTCCAGGGTCACGTTCAAGAAGCCCGGCCCGGCCACGTCGACCGCGGCGATCCCGGGCACGTCCCGCAACCGTGCCGCAATGACGTCTGCCACCGCCCGCGGCGCCTTGCCGGCGGGCTTGGCCAGCCGCATGGCGACGTTCGTGGCCCAGTCGCCATGCTCCCGACTGCGCGGACGCTCCACAGTCACCTCGGCCGGAATGGATTCCGGCGCCAAACCGAGTTCGCCGGCACTGTCCTGAACGGCCGCGACGATGGCGATGGACAGTTCGGCTGGGGTCACGCGGGGAGGCTACCCGCGGGCATCCACTTGCACGTTGGCGTCCGCCTGCCAGACCCAATTGCCAGGATCGGCCAACAACTCCCCATCGACCCGGACCTCGACCCCGCCGCAGATCGACCCAAGGCATTCAGCGTCGAAGCGAACCCCCCAGAGCGCGAACAGATCGGCGAGGCGGTAGTCGTCGATGCGGTCAGCGTCCACCTCCTCAACCCAGACCGTGCCGTCGTCGGAGTGGGTGTGCAGAGCGGACTCGAGCGCGCGGACCCGGTCGCGGCCGATCTGCGCCGGGATCGTCACCCGATCGCCGTTGACGAACACGACCAGTTGCGCCGTGCGGGATGCCTGCGGGCGGTAGCCGCTGTCCAGCACCGGCAGCCCGGCCGCCTCGATGTAGGAGATTGCGTCTCGTGGCGCATCCCACGGCGGCGGAGTCTGGCGGACTACGGCCGGTTGCGGTTCGGGCGCGGCCGGCGCGCAGGCGACCAGGGCCGAGAGCACGGCGAACAAGGCGATGCGGCGCACTCCGATGAGGCTACGTCTCGACTTCACAGCGACGGAGCCACCCCGCTGCGCTGGTAGCGTTCGCCCTCCCGGGCCCCCGTAGCTCAGGGGATAGAGCATCGGCCTCCGGAGCCGTGTGCGCAGGTTCGAATCCTGCCGGGGGCGCCCATCGGGGTCACCCCACCAGCACGAGACCCCGTCGTTGCAGCGCCGCGCGCAGGGCCACGTCGAATCGAGCGACGGCACCGTCCAGGCCATCCAGTTCGGCGGCGGTAAGCACCACCTGCAACTCCCCGCCGATTCGCGCAGCGACGAACGGTGCTGGCTGCTGCAACGCTCGCACTTCCTCGCCGCACTCGTTCAGGTGCAGCAACTCGAACCGGACTCCCAACCGTCCAACCAGTTCGTCCCACTCGCGTTTGCGGCGGACAGGTGAGTGCGTCACGTCGCAGAGGGCGCAATGGCGCGTACCCCGAAGCTTGCCGAACACGTACGCCAACTCGCCGCGGATGCCCCCGTCGGCGTCATAGACCCCGACGAACTCCTGGACCTGGTTCATGACGCGGCCAACGCTGCCACCGAGCGACGCATTCCGCATGCCGACGTGCCTACGCTGCGGCTATGGCAGAACCAGCCGGATGGAGTCCCGCCGGCGGACGCAACGGCATCTACTACGTGCTCGGTCAGTTCGCACTGTTGGCGGTGATCGCCGTTATCGGCGTTCTGGGGTCGCCTTCGCCGGTACCCGTTTGGGTCGGCGGCGCCATCATCGCGCTGGGGCTGGCACTGGGTGCGCTCGGCGCGACCTCCCTGGGGCCGGCGCTGACGGCGCTGCCAAGGCCGGCATCCAGCAGTCCGGGCGTTATGAACTCGGGCATCTACTCGAAAGTGCGCCACCCCATCTATGGCGGGGTTCTGCTGGGCGCGCTGGGTTGGACCTTGCTCAGCAGCCTCGCGGCGCTGGTTCCGCTGGTGCTGTTGGCCGCCTTGTTCGTCTTCAAGGCCCGACGTGAGGAAACCTGGCTCATCGCGCGCTTCCCGGACTACGCCGACTACCGCAATCAGGTTCGCCGGCGCTTCATTCCGCTGGTTTGGTGACCCTCAGAAGCCCAGGCGCCGCAACTGCTTGGGGTCGCGCTGCCACTCCTTGGCCACCTTCACGTGCAAGTGCAGGTGAACGGCGGTCCCCAGTAGGGCGCTGATGTGTTTGCGGGCCGTCGTACCGACCTCGCGGAGCCGGGCGCCCCGGTGACCGATGACGATCCCCTTCTGGCTGTCCCGCTCCACGTAGATGGTCACGTACACATCCAGCAGTGGCTTGTCCTCAGGTCGATCCGGCCGCGGCACGATCTCCTCGACCACGCACGCAATTGAGTGCGGCAGTTCGTCCCTAACCCCGGTCAACGCCGCCTCGCGGACCAGTTCGGCGATCATCACCGCCTCTGGCTCATCAGTGAGTTCACCGTCGGGGTACAGCGGTGGGCCTTCCGGCAGGAGTCCGGTAAGCACCTGCCGCAGGACGTCGAGGTTGTCGCCGCTGACCGCCGAGACCGGGACGATCTCGGCGAAGTCCACCCCTACGGAGGCTGCGAGATCGGCTACGGCCAGCAGGTGTTCGGCTAGCTGTTCCTTGGTGACCGCATCACTCTTGGTGACCACTGCGACGAGACTCGCCCGTGCCGCTTGGGCCAGCTCGTCGAGGATGAACCTGTCCCCCGGCCCGGGCTTCTCATCGGCCGGCGTACAGAACCCGACGACGTCGACTTCGGCCCAAGTGGACCGGACCAGATCGTTGAGCCGCTGGCCCAGCAGGGTGCGCGGCCGGTGCACGCCCGGGGTGTCGAGGAGCACGAGTTGGCTGTCAGCCCCGTGCACGATGCCGCGGATCACATGCCGCGTGGTCTGCGGCTGGTCGGCGGTGATCGCCACCTTCGATCCGACCAACGCGTTGGTCAGCGTGGACTTGCCGGCGTTGGGCCGACCCACGAAACAGGCGAAGCCGGACCGGAAGACGGCGGTCACGACGCTCGGCTGCGCAACGCCCCGGCGCGGTCGCCGAGGAGCAGCTCACCGCCGGAGACGAGCAGGTCCCGCGCGGCCGCCGAGCCGGCCGCGTCGAGTTCGTCGGGACCCAGCAGCACAGCCGCCTCCAGTTTCGTGGCCCCGCTGGCGACGGCCACGGCTACTACCGACTGCAGGGCGCTCAGCGTCAGCGATGGCAACGACACCGGCCCCGCCACGTAGGTGCGGCCGGTTTCGTCCCGCACGGCCGCGGCCTCCGCAACGCCCAGCCGCGCCAAGGCCGCCCGAGCCAGCGTGAACAACTTGGCGTCCTCCGCGGACAACTCCGCTGGTTCAGCCACCGACACCCTCCCGGATCGGATCGTCCGGTTCGACCCGGACGCGGTCGATCTGATTGCGCCGACCGGAGACCGACTCGGCAGTCAGGATCAGCCCCGACACGTTCACGCGGGAGCCCGCGATCGGGACGACGCCTAGTTCCTTGGCCATGAGGCCGCCAACGGTGTCGACCCCGTCGATGTCGTCGGGTTCGAACTCCACGCCCGCTAGGTCGGCCAGATCGTCGACGCTGAGCCGTGCGCTCACCCGCCAGCCACCGCTGGGCAGATCGGTGATCTCCGGCGGTGCGGTGTCGTACTCGTCGGAGATCTCTCCGACGATCTCCTCGAGCACGTCCTCGATGGTCACGAGCCCAGCCGTGCCGCCGTACTCGTCGACGACGATCGCGATGTGCTGCCGTTGCGTCTGCATGTCCCGAAGGAGTTCGTCGATCGGCTTGGAGTCGGGCACGAACAGCACCGGCCGCATCACGGAGTCGACGCGCTCGATGCTTTCCGCGTCGCGGTGTTCGAAGACGCGACGGACCAAGTCCTTGCCATAGACGATGCCGACAACGTCGTCCATCCCCTCCCCAACGACCGGGATCCGGCTGAACCCGCTGCGCAGACCCAGCGATATCCCCTGCCGCAGCGTTCGGTCCCGCTCGATGAACACGACGTCGGTCCGGGGGACCATGACTTCACGGGCGATGGTGTCGCCGAGCTCGAAGACGGAGTGGATCATCTGTCGTTCGTCGTCTTCGATCAGCCGGCGCTCTTCGGCCAGGTCGACCAGGTCGCGAAGTTCCGCTTCAGTGCTGAACGGTCCCTCCCGGTATCCAGGTCCCGGCGTTACCGCGTTGCCCAAGGCGATCAGCACCCAGGTGAGCGGGAACAACACCCGCTGCAGGAACCGCACCGGACCGGCAAGTAGTCGGCCCAGTCTCGGCGCGTGCTGGCGACCCAGCGTTCTGGCCGCGACCCCGACCACGACGTAGATCAGGACGACCATCACGAGCACCGCAATCGCCGGACCGACCCAATCGTCCGGGGTCCAGTTCGCGGCGACCAACACCGCTAATGCGGTCGCGGCAACCTCGGCGGCAATGCGCGTGAACAGGACGGCGTTGACCGCACGTGCCGGGTCCGCCGAGATCTCCGCGAGCGACTGGGAGCCCCGCGTTCCGGCCTTGAGCAACTGCTCGACCTGAACCCGCGACAACCGCTGCAACGCGGCTTCGAACGCGCTGGCCAAGGCGGCGATCAGCACCAGCAGTCCGGCAATCACCAGGGTCGCCGTGGGGCTCATCGGCGCCGCCGCTGCTTGCGGTGCCCGGCTACGAGCTTGTCCTGGAGACCGAACATCTCCTTGGCCTCATCGGGCTCGGCGTGGTCGTAGCCGAGCAGGTGCAGGATGCCGTGGGTCAACAGGATGTCGACCTCATCGTCGGTCGCGTGGCCGGCCACCTCGGCTTGGCGAACGGCAACCTGCGGGCAAATGACCACGTCACCGAGCAGCCCCGGCTCCGGTTCGGCGTCATCTCGGCCGGGGCGCAGTTCGTCCATGGGGAAGGCGAGTACATCGGTTGGTCCCGCCTCGTCCATCCAGTGTTCGTGCAGGGTGGTCATCGCTGCTTCGTCGACGAGCAGCACGGACAGTTCCGCCTGCGGGTGGATCCGTAGCTGCTCGAGGCAATGCCGGGCCAGATGCGCCATTCGGGCCTCGTCGCAGTCGAGGCCGCTCTCGTTTACGACGTCCAGGCTCACCGCTTGGACGACCGTTTCGGCTTCGCCTGCGGCTGCGCGCCCTCATGGCGGTGGTACGCGTCGACAATCTCGCTCACGAGGTGGTGCCGGACCACGTCGCCGCTGGTCAGCCAGCAGAAGGACACGTCCTCCAACCCCGACAGGATGCCCTCCACCTGCCGCAGGCCGCTGGTGGAACCCGACGGCAGGTCCGTCTGCGTCACGTCCCCGGTCACGACCATCCGCGAGTTGAAGCCGAGGCGGGTGAGGAACATCTTCATCTGCTCCGGCGAGGTGTTCTGAGCCTCGTCCAGGATGACGAATGCGTCGTTGAGCGTTCGCCCACGCATGTAGGCCAGCGGCGCGACCTCGATCGTGCCCTGGGTCATCAACCTGGGGATCGCCTGCGGGTCCATCATGTCGTGCAGCGCGTCGTACAGCGGTCGCAGATAGGGGTCGATCTTCTCGTACAACGTGCCCGGCAAGTAGCCCAGCCGTTCCCCGGCCTCCACGGCCGGCCGGGTCAGGATGATGCGGCTGACCTGCTTGTCCTGAAGCGCCTGCACCGCCTTGGCCACAGCCAGGTAGGTCTTGCCGGTGCCGGCCGGGCCGATCCCGAAGACCACCGTGTGCTGATCGATGGCGTCGACGTAGCGCTTCTGGTTGAGGGTTTTCGGCCGGATCGTCCGGCCGCGGCCGGACAGCACGTTCATGGTGAGGACGTCGGCCGGTCGCTCATCGGTGTCTTCTCGCAGCATCTGCGCCGACCGGATCACCGCGTCCGCCGTCAGACCCTGACCAGTCCGGACGACGGTCACCATCTCGTCGATCAGCGACTCGACCAGGCCGACCTCGGCGGGACTGCCGGTGACCGTGATCTCGTTGCCGCGAACGTGCAGGTCGGCCCCGCCGAACTGCGCCTCGATCACATCCAGGAACTCGTCATTGGCTCCTAGGAGCGCGACCATGGCCACACTGGCCGGCACGACGATCCGGTGCTCCACGTTTCGACCATCGGGGGCATTCCTGCTTGGTCCAACGGCAGGCTGTCTCGCGCCGGGCTGATCGGCGCTGGCCGCACTTGCACTGGGCTGGGCGTCACTCATGGGTGCGACCTCGCGATCGCGGACCTCCCTGTCAGCGTGGGCCCCACCATCGTAGAGCGCGCAGACGCGATCAGCCGGGTGGCCAGGCCAGTTGCCGGCCGCCCAGCACGTGCGCGTGTACGTGAAAAACCGCCTGGCCGCCGTCGGCCCCGGTGTTGAACACGACGCGGTAGCCGCCCTCAAGAGCGCCACCCACCTGCGCCGCGACTGCGAGCACCTCCGCCGCCAATGCCGCGTCCGCATCGACCAGGCTCGCCATGTCGCGATGGTGCTCGACCGGGATGACCAGGATGTGGGTCGGCGCGACCGGATCGATGTCCCGGAACGCCAGGACGCGATCGGAACGGGTCACCACGTCGGCAGGAATCTTGCCGCCGACGATGTCGCAGAAGAGGCAGCTGTCCGTCACGACACCCAAGAGTAGGTGTCCGCCCAGCGCCGCGTTCGGGATTGCAGCAGCGCCACGGCGATCGGTCCGGCTGTGGAGGTACGCAACACCTGCGGGCCGAGCCGGGCCTCCACGGCCCCGGCCCCGACCAGTTCCGTGCGTTCGCCGGTCGTCAAACCGCCCTCGGGGCCGACCACCACGAGCACCGTGCCGCTGTCGGGCACGTCCACGTCCACCACCGAGGTCGGCACCCCGGCTTCCAGCACCACGGCAAGGTCCGCCGCAGCGCACATTTCGACGACCGCAGCGGTACCGGCCAGGGCCGTCACGTCGGGCACGAACGGTCGCCGTGACTGCTTGGCCGACTCCCGGGCCGTGGTGGCCCAGCGATCCCGGCCGCGCTCGACCTTGTCCCCGGCCCAGCGGGCCACGCACCGCTGCGCGGCCCAGGGCACGATCCGGTCGACACCGGCTTCGGTGAGCATGGCGACGGTCAAGTCGGCGCGCTCGCCCTTGGGCAGCGCTTGCACGACGCAGATCTGTGGGGTCGGCGTCGGCAGCGTTTGCTCTGTCTCCACACGAACGTCGACCCCGGCGGCGTTGACCGCATCGACGCGGCCGGAGCCGATCCACCCCGCCCCGTCGGACAACAAGCACGTTTCACCAACTCGGAGCCGATGCACCCGACCGGCGTGCCGACCCTCCGCACCTGTCAGCGAAACCAACTGGCCGATCGCCGCTGCGGCGTCGACCAGGAACAGGGGCGGACTCACCGACCCGAGAAGGCTCCGCGGACGCGGTCCATGAAGGTGCGCCCGGCCGAGCCCAGCTTCGGCGCCGGCCGCTCCTCCCCCCGCAGCCGGGCCAGCTCCTGCAGCAGCGACTCCTGGCGGGAGTCCAGCCGGGTGGGGACTACGACTTCAACGTGCAAGCGCAGGTCGCCGCGACCGCCCGTGCGCAGTCGGGGCATGCCGCGCTCGGGAACGACGACCACTTCGCCCGGCTGGGTGCCGGCCGGCAGGTTCAACTCCACGGGACCGTCCAGCCCCTCCAGCACCATCGACGCCCCCAGCGCGGCGGCGGTCATCGGCAACTCGACGCTGCAGTGCAAGTCGTCGTTGCGTCGGGTGAACACCGGGTCCGGCCGCACCGCCACCTCGACGTAGAGGTCGCCGTTGGGTCCACCGCCGGGCCCGGCCTCGCCCTCGCCAGCCAGGTGAATGCGCATGCCGTCGGCAATGCCGGCCGGGATCTTCACATCCAGGTTTCGGCGGGTCAGGACCCGGCCCTCACCGGCGCACTCCGGGCAGGGGTTGGGCAGCACGGTCCCGTAGCCGCGGCACTGCGGGCACGGCCGGTTGGTGACCACCTGGCCGAGGAAGGAGCGCTGCACCGACTGAACCTCGCCGCGCCCCTTGCAGAGATCACAAGTAGCAACATCGGTTCCCGGTGCCGCGCACCGACCGTCGCAGGTGGGACACACCACGGCGGTGTCCAGTTGCATGGTGCGCACCCCGGTCTCCAGCGTCTCGGCGAGATCCAGTTCGACCCGGACCAGGGCATCCTGCCCGGGCCGGCGACGCTCGCGCGGTCCACGTTGGCCACCGCCGAAAAACGCGTCGACGATGTCGCTGAAACCGAACCCGGCCCCGAAACCGGCCATCCCCTCGGCGCCGGCGTCGTAGCGACGACGCCGCTCCGGGTCGCTCAGGGTCTCGAAGGCCACCGTGACCTCTTTGAACCGCTCAGAAGCAGCCGGGTCCGGGTTCACGTCCGGGTGCAGTTGCCGCGCCAACCGGCGGTAGGCCTTCTTGATCTCCTCCGGCTGGGCGTCGCGGGCGACGCCGAGAACCTCGTAGTGATCGGCCACTACCGCTCCGACAGGAATCGGCTCAGGTAGCGCGCCACCGCGGCCACCGTCGACATGGTCGCCGGGTAGTCCATCCGGGTCGGGCCGACTACGCCCAACTGGGCGGAGGTCTGTCCCACCCCGTAGACACTGGAGACGGTCGAGGTGGTTTGTAGTTTGCGCTCCTCGTTCTCGGCGCCGATTCGCACCGTCACCGTGCTCGGGTCCTCCACCTGGTCGAACAGGTGCAGCAGGACGACCTGCTCCTCCAATGCCTCCAGCACCGACGCGACGTAGACATCCGAACCCTTGGCGGCGAGGTTTGCGGCCCCGCCGATCACGAGCCGGTCCTCCCGTTGGGCCAGCAGGACGTCACTCAACCCCGCCACGATCGCAGCCACCGACTCCCGGGTGGCCTCATCTCCGGCCTCGGTGAGGTCGGCCAACAATCCAGGCACGTCGGCCATCAACCGACCCGAAGCCACATTGTTCAGCCGAGTACGCAGGTCCGCGACGTCATCGTCGGTCAACGGTTGCACGACCTCGATGATCGACTGGTCGACGCGACCGGAGCTGGACACGACCAGGAGCACCAGTCGCGTCTGTGACAACGGCACCAGTTCGATCTGCCGAACCGTGGAAGTGGACAGCAACGGGTACCGGACAACCGCCACCTGTCTGGTCACCTGCGCCAGCAGACGAACGGTTCGCTGAATGACCTCGTCCAGGTCGACGACGCCGGTCAGGAAACCCTCGATGGCCCGCCGTTCGGCCGCGCTGAGCGGCTTGACGCGGTCCAGACTGTCGACGAACAGCCGGTAGCCGCGGTCCGTGGGAATGCGTCCGGCGGAGGTGTGCGGCTGCATGATGTAGCCCTCGTCCTCAAGCGCCGCCATGTCGTTGCGAACCGTGGCCGGGGAAACGCCGAGCCGATGTCGCTCGACTAGGGCCTTGGAACCGACCGGTTCTTGGGTTGCGACGTAGTCCTCAACGATCGCGCGCAGGACGTCCAGGCGACGGTCGTTCGTCACATGCACCTCCCGCGATCCCCGCTGTTCTGGATTGCCGCTGGTCCCGATCGCCACGGGTCCATTGGCACTCGTCTCAATTGAGTGCCAAGTCTAGCCTTCCGAATCGATCAGCGCCCGCGCCACCGAGTCAGCCAGCAAGCGGCCCCTTCGCGTTAGCCGCACCGAACCGGACTCGCCCACGGCAGCCACCAGCCCCTCGGCGTGCAGGTGGTCCAGCACCTCCGGTGGCGAAGCCGTCCAAGGCTGCGCCAGGCGGGTTCGCAGCATTGCCGCTTCCATGCGCTGCTGCTCGGGGGCCAACTCCTCCCGCGCGGCCGCCGGTGCGCGCCCAGCGGCGAGGCGGCCGGCGTACTCGGCGGGGTGCTTGACGTTCCACCACCGCAAGCCGCCGATGTGGCTGTGCGCACCCGGACCGAGTCCCCACCAGTTCTGCCCGGTCCAGTAGCCGAGGTTGTGCCGACACTGCGACTGCGGGTCTCGCGCCCAGTTGGATATCTCGTACCAGGAGTACCCGGCCGCGGTCAGCAGGTCATCGGCGATCTCGTACCGGTCGGCGAGTGCGTCGTCGCTGGGCGTCGCCACGACCCCACGCCGCACCTGGGCAGCCAAGCGAGTACCCGGCTCCACGACCAATGCGTAGGCGGAGATGTGATCCGGCCGCATCTCGACGACGGCTCGCAGGGATCGCTCCCAATCCGCATCCGTCTCGCCGGGGGCGCCGTAGATCAGGTCGACGCTGACCTGAAGGCCGACCCGGCGCGCGGCCGCCACCAGCGGGGCGACGCGCTCGGGGTCGTGGGTTCGATCCAGCGCCGCCAGGACCTGCGACACCGTGGACTGCACCCCGAAGGAGATCCTGGTGACGCCGGCCTGCACCAACGCGTCGAGTTCGGTTGCGTCGATGCTGTCGGGGTTGGACTCGACGGTGACCTCGGCGTCCGCGGCTACGGCGAAGTGCGAACGCACCGTCGCCAGCAGGCGAGACAGTCCGTCGACGCCGAGCAGGGTTGGCGTTCCGCCTCCGACGAACACCGTTTCGGCGGCCGGCCGCTGGGCACCGAGGACGTCACCGGCCAGGGCCGCCTCAGCGGCAAGCGCATCCAGGTAGGCGTCCTGCGACAGCCGACCGCCCAGTTCAGCCGGCGTGTACGTGTTGAAGTCGCAGTAACCGCACCGGACCCGACAGAACGGCACGTGGACATAGACGCCCAGATCCCTACCGGCAAGGTCCGCCAGCGCCCATGCCGGTAACTCCCCGCTGTCCGGAGCCGGGATACCGCTGGGCAGTTCAGGCACGGGCTGAGCGTGCCATCACCCGGCGGCAGCTCCGGTGAACATGTCCTCGATCAGGTCGGCGTAGTGGTCCTGAACCGCCTTGCGCTTGACCTTCAGGCTGGGCGTCAACTCCCCGGACTCCACGGTCAGGTCGTGTGGCAGCACTCGGAACTGCTTGATCCGCTCCCACTTGTTCAGGGACTCGTTCAACTCGGCCACGCGGGCCTCGAGGTAAGCATGCATCTCCGGCGACGCGGTGACCGCTGCGGCATCACCAGCCACGCCGTTGGCCTCCGCCCAGTCCTTCAGGCCATCGGGATCCAGGCTGATCAGCGCCCCGGCGTAGTTGCGCACCACGACGACCATCTGGCTGGCCACCGGGCAAACGGCCTTGAAGTTGGCTTCGATGGCCTGCGGCGAGATGTACTTGCCTCCGGACGTCTTGACCAGGTCCTTCTTGCGGTCGGTGATCCGCAGCCGGCCTATGTCGTCGAGTTCACCGATATCGCCAGTCGCGAACCAGTTGCCGACCCCTTCGGGGAATGCTTCAGCCGTCTGCTCGGGCAGGTTGTGGTAGCCGCGCATGACCCCGGGACCCCGCACCATGATTTCGCCGTCGCCGGCGATGCGGAACTCCATACCAGGGAATGGTTCGCCGACGGAGCCGAAGGACAGCAGGTCAGGTCGCAGGATGCAGGAGCCGGCCGAGGTCTCGGTGAGTCCGTAGCCCTCCAGGATCGGCATGCCCGCCGCCGCGAACCATTCGGCAACATCGCCGGACAGGGCCGCGCTGCCGGACACGAAGAATCTGATGTGGCCACCCATGCGTTGCCGCACCTTGGAGAAGACCAACGCGTCGGCGATCTTGAACTGTGCGGAGTCCAGTGCCGATGGGTTGCGACCTTCGGACTTGGCCCGGGCCACCCGACGACCGACCCCGACCGCCCAGGAGTAGATGGAGTGCTTGACGCCACCCTCGGCCTCGGACATGGAGTTGACCCGGCCGTAGATCTTCTCGAAGATGCGCGGCGCTCCGGCCATGAATGTCGGCTTGATCTCGCCGATGTTCTCCACGATCTTGTCAATGCGGCCGTCGACGTACGTCTGGAAACCGCACGCGATCTGGACCGCCTGCAGCACCTTGCCGAACGAGTGCGACAGCGGCAGCCACAGGTACTGCACATCCTCAGGTTTGAGAATGTTCGTGGCATCGACCGCGGCGCCTTCGAAGGCCCAGCAGGAATGCAGGAGTTCAACGCCCTTCGGTCGACCGGTGGTCCCGGACGTGTAGATCAGCGTGGCCAGGCTGTCCGGACCCAGTTTGGCGACGCGCTCGTCAACGGCACCCGGGTTCTCCTGCAGCAGCTCGGCACCCAACGCCTCCAGGTCATCCAGCGACAAGACCCAGTCCCCGTCCGGGGTGCCGTCGAAGGTGACGACCTTGGACAGGGCCGGGAGTTCGCCGCGCTTGTCCTTGAGTTTGGCGATCTGCTCGTCGTCCTCGGCGAAGACGACCTTGGTCTTGGAGTCGCTGAGGATGTAGGCGACGTCATCTGCGCCGGTGGACGGGTACACGGTCGTGGTGGCACCGCCGGACAGCATCACGCCCAGGTCGGCCAGCAGCCACTCGATCCGTGTCGTGCTGGTGATGGCAACGCGTTCCTCCATGTCCACGCCCAGTGCGATCAGCCCGCCGGCGATGCGGCGCGCCCGGTCGGCAGTCTGCGCCCAGGTGAGCTTGCCGATGCCGCTTCGCTCCGGGAAGGTGAACGCCACCCGGTCCGGTGACTGTTCCACCCGGCTCAAGAACAGATGGGTGAAGGACTGCGCCACCTCGCCGAGTGGCTCACGCGCTGTGGCGATTGTTGGTGCGGACACTGCTCCTCCAAGGGCCGCGGACTTCTGCCAACCGTAATCCGCAGCGGCCGATTGCGCGCGCGGATTCGCCGACTCACCGGTCGGTCTTGGCCGCCTCGGAGTCGGTAGACAGCGCGGCGATGAAGGCCTCCTGAGGCACCTCGACGCGCCCCACCATCTTCATCCGCTTCTTGCCCTCCTTCTGCTTTTCCAGCAGTTTGCGCTTACGGGTGATGTCACCGCCGTAGCACTTGGCCAAAACGTCCTTGCGGATGGCGCGCACGTTCTCGCGGGCGATCACCCGGCTGCCGATCGCGGCCTGGATCGGCACCTCGAACTGCTGCCTGGGAATCAGTTCCTTCAGGCGCGCCGTCATGGCGGTGCCGTACGCGTACGCCTTGTCCTTGTGGACGATCGCGCTGAAGGCGTCCACCGGCTCACCGTGCAGGAGGATGTCCACTTTGACCAGATCGGCGGCCTGCTCGCTGGAAGGTTCGTAGTCCAGGGACGCGTAGCCGCGGGTGCGCGACTTCAGGGCATCGAAGAAGTCGAACACGATCTCCGCCAGCGGCAGCGTGTATCGCAATTCCACCCGCTCGGGGGACAGGTAGTCCATGGCCAGCAGTTGGCCGCGCCGGGCCTGACACAACTCCATGACAGTCCCCGTGAACTCCGCCGGCGCCAGCACGGTGGCCTTGACCACCGGCTCGAAGACCTGGCTCAACTTGCCGGTGGGGAACTCGCTCGGGTTGGTGACGATGTGCTCGGTGCCGTCCTCCATCTGCGCCCGGTAGACCACGTTGGGCGCCGTGGAAATCAGGTCCAGGCCGAACTCCCGCTCCAGGCGCTCCCGGACGATCTCCAGGTGCAGCAGGCCGAGGAAGCCGCACCGGAAGCCGAAGCCCAATGCCGCCGACGTCTCCGGCTCGTAGACAAGCGCCGCATCGTTGAGTTGCAGTTTGTCCAGAGCGTCCCGCAGCGCCGGGTAGTCCGATCCGTCGATCGGATACAGCCCGCTGAACACCATCGGCTTGGGGTCGGAGTAGCCCGGCAACGCCGTTGCCGCGCGGGCACCGGCCAACGTGATCGTGTCGCCGACTCGGGACTGGCGCACATCCTTGACCCCGGTCATCAGGTAGCCCACCTCCCCGACAGACAAGCCGCGGGAGGCGACCGGTTCCGGCGAGATGACCCCGATCTCGAGCGTCTCGTGCTCGGCGTGGGTGGACATCATGCGGATGCGGTCCCGTGCCGACAGAACCCCGTCGATCACGCGCACGTAGGTCACGACGCCGCGGTACGTGTCGTAAACCGAGTCGAAAATGAGGGCTCGAGCAGGTTGATCGGCTTGACCAACCGGCGCCGGGATCTGGCGCACGATTTCGTCCAGGAGGTGGCCCACCCCTTCGCCCGTCTTTCCCGAGACCCGCAGGCAGTCGTGCGGCTCGCAACCGATAAGAGCGGCCAACTCCGCCGCGAACCGGTCGGGTTGGGCGGCCGGCAAGTCGATCTTGTTCAGCACCGGGATGACATGCAGATCGTTGTCCAGCGCCATGTAGAGGTTGGCGAGGGTCTGCGCCTCGATTCCCTGGGCTGCGTCGACGAGGAGCACCGCCCCCTCACATGCGGCCAGACTGCGACTCACCTCGTAGGAGAAATCCACGTGGCCGGGGGTGTCGATCATGTTCAGGACGAACGGTTCCCCGTTGAGATCCCCCGACGCGACGGTCCAGGGCATGCGCACAGCCTGGCTTTTGATGGTGATGCCGCGCTCGCGTTCGATGTCCATGCGGTCCAGGTATTGGGCCCGCATCTGGCGCGCCCCGAGCACCCCGGTCTGCTCAAGCATGCGGTCGGCCAGCGTCGACTTGCCGTGGTCGATGTGCGCAATGATGCAGAAGTTGCGCAGCCGATCCGGCGGCGTGGTGCTGGGGGCGAACGTCTCGGACACGCGCTTCCTGAGGTCTGGTGCGGTTGACGGCGGGCGAGCCCGTCGGGGAGTTGATGCTGAGCCTGGACGGCCATGCTCCCATGCCGAGGTAGCGCGCCCGCACATCGTGGAGCAGGCCGACGAACCTAGGCTGCGCGGATGCTCGACCGGCTAAGGCGGCTCTTCGGCCGCAAGTCCACCAAGACGCGACCCGCGCCGGCGGCTTCGCCAACGCGTGGCCGCGCAGTCGTTGGCGAGGCTCCGCCCTATGGCGGGGCACGCGACCACGTCGGCGGAGCGCGGATCTCCTACCGACCCGACCGCGACGGCGAGCCCGACCCTGGTGAGGTCGTTTGGTGCTGGGTGCCGTTCGAGGACGACCCGAGCCGGGGCAAGGACCGGCCGGTGATCGTGATGGGCCACGTGGAGTACTTCCCAGAGTTGCTGGTGGTCCAGTTATCCAGCCAGGAACGGCACCGGGGCGAAGCCGGCTGGGTCGGCATCGGCACCGGCCGCTGGGACTCCAAACGCCGGGACAGTTACGCCGACGTCAATCGGCCGCTGGCCGTGGCCATGACGGCGGTCCGCCGCGAGGGCGGCACCCTGCCTAGGGACCGGTTCGATGAGGTAGCCGCGGCACTGCGCGATCGCTACGGCTACCACTAGGCCCAAGCGCGGTTTGGCCGGGGCGGCGCCGCCTTGATACCCTCGCCTGTCGCTCCAAGTGTTCATTTCCCGGTGGCGACGCACCGCAATCCCCGAACGACGAAGGCGACCCGTGGCGAACATCAAGTCCCAGATCAAGCGAATCCGCACCAATGAGCTGGCTCGCCAGCGCAACAAGGCTGTTCGCACGTCCCTGAAGTCCGCTGTGCGCCGTTTCCGCGAGGCCGCAGACTCCGGCGACACGGCCACCGCTGAGGTCGCCCTGCGCGACGCGTCCCGCGCTCTGGACCGTGCCGCTTCCTCCGGCGTCATCCACAGCAACCAGGCAGCCAACCGCAAGTCAGCTATGGCTCGCCGCCTGGCCACCCTCAGTTCCTGACGCTTGGCAGCCACGAGCAGTCCTAGGGCTGCTCGCTGTCCCCAGTTGCTCCCCGGCACACCGCAACCACCGCGCGCTCCAGCGCGTACCCCTTGGCCCGGCCGTCCTGATCGGACTTGACGGCTTCATCAGCCAGCGCCACCGCCGCCAGCGCGTCGGCCAATCGGGCCTGATTCCACGGACCAGCCTGGCGGCGCACCCGCTCCAGTTTCCACGGCTGAATACCCAGCTCCCGGGCCGCATCGGCGGCACGCACTCCCCGCGGCAGGTTCCGTAGCCGCACGATGGTCCGCAGCGACGCGGCCAGCGAGCCGACGATCAGCACCGGTGGGGTGCCCGTGTCCACCGCCGACCGAAGCGATGCGACCGCTTCAGCGGTACGGCCTTCGATGGCGGCGTCGGCGACCTCCCAGCCCTTCACTTCCGCGCGCCCGGCGTAGTACCGGCGGACCGTTTCGACGTCGACTCGGCCGGTGGTGTCGGCCAGCAGCTGCCGGCAGGCCGCGACCACGTCGACCAAGTCATCGCCGACCGCATCCACCAACGCCTGGGCGGCATCGTTGGTGATCTGCCGGCCGGCCGTATCGAATTCCTTGCGCACGAACCCGGCCCGGTCGGACTTCTTGACCTCGCTGACCGTGATCGTGTGATCGGCGACCTCGCGCGCCCGCTTCAACACTGCGGCGCCCTTGTTGCCCTTGGCCGCGTGGGTGATGACCAACTGCAGGTGCTCGGGACGATCTGCCAGCAGGCCCAGGACCGCATCGGATGTGTCCGCGACCAGCGCATCCGCCCCGGTTATCACCACCAACACCGGTTCGGCGAACAGGCTCGGCGCGACCAGATCGGCAACCGCGGCATCGTCGACATCCTCAGCCAGCACCTTCACGACCCGAAGGTCGGCGGCGGCAGCCTTGGCCTGCTCGACGACCTCGTCGACGGCGCGCGCGGCGAGCACCGGCTCGGGCCCTTCGATCAGGGTTACTCCCGCCACCTCCGCCGACGCCACGGCGGCAGCATGCCAGCCAGGGGTGACGAGACTCGCCGCCCCTAGCCGGCACGGGCAGCGGTCAGGTTGAGGTCGCCGTTCGCCGCTGTGATCACCAGCGCGCCGTGGCGGTCAGTTCGCCCCACGGTCACACCTGCCGCCGCAAGCGACCGGACGACTTCGGGGTCAGGGTGGGCGTATCGGTTCTCGACGCCCACACCGATCAGCGCTACCTCGGGGGTCGCGGCCGCGAGCAGCCCGGGGTCCTGGTCGGCGGAGCCGTGATGCGGCACCTTGAGAATGTCCACGTCCAGCGCGGCCCCGCCCGCCAGTAGCGCCCGCTGTGCCTCCGCTTCGATGTCTCCGGTCAGCAGCGCGGTGTAGGTCGGTGCCTGCACTCGCAGCACCACGCTGGCCTGGTTCGGCATCGACCCCTCCCGGATGATCCGCCCCGGCCACAGCACCTCGGCCGACACCTCGCCCAACTGCCAACGCTGACCGACCACGGCGGTGTGGACCGGCACGGCGTGGCGCGCCAGCTGCGCCTGAACGTCATCGGCGGCGTCCTCCGGGTCGGCCAACGGCGAGACGACCGCCGCCGCAACCGGGCGATTGCCCAGCAGCCCGGCTAGGCCCCCGACGTGGTCCTCATGGAAGTGCGTCAGCACCAACAGCGACACCTCGTTGACCCGAAGGTCGTCCAGGCACCGATCCAGGGCCACCGGGTCCGGTCCGGTGTCGACGACCAATGCCGAACCGGCACCGGCGGAAACCACGACCGCATCGCCCTGACCAACGTCACACATGACCATCACCCAGCCGGTGGGCGGTGCGCCGTGGCCCACCGTTGCGAAAGCCACTGCCAGCGCGACGCCCAGCGCCCACCACCGCAGCGGTCGCACGATCCGGCGGGTCAGCCAGAACCCGACCACCACCAGAGCGAGCGAGAGGAGGAGGGTGAGTTCACCGCCCGGGACAGTGACCACTGCGGCGTCGAAGCCGGCCGCAGTGCGGGCCACCCAACCGATCCAATTCCCAGCCAGTCCGGCGACGTTGGCGACCAGGGCCGCTAGCGGTGGGGAAACCGGCGCTACCACCGTCGCCAGCACCCCCAGCAGAGTGGCCGGCGCCACCGCGGGTGCAGCCGCCAGGTTCGCGGCAACCGCGACCAGAGAAATCTGCGGCTGGATCAGCAACAGCAGTGGGAGCACGGCCGCCTGCGCCGCACCAGCGGCGGCGAAGGCAACAACTAGCCATCGCCGCGATCCAGCGGCAATCCACCGAGCCGGCACCATTAGGGCGGCGGTGGCCACGACGGACAGGGCGAAACCGAGACTGCGACTGAGCCACGGGTCGGCCAGGAGCAGCAGGCATACCGCTGCCCCCAGCACGTTGACCCCACCGGTACGCCCCGACCGGGTGATGGCCGCCAAGCCGAGCAACCCCATCACCGAGGCCCGCAGGACGCTGGGCTCCGGGCGCGCCAACAGCCCGAAGCCGATCACCCCCAGCACACCAACGGCGGTCGACAAGCCGGGTCTGACGCGCAGCAGGCGCGCCACCAGCAGCAGACCCAGGAGGACGATCGACACGTTCGCACCGGATACCGCGGTCAAGTGGGCCAGCCCGGAGTCGCGCAGGTCGGCCACCAGCAATGGCGACAGCCTGCGCGTATCCCCGACGACGAGGCTGGGTATCAACTCCCGCGCCGGCCCAGTCAGATGCTCGGTTGCGTCCCGTAGGCCGGAGCGCAGGTGCCCCGCCGCTCGCTGGTAGCCCGGGGGTGGACGAATCTGCACCGGTTCGCCGCGCACCGAGATGACCGCCGCAACGGGACCGGTCCGGTCCGAGGCCGTCAGGCGACCGCTGGCCCGCACCTGGCTGCCCAGCGCAACGTCGGCCCAGGAGTCGTCCGCCAGCACCAGCGCCGGAAGTCGCGACCCGGTCTGGGTGCCAGTACCAGCACCCGCAGTCGGACCGACGGCGTCCAGCCGCACTGGGATCACCCAGCCGGTCCCGGAGCGGGTGGGCCGTGGGTCGGCCACGACAGTCGCGCTCGCGGTGACGCTGTGACCGATCCAGTCCTGCGCCGGGTCGATCGCCACCGCCCACATCCGCAGCGTCAGGATGCCCAGCCCGGCGACCACGAAAGCCGCCACGATCGCCAACTTGTGCCAGTGCTTGGCGACTGCGGCCAGCCCGACCGCGGCGGCCAGCACGGCTGCCGCCAGCACCATGGCCGGGCTGCCGGCGGTGAGCAGCAGCGCCGCCCAGAGCGCGACCGCGGCGGCGGTGAACGGGCTGATCCGGTCCGGGCTGCGCCGCTCACCCAACGCGAACGAGGTCACGCAGGTCCGCGAGTCGGGATTCGCCGATGCCGGACACCTCGCCAAGGTCTTCGACGGACCGGAACGGTCCGTTCCTGGTCCGCCAGTCCACGATGCGGCCAGCCAGTACGGGCCCGACGCCGGGGAGCTCCTGCAGCAGGTCGGCGTCGGCAGTGTTGAGGTTGATGACCGCGCCGCCGCCCGAGGCTTCACCGCCACCCGAAGCTGCGCTGGCACCCGGCGTCGCTGCGCTCACCCCGTCGACGGCAGCAGCGCCGGCGACGATCTGCTCCCCATCGACGACGGGTCTGGCCAGGTTCAGCGATTCGGCATCGCTGGCGCGGACCAGGCCACCGGCCGCGGAGATCGCATCCAGCACCCTGGCGCCCGGCGAGAGCCGGACCAACCCGGGTCGCCGAACCGAACCGCTGACGTGGACCACCACTTCACCAGCAGTAGGCACCGGCTGGTTGCCCGGTTCGGTGGCAGCGGTAGTGGTAGTGGTCACGGCCGGACCCGAAGGCAGGTCAGGTGGGGCGACCACGCCGCCGGGTGACCTGGTGAACCAGATCGCGAGCACGACGGCCAGCCCGATAACAGCCACGGCTACGCGCTTGACGGTCCGCTGATTCGGCGGGGCCAGCGCTTGCGCCCTTTCCCGGACCTGCTCAAAGAGTTGGTCGTGGACGGACTGCGGCACACGCGAACTTTGCGCCGCGTCCTGCCACTGTCCATTGGCGTCAGGGGCAGCGGTGGATCACTAGCCGGTCAGGACGGCTGTGGACCGGGGCTGACCACCACCGCGACCATCCCCGGCCCTACGTGGGCCCCGACCACGGCGCCGATCTCGGTGACCGGAACGTCGGCCCCGGTGCGGTCGTGCAGTCGGGTAGCCAACTGCTGCGCCCGGTCGGCGGCATCCAGGTGATGCACCGCCACGCGCGCCGGGCGTCCGCCGACACCGGTGACGGCCAGTTCCTCCAGGCGGTTCATCGCCCGCCCGAGTGTGCGCACCTTCTCCAGCGGCTCCACGACACCGTCGACCAGATGCAGGATCGGCTTGATCGACAAGGCCCCGCCGACGAAGGCCGCCGCCGGACCGATGCGACCACCGCGGCGCAGATACTCAAGCGTGCTGACCACGAACAGCACCTGGGAACCGGCGCACACCTGCTCTGCAGCAACGGCGGCCTCCTCAACAGTCGCCCCAGCGGCTGCGGCTTCGGCCGCCGCGGCGGCGGCGTACCCCAGCACCATCCCGATCGAGCCGGAATCCACGCACCGCACCGGGATGTCGGCGTCCTTGGCCGCCAATTGCGCCGACTCGAACGTCCCCGACAGCGCCGAGGACAGGTGGATCGACACCACCGCATCCGCGCCGGCGTCGCGCGCGGCGTCGTAGGCCGCCAGCATCAGGCTCGGTGACGGCCGGGCGGTGGTCACCGGTTCCCAGTTCCGCAACGCCCTGGTCAGTTCGGACGGATCGCTGGCGGTCTCGTCGGTGGCCACTCCCCCAATGACCACCTGCACCGGCACGACCCGGATGCCGTAACGCTCGGCGAACCCGGCAGGCAAGTACGCCGTGGAGTCGACGACGAGGGCGAGTCCGGCCATGCGCTTCAGGCTAGCCGCGAAGCCGAAGTCGCAGGCCGATTCGCGCCGCGCCGGTCAAGCCGGGACGACGTTGACCAGCCTCGGCGCGCGCACGATGACGGTGCGTACCCCCCGGCCGTCCAAGGCCTTGAGCACGGAGTCGCTGGCCAGGGCCAGTTCACGCAAGTCGTCCTCGGTGATGTCCGGGGACACCTCCAAGCGATCGCGCACCTTGCCAGCGACCTGGACCACGCAGGTGACGGCGTCGGCCACCAGCAGTGCTTCGTCGACAGCGGGCCAGCCGGCGCGGGCCACCGTCGGCTCATGGCCGAGCCGGTGCCACATGTCCTCGGCTGTGTACGGGGCGACCAGCGAGAGCATCACGGCGATCGCCTCGGTCGCCTCGCGCACGGCCGGATCCGCGCCGCCCACGCCGCCGTCGATCGCCTTGCGGGTCACGTTGACCAACTCCATGACGCGGGCCACGGCCACGTTGAAGCGATGCGCCTCCACCAGGCGGCCCACTTCGTCGATCGTGCGGGCGGTGGCCTTGCGCAGGGCCAGATCGCCGGTGGCTGGATCTGTGCCGACCGGCGCGGTCACGTCCCCGGACAACCGCCAGGCCCGCGCCAGGAACTTGCCCATTGCCGCCGCGGAAACGTCGGCCCAGTCGATGTCGTCCTCCGGCGGACCGGCGAACACCATGGCAACGCGGATGGCGTCGACGCCGTGCTCGGACAGTTCGTCGGACAGTCGGACCAGGTTTCCGCGCGACTTGCTCATCGCCGACCCGTCCATCTGAACCATGCCCTGGTTCAACAACCGCGTGAACGGCTCGGTGAAATCGACCATGCCCAGGTCGTGCAGAACCTTGGTGAAGAACCGGCTGTACAGCAGGTGCAGGATCGCGTGGGTCACGCCGCCGACGTACTGGTCGACGGGCATCCAACGTTGCGCCGCGGCCGGGTCGAACGGCCCGTCGGTCTTGTTCGGGTCCAGGTAGCGCAGGAAGTACCACGACGAGTCGACGAACGTGTCCATCGTGTCGGTGTCGCGGGTGGCCGCCCCACCACAGTTCGGGCACGAGACGTTGACCCAGTCCGCGGCCCCACCCAGCGGCGATGTGCCCTTGGGCTTGAGGTCCAGACCTTCCGCCGACGGCAGGGTCACCGGCAATTGCACTTCCGGGACCGGCACCTCGCCACAGTCGGCGCAGTGCACGATCGGGATGGGCGTGCCCCAGTACCGCTGCCTGGAGATCAGCCAGTCCCGCAGTCGGTAGTTGACCGCCGACTGGCCATGCCCGTTCTCGCCAAGCAACTCGATGATGCGCTTGATCGCCGCTTCTTTGGCGAGCCCGTCCAGAGGTCCGGAGTTGACGATGACGCCGTCGCCGGTCGTCGCCACCCCGGTGCTGCCCGGGTCCTCTGCGCCGGTGTCCACGACCACGCGAACCGGCAGGTCGAACGCACGCGCGAAGTCCAGGTCACGCTGGTCGTGCGCGGGTACCGCCATGATCGCGCCGTGGCCGTAGTCGGCCAGCACGTAGTCGGCCGCGTAGATAGGCAGCCGCTCGCCGTTGACCGGGTTGATCGCGTACCGCTGCAGGAACACCCCGGTCTTGTCGCGTTCGGTGGACAAGCGGTCCACGTCGGAGGTCTGCCGCACCTTCTCCAGGTAAGCGGCGAACTGCTCTACGACCTCCGGGGGTGACCCTTCGGCCAGTTCGGCAGCCAAGTCGGAGTCGGCCGCCACCACGAAGAAGGTCGCCCCGAAGAGCGTGTCCGGGCGGGTGGTGTAGATGGTCACCGGTTCCGCGCGGCCCTCGATCTCGAACAGCACGTCGGCACCGGTCGACCGGCCGATCCAGTTGCGCTGCATCAGCAGCACCTTCTCCGGCCAGTGGCCCTCCAACTCGGCCATGTCGTCCAACAACCGGTCGGCGTATTCGGTGATCCGGAAGTACCACTGGGTGAGCTTCTTCTTGGTGACCAGGCTGTCGCAGCGTTCGCAGCGACCGCCCACGACCTGCTCGTTGGCAAGCACGGTCTGGTCGGTGGGGCACCAGTTCACCTGCGACGGCTTGCGGTAGGCCAGCCCGCGTTCGTACATGCGCAGGAACAGCCACTGGTTCCAGCGGTAGAACTCCGGGTCGCAGGTGTTCAGTACCCGGTCCCAGTCGAAGGAACACGCGTACCGCCGCATGGAAGCCTTCTGCGTTGCGATGTTCTCGTACGTCCAGGCGGCCGGGTCCACCCCGCGCTTGATGGCGGCGTTCTCCGCGGGCAGACCGAAGGCGTCCCAGCCGATCGGGTGCAGCACGTTGAAACCGCGCTGGACCCAGTACCGGGCGATTACGTCGCCGAGCGCGTAGGCCTCGGCGTGACCCATGTGCAGGTCACCGGACGGGTACGGGAACATGTCCAGTACGTACTTGCCCGGACGGTCATCGGCGGGGTCGCCGGAGCGGAATGGCGCTAACTCGTCCCACACCGGCAGCCAGGTGTCCTGGATGGCGTGGGGGTCGAATCGTCGGTCATCGCTCATGGGCCGACGAAGGGTACTCCAGGCCTAGTCGGCGGTATCGCTCGCAGCGACTCGGCGCAGCAGGGCCCGGCGCCGGTACATGGCTGCATCCGCCGCCTGGACCAGCGACTCCAACGACTCCTGCTCCCATGGCGGAGACAATGCGCCGCCTACGGTCACCGCCGCGTCCCACAGGCCCGAGTCGACGGGGGGTACCCGGCGGATGTGTTCGGCAACTCGTCGTTCCAGGTCCAGCGGTGCGGTGCCGGTGCCTGGACCGACCACCACGAACTCATCACCGCCCATGCGCGCCACGACGTCGGTGCCTCGGGTCACCTCCTGCAGCGCATCCGCAACAGCCACCAGGACCTCGTCGCCGGCGGTATGACCGGCTTGGTCGTTGACGGCCTTCAGTCGGTCGACGTCGAGAAACAGGCAGTGCACGGCGTCCCCACCGCGGCGAGCCGACTCCACCATGGGCCCGGCGCGCATCACCAGACCGGCCCGGTTGGCCAGTCCAGTCAGCGGATCAGTCACAGCCAGCGCCCGTGCTTCGGCTACCGCGGCGGCCAACTTCGCCGCGGTGGATCTGCGGGCTCGGTAGACGAGCAGCCCGGTCCCGGTGGCCGCCAACATGGCAATCACCCAGACGGCCCAGCCGTCAGCTATGGCACCGACCCAGGCGGCACCGATCAGCCAGGCGGCCCAAAGCCAAACCAGCAGCAGCCCCGCTGCGCGCAGCGGCGCCACGAAGGCGGCGACCGAAACGAGCAGCAGGACGAAACCAACGGTTGCGATCGGCGCAGCGGCCAGACCCATCCAGACTGCGAGCCCGACCGCGGCGGTACCGATACCGACGGCACTCAGAGCAGGTCGGTCCACACATCGGGCTTCGGCTGGCGGAAGCGGGAACTTGATGCCTGCAATTGACTTGAACTTGGTGGAGCTAAGGGGACTCGAACCCCTGACCTTCTGCATGCCATGCAGACGCGCTACCAGCTGCGCCATAGCCCCAAGTGGTTGCCGAAGTGTACCCGCACACCGGTCAGCGATCGTCGCCGATCACCGGCTCGGGCAGGCTCCCGGCGTTGTGTTCGGTCAGCCGCCAACCGAACGGCGATGCCGGCGTCTCCTCCAGTACTGACCAGTTGCAGTTGGCCAGACCACCCAAGGCACCCCAAGCGGCCAGCGGCAGGCCCAGGAAACGCCCCAGCACCGCGCGGGCCGCACCACCGTGCGTGACCGCGACGAGCACACCACCGGCCGGAATCTCGGTCAGGGCTTCGGTCAGCCCCGCCTCCATGCGATCGGCCACCTGCGAACGGGTCTCCGCGCCACCGGCGGCCAGATCGGATCCGGCCCGCCAGGCCGCGAACGCCTCGCCATCAGCAGCCAGGATCTCCGTGTCCAGCCGACCCTCCCACGCGCCGCCATGGGTCTCCCGCAGGCGGGCGTCGGTGTGCACCGGCAGTCCGGTGATCCGCGCCAACGGCTCAGCCGTGAGCCGGGCCCGGGACAGGTCACTGGCAGCGATGCGAGACGGCGGGAAACCGGCAAGAAGTCGGGCCGCATGCTCGGCCTGCTCCAAGCCGACGTCGTCCAGCGGCACGTCCTGGTGGCCCTGAAAGCGGTTGATGGCGTTCCAAGCGGTTCGGCCGTGCCGGACCAGAACGATGCGCCGCTGGTTCATGCGCCGGCCTTGGCTGCCCCCGGACCATCAAGGTCCGGTAGCTCCACCAACGGGCAGTCCTTCCAAAGGCGCTCCAGCGCGTAGAAACCCCGGTCCTCCTCGTGCATGGCGTGCACCACGACGTCACCGAAGTCCAGCAGCACCCAACGACCTTCTTTGGCGCCTTCGCGGCGCCGCGGCTTGGCCTGGTGTTCCTTGCGGGCCCGATCCTCGATCTCGTCCACGATGGCCAGCACCTGGCGCTCGTTAGGGGCGGAGCAGAGCAGGAAGACGTCGGTAATCACCAACTGCTCGCTTACATCAACCGCGAGCACGTCAACGGCCTTCTTGTCCGATGCGGCCAGGGCGGCGGTGCGCGCCAGCGCCACCGCTTCCGCAGTTGCCGTCATCGATTCCTCCTGAGCACGACGCCGTTCAGGCGCAGGCGCTCATTTTCGCATGCGGCCGCGGCCGCAAGTGACGCCGTCAGTTCCCGGACGCGGCTCAGGGCGCGTAGTCGGCGCCCAGAACCACGACGACATCGGCAAGGGTCTGCCCCTGTGGCGTCTGTTGAACTGCGGTCTCGGGCAGGCCTAGGGCGCGAGCCACCTGGACGCCGGAATCGACGGCATCGCCGGTCACCAGGACGACCGACTCGTCGTAACCGAACCCGGTCGCATTGCCGCCATTGACGTACTCCAGCCCGGCAGCGACCAGCTTGCTGCGGGCCCCGTCACCCAGGCCCGGAGTACCTACGCCGTTTCGCACCAACACGCGGATGCTGCTTCCCTGCGCGCCGTCGCGGGCAACACCGGCCAGCAGCCCGTCCAACAGCGATTGGGCGGCGGTGCGGTCCAGGGTGACCGCGGGAGTGGCCCCACCGGCGTCGAGCGGCCGCAACGGCAAAGTCTGGAACGGCAACGGATCGCTGGCCGCGGCCAGTTCCAGCAGCGCGGCGAGATCCGGCACGGCCAGGTCGGTTCGTGAGCCGGCGCCAAGCCCGGCGAGAGTGGTTTCGGTGTCCGCGCTCAGGCCCGCGATGATGCCCTTGAGCACCGGCTGCAACGCGGCAGCGCTGGCCTCAGGGGTGCGGACGTCTTCGGCCTTCAGGCCGCTGAGGGAGGCGGTTGCGTCCGCGCCGGAGCGTTGCAGGAGCGCCGTGGCCGCTTCCTCGGTCACGCGCCACGTCCCGGCGACATTGATACGCAGTGCATCGGCGATGGCCGCCGCCTGCGCCCCGGCTCCGGGAGCTTGCCCGGACTTGGCGAAAGTGACCGAGCCAAAGCCGGCCACGTCAACAAGAAGGTCTGCTGGGATCAGCAGCACGGCGGTCCCACCTTGGCCGCCGCCGACCAGCAGCGCGCCCCCGATCGCGGTGTTGTCGGCCGAATCGATGCTCACGAGGACGGCTTGCCGGGGCAGTTGCGCACCCGCGGACGAATCGGCACCGCCGCCAAGAAGGATCCGGGCCGCCACGGCGACGACCACGACGGCGACAATCCCGGCCGCGACCCACCGCCAGCGCTGCGGCAACTGCGGCATCTCGGGCAACCGGGGCCGGCTGACATGGCGGGCCGGTACCACGGCGCGGGGGGCTCGGGGGCGCTCAGGTGCCAGCGTGCCGGAGCCGGCGGGCGCAGAATGGGCCGACGGCAGCGGATCGATTCCCTTACGGCGTTTGCCGGCCATTTACTCCCCTACCGATACAGCCCGCGCTTGTCTATGTACTGCATGACCCCATCGGTCACCAGGTACCTAATCGGCAGGTTTGCGGCCACACGTGAGCGGCAATCGGTGGATGAGATCGCCAAGGCCGGGATCTCCACCAGGCTGACCGATCCGGACGGCAGCCCCGGGTCCGCCAGTCGGTGCCCCGGTCGGGTCACACCGATGAAGTGAGCCATGCTCACCAACTCGTCGGAGCGTTGCCACGACAGGATCTGCGCCAGGGCATCGGCGCCGGTGATGAAGAACAGCTCCGCGTCCGCACCGAACTCCGCGCGCAGGTCAACAAGGGTGTCGGCGGTGTAGGTCTCCCCGGGCCGGTCCACGTCCACTCGGGACACGCTGAACCGCGAATCTGCGGCGGTGGCGATGACACACATCAGGTAGCGGTCCTCGGCCGCGGACACGTGGCGTTCCTGCTTCTGCCACGGACGACCGGTAGGTACGAACACGACCTGGTCCAGGTTGAACTCCTGAGCCACCTCGCTGGCGGCGACGAGGTGACCCAGGTGGATGGGGTCGAAGGTGCCGCCCATCACCCCTACGCGGGCTGGCGGCACGGGTCAGCGATCGGGGTTGAAACGCGTGACGACGTACAGGGCGATCGCCAGGACCGCGAAGCCACCGACCCCGAACAGCCAGGCTGGGGCCCCCGAACTCTCCGCCTCCGCGGCCTCCGAGAGCGCAAGCAGCGCCAATCCACTCATCGACTCACCACCTCCGCGATGGCCCCCGTCGGCCGGGCGACCGGGACGCACACTATCGGGCAGGATCGGCGCATGCGGATAGCTGTGTGTGGACTAGGCCGGATGGGCCGACTGATGGCCGGGCACCTCGTGGCGGCCGGCCATGAGGTGACTGTCTGGAACCGGACGCCCGGGCGGGCCGCCGAGCTCGTTGCTGCCGGAGCCATCGAAGCGCCGACCCCGGCTGCGGCCGCCCGCGACGCCGAAGCCGTGGTTGCCGTCTTGTTCGGTCCGGACAGCGTCGCCGAGGTCTTGACCGGCGCCGAAGGCGTCCTGGTCGGACTGGCCGCCGATTCCCTCGTCATCGACACGACGACCATCGGTCCTGCCGACGCCAGGCGGTTCGCAGCGCTGGTGCAGGACTCCGGCGGCCGCTACCTGGATGCGCCGCTGATCGGCTCGATCGGGCCGGCCACGACGGGGACGTTGGGTTCCTTCGTGGGCGGCTCGGAAGCCGACTTTGCGGCGGCCCTGGACATCCTGGGTTGCTGGTGCGACCCGGCGGCCGTCGTGCACGCGGGCCCGGTGGGCGCCGGCTCGGCGGTGAAGATCGTCCGAAACCTGGGCCATGCCGTTGCCGTCGCCGGCCTCGGCGAGGCCCTGCGCCTGGCGGCCGACCTCGGGATGGACCGACAGTTGGCGCTCGGCGCGCTCGCGGCGGGACCGCTGTCCTGGACGCTGCAGGCAACCGGTTCGACCTTGGCCGATCGCGACTACGCCGACGCGGAGTTCACGGCCGCCCTGCTCGCAAAGGACGCGGGGCTGGCAGTGGCCGCCGCCGAGCGCCCCATGCCGCTGGTGTCGCTGGCGCAAGCCTGGGCGGACACCGCCTGTGCAGCTGGAGCCGAGCAGCGGCACTACCTGGCTGTCGCCGACTTCATCGAATCCGGCAGCGGGCAGCCGGAATAGATGAATCAGGTGCGGATCTGACCGGTACCGGTCACGACGAACTTCGTCGACGTCATCTCCGGAAGGCCCATCGGGCCACGAGCGTGCAGTTTCTGCGTGGAGATGCCGATCTCCGCGCCGAAACCGAACTCACCCCCGTCGGTGAACCGGGTCGACGCGTTGACCATGACGGCGGCGGAATCAACACCGGCCACGAACTCCGTAGCCGCGGCCACCGAGTCGGTGACGATCGCCTCGGTGTGTCCGGATGACCAGCGGCGGATATGCGCCAGCGCCTCGTCGACGGAGTCCACAACCCCGGCGGCCAGATCCAGCGAGTAGTACTCCGCAGCCCAGTCGTCGTCGGTGACCGCCTGCACCGTCACGTCGACGTCGGCGGCAGCAGCGGCGACGCGTTCGTCGCCGTGCAGGGTCACCCCGGCGGCGCTGAGAGCCGCGATCGCCCGGGGCAGGAAGGTTGCGGCGATGTCGGCGTGGACGAGCACGGTCTCGGCCGCGTTGCAGACGCTGGGTCGCTGGGTCTTGGCGTTCAGCAGAATGTCAATGGCCATGTCCGGGTCCGCGGCGGCGTCGATGTACACGTGACAGTTACCGATCCCAGTTTCGATCACCGGCACGGTGGATTCAGTGACGACGGACTGGATGAGCGACGCGCCGCCGCGCGGAATGAGGACATCGACCAGACCGCGCGCGGTCATGAGGTGCTTGACGGACTCGTGCGAGGTGCCTGGAACCAGTTGCACCGCGTCGGCAGGCAGCCCGGATTTGACCAGCGCCTCCCGCATCACGTCGACGAGCACGGTGTTTGAGTCGAACGCGGAAGAGGATCCCCGCAGCAACGCCGCATTGCCGGACTTCAGGCACAGGCCCGCAGCATCCACCGTCACGTTCGGGCGCGCCTCGTAGATGATGCCTACGACGCCCATGGGCACCCGGACCTGTCGCACCTGCAGCCCGTTCGGGAGCGTGTACCCGCGAATCACCTCGCCGACCGGGTCCGGCAGGTCGGCCACGTCGCGCAACGCGTCGGCGATGGCTGCGATGCGGTCTTCCGTCAGCGTCAACCGGTCGATCAAGGCGGGGCTGGTGCCCGCGGCAGCAGCACGGTCGGTGTCGGACGCATTGGCTTCGACGATTCGCGGGGTCTCGGTGACCAGGGCGTCGGCCATCGCCAACAGGGCAGCGTCCTTGTCCGCCCGCGAGGTGGTCGCAAGTTGCACGGATGCCGCCCGCGCCGCGCGGGCGCAGTCCAGAACGGCGGTTCGATCAGACGAGTCGTTCATGGCAGCAGGGTACGAGGCGCCGCCGGTAGGCCGATCAGCCCGGCCGCCGCTCCTCGGTCAACAGGACCAGGTCGTCGCGGTGGACCACTTCGCGCTCATACGCCGGCCCGCGCTCGGCGGCCAGGTCCTTGGTGGAGCGCCCGATCAGTTCGGGCAGTTCCGCTGCGTCGAAGTTCACCAGGCCGCGGCCAATGACCGTGCCGTCGGAACCCACCAGGTCCACCGCATCACCAGCGACGAAGACCCCAGTCACGGCGACGATCCCGGCGGGCAGCAAGGAAGCCCCCCGTTCGGCCACCGCGGCAACCGCACCCGGATCCAGCGTCAGCGTGCCGCGACCGTCGCTGGCGTGGGCCAGCCACAGCAGGCGCGTGGACCGACGGCTCCCGCGCGGCGGGAACCACGTCCCGACAGCGGTGCCGGTGAGCAGGTCGGCGGCAGCACCAGCCGCTCCCAGCAACACCCCCACGCCATCGCTGGTGGCCATCTGTGCGGCCGCCACCTTGGTACCCATCCCACCCGTGCCGACCCGGCGACCCCGGCGCCGCGAGTTCAGCGGAACCCCATCCAGGTCAGCCGGTCCGTGCACCTCGTCGATGACTGTCGAGCCGGCCTTGGCCGGGTCGCCGTTGTACAAGCCGTCGACGTCGGAAAGGAGCACCAGCAGATCGGCGTGGACCAGATGTGCGACCAGAGCCGCCAACCGGTCGTTGTCCCCGAAGCGGATCTCGTCCGTGGCCACGGTGTCGTTCTCGTTGACGACCGGCAGAACCCCCAACTCCAGCAGACGGAACATGGTGCGCTGCGCGTTTCGGTAGTGCCCGCGTCGAGCCACGTCATCGGCGGAGAGCAGCACCTGCCCGACGGTCACCCCGAACTCGGCGAACGCCTCGGTGTAGCGGTGCACCAGCAACCCCTGACCAACGCTGGCTGCCGCCTGCAGCCCGGCCAGGTCGCCGGGACGACCCAACTGGCGCAACGGGCCCATGCCGGCGGCGACGGCGCCGGAGGAGACGAGCACGACCTCGCAGCCGGATTTCCGCTTCGCGGCGATTACCGCGGCCAGCGCGTCGATTCGGTCCGTGTCCAGGCCACCGTCCGCGCGAGTGAGCGAACTGGAGCCGATCTTGACGACGATGCGGCGCGCGGCTTGCACCGCAGCACGGCGATCGCTCACCAGTCCTCCAGCCGCAGATCCTCGCCACGACGGCCCAGCAGGTGCTCAGCGCCGGCGACGATAGTGGGCTCCCAGTCGAACACAACGGCATCGTCACCGGCGCCGATGACAACTTCGGCACCGGGGTCGGCCCCGAGCTCGACCAACCGCTTCTCGACACCCAACCGGGCCAAGCGGTCGCCCAAGTAGCCAACGGCCTCGGCGTTTGCGAAGTCGGTCTGGGCAACCCAACGCTCCGGGCGCGGGCCCGTGACGATGAACCGATCGCCGGAACGCCGTACCTCGAAACCCTCCTCATCGACTGCGGCCGGACGCAACACGATCCGGGTTGGCTCCAGGATCGGCGTCGCCTGCCGGTGCTCGGAAACAATCTGCGCCAAGGCGAACAGCAGCGGCTTGATCCCGGCACCGGTGGCCGCCGAAACCGCAAACACCTGCATCCCGCGGGCCTGCAGCTCCGGCGTGACCATCTCGGCCAGTTCCGCGGCGTCGGGGACGTCCACCTTGTTCAAGGCGACGACCCGGGGCCGATCGGTCAGGCCGCCGTAGGCGCTCAGTTCCGCCTCAATGGCGTCGATGTCGGACAGGGGGTCACGGCCCGGCTCGAGGCTGGCGCAGTCCACGACATGCACGAGCGCTGAGCAGCGTTCGATGTGCCTGAGGAACTCCAGGCCCAGGCCCTTGCCCTGGCTGGCCCCTGGGATCAGCCCGGGGACGTCGGCCATGGTGAACCGAACGTCACCGGCTTGGACCACGCCCAGGTTCGGGGTCAAGGTGGTGAACGGGTAGTCAGCGATCTCCGGTCGCGCCGCACTCACCGATGCGATCAGACTGGACTTGCCGGCACTAGGGAAGCCGACGAGCCCCACGTCGGCGAGCGTCTTCAACTCCAGAACGACCTGGGCCGACTGCCCGGCTTCCCCTCGCAAGGCGAACCCGGGCGCCTTGCGCCGCGAGGACGCCAGGGCCGCGTTTCCGAGGCCACCGCGCCCGCCGGCAGCGAGGACCACGCTCGTACCCGCACCCACGAGATCGGCCAGTACCTCACCGGCCGGCGTGGCAACGACCGTCCCGTCCGGGACCGCGATGATCAGGTCCTCGCCGTCCGCGCCGGAACGATTTCCACCGGCTCCGGGCCGGCCCTTTCCGGCGGCCCGGTGCGGGTGGTAGTGGAAGTCCAGGAGGGTGGTCACCGAAGGATCAACTCGCAGGATGACGTCCCCGCCACGACCACCGTTGCCGCCGTCTGGCCCACCCAACGGCTTGAACTTCTCCCGGTGCACTGAGGCGCACCCGTTGCCGCCGTCGCCGGCGGCCACCGAGATGGTGACCCGATCCACGAAGTGGACTGCCACAGCGCCTCCTTTGGCGTGACGCTAACGAATCAGGGCGGGTCGGATCCGCTGATCCGGCCCGCCCTGATTGACGTTAGAAAAGTGGCTACTCCGCAGGAACGACGTTGACGACGCGACGTCCCCGGCGGGAGCCGAACTCCACTGTGCCCTCGGTGAGGGAGAACAGCGTGTCGTCACCGCCGCGGCCGACGTTCGTACCCGGGTGGAAGTGGGTTCCGCGCTGGCGGACCAGGATCTCCCCGGCGTTCACGGTCTGGCCGGCGAAGCGCTTGACGCCAAGCCGCTTGGACTCGGAGTCGCGGCCGTTACGTGTGCTGGACGCACCCTTTTTGTGAGCCATGGCAGCGCCCCTACTTCGTCTCGATGCCGGTGATCCGGATGCGCGTCAGCGGCTGGCGGTGGCCGGCGCGGCGACGGTACCGGGTCTTGTTCTTGTACTTGAGGATGGTGATCTTTGGGCCCTTGGTGTCCTCAATGACCTCAGCGGTCACCTTGAACGAACCGAGGGCATCCCGGTCGGCGGTGACGGTGCCGGAGTCCACTACTAGGACGGCGGGCAGCTCAACGACGGATCCCGGCGTTGCCGCCAGGCGGTTCACCTCCAGCTCATCACCGACGGAAACCTTCTCCTGCCGGCCGCTGGCACGGACGATCGCGTACACCGCGGAACTCCTCGTCATTCGCTGCAGATTGCCCGCCCCATGGGCGCGCACACGTTCGGAACGGAACGCAGTCGCTGAGGGTACCCCAGCGGGCGCCTCCCCCTCAAACTCAGGCGCCCGAGCCCGCTGCCAGACGCAAGACCCGGTCGGCCACGGCATCCGCCTCGACCTCGTCGTGGGTCACCAGAACGGCCGGGGTTCCCAACCGACGCAGCAGCGCGGCGACATCGGCGGCCAGGCGCAGGCGCAACGGCCGGTCCAGGGCCGCGAACGGTTCATCCAGGAGTAGTGCTCGCGGCACCGGGGCCAGGGCCCGAGCCAAGGCGATGCGCTGCGCTTCGCCGCCGGACAGGGTGGACACGCGGCGATCGGCGAAGCCGGGCAGCCCGACGAGGTCAAGCAGTTCCCGGGTCCGCTCCTGCCGGCGGCGGCGGTCCAGCCCATGCAGCCCGAAGGCCACGTTCGCCCCGACGTTCAAGTGCGGGAACAGCAACGGGTCCTGAAACACCAGCCCGAACCCGCGGCGGTGTACCGGCACCTGGCTGACGTCGGCCCCGTCGAATTCGACCACCCCCGCGTCCAGCGGCAACAAGCCGGCGAGCGCCGCCAGCAACGTGGACTTGCCCGACCCGGACGGGCCGAGGACCGCGAGTACCTCACCGGGGGCAACGCTGAGGTCGACGCCGTCCAGCACCGGCACGCCGTCGTAGGCAAGCCGCAGCCCGGTTGCGCTCAGTCCGCTGCTCACAAGGCCCCCACACCCGGGATCCTGGCCCTTTCGGCCAGCAGCACGACAGCCACCACCAGCACGCTCAGCAGGACCGCCAACGCGGCTGCTTGGCCGAGGTTCGCCTCGCCGGGACGGCCCAGCAGCCGAACGACCTGGACGGTGACGGTTGGCGCACCGGCCCGCGACACGAACGCGGTCGCGCCGAACTCACCCAGCGATACCGCCGCGGCCAGTCCGGCGGCGCCCAGCAGCGCCCGGGCCAGGTATGGCCCTTCGACTGTTCGCCAGGCACGGAGGGGGCCGGCCCCGAGAGCCGCGGCGACGTCGAACAGGCGGCTGTCGATCGAGCGCAGCACGGCAACCACCGCGCGCAAGACCAGGGGCAGCGCCACAAGGGCCTGCGCCAGCGGAAGCAACCACCAGGTCGATCGCAGATCCACCGGGCCGTTGACGCTGAGGAGCAGCAGGCCGAACCCCAGGGCAACGGCGGACACCCCCACCGGCAGTGAAAGCAGGACGTCCAGGGACCGGCTGCGCGACCGGCTCAGCGCGATGGCGGCGGCGGCTCCGAGGACAAGGGCGATGGCAGTGGCCAGGGCAGCGGTACGCAACGAAACGAGCAGAGACTCCAGCAACGGCGCCGATGCCGTGGTTGCCGAACCGCTTATGACTCCGCGATACCAGTCCAACCCGAACCCGTCGCCCACCGACACCGATGCCACAGCGAGGGCAACCAGCGGCAGCAGCACCCAGCCGGCGGCCAGATACGCGGTCGCCGCCCACCACCGCTGACCGGTCGTGCGGATCGGCCGGCGTACCTCCGCGGCGACGGCCAGCGGCTGTCGCACCGCCACGCGACGTTCCAGGGTGCCGGCGACGAACAACGTCGCGACAACGACAACCAACTGCAAGGCGGTCAGCACGGCCGCGGCGGGGAAGTCGAGGAACTGCGAGACGCGCCGGAATATCTCCACCTCCAGAGTCGGCCAAGCCGGATCCCCCAGCACCAACACCACGCCAAAGGAACTCAGGCAGAAGAGGAAGACCAGCACGGCGGCGGCCGCTACCGCCGGGCGCACCAGCGGCCAGGTGACGTGCCGGAACAGCCGCAGTCCGGACAAGCCCAGGCTGCGACCGACCGCCTCCAGCCGCGGATCGATGTGCCCCCATAACGAGCCGACGATCCGCACCAGCACGGCCAGGTTGAAGAACACGTGCGCGGCGAGCACGGCAGCTGTGGTGCCGGACCACGCGCTGGGCAGCAGGACCCGGTACGCCAGACCCACGACCACCGTGGGCATCACGAAAGCCACGGTGAGCAGGGCCAGCACCGCGGTCCGTCCTGGCAGTTGCAGCCGGTGCAGCGCTCCGGCCACTGGCAGTCCGAAAACGATCGTCAGCAAGGTGCTGACCGCGGCCAGCCCGACCGTGTACCCGACGACCCGCCAGGTGTACGCGTCCGTCAGCACCGGCCACGCCTGCGGCCCCAACCCTTCGGCCAGCAGCAGGCCTACGGGCAGTACGACGAAGACCGCGACGACGGCTACCGGAAGCGCGGCAGCCGTCAGCGCAACACGATGTCGGTCCACTCTTGCACCCACGTTTCCCGGCCGGCAGCGATCTGTTCCGGGGTCACGCTCAGCGGTTCACTCGGCTGCAGCGCGAACTCGAACTCCGCGGGCAGCGCAGTGCCGTTGACTGCCGGGAAGACGAACATGTTCAGGGGAACGTCCTCTTGCACCGTCGGCGTCAGCAGGAAGTCCACAAGTTGTCGAGCGTCCTCGCCGCGGTCGGAGCCACGCAGTACTCCGGCGAACTCAACCTGCCGGAAACAGCCGTCATCCATCACCGAGGTGCTGGGTTCGCTCGGCTTGGGCTCGGCTGCGAAGACGATCTCCGCCGGCGGGGACGTCGCGTAGCTGAGGACGATGGGTCGACTGCCCCCGCCGCCACCGGCGGTGAACTCGCCCGTGTACGCCTCCGTCCACCCGTTTACGACCAGGACGCCGTTGTCGGCCAACTGCTGCCAGAACTGCTGCCATTGCTCGGTGGGTTCGGGGTTGTCCGGGTCGCCGTACCGAGCAACGCTGGCCAACAGGAAGGCCAATCCCGGTGACGAGGTGGCTGGGTTCGGCATCACGAACAGGTCCTGGTAGTCCGGCTTGGTCAGGTCGTCCAGGGTGCGTGGGGCTGGCACCCCGTTGGTGGCGAACCACTCATCGTCGACGTTTACGCATACGTCGCCGTAGTCGATCGCGGTGACGACACCGGCGCCTAGATCCCCGATCTGCTTCGGAACATCGGCCAGGCCAGCCGCGGCATAGGGCTCGAAAACTTCAGCATCGACCGCACGCGACAGCAAGGTGTTGTCGACCCCGAAGAGCACGTCAGCGTCCGGGTTGCCGCTGGTCAGGACCGCCCGGTTGACGACTTCGCCGGCGTCACCGGCGGTCACGATCTCCACTTCGATACCGGTCTGCTCGGTGAACTGCGCAAGCACTGAGTCGCTCAGCACGAATGAGTCATGGGTTAGCAACACCAGCGGCCCGGCCGGGGTCGACTCCTGCGTCGTGCAGGCAGCCGCGACTAGTGAAAGCGCCGCAATGGCAAGGAAACGTCGCATGTAGATCCCTCCGCTGGCATTACCCAGATCAGGTTCACGGGTCCAGCGGCGGCGGCCGCTATCTCAGCCCGGCGATCCTCGCGAGCTCCCCGTCTTCAGTTATGCGGGCATCCTAGGCAGACGCCGGTTCGCCCTCCTTGGCAGGCTCGGGCGACTTCTTGGACCCGGAGCCCTTGCCCGACCCAGAACCGCCGCCGGCATCGCCCCGGTTGGTCGGCTTGCCACTCCTGCGGCGCTTCTCCGGGACCTGGGTTCGGGCCGGCGGCTTGGGGTCAACCGGCGAAGTGTGCACGTGCAGGCCGCGGCCGTTGCATTCGGCGCAGGGCTCACTGAAGGACTCCAGTAATCCGGACCCGATCCGCTTGCGGGTCATCTGCACCAGGCCCAAGGAGGACACCTCGGCCACTTGGTGCTTGGTCCGGTCACGAGCCAGGCACTCAGTCAGCCGGCGCAGCACCAGATCGCGGTTCTTCTCCAGGACCATGTCGATGAAGTCGATCACGATGATTCCGCCGATGTCGCGCAGACGCAGTTGCCGGACGATCTCCTCGGCGGCCTCCAGGTTGTTGCGAGTGACCGTCTCCTCGAGGTTGCCGCCGGAACCGGTGAACTTGCCGGTGTTGACGTCGACGACCGTCATGGCTTCAGTCCGGTCGATCACGAGCGATCCGCCACTTGGCAGCCACACCTTGCGGTCCAGGGCCTTGGCCAACTGCTCGTCTACGCGCAGCGAGGCGAACACGTCGCCGTCTCCGCTCCACCGCTCGACCCGCTGGGCCAGATCGGGGGCCACGTACCCGACGTAACTGTCCACGGTGTCCTCGGCGTCGCGGCCGGAGACGATCAACCGGGCGAAGTCTTCGTTGAAGAGGTCGCGGATGACGCGGATGGTCAGGTCCGGCTCGGTGTACAGGGAGGCCGGGGCGCTGGCCGTCTTCGCGTTCTCCTCGATGACCTCCCACTGCGCCCGCAGGCGTGCGACGTCACGCGACAGTTCCTCCTCGGACGCGCCCTCGGCTGCGGTCCGGACGATGACGCCGGCGTCTTCGGGGACGATCTCCTTCAGGATGGCCTTCAGCCGGGTCCGCTCGGTGTCGGGCAGTTTGCGGCTGATGCCGGTCAACGAGCCGTCCGGCACGTAAACCAGGAACCGTCCCGGCAGCGTCACCTGGGCCGTCAGCCTGGCTCCCTTGTGGCCGATCGGGTCCTTGGTCACCTGCACCAGCACCGAGTCACCGGACTTCATCGCGTGCTCGATGCGCTTGGGCTGACCGTCCAGCCCAGCGGCGTCCCAGTTGACTTCGCCGGCGTACAGGACGGCGTTGCGGCCGCGACCGATGTCCACGAACGCGGCTTCCATGCTCGGCAGAACGTTCTGCACCCGGCCCAGGTACACGTTGCCGATCAGCGACGCGCTGCCCTTGCGGTCCACGTAGTGCTCGACGAGAACACCGTCTTCTAGCACCGCGATCTGGGTTCTGTCGCCGTCGTCACGAACGGCCATGACCCGGTCCACAGACTCGCGGCGGGCCAGGAACTCTGCCTCGGTGAGGATGGTCGAACGGCGACGCCCGGTCCGTTGGCTGCTGCGGCGCCGCTGCTTCTTGGCCTCCAGCCGGGTAGAACCCTTGACGGAGGTCACTTCGGATCGCGGCTCACGCTCGTGAACGACGGTGCGCTCGGGGTCGTCCCCAGCACCTTCGCCGCCACCCCCGCCGGATCCACGGCGGCGGCGTCGACGTCGACGCCGCGAGGAAGGACCGCCTTCGCCGTCCTCGTCCGCGTCCGTGTCCTCGGTCGAGTCCGCCGGTGCCTCTTCGGAGTCGGTCGCTGCTACGCCGTCGGCTTCAGCGACGGCGTCGGCCGACTGCCCACCCCGGCCTCGCCCACGCCCGCCGCGGCGGCGGCGGCGCGGCTGGGTGCCGGCCTCGTCATCGCCACCAGCGTCCGCGGCGGCTCCTTCGGCCGGGCCCGCAGATTCGCTTTCGGCGCCGTCGGCGGCGGCTTTCGTCGTGCGGGTGCGGGTGCGCTTGGGCGCAGCCACCTCTGCAGGCGCTTGGAACAGCGGCACCGCCGGCACGGCTGGGACGACGGAACCGGCCGTGGTGACCGTTCCCCCGTCGGCGCCGGAGTCCGTCGCGGTCGCCTCCGGGGCGTCCTTGGCAGCGGCCTTCTTCGCCGTCTTCTTGGCGGTCGACTTCTTGGCCGTGGCTTTCTTGGCCGTGGCCTTCTTGGTCGTCTTCTTCGCAGCGGCCCTCTTGGTGGCCTTCTTCGCCGACCCGGCGTCCCCGCCGGAATCGCTGGCCGCCTCGGTCCCGCCCCCGCCGGGTGTGCAGCCGGCGGTCCAGCGGGCCTGCTGGCGCGACGGCGAGTGGTCGTCTTCTTCGCCGGAGCGTCACCGGCCCCGCTGGCAGAACCAGCAGCGGGGCTAGTGGAGTCGGATGTGTTCGTGGTCTCGTCGGCCATTGCCGTTCTTCTCCCTCGGACCCCGGGCGCTTAGCGCCGCGCTGGGTCGCGCG
Source organism: uncultured Actinomycetota bacterium (assembly GCA_963753435.1). Classification (GTDB taxonomy): domain Bacteria; phylum Actinomycetota; class Actinomycetes; order CAVWCF01; family CAVWCF01; genus CAVWCF01. Next base: position 788,252 of record CAVWCF010000001.1, read on the forward strand.
TTGTGCACCACGGTCGCTGCCGTGGTGAAGCCGTCAGGTGGGCTCGCCCTCCCCGCGGTCAGCGAGGAGCGGATCCCCGACGCCCACGCCGGACGGCAGCACCGGACCTTGGGCCAACCGCCGGATCTTCGGCGGAACCGGCCACTCAAGACCGGTCGCGGTGCGCATCGCAACTAGAACGTCGTCTGGGCGAACGGCGGGTGTTTCGTGCCGAACGACCAGGTGAAGTATCGCACACACAGACCCGTCAGCCGCCGCAGCGCCAAACGAAGCCCCCGGGGTGTCGGCCGCGGCCACGCTGGGCGCCTGGACCTGCAGGAGCAGGATTGGCGCCCGGGCGTCGAGCCGGCGGACCCCCTTCTTGGTGAGCCGCTCGACCTCGACGGACTCCCGGGCCAACAGCCGTTGCACGGATTCCTCGGCCTCGACCGGACCCACACCTTCGATGCTGATCTCCCACTCACTGGCCTCCAGGCGGTCAGCGAGCGCGCCGCCACCGGCGGCCACGACCTCCACGATGTCCAGGCCCACTGGAAGGGCCGCGTCCAAGACGGATCCAACCCACGCCGGGTCGCATTCAGCAGCGAGGCCCAGCTCGAAGTACTCCGCCTCGCTGGCCGCTCCCGTCGGGGCCGCTCCCGCGTAGGAGATGCGGGGGTGCGGGGTGAAGCCGGAGCTGAAGGCGATCGGCACCCCGGCGCGGCGGATCGCTCGCTCCAGCGAACGCTGGAAGTCGCGGTGACTCAGGAAGCGGAGCCGACCCCGCTTTGCGTAGCGGACCCGCAAGCGCTGAACCGGTGGAGCCTGGGGGGCGGGCGGCTGCCTTCGGCTCACTTGCTACCCGCCGGCATGGCCAGCGGAAGCAATTGCCTGCCCGTGGGGCCGATCTGGATCTCAGTGCCCAACTGCGGGCAGACGCCGCAGTCAAAGCAGGGCGTCCATCGGCAGTCCTCGACCTCGACCTCGTTGAGGGAGTCCTGGTAGTCCTCCCACAGCCAGTCCTTGTCCAGACCGCTGTCGAGGTGATCCCAGGGCAATACTTCGGCGTGGTCGCGTTCCCGGGTCGTGAACCACCCAAGGCTCACCGGTTCGGGCAGCACATCGGCGGCGCTGACCCACCTGTCGAAGTCGAAGTGCTCGCTCCAGCCGTCGAAACGGGCCCCGGCCCGCCAGGCGGCCTCGATGACGGAAGCAACGCGGCGGTCGCCACGGCTCAAGAGTCCTTCGATGATCCCCGGCTTGCCGTCGTGGTACCGGAATCCGATCGCCCGGGCGTAGTCGCGGTCGGCCCGGATCTCCTCACGCAGCAGGCGCAGCCGTTCGTCGATTACTTCGTGGTCTGCCTGGGCGACCCACTGGAACGGCGTGTGCGGCTTGGGCACGAAGCCGCCGATCGAAACCGTGCAGCGGATGTCACGACGGCCACTGGCCTCGCGTCCGGCGCGGATCACCTCCCGAGCCAGGCGAGCGATCTGCAGCACGTCGTCATCGGTCTCTGTCGGTAGGCCGCACATGAAGTACAACTTCACCTGCCGCCAGCCGGCCGCGTAGGCGGTAGTCACGGTCCGGATCAGGTCCGCTTCGGTGACCATCTTGTTGATGACCGCACGGATGCGTTCGGAGCCGCCTTCCGGAGCAAACGTCAGCCCGGAGCGACGACCGTTGCGGGTCAACTCGTTGGCCAGGTCCACGTTGAAGGCGTCCACCCGAGTACTTGGCAGCGACAGCGAGGTCTTGGACTCCTCGTACCGGTCCGCCAGCCCGCGAGCGATGTCGGTGATTTCGCTGTGATCGGCGCTGGAAAGTGACAGCAGCCCGACTTCTTCGTAGCCGGTGGCTTGCAGGCCCCCGGCCACCATCTCGCCGATCCCGGTTATGGATCGTTCCCGGACCGGCCGCGTGATCATGCCGGCTTGGCAGAAGCGACAGCCTCTGGTGCAGCCGCGGAAGATCTCGACGCTCATGCGCTCATGCACGGTCTCGGCCAGGGGCACGACCGGCTTCTTCGGGTACGGCCACTCGTCCAGATCCGACACCGTGTGTTTGCTAACCCGCCACGGGACCCCAGGCAGGTTCGGCGCGACTCTGCGGATTCGGCCATCCGCGGTGTACTCGACGTCGTAGAAGCCCGGCACGTACACACCTGCTTCGATGGCCAGCCGCTGCAGCAGGGCCGCGCGACCGCCGACCGATCCCCCGGACTTGAAGTCGGCCACCACAGCACTGATCCGCAACACCGCTTCTTCGCCGTCACCGAGGACCGCAGCGTCGATGAACTCTGCGATCGGCTCGGGGTTGAAGGCAGCGTGCCCACCGGCGATGACGATCGGGTCTTGCGACCCGCGATCGCGCGCGTGCAGGGGAATGCCGCTGAGGTCCAGGGCGGTGAGCAGATTCGTGTAGCCCAGTTCCGTCGAGAAGGACACGCCGAGCAGGTCGAAGTCGCGCACGGGCAGGTGCGACTCCAGAGTGAACTGCGGGATCTGGTGTTCGCGCATGAGCGCCTCAAGGTCCGGCCAGACGCTGTAGGTGCGTTCGGCCATCGTGCCCGGCTGCTCGTTGAGTACCTCGTAGAGGATCTGCACGCCCTGGTTCGGCAGTCCAACCTCGTAGGCGTCGGGGTACATCAACGCCCACCGCACAGTCGCGGCGTCGAAGTCCTGGTAGGAGGCGTTCAACTCGCCACCCACGTACTGGACCGGCTTGCTCACCAGCGGAAGCAGCGGCTCCAGTCGGGCGAAAACGGACTGCGGCATGAAGAACCTTTCGGGGAAGGCACAAGGGTAGCCGCGAACGGGGCAAACTCGTTTCGGCGCTCAGCTACAACTGGCTGCGGGCATGAATGTTCTGCAACAGCCCGATGGCCATCAGATTGGCCAGCATCGCCGAACCCCCGTAGGAGACGAACGGCAGTGGCAGCCCCGTGACGGGCATGATTCCCAGAGCCATGCCGATGTTCTCGAAGGCCTGGAAAGCGAACCACGCGCCGATGCCCACTGCGGCCAGCGCACCGAACAGATCAGCCGCGCCCATCGCGATCCGCAGCGTTCGCCAGATGACCACGGACAGCAGCAAGATGATCGCCCCGGCCCCGATGAAGCCCAGTTCCTCGCCGGCAACGGTGAAGATGAAGTCCGTCTGCTGCTCCGGCACGAACCGGCCCGTGGTCTGCGTGCCCTGGAACAACCCGGTCCCGTCCCAGCCGCCGGCTCCGATGGCGATCCGCGCCTGGTTCACGTTGTAGCCGGCACCGCGCGGATCCAGTTCGGGGTTGGCGAACGCGGCGAAGCGGTTCACCTGGTACTCGTCCAGCACGCCGAGCGCCACCGCTGCGGCGATGACGGCGACGCCACCCGCCAGCAGCGAAAGCACCCACCGGGCCGGTGTTCCGGCCACCGTCAGGACCGCGATGACGATGACACCCAGGATGGCCGTGGTTCCGAGGTCCGGCTGCAGCATGACCAGGACGACGGGGATAGCCGCGATCGCCAACGCCAGGCCGACATCGCGCCCTTCGGGCGCAGCCTCACGGTCCCGGCGTTCGGCCAGGATCACGGCCAGGCCCAGGCAGAGGGCGAACTTGGCGAACTCACTCGGCTGCAGGCTGAAGCCGCCGGGCAGCACGATCCAGGAGTGCGAACCGTTGATAGTCGAGCCCAGCGGCGAAAGCACTGCCACCAGACCGATGACGCTGCCGACGTAGACGACTGGCGCGTAGGCGCGGAGCAGGCGGTAGTCGGACAGGAACACGATCACGCCGACGACCGCGCCCACGACGAGCAGCAGCAGATGCTTCTTCAGGAAGGACTCTGGGTCCTCGCCAGCGCTGATGAGCCGCGGCCGAGTGGCCGACCAGACCAGCAACGAGCCGAGCAACACGAGCCCACCGACCGCGGCCAGCAGCAGCCAGTCCAACCGGCGCAGCAGCGCAATCGGGGCGCTGTTGGTGCCCGGGCGGGCCGGCGATCGGTTCAGTCCGAGGGCGGTCATGAGGTGAGCCTCCGCATCGGCCGCCGCCGCGGCGCGGCGGTCGCGGTCGGTGTAGCAGCGGTACCTGCTGGCGTTGTGGGCGCGGATGCGTCGCCCTCGGCGCCCAGCACCGTGCCGTCAGTGCGGATGGTGGGCAATGCCGCCGGCGGTGCCCCCGTCGGGAAGATCGCGTTGGCGGGGTTGACGGTGCTGCCGGTGACCCCGAACAGCGCCTCGTAGATCGCGCGCACGGAGCGACCGGAAGTGCCCGAACCGGTGCCACCCTGGCTGACCATCATGACCACGGCGTACTGCGGATCGTCAGCCGGTGCGAACGAAGCGAACCAGGACGTGGTCTGCTTGCCGGCCACCTCACCGGTTCCGGTCTTCGTGGCAACCGGGATCTCGCCCAGCGGGAACCCGGCGAACGGTGCCCGCCCGGTGCCGTCAGTGGTGACTCCGGCGAGCGCGTCGATGAGGTAGCGGCGGACCTGGTCGGACACGGGTATCTGCCCGGCGACCTGGGGCGTGAACTCTTCAACGACGTCGCCGTCCGGGGACATGACGGCGCGGGCCACCTGCGGGGTGTAGATGGTTCCACCGTTGGCCAGCGACGCGTAGACGCTGGCCATCTGCAGCGGTGTCACCAGCGTTTCGCCCTGCCCGATGGAGAAGTTGACGGCGTCACCGGCCCGGTAGCGGAAACCGTCAACGCAGTTCTCCTCGGCGATCGCCTTGAGCAGGCGCGCCCGACTGGCGTCGGTCACCTCCGGGTACCCGGTCTCGGCCCGGCGGCAGTAGGTGTCCTTGTTCTGCTCCCAGTTGCTCTCCCGGGACTCCCTCGTGACGATCCGCCCACCCTTCTCGCTGGGCAGGTCGATGCCGGTCGGCTCCCCGAGACCCCAGCCGAGTGCCTCGTTGACCATGTAGTCCTTCGGTGCATCGACTGGGCGGTTGCCGCCGTCGCGCACCCACATGTTGTAGGCGAAGTCGTAGTACACGGTGTCGCACGACACCTCGATGGTCCGCTTCAGCGTGATGTCGCCGTATGCGCGGGATTCGTAGTTCTTGAAGGTTCGGTTGCCGACCTCGTAGCTGCCGGTACACGGGTAGGTGCCGTTGAGGGAATATCCGCCCTTGACCGCAGCCGACGTGGAGATCACCTTGAACGTCGACGCCGGGGCGAACTCACCGGTGACCGCGCGGGAGATCAGCGGAGTGCCGGACTCCTCGCTCGTCAGTGCGTCGTAGTCGTCTTGGCCGATGCCGCCGACCCACACAGTCGGGTCGTAGGAGGGATAACTGGCCATGGCCAGGACGGCCCCGGTCTTCACGTCTAGAACCACGGCCGCACCGGAGTCAGCCTTGTAGAGGCGTCCGGACTTGTCCTCAAGGCCACGAGCGCGCTCGATGGCCTCCAACAGGGCTTTCTCGGTGACCGCTTGCAGGCGCGCGTCGAGGTTGGTCACCACGTAGTTGCCAGGGACCGCGGGGTCCTCACCGATCGTTCCGCTGACGACTCCGGCCTTGTCCACGGCAAGCCGCTTCACTCCTGGTTCGCCGCGCAGATGGGTGTCGTACTGCCGCTCTAGCCCGGCGCGACCGATGCTGTCGCTGCGGCGCAGGACACTGTCGCTGCCTGCTGCCTCGGCGACCTCCTCGTCGGTGACCGGTCCGAGGTAGCCGAGCAGGTGTGCGGCGTTGGCACCTTCGGGCGCGGGGTACTCCCGGACGGCTTCCACCTGGGCGGTGACGCCGGGGAAGTCTTCGCGACGCTCCAGAATTTCCAGCGCCGCCGTCTCATCGACGTCCCGGGCGACCGGGATCGGCTGGTACGGCGAACCGTTCCAGCAGACCGGCGGCTTGGGTGCGCCGTCCTCGCCGCACAGGAGCAAACGTTGGGCCAGCTGCTCCCCCGTGCCGCCGATGAGGCCGGCCAGGCGGTCGAGCACGCCCTCGTCCTCGGCGTTGGCGATCTCGGTGCGGTCCACCGAAACGACCAGCGAGGTGCGGTTGCGCACCAGCGCCTGGCCGGACGAGTCCAGGATCAACCCCCGCACCGGTGAGGTGATTACCTCCCGCTCGCTGTTGGCGGTAGCCGCCGCGGTGTAGGTGTCCCCGGTCACGACCTGGAGGTACCAGAGGCGACCGAGCAGCGTCGCCATCAGTGACAGCACCAGTACTTGCAGGACGACGAGCCGAAGCCGGGACCGGTCGCTCACAGGCGGCGCTCCTTGCGGTTTCGGGCTCAGGTGGTGCGACGGATGCGCGGCCGTTCGGGTTCCGTCTCATACACAGTTCCGTCACTGCCACGTTCCATCACAGCCGCGCCGGGGAGTCGTAGGCGGCCGCCCGGCGAGCCAGGGCGGTGACCCCGGGGACCACAAACGGCGCGAGGACCACAGCGTAGACGACCGCGGAGGGCACGGTTCTCAGCAGAACTGCAGCATCGGCACGATCATCACCGACGAGAAGCAGTAGCAGGCCGTAGCCGACCGTCACCGCGGCGACCAGCCCCGCAGACACCACCAGCAACTCCCACACCGCCCGTTCCCCCGGACGCCGCATGCGCCCGGCGGCCCAGCCAGCCAGCACGTAGAGCAGCGCCCACGCCCCGAGGGGGCCGTCGGCCGGGGAGATCAGGTCCCAGGACAACCCGGCGGCAAACCCGACCACCGACCCGGATACCGGCCCCCACGAGATGGCCAGGGCGATCACCACAAGCAGTAGCAGGTCGGGGGTGGCCCCCGGCAAGGGCAGCCGCGTCAACACCACCGACTGGACGAACAACGAGCTCAGCAGCAGCGCGGCTGCCAGGGCCACCTGGCGGACGTTCACGGGGTTGCGGCCTCCGGCAGCACCGCGTCTCGCGGGTCGGTCCGTGGCGGCTGCACGACCACGCCAACGGTGTCCAGAGCCGTCATGTCGGCGTAAGTGCGAACCTGCGCCACCCGCTCCAGCGAGCCGGCGACCCGGCTCACCGAGATGACTTCACCGATCGGCACCCCTGGGACGAAGGGCGTGCCGTCGGGTGAGCCGAACGAAACCACTCGCGCCCCCTCCGCGACTGTCACAAGCGGGTCCAGGACCTGCATCTGCAGCGGGGACAGCCCCTGACCACTGACCACGCCCAGTTCGCCGGTGCCCTCCAGCCGCGCGCCCACCGAGGACTTCGGGTCGACGATGAGGAGCACCGCCGCCGTGCTGGCGGTTACCGACTTCACCCGGCCAACCAAGCCGTCGCCGTTGATCACCGTCATGTCCTCAGCGATGCCGTCGTTGCTGCCGGCGTCAATGGTCACCGTCCAAGCGAACCCTTGCTCGGGGCCGATGGCGATAACGCGGGCGGGGACCGTCTGGTACTGGCCCGCCTCGGCGACGCGCAGCAAGGCGTCCAACTCGGCAGCCCGTCGGCGGGCCTCCTCCGAGGTGCGCAACTGCGCACGCAGCTCGTCATTCTCGGCCTCCAACTCGGCCAGGCGAGCGGCTTCGTCCGCGCCGATCCCGCCGAAGAAATCCCCGATCGGCCGGACGACCGAGTCAACCGCCCGCTGGACCGGCCCGAAGACCGCGCCCGCCGCCCCGCGCAGACCGCTGAACGGCGAGGACCCGCGCACGTCAAGCAGGATCAAGGAGATCGTGGCTACCAGGAGCACGCCCAGCACGATCCGCGTGCGTCGGTCATCCCTCATCTGCGCTCAGCCAAGCGGCGCTGCGCGCATCAACTGCGCGGTTCGGAGATCAGCACCTGCTGGAGCTTGTCGAAGTCCTCCACGCACTTGCCCGACCCCATCGCAACGGAGTCCAGCGGCGTGTCGGCGACCAGGATCGGCATGCCGGTCTCGTGCTTCAGCCGCTCGTCCAGACCCTTGAGCAGCGCGCCGCCACCGGTCAGGACGATCCCGCGGTCCATGATGTCGCCGGACAGTTCCGGTGGGCACTTATCCAGCGTCTCCTTGACCGCGTCGACGATCGAGTTGACCGGCTCTTCCAGAGCCTTACGGATCTCTTCGCTGGAAACCACGATCGTCTTGGGTAGACCGCTGACCAGGTCGCGACCGCGGATCTCGGCGTTGGGCTCATCGGGCATCGGGAAGGCCGAGCCGATGGCCATCTTGATCTCCTCGGCCGTGCGCTCGCCAAGGAGCAACTGGTACTCCTTCTTGACGTGCTGGATGATCGCGCTGTCCAGTTCGTCGCCGCCGACGCGGATGCTCTGGGCGGCGACAATCCCGCCGAGGGAGATCACAGCGACCTCGGTAGTTCCGCCACCGATGTCTACGACCATGTTTCCGGTCGGCTCACCCACCGGCAGCCCGGCGCCGATGGCTGCAGCCATTGGCTCCTCGATGATGAACACACGACGGGCGCCAGCTGCGTATGCGGCGTCTTTGACGGCTCGCTGCTCCACCCCGGTGATTCCCGACGGCACACAGATGACGACGCGCGGCTTGGCCAGGTGGCGGCGCTTGTGCACCTTCTGGATGAAGTAGCGCAGCATGCGCTCGGTGGTATCGAAGTCGGCGATTACGCCGTCCTTGAGCGGGCGGATGGCAACGATGTTGCCCGGGGTGCGACCGATCATCCGCTTGGCTTCGGCGCCAACGGCCAGGATGTTGCCGGCGGTCTGGTTGATCGCCACCACGGACGGCTCGTTCAGGACGATGCCGCGACCGCGGACGTAGACGAGCGTGTTGGCAGTGCCGAGGTCGACGGCCATATCGCGGCCGACGAAACTGGTTTGACTGGCCATAACGGGAAGGGGCCTCCGGGCTTGACGACTTGAGTCCGAGGAGCGGCGAAACGGTTTCCCGCCGCCACTGCGCGGCCCCCCATGGTAGCCGGGCTACGGACCCTCCCAATCCACGTCCCAGCAGGTTGGGTGGCTCAGGCCTGAGGGAAGAACAGCCCGATCTCGCGCTCAGCCGACTCCGGGGAGTCCGACCCGTGGACGATGTTGTTCTGCACCATCGTGGCGAAATCCCCGCGAATGCTGCCCGTAGTCGCGGACACGGGATCGGTGGCCCCGGCCAGTTGCCGGAACGCCTCGATCGCGCGGTCACCCTCGACGATCATGGCCACGAGCGGTCCGGACGTGATGAACGTCACCAGATCGGCGAAGAACGGCTTCTCCGCGTGCTCGCCGTAGTGCGTGCGTGCGGTCTCGGCGTCCAGTGTCCGCATCTGCAGGGCGGTCACCCGCAGGCCCTTGCGTTCTATTCGGCCAATGACCTCGCCGATCAGTCCTCGGGCCACGCCGTCCGGCTTGACCAGGACCAGGGTGCGTTCGCTCACTCAGGCCTCCTCTGCAGAGTCCGGAACAGTACCGCCGCTGGCTGCCGCGCGCCCCAACACGATGGCGGTCACCCAAAGGGCGGCGAACACGCCACCGACCACGAACATCACCGGGATCACGAACCCAGTGGCCACGACACCGACCTGAATCAGCGATCCGAGCACGTATCCAAGTCGGTAGCGCAGCAGCGCCGCAGCCAGGATGCAGGCGAGCGCCAGACCGGCGCCGACGGCCACGGCCCGACCGGTCGGTACGTCCTCGACAGTGGTCGCCACCGGAATGGCCAACAAGACCACGACCGATTCGAAGGCCAGGACGCTGGCGGCCAGCACCCGCACGACTACGCCTCCGCCATCCCGGCCAGTAGCCGCGCCTGCGCCGCCAAGGTCACCGAGCCGGTGACCAGCAGGGCCCCGTTCGGGGTCGCCGCCGCCGCTTCGCAGCCGGCGGTCCAGGCGTCCGGTAGTCGCTCGATCACTTCCACCCGTTCGGCGCCGAATGCGGCCGCAGCCGCTATTCCAAGTTCCGCAGCAGGCATCGCCCGCGGCGACGGCGCCGTGGTCACGATCACCCGGTCCGGCCGCCCGGCGGCGGCGAGTGTCCCGGCGACGTCCTTGTCGGCGAGCATGCCGATCAGCAGCGTGAGTTCGTCTACGGCAAAGGCCTCGGTGAAGCCCGACACGGCCGCATTCATCCCCGCCGGGTTGTGCGCGGCATCTACGACGACCAGCGGTTGTCGGCCCACGACCTCCAGCCGTCCTGGAGAGGTGACGGCGGCGAATCCGGCCGCCACGGAGTCCGGGTCCAGTCTGGTCCGGCCGCCGCCGAGGAACGCTTCTACCGCCGCCAGCGCCACGGCGGCGTTGGCAGCTTGGTGCGGCCCGTGCAGGGGCAGCAGGAAGGGCGGGTAGTCCCCCGCCGTTCCGCGCAGCGTCAGCAACTGGCCGCCGACTGCAACTGAGCGATCGAGCACTTCGAAGTCGGCGCCCTGACGCAGGGCCCGGGCGCCCAGCGCCGTCACCTGGTCGTCCAGCACCGTCTGCGCGGTCGGGTGCTGTGCGGCCAGGACGGCGATCGATTCGGCCGACAAGATGCCCGCCTTCTCCGCGGCGATCGCAGCCAGGTCAGCGCCGAGGTAATCCATGTGGTCCATCGCCACCTGCGTGATTACCGCTACGGCGGACTCGGCGACATTGGTTGCATCCCAGCGACCACCCATCCCCGCCTCAATCACGGCAACGTCGACCGGGGCATCGGCGAAAGCTGCGAACGCGACAGTCGTCAGCGCCTCGAAGTAGGACGGAATGGGCTGGTCCGCCTCCTTGCTGCGTTCGTCCGCCCACCGCAGTGACGGCTCAATGTCGTCGTAGGCGGTGACGAACCGCTCGGCCGAGATCGGCTCGCCGGACAGGTGAATCCGCTCGGTGATGCTGTGCAGGTGCGGGCTGGTGAACAGGCCGGTCTTGAATCCGAACGTCCGCAGCAGGGAGTCGATCATCCGGGCGGTGGAGGTCTTGCCGTTGGTTCCGGCCACCTGGATGACCGGGGCGGCCAGGTGGGGCGAACCCAGCACGTCCACCAGGAACGCCATCCGGTCCAACGTGGGGTCGATTCGGGATTCCGGCCATCGGGAGGTCAACTGCGACTCGACTGCAATCAGTCGCTCTTGGGCGTCGGCGTCGGTCACGGGTGGGAGTCTAGGTTCGACCCGCACCTAGGATTCCCGCTCATGACCGACGCGCAGGCTCCCACTCCGCCGGACAAGCCCACCTTGGATGGCCTCGAGGTGCGCTGGGCGCAGTCCTGGGAAGAGCAGGGGACCTACCGGTTCGACCGGGCCAAGTCCCGGGCCGAGGTGTACTCGATCGACACCCCGCCACCGACTGTGAGCGGCTCACTGCACGTCGGGCACGTATTCAGTTACACCCACACCGACCTCATTGCGCGGTATCAGCGCATGCGCGGCAAGTCAGTCTTCTACCCGATGGGCTGGGACGACAACGGCCTGCCGACCGAACGGCGGGTGCAGAACTACTACGGCGTCCGCTGCGACCCGTCACTGCCGTATGACCCGTCGTTCGCCCCGCCGGAGGCCCCCGGCAAGCAGCAACTGCCGATCAGCCGCGGCAACTTCATTGAGTTGTGCGAGCGCCTCACCGAGGAGGACGAGAAGGCGTTCGAGGAGTTGTTCCGCCGGCTCGGGCTGAGCGTGGACTGGCAGCAGACCTACCAAACGATCGACGCCAACGCCCGCGCCGCCAGCCAACGGGCGTTCCTGCGGAACCTGGGCCGCGGTGAGGCCTACAGCGCCGAGGCGCCGACCCTCTGGGACGTCACGTTCCGGACCGCGGTCGCGCAGGCCGAGTTGGAGGACCGGGAGCGGCCCGGCGCCTACCACCGACTGGCGTTTCACCGGGCCGACCAGGTTCCGGTGGAGATCGAGACGACGCGACCGGAGTTACTGCCCGCCTGCGTTGCGCTGGTGGCCCACCCCGATGACGAGCGCTACCAACCGCTGTTCGGCAAAACCGTGCGCACCCCGCTGTTCGACGTCGAAGTGCCGGTCCTGCCGCACACGATCGCCGACCCGGACAAGGGCACGGGGATCGCGATGATCTGCACGTTCGGCGACCTGACCGACGTGATCTGGTGGCGGGAACTGCAGTTGCCCACGCGGGCGGTCATCGGTTGGGACGGCCGCTTCGTCGCCGATGTCCCGTCCGGGCTCGAAGGCGAGCAAGCGCGTACGGCCTACGCGCGCCTAGCCGGTTCCACCGTCTTCACCGCGCAGCAGACGATCGTTGAGATGCTGCGCGGTTCCGGCGAACTGCTGGCCGAACCACGCCCCATCACGCACCCGGTGAAGTTCTTCGAAAAGGGCGACAAACCGCTGGAGATCGTCACCACCCGCCAGTGGTACATCCGTAACGGCGGGCGCGATGAGCTGCTGCGCGACCAACTGCTGGACCGGGGTGCGCAACTGCACTGGCACCCGACCAACATGCAGGTCCGGTATCGCAACTGGGTGGAGGGGCTTAACGGCGACTGGCTGATCAGCCGGCAGCGCTTCTTCGGCGTCCCGCTGCCGCTTTGGTACCGCCTGGACGCCAACGGCGAGCCCGACTACGACAACCCGATCGTCCCCGCCGAATCCAGCCTGCCGATCGACCCGTCCTCGGACTCCCCACCCGGTTTCACCGAGGATCAGCGCGGCGTCGCGGGTGGGTTCATGGGTGACCCCGACGTCATGGACACCTGGGCTACCTCGTCGCTGAGCCCACAGATCGCCGGCGGCTGGGAACGCGACACCGACCTGTTCGAACGTGTCTTCCCGATGGACCTGCGGCCCCAGGCGCACGAAATCATCCGCACCTGGTTGTTCTCCTCCGTAGTCCGGGCCAACAGCGAGCACGACTCCCTGCCCTGGACGGACGCGGCGATCAGCGGCTGGATCCTCGACCCGGACCGCAAGAAGATGAGCAAGTCCAAGGGCAACGTCGTCACGCCGATGGACCTGCTCGACAAACACGGCTCCGATGCCGTCCGCTACTGGGCCGCCATGGGTCGGCCCGGCACGGACACCGCCTTCGACGAAGGTCAGATGAAGATCGGCCGGCGCCTGGCGATCAAGGTGCTGAACGCCAGCAAGTTCGTCTTGGGTGTGGGTGTAACCGCGGACTCGGCGGACCCGGCGCTGGTCACCGAGCCGCTGGACCGGGCGACACTGGCCCGGCTCGCGGAGGTGGTCACGACCGCTACCGCAGCGTTCGACGACTACCACTACACCCGCGCCCTCGAGGCGGCCGAATCGTTCTTCTGGTCCTTCACCGACGACTACGTCGAGCTCGTGAAAGAGCGGGCCTACGGCGGTCGCGGGGAGGCCGCGCAAAAGTCAGCACAGGCAACGCTGGCGCTGGCCCTGACGGCTCAGTTGCGCTTGCTGGCGCCCTTCCTGCCGTTCGTCACCGAGGAGGTGTGGTCCTGGTGGCAGGACGGGTCGGTTCACGCTGCCGCCTGGCCAACGGTCGCGGAGTTCGCGGAGGCCATGGATGAAGCCGACGCGAAGACGGTCGACGCCGTGGCATCGGTGCTCGCGGAACTCCGCAAGGTGAAATCAGAGGCGAAGGTCTCGATGCGCGCGGAACTGACTGGCGTGACCGTGACCGGGCCCGCGGACGCATTGGCGGCGGCCGAAACCGTCATGGGCGACCTGGTTGCGGCCGGCCGCGTGGTGGCCGGACTGACGTTTAGGCCAGCAGATTCGCCGATCTCGGTCACGGCCCAGGTCGTGTCGTAGGGATCGGTTGGAGCGCGATCGCCTGAGGGTCAGGCGGACTTCTCGCGCGGCGCCCGCTTGGAGCGCTTGGCCGTACGCGGCACCAGCGTCGGGTTGACGCTCTTCTGCACGACGTCCGGCGTGATGACCACTCGGGCCACGTCGTCCCGGCTGGGCACGTCGTACATGACGCTCAGCAGCACTTCTTCCATGATGGCGCGTAGGCCTCGGGCACCGGTGCCGCGGAGGATCGCCTGGTCGGCGATGGCCTCCAGGGACTCCGTGGTGAACTCCAGCTCAACGCCGTCGAGGTCGAACAGACGCTCGTACTGGCGCACCAGCGCGTTGCGCGGCTCGGTGAGGATCTTGATCAGCGCCTCGCGGTCCAGGTTGCTCACGCTGGTCAGCACCGGCAGCCGGCCGATGAACTCGGGGATCATCCCGAACCGCAGCAGGTCCTCGGGCATCACATCGCCAAGCGAATCGCCGGCATCCTCATCACCGGCGGCGTGCAGCGGGGACCCGAAGCCGATCCCCTTGCGCCCGGCGCGCTGCTGGATGATCTCCTCAAGCCCGGCGAACGCACCACCAACAATGAAGAGGACGTTGGTGGTGTCGATCTGGATGAACTCCTGGTGCGGGTGCTTGCGCCCACCCTGTGGCGGAACCGACGCGGTCGTGCCTTCGATGATCTTCAGCAGCGCCTGCTGCACGCCCTCGCCGGACACATCCCTGGTGATCGACGGGTTCTCGCTCTTGCGCGCGATCTTGTCGACCTCGTCGATGTAGATGATCCCGGTCTCGGCCTTCTTGACGTCGTAGTCGGCGGCCTGGATCAGTTTGAGCAGGATGTTCTCAACGTCTTCACCTACGTAGCCGGCTTCCGTGAGTGCGGTCGCGTCGGCGATGGCGAACGGGACGTTCAGCATGCGCGCCAGCGTCTGCGCCAGCAGCGTCTTGCCGCACCCGGTCGGGCCGAGCAGCAGGATGTTGGACTTGGCCAGTTCGACCTGTTCGTCTTTGTGCCGGCCTTCGGCCCCGGCCTGAATGCGCTTGTAGTGGTTGTACACGGCCACGCTGAGCGACTTCTTGGCCGGCTCCTGCCCGACGACGTACTCGTCGAGGAACTCGTAGATCTCCTTCGGCTTGGGCAGTTCGCCGAACGGGGTCTCGGTGGCCTCCGACAACTCCTCTTCGATGATCTCGTTGCAGAGGTCGATGCACTCGTCGCAGATGTAGACGCCGGGTCCGGCGATGAGCTTCTTGACCTGCTTCTGGCTCTTACCGCAGAAGGAGCACTTCAGCAGATCGCCGTCGCCTATCCGCGCCACAGCGCTACCCCTCCCGATCGGTGAACCGGACCGGGCAACCGTACCCCGCAGGCTCTAACTTGGCTCGGTCATCGCGAGCGCGCCACGCCGGAATGCGTGCGCCGAGGGCGAACGCTCCTCGACCCGATCGGCGTAGTGGCCCTCAGGAGGCCTTGGCCGCTGAAGGCGAGCCCTTGCGCGAGTTGACCACGCGGTCGACCAGGCCGTACTCGACGGCTTCTTCTGCGGTCAGGATCTTGTCCCGCTCGATGTCGGTCGCCACCTGCTCAATGGTGCGCCCGGTGTGCCGGGCCAGCATTTCTTCCAGCAGGGCGCGCATGCGCAGGATCTCGTTCGCCTGGATTTCGATGTCGCTGCCCTGGCCACCGCCCTCGGAGTAGGGCTGGTGGATCAGGATGCGCGCGTTCGGTAGCGCGAGCCGCTTGCCCGGCGTGCCGGCCGCCAGCAGCACCGCCGCCGCAGACGCCGCCTGCCCCATGCAGATGGTCTGGACGTCCGGCTTGACGAACATCAACGTGTCGTAGATCGCGGTCAGCGCCGTGAACGAGCCGCCCGGGGAGTTGATGTACACCGAGATGTCCCGGTCTGGGTCCATGGACTCCAGAGTCAGCAACTGCGCCATAACGTCGTTGGCCGAAGTGTCGTCGATGGGGGCGCCGAGGAAGATGATGCGCTCCTCGAACAACTTCGTGTACGGGTCGAGCTTCTTGAAGCCGTAACTGGTGCGCTCCTCGAAGGCCGGCAGCACGTAGCGGGCCGTCGGTTCCATGCTGCGTCCTCCTGCGTTCATTCCGCACCCCCAACGGGCCCGGCGTGACTGACGACGTGATCGACGATGCCGTATTCCTTGGCCTGGTCCGCGGTGAACCACTTGTCCCGGTCGGAGTCCTTCTCGATGGTTTCCACCGACTGCCCGGTGTGCCCGGCGATCAGTTCCGCCATCTGCCGCTTGATGTAGATCATCTGCTCCGCCTGGATCTTGATGTCGCTGGCGGTTCCGCCGATGCCACCGAGTGGCTGGTGCATCATCACGCGCGTGCGCGGAGTGGCGTGGCGCTTGCCGGCCGCACCGGCGCACAGCAGGAACTGACCCATGGAAGCCGCCAAGCCGATTCCGTAGGTGGCGACGTCGTTGGGGATGAGCTGCATGGTGTCGTAGATCGCCATGCCTGCGGTGATCGAGCCGCCAGGAGAGTTGATGTACAAGGACACGTCCTTGTCGGGGTCCTCCGCAGCGAGCAGCAACAACTGCGCCGAGATGGCGTTGGCCATCTCATCGCGTACCTCGCCCTGCAGGAACACGATGCGCTCGCGCAACAACCGCTGGTAGACCGAATCATCCAGCGACATGCCGGACGAGCCATTGGACCGGGCCTGGCCCGGAACCAGTTCGGAGGTGCTCACGCGGGACTCCCTTGCTAGTGCGTTTTCGCCAGTGCGTTGGTTCGACAACCCCGTTGCCGCCGAACTTGGCGCCGCGGCGCTGTGGTGACATGGACCCTAACGCCGCAGGCTGCGCTCGCACTCCCGGCGCCGCGCGTGTTCGCTACCGGGCGAAACGGCCTACTGCTCGGTCTCTGCGCCGTCGGCGGCGTCGGCGGCGTCATCCGGCAAAGCCGCCGCTTCCGCCTCCGCGCCGGGCACGGGCTCAACCGGGGCGTTCAGCTTGCTCAGGTCGACGGCGTTGCCCGACGCGTCGGTGATCACGGCCGTCTCCAGAACCAGCGCCAAGGCCTTGCCCCGCACGACGTCCGCCAGCATTCCGGGGGCCTGGCCCGCGCTCATGACCTCACGCGCGAACACCTCCGGCGGCACGCCATAGCGGGCGGCCTGCTGAACCAGGTACTGCGTCAACTCCGCCTCGCTTGCGGACAACTCCTCCTTGGCCGCGACCGCGTCCAGGACGAACTGCCGGCGCAACGACTGACGCAACTCGTCGGCGATTTCCTCACCGTGCGGGTCGTCGGCCTCCTTGCCTTCACCCTCGAGGTGCTCGGCAACCTGCTGAGCGACGAACTCCTCCGGGATCGGGACCTCGACCAGCCCAAGCAGCGCCTCCAGCGCCCGGTCGCGCGCCTGCATGCCTTGTTCCAGCAGCCGGTAGCGACCCAGTTGCTCGGCCAGCGCTTCACGCAATTCCGCCACCGTGTCGAACTCACTGGCCAACTGGGCGAAGTCGTCATCCAGGTCGGGCAGCAACCGCTCGTTGACGGCGGTCACGGTCGCGGTCACCTGCGCCTCGGATCCGGCGTGCTCACCGAACTGGATCGGCGCCGCCACTGTCACCGACTCCCCTGCGGACAACCCCACCAACGCCTCGTCGAGCCCGGGCACGCCAATTGAGTCCGAGCCCACCTCGTAGGACTGCCCGGAACCGCTGGCCTCCGGCAACGGTTGGCCGTCGACCTCGGCCAGCAGGTCCAGGGTGACGAAGTCGCCGGTCGCCACCTCCCGGTCAACCGGGTTCAGGGAGCCAAAACGCTTCCGCAGCCCGTCGATCTCCTCATCGACATCGGCTTCGGTGACCTCGGAGTCCTCCACGTTCACGGCCAGGCCGCGGTGGTCGGGCAGATCCAGGTCCGGCTGGACCGACCACTCCACGGTGAACGTCAGCGCCTCGCCGTCAGTGAACTCGCTGACGTCCAAGTCGGGGCGGCCGATCGCCTTGATGTCGTTCTCCGCCAGGATCGACTGCAGGAACTGCGGCAGCGCCGCATTCAGCGCCTCGTCCAGCACGACCTGGCGTCCGAAGCGCTGGTCGATGAGGGAGGAAGGGATCTTCCCCTTGCGGAAGCCGGGGATGTTCACCTGAGCGGCGATGGACCGGTACGCGGCATCCAGGCTCGGCTTGATGTCCTCGAAAGGCACCTCGGCCGTGACCTTGACTCGGGTGGGATTGAGATTCTCCAGGGCGCTCTTCACCGGACATCCTTGTCTGTCGTGATCGAGTCGGGGCGGGGAGAGTCGAACTCCCGATCTCCTGCCCCCAAAGCAGGCGCGCTAGCCACTACGCCACGCCCCGTGCGGGCGCACGTATCCTAGGCGACGCTCCGGGCAGCCCAAGTCGCCCGTGTGCGGGTGTAGCTCAATGGCTAGAGCCCCAGCCTTCCAAGCTGGATATGCGGGTTCGATTCCCGTCACCCGCTCCACGCTCCGCTGGTTCGCCCCGAATGGCAGTCTTCGGGCATGCCTGTCCGCTCCGGAGTCCAACGTGCCCGCTGATCTGGGGACTCCCGAGTTCGACCTTTCCGGCCGCGTGGCGCTGGTCAGCGGAGCGGGTGCCGCCGACGGCATCGGTATGGCGACCGCGGACCTGCTCGGCCGGATGGGCGCCGCCCTGATCATCGCCTCGACCACCGACCGGATCCAGTCCCGCGCCGAGGAGCTGCGCGCCGTCGGGATCGACGCCATTGGCGTCGCCGGTGACCTGACCGACCAGGCCGCTGCCGGAGCGCTCGTCGGCGCGGCCGTTCAGCGGCACGGTCGGCTCGACGTCGTTGTGAACAACGCCGGGATGACGTCGATCGGCGATCCGATGGACGACCGCGGCCTGCTGGAACTCGACCTGGACCGTTGGCGGCACGAGTTGTCGCGCAACCTCGACCCCTGCTTCACCGTTACCCGGGCGGCCATGCCGCAGTTGCTGTCCAACGGCTGGGGCCGGGTGGTCAACGTCGCTTCCGTCACCGGACCCTTCATGGCCATGCGCCAAGCCCCCGCGTACGCGGCCGCCAAAGCCGCGATGGTCGGCCTGACCCGGGCGTTGGCGGTCGACCACGCCGGGGCCGGCGTCACTGTCAACGCCGTCGCCCCGGGCTGGATCGCAACCGGGTCGCAGACTCCCGAGGAAGCGGTCGAAGGAACGCTGGTCCCGATCGGCCGCTCGGCCCAACCGGCAGAGGTGGCCGCGGTGATCGGCTTTCTCTGCTCCCCCGGTGCCTCCTACGTGAGCGGTCAGGTGTTGGCAATCGACGGCGCGAACACCGTCGGCGAGGAACGCCGACCCGTCTAGGCCTCCGCGATCAGCCGGACCGACCAGGAACGCCCTAGGTCAAAGGCGGCGGTGCAGGACCAGTAGGTCGGCGTACGTGCCGTCCGGCCGGCGGAAGCCGTCGGGCACCCGGCCGATCTCGGCGAATCCCAGGGAACTCCAGAGTCCAACCGCGCGGGTTATCGGCCACGACCGCGTTGAACTGCATGGCCAGGTAGCCCAGTTCGCCGGCGCGACTCAGGATGCGCTCGGCGAGTGCCCGACCGATGCCCTGACCGGCGGCGGTCGGGTCGACCATGAAGGCCGCGTGCGCCACATGGCTGCCCTGGCCGGGTTGATTGGGCTTCAACACCGCCGACCCGACGACGCTCCCCGCAGATTCGGCCACCCATACTTCGGCCGGCGGCGGGAGCATCCACAAGTCACGGGCTTGCGGCTCATCGGTTTGCGGCGCCCACGTGTACGTGCTTGCAGCGGCCACGATCTTGTGCCAGAACGGCCAGATCTCCGCCCAGTCCTGGGGGATCGCCGGACGCAGAACCAACCCTTCGCCCTGAGCGCCCGCGACATCTCCGGCTGGACTCAAAGTCGGCTCCCATTCGGTAGGGGCTGCGGATCCCGCAACCTACTGCGGCAGTCGCAGTCGGCTGATCATCGTCCGGATCCATCAACGGATCCGCGCCCGGCAAACGCCGAAGCGGGAGGGCCCGTGGGCCCTCCCGCTTCGACTAGGGGTTTGTCAGCTGACCAGCGTGGCCGGGTCCACGTCCGGCGGGATCAGCACCGCGTCGATGCCGTGGATGACGCCGTTGGACGCCTCGATGTCCGGGGCGACGACGGTCGCACCGTTGACCTGCACACCGTCGGCGGTGCTCAACGTCACCGTCTGGCCCTCAACGGTGGCGACGTCTCCGTCGGTCACCTGGTCAGAGGTCACCGCGCCGGGCACGACGTGGTAGGTGAGGATCTTCACCAAGACCGCCTGGTTCTCCGGCAGCAGTAGCGCGTCCAGGACGCCGGCAGGCAATGCGTCAAACGCGGCATTGTCCGGCGCGAATACGGTGAACGGACCGTCGCCGTTCAGAGTGTCAACCAGGCCCGCAGCCTCAATGGCGGCGACCAGGGTGGAGTAGTCCTCCGCACCGGACGCAACCTCGACGATGGTGCCGGCGTCAGTTGCCGGGGCCTCGGCGGTGGGGCTGGGGCTGCTCGCAGCGTCGTCGTCACTGTCGCTGGAACATCCGGTAAGTACCAGGCCGGCAGCGACAGCTGCCACGCCCAACAGTCGCATTCTCATGGTGGCTCCTTAAGAAGTCCTCCGCGGCGATCGCGGTCATTGGGTCTTTCCCCCATGGCACCGCGTTTGGATGCACCCCGATGCAAATTGCTTGGCCGCTGATTGTTCGGCCCGCCCGGGATGCGGTCTCGGTCCCGATACGGCACAGTGGTTTCATGTTCAAGAACTTCTGGTACGCCGTTGAGTTCTCCAAGGTCGTCAAGCCCGCCGGGAAGCCCGTCCCGGTCAGGTGCCTTGCGCAGGACTTCTCCCTGGCGCGCCTGCCCAGCGGTCAGGTACTCGCGTGGAACGTGGACCGTCCCGCCAACGAGTTGCTGCCCGTCACGGAGAAGTACGGCTTCGTTTGGATCTTCCTCGGCGACCCGGACTTCCCGGTCGACCAGCGGCCGCCGATCCCGGATTGGCCGGAATGGGACGACCCCGCCTTCGCCGGCCACAACGTGACCGGCGAGTGGCTCTGGAACGCCGGCGTGGAACGAATCGTGGAGAACGGCGTTGACGTCGCCCACACGCCGTTCGTGCACGCGGGTCAGTTCGGCAACCCGAAGCGACCAGAAGTTCCCGAGTACGAGGTCATCACCACCGACTGGAGCGGCGAACTGACTGTCGCGCTGCACCCGCCTGCGCCCAAGGGTGTCTTCTCCGTGGTCAGCAAGCGCGGCGATCTGGACAACCGTCCGCCAGTGGTCACGAGCACCGCTTGGTTCCTACCCAACCTGATTCGGTTGAAGGTGCGACTGCCCTTCGGTGAGTTGTGCCTTTACGACACCAACATCCCGATCGACAAGACGACGACCCTCACCAAGTTCGTCTCGCTGCGTTCCTTCTTCACCGGCAAGTGGGCCGACCGGGATGCGTTGCGGCGCGTCTACCCGATCTTCAAGAGCGATGCCGCGGTGGTCGAGGCGCAGCGACCAGAACTCCTGCCGTTCGACCTTTCGGCGGAGTTGCACGTTCGTTCCGACCGCATGGCCATCAGCTACCGCAAACGGCGGCAGGAACTCCTTGAGGCCGGCTGGGGACACGCGGACACCGACCGCTACCTGGGGTCGACCTTGGCGCTGGAGGCGGCAGACTCCGTGGCATGACGGAGTCGCCGGTGGTTACCGGCTCACTGCTCTTCGAGCTCGCTGACCGGTTGCGGGATCGGCTGGTCGGCAGGGTTAACGGACAGGCCAGCCCGGAAGGCTTCGCGCTGCACCTGGCCGACGGCACGACTATCGGGTCCGTCGAAGTGTGGCGCTCTGATCAGGTCCGGATAGCCGTAGAGGTCCGATTGGCCGACCCGGTGCGCGGCCTAGCGGCGTCCATGCTGCACGCGTTCTCGCCGCGGTCGTCACAGTCGCCGCATCTCGTGTGCGACATGGCGCTGCTCGGCCACAAACTCGCTGTCGGCGCGGACTTGGTACCGCGAACCGACCCGGCCGACACCCCAGAGTGGGCAACACAGGTCTGGGGACCATTGCTGCCCGCCCACGAGCTCTACCTGGCCACCCCGGGGGTGCGCACGACCACGGATGTAAGCGCGCGGTTGCGATGGCTGTGTTCGCCGTGGCTGATAACCACTTCCCAAGGCTTCGAAAACACCGACGCCGCCGAGCGCATTCTGGAAGCTCTCATCGACCGATTCGCCGAGCTCAGTGGGCCCCCCGGGCCTTCCGCCGATGCCCTGTGGGCGGACCGCGATCGTCGCTACCTGGCGGCACTGTTCGCCGAAGAAACCGACCCTGTTTGGGAAGTCATGTCCGAACTGATCGGAGAGCCCACCCGCGACCGCCTGGTCTCGCTCATGGTCGACGGCTGATCGGAGCCGACAAGTCATCGGCGGGCATCGACCGCATCCGGTAGTAAGGGCGCATGAGCCCCGTTCTGCGTGCAGCAACGGCCGCGGACCTGCCGGCCATCCGGTCAGTTGACGAGTTCGCGTTCGGCACCGAGATCCCCGACAGTGTTTGGACGGCGTGGACCGAGGCGTTCCCGGTTGCCAGGGCATACGTTGCCGAGTCGGACGGCACCATCGTCGGCCAGACCGCGTCGCACCGGTTCCAGATGTCCGTCCCCGGCGGCTGGGTCCCCACGGCCGGTGTCACTTTCGTGGCAGTGCATCCGCTGCACCGACGCCAAGGCTTGTTGCGCGCCCTGATGACGCGCCAGCTGACCGAACTAGCCGCTGCGGGAGAGCCGATCGCACTGCTCTGGGCCTCCGAGCCCGCCATCTACGGCCGCTACGGCTTCGGGCCGGCGGCTGAGCACCTTGACCTCACGGTGCCGGCGGACCCGGCCGCGCTGCCGGTCCTGCCTGGGGAGGAGTCCCTCCGGGTGGACACCCCGGCACCAACGCAGGCCCGATCCGCCGCCGAGGCCGTCCTGAAGCGAGTGGCCGCCCAAAGAGCTGGCGTGCTGTCGACCGACGCCGACGCCTGGCCGCTGCGGGTCTTGGACGCCCCCGAACGGCGTGGTGGCTCCGGGAGATTGCGGGCCGCGGTCGTCTCCGACGGCAGCGGCCAACCCGTTGCCTACGCCCTGTTCGCGCCGACGCAGAGTTGGGACCACGGCCAAGCCGACGGCTCGGTCGCGATCCGCGAGTTCGCTGCCGTCGACGCGGTCGCCCGGAGTCGGCTGTGGCGGTTCCTGATGTCCCTGGACCTGATGGCCCGGCTGCACTGGGAGTACGCGCCCGCCGACGAGCCACTACCGCTCATGACGCACGCGTCCCGGCAGATCGTCACGGGTCGTCGCGACAGCATCTGGGTCCGGGTGCTGGACGTCGAAGCGGCGCTACTAGCACGCACCTACGCGACGGCGCTCGACGTGGTCCTGGAGGTCCACGACGGCCTGATGGCGGACTGCGCCGGACGCTGGCGGCTCACCACCGACGGCGCAACGGCGACCTGTGCCCGAACCGAGGACCCCCCGGACCTGAGCATGTCGGTGGCGGCCCTGGGTTCGGCCTACCTCGGCGGCCAGGCATTCGCGAGGCTGGCCGAGGCCGGGTTGGTCACCGAGCAGACGCCGGGGGCACTGGCGGCAGCCACCACTGCCTTCGGTTCGACTCTGCAGCCATGGTGCCCATTCGTCTTCTGAACGGCCCTAGGGCGTGGCGGGCAAGTCCGGCAGCACGTGGGAAACCTCGTATTCGCTCAGCATGTCGATACGACGCTGGTGCCGGTCGTCGCCGGAGAAGGGCGTAGACACGAATGCGTCCACGATCGCCAACGCATCCTGCTCGCTGTGCATCCGCGCACCCAGGCTGACGAGGTTGGCGTCGTTGTGCTGCCTGGCCAGGCGTGCCGTCTCCTCGCTCCAAGCGAGCGCGGCCCGCGCCCCCGGGACCTTGTTGGCCGCCATCTGTTCCCCGTTGCCGGACCCACCCAGCACGATCCCGAGGCTGCCGGGGTCAGCCACCACTGCCGCCGCTGCGGCCAGGCAGAACGGGGGGTAGTCGTCAGCCGGATCCAGGACCGCTGGCCCATGGTCCACCAGTTCGTGCCCGGCCTGCCCCAGGTGCTCGCGGAGGCGTTCCTTCAACTCGAAACCGGCGTGATCGGCACCCAAGTGGATTCGCATAGCGGCGAAGTGTCGCACCCGGGATCGCCCCGGTCAGCGCCGGTTGGATTCGGCGCAGCCGCGCGGCGCACCCTAGGTTTGCCCCGTCGAGACGATCACCCAGGAGGAAAGCGGTGCCCAACATCGCCAGGGATGCGGCCCATCGCCGTGCTCAGCAGGTCGCGGTACTCAGCTACGCGGTGGATCTCGACCTCACAACCGAGGACACCTTCCGCTCCGAGACGACGGTGCGACTGCACTGCCAGCAGCCCGACGTGAAGACGTGGTTGGACCTGGTCGCGGACCGGGTGGAGTCGCTGACCATCGACGGGGAGAGCACTGAGGTCGACTACGACGGCGAGCACCTGCAGCTTCCGGTGCTGCCCGCTGGCGACCACGAGATCAAGGTGGTCGCCGACTGCAACTACATGCACTCCGGCGAGGGACTGCACCGGTTCACCGACCCGGCCGACGGCGAGGTGTACCTGTACACCCAGCACGAGCCGATGGACGCGTGCCGGGTGTTCGCATGCATGGATCAGCCGGACCTGAAGGCGACTTGGCAGCTGAGCGTCACCGCCCCGGCGGAGTGGACGGTGCTGTCGTGCAGTCCGACGCCGGACCCGGAACCGGCCGCGAACGGGATGAGCCGTTGGGTGTTCGACCCGACGCCGCGAATCTCCACCTACATCACCGCGCTCGTCGCCGGCCGCTACTCCGGCGTGACGGACTCGGTGACCGTGCAGGGGCGCACCATCCCGCTCGGGGTCTACTGCCGCACCTCTCTCGTGGAGCACCTGGAGGCCGAGCAGATCTTCGACATCACCAAGCGCGGATTCGAGTTCTTCACCGAGCAGTTCGGCACGGAGTACCCGTTCGCCAAGTACGACCAGGTGATGGTCCCGGAGTTCAACGCCGGCGCCATGGAGAACGCCGGTTGCGTGACGTTCCACGAGGACTACGCGATCTTCCGCAGCCGCGTGACCGAGGCTGCACGTGATTGGCGGGCCAACACAATCCTGCACGAACTTGCCCACATGTGGTTCGGCAACCTGGTGACGATGCAGTGGTGGGACGACCTGTGGCTGAACGAGTCGTTCGCCGAGTTCATGGCCTACCACGCGATGGCCGAGGCGACCACGGAGTACCGGGACTCCTGGACGGGCTTCTCCGCCGGCCGCAAATCGTGGGGATACCGGCAGGACGCGCTGTCGACAACCCACCCGATCGCTGCCGACGCTCCCGACCTGTTGACCGCCCAAACCAACTTCGACGGCATCACTTACGCCAAGGGCGCATCGGTGCTGCGCCAGTTGGTCGCCTGGGTCGGCGTCGACGCGTTCATGGCCGGGGTCCGCGCCTACATGGCCAAGCACGCCTGGGGCAACACCCGCCTGGTCGATCTGCTCTCGGAACTGGAGACCACGTCCGGGCGGGACCTCTCCGAATGGACCCAGGCGTGGCTGCAGGAAGCCGGCACCAACACCCTGCGACCGGTGCTGTCCGTCGACGGAGACACGATCAAGTCCCTGACGGTGGCACAGTCCGCTCCAACCGGGCACCCGCAACTGCGTCCCCACCGCATCGGCATCGGTCTGTACGACAACACCGACGGCCAACTGGTCCGACGGGACTCGATCGAGCTGGACATCACCGGGGCCAGCAGCGACGTTGCCGCGATCGCCGGTAAGCGAGTCCCCGACCTGCTGCTGCTCAACGACGGGGATCTCACGTTCGCGAAGATCCGGCTGGACGCCGACTCCGCCGACACCGCGACCAAGTCGATCGCTGCGATCTCGGACTCACTCACCCGGGCCCTGATCTGGAGTGCGTCGTGGGACATGACCCGCGACGCGGAACTGCCCACGAGCAGCTTCCTGCGACTGGTCGCCGGCGGGGTGCAGACCGAAACCCACCAAGTCGTGCTGCAGACGGTGCTGCGCCAAGCCGCGGCGGCGTGGTCGCAGTACAGCGCTCCCGCCAATCGCGACGCCAACCGGGCAGTGCTCGTGGACGCTTATCGGGAAGCCCTGCACTCTGCCAAGCCTGGCTCCGACCACCAACTTGCCTTCGTTCGCGCCTTCGCCGAGCTGGCGGTGTCGGCTTCGGACCTGGACTGGCTGGCCGGGCTACGTCGCGGCAGTGAGTCCCTGGACGGGCTGACGGTGGATACCGACCTGCGTTGGGACCTGCTCGACCGGCTGATCACCGTCGGGTATGCCGAGCCGGCCGAGGTGGAATCCGAACTGGCCGAGGACGACACGGCCAACGGTCAGCGCCGGGCGGCCGTCCTGCGTGCGGCCGTGCCCACCGCACCGGCCAAGGAGGCCGCCTGGCAGGCGGCGGTGTTCGACACCTCGTTGCCCAACGCGCTGCAGACGGCGACGATCACCGGCTTCACGCGGGCTGATCAAACTGAACTGCTCGCTGCCTACCGCGACCGCTACTTCGCCGACGTCACCAAGGCCTACAAGGTGCAAACGACCGAGATGGCGACGAACGTCGCCCAAGGGCTGTTTCCAGCGCTACTGGTGGAGGAGGCCACGGTGGCCGCAGCGGAGGGGTTCCTCGACGGCGACGGGCTGCCACAGCCGCTGCGCCGGGCCGTGGAAGAGGGCCGTGATGGCGTGGCGCGGGCCATCCGAGCGCGGGCGCGCGACGGCGCCTGAGGTTCAGCCGGGGCGGGTGTGCGCGGCCAGCGCCGCAAGCCCATCGACCACGCCGTCCACCAGCCGGCCAGACGAGAACTGCGAAACCATCGTGCCGACGGCCAACGCACAGCCACGATCGTCTACCCGTCTGGACGCTGCGGCGCCGGTAACGACCTCCACCGCCCGCGCGTCCGGATCCACGGCGACCAGGACGGTCGCACTCGGATCGGCCAGGCGAGCATGCAGCCCCTCGGCCGCCTTGCGCGGTTCGGGCGCAAGCGCTCCCACGTAGACGGAGAACTGCAAGCCCGTGGTCTGTTCGGCCTGCGTCACCGCGGCACTGATACGCCGCCGCTGCTTGGCCGTCACCTCACCAGCGGGCACCGCGGCCCCCGGTGGACTCGGCAGCGGTCACGGATTCGTCGGCACCGGGATTGATCCAGGTCGCGCCGTCGGGCGACTCCTCGGCGTCCGGCTCCTCGGCCGCCCCCGCGCCACGGGTCCCCGGCAGCATCACCAGGGCGACGATCACCGCGATGACGAGCAAGGGAATCCCGGCAAACAACAAGATCGCTTCAGCCGCACTCAAAGATGAGATGTCCTCCGGTGGCTGCGGTTCCAGCGCGGCAGCGCCGCCAGCCGAAAGCGCGAGGAACAACCCGGACAGGCCCACAATCGCGGTCATGCGCAGCACGTCCGCACGTTATCCGACAGACCCGCGCTGCGTAGGGTCACCCGGTGACCTCGAACGAACCGGCCCCGGATGCCGTGCCCCGCGATGACGTCGTAGAAACCCTGCACGGGGTCGAGGTAGTCGACCCCTACCGCTGGTTGGAGGATCCCCAGAGCGAGGCGACCCGCGAGTGGGGGGCAGACCAGGACAGCCGATTCGCGGCCGCTCAGGCCGACTGGCCGCTGCGGCAACATTTCGCCGACCGGGTCACGCAACTGCTGCAGGCCGGCAGCGTGTCCGCACCGGCCTGGCGGGGACAGCGGCAGTTCTTCACCCGGCGCACGGCGACCCAGGAGCACTCCGTGCTGCTCACCGTCGACGCCGACGGTGTCGAACGGGTGCTCTTTGATCCCGTGGCGGTCGATCCTTCCGGCGGTACGACGTTGGACTCCTGGCAACCCAGCAAGGAGGGACATCTGCTCGCCTACCAGGTGTCCGAGGGCGGCCGGGAGGAGTCGGTGCTGCGGGTAATGGACGTGGCGACCGGCCGCGATGTCGATGGACCCATTGACCGCGCCCGGTACTCGCCCGTGGCTTGGCTACCCGGTGGCGAGGCGTTCTACTACGTGCGCCGACTGCCCGCCGCCGATGTCCCCGAAGGCGAGGCGCAGTACCACCGGCGCGTCTACCTGCACCGACTCGGCGCCGGCGCCGATACGGACGTGGAGGTCTTCGGTGCCGGTCGCCTGATGACGGAGTACTACGGCGTCTCGGTGTCGATGGACGGCCGCTGGCTCGTGGTTTCGGCAAGCGAAGGCACCGCACCGCGCAACGACTTGTGGCTGGCCGACCTGTCCACCGGCGAGTTGGGCGCACCCAACCTGCGCACAGTGCAATCCGGCGTCGACGCCCAGACCGGGCTGCATGTGGGTCGCGACGGACGCCTGTACGTGTTCACTGACGCAGACGCGCCGCGGGGCCGGCTGGCAGTAACCGATCCATTGGCCCCCGAAGCCGACAACTGGGTGGATCTGGTCGGTGAAGACCCCGAAGCGGTGCTGGACGGCTTCGCCATCCTGGACGGGCCAGAGGCACCGCCGACCCTGCTGGTTTCCTGGACCCGGCACGGCGTCGGTGAGATCACCGTTCATGGCCTGGACGGCAAACGCCGGGGCGCCGTGGCGTTGCCGGGCTTGGGCAGCATCTCCGGGATCGCCGAGCGGCCGGAGGGTGGGCATGAAGCCTGGTTCGCCTACACAGACGAGACCCACCCGGTCTCCGTCTGGCGCTACGACGCCCGCGACGAGTCGCTGTCGCTGTGGGCCGACCCGCCGGGCACAGTGCAACCACCGCCGGTTCGCAACCGCCAGGTCACCTACCGCAGTGGCGACGGGACCGAGGTCCGCATGCTGCTCACCGAGCCGGCCGATGCCGTCGGCCCGCGGCCGGCGCTGCTCAACGGCTACGGCGGCTTCGGGCTGTCGTTGACGCCCGCCTATTCGGCCGCGGCGCTGGCATGGGTCGAGGCCGGCGGGGTGTACGCGGTCGCGAACATCCGCGGTGGCGGTGAGGAAGGCGAGTCCTGGCACCGCGACGGGATGCTCGCCAACAAGCACCACTGCTTTGAGGATTTCGAGGCCGCCGCACAGTGGCTCATCGACGAAGGCATCACGACCGCCGAGCAATTGACGATCATGGGCGGGTCCAACGGCGGGCTGTTGGTGGGCGCCTGCCTGACCCGTCGACCAGACCTGTTCGCGGCAGTCGTTTGCAGTGCCCCGTTGCTGGACATGGTGCGCTACGAGAAGTTCGGTCTAGGCGCGACTTGGAACGTCGAATACGGCTCCGCCGCCGATCCCGAGCAGTTCTCCTGGCTGTACTCGTACTCGCCCTACCACCACGTTGCAGACCAGGTTGCCTACCCGGCCGTGCAGTTCCAGGTCTTCGACGGCGACACTCGGGTGGATCCGCTGCACGCACGCAAGATGTGCGCTGCGCTGCAGCACTCCACCACCGGCGGGCCGGTTGTGCTGCGGCGCGAAACCGACGTCGGGCACGGTGCCCGGGCAATCTCCCGCTCAGTTGCGCTGATCGCGGACACCCTCGGTTTCGCGGCCACCATGACCGGTCTGGGTGAGGCTTCGCAGAGTTAGCGGTCGCCGTCGCGGCCGATGGTGGACACAATGAAGCATGCGCGCATTGGTCACCGGGGCGACCGGCTACATCGGCGGACGCCTGGTACCTGAACTGCTGCAGGCCGGCTGGCAGGTGCGCGTCCTGGCGCGGCACCCGGAACGGTTGCGCGATCGACCCTGGGCGGATGCCGTCGAAGTGCACGCCGGAGATGTGACGGTGGCTGCGGACGTTGATCAGGCCCTCGCCGACGTGGACGTCGCCTACTACCTGGTGCACTCGCTGACCCGGCACGACTTCGAGGCCGCGGACCGGCTCGCGGCGCAGACGTTCGCGGCCGCCGCCGCGCGTGCCGAGTTGCCCAGGCTCGTCTATCTGGGCGGGCCGGAACCCACCACGCAGACGCTCAGCCCCCACCTGCGGTCTCGGGCCGAGGTGGGCCAGATCTTCCTCGACAGTCCCGTGCCGACCGTGGTTCTGCGGGCTCCGGTGATCATCGGCTCGGGCTCGGCGTCCTTCGAGATGTTGCGCTACCTGACCGAGCGGCTGCCGGTGATGGTTACCCCGCGGTGGGTGGACAACCTGATCCAGCCCATTGCTGTTCGCGACGTGCTGCGCTACCTCGTCGGGGTCGCCGATGTGCCCCAACCTCTGAATCGGGCGTTCGACATCGCCGGTCCGGATCGGCTCAGCTACCTGCAGATGATGCGCCGCTACGCCAAGGTGGCGGGCCTGAACCGGCGGATTGTCGTCAAGGTCCCGGTCCTGACCCCGGGGCTTTCCAGCCGCTGGGTCGGACTGGTGACACCGGTGCCGCCCGGGATAGCCAGGCCGCTGATCGAGTCAATTCGCAACGACGCGGTCGCCACCGAACACGACATCGCCGAGTACGTGCCGGACCCGCCGACCGGTCTGATCGGGTTCGACGAGGCGGTCGCGCTGGCCCTGCAGCGCATCGGTGAGGCGAACGTGGCCACTCGCTGGTCGCAGGCGTCGGTGCCGGGGGCCCCCAGCGATCCGCTCCCCAGCGACCCGGACTGGGCCGGCGGGTCCATGTACACCGACGAGCGCCGGATCGATGTCGCCGCGCCACCGGATGCGCTGTGGCGGGTCATCGAAGGAATCGGCGGGGACAACGGCTGGTACTCCCCCAAGTGGGCCTGGGAGTTGCGCGGACTGCTTGACCGAGCAGTCGGCGGAGTGGGACTACGCCGGGGCCGCCGCGACCAGAACCGGGTGCAGATCGGAGAGTCGCTGGACTTCTGGCGGGTGGAAGAACGCATCCCCGGCCAACTGCTGCGACTGCGCGCGGAGATGCGCCTGCCTGGTCTGGCCTGGCTGGAACTGCGCGTGGACGACCCTGCCGCGACGTCCTGCACCTACTCCCAGCGCGCAGTGTTCGTCCCGCGCGGCCTCGCCGGGCACGCCTACTGGTGGTCCATCGCCGCCCTGCACGGCATCGTGTTCGGCACCATGACACGTCGCATCGCCCGCAAGGCAGAACGTCTGGCCGCCACGGCCCCGCCGCTAGAGGCTGGAATCGACCCGTTGGACCAGCCCGAGCCGAGAACGGGGCCGGGCCGGGAGACAATCACCGGGTGACTTCGGACAGTTTCTACGACGCCATCGGCGGCCACGAGACCTTTCGCCGACTCGTGGCCCGGTTCTACGAGGGCGTCGCGACCGACCCGGCGCTGCGGCCGATGTATCCGGAGGAGGACCTGGGCCCGGCCGCCGAGCGGCTGCTGATGTTCCTGGAGCAGTACTGGGGTGGCCCCAAGACCTACCAGGAGCAGCGCGGCCACCCGCGCCTACGGATGCGCCACGCGCCGTACGAGATCGACGAGGCGGCTCGTGATGCGTGGCTTCGGCACATGCGCGACGCCATGGACGAACTCAAACTGCCACCGGAGCACGACGATCAACTGTGGGAGTACCTGATCATGGCGGCGTTCGGCATGCAGAACACCGAGTGATTGAGCAGTCCCAGCAGCTGCGTCGAAGTGTCCCCGCCAATGACGCGTCAGCCGAAAAGCAACGACAGACCCGGCACATCCAGATCCCGCAGCGCCACTGACCCCCCGGGCAAGGCCAGGCGCCGCCAAGCGCCCGCCTGCAGCGCCACCGCATCGCCGTCGGGTCCCAGCAACCCCAAGCGATCCGCAGCGTGCGCGGCCCGCAACGGGATCCCGCCGACCACGGGCGTGCGCCACACCTCCCGGGCCCACTGGTCCAGCCGCTCCTGACTGCGTTCGGCCTCGGGAACGGACTCGGCCTTGGCACGGAACGAAGTCACTCCGCTGGCTACCGACGCGTGCAGTGACTCGACGGTTACCTGCCCGATCCGCGTCCAGCCGCTTCGCGGTGGCAGCAAGCCCGCCCACCCCGGTCCGGTCACCGACGCCGGCACGGCGAACTCCTCCCCCAAGGCAGGGCCCATCGCGTCCAACAGACGCTGCCCGGACACGGTCACGTCCAACTCCGCCGGTTCGGCAAGGGCGACGGGGCGCAGGGCCAGCACATCAAACGGGGGGCCCGACCACACGCCCAGGACGGTGCCGCGGGCCTGCAGTCGGACGGCGGCACGCGTGTCCAAACCGAGGACGCGCTGCAGGTACGCGGCCAGGCCTTGGGCCTCAACCGCGCCGGCGGGGCGCAGGACGGTGGTGCTCACGCGGCGGGCTCGTACAAGCGCTTCAAGAACTCCTGCTCGGCCTCGGTCAGTCGCCGGGGGCGCTGCTCCTTGAGGTCGTACGGAACCTGCACCGAAGTCGCCCTGGCATACGTGGGGCCATCCAAGTCGTGCACCTCGTAGGCGAAGTCGAAGGCGGAGTTTCCGATCCGGGTCACCCAGACGTCGACCAGCACCGGCTCGGGCCGGTAGACCAAGGGCGCGGTGTACTTGATGGTCAACTCCGCCAGCACCACGCCTTCGGCCATCGTGGCCGGCCCGGCGTGACCTCCGCTGAACAACAGGTCAACGCGGGCCTGCTCCAAGTACCGGGCCAGGTGCACGTTGTTGACGTGGCCGAACGCGTCCATGTCACCCCAGCGCATGGGGCAGGGGTAGCGGTGCCGCACGTTCAGTTCCGCGTGAGCTTGCGGTACGTAGTGCGATGCGGGCGGGCCGCCTCCGGGCCCATGCGCTCGATCTTGTTCGCCTCGTACGACTCGAAGTTGCCTTCGAACCAGAACCACTGGGAGTCGCCTTCGTAGGCCAAGATGTGGGTGGCGACCCGGTCCAGGAACCAGCGGTCGTGGCTGATGACCACGGCGCAGCCGGGGAACTCCAGTAGCGCGTTTTCCAGGCTGGACAAGGTTTCCACGTCGAGGTCGTTCGTCGGCTCGTCGAGGAGCAGCAAGTTGCCGCCCTGCTTCAACGTGAGCGCCAGGTTCAGCCTGTTGCGCTCACCCCCGGACAGCACGCCGGCCGGCTTCTGCTGGTCCGGGCCCTTGAATCCGAACGCGCCCACGTAGGCGCGGCTGGGCATCTCCACGTTGCCGACCTTGATCCAGTCCAGGCCGTCGGAGACGACCTCCCACAAGGTCTTGCCCGGCTCGATACCGCCGCGACCCTGGTCCACATAGGAGACCTGAACCGTTTCCCCGACCTTGATGGCTCCGGAGTCGGCCTGCTCCTCGCCGATCAGCATCTTGAACAGGGTTGTCTTGCCGACCCCGTTGGGCCCGATGACCCCGACGATGCCGTTGCGGGGCAGCGAGAAGGAGAGGTTGTCGATCAGCAGCCGGTCGCCGAAACCCTTGGAAAGGTGGTCGGCCTCGACGACCACGTTTCCGAGTCGGGGGCCGGGCGGGATCTGAATCTCCTCGAAGTCCAACTTGCGGGTCTTCTCCGCCTCGATCGCCATCTCCTCGTAGCGGGCCAGGCGGGCCCGGCTCTTGGTCTGGCGGGCCTTGGCGTTGCTGCGCACCCACTCCAACTCGTCGGTCAGGCGCTTGCGCATCTTGGCGTCCTTCTGACCCTCGACCTTCAAGCGAGACGCCTTGGTCTCCAGGTACGTGGAGTAGTTGCCCTCATACGGGTACGCCCGGCCGCGGTCCAGTTCCAGGATCCACTGGGCGACGTTGTCGAGGAAGTAGCGGTCGTGGGTAACCGCAACGACGGTGCCCTCGTACTTCTCCAAGTGCTGTTCGAGCCAGAGCACCGACTCGGCGTCGAGGTGGTTGGTCGGCTCGTCCAGCAGGAGCAGGTCCGGCTTGCTCAGCAGCAGCTTGCACAGCGCGACCCGGCGCCGCTCCCCACCGGACAGCACGGTCACGTCGGCGTCCGGCGGCGGGCACCGGAGGGCGTCCATGGCCTGGTCCAACTGCGAGTCCAGGTCCCACGCACCGCGGTGGTCCAGCGACTCCTGCAGGGTTCCCATCTCCGTCATCAGGGCGTCGAAGTCCGCGTCCGGCTCACCCATCGCAGCGGAGACCTCGTTGAACCGGTCCAGCATCGCCTTGGTCTCAGCGACGCCCTCCTGAACGTTCTCCAGAACCGTCTTGGACTCGTTGAGTTGCGGCTCCTGCTCCAGGATGCCGACCGTGTAGCCGGGGCTGAGCTGGGCGTCACCGTTAGATGGCGTGTCCAAACCGGCCATGATCCGTAGGACGCTGGACTTGCCGGCGCCGTTTGGGCCGACGACACCGATCTTCGCGCCCGGGTAGAACGCCAGGGTCACGTCGTCCAAGATCACTTTGTCGCCGTGCGCCTTGCGCGCCTTATGCATGGTGTAGATGAACTCAGCCATGGCCGCAGGGTACGGGCGGACCCGTGGTGTCCCGTAATCGCTCAAGCAGCCTCGCTGGCCGCCGTCGCGGCCGCAGCGATGCTCGGTTCGTCCCCGGCGCCCTCGGGTCGGCCGCGCCGCGCGGTCCGGAACACCGATACACCACGGGCCAGGTCGTGACCGACGGCCAGCGCCTCCACCTCCACATTGATGCCGGTCCGGTCATCCTTGGCCCAGTTCTTGATCCGCAACCGGCCTTGCACGATCAGCGGGTCGCCCTTGCCCACACAGGACGCAACGTGATCGGCCAGTGTGCGCCAACAGACCACCGTCACGAAGTTGGTCTCCGCGTCGCTCCACCGCCCGGACTCCCGATCGAACCGGCGCCTGGACGAGGCCAACCGGAACGAGGTGACCGGAACTCCGGTGCCAGTGCTGGCGACGCGCAGCTCGCTGGCAACGTTTCCCACCAGCGTCACCATCGTGTCGTTCATGACTTCCTCCTTTGTCGACTGCCCGAACGCTCGTGCGTGCCAGGCGCAGTCGCGGCAGCACGGGTCCGGCTGTGGAAAAGCGCCGGCCGTGACACCTGGGGACGGGGGGATGCAAACAACCTCCGCACGACACCGGGACACCGCCCGCGAGACACTGTTCTCATGCGAACTTCGGCGCTGCGGGCCGCCCGATTGCTGGCCATTCCGGCCTCGGCGGTGGGTCTGGAGGCGGTCGGACTGCTGCGGCGGCTGGGCGGTGCTCCCGCGGCCGATGTTCGCCAGCAGTTGCGGACTGCCCACGCGCAGCGAACCCGCCGCTCGCTAGGCCAACTCAAGGGCGGCGCGCTGAAGGCCGGGCAACTGTTGTCCACCGTCGAGGCCCTGTTCCCGGAAGACCCGGAGTCGACCTGGCGGCACGAACTCGTCGCGCTGCAGGAGAACAACCCACCGGTGGCCTTCGCAGACATCCAGAAGGTCCTTCGTGACGAATTGGGCCGCGATTGGCGGGCCGAGTTCGAATCCTTCGCCGAGGAGCCGGTGGCCGCTGCCTCGCTCGGGCAGGTCCACCGGGCCCGCATGCACGGCCGGGAAGTGGCGGTCAAGGTGCAGTACCCGGGCATCGCCGACGCGGTGGCAGCAGACGTTCGGATGCTGGCCGTCGCGTTGCGCCTGGCCGGCCTGGTCGCCCCTGGACTGGCGATGCCCCCGCTGGTGGCGGAACTGCGAACCCGCCTGGCGGAGGAACTGGACTACCGGCACGAAGGCAGCACCCAGCAGCGTTTCGCCGACGCGTACGCAGGCGACACAGGGGTTGCCGTGCCGCAGGTGCGCCTGGCGCTGGACCGGGTTCTGGTCACCGACTGGCTCGACGGCGAGCCCTTGGTGCGGGTTACTCCCGGTTCCCCGGCCGCCGACGCCGCCGGCATCGCCTATCAACGGTTCTTCCTGGAGTCCCCGGCGCGCGTCGGGCTGCTGCACACCGATCCGCACCCGGGCAACTTCCGCTGGACCGCCGACCGACGGCTGGGCGTGTTCGACTTCGGCTCCGCCTTGTCGATGCCCGGGGGTCTCCCGGACACGTTCGGTCGGCTGATCCGCGTGCTGCAAGGCGCAGACGGCGATGCCGTGCTCGATGGTCTGCACGCAGGGGGGTTCCTGAGGCCCGGACGCACCGTCGAGGTGGACAAGCTCATCGACTACCTGTCCCCTTTCACCGAGCCGTCACGCCACGAGACGTTCACCTACAGCCGCCAGTGGCTGCGGTCGCAGTTCGCCCGGGTCAACGACCCACGGAACCCCGAGTTCGCTGTCGCGCTGCAACTGAACTTGCCCGCCGAGCACCTGTTCACCCATCGGGTCTGGTTGGGCATCGTCGGCGTGCTGTGCCAACTGAACGCGACCGTCCCGGTGGCCGCGGAACTGCGCGAATGGTTGCCCGGTTTCGCCGACGAGGCTGCGACAAAGGATTGACCTAACCACGGCACGACTTGGACCCGCACAAGGCAGGCTTACGACTGTGGGATTGGAGGTGTTCGCATGCTGAGTCCGGAGATGACCGCCTTCATGGAGGGCGTGCGCCGACGCCGCTCGGAACTGCGCCAGGCGATGGGGGACCTGGAGCGGGCACTGGCGCGGCCGGCGAATCCGGAGTGGATCGGCCGCGTCCGGCAGGCGCTGGACCGGATGCACAGTGACCTGCGCGCGCACGTGGTCGCCAGCGAAGGCGCGGACGGCCTGTACGCGCAGATCCTCGCCGACGCTCCACATCTTTCGGCCCGCGTCGAACAACTGGTCCGAGAGCACGAGGTGTTGGCAACCGCGGTTGCCGCGATGGTCACCGCCGCAGAATCCGACTCCCCCGACGTGTCCGCGCTGCGCGAGAGCGGCACGGACTTCCTGGTGCGGCTGTCGCGACACCGGCAGGCGGGCTCGGACCTGATGTTCGACGCCTACGACCTGGATGTGGGCGGCGAGACCTGAGGCGGCAACGACCGAGGCGGTCGCGCCTTTGCAGGCAGCGGCGCCTGTCCGCTTGGGCTAGTTGTCCAGGATCGATGGATCGGTCAGGTGCGGTTCGATGGCCTTGAGGCCCTGGCCCACGAACGGTGCCGGTGACGTCGCCTTGATGACCTTGACCACGTGCTCTTCGCGCACCTCGCCACCTTCGCCGACCTCCTTGGTCAGCCCCTTGGTGAAACTCTTCTTGGTCACGCTCCGGAATGGCATCGGTGCGGACTTGATGGCTGCTTCGAATACTGCCTGGGAGTTCTCGGTCCAGTTGAACTCAGCCATTCTTTCGACCTCCAATGTCACCGGCTGTCACGATCATTCGTCGGTATCGACTCGGGTACGGGCGTGCTCTTCCAGCCGCAAGCCGATGGTTTCGTCCTTGGCGATGGCGAAGTTCGGGCAGGCCCGGATGCACTTGCCGCAGTCATCGCATCGATCAGTGATCTGGTAGTAGTCCTTGAACTCCACCACGGCGTCCATGGGGCAGATGTCCCAGCAGGTACCGCAGATCAGGCACTGCTCCATGATGTAGGGATGAGCCATCAGTAACCCTCCCCCGTGGACACGTTCTTCAGGTTCTCGATGATCAGCGGCAGTAGCTCCCAGTGGATCACGCAGAACATCTCCGAATCGTCGAGCTGCATGAAGGTCCGGGCGGGCGGATCGCCGAAGTCGAAGGTGATGGTCTTGTCGTTGAACACCTGCGGGAAGGACATGCCACACCAGTTGGTGCCACCGAGGGCATGGACCAGTTCCCCGGTCTTCCACGTGTAGGCCTTGCACAGCCGCATGACCCGTTGCGGGTCGGTGATGATCATCACTGCTTCGGGGTCGGGCATTTCCTCCAGCTTGCCCATGAGCAAGTACTTGTGCTTCTCCTCGTAGTGCGGCAGTTGCTGGTTGACCCGACGCATGACCGCCTTGCTCGAGTAGGCCCGGTTCTCCCCGACGATCATCTCCAACCCTTGGTCGAAGTCGGACTTGCTGAGTCGCCGGTTGCCGACACCGCAGTAGACCGCGCCCCCACACACGACGTTGTTCCTCGTGATGCAGGTCAGCCCATCGCGGTCCAGCGACGCGGTCGCTTCGTAACAGGGGAAGGTCATGCCCTCGAAGGCCTGGACGCCTTCGGGTCGGGTGTTGGTCCGCCTGATGCCGAGGATCTTCCGCTTGTACCCCTCGGACTCCTGCAGGAACTTGGCGTACTCAGCGCTCTTGCTCAGGGTCGCCGTGCTCTCTGCCGCCTGTTGCGCTGCCTCCTGTTGAGCCATGGGGTCAGCGTGGCAAGCCGCGCCTAGTGCGGTTAGGGCCTATCGGCCCGGCCATCCGCCCTTGATTGGACCACGCGCGGCTCGAGTCGCCACCCGGTCATCCGGATGCGAGGTCGCGCCGTTGCCATCCCGCCAGGCCGACCGACCCCAGCGTTACCGCCACCAGCGTCAAGGCGACGAGGGGCACTGCGATCCCGGTCGGGAAGGGGGCGGGCAGCGTCGGCGAGTGAACGAAGGGGGACAAGTTCATGAGCCATTGCGGTACTTGCCACAACGGACCGAACTCCCCCAGCACGATGGCGGCGGCGTACAAGCCCCAGACCACACCCAGCAGCCGCGGCAGCCAGCCGAAGGCGGCCAGGACGAGCGCGATGAACAGCCACACGGCCGGCAGGTGCGCCAAGCTCGCTCCGACGACAGGCGCGACCTCACCCGCATCGCCGACGGCCAGTGCGTTGCCGACCCCGATCGCAACACCGGAGACCAGGCTCAAGATCGTGACCGCCACTGCGGTCGAGACCGCATGGCTGAGCGCCCAGGGCGTGCGGGAGACCCCGGCGGATAGAACCAACTCGGCGCGGCCGGCGGACTCCTCCGAGTGCAGATGCCCGGCAGCCGCGATCCCGTACGCGGCCAGGATCACGCCCATAAGACCGATCTCGGCCGCTAGGAACGCATCCACCAACGCCTGCTCGCCGCCGAGGGACTGGATGATTTCCTGAATGTTCGGCGACGTCAGGAAGCCGCTCACGTTGCTCGCGATCGAACCGAGCAGGAGCCCGAAGAGCGCGAAGGCCGCCGCCCATGCGAGGAACAGCCCGCGCTGCATCCGCACCGCCAGACTCCATGGACTCGACAGAGCTCCGTGCGCCGGGCCGGGACGATCGGGGATCAGGCCGCTCCCGAGATCCCTGCGTGCGCGAAGCCCGAACGCGAGCGGGACCAGGATCAGGATCAGCAGCAACGGGAACAGGACCACCCACCACCGGTCCCCCGCGAACGCTCGGATCTGTTGGTTCCAGCCGATCGGGGACAACCAGGACAGCACCGAGGGCGGTGACGACAGGTCGCCGACGGCACGCAGCACGTAGGTGATGGCGAGAACGACCAGCGAGACGCCTACCGCCGATCGAGCGCTGGAAGCTACCT
This sequence comes from uncultured Actinomycetota bacterium, assembly GCA_963753435.1. GTDB lineage: Bacteria > Actinomycetota > Actinomycetes > CAVWCF01 > CAVWCF01 > CAVWCF01. The sequence continues at coordinate 827,072 of CAVWCF010000001.1, forward strand.
GCGCAGCGATCGCAGCGACGGCGGCAAAGGCCAGACCGGTTGCGGCCCAGCCGACGCCGAACGCCAACGAACCCACCAACGGCAAACCCGCCAGCGCCAGACTGGACGCCGTCAAGATCCCCAGAATCGCGCTGGCCGCAGCCCCGACGATCAGCGCCGCGGCCAGCGGTGCCGCCCGCCCGAGAACGCCCGCGCCGAGCAACTCCAAGCGCCCCGCCTCTTCCTCGCCGCGCGTGTGGCGGACGGTGATGACGATCATCAGGACCGCCACGAGAGCCGTGCCGAAGGCGCTGAGCTTCAGCAAGGACACTGCCCCCAGCGATGCCGGGTCGTACACCCGACCGTAGAGCGCGATCAGCGAGGCACTTGAGTTCACAACCTCGGCCGCGGCGATGCGATCTTCTTCGCGCGGGTAGAGGTCGCTGGTCGCGGCAGCAGAGAACCCGGTCAACATCGCGAACGCAACAGACCAGCCGGGGATGAGCCAGCGGTCCCGGCGCAGCGCCAGCCGGACCATCGTTGCGGTACCGGCCCAACGCCCAACGGTCACGGTCCTGGCGGGCGCCGGGCTGACAAGCGTGCTCACGGCCGGCCTTCCGACTCCTGAACCCCGGCCGGTGTGCCGTAGTGGCGCAAGAACAATTCCTCCAGCGTGGGCGGCTGGCTCGACAGGCTCTGCACGCCCGCTAGCGACAAGGCCGCGAGCAGCGGCTGCATGCCGTGCGTTTCGACTTCGGCGCTGATTCGGTGGTCCTTCACGAGGAGGCCGTGCACCCCCGGCAGCTGATCCAGTCCGGGCGGCACCGTGGTCACGTCGGCGGTGACGAAGGTTCGGGTTAGGTGGCGCAACTGCTGCAGCGGTCCGGTCTCGACGACCACCCCGTCACGGATGATGCTCACCCGATCGGACAACGCCTCAGCCTCGGACAGGATGTGGCTGCTCAACAGGATCGTGCGACCGTCGTCCCGCATTCGGCGGACGATGTCGCGGAACATCGCTTCCTTCAGCGGGTCCAGTCCCGCCGTCGGCTCGTCCAACAGGTACAACTCGGCGTCCGCCGCCAGGGCGGCGATGAGCGCCACCTTCTGGCGATTGCCCCGCGAATAGGCACGCGTGCGTTTCGTAGGGTCGAGGTCGAACAGCTGCAGCAGTTCGTCCCTACGCTCCCGGTTCTGGCTGCCTTGCAGCCGGGCCATTAGGTCGATGACTTCCCCACCGGTGAGGTTGGGCCACAGCGCGACGTCGCCCGGCACATAGGCCATCCGGCCATGCAGGGCGGACGCGTCCCGCCAGGCATCCCCACCGAGTACGCGGACCTCGCCGGAATCTGCCCGCAGTAGCCCCAACAGGATGCGCAGCGTGGTGGTCTTGCCGGCGCCGTTGGGGCCCAGGAAGCCATGGACCTCACCCGGAGCCACCTCCAGGTCCAGCCCGGCAAGGGCCTGCGTGGAGCCGAATGCCTTCGTGACCCCGCGGAGTCGGACGACCGGTTCCCGGCTGTCGCTCATACGTCCACGCTAATCCGTAAGCGTTGGCCAACGACCGGCCAAAGGACCCACGCAACCAACGCTGCCGCCGTTGCCGGAACGATGGTGGGGCGGGTGGGACTTGAACCCACGACCTGTCGGATTATGAGTCCGCCGCTCTGACCAACTGAGCTACCGCCCCCGACTGCTGCCACTCGGTGAGGACAAGCGGCAGCGGGATGCGCCGAAGTCTAGGTCCAGCGCTACGGCGCACGGCCGCTACCGCAACGGCCGGGACGGGTAGCCGGTGTCGAAGTGCATGTAGTCGGGGACCGAGATGTTCTGCCAGATCCAGCCTTCGTCGGTGAACGCCGCCCAAACGGGTCCACCCTCGACGATGACCCCGGGACCCTCCCGGGTAGTCCCGAACTCGTCGCTCGGACTCCAGCAACGGCACCGGGGGTCCTGCCAGGGGTTCTCGTACGGGTTGATGTCGATGGCGCGGCCATTGGCATGTGGTGATTTCGACGCTGGCGCGTTGGCCTGTGCGGCGGACCGGCAGTTGTACGCGCCGGTGTTGTCGTCAGCCATGCTGGCCTCGTTGTCACCGCCGTAGGCGTCGAGCGGAACCATCTGGCGAATGGGGAACTCCGCCTCGAATATCCGCGTGAAGATGCGCGCCAGGCTGTCGGCGACGTCAGCGTTGACAACGATTGCGCCGCGGCGGACCTCACCCTCGAAGTCGTAGTGGTTGACCTCAAGCCGGCGCAGGGTCTGCTGCGTCATCGGGCATCCAGGCCGCCACATCCCGGCTGCCACCATTGCCTGCCACTGGTCGTCACTGATGGCCAGAATCTCCGGGTCAGCAGACGGTGGTTCGGGAGTTGGGGTGGCGGTTGGACTTGGGGTCACCGGCCGGGAAGTCACCGGTGCCGGGCTGGTGCTGATCGGGTCCGAGGCGGGCGCACTGCTGTCCGATCCGGTGCACCCGAGCAGGCCAAACAGAAGTACCGCGGCTCCCGCCGCAGCCGGGAAACGGACGTGCCGCACCAATCACTCCAACCGCGTTTGTTCGCCAGACGATAGGCAGAGTTGGTCGCGGAATGCGACGTCAGCAACGGTAGAAGCGTGCCGCGGTGTCGCTGACCACGCCCGTGGAACCAACGGCCGTGACCGCCCCCGCCCCCAGCGACGCCCGCGCGTTCTCGGTGGCGGAAGTAACGCAGGTGCCGGAGGTGAGCAGCATCGGAGCGTTCTCCCTATCGGCGATGGGGACCGCGGAAAGGGCGTCGGGGAAGTTGAGCCCGGTCGAGAGCATGACGGTTGCCGAAGACCCGAATTGCTTGGCGATGACCGCGGCCGTGGCGTATCGATCGGACCCGGCGAGTCGACTCACGGTGCCGCTCGTGTAGGAGCGCAAGAGGGTCTCGACCCCGGACGACACGACGCCGGTGCTACCGAGAATGACGATCCGGCCCGGGCGCAGGCGTTGCAGCGCCGCGGCGGTGGCGTCTGGGATCGACTTGGTCGATACCAGGAGCATCGGGGAACCGTTGCGCGCCGCCAGCGGGCCACCCGCCAAGGCGTCGGGGAAGTTGGACCCGGTCGCGACATAAACGATGCCCACCCCGGGCGCGAATGCCTCCGACAGCGCGGCGGCTGTCGAGTACCTGTTGGCTCCGGCGACGCGCTGCACCGGGCCCGAGGTGTACGCCGCCAAGGCTGCTTCCACCGCGGCGGAGACAACACCAGTGCTGCCGACGACAACGATGCGTTGCGGGCGCAGGCGCTGCAGTTCGGCCGCCACCGCCGGCGGAATCGAGTTGACGTCGACCGGCAGGACCGGTCCTCCGGCTCGAGCCGCGATGGGGCCGGCGGCCAGGCCGTCTGGGAAGTTGCGCCCGGTTGCGATGTAGGCGACCGGAACACCGGGCGCGAACGTTGATTCGCTGAGGCTGGAAGCGGTGGCGTACCGGTCATCGCCGGCCAACCTCTCGACGGTGACCGTCGGCGGCGGCACGTCCTCAGCGAGGCTGCGCGTGGTGGCGATGAAGTTCATCGTGGCCCAGACGCGACCGTTCTTCACGACGACGCCGAGACCGACCCAGTTGACCTTGCTGTCGAGGATGTTGGCGCGGTGCCCGGACGAGTTCATGAAGGCGTTGTAGACCGAGGCGACGCTGGATGCGTACCCGACGTTCTCGGACAGCCGCGTCCAGGAACTCGTCACCCGCGACGAGATCTGACTCGCGTACGCGGGGTTGTGGTACAGCCTGTTTTCAGCCGCCATGCGCGCCGACCACGGCCGCGATACCAAGTCGTTGGCATCCCTTGAGAGCTTCACTGGGGCAACGCCGGCGGCTGCGCGGGAGGTGTTGATGCGGTCCAGCAGGTCGAACTCCGCAGACGTGACCGCCGACGCGGCCGAAGGCTGCACCACGACCAGGCCGACGAGAAGCAACGCCGCCATCGCCAACAGCGCGACGACGCGCTGGGTGCTACCAACTACCGACATGACCTCCCCTGCCTACGAGGGGTAGATCGGTTCGCGGGGAGGCCGTGCGTACGACCGATCGGGTGGTCCGGTCCCGGCGCTAGACCGGACGGGTGACCTCAGGCGAGCGGGACCTAGGTCCTTGTGATTCGAATTGGATTCGAGTTGCCTCGATTGTGGAACCGCCCGTGCCCCCAGTGGTCCGTAGCAGAATCACTTCCAAGGCGCGGGCGGCTCCACGCGAAGTGTCAGACCACGCAACGTCTAAATCAACAAAGGCAGAAGCCGCATGCGATCAGCACGCGGTTTTCTCGGCTCGTGGCTCCCGCGATTGGACTCGAACCAATAACCTGCCGGTTAACAGCCGGCTGCTCTGCCAATTGAGCTACGCGGGATTGGCGGGGTGGAACGGTACCAGCCGGTTGAGGCCATCCCGAATGCCCAGGATCAGGGCAGCAATCCCTTCAGTCGTTCCACCTCACGGGTCGCCTCGGCCCGAATCTCGGGATCATCGGCATCAAGGTTGTCGAAGATCACGGTCCAGTGGATCTCCCCTCCCGAGGGCGGTCGGCGAGCCATGATCACCGCGCTGCCGCGAGACAGCGGCACCCGCTCAGACAGGACGATGCTGGCCTCCACCCGTTCCCGCACCACCTCGGGTAGCCGGGTCTCGTCCAGCCCCAGGGTCAGCCTGATCTCGCCGAGGTCACCTCGCCGCAACACCAAGACCCCCTCATCCCAAGAGGCCCGGTGCACCGACTCCCATGGGACCTGCTGGCCGTCCGCCAGCACCAGACACGACTCTGTGGCCACGACCCACCCGGTGGCCGCCTCTGCCCAGCCCAGCGCCCGCCCGCCCGGCGGTACCAACGCGGCGGCTTCGGCCGGGGCGCGCCGAAACAGGCTCATCCCGCCCCGACTAGCCGATCCCGCAGGGCGCGCCGCTGCTGTTCCAGATCTAGCAGTTGCGCGAACGCCGCCCCGTAGCCGGCAGCGTCGTCCGGGTTGGTCCGCTCCAACTGCGCCTTGGCGTCGGTGATGCGTTGCAGCAGCGAGCGCTCGGCCAGCCGAGCCACCTGTTCGCCGGCATAGCGCGCATCCACTGTGTCGGTGAGCAACGGCTCCACCGCCAGCGCCGTGATCAGCGCCTGCATGCGATCACTGCCAGCGGCCTGCCGCAGTTGCTCCGCCCACTGGGCACCGGCAGCGCCGTCCTTCCACTCCGTAGCGATCAGGTGCCGCACGGCCGCGTACGCGGGGTGCCGGAACGCCGCATCGTCGAGAGCGGCGAAACCCGCCGCTACCAGGTCCGGGCGCTGCACAGCCAACTTGCAGGCCTCCCGATCCACGATCAGGGCGCGGTCGTTGGCGTCCGGCAGCGCCGGTGCGCTCGGGCCCGCGTCCTCGAGGCCGGGTGTTCCGGCCGGAGCCGACGAGTCGCCTCTGGTCGCCGGGGCGGCCTGGCCCGAGCGGGCGGGACCACGTTTGGCCGCATCCACGACCTGCGCGACATCGACGCCAAGCCAGCTGGCCAGCCGCGCGGCGTACTCCGGGCGCAGCGATCGGTCGCGGATGTGCGACAACAACGGCGCCGTCGCCTTCAGCGCGGCGATTCGACCCTCGGCGTGCCGCAGATCGAAATCGTCGATGACCGAACGCATCACGAACTCCGGCAGCGGCACCCGTCGGTCCACCAGTGCCTGCACGGCGGCATCACCGTGCGCCATACGAAGATCGCACGGGTCCATCCCGTGCTCATCAATGGCCACGAACGTCTGCGAAACGAACTCCGCGTCGTGCTCAAAGGCCCGCATCGCCGCCTTGCGCCCGGCGGCGTCACCGTCGAACGTGAAGACCACCGCGCCGGCGTTGCCGGCGGAGTCCAGCAGCAGCCGCCGCAGGATCTTCGTGTGCCCGGACCCGAAAGCCGTTCCGCAGGTGGCCACCGCTGTCGTGACCCCGGCCAGATGCGCCGCCATCACGTCGGTGTACCCCTCCACCACGACCGCCTGGCGCTGTTTGGCGATCTCACGCTTGGCCTGGTCCAGCCCGAACAACACCTCCGACTTGCGGTACGCGGCCGTTTCCGGGGTGTTCAGGTACTTGGGGCCCTCGTCGTCGTCGAACAACTTGCGGGCACCGAAGCCGATCGGGTCGCCGGTGACATCACGAATGGTCCAGACCAGACGACCTCGGAACCGGTCGTAGACGCCACGTTGACCCTCGACCACCAGTCCGGCCGCCAGCAACTCCTCCTGGCTGAAACCCCGCCCGCGCAGGTGCTTGGCCAAGGCGTCCCAAGACCGCGGCGCGAAACCGACTCCGAAACGCTTGGCTGCTTCGGCATCGAAACCGCGACCGCTCAGGAACTCCCGGCCGGGCGCGGCCTCGGCGCCGCTGAGCTGGTCAGCGAAGAACTGGGCTGCGGCGGCGTTGGCCTCGACGATGCGAGTGCGGATCGAGCGCTGCCGACTCGACGGCCCGGAACCGCCCTCGGTGTACTGCAACTGCACCCCGAACTGGGCAGCCAGCCGCTCCACGGCCTCGGTGAACGAAAGATGCTCGACTTCCTGCACAAAGCCGATCACGTCGCCGCCGGCGCCGCAGCCGAAGCAGTAGTACAGACCCCGCGAAGGGGTCACGTGGAACGACGGCGACTTCTCGTCGTGGAAAGGGCACAGCCCCTTCAGGCTCCCGCCACCGGCGCCGCGCAACTGGACGTACTGACCCACGACCTGGTCGATGCTGGCGCGCTCACGTACCTGGGCGATGTCCTCGTCGCGGATCCGCCCGGTCATGGCCGCACCCTAAGCCGGGCCGGTCGGCTCACACTTCGCCGAGGGGAACGTGTGCGTCCACCAGCCGCTCCACCGCGGCCGGTCGACCGGACTTGATCAATCCCTGGATCTCCTCGGTCACGTCCCAGACGTTGACGTTCATCCCCGCGACCACCCGGTCACCGGACAACCAGAACGCGATGAACTCCAGCGACTCCGGCCGGCCGCGGTAGACGACGCGGTCGTAGTCACCGGGCGCGGCGACGCCGCTGAACTCCATGCCCAACTCGAACTGGTCGGTGTAGAAGTACGGGACCCGGTCGTAGGAGACCGACTCCCCCGCCATGTTGCGTCCGGCCACCTTGCCGGTGTTCAACGCGTTGGCCCAGTGCTCGACCCGCAACGGCCGCTGCAGCAGCGGACTGAACGCTTCGACCACGTCGCCGGCGGCAAAGACGCCCTCGGCTGACGTCTGCAGGTTGGCATCGGTGCGGATGCCGGAGGCCACCTCCAAGCCGGCGTCCGCGGCCAGGGACAGCCGTGGCTGCGCTCCCACCCCGACCACGACCACGTCGGCTTCCACCGGCTCACCGGCGACGGTCAGCACCGCGGCACCGTTTGCGGCGGCAACGCTTTCGACGCCCGATCCGGTGCGCACTTCGACTCCATGGTGGCGATGCAGCCGGGCGAACAGGTCGCCCAACTCCGGCCCCAAAGCACCGTGCAGCGGCGTTGGCTGTGGCTCGATGACCACAACCTCGTTGCCGGCGTTGCGGGCGGCGGCGGCGACCTCCAAGCCGATCCAGCCACCACCGATGACGGCGACCCGCCGACCGCCCACATCCAGGGCGGCTTTCAACGCCCGGGCGTCGTCCAGGGTCCGCAGGTAGAGCAGCTCCACGTCGGCAGCGCCGGGCACGTCCAACCGCCTCGGTTCGGCGCCGGTGGCGAGCAGCAGTTTGTCGAAGCCGATCGCCGATCCGTCCGCGAGACCGACCATGCGCGCGGCCAAATCAAGTTGCACAGCCTCCGACCCCGTACGCAGATCAACGTCGTTGTCGGCGTACCAGTCCCGGGGCAGCGCCAGCGTGTCCTCGGCGCTCTTACCGCCGGCCAGGAACCCCTTCGACAACGCCGGTCGCTCATACGGTGCTTCATCCTCGGCCGCGAGCAGCGTGACCGGCCCGTCAAAACCGGCACCTCGTGCCGCTTCCACCGCCCGGGCACCTGCCAACCCGCCACCAACGACCACGATCCCGGACTCAGACATAGACCCCATCGTGGACGAAGACCGGGTCTCACGCAGCCGGTCGGGAGAGACGAACCGCACGGAAGTGCGGAATGCCCGTATCTGTCACGAACTCCTCGCCCACGATGTCGAACCCCGCCCGCTCCCAGAAACTGAGGGCGCTGGTGCGGGCGTTGCACCAGAGCAACTGGGGCGGATTCGGCAACGTCAGGGCGCGGCGCACCACCGCAGCGACCAACGCGGAACCGATGCCTTGGCCTCGCGCGTCTTCGCGGACGGCGACTCCCCGCAAGCGCCACCCAGAATCCGAGGCCTCTTCCGGCAACGGGTCCGGGACATAGGACGTGACACCCAACAGCTCTTCCCCGACACAGGCGGCCAGGTGCACCGCCTCAGGGTGATCATCGAGAGACCAGACCGCGGCGGCGGTGTCCCCGCCGCGCAGGACCGCTGCCCGCAACGGCACCACGCGGGCCAGCGGCACCGCCTCGATCAGCAGGTCGCCGGTCATCACGAACTCATCGACAGGTGCCGATGCAGCGCCAGCGCCGACAGGTCGGTGTAGGAGGCGACCTGGTCGACAACCGCGCGAAGTCGAGCGGAGTCGTCGCCGGCCGCGGCGAAGGCCTGCCGAAACTCCGGGCTGAGCGTTTCCGGTGCGCCGCGGCGTACGTGTTCGAACACCTCTTCCAGGATCTCCCGCTGTTCGGCGTACCGCTGCTGGGCCTGGGGCCGGTGCATAACCGCCGAAGCGGCCATGGCTTTCAGTCCGGCGACTCGCAGCCGCGTGTCCTCCGGAACGATCAGGTCCGCCGCATAGCGACGTAGTGGCCCGCCATGCACCGCTGTGGTGGCTGCCACCGCCGCCGAGCAGAAGCGCCCGATCAACGCACTGGTGAGGGCCTTCAGCGCGGCCAGGTCGGCACGGGTGCCGGAGAACGCCTTGGGCCACCGCAACTCGACGACCAGTTCGCCCAACGCCGAAGCGATCGTTTCGACATCCACATCCGGTGCGTAGGCAGTCACATGACCCGATAGGGCGTCCGTGAGCGCTGCGGAATCGTGCAGCACCGCAAGGTCCACGTGCCCGGCGTGGATGCCGTCCTCAAGGTCATGCACCGAGTAGGCGACGTCGTCGGCGAAGTCCATGACCTGCGCTTCCAGACAGGTCGCGCGTGCCGGCGCGTCTTGCCGCATCCAGTCGAACGCGGCCCGGTCGTCGTCGTACACACCGAACTTGCCCGGCCCGGATCGTTGCCATGGGTACTTCGTGGCGGCGTCCAAGCTGGCCCTCGTCAGGTTGAGGCCGGCGGGCCGCCCATCGGGAGCCGTCGCCTTGGGCTCCAACCGCGTGAGGACCCGGAAGGTCTGGGCGTTTCCTTCGAAGCCACCGGCATCGGCGGCCAGGCGGTCGAGCACCGATTCGCCGTTGTGCCCGAACGGCGGGTGCCCGAGGTCATGGGCCAGCCCCGCGCAATCCACCAGGTCAGCGTCGCAACCCAGCGCGTTTCCCAGTTCCCTAGCGATCTGGGCGCATTCCAAGGAATGCGTCAGGCGAGTCCGGGGGAAGTCGCTGATGCCCGGTTCGACGACCTGGGTGGTGGCGGCAAGTCGACGCAGGCCGGCACTGTGCAGCACCCGGGCCCGATCCCGGGCGAACGGTGACCTGGCCGTCGCCTTCTCTGGTTCGGCGAGCAGCCGGGCCAGCGATTCCGGCCCGTACCCGGCGACCGTGGCGTCGGTCACAGGGCGTCAGGTGCCGTCACACCCGGCTGGTTCCCAGTCCACCGGAACCACTGAAACGCCCACCAACCCATGGTTTCGCGCAAGACGTATCGGGGTTGTGCCCAAACCGGCGCGGCCGGGCCGTCCTGAACCGGCGACGCCACCGCATCCAGTCCGGCGACGGCGGCCATCTCGGTGCTGCGCAGCGCGTGCGCCGGGTCGGTCACCACGGTCACCCGCGTCCCGTTCCCCAGCGCCTCGGCGACCGCCTGCATGCTCGTCCAGGTGTCGCTGCCGGCATCAACCGCCAGCGTCGCCTCGTTCGGCACCCCGGCATCCTGCAGGTAGGCGGCCCCGGCTTCGGCCTCGGTGAACCGGTCACCGGGTTGCTTGCCGCCGACGGTGATGATCCGGTCGGCCACCCCGTCCTCGTACAACGCGAGCGCATGATCCAGGCGCGCGGCCAGCACCGCGGACGGTTGCCCGTCGTATTGGCTGGCGCCAAGAACCACGAGGGCTTCACTGGCGGACCGGTCATCGCTCAGGCCGGCCGCGAGCACCCGGATTCCCGACCAGGCGAACAACCCGACCAACACGAGGACCGCCACTGCCAGCAGCCGACCGATCCACCCGCGGCGGGCGCGGGTCGGGGTATCAGCCACGGCGGTCACGGCAGTCATTGTCCCAGGTCCGCGGACCTGGGCCGGTCATCTCCGGCTGGACTACCGGCTGTCCGATCCGCGAGCCGAAACCGACGCCCGCCCCGCCTCCAGCCGCGCCACCGGCACCCGGAACGGCGAGCAGGACACGTAGTCCAGCCCGGTCTCGTGGAAGAAGTGGATGCTCTCGGGGTCGCCGCCGTGTTCCCCGCAGACGCCCAGGTGCAGGTTCGGCCGCACCGACCGACCCTCGGCCGCGGCGAAACTGACCAGCCGACCCACGCCGGCGACGTCGATCGACTCGAACGGGCTGACGCCGAAGATCCCCTTCTCCAGGTACTGCGAGAAGAAGGCCCCTTCGACGTCGTCGCGCGAGAACCCCCAGGTCGTCTGGGTCAGGTCGTTGGTACCGAAGGAGAAGAACTCCGCCGACTCGGCGATCTCCGCAGCGGTCAGCGCCGCCCGCGGCAACTCGATCATGGTCCCGATGGGGGCGCTCAGGTCCATCCCGCGCTCGGCGGAAACCTCCGCCAGCACCGCCTCGGTCTCGGCGCGCATCAACTCCAGTTCCTGCACCGTGTCCACCAGCGGGATCATGATCTCCGTCCGCGGTGTGCCGCCGGCAGCCAGTCGATCCGCCGCCGCGTGCGCGATCGCCCGGACCTGCATCGCGTACAGACCTGGCACGACCAGACCAAGCCGAACACCGCGCAGGCCCAGCATGGGGTTCTGCTCATGCATGCGCTTGACCGCGTGCAGCAAGCGTTCGGTGTCCGCGTCCACCTCGCCAGAAGCCTTGGCCAGCGCGGCCTTGACCTCCAGTTCCACGAGGTCCGGCAGGAACTCGTGCAACGGCGGGTCGAGCAGCCGAATCGTGACCGGCAGCCCGTCCATGGCCTCCAGCAACTCCACGAAGTCGCCGCGCTGCAGCGGGAGCAGCTCAGCGAGCGCAGCCTCGCGCTCCTCGGCGTTGGCAGCCAGGATCAGTCGTTCCACGATTACCCGACGGTCGCCCAGGAACATGTGCTCGGTGCGGCACAGACCAATCCCTTCCGCGCCGAAACGGCGCGCCCGGGCGGCGTCCTCGCCGGTGTCGGCGTTGGTGCGGACGGCGAGTCGCCGAACCTTGTCCGCGTGCCGCATCAGGCGATCCACCGCCGCGACCAGCTCGTCGCCGTCGGCGACGTCCAGCCGCCCTTCGAAGTACTCCACGACCGGTGAGGAAACGACCGGGACGGCGCCCAGGAATACCTCGCCGGTAGAACCGTCGATGCTGATGACGTCGAACTCCGCGATCGTGGTCCCGTCCGGCAGCAGCGCCTGGCGCGCGACGGGGTCGACCTCCAACTCCTCGCACCCGACGACGCAGGTCTTGCCCATGCCGCGGGCAACCACTGCGGCGTGAGAGGTCTTGCCACCACGGTTGGTGAGGATGCCGGCGGCGGCGATCATGCCGTCGAGATCATCGGGGTTGGTCTCGCGACGAACCAGGACCACCGACTCCCCCGCGGCCGCCGCCTTCACGGCTTCGGCGGAGTCGAACACGACCTTGCCGACCGCGGCCCCTGGCGAGGCGCCGACGCCGTTGACCTTGGCCTGACGGTCCGGATCGGTGGCGAAGCGCGGGAACATCAACTGCGCCAACTGCTGGCCGGTGACCCGCTGCAGCGCTTCGTCCTCGGCGATGACGCCCTCGTCGACCAACTGTGTTGCGATGCGGAATGCGGCTGCGGCGGTCCGCTTGCCCACACGGGTCTGCAGCATCCAGAGCTTGCCGCGTTGAATGGTGAATTCGATGTCACACAGGTCGCGGTAGTGCGACTCCAGTCGCGCCATGATCTGCATCAACTGCTCGTAGGCGGCGGGATCGATTCCGGCCAGGTCGTCCAGCGAGAGGGTGTTGCGGATGCCGGCAACCACGTCTTCACCCTGAGCGTTCTGCAGGTAGTCGCCGTAGACGCCGCTGTGCCCGGTCCCCGGATCCCTGGTGAACGCCACGCCGGTGCCGGAGTCGGCGCCGAGGTTGCCGAACACCATGGTGCAGACGTTGACCGCGGTGCCGAGGTTGGCGGGGATGCGCTCCTGGCGGCGGTAAAGAATCGCCCGCGGTGCATTCCACGAGTCGAACACGGCCCGGATCGACAGGTCGAGTTGTTCGCGCGGGTCCTGAGGGAACTCACGACCCGTTTGCTCCAGGACCACCGACTTGAACTTGGCCACGACGGCGGCCAGGTCATCGGCGTCCAGGTCCAGGTCCGCGGTCGTGCCCTTGGCCTTCTTGGCGGCGTCCAGCGCGGACTCGAAATGCTCGCCTTCGATCCCCAGGACCGTCTTGCCGAACATCTGGATGAGCCGCCGGTAGGAGTCCTGCGCGAAGCGATCGTTTCCGGCCTGCTTGGCCAGCCCGACGACGGACTCGTCGTTGAGGCCGATGTTCAGGACGGTCTCCATCATCCCGGGCATGGAGAACTTGCCCCCCGAACGCACGCTGACCAGCAGCGGGTCAGCCGGGTCGCCCAGCCGTTGCCCCATCTGCTGCTCCAGGGCGGCCAGGTGCTCGGTGAGCTCAGCGGACAACTCCGGCGGCTCCGCGCCGTCGTGCAGGTAGGCCACACAAGCCTCGGTCGTGATGGTGAAACCGGGCGGCACGGGGATGCCGAGATTGGTCATCTCCGCCAGATTGGCGCCCTTGCCCCCCAACAAGTCCTTCAAGTCCTTGTTGCCTTCGGTGAAGTCGTACACGTACTTGGTCAACGTCACCCTCACCTCACCCCGGACGGTCGGACGCCGGAACCCTAGACGCCAGGGGCGGGCCCGCGGCAGGGACCTCAGTCCGTCATCCGGGACAATCGGCGAATGACTTCCCCACCGGCCCCGCTGACGCTGGGTCCGTACGAGTTGGCGACCCCCGTCGTGCTCGCCCCGATGGCCGGGGTCACCAACGTCGCGTACCGGCAACTGTGCAACGAGTTCGGTGCCGGCCTGTGCGTCTCGGAAATGGTCACCACGCGCGGGCTGGTGCACGGAGACGCCACGACCAGATCCATGATCGCGTTCTCCGAAGGCGAGCGGCCGCGCTCGGTTCAGTTGTACGGAGTTGACCCCAAGGTGGTCGGTCGGGCCGTAGAAATCGTGCGCGCGGAGGACCTGGCCGATCACGTCGACCTCAACTTCGGCTGCCCGGTCCCCAAGGTGACCCGCAAGGGTGGGGGGTCCGCGCTGCCGTTCAAGCATCGCCTCTTCGCCGGAGTTGTCGAAGCAGCCGTGCGCGCGGCCGGGCCGCTGCCGGTGACGGTCAAGATGCGCATGGGAATCGACGACGACCACCTGACCTACCTGCGGGCGGGGCGCATCGCCGAGGACGCGGGCGTGGCCTGGGTGGCCCTGCACGCCCGCACGGCGGCGCAGTTTTACGGCGGACAGGCCGACTGGTCGGCGATCGCCACGCTGAAGGAGGCGCTGTCGGTTCCGGTCCTGGGCAACGGCGACATCTGGACGGCCCAAGATGCGCTACGGATGGTCGCCGAAACCGGCTGCGACGGCGTCGTTGTCGGGCGCGGCTGCCTGGGGCGGCCATGGTTGTTCGGTGAGTTGCGGGCCGCTTTCCGCGGCCAGCCGCAGCCGCCGGCTCCCCACCTGCTCGACGTGATCGACGTGATGAAACGTCATGCCGAACTGCTGGTCGCCGCCTTCGGGGAGAAGAAGGGCTGCATCGAGTTGCGCAAGCACATCGCCTGGTACCTGAAGGGGTTCTCCGTCGGTGGCGAGACCAGGTTGGCCCTGGCCCACGTGGAGTCGCTGTCCCAACTGGCGGATCTGCTGGCGCGCATCGATGCTGATCAGGTGCTGACCGCCGAGATCGCATCCGCGCCGCGCGGGCGGACCAACACGGCCAAGCGCGTGGCGTTGCCGGCCGGCTGGCTGGACGATCCAGACGAGATGCTCGTGCCTGCCGGGGCCGAGTTGGCTCATTCCGGTGGGTGAGGTGAGCGGTGCTGCCACGGTCGGAGCAGCCGCGACCGAGCAGTCCGCTGTTTCGCTGGACGTGTGGGCCGACATTGCCTGCCCGTGGTGTTTCCTGGGGCACCGCACCCTCGAACAACTGCTGACATCTGGCGAGGCCGGGCCGGTGCAGCGCCGGCATCGCGCGTTTCTGCTGCGCTCGGACATGCCGGCCCGCGGCATCCCATACGACGAGTTGATGACTCAGATCTTCGGGAGCCGGGAAGCGGCGCTGCCTGCAGAGGACCGTCTCACCGCGCTCGGCGGCGCCGCCGGCATCAGGTTCGATTTCTCGGCCATGCCGGTGGCGGCCAACAGCCGGCTGGCGCACCAGGCAGTGCTGGCCAGCGAACCGGACGCCCAGACTCACGTGCTGGATGCCTGCTACAGCGCCTACTGGGAACGTGGCATGGACATCACCGACCCCGACACGGTCCTGGGGCTTGCGGTCGAAGCCGGCGGCGGTACCAGGGAATCGCTGCTGCACGCGCTATCGAACGACACGGGCGCATTGGCTCAGGACCTCGCCGAGGCGCAGACCCTCGGCGTCCAGGCGGTGCCCACATTGATCGCCGACGGACGTCTCGCGGTCCAGGGCGCCCAACCGCCCGAACTGCTGACCCGGTTTCTGGCTCAGGCCCGTGCGCAGGCGGCGCCTAGCCCGACGACGCCCCGGTAGTCAGCCGCGGAACTCCGCACCCAGCCAACGCTCCAGGCCGTCCAGGCCGATCCGCTCCTGCTTCATGGTGTCCCGCTCGCGAACCGTCACCGCTTGATCCTGCAACGTGTCGAAGTCAACGGTGACGCAGTACGGGGTGCCGATCTCGTCCTGGCGCCGGTAGCGGCGACCGATCGCGCCGGCGTCGTCGAAGTCGACGTTCCAGTGCTTGCGTAGTCGCTGGGCGACGTCCTTGGCCACCGGACTCAGGTCGGCGTTGCGGGACAGCGGCAGCACTGCGACCTTGATCGGGGCCAGCCGCTTGTCCAGACGCAACACCGTGCGCTTGTCCACACCGCCCTTGGTGTTCGGCGCCTCGTCCTCGCTGTAGGCGTCCATTAGGAACGCCAGCACCGCTCGCGTCAGCCCAGCGGCCGGTTCGATCACGTACGGAACCCAGCGCTCGGACTTGTCCTGATCGAAGTAGGACAAGTCCTGGCCGGAATGCTTCGTGTGCGTGGACAGATCGAAGTCGGTGCGGTTGGCGATGCCTTCCAACTCCGCCCACTCCGAGCCGCCGAACTGGAAGCGGTACTCGATGTCCACGGTGCGCTTGGAGTAGTGCGACAACTTCTCCTGCGGGTGCTCGAAACGACGCATGTTGTCCGGGTTCAACCCCAGATCCACGTACCAGTCCCAGCGCTTCTTCAGCCAGTACTCGTGCCACTCCTCGTCGGTTCCCGGCTCGACGAAGAACTCCATCTCCATCTGCTCGAATTCGCGGGTTCGGAAGATGAAGTTGCCCGGCGTGATCTCGTTGCGGAACGACTTGCCGGTCTGCGCGATGCCGAAAGGCGGCTTCTTCCGCGCCGTCTGCATGACCTGCGCGAAATTGACGAAGATGCCCTGAGCGGTCTCCGGACGCAGGTAGTGCAGGCCCTCCTCGGTCTCGACCGGGCCCAGGTGGGTGCGCAGCAGCCCGTTGAACATCCGGGGGTCGGTCCAGGAGTCCTTGTTGCCGCAGTTGGGACAAGGGACCTCGGCCAGCCCGGCTGGTTCGCGGCCCTTGCGCTCGGCGAACTCCTCAAGCAGCGTGTCGGCGCGGAACCGGTGGTGGCAGGACGTGCACTCCGTCAGCGGGTCAACGAAGGCCTCAACGTGACCGGAAGCGGTCCAGACCTGCGGGCTCAGGATGATCGATGAGTCGATACCCACGATGTCGTCGCGGGAGTGCACCATCTCCCGCCACCACTCCCGGCGGATGTTCTCCTTGAGTTCCACCCCGAGCGGGCCGTAGTCCCACGCGGACCTGGTGCCCCCGTAGATCTCGCTGCACGGATAGACGAATCCGCGTCGCTTAGAGAGATTGACGATCTGGTCGACGAGGTCCACGGCCACGGCGCTTCTCCATCCGGCTGGTTGTCGGCGAGCGCGCGCGGCAACGGCCGCGCAGTCGCGTCAGGCTACCCGCGCATCGGGTCCGCAGCGGATCGGGGACGATGAGCCCTCGACCGGGCTTGCCCCGGCGGCACCGGGAGGGCAGTTGAGCACCAACGGGTCAGGCGACGGCTTCGAGCGCGGTGGCTTCGAGGAGGCCAGCCGGCCCGCCCTGCGGTGGCTGTCCCGCCAGCCACGGTGGCTGCTGCTGCTTGCCGTCCTCGCCGCGCTGGTCGCCGGGCTGTTCCTTCGCAACGCCGTCGGCGGGGTGATCCTGCTGCTGCTGGCGGGGTTCCTGTCCTGGTTGCTGGCACTGAGTTGGCCAGTCCTGTCCCCAGGGGGTCGCTACCTGCGGCTGGGCACGATCCTGCTGTTGGCAGCAGCGGCCGGCCTGCGGCTCGTATCCTGACTGAATTGACAATCGTTTCCATTACCGGCCAGGATCGGCCACATGAAGTTGCTGACCGCGCTAGCCGGGGCCGCCACGCTGACCGCCCTGGCCGCCTGCTCGTCCGGAACTGACTCCGACGACGCAGCTGCCGACACCTTGTCCGTCGTCGTGTCCGCGTACCCGCTGCAGTTCGCCGCCGAGCGGGTCGGTGGGGATGCCGTGACCGTCACCAACCTCACTCCCCCGGGCGCTGAGCCGCACGACGTGGAGTTGACGCCGAAGCAGATCGCCTCGATCGGTGCCGCCGACCTGGTCCTCTACATCGGTGGCTTCCAGGGGGCCGTGGACGACGCTGTCGCCCAAGAAGGTGGCGACCGGTCCCTGGACGTCGGCGCCGGGCTCACCACCCTGCCGCCCACAGAAGACGCAATCGCCGAGGCGGTCGAGGAGGGCGAACCCGCTCCCGTCGGCGACCCGCACATCTGGCTGGACCCCACGCTGATGGCCGACATTGCCGGCGCCATCGAGCAGCGCTTGAGCGCACTGTCGCAGTCCGATTCGGCGGCATTCAGCCAGAACCTCGCCGCCCTGCAGTCGGAACTGTCGGACTTGGACCGCGACTGGGAAGACGGCACCAGGAACTGCGAGAGCCGCGACCTGGTCGTCAGTCACGAAGCTTTCGGCTATCTGGGTCAGCGCTACGACTTCACTCAGGTCGGCTTGTCCGGGCTGGACCCCGAGGCCGAGCCGACGCCAGCGCGCCTGGCTGAAGTCGCCGACTTCGTCGTGGCCAATGACGTGACCACCATCTACTTCGAGACCCTCGTCGATCCCGCAGTAGCCGAGACGATCGCCGCCGAGACCGGAGCGAGCACGGCACCCCTGGATCCAATCGAAGGCGTGCTCGATGGCAGCGACGACGACTACCTTTCGCTAATGCGCGACAACCTCGCCGAGGTAGTCACCGGCCAGCGCTGCGCATGAGCAGGCGCCCGGGCGAAGCGAACCGGTGCTCAGCCGCGTACCGGTAGATGGCAAAGGTGTCCATGTCGGAGTCCACCCCGTTCGTCTTGCGCGATGTCTGCGTTGAGTTCAACGGCGAAAAGGTCCTGGACGGAATCGACCTGACCATCACGCCTGGTGAGTACTTGGTGCTGCTCGGCGAGAACGGCTCGGGCAAGTCAACGCTGCTTCGCGCGATGCTCGGGCTGGTGCCATTGCGCTCCGGACAGATCGAGTCCCACGGGCAGCCGGTGGGTCGCGCGCCGAGGGACGTCGCCTACGTGCCACAGCGACTGTTGGCCGCGACCACGGTGCCGGTCTCGGTCCTGGAAACGGTTCGTGCCGCCCTGATTCAGCCAGGCAACCGGTTGCGCCCAGCGCGCCGGGAGTCGCGCCGCCGGGCCGCCGAGGCCCTGGACGCCGTCGGGCTACTGCACCGCCAGCACTCGCGCCTGGACACGCTGTCCGGTGGCCAACAACGCCGGGTGATGGTCGCGCGAGCGCTGGCCACCGGTGCGTCAACGCTGCTGCTGGACGAACCCACGGCCGGCATCGACGCCGACAGCGAGTTGCGGATGGCCGACGTCATCGCCGACCTGCACGCCAACGGTCGCACGATCGTGTTGGTCACCCACGACCTCGGGGAGATCACCCAGACAGCAACCAGAGCAGTGGTGCTCGGGGGCCGGCCTGCCGGTCGAGTTCGGTACGACGGGCCGGTGCCGCCACCAGCGCACATCTACACCGGGACCTGGCACCACCACGACCCGGACCCGGATCCGACCCGACCAGGCGTGGTGTCCGGATGAGCCTGCTGTCGTACGAGTTCATGCAGCGGGCGCTGCTGGCGGCGGTGGTCATCGGCGTGGTCGCGCCGATGATCGGAGTGTTCCTGGTGCAGCGGCGGTTGGCGCTGCTCGGGGACGGAATGGGACACGTGGCGCTATCGGGCGTCGGGCTGTCCTTCCTGCTTGGCACCGCCCCGGTCCCCACCGCGCTGCTGCTCGCGGTGCTCGGCGCGGTCGCCCTGGAGATCATCCGCGCCCGCAGCCGTACTGCGGGTGACTTGGCCCTGGCGATCGTCTTCTATGGCGGTCTGGCCGGCGGTGTCCTGTTCACGTCCCTGGCCGGTGGCCAATCGAGCAGCGCGCTGAACCAGTACCTGTTCGGCTCCCTGTCCACGATCTCTGTCAGCGACCTGGTTGCCCTGGTGGTCGCCGGAGTTCTGGTGGTCGCCGTGCTCGTGGTCTTCGGACGCGAGCTGTTCGCGGTCAGTCTCGACCCCGAGACCGCACACACCCAGGGCATCCGCACGCAGTGGATCAGCGGCCTGCTAACCGTCCTTGCATCCGTAACCGTGGTCATCGGGATGCGGACCGTGGGATTGCTACTGGTGAGCGCGATCATGATCCTGCCCGTAGCCGCGTCACAGCAGTTGGCCCGCTCATTCCGCGGCAGCGCCATCGGTGCTGTGGGAGTCGGCCTATTCGCTGCTACCGCCGGCCTGGTGGCGTCGTTCTACCTGGACGTTCCCCCCGGGCCGACGATCGTCTTCATGGCGCTGGGTGTCTTCCTCCTCGCCCTGGCCGCCGCCTCGCTCACCCGACGCGCGGTGGCGTAAGGGATATGCATTGTTGCTAATGTACGCATATGGCTATGCCTGAAACCCCTGCGGAAGTCCCGAACTATGCGGGCTCCACGTTCGACGCAACGGCGGAGATGTTCAAGGCCCTCTCCAGCCCGCTAAGGCTGGCGATCGTGCACGCGGTCCATGCCGGCCCTAAGTGCGTCCACGACCTCGTTGACGAACTAGGCGTCTCCCAGCCCCTCGTGTCGCAACACCTGCGCGTGCTGCGGGCGGCGCGCGTGGTGCATGGCGAACGCCGGGGCCGGGAGATCGCCTACCTGCTCACCGACCACCACATCGGTCACATCGTCGGCGACGCGTTGGCGCACACTGCCGAGCCGCTGGAATGAGCAGCAGTAGAAACGGCGCGGACGCAACGTCCACGGATCTCGCGGTCCCCGGCCTGCGTGCCACCAAGCAGCGCGCAGCGCTGGCGGAGTTGCTCGAGCGCACCAGCGAGTTCCGCACGGCCCAGCAACTGCACGACGCCCTCAAGCAGGAGGGGCGACGCGTCGGGCTCACCACCGTGTACCGATCGCTGCAGGCCCTGGCCGACGCCGGCGACGTCGACGTCCGGCGAACCGACGACGGCGAAGCCCTCTACCGGCTGTGCGCCGACCGAGGCACGCACACGCACCACTTCCACCTGGTTTGCCGCAACTGCGCCAATGACGTCGAGTTGGACACACCAGCCATGGACAAGTGGGCGCACGACCTTGCGCGCGAACACGGCTACCGCGACGTCAGCCACACGATCGAGATCTTCGGGCTGTGCGCAGCCTGCGCCGGGTCCGACGCGCAGCCCGACTAGGAGCGCGGCAGCGGGCGTCTAGCGACCGCCGACGTTCGGCTCAGCTCCGCCGTAGCGACGATCTCGCCTGGCGTACTCCACGCACGCCGCCCACAGGTCCGCGCGGCCGAAGTCCGGCCAGAGCACATCGGAGAACACCAACTCCGCATAAGCGGACTGCCACAACAGGAAGTTGCTGATGCGCTTCTCGCCACTGCTGCGGACGAACAGGTCGACGTCGGGCAGGTCCGGCTCATCAAGGTGACGGGCCAACACCTCCTCATCCACGTCGGCGGGGCGCAGCCGGCCGGCGGCGACATCGGCCGCCACCGCGGCGGCGGCGTCGGCAAGTTCCGCGCGACCGCCGTAGTTGATGCACATCGTCAGGGTGAGGCCGGTGTTTCCGGCGGTGACGCGTTCGGCGTCCTCAAGCTCGGACACGACCGAGCGCCACAACCGTTGCCGCCGACCCGCCCAGCGCAGCCGGACACCCAACTCGTTCATCTGATCCCGCCGCCGGCGCAGCACGTTGCGGTTGAAACCCATCAGGAACCGCACCTCGTCGGGGGAACGTTTCCAGTTCTCGGTGCTGAAGGCGTAGGCGGTCAGATACCGCACCCCGATCTCGATGGCGCCTTCGACGACGTCGAAGAGGGCCGCCTCACCGGCCTCGTGGCCGGCCGTCCGCGGCAGGCCACGTTGGGCCGCCCATCGACCGTTGCCGTCCATGACGACGGCCACGTGCCGCGGGACCAGTTCAGCCGGAAGCTGCGGGGCGACACGAGGCGGCGTCGTCTCCTCGGGCGGCGCGGTCACGCGCGAACGCTAGCCGTCGCTCAGGTGCGATCAACCAGCGGAAGGGACCGCAGGCCGCGTTCCAGGTGCCACTGCAGGTAGGCCGTGACCAGACCCGTGGCCGCCCGCCGCTCCCGCTCGGCCGACTCCTCCGCAACCGGCCAGTCACCGGCCAGCAGCGCCCCCAGCAGCACGATCGTGGCCTCGTCCACCGTCGCCGACCCGGGTGGTCGGCAGTCACCGCACACCAACCCCCCGCCGGCCACCGAGAAGAAGCGGTGCGGTCCCTCAACGCCACAGCGGGCGCAGCCGTCCAGCGACGGGGCATAGCCGGCAACAGCCAGCGACCGCAGCAGATAGGAGTCCAGGATCAGTCCGGCGGGACGCGATCCACTGGCCAGGGCGCGCAGGCCGCCGACGAGCAACAGGTACTGCTGGACCGCAGGTTCGCCCTCGTCGCTGAGCCGTTCCGCGGTTTCCAGCATCGCCGTGCCGGCGGTGAACCGCTGGTAGTCCCCGCCGATGTGCGACCCGAACGGGTCCAACGCAGCGACTTCGGTCACGACATCGAGGGTGCGCCCGATGTAGCACTGGGCGTCTACCCGCGTGAACGGCTCCAAACGCGCACCGAACTTGCTGCTCGTCCGGCGCACCCCCTTGGCCACCGCCCGGACCTTGCCGCGCTCCCGCGTCAGCAGTGTGACGATCCGATCCGCCTCACCGAGTTTGTGCGTGCGCAGCACAACACCCTCAACCCGGTAGGTAGCCACGGCGCCATTGTCGCCGCATGTTCAGTTGCCGCGTTCAGACGCGCGCATCCACCCGGAACTTGGCGATGGACTCCTCCAGGGAGTCCGCTATCTCGGCCAACCGCCGGGCGGCGTCCTCGGAATCTCGGGACCCGCTCTCCGCTTGCCGCGCTGCCGCGGCGACCTGGGTCATGGCGACAACCACCTGATCCGAGGCGTTGCGCTGCTGCTGCGTGGCGATGGAGATCTCCCGGGCGGCGGTTGTGGTCTGGTCGGCGGTGTCCGCGATCCGGTCCAGGGCGCGTTCAGCTGCGCGGGCCAAGTCCACGCCGGCGTGCACCTCCCGGGCCCCGGCCGTCCCCGCCGCCAACGCGGCCGCCGTCTCGGACTGGATCCGAGCCACGATCTCTTGGATCTGCGAGGTCGCCTCCTGCGCCCGCTCCGCAAGTCGACGCACCTCCCCCGCGACCACGGCGAAGCCGCGGCCGTGTTCGCCGGCGCGGGCCGCTTCGATTGCGGCGTTGAGGGCCAGCAGGTTCGTGCGATCGGACAACTCGTCGATGACTTGCAGGATTTGGCCGATCTGTCGACCGGACTCGGCCAGAAGTTCGGACCGCTGCGCAACCGACTCCACGTGCTCGGCGATGTCCTCCATGGCCCCAACGCTGGCCGCCACGGCAGTCCGGCCGTCCTCGGCGTGCCGCAACGTGGTCACGGCGAACTCGGCCACCAGTTCCGCAGTGGCGGCGATCTGCGTCGCGGTCCCGGCCAACTCCGCCAAGATCGCGTTCGTCTCCTCCACCGCCGAACTCTGCTCCCCGGCACCAGCGGCATGCTCACGCGCTGTCTCCAGCAGTCGCCCGACGCTGCTGGACAACTCGTGGCCACCGTCGGAGACCGAGACGACCAGTTGCTGCAGGCTGCGCACCGCCCCGCCCAGCGACTCCGCCAGCGAGGTCAATTCCTGCGATCCGGCAACCTCATGGGCTCGAACCGTGAGATCGCCATCAGCGGCTGCCTTCAGGACGGCTGATAGTTGCGTCACGCCCCCGGACAGGGCACTGCGGCGTTCCTCGGCCTCCTCGTGGGCCTCGTACACAGTTCGCGACAGATTCTGCGTGCTCGCAGTCGCCCAGAAGAGCGTCACCACCGCCGCCAGCAGCAGTGGAGCCGTGTCCGCGGTCAAGGTGCCCGCCCAGGCCACCGCTAGCGTCAAGGCGAAGCAGTAGCCCACAGCAGTCACTCGTGCCCAAGCGGTCACCACAATCCCGCCGTAGTAGACGAGCGCGGGGAAGGCCAGCAGCCAAGTGGCGCCGAGCAAGCCACCCGAAGCCGAGACGAGCCCAGCCAGCAGCCCCAGCAGGATCAGGGTGGTGGCGTTGTCCCAGATGTCGGATTCATCGAGATCATGCCCTTGGCGGACGGCTCGCGCCGCCAAGAGCGTGGTCAGCGACGCGTTGATGACCATCAGCACGATCCACGCGGCCGCCGCGCGCGGCTGTACCGGAGCCGCCGCCACGAGCCGATCCACCACGACCACGAGCGCCACCGACAGGGCGGTCGACCCCCAGTGCAGCAGCAGCGTCTCGGTTGCGTACTGCCGCGTGTAGCGCAGACTCACGCAGGGCTTATCGGATCAACCCCGCCTGGGCTGAACGGGTGAAAGCCGGGAAATCAGTTCGACGCCGCGCGGTTGACGGCGCTCACGACGGCCCGCAGTGACGCAGTGACGATGT
This sequence comes from uncultured Actinomycetota bacterium, assembly GCA_963753435.1. Classification (GTDB taxonomy): domain Bacteria; phylum Actinomycetota; class Actinomycetes; order CAVWCF01; family CAVWCF01; genus CAVWCF01. Next base: position 850,630 of record CAVWCF010000001.1, read on the forward strand.
TCGGGTCGACCCCCACACCCCACAGCACCCGATCGCCGACCGCGCACTCCAGGTACGCCGCCGCCTGGGCGTCCCCACCGGCGGACATCGCGTGCTCGTGGTAGTCGAGGACCCGAACCTCATGACCGATCCCGGCCAGCGCCGCAACGAATGCGGCGATGGGTCCGTTGCCGCGCCCGGTGAGTTCTTGGCGCTGGCCGTCTACGTACAAGCCCACTGTGAGCTCATCGTCTTCGCCGGCGGCGCTGGAGGTGTGCACGGAGTTCAGCCGCAGCGGGCGATCCGGGGCCAGGTACTCGGCCTCGAAGACCTTCCACATGGTCTCCGGACCGACCTCGCCGCCAACGTCGTCGGTGTGCTGCTGGATGACGCCGCTGAACTCGATCTGCAGTCGCCGCGGCAACTCCATGTGGTGTTCGGACTTCATGATGTACGCGACGCCGCCCTTGCCGGACTGCGAGTTGACCCGGATAACGGCCTCGTAGGTGCGTCCGACGTCCTTCGGGTCGATGGGCAGGTAGGGCACGGCCCAAACCAGATCCTCGGTGGACACGCCGGCGTCCTCCGCGTCGATGACCATCCGGTCGAAGCCCTTGTTGATGGCGTCCTGGTGGGACCCGGAGAACGCCGTGTAGACCAGGTCACCGCCGTACGGGTGCCGCTCGTTGACCGGCAACTGGTTGCAGTACTCCACCGTCCGCCGGATGTCGTCGATGCCACGGAAGTCGATGTGCGGGTCAATGCCCTGGCTGAACAGGTTCATACCGAGGGTGACCAGGCAGACGTTGCCCGTCCGCTCACCGTTGCCGAACAGCGTCCCCTCGATCCGGTCCGCGCCGGCCAGGTAACCGAGTTCGGCCGCTGCCACCGCGGTGCCGCGGTCGTTGTGCGGGTGCAGGGACAGGAGAACGTGATCGCGGAAGGCCAGGTTCCGGCTCATCCACTCGATCGAGTCGGCGTAGACGTTCGGGGTGGCCATCTCCACGGTCGCGGGCAGATTGACGATCGCCGGACGATCGGCACTGGGCTGAAAGACCGTGTTCACCTGGTTGCACACGTCGACAGCGAACTCCAACTCGGTGCCCGTGTAGGACTCCGGGGAGTACTCAAACCGCACGTCTGTGCCGGTCAGTTCATCTGCCAGGCGCATGCACAGGTTCGCCCCGTCCAGGGCAATGCGGGTGATCCCGGCCCGGTCCTCGCCGAACACCACGCGGCGCTGCAGCGTCGACGTGGAGTTGTACAAGTGCACGATCGCCTGCCGGGCGCCACGCAGCGACTCGTAGGTGCGCTCGATCAGGTGTTCGCGGGCCTGGGTCAGTACCTGGATCGTTACGTCATCGGGGATGAGGTCGGACTCGATCAGTTCCCGGACGAAGTCGAAATCGGTCTGGCTGGCCGAGGGGAACCCGACCTCGATCTCCTTGTAGCCCATGCGAACCAGCAACTCGAACATCCGCCGTTTGCGCGCCGGCGTCATCGGGTCGATCAGGGCTTGGTTGCCGTCGCGCAGGTCGACGCTGCACCACAACGGCGCGCGATCAATGCGCTGCTGCGGCCAGGTGCGATCCGGCAGATCGATCGGGGTGAACGGCACGTACTTGTGCACCGGCATCGGGGTCGGCACCTGCGGGTGCCCGTGCGCGGTGACAGCCGGGGCGGGTGTCGGGACCTCGCCTCGCCGGTAGCCGGCCAGGCCATGTACTACCGGAGTCTCGGACTCGGGATGGAAGATTTTCTCGCTCACTTGCTGCTCCTACTTGGACGTGGGCCTGGGAAGGGGGCCGACGCGAACGCCAAGTTCCCGCAGCGAGGGAGCCGGCCTGCTACAGACCCTCGCTGCGGCTGCTAAGGAGCAGGAACCGCCGCATGCGCGTCAGGGTACACCGGGACCGGTTGGGGTCGAACCTAGGACTGCGGACACGTCCAGCGTCGGATTCCAGGCGCGTACCTGCTGCTGAATCGCGTCGCGGGCCATGGCCAGTTGCTGGGTCACGATGCGGCGCGAAGCCCACTGCTCCTCGCGCTCCCGCAAGGCCTTGTCGATCGCGACGATCTCGTCCTCGCTCGCCTGCAGGCGGTAGGCCTGCTGCGTCATTCGCGCCAGGGACAGCCGGTAGTCGTGACCGGACGCCACGAACTGGCCCGGAACCGGGTCCATCCCGTTCTTGGCGTCGATGGCCGTCAGCACGAACGTGGTGAAGGGTCGCCAACTGACTCCTTGCGGGACCCCAGGGGGACGCGTCCCGACCGGACCCAGCCAACTCGGGGCCTGGACCAGCAGATCGGGTGAGAACTTCACGATCGGGTCATCGTGATTGCTGAGCAGCACGAACCGGACCGAGGCACGCGCGTCCGGATCCAGCGCCTCCCATTCGGTGGCGTTGGCCACCTCCACCACCAAGCCGTCGGGGTCGTACCGGTCCGGGTAGGCGCGCCACTGCTGAACCCAGTTGGTCAGCGCCGGTGTGCCTAGGAACAGACCCGAATCAGCGCCGGCCTGGACCATCCCGCGCGAGCCCTGGCTCTTGAAGACGTCCTGCATCGAGTTCGCGCCCAGGCTCTCGCCGAAAAGAACCAAGCGCGGCCGAGTGCTCGGGTCCATGGCGGCGAGTCGGCCCGAGATCAAATGCATCAAGGCCCGGTTCTGCTGGATGGCCAGGTCGACCCGGTCCAAAGACAACGGTGACGGCCGCAGCGAGTACTGCATCGCCACAGACGCGCAGTCGCCCCGGGTGAGGTACTCGAGGGTCTCGATCGCCTGCGGGTTCACGTACCCGGTTCCCGTTGGGGACGCAAAGCAGAGCACCGATCGCTCGAAGGCGCCCGTGCGCTCCAACTCCCGAAACGCCAGGAACGCCCGAGCATCGGTGTCGTCGCCGGAGGCGAGGCCGACGAAGACCCGGATCGGTTCGGCCTGGGCTCCCCCGACCACCGAGTCGATCTCCGCACGGGTTAGCGCCATGTTCACGAAACGGCGTCCTTCGCGGCCGATGTCATCGAACGAGACGTGGCTGTCCGGGCTGCCGCTAACCGTCGCAAGCACCGGGCGGTCGTGATAGGCCGCTTCGACGGCGTTGCCACCGTTCTCCGATTTGCGCATGACGTACTCCAGCCCCGCCATGCCGGCCGCCGAGACCGCCCCCAGCACCACGGCGTGCCCAATGGGTGCCGCGAGGATCTCCGCACCCGGAGCGATGCGCCGAACACCGCGAGCCAACTGGCCAGCCAACTGGTTCTCCGCGGCTCCGAACAGACTCAGCCCGACCGCGACGCCGATCCCGATAACCACTGAACGTCCTGCTGGGCCGCCCGCCGCATCGCCGCCGTTCGGGTCGACCGAGATCGCGCGACGCCGCACCCGTTCCACTTCCAGCGCCGCAGCTGCGCCGCCGATGGGCGCCATGACCGGCAACGCTGTCCAGGGCAAGCGCGCGCCGGGGCGTTGTTCCAACGCCTCCAGGGCTCCGAGGACGCTGCCGGCGGCGGCCGTGATGGCCGCGCCCCGAGTCATGCGCCAGCCGAGGGTGCGCAACGCCGCGCGCCGCAGCGGCTCGGCGTGCTGCTGGCTGAATGCGCGCTGCAGAACCACGCCGGTGCCGGCCACCAGCCCTGACGACGCGAGCATCACGCCCGTACGCGCCAGCGCGGACTCGGGTCGGCGACCTCCGGCCAGGCGCATCGCCAGTCCCCGCATCAGCGAGGCGCTGGAGGCCTCCAACCCGTAGTTGACCGCTGCGGTCAACCCCGTGGCGATCACCTGGTCCTGCGTGCTCCGCGGGCGCAGTCCGGGGTAGAGGGACGGCCCAACGCTGGCTGCGGCCGACAGCACGCCCGCTCGCTGGGCCGGGTCGAACCCCGCGAACGCGCGCTGTAACGCCGGTCTCGCCATGCTTCCTCCTACTTGCCCAGCAGTGGGGCCTCAGCCTGCCACCAGTGCGGCGTACTGCGCGGGTGTAACTGCTGCAGTGGCGATCGTGCCGTCCGGCAGCGGAACGCCCAAGACGTTGCCGTCGCCGCCGACGAACCCGATCGATGTCGCGCCCGCCGCACCAAGGGTCTGGGCGATCTGACCAATGCCCAGGGGCTGGTCCGGCGGCGGCACACCCGCGAGGTCCGCGTTCAACTGCACGACAACCGTCGTCCCGTCCGGTGACGAATCCCGGACCTCCAGGGCATCGAACGCGCCGGTGAAGATGGAACGGAATCCCGCCGCCGTCTCCTGATCCGTTGGGCCCGAGACCAGGGCGTCCAGTAGCGCTTGTGGGCCGACGTCGGCGTCCACCTCGCGGGACACCGCGACCAGTTGGTTGTTGCGCACCAAGAAGATCGCTGCGGCGGCGGGAACCGGGGAGCCGGTGGGGCTGGCGGTGGAGGTCGGGGAAGGTGTCGGTTCGGCGATAGGTCGCGCGGCGGAGTCGGTTGGGACCCCGCAACCGCTGGTCAATCCGAACAGGACGACAGCAACGACCGCCAGCAGGAAACCGCGCACATTCACTGCGGGTCGCCTTCGGCCGCGGGCCAGTCGGCATCGGCCGGCAGTTCCGGAGGCGGCAACGACGGGATCGACAACTGCATGCGCGCGCCGCCCTCGGGCGAACGCAGCACCTCCAGCGATCCCGAGATCGCCGCGGCATGGGTCCTGGCGATGGCCAGGCCCAACCCCGCACCGTCAGTGCGTTCACTACCTCGGCCCCGATTGAACGGTTCGAATAGCCGGGCCACGTCATCGGGGTCGATACCGGGGCCGGCGTCGTCGACGTAGATGCGGGCGCCCCCCGAATGGGCGTCCACGACAACGCGGACGACGCCTTCGCCGTGTTTGCGCGCGTTGTCCAGCAGGTTGGCGATGACGCGGCGCAGGTGCCGTACGTCGGTGAAGACGCGGACCTCCGGACCGTCGACGAGGCGATCCGGGATCGCCCGGCTCTGCAACAGGTTCAGCACGGCGTCGCGGATGTCCGCTTCAGCCACCTGCAGATCAGGAGCGGCAGTCACCTTGCTGACCTCGAGCAGGTCCAGCACCACTTGGTTGAATCGGCGGACGCTGCCACAAAGAACTCCGACAAGTCGCGCGTCGCGTTCCGGCAGCGAATCGAGACTCGGTTCGATCAGGTCGACGGTCCCCATCATCGCCGTGATCGGGGATCTCAACTCATGGCTCACGTTGGCGGCGAAGCGCCGTTCGCGCTCGATGCGTTCTTCCACCGCCGCCGACATGTCGTTGAACCCGTCGGTGATCGAGGCCAGGTCCGGGTCGTCGGTATCCGGCATGCGCACATGCTGTTCACCGCGGGTGATTCGTTCGGCGGTGTCGGACAGGGTGCGCAGCGGCCGCATGATGCGCTGACCCGCCCGGAAGCCGATGAAACCCCCGAGCAGCGAGACAGCGCCAGCCGCTCCAGCGGCGGAGAGCGCGACGGTGTTCAAAGTCCCTTCGAGGGAATCCAGCCGAACCAGCTCGACGTAGAGGGCACCTTCCAGCCGCGACGCGGTGCCCAGGAAGGGCGCCCCCGTGACGCGGAACTTCTGAATGGCAGCGCCGTCGTCCAGGGCGACCTGCAGCAGGCTGTCCGGGATCTGCTCCGGCGCGACCGAGACGCTGCCGAACCATTCCCCGCCGGTTCGCAGCAGTGGCGACGCGTCACCGACCGGCAGTTCCTGCAGGATCGCCGCGTAGTCGTCGCGACCACCGGCCAGCGCGCTCGCCACCCGGTTCGCATCCAGCAAGGCTCGGCGGCTGGCGAGTCGCTCCTGCTCGTCGACCAGGAAGTTGCGAACCAGGACGTAGGTCAAAGTGCCTAGCAACACCGAGACCATCAGGGCCAGCAGCGCGAAGGCGACTGTCACCCGGGAGCGCAGCCCCCAGCTGGTGTTCATGCCTCGAAGCGGTACCCGAACCCACGCACGGTCTTGATGTGCTTGGGGTCAGCGGCGTCGTCCTCGACCTTGAGCCGAAGCCGATACACCAAGTTGTCCACGACGCGACCGTCTCCGGCGTAGGCGTACCCCCACACATCGCGAAGCAGCTTGTCCCGCGCAAGGGTTCGGCCCCGATTGGCGACCATTGCAGCCAACACCTGGAACTCGGTTCGGCTCAGTGGCAGCAACTGGCCGTCCTTGCGGGCCTCAACCCGCTCCGGGTCCACCTCGAACGGACCCGCTGTGATCCGCGATGAGCCCTCCGAAGCCACGGAACCGCGACGCAACTGCGCCCGAATGCGCGCCAGAAGTTCCTTCATGACGAAGGGCTTGGTCACGTAGTCGTCAGCGCCGGCTTCCAGCCCGGCCACCACGTCGTGGCTGTCCGCTTGCGCGGTGACGATGACGATCGGCACGCTGGAGAAACTACGTAGTTCGCGGACGACCTCGAAGCCATGCCGATCCGGCAGGCGCAGGTCGACCAGGGCGAGATCCGGTTCGGCTGCGTGCGCTGCCTCGATCGCCGCGCCGGCCGTTGGGGCCTCCACGACCGAGAAGCCCTCTTCCTCAAGGAAGGTGCGGATGACCAGGCGAATGTCCTGGTCGTCCTCAACGAGCAGCACGGACTTCGTCACGGGCCCAGTTAACACGAGGGGCCGTCCCGTGGGGGCACCGACCTCGGGCGAGTCTGGGACGCGTCTGGGACAGGTCTTCCACCGTTTGGCGGCAATAGGTGCCCGACACTTCCCAGAGTTGAAGGGAGGGCGCCATGATCGAATCGGCGTCACCGGTCGCCGGTGAGTGGACTGCGCTGCAGCACTTGAAGGGCGACACGACCGTGGCGGTCGCCATCCCGGCGCGCAACGAAGAGGCGACCGTGGGCGGCATCGTGGCTGCGATCGGACGGCACCTCGTGGAGGTGGGCCTCGTTGATGAGGTCGTGGTCCTGGATCACGCCTCAACCGACAGGACCGGCCAGGTCGCCCGCGACGCCGGCGCCTTGGTCGTGGACGCCGACGCGGTACTGCCGGAGTTCGGGCCGGCCGTGGGCAAGGGCGACGTGCTGTGGCGGGCGCTGGCCGCCACTGAGGCGGACCTGATCATGTACTGCGATGCGGACCTGAAGGTGTTCGACCCGTACCGGTTCATCAGGCTTACCGGGCCCCTGCTGGCCGACGACTCGGTGCACCTGGTCAAGAGCACCGGCGACCGCATCCTGCACGGACGCCACGGTGAGGGCGGCCGCACGACCATGCTGGCGGCTCGGCCGATCCTCAACTTGTTGCACCCCGACGCCGCACACCTCACCCAGCCGTTGGGCGGGGAGTACGCCGGGCGCAGGTCGGCGCTGATGAGCGTTCCCTACGAAGTGGATTACGGCGTGGAGATCGGCCTCATCATCGACATCGCGCGCCGTTACGGGGCGCGCGCGGTGACTGAAGTGGAGACCGGCCCGCGAGCGCACGGCTCACAGCCGTTGGCCGCGCTGTCCCGGCAGGCCGAGCAGGTACTGCGGACTGCGCTCCTGCGCGCCGGGATGGAGGTGGCCGGTCCGATCCCGCAGCCACGCCCACCGATGAGCCAAGCGCTTGCCGATCCGGTCAGCGTGGCCAGCAGCAGCTGACTCGGTCGCTGCCCGCGGCCCGGCCCGCGATGATGTGCCCTGACTGATGCGATCGGGAGGGGTGTGACCAGCATGCAACCGTTGTGGGAACCGTCCCCGCAACGGATCGAAGCTGCAGCCCTTACTGCCTTCCACGAACAGTTGTCGGCCGAGTACGGAGCCGATGCCGCGGATCTGCACGGTTTCAGCGTGCGACGTCCCGCCGAGTTCTGGGGCGCCGTTTGGCGTTTCTGTGAGGTTGTCGGCGACCCGGGCGAGGTTGCCGTTGTGCTGGCCGAGGACCCGCGCGACGCGGTGTTCTTCCCCGGCGCCCGACTCAACTTCGCCGAGAACCTGCTGCGCGGATCTGGGTCGGCCCAGGCCGTCGTCTTCGCCCGTGAGGATGGCGTCCGGCGCAGCCTGTCGCACGACCAACTGCGTGAGCAGGTGGCCGCGGTGGCCGCCCGGCTGCGGCAGGCCGGTGTTGTTGCCGGTGACCGCGTCGCCGCTTGGATGCCCAACAGCCCGGAAACCCTGGTCGCCATGCTGGCCACAACCGCGCTCGGCGGCGTCTTCACCTCCACGAGCCCAGACTTCGGGGTGGCCGGTGTCCTGGACCGGTTCGGGCAGGTCACGCCGAAAGTGCTGTTCGCTGCCGACGGCTACGTCTACGGCGGACGCCAGCACACTCGACTGGAGTTGCTGCCACAGGTGGTGGATGCGCTGCCGTCCGTCGAACTTTGCGTCGTCGTCGGCGAAATCCAGGAGCAGCCGGAGGTCGACGGGATTCGCGGCGCGGCCCGCTACAGCGATGTGCTCGCCGAACACCAAGGAGCCGAGCTTTCCTTCCAGCGGCTGCCCTTCGACCACCCGGCGTTCATCCTGTACAGCTCCGGAACCACCGGGCGGCCCAAGTGCATCGTCCATCGCAGCGGTGGCCTACTCCTGAAGCACCTGAGCGAACACCGCCTGCACTGCGACATCCGCAGCGGCGACCGCGTCTTCTACTTCACCACCTGCGGCTGGATGATGTGGAACTGGCTCACTTCCGCGCTGGCCTCCGACGCGACGCTGCTGCTGTACGACGGCTCGCCCATGCTCGCGGACGGGGTCGGACTGTTCGACCTCGCCCAGGATGAGCGGGCCACCTTGTTCGGCACCTCGGCCAAATTCATCGACGCCATTCGCAAGGCCGGAGTCGCGCCGGCGCGCACACACGACCTGTCCGCGCTGCGCACGATCACGTCCACCGGGTCCCCGCTGGCGGCAGAGGGATTCGCTTACGTGTACCGCGACATCCATCCGGATGTGCACCTGGCCTCGATCTCGGGGGGCACCGACATCTGCGGCTGCTTCGTCCTGGGGGACCCGACCAAACCCGTCTACGCCGGGGAGATCCAGGGACCGGCGCTTGGACTCGACGTGGATGTCTACGACGAGGACGGCAGCTCGCTTCGATCCCAGCCGGGCGCGCGCGGCGAACTGGTCTGCCGCAACGCGTTCCCATCCATGCCGCTGGGGTTCTTCGGTGACGCCGACGGCAGCCGCTACCAGTCCGCCTACTTCGATCGCTTCGAACAGACCTGGGCCCACGGGGACTTCGCCTCCTGGACCGAGCACGGCGGCATGGTCATCCACGGTCGATCCGACGCCACCCTCAACGCCGGCGGGGTGCGCATCGGCACCGCCGAGATCTACCGTCAGGTGGACCAAATCCCAAACGTTCACGAATCGCTGGCGATTGGCCAGGAGTGGGATGACGACACCCGCATCGTCCTCTTCGTGCGGCTGGTGGCTGGTCCGCTAACCGACGCGCTGCAGGAGGAAATCCGGACGCGGCTGCGCACGAACTGTTCGCCGCGACACGTGCCGGCAAAGATCGTCGCGGTCAACGACCTGCCGCGGACGCGTTCGGGGAAACTGGCCGAGTTGGCGGTGGCCGACGTGGTCCACGGCCGCGTGGTCCGCAACCGCGAGGCGCTGGCCAACCCCGAGAGCCTGGAGCTGTTCGTCGGACTCCCGGAATTGACCCGCTGAATGTGTGTACCGGATACCCCCTGGGGTATAGTCGGCCCGTCCAAGAGGAGGGCAGCAGATGAGCGCACAACCGCAGCAAGACCTTGAGGTCGTCACGATCGACACCCCCAATCTGGGTGACCGGTCCTACGTCGTCGCCAACGGTTCGCACGCCGTAGCCGTGGATCCGCAACGGGACATTGATCGGGTCTTGGAGATTCTCGCCGCGCGCGGGTGGACGCTGACACACGTGATCGAAACGCACATTCACAACGACTACGTCTCCGGCGGCCTGCAGTTGGCAAGCCAGACGGGCGCCCGGTACGTAATCCCCGCCGGCTCCAACGTTGACTTCGAGTGCGACGCCCTCGGCGACGATGAGACGTTCACGTCCGGCTCGGCGACTTGGCGGGCCCTGCACACACCCGGGCACACGCCCCACCACATGTCGTATTCGGTCGAGGTCGAAGGCACTACCGCTGCGGTGTTCACCGGTGGCTCGATGCTGTTCGGGTCGGTCGGTCGCCCCGACCTCCTGGGAGCGGCGCTCACCGACGAGTTGGCGCAGGCCCAGTGGCATTCAGTTCGGCGTCTCGCCGAGCTGCCCACGGGCACCAGCGTCATGCCCACCCACGGTTTTGGTTCATTCTGCAGCGCCACCGAGACGACTGGCACCGAATCAACCATCGGCCAGCAGCGGATGAGCAATCCTGCGTGCGTGCTGGAACTCGATGAGTTCGTCGCCGAACTGCTGGCCGGCCTGGACGCGTTCCCGGCGTACTACGCGCACATGGGACCAGCCAACTCCGCGGGGGCCGGACCCATCGACCTCTCACTTCCGGAGAAGGCCGATGCCAACGAGTTGCGGGCACGCCTGGACCGTGGCGAGTGGGTCGTGGACCTGCGCAGCCGCCAGGTCTTCGCCGAAGGCCACCTGGCCGGCACCCTCAACTTCGCCGCCGATGGCAACGCCGTCACCTACCTGGGCTGGCTGATCCCTTGGGGGACCCCGCTCACTCTGCTCGGCGATACCCCCGAGCAGGTGCAAGACATGCAGCGGGAGTTGGTGCGCATCGGCATCGACCGGCCCGCGGCCTACGCAGTCGGCTCACCGGAGCAGTGGGCACAGTCACCCGACGACCTTTCCGGCCACGAGCGAATCGACTTCACCGACCTGGCCAAGGCGATGGCTGCGGATCCCGATCTGCTGGTCCTGGACGCCCGGCGACGGTTGGAGTGGCAGGACGGACACGCCGCCGGCGCGGTGCACGTACCCCTGCACGAACTGCTGACCAGGAGTGACGAGATCGCCGACCTGGTCGCCGCCGCGGTCAGCGCCGGGCGCGACCCGCGAGTCCACGTCTACTGCGGCAGCGGTTTTCGGGCGGCGATCGCGGCAAGCCTGCTGGCCCGAGCCGGCGTCGCGGCCGTCCACGTCGACGACGACGTGGCAACAGCGGCGGACAAGGGTGTTCCGTGGACGGCCGATCACACCGCGGCCCGATTCGGTCAGGCGGTGACCGCCTGATGGGCTGGTTCAGCAGGGTGCCCGCGGTCAACGCAGCCGAGGCGCGTGCGCTTGTCGACGCCGGCGCAGTGCTCTTGGACGTGCGCGAGAAGGCGGAGTGGGACGCTGGCCACGCACCTGCCGCAGTGCACGTTCCGCTGGGGCGGCTGGCCCAGGCCGGACCACGCGTGTCCGGCGCGGACAAGGTTGTGGTCGTGTGCCGGTCTGGGAATCGCTCGGCACATGCGACCAAGGCGCTGCGAGAGACCGGAGTCGATGCGGTGAACCTCAGCGGCGGGATGAACGCGTGGGCCGCCATGGGCGGCCCGGTGCGGACCAAGTCCGGCCGCCCCGGCACCGTCGTCTGACGCCGGGGTCGTGCCGGCAGCCGTGGAGTTCGTTCTTGCGGGACTGATCCTCGGCTTGATCGTCGGCCTGCTGGGTGGTGGCGGCGGCATCCTGGCCGTGCCGCTGCTCGTCTACGTCGTTGGCGTCGCTCCCGACGAGGCGATCACGCTTTCCCTGGTCATCATCACCGTCGCGGCCGCCACCGGCCTGCTGACCCACGCTCGCGCCAACAACGTGCAGTGGCGCACGGGCATCACGTTCGGCTTACTCGGACTGGTCGGCGCCTGGGTCGGCTCGCTGGCCTCGGTGCGCGTGCCGGACGAGGTGCTGCTGGGGACCCTCGTGGTGCTCTTGCTGCTGGCGGCCGGGTCGATGCTGCGGCCACCCCCGCAGCGCGTGGCCAAGCGGCGCTCCCCCGTCGTAATCGTCCTGCTGGCAACGTTGATCGGGTTCCTGGTCGGGTTCGTCGGTGTCGGTGGGGGGTTCTTGACCATCCCGATTCTGGTCGCGGCACTGGGCATGCCCGTCCACCGAGCCATCGGCACCGGACTGGTCGTCATGGCGGTCAACAGCGTCCTGGCATTGACCATCAGATTGCTAACCGATGCCGGATCGCCCGACCTGGCGATGGCCGTACCCCTGGGGGCGGCCGCCGGGGTGGGTGCCGTGGCGGGGGCGCTGTTGTCACGACGGCTGCCCGGACGCACGCTGCAGGTTGGCTTCGGCCTGCTTGCTGCAGCAGTAGCCATCGGGACGGCCGCCGAAGTAGCGCTGCGATGATGATCCCGACTCGGGGCAGGGACCGAAGACCCTGACGTCGACAGCGAGTGCGTTCCTACGGTCCGAACACCGGGGCAAATCTCAACCCATGGAGGGGCAATGGCCGGCGTGGCGCTGATCACCGGAGCAGGCAAGGGCATCGGCCGGGCGCTAGCGCTGCGGCTGGGCGGCAAAGGAATGGCCGTGGCTCTGGTCGCTCGCACCGAGTCCGATGTCGAATCCGCTGCTGCGGAGATCCGCAGTGCCGGGGGAACCGCGCTGGCCTTGGCTGGCGACGTGGCCGATCGCGCCTTCGTGGAGGGCGCCGTGGCCCGGACCGTCGCCGAGCTCGGCCCGATCGACCTCCTGGTCAACAACGCGGCCCGGTCCGCCAGTTGGACTGGGGAGAAGCTCTGGGAGGTCGACCCGGACGAGTGGTGGTCAAAGGTCGAGACCAACCTGCGCGGCCCGTTGCTGTTCAGCCACGCAGTCCTACCGGACATGGTCGCACGCGGATCCGGACGAATCGTGATGATGAACTCCGAGGCCGGCGGGATCTCCCTGCCGATGACCGATGGCGCATACCCGGTCAGCAAGGGTGCGCTCTTCCGTCTGACTGACCACCTGGCCGCGCAATTGGCCGGTAGCGGCGTGGTCGTGCTCGACGTTTCGCCCGGGCTCGTCAAGACCCAGCCGGATGCCCCCGCCAGCATTCCCGACTCCGCGTACACGCCGGTCGAGGTGGTCTGCGACCTGGTCGAACGAGTAAACGCCGGCGACTTCGACGCGCTGTCCGGACGGTTCATCCACGCCACCGACGACTGGGATCTCGTCATCGCCAACACCGATGTCATCGTTGAGCGCGACGGGCGGACGCTGCGAATGCGCGCCGGATTCGATTCCGACCCCCGGGCTCCCAAAGGCTGATCCGCCCAGCGACAGTCCTCAGGCTGCGCTCGGTACCACCGGCTCCGGGGCGGCCGCTTGCAGTTGGTGGGCCATCGCGTCGTCGACTTCATCGAAGAACGCACCGACCACGTCCACGACTTGGTCGAAGGAGTCCGCGCAGAACAACACCGGTTGATAGTGCGTGATGTCGTAGGTCTGCGTGCCCATCCTGGCGATGTCCAGAGGCAGCAGGATCGCGCGTTCGATCTGCTGGATCTCACCGAAGCTGGACAGCAACCCCGCTCCATACGTCCGCACCCGACCCTGCTCGCGCAGCACGCCGAATTCCAGTGAGAACCAGAACACCTTGGACACGAACTCCAAGGCCGCCTCGGTCTCAACCCGGTTGACCGCCGCACCAGCCGCCCGGTACAGCGCCGCCAGGCCTTCATGCGCAAGGCAATTGGCGTGCCCGACTACTTCGTGCACAACGTCCGGTTCGGGCGTATACAGCGGCACCGAGTGATGGCGCATGTACTGCGTTGAGTAGAAGTGACCCCTAGCCAGGCTGCCGTAGAACTCGCGCAACGGGACCAGGCCCGCGGCGGGCAGGTACTCAAACCCACTGGTGGGCGCGAGCAGGTCGGTCACTTCGGCCAACTGCGGGATGCGGTCCTCGGGTAACCCCAAGCGCTCCTTGCCCGCCAAGTACTCCGAGCACGCCAGTTCCTCATGCAGGCGATGCAGTTCGGCCGACACCAGCGCCCACACCTCGTGCTCGGCCGGCAAGTACTCAACAGTTGGCACCGGCTGGCCAGGCCGCCAGTCCAGGGCGAGACCGGCGATCTCGTTACGTCGGCGGCGATAGTCGGGGTCGGTGGCGCCGGGATGGTCCGCGCCCAGGTGGACTGTGACCGCGCCGTCATCCGTGCGGGTCACCGGCGCGTACAACTGGGCTTCCTCGAACACGGTCCCTAGGGCAGCACGCGCCACCTGAGTATGCAACCTGCCCGGTCAACGGTGGTCTTGCTGTCCAGAACGCCCAGCGTCAGCGCAGATTCCTTGCTCATCATGTACACCCAATCCAAACGGTCGGAGCGGCGGTGTCGTCTGGGGCGGTCGGAGTTGGCAGGATCGTGGGGTGCCGACGGCCCTGTTCGTGGACAACCTGTCCAAGCGTTTCGGTGCCGTCCTGGCGGTGGACGCGGTGACCTTCACCGTCCAGCCGGGCCGGGTAACCGGCTTCCTCGGGCCGAATGGGGCCGGCAAGACAACAACCCTGCGCTGCCTGCTGGGCTTGGTCACCCCGACCACGGGCAGCACGCGCATCGGCGAGCTGGCCTACCGGCAACTGGCCAAACCGCTGCAGACCGTGGGGGCTGCGCTTGAGGCCAGCGGCTTTCATCCCGGACGGACCGGGCGCAATCACCTGCGCGTGCAGGCTGCGGCCGCCGGACTGCCCGACACCAGAGCCGACGAGTGCCTGGAACTGGTTGGGCTGGGAGACGCAGCGGGTCGGCGCGTGGATGGCTACTCCCTGGGCATGCGCCAGCGGCTGGCGCTGGCCGCGGCATTGCTCGGCGATCCGGACGTGCTGATCCTGGACGAGCCGGGCAACGGCCTGGACCCGGCGGGCATGGCCTGGCTGCGCGGCCTGTTGCGCTGGCAGGCCGAGCAAGGCCGAACGGTGCTGCTGAGCAGTCACGTCCTCGCCGAGGTGGAGCAGACCGTCGACGACATCGTGATCCTCAATCGCGGCCGGCTGGTTCACACCGGTGCGCTGCAAGATCTGACGCTCACTCCCAGCGTCGTCGTGCGTACCCCGCAAGCGGTGATCTTGAGTGAAACGCTGCGAGCCGGTGGCGCGGCGGTGGCAGAGCAGCCGGATGGGTCACTGCGCGTGGACGGCGTCGATTCCGCCGCTGTCGGCGCTGCCGCCTTGGTGTCCGGCGTGGAGTTGCACGAGTTGCGCACCGAACGCCGCGAGTTGGAGGACGTCTTCTTCTCCCTGACCGGAGATGCCGAGAAATGACCATCCGGGCGGAGTTGCGCAAAGCGTTCACAACAAGAGTGGTGTGGGCGCTGCTGGTGGTGCTGGCCGCATTCGTGGCACTGAACGTCGTCGCTGGAGTGCTGGCCTCCGGACTTGAGGGCGCACCGAGCCTGCAAGAGGAATCCACGGTCCGGTCCATCTGGGCCAGCGCCGGGGCCGGCGGAGTCCTGGTTCTAGTCCTCGGGATCTTGGCCATGACTACCGAGTACCGGCACCAGACGATCACCGCGACTTTCCTGGCCACGCCCCGTCGGGGCCTGGTGGTGGCGACCAAGATGGTCGCCTACGGCCTCATCGGCCTGCTATTCGCAGCCGTCGCCGCCGTGCTGACCTTGGCTCTGGCGCCGGTGCTCCTGAGCCTGCGCGACGCCGCCACCGTGGACCCCGACACGATCGCCCGGATCGTCGTCGGTGGGGCGCTGGCAACCGCGCTGTATGGGGTCCTGGGCGTGGCCGTGGGGGCGTTGATCCGCAATCAGATCGCCGCCGTGGTTGCCGCATTGGTCTGGGTACTGCTGGCCGAGGCGCTGCTTGTGGCGCTGTTGCCGGCCGTAGGTAAGTGGCTGCCTGGCGGCGCCGCCAATGCGCTTGTCCAGGTGACGTCGGCAGACGGGTCGTCGTTGCTGCCGGCCTGGGGAGGCGCGCTCCTGATGACCGGGTACGCGCTGGCTTTCGGGGTCCTGGCGGCACGGGTCACCGTGCGCCGCGACGTGACCTGATCCGCAGCGAGGTGCCGAGCCGGCGCCGGATAGGATTAATCGCCAATCCCCCGCGACTTGAAGCATGGCGGTAGCCGCGTGTCTGAGACGAGTCAGTCCACTCCCGACGTCCCCGTTGCTGGGTTCGGCCCCAACGAATGGCTGGTGGACGAGATCTACCAGAAGTACCTGGCCGATCCACAGAGCGTGAATCGAGCCTGGTGGGACTTCTTCGCCGACTACCAACCCATGGACGCGCTGGTCACCAAGGCGGCCCCGCCGGCTTCCGAACCGGAAACCCCCGCACCCGGCACACCGACTTCGCTCGACGCCGCCGCTCCGGCCGTGGCGCCCCCAGGACCGGCGGCGCCAGCGGTTCCCGCTCCAGCCCCGGCCCCTGCTCCTGCTGCGGCCCCGGCACAGACCGCTCCCGCTGCAGCGGCTCCCGCGACAGCTCCGGCAGTTGCCCCTGCAGCCGAAGCCGCCGAAGGACCTGCCGGGCCCGAGGTGACCAGGCTGCGCGGGCCGGCGGCGCGTGTGGTGACCAACATGGAGTCATCGCTGGAGATCCCGACGGCGACAAGCGTGCGCGCGGTGCCGGCGAAACTCCTCATCGACAACCGCACCGTCATCAACAACCACCTGCGCCGCGGCCGCGGCGGCAAGGTGTCCTTCACCCACCTGATCGGCTACGCACTGGTCCGCGCGGTCACCGACGTGCCCGCCATGAACGCCGCGTACGAGTTGGTCGACGGCAAACCCTCCGTGCTCACCCCGGAGCACGTGGCCCTTGGGCTGGCCATTGACCTGGCCAAGCCGGACGGCAGCCGCCAACTGCTGGTCCCGAGCATCAAGAATGCCGAGTCCCTGGACTTCGCCGCGTTCTGGGCCGCGTACGAGGACATGGTCCGACGGGCCCGCAACAACAAGCTCACCTTGGACGACTTCGCCGGCACGACCATCACGCTGACGAACCCGGGCACGATCGGGACCGTCCACTCCGTCCCGCGACTCATGCGCGGACAGGGCGCGATCATCGGCGTTGGGGCCATGGAGTACCCCGCGGAGTGGTCCGGCGCCAGCGAGGAGACCCTGGCCCGCCACGCGATCAGCAAGATCTTGACGCTGACGAGCACGTACGACCACCGCATCATCCAGGGCGCCCAATCCGGGGAGTTCCTGCGCCGCCTGCACCAGCTGCTGCTCGGCGCGGACGGCTTCTACGACGAGATCTTCGCCGCGCTGCGGATCCCCTACGAGCCGGTGCGCTGGGCGCCGGACATCTCGGCCTCGCACGAGGACGACGTCAACAAGACGGCCCGAGTACAGGAACTGATCCACGCCTACCGGGTCCGCGGGCACCTCATGGCGGACACCGATCCGCTGGAGTACGAGCAGCGGCGGCATCCGGACCTGGACATCGTCAACCACGGCCTGACGCTGTGGGACCTCGACCGCGAGTTCCCGACCGGCGGCTTCGGCGGGCGCAGCATGGCTCCGCTGCGGGAGATCCTCGGCATTCTTCGTGACTCGTATGTGCGAACCATCGGCATCGAGTACATGCACATCCAGGACCCGGTGCAGCGGCAGTGGATCCAGCAGCGGGTGGAGACACCGCTGGAGCGCCCGGATCGCGAGCAGCAACTACACATCCTGCGTCGCCTCAACGCCGCCGAAGCGTTCGAGACGTTCCTGCAGACCAAGTACGTAGGCCAGAAGCGCTTCAGCCTCGAAGGTGCCGAGTCGGTCATCCCACTGCTGGACGCCGTGCTGTCCCGGGCCGCCGAACGCGGCCTGGAGGAAGTTGCCATCGGCATGCCACACCGCGGCCGGCTGAACGTGCTGGCCAACATCGTCGGCAAGAGCTACGCGCAGATCTTCCGCGAGTTCGAGGGCGGCATGGACCCGGGGACCGCGCACGGCTCCGGCGACGTGAAGTACCACCTCGGCGCCGAAGGCAGTTTCACCACACCCGAGGGTTGGTTGATCCCGGTCACCCTCGCCGCCAACCCCAGCCACTTGGAGGCCGTGGACCCGGTGCTGGAGGGGATGGTTCGCGCCAAGCAGGACCTGCTGGATCAGGGCGACAAGTTCCCGGTTCTGCCGATCCTGCTGCACGGCGACGCGGCCTTCGCCGGTCAGGGTGTGGTCACCGAGACGCTGCACCTGTCGCAACTGCGCGGATACCGCACCGGCGGAACGATCCACGTGATCGTGAACAACCAGGTGGGCTTCACCACATCACCGACTTCGTCCCGATCCAGCGTCTACGCCTCCGATGCCGCCCGGATGATCCAGGCACCGATCTTCCACGTGAACGGCGACGACCCCGAGGCGTGCGCGCGGGTGGCACGGATGGCGTTCGAGTTCCGGCAGGCCTTCAAGAAGGACGTCGTCGTGGACTTGATCTGCTACCGCCGCCGCGGTCACAACGAGGCTGATGATCCTTCGCTGACTCAGCCGTTGATGTACTCGATCATCGACAACAAGCGCAGCGTCCGCAAGCTCTACACCGAGCAACTGGTCGGCCGCGGCGACATCACGCTGGAGGAGGCCGAGGAGGCGCTGCGCGACTACCAACAGCAGTTGGAGCGCGTGTTCCAAGAGACACGCAGCGCAGCCGCCGACCCCGCCGCCGAGCAACCGGCCGAGGTGGAGTTGACCGGGGAGATCGCCCTCGTGCCACGCGACGAGTCCCGCGAGCGGGCGACCGCAATCAGCGAGGCGACCATGAAGACGATCGCCACCGGGCAGGTCGCGGTCCCGGAAGGTTTCACCGTCCACTCCCGGTTGGCCCCGCAGTTGCAGCGACGCGTCGACATGGTCGAGAAGGACGCGATCGACTGGGCCATGGGCGAGACCCTCGCATTCGGCTCACTGCTGATGGAGGGCGTGGCCGTGCGGTTGGCCGGCCAGGACAGCAGGCGCGGCACGTTCGGACAGCGGCACGCCGTCTTCGTCGACCGGGTCACCGGCGAGGAGTACGCGCCGCTGCGTCACCTGTCCGCCGACCAGGCCAAGTTCCACGCCTACGACTCCCTGCTCAGCGAGTACGCCGCCATGGGCTTCGAATACGGCTACTCGGTGGCCCGCCCCGAAGCGCTGGTCCTCTGGGAGGCGCAGTTCGGCGACTTCGCAAATGGCGCCCAGATCATCATCGACCAGTTCATCGCCTCGTCTGAGCAGAAGTGGGGTGCGCAGGCGCCACTGACGCTGCTGCTGCCGCACGGTTACGAAGGACAGGGGCCGGAACACTCGTCCGCCCGCATCGAACGGTTCCTGACGCTTTGCGCCCAGGAGAACATGACGGTGGCCTACCCGAGCAGCCCGGCCAGTTACTTCCACCTGCTGCGCCGCCAGGGGCTGTCCAACGTCCGGCGGCCACTGGTGGTCTTCACCCCGAAGTCGATGCTTCGCTTGAAGGCCGCAGCCTCACCCGCCCGCGACTTCACCGAGGGCACTTTCCAGCCGGTTATCAGCGATTCGACCGTCGATGCGACCCAGGTACGCAGCGTGCTTTTGTGCGCCGGAAAGGTGTATCACGACCTGGTTGCCGCCCGAGCGGCTCAGGGCCGCACCGACGTAGCCATCGTGCGCGTGGAGCGCCTGTACCCCCTCGCCGAGGCGGATCTGGCCGAACTGGCAGCGACCTTCCGCTCGGCGCAGGAGTTCCGCTGGGTTCAGGAGGAGCCGGCGAACATGGGCCCGTGGCCCTACATGGGCCTGCACCTGCCCCCGGTCCTTGGTCGGCCCATCACACCGATAACCCGCCCGGAGTCCTCATCGCCGGCCGTCGGCAGCCACCACCGGCACGAGGCGGAACAGGCCGACCTGCTCGCACGAGCACTGGGCTAAACGGTTCGGCCCATGTACTTCACCGACCGAGGCATCGAGGAGTTGCGCGAACGCCGCGGCGGCGAGGACGTCTCCATCGACTGGCTGGCCGAGCGGTTGCGCGAGTTCGTCGACATCAACCCTGACTTCGAGACCGCCGTGGAGCGACTGGCCACGTGGCTGGCTCGGCTTGACGAGGCGGACGAGGACTGACCGACGCGCGGCCCTAAGTCGGCACGGCAAGCAGCAGGCGCAAGACCGACTCAGACGGTAAGCACGATCTTTCCGAACGCCTCGCCACCAGCAAGCCGCTCGAACGCATCCCGCGCCTGCGCCAACTCGAACACGCTGTCGATCAGCGGCTCCACACCGGCGGCGACCATGAACTCCATCAACTCGGCCAGTTCGGTCCGGGTGCCCATGGTGGAACCGATGACGGACAGTTGCAGGAAGTAGATGCGGTTCAGGTCCGCCGCCGGTCCGGCCCCCGACGTGGCCCCGCAAACGACTACCCGGCCGCCCGGGCGCAACGCCTTCAGCGAGTGCGACCAGGTGGCCGCTCCCACGCTTTCCATCACGGCATCGACCCGCTCGGGCAACCGCGCTCCCGGTTCGAAGCAGTCATGCGCCCCCAACTCGCGGGCTTGCTCGCGCCGACCCGCATCGCGGCTTGTCACCCATACGCGCAGGCCCATCGCCCGGCCCAGCACGATGAGGGCAGTCGAAACCCCGCCGCCAGCCCCCTGAACCAGGACGGTCTCCCCGGCTTCGAGCCGTCCGCGCGTGCGCAGCATCCGGTAGGCGGTCAACCATGCGGTCGGCACGCAGGCGGCCTGTTCAAACGACCAGCCAGGCGGCTTCGGGATGATGTTGCGGCTGGGCACCCACACCCGTTCGGCCAAGGTGCCGTCATGCACTTCCGAGAGCAGGGAGCGCTTGGGGTCCAACGTCTCGTCACCCCCGCCGGCCGCGGGGTCCCCGATGACCGCGTGCACGACCACCTCTTCGCCCTGCGGCCCCAGGCCGGCCGCATCACAGCCCAAGACGATCGGTAGCCGGTCGGGGCTGATCCCCACGCCCTTCAACGTCCAGAGGTCGTGATGGTTCAGCGCGGCCGCTCGGACGGCCACCGGGACCCAGCCATCCGGCCCGTCCGGGTCCGGGATCTGACCTACGCCGAGGCCGGCGAGTGGTTCGTCCGGGTTGATGGAGTCAGCGGTGACTGCGAGCACCGCCACACCCTAGGGCTGGCCGGAGGGGCGCCGGGCCACACCGTCGCGCACCGCGGCTGCGGCCACCGCCGCGGCAACGGCCGGGCCGACCCGCGGGTCGAACACCGACGGGATCACGTGGTCGGGGTCCAACTCGGCGGTGGCCACGTCGGCAATAGCGTCAGCAGCAGCCAACTTCATGGCCGGGGTGATGGCCGACGCGGAAACGCTCAGGGCGCCGCGAAAGACCCCCGGGAAGGCCAAGACGTTGTTCACCTGGTTGGGAAAGTCGCTGCGACCGGTAGCCACCACTGCGGCGAAACGCCGGGCCGCCTCCGGGGCGACCTCCGGGTCGGGGTTGGCCAGCGCAAACACGATCGGCTTGGGCGCCATCAGCTCCAAGAGCTCCGCGGCAACCCGGCCGGCGGAGACACCCACGAATACGTCGGCGCCCACCAAGGCGTCAGCAAGCGAACCGTCGAGGCCTTGAGTGTTGGTTCGGGCCAGCAGGTCCTGCTTCACATCGGACAGGTCGACACGACCCGGACCGATGATTCCGCGGGAATCGACCACAACCACGTCGCGAACATTGGCCTGCATCAGGATGGTGCTGACCGCGACCCCGGCCGCGCCGGCACCCATCACCACGACCCGCAGGTCGGTGAACTCCCGATCCAGAGCCCGGGCCGCATTGCGCAGGCCGGCGAGCACCACGATCGCCGTCCCGTGCTGGTCGTCGTGGAAGACCGGGATGTCCAGTGCCGCATCCAGGCGGCGCTCGATCTCGAAGCATCGGGGCGCGGAGATGTCCTCCAAGTTGATCCCGCCGAAGGACGGGGCGATGTTCACGATTGTGTCCACGACCGCCTCGACGTCACGACAATCCAGGCAGATCGGGACTGCATCGATTCCGGCGAACTGCTTGAACAGCAACGCCTTGCCCTCCATGACCGGCAAGGCACCCGTGGGGCCGAGGTCACCGAGACCCAGCACTGCGCTGCCATCGGTGATCACGGCCACCGTGTTGGCTCGCCAGGTGTAGATGTCAGCGAGGGACTCGTCCGCGGCGACGGCCGAACTGACCTTGCCGACCCCGGGTGTGTACGCCATGGACAGCGCCGCGGCATCCGGGACATCGATGGTGCTGCGCACCTCGATCTTCCCGCCCCGGTGAAGCCGGAAGATTGGGTCGTCGTCCAACGTCATCGACTGCTCCTCAGCGCCGTTCGCTACCGGTCATGGTTTCACGTGCTTTCGTCGTGCAGCGGTGAACAGGGCTGGGCGTGGAGCCAGCCGGGCGACCACAACGGCCACCACCGCATCGGACCCGATCGGTCCCAGCGACCACGAGTCGACGCCCGCTCGCGGATTGTCCCGCTCGACGAACCATCCGCCCGGTTCCCGCCGGGTCGCTCGCTTCACCGCCAGCGGGCGTTCGCCGGGCAACTGCACCAAGACCAGGTCCCCCGCTTGCACCTGCCGACCGTAGGAGACCAACAGCCGATCGCCTTCGCGCAGCGTCGGCTGCATGGACTCGCCGGCCACCGTCGCGATTCCCCAACGACCCACTGCACCTCCCGACTGTCGCTTGCCGGTGGGCAACGCTAATGTCGGCATTCGATTCCCGCTGATCCCGAAAGGAAGCATCCATGCTGCGTCGCGTGTTCGCTCCCCGCATCACCGTCCACGCCCATTGCGACCTCCCGTGCGGGATCTACGACCCCGCTCAGGCTCGCATCGAGGCCCAGTCGGTCAAGGCCTGCATGGAGAAGTACCACGGGTCCGAGGATGCCGACTTCCGCGCCCGGGCCATCAGCATCAAGGAAGAGCGCTCGCACTTGGTCAAGGAGCACCTGTGGGTGCTTTGGACCGACTACTTCAAGCCTCCGCACTTCGAGAAGTACCCGGAGTTGCACGAGCTGTTCAACTCAGCGACCAAACTGGCCGGTGCGGCTGGGACCAAGGGCACGGTCGACGTCGCCGTCGCCGACGAGCTCCTGGCCAAGATCGACCGCATCGCCGAGATCTTCGCGGAGACGAAGCAAGGCTGATCCACCGCGCGACGGGGTCGGCTCGCTAGCGTCAGCCCATGGCGGCGCCCCTGCTACTGACGGTCCCTGCGGATCCGGCCTATGTGGTTGTGCTTCGTGCCGCTACCGCGGCCGTCGCCAGTCGCGCCGGCTTCGGGCTGGACCAGATCGAGGATCTGCGGCTCGCCGTCGATGAGCTTGCCGCGTTGGCGCTGGCCGAACCGGGAACAACTGCTGACATCCAGTTGACCCTGGACGCATCCGACGCCGGGGTCCTGCTGCAGTTGCGCTTCAGCGGTTCGGCCCTCCCCGAAGACGGATTCGGCTGGATGGTGCTGCGTTCCCTGGCTTCCTCGGCGGAGCAGGTAGCCGAGGACGGCCACGTCACCGTCACTCTGCACGCAGTGGGCCAGAGCGGATGAGCATCCCGCGGCAACCGACCCCGGAGGCGGCGGAGGTCCGCGAGCGCTTCCGGCTCATGCGCGCGGCACCGCCGGGCTCGGAGCAGCGGCAGCAGTTGCGCGAGTCCTTGGCCACTCAACACCTGGGCCTGGTCCGCGCCGTCGCGCTGCGGTTCCGGGACCGGGGCGAGTCCGTCGATGACCTCGTCCAGGTCGGGTCGGTGGGGCTGCTGAAGGCGATCGACCGGTTCGACCCTGAGCATGGGGCGGCCTTTTCCTCCTTCGCCCTGCCCACGATCAGCGGCGAGATCAAACGGCACTTCCGCGATCACACCTGGGCGGTGCGGGTGCCACGCCGGCTGCAGGAACTGCGCATGGCGCTGACGAGCCGGACCGAGGACCTGCGCCAACAATTGGGCCGATCCCCCACTGTTGCGGAGTTAGCGGCTGACCTTTCCGTCAGCAGCGAAGACGTCCTGGAGGCGCTGGAAGCCGCCGACGCCTACACGGCGGTGCCGCTGGATGCCCCCATCGACACTGATGGCGCAACAGCGGCTGAGCGGCTCGGTGGTCTGGATCTCGGCATGCTCCGAGTGGAGGACCGCGAGGCGCTGGCACCGGTCCTGGACTCCCTGCCGGATCGCGAACGGCGCGTGCTGCATCTGCGCTTCGTGGAAAACCGAACCCAAAGCGAGATCGCCACCGAGATCGGGGTTTCGCAGATGCATGTGTCCCGCATCCTGGCGCGAACACTGGCGACCCTGCGGCAGGCGCTGGTCCAACCCGCCTAGCGTCGCGCCGCAGTTAGCGGCCGAAGGCAGCGCGACCAGCCGGCGACAGCAGGGCAATCAGCGCCGTCACCGCGCCAGCCGCCAATGGAATCGCGCCCAACCAGAAGGCCTGCGAGGCCATCTGCCAGGCGATCGGCAGGCACAGCAACTGCATGGCCACGGTCGCGCCATAGGCGAAGCCCATGCGCCGGAACAGTCCTACGGCGACCAGCACCACCAGGGTCCCGAACACCAGGAAGTACCACGGCAACTCCCGGGCCAACTCGGCGTTGCTGGCTTCAGCGGTGAGCCACTGCACGACCAGCCAGGCGCCGTAGCCGAGCAACGCCAGCCCCTCGGCCAGGACGACCAATGCCGCGGTCGTGACCTGCGTCGCCCCCGGCGCGGGGCCCTCGGCGGCTTGCGTCACGGCGGCAGCGTAGGCGGACCCGCGGATACGGTGAGCCGCATGCGAGCCGTTCTCGTGGTCAACCCAGCAGCCACCACCACCACCGACCGGGTTCGCGAAGTGATCTCTGCCGCCCTGGGACATGCGATGGACGTCGAGGTCGCAACCACCAAGAGTCGTGGCCACGCGCACGAGATTGCGGCCGAAGCTGTCGGCCAGACCGATCTGGTGGTCGCGCTAGGCGGTGACGGCACTGTCAACGAGGTGGCCAACGGACTGCTGGCCACCGGCCCTGGGCCACATGTGCCCCGGCTGGGGATCATCCCCGGTGGCTCGACCAACGTCTCCGCGCGCGCATTGGGTTTGCCCGACGACCCCGTCGAGGCCACCGGCGCGCTGCTGGACGCCCTGGCGCGCGACCGCGAACACGCCATCGGGCTGGGGCGGGCCGACGACCGCTGGTTCCTCTTCAGCGCCGGCATGGGTTTCGACGCGGCGGTTATCGCCGCGGTGGAGTCCGACCGTTCCCGGGGTCGCAGCACCAGCCATCCGCGGTTTCTGGCCCGTGCGGTCCAAACGTTCTTCGGGGGTCTGGACCGCTCCACCCCGGCCATCACCGTCGAAACCCGCAGCCGCACCGAGTCGGGGCTCTTCCTGGCCATCGTGCAGAACACGACGCCGTGGACTTTCCTCGCCAACCGGGCGGTCACGGCCTGTCCGGATGCTTCCTTCGACACGGCGCTGGACCTGTTCGCGCTGCGGTCATTGCGAACGCGGCAAACCCTGCTCGCGGCCTCGGAGTTGCTGGGCGGGCCACTGCGAGCCGGCTCGAACAACCTGCGGCTGCATGATCAACCCTGGATCCGGCTGCGTGCGATCAAGCCGCAGCCGGTTCACCTCGACGGCGACTACCTGGGCGAAAGAACCGAGTGGGATCTGACCTGGACCCCGAACGCGCTACGGATAGTGGTCTGAAAAGTCCGAAATGGGGCTTAGATGTGACCAACGCGACACCGTTGACCCCGGATTTCGGCGCCTGGGCCCTTGTGTCAGACGTTTCAGGAATGTCACAGTTGCCCCCTTGGTTGTCGAAAGACGACAACCTTGGCCGAGCGCCCACACGGGGAGCGCGCTCGATCGCGCTCACGGCCGGCATCGAAGGAGACCGCATGGACTGGCGACACGAGGCCGCCTGCCGTGACGAGGATCCGGAACTGTTCTTCCCCATCGGTAACACCGGCCCAGCGCTGCTCCAGGTCGATGAGGCTAAGGCCGTTTGCGCGCGCTGCACGGTCCGCGAACAGTGCCTGGCCTGGGCTTTGGAGACCGGCCAGGACGCGGGTGTCTGGGGCGGCATGTCCGAGGACGAACGGCGCGCGCTGAAGCGTCGCAACGCACGTCAGCGACTGCGCAACCGAACCTGAGTCCGCCCGTCACCCGTCCGTCAGCGGGACAGCCACGCTGACGCAGAGCCCCCCGCCGGGCTCGGCCGCAAACTCCAGGGATCCGCTGAGATCCTGCTCGACGAGGGTCCGCACGATGCGCAACCCCAGCCTGTCGCTGGTCTCGGGGTCGAAACCGGGCGGTAGTCCCGGACCGGAGTCGGCCACCTCGAGGTGCAGAACGGGGCCTCGTTGGCCGCGAACCCGGACCCGGCCACCGGTCGGCACGGCGTGCTCCATCGCGTTCTGCAGCAACTCGTTCAGAACCAGGGCCAGAGGTGTAGCGACCTCGGCCGGCAACCGGCCCAAGGTCCCCGCCCGTTCGAAGTCCACGGCCGAGTGCTGCGCCAGATCCGCGGCGGTTGCCACGACCTGGTCGGCCACTGCGTCGAAGTCGACGGTCTCGTCGGACTCCGCCGACAGCATCTCGTGAACAAGCGCGATCGATCCGACCCGGCGCATGGCCTCCTCCAAAGCAGCTCGGGCTTCGGGTTCGGACACCCGGCGGGCCTGCAGCCGCAGTAGCGACGCGACCGCCTGAAGGTTGTTCTTAACCCGGTGGTGGATCTCCCGGATGGTGGCGTCCTTGCTGAGCAGATCGGCCTCGCGAACTCGAACGTCGGTAACGTCGCGGAGCAGGATCAATGCGCCGGTGCGACGACCGTTTCGGCGCAGCGGAATCCCCCGCATGCGCACCCAAGCCCCCCGGGCGTGCACCTCGGCCACCCCGGCGCCGCGGCCGGACGCCACCATCTGCAGGTCCTCATCAACCGGCCCGCGCCCAACTAGCAGCGCGGCCAGGACATCAGCCAGCACGGTCGAAACGGGGTCTGCGTTGAGCCCGAGACGCCGCAGCGCGGACAGGGCATTGGGACTCGCGAACACCACCGTCCCGCCCTCATCCAGTCGCAGCGTTCCGTCGCCGACGCGCAAGGGGTCGGACAGTTCGCCACCGGTGGGA
This sequence comes from uncultured Actinomycetota bacterium, assembly GCA_963753435.1. GTDB lineage: Bacteria > Actinomycetota > Actinomycetes > CAVWCF01 > CAVWCF01 > CAVWCF01. The sequence goes on from CAVWCF010000001.1 coordinate 877,482, forward strand.
TCGGCGGGGATCGGGAAGCGGCCAGCAGCGACCATCTCCACCAGTTGGCCGTAGGCGTCCAGGTAAGCGGTCTCGAGCCGCCCACTGGCTCGCGTCCCGGCGATGTCCCGGTAGCGAGCCAGGACCGCGATGGTGCGACCCGCGCCCGGTACCGGGATCACCTCGACCGGGGCCTGCGGGCTGGGGTTGTCGGAGGTGATGACGCGGCGTTCGCCAACCGCCTTGTCCAGCAGCGGGCGGCGGCCCTTCGCCAAGAACGCCCCGACCACTTCCTCGGCGAACACCGTGCTCCCCGTGGATGGTCGTTGCTGCGCCGCGGCGATGTAGCCCGACCCGCTCCAGGTCGGCACCCACAGCACCAGGTCGGAGAACGACAGGTCCGAGAGCAGCGACAACTCCGCTGCCAGACGGTTGAGACGACCCAACTCATCAGCACTTAGGTCTGTCTGCTGCGCGACCTGGGTCAGCCTGGACACCGGCACAGGCTACGGCCGGTTCCGTGGCTATCCCCAGCCGCTGACAGGATGGCGCACCGTGACCAGCACCGCATCCAACCGCCGCAGCAGCGCTGTCGAGCGCGGCGACAGCGCTGCCTTGTTGGCTCGGGACCAGCGCAGTGTGTGGCACCCATTCACCCAGCACTCGCTGTGGCTTGACGACGACCCCCTGGTGATCGATCGAGCCGAAGGCATGTACCTGTACGACGCCAACGGCGACGCCTACCTGGACGGCTTCTCATCGCTTTGGGTCACCGTGCACGGTCACCGTGTGCCCGAGATCGATGCGGCCATCACCGACCAGCTGGCCCGGCTGGACCACTCGACGTTCCTCGGCTCCACTCACCAACCCGGTATCGAGCTTGCGGAGAAACTGCTGGCCACGGCCCCGGCCGGCCTGGGCAAGGTGTTCTACGCCGGCGACGGGTCATCGGCAGTGGAAGCGGCCATCAAGATGGCCTTTCAGGCGTGGGCCCAGCGCGGCCAAGTCCGACCCCGATACGTCCACGTCGCTGAGGGGTACCACGGAGACACCCTCGGGGCGGTGAGCGTCGGCGGCATCGACCTGTTCCATCAGACGTACCGACCACTAATGCTGGACACGCGGATGGTGCCGTCCCCAGGGCTGCTGCAGCCGGGCCAGACTCGGGCGGAACGCGCTGTCGAGGTACTGGACCAGATGCGGGCCATCCTGCAGGCGGAGGCGGCGCAGGTGTGCGCCATCGTCATCGAACCGATGGTCCAGGGCGCCGGCGGGATCCTCACCCACGACACCAGCTTCGTGCGCGGTGTGCGAGACCTCGCCGACGAGTTCGACACGCTGATGATCGTCGATGAAGTGGCAACGGGCCTGGGCCGCACCGGCGCCATGTGGGCGGTTGAGCACGCAGGGGTCACCCCGGACCTACTCACTTGCGGCAAGGGCCTGACCGGTGGCTACCTGCCACTGTCAGCCGTCTTGGCCACCGACTCGGTGTACGAGGCCTTTCTCGGCGCGGCCAACGCGGCGCGCACGTTCTTCCACGGTCACTCGTACACCGCCAACCCGCTGTGCTGTGCCGCCGCCATCGCCAACCTGGACCTGATGAAGTCGCGCGGCACGGTCGCGCATGCGGCCGCCGTCGGCGAAGAACTCGGTCGACTGTTGCAGCCATTGGCGCAGCATTCAGCGGTGACGGAGGTCCGCCGCTGCGGAACCATGACCGGCATCGAGGTGGCAGCGGTTCCGGGATTGGACCGCACCGGCTTTGAGGTCTGTCGCGCGGCCCGCAGACGCGGGGTGCTGATCCGCCCCCTCGGCGACGTGGTCGTGCTGATGCCCCCACTGGCGATCGCCACAGACGAACTGCGCCTGCTTGTGGACGCCGTCACCGAGTCCGTGCACGAGGTCTGTCGGTGAGCCAACTGAACCGGCGTTTGACCGCTGCCGCCGCCGATCGCGAGGCCCGGGGCCTGACTCGCACGCTGCCGTCGCGGCGGCACTCCGAACTCGACCTGGCCAGCAATGACTACCTGGGACTGGCCACTGACCCACGTGTGGTTGCGGCCGCCGTCGAGGCCGCCCGGACGTTCGGCGTGGGCGCCACTGGATCCCGCCTGGTTACCGGAAACACGGAAATCCACACGCGGCTGGAAACCGAAATCGCCTCGTTCGTCGGTGTCGAGGCAGCGCTGGCCTTCTCCTCCGGTTACCTCGCCAACCTCGGCGTCCTCAGCGCGCTCGGCGGCCCCGAGGTGCTCGTTGTGTCCGACGCCGCCAACCACGCGTCGATCATCGATGCCTGCCGACTGTCCCGATCGCCCGTGATCGTCACCGAGCACCGGGACGTGGCGGCCGTCCGGTCGGCCCTGGCGACGAGACCGCAGCCGGACGCACTGGTTGTCACCGACGCGGTCTTCAGCGTGGACGGGGACCTGGCGCCCTTGGCTGATTTGGGCGCGGTGTGCGCCGAGTTCGGGGCAACGCTGGTCGTTGACGAAGCCCACTCCCTAGGTGTCGTCGGCGATCTCGGCGCTGGAGCGGCTGTTGCCGCCGGCTTGTTGGACTCCGGAGCCGAGATCGTCTTGACCGCGACGCTGTCCAAGGCTCTGGGCAGCCAAGGCGGGGTCGTCCTGGGATCGGCCCAACTCATCGAACACCTGGTCAACACCGCCCGACCGTTCATCTTCGACACCGCCCTCGCTCCCCCAGCAGCGGCCGCGGCTGCTGCTGCCTTGGACGTGCTGCGCGCCGAGCCCGAGCGGGCCGGCGCCGTGCGCGCTGCCACCCAGCACGCCTACGAGTTGGTCGTGGCCGCCGGGTTCGCGGCGATCGCTCCGGATGCTGCCGTCACCAGCGCAATCGTTGGCGACGCCGACCTCGCCCTCGCGGCCGCGGAGGCCTGTCGGGTCGAGGGCGTGCGGGTCGGCTGCTTCCGACCGCCGTCGGTGCCCGATGGGCGCAGCCGGTTGCGCATCACTGGCCGATCCGACCTTGGCGCCGCTGAATTCGACCAACTCAAATGCGCCCTGGCGGCCGCAAGGGAGTTGCTGTGAGCACGCTGGTCGTCACCGGGACCGGAACGGGTGTCGGCAAGACGGTGGTCACCGCCGCCATCGCCGCAGTGCTGACCGCTCGCGGCCGATCAGTCGCCGTGGTCAAGCCGGCGCAGACCGGTGTCGAGCCCGGCGAGCCGGGCGACATGGACGAGGTAACCCGGCTGTGTGGGCTGGGCAACGTGCACGAGTTGAGCCGCTACCGACTGCCGCTGGCCCCAGCAGCCGCAGCACGGCTCAGCGGCACGGCAGCAGTCGACCTGGACGCCGCAGCCGGAACCATCCAACGACTGGCTGCCGAACACGATTCGGTTCTGGTGGAGGGGGCCGGCGGACTGCTGGTGCGCTTCGACGACGACGGCCGGACCATCGCCGATCTGGCCCACCAACTCGACGCCGAAGTCCTGGTGGTGACCCAGCCCGACCTGGGCACCCTGAACCACACGGCGCTGACGCTGGAGGCCATGGCCCACCGGGGGCTGCGACTGGCCGGCGTGGTCATCGGCGCCTGGCCCGCCCATCCGGACCTGGCTTGCCGGAGCAACATTCGCGACCTGCAAACGCTGGCGGCCCGGCCACTTGCCGGCGCGCTACCGGCACTGGCCGCGGCCATCGGATCGCCGCCGGACTTCCTGCAGGTCGCCACCGCTGGACTCGCCCCGTCCCTGGGCGGCTCGTTCGATGCGGCAGACTTCGAGAGCACCTACCCACCCGTGGAGGAATGACTTGACCAGCACGCCGACGGCGCCAGCCGAGGTCGACGTACTCGAACACGCACGTGCGACCGTTCTGCGCGACGGTCTCGGGCTGGGCGAAGCGGACCTGGTCCGGGTGTTGCGGCTGCCGGATGACCGCGTCGGTGACTTGCTGCAACTGGCGCACGAGGTTCGCCTGGCCTGGTGCGGTCCCGAGGTGGAGGTCGAGGGGATCGTCTCCCTCAAGACCGGCGGGTGCCCCGAGGACTGCCATTTCTGCAGCCAATCCGGCCTCTTCGAATCACCCGTGCGCTCGGCCTGGTTGGACATCCCAGCGCTGGTCGAGGCAGCCCGACAGACGGCTGCCACCGGCGCATCGGAGTTCTGCATCGTCGCGGCCGTGCGCGGCCCGGACGAGCGGCTGATGGCGCAGATGCGCGAAGGCGTCGCCGCGATCCGGGCCGAAGTGGACATCAATGTCGCCGCAAGTCTGGGCATCCTCACCGCCGAGCAGGTCGACGATCTCGTCGACATGGGCGTTCACCGCTACAACCACAACCTGGAAACGGCCAAGTCCTACTTCAGCAACGTGGTGACTACGCACACCTGGGAGGAGCGCTTTCAGACTCTGGCCCTGGTCAGCGAGTCCGGCATGGAGGTCTGCTGCGGGGGCATCGTCGGCATGGGCGAGTCAGTGGAGCAGCGCGCCGAGTTTGCCACCCAGTTGGCTCAGCTGAACCCGCACGAGGTTCCGATGAACTTCCTCAATCCGCGTCCAGGAACGCCGTTTGCCCATCTCGACGTCCTGCCCGCCGCCGACGCCCTGCGGGCCATCGGTGCCTTCCGACTGGCGATGCCGCGCACCATCCTCCGTTTCGCCGGCGGCCGCGAAATCACGCTTGGCGACTTGGGCACTCGCGATGGGCTCCTGGGCGGCATAAACGCCGTGATCGTCGGCAACTACCTGACCACGCTGGGGCGCGACGCCGATGCCGATGTAGAGCTGCTTCGGGATCTGCAGATGCCGGTCAAGGCGTTGTCAGACTCCATCTGATCCCATGAGCCAACCCGCCGAGTTGCCCGATCACGGCGGAACGGCGGCGATCGCTGCCGCCGCGCAGGCCGGCGTGGACACGCTCTGGACTTTGTCGGGCGCTCACATCTTCCCGCTGTTCGACGCGGCCACCCGCGGCCAGTACCGCATGCGCATCCTCGACGTGCGGCACGAACAGACCGCCGTCTTCGGGGCGGAGGGTCAGGCCAAGTTGACTCGGCGCCCCGGCCTGGCCGCACTCACGGCTGGTCCCGGCGTCACCAACGGGGTCTCCGCGATTGCCACCTCGTGGTTCAACGGTTCGCCGGTCGTCGTGGTCGGCGGCCGCGCGCCCCAGTTCCGTTGGGGCAGCGGCGCACTACAGGAACTCGATCACCCACCCATCCTGCGCGAGGTCACCAAGCTTGCGAGCACGGTGTCCCAGCCGGAACTGATCGGGCCCGAGGTGGCGGCGGCCTTCCAGTTGGCCACTAGCCCCCATCGCGGCCCGGTGTTCCTCGATGTGCCCATGGACCACCTCTACACGCCGGTGTCGGTGCAACCGATGGAAGTTGCCGCCGTCGCGGCCACCCCGGCCCCGCCGGAGGCCCTGGAACGCGCCGCTCGGCTGTGGGCCGCGGCAGAGCGGCCGGCCCTCATCATCGGCTCGGACGTGTGGACCGGACGCGCCGAAGCGGCCGCCCTGAAGTTGGCCGAACTCACGCAGACGCCCACCATCACCAACGGGATGGGCCGAGGGGTGATCCCGGGGGGTCACCCCCTGCTGGCGACCCGTGCCCGCGCCACGGCGGTCAAGAACGCGGACGTGGTCGTCGTCGTCGGCACCCCGCTGGACTTCCGCCTCGGCTACGGCTCGTTCGGAAGCAAGCAATCACCGGCGACCGTGGTGCACATCGTCGACGACGAGAGCCAACTCGCCCAACACACCGAAGCGGTGGGACTAGTCGGCGATCTGGCTGCGACCCTCAATGCGCTGGGCGGACTCTGGCCCAAGCAGCCGAGGGTGGATCTGGAGGCCTGGCACCTGCTGCTGCGGGATGCGGCCGCGGAGCGAATGGCCGCGGATGCGGAACTGCTGCGGGCGGATTCGGATCCGATCCACCCGGGCCGCATCTACGGGGAACTGCTGGCCCGCATTTCTGATGAGACGGTGGTCATCGGGGATGGCGGTGACTTCGTGTCCTTCGCGGGTCGATTCATCGAACCGGCCGCGCCGGGGCGATGGCTGGATCCGGGTCCGTATGGCTGCTTGGGCACTGGCCTTGGGTATGCGGCGGCCGCCCGGCTGACCTACCCAGACGATCCGATCGTGCTGCTGCTCGGCGACGGCGCAGCCGGCTTCTCGCTCATGGACGTGGACACCTTGGTTCGCCACCAACTCCCGGTCGTTCTGGTGGTCGGCAACAACGGCGCGTGGGGCCTGGAGAAGCACCCCATGCAGATGCTGTACGGATACGACGTAGCCGCAGATCTGCAGCCGGCGACGCGCTACGACGAGGTCGTGCGCGCACTCGGCGGCGGCGGAGAAACGGTGACCTCGCCGGAGCAGATCGGCCCGGCCCTGGACCGTGCGTTTGCCGCCGGGGTGCCGTACCTGGTCAACGTGATCACCGACCCAGCCGTGGCGTATCCGCGCTCGACCACCGGCATATGAGCGCGGTAGTGGTGCGGCCGGTGTCCGCCGGTGACGATCTGGAGGCCCTGGCCGAACTGACGGTCGCTGCGTACGCGGCCGGCGGCGCCCTGGACCCGGCCGGCGCGTACATGGCGACGCTGCGAAACACCGGTGCCCGGGCGCGGGAAGCGCAACTCCTGGTTGCCGAGCAGGCCGGTGCCACGGTTGGCACCGTCACTGTTACTCCGCCGGGCAGCCCTTGGGCCGAGATCGGGCAACCATCGGAGTTGGAGTTCAGGTTCTTGGCCGTCGCCCCGGCAGCCCAGCGTCGCGGCGTTGGTGTGGCGCTGGTGGACGCGGTGGTGCGGATGGCCCGCGAGCGCGCTGATGCCGCCGTCGTCTTGTCTGTGCTGGAGAGCAACGTCGCCGGTCGCGCACTCTACGAGCGGCTGGGGTTCGCGCGGGTTCCGGAACGGGACTGGGTCCCTTGGACCCAGGTGAGCCTGCTCGTCTACTCGCTGGGCTTGGACTGAAGCCGCTGCAGGAACCGGTCGCGGTCAACCGCGGTCCTGGTCACGACTCCGGACGCGAGGCGATTGCCATCACCGTCTTCGGCTCCCACCGTGAAGCGCAGCAGGCGGCCGTCCACATGCGCCAATACGGCGGAGGTGCGGACGGCCGTGCCCACGGGGCAGGCCCGCTCATGCTGCATTTCGATGCGGTTGCCGACCGAGGTCGAAGCCGCCGGCAGCGCCGCGGCGACCGCGGCGACCGTCGCGGCCTCTAGCCAAGCCAGCAACCGGGGCGTCGCCAATACCGGCACATCACCGCTGCCGAGCGCCTCGGCGGTGTCGGCTTCAGAAACAACCCATTCCAGGACCGCGGTCAGCCCGACGCGCATCTGCTCCACGTGTCTACGGTACGGCCGTGGGCGAAACCGAATCCGCGTACTGCGTTCACTGCGGCCGGACCGCAGACGCCGACCATGCGGCGTGTGCGCGTACCCCGGAGTTGGAGCCGCCGCGGTATTGCCCCCAGTGCGCCAGGCGCATGGTCGTGCAGGTGACGCCCAAGGGTTGGTCAGCTCGCTGCGTCGAACACGGTCAGCGGCACGGGTGAGTCAGGCGACCAATCCCAGCCGCCGCAGTTCCACGGTGAGGTCGTGCGGGCTGGTCGAGGCCTGCATGGCCGAGTCCAGGCTGATCACACCGTCGCGTAGCAGCGCCACCAGGTGCTGGTCGAAAGTCTGCATTCCGTAGAAGGCGCCCTCGGTGATCAGCTGCGGCAACGTAGACGTCTTATCCGGCTCGGCGATTGCCTCCGCCACACGCCCGGTGTTGATGCAAACCTCCATCGCGACGCAGCGCCCGTAGCCGTCGCTGCGCTGCACCAGACGCTGGCAGATGATGCCGCGCAGGCTGCTCGCCAGCGACAGCCGCACCTGCTTCTGCTCGTGCGGCGGGAAGAAGTCGATGATGCGGTTGATCGTCTCCGACGCGTCGGTGGTGTGCAGCGTCGACATGACGAAGTGCCCGGTCTCGGCAGCCGCGAGGGCCGCCTTCACGGTCTCCATGTCACGCATCTCACCGACGAGGATGACGTCCGGGTCCTGGCGCATCGCGGCACGCAACGCAGTTGCGAAGTCCCCAGTGTCGACCCGCACCTCACGCTGGTTGATCATCGCCAGCTTGTCGTAGTGCAGGATCTCGATCGGGTCCTCGATCGTGACTACGTGCACCTCTCGGTTCTCGTTGACGTGGTCGATCATCCCGGCCAGCGTCGTGGTCTTTCCCGAACCGGTCGGGCCGGTGACCAGGACAAGTCCGCGCGGCTCCATCGAGAGCGCGCTGAGCACCGGGGGCAGACCCAGATCGGTCAACGGGATGGCCCCGACGCTGACGCGCCGGAACACGATGCCGGCCGATCCACGGGAGCGGAACACGTTGACGCGGAAGCGGCCCACGCCCGGCAACGAGAAGGCGAAGTCGGCTTCGTTGGTCTTGAGGAAGGTCTCGATCAGGTCCTCGCGCAGAACCTCTTCGACGAAGCGCTCGGTGTCCGCCGGGGTCAGCGGGTCGGCCTGCAACTTGCGCAGTCGCCCGTCAATGCGTACCCGCGGCGGTGACCCGACCTTGCAGTGCAGGTCGGATCCGCCGCTCTCGTTGAGAGCACGCAGGTAGGGCGCAATCGTCGGCTCGGCGGCCGCGCTCAGGTCGTCCGTCACAATCTGCTCATCGGCCGCCCGGGGCGGCGACTGAAGGCCTGAACCTCAACTAGGGACCTAGGACCACCAACAGGTCGCCTTCCTGCACGACATCGCCCTCGTTCACAGCCACCTCGACCACCGTGCCACCGACCTCGGCCAGGACCGGGATCTCCATCTTCATCGACTCGAGGATGACGACCATGCCGCCAATGGGCACAACGTCACCGGCCCCGACGACGACCCGTGCGACATTCGCGACCATCTCCGCCCGGAGTTCTTCAGCCATGCGTCCTCCCGTCGAATGCGCCGGGCCCCGTTCCGGAGCCGGTGACGGGAGCCTAGTGAGAGCCGCTACGGCGCCGGTCCAGCACGCGGCCGAGAGTTCGCACCACGGCTGGGTCGTAGTCGAAGGCCATGCCCAGCCGTAGGGCTTCCAGGGCCTCCGCTTGCCGGGACTGCTCGTTGCTGTCACCGACGGCATCGTCGTATGCGTTCACGACCCGCACGATCCGGCTGGCGATGCTCAGGTGCGGATCGTCGGCCTCGTGTGGCCGGCGGTAAGGATCGGATTGGCGCTCGACGATGTCCGCCACTCGGTCCAGGACCTTCGTCTGGCGGATGACCTCGGCACCATCGCGAGCGATCGCCGCCTGCACGTCCGCGGACTTCCACGACGTGGCCCCGCCGTCGATCGGCTCATCGAGGGACAGCTGGCCGATGTCGTGCAGCAGCGCGGCGTACTCCAGGTCCCGCAACTGTGCGTCCGAAAGGCCCATCTCGGTGCCCACCGCTACGGCCAGGTCAGCGACGCGATGCAGGTGTCCCGTCTCGGTGTATCCGCCCAACTCCGTAACTCGGGATAGCGACCGGATGGTCTGCAGGTAGGTCATTCGGATCGTGGCGAACCGGCGGAAGGAGAACTGCGCCAGTAGCAGCGGCGCCCCGAACACGGGCACGGCCCACAGCCCGGTCACCGGGGCAGCCAACGCCATGAGAACGCCGGTGATGCCAATGGCAACACCCAACGCGCCGGTGGCGCGCAACTCCTCGACCACGGCCCGGGCGAACGGTGCGTGCGCGCGCTCGGCACGAACCGCGGCGGACAGCAGCGCGTCCAGTCCGCCGCCGATGGCAACGACCGTGGCCATGATCAGTGCTTTGGCCAGGGGTCCCGACGTAGCCAGCAGATCCTGGACCGAGTCGGAGCGGAACCAGAAGGCGACCGTCGCGATGACCACGAGGCGGCGCGCCAGCCCGTCGGCATCCGGGGCGCGGCCGGTGACGATGTGCGGCAGGACCCCGAGTGCGGTCGCGCCCGCGGCGACGGCGACCACCTGCCACGCACCATGGGTCGCCGGTGTGCCCGAAACCGACTCGGTCAATGCGTAGCCGAGTGCCGCAGCGGTCCCAAGTGGTGCGGCCTCTCGGCCATTGGGCAACCAGATTCGAATGACTTCGCCGACCAGAATCACCGCGCCGAACGCGATCGCGACGCGGGGCTGCACCAGACCGCCGGCCTCGAAGACCACGACGAAGGCAGCGATTGCCAGCGAACCGGCCAGGAGAATCACCAGCGCGGCAAGGCGCGTGGGTCCGCTGATCATGAGCGACCCACCGCCACCGTCGGATCGTCGTGGTCGAGCCCGCCGGCGGCCGCCCTGGGTGCAGGTTGTCCGGTCCGCTCGGTCCAAGGTTCGCGCTCCAGGGCCAGCAGCATGGCTTCGACCATGCGCGGGTCGAACTGGGAGCCGGAGCACCGACGAATCTCTTCCAGCGCTTCCTCGACGGATCGGGCGCCACGGTAGGACCGGGTCGATGTCATCGAGTCAAATGCGTCCGCAACCGCGATGATCCGGGCGAACTCAGGGATGTCTTCGCCCCGCAGGCCCATCGGGTAGCCGCGGCCATCAAGCCGTTCGTGGTGATGCAGTACGCCGGACAGTGCCTCACCCAGGAACTCCAGGTCCGCGACCAGGTCCCGTCCCCGCACCGGGTGCAGCGTGATCGCGGCGAACTCCTCGTCCGTCAGCCGCCCGGTCTTCTGCAGGATCCGGGTGGGGACACCCAACTTGCCGACGTCGTGCAGGATCCCGGCGTAACGCAGCGCATCCAGCCGTGGACCGACCAGGCCGAGAACGCGGCCGATCATTACCGACCCTTTGGCGACGCGTTCGGAATGGCCCCGGGTGTATTCGTCCTTGGTCTCAACTGCGCGGATCAGCGTTCGGATGGTGGCCTCGTAGGCCTCGCGTTCCCGGGCGTACTGGCCGATGGCCCACCGCGCGATCATCAGCGGCGCCAGCACGAGGACCACCGAGGTGGCGCCAATCCCGGACCCGAGCCAGAGCGCGGCGATCATCAATCCGAACACCGAGTATCCGAACATCGCCGGAGTCGTCTGTAGGAGATAGCCCCGTAGCAGGTCCCCAACGCGTGCACCTTGGGCAGCGGACAGAATCCCGATGAGCAGCAGGCTGGTCACCAGGCAGTAGACCGCGTTGGCAACGGCGAACGGCACCAGGACGGATGGGAAGTCACCGGGTTCGAGCGATCCAACAGGCCCACCGAGCCACACGTATGCCCAGCCGGCCGCAAAAGCGCTCAGCGTCCAGTTGGCCGCGTTGAAGGCGCGCTTGAGGTTCAGACCGTGCCGCTCGGACGGTTCGTGACCCCGGACGAAGAGCCCCATGGCGCCCACCAGTGCCGCTGCGCCGGGGCCGTCAACCATGAACGCCGCACTCGCGACCGGAAGGGTCATCGTCGTGAATGTTCCCGACGAGGCCACCGATGTCGCGCGGAAACCCACCCGCTCCAGCACCAGTACCAGCGCCAGGAGGAGGCCGGTGCCCTGCCAGTCTTCAACGAGAGTGAAGCTGACACCCACGGCGAGCAGCCCAAGACCAACGACAGCGCCCGCATACATGCGGGCACGCATCGGCAGGTCGCGCATGCGCCCTCCACTGGGGAAGTTAGAGAGGGAACCGGGGACCGGCGGCGACACAAGTCACGGTCAGTGCCAGCCGTGGCCGTTGGTCATTAGAAAGCGCTCCAGCATGGACGAAATCGTCATGAGCGCATCACCCCAAGTCAGAAGTCATGGGAGTCCGCTACTACCCATGCGCGATCCGCTCCGCTCGGTGATCGCCCGTCGGACGGGCTGTCGCCACAAGTGCGACAAGCGTGCCGCCGCCGGTCCCCGGTTCACTCTCTGCAGTTGTCGGGCGGGCACAGATGTGCCCAGGGCTGCCCCGCTGGCGGTGAGGCCCCCCTGCCGTGTCTTGTGTGACACAGGCGACAGAAGTGAATCGTGTGAATGGTGAGGGGTCAAGGGGGCAGGCACCTAGGACAGGTATCGAGTCGGTCACGGCCAGCCTCAGTCACCCATTCGGGCGAACCACGACACCCGCTAGCGGGATGCCGGTTTCGGAGGGTCGGCGATGGCTACGCTTGCCCCACACGGCCCGAACGGGGAATCGAGGGTCGTTGCCAACGGAGGAGCGATGAGCAGCCGCGAACGGGCGCTCGGCGACGTGGTCGCCGGGTTGCTGGACGCGCGCCTGGACCCGGCCACCGACCGCTTCGACGCCGAGTTGGCGGCCGCCGAAGCCGATGGGCGGATCGACGCCCAGACCGCCCGGTTGCTGCGCTGGTGGCAGCGTGAGTCGCTGCGCGGCCTCGTGGACCATGCGCGCCGCACCATTCCGGCCACGATCGTTGCCTTGGATCAGGCCAACACCGCAGCGCGCACCGGCAACGAAGAGTCGGCTGCAGCGTGGGCGCGGGCCGAGGAGCCCAGCCGCGCGCGGACGATAGACCTGGACCAACGCCGGCAGGCGTTCGTAGCCGGACTTACTGAGGCGGACGCATGACGACCCTGCGATTGCTCCCCGAGTTGGAGCAGGACCTGCAACGAGTGCCCGGCGTTCAAGCTGCCAGCGTCGTGACGGGCCCGGATGCGGTGCCCGTGGAGATCCACGTCCTGGCGGCGCCGACCAGAGCCGCCAAGCAGATAGTGCGCGACATTCAGTCCTTGGCCCAGGCTCAACACGGCCTGGCTATTGACCACCGGATCGTCTCCGTCGTGCAACTGGACGTGGACGACAGCCCAGCGCCGGCACCGGAGACGCCCAAGAACGGCCACCACAGCCTCGAACAGCAGGCGCCGCCGCGTCCGGCCATCGCATCGATCATGGTCCGCTCAGCCGGCCCGGAGGCCGAGGCGGTGGTCGTCCTCGCCGCTTCGGGCCTCACCTTTGAGGGACGAGCCACCGGGGCTTCCGGCCTGGGGCACCGATCCCGGCTGGTGGCCAGGGCGACCCTGGACGCCCTGGGCGAACTACTGGGTCACTCCGTCGAAGTGGACAGTGCGGACATCGTCGATGCCGGTCCGCATCGGGTCGCGGTCACGGTGCTGACCATCCTTGCCGCCCGCTCGGGGGAACAACTCGTTTCGGGATCGGCGGTGGTTCGCTCTGATGAGGCGGACGCGATCGCCCGCAGCGTCCTGGATGCCCTGAACCGCCGCTTGGCCGACTAGTCGTCAGCCAAGCTCGGGTCCGTCAGCACCGGCCGGATGGCCTTCAATCCCCGACCGAGGAACGCTGACGGCGTGTTGTCTCTAATCACCTGAACCATCATCGCCTCGGTGATCGGCGTGTCCTCGCCGTACTTGTCCATGAGGATGCTGTTCAGCCCGTCGCGGGTGTTCCGGCGAAACGGGAAGGGAGTAGCGCTGATGCTCTTGTCGTACACGGCCTTGGCATTCTCGGCCCACTTGAAATCCGGCATCACGGCCTCCCCTTCGCGCTGACTGTAGAAGCGCCCCGCGCCGGATCAAAGCACGGGGTCGCCATGGTGTGTTCGTGTTGCCTACGCCGCAAGCGTCACTTCCCGGCGGCTGGGGGGAAGGTTGAGCAGCCGGCGCCAGAGGAGCGCACCGAGCAGAACCGATACGAACACAACTAGCGCAAGCACCAACAGCGGCACGCTGCTGCCCTGCGCGCCGTTGCTGATCGCCCACACCAGGAACCAGAGGCCACTGGATGCGGAGATGGTGGTGAATCCGTGCAGCACCTGGGCACGAGTGCGCAGTAGCGCCGCAAAGAAGTACATCGTGGCCCCGGTGATGAGCAACTGCAGGAAGATCACCGGATCGCCGAAAGAGTTGAAGGCCAAGACGATCGCAGCCAGGTTGACCACCGACAGCGGTACGAAGTACGGACCCTGGCGCAGGTAGAAGACGGGCAGCGCCACAACCGCCGCGACGGAGACGGCTACCACCCAAAGCTGGTCGCCGCCAATGGCCAGCGCGATGCAGGCTTGGCCGGCGGTAATCAGCCAGTAGAAGAGGAAATCGGCGAAGCCGTAGCCGTTGGTGCTGGCCGTCTCCTCAGTCAGGTACCAGTTGTCCATCGTGTTCTGGGCGGCCTCGAACGCCCCGCCGGCCGAGAGCAGGCAGGCGGCGGCGAAGAACAGGAAGGGGTTGTACGTCACTTCCTGCAGATAGGCCCAGTTCCACGAGACGGCGGCGACGATGGCCAGGGGGACCAGCAACGCGTAGGCGTGCGCAAGCAACACCCACACGGCTTCACCGCCGCGGATGTGGACATCAGCCCAGATCCGCTTTGTCGGTGTCATCGTCGCCACCGCCTTTCGTCACTTCTCGCGATTTACCGTTTCCGCTGCCTGCTTCAGCGCGTCGGCGACCACGGCCGTTTCGGCCCCGATCGCATCGGCGATCTGCGTCGCGATGGACTCCACGGTGCCGTGGATGCCCTGGACAACGGCCTTGCTCGTGTCCCGCGCCGCCCCAGTCGCTTCGTCAGAAACGCCCATGCTCGACAGGACCGTCAACGGGATCTCCGCAGCAGCAAGGGTCGTGTTCTCGATCGCATCCCCGAAGTTGCGGAACGCGAGGAGGAAGAACCGGTCTTCACCGCTCTGCTTGGCCTGTGCCATCTCGCACCTCCTGATCGTTCCGGGCGATCCGCTTGATCGACCGGGTCTTGTATACCGTCGCAGTGAACGCATGTCCACCATTTCAGCCTACGAACGTTCACTGAGTGTTCCTGCCCCGATGCTGGCCCCCGAGCACGGACCGCGGCACCGCCTTTGGTCCCGGGAGTGCGATGCCGGAGGACCCTTTGGTCCCGGCGACTTGTCGGTAAGGCTGACCCTGAGCCCGACGTCGGATTACCCTCGGCGCCCGGGTCAGCCAGGGGAGGCACAAGGATGAAGACTGTTTCGGCCACTCAGACCGGTGGCGGTATCGACCAAGGCAGTGTTGACCAGGTCAGCGGGACCGGCATCAGCCGGACCCCCATCTGGCCCGACTACTTCGCTCGCCACGGCCAGCCCGATGCGGCCAACTGGCAGTACCAGGGGTACCTCAGCGACACCGCGCGGGTCTGGCGGGCCTACTACAACCTGGTGCTGGGCCACCCGAAGGTCGCCTTCGTCGGCATGCGGCACTTCTACCAATCGCTGGTTTACCGGATCTCCAACGAGCACACCGGGGATGCGCTCGCGCCGTTGATGACGTTCGTGACCCCGTTCGGCATGGTCGCGACCCCGTTCGCTTCCCTGCTCGCGGTGGCCACCGTCCCGCCCTTCCTCAAGCGGGTCAAGCACATGGAAATCCCGCCGCTGTTCCGCCCGTTCAACCGGCGCGGCTGGTCCAACTACAACATCATGCTCGTGACGATGTTCACGATGCACAGCTACAAGCAGTACCGCATGGGCTGGAGCCCGGACCACGCGCTCAGGCACTCCTCCAAGGTGTTCTGGCATGACTTCTTCGAGACCCACCTGCCCGAGGGCCACCGCGCCACCAAGCAGTACGGCGTCATGAAGGACGGCGTGCTCAAGGGCGAGATCCCCGAAGACTCGTTCATCATCAAGCCCACCAAGGGTGGCGCCGGCCAGTACCTGCGCACCTGGGAATGGGACCCCACCGAGCGCCTCTACACGTGCACCGACTCCGAGCGCAGCCCCGAAGAGCCGGAGGTCTGCACGCCGGAAGAACTGCGCGAACACATCCTCGGCATGTACGTGAACGCCGTCATCGAGAAGTGCGAGCGCATGCGGTCGCCCTTCCCCATCAGCAGCTTCCGGGTGATGACCCTGAACATCGACGGCGAAGCGGAGTTGATCGCCGCCGTGTTCCTGCCTGCGGACGAAGGCTCGAACTCCACCGCGTACTTCGACCTGGACACCCACCTCATCAACTACGAGGACAGTTCCATCGGCAAGCCGATCCGGCCCCAGAGCGAGGGACCCTGGACCGGCATCGAGGTCCCCGAGTTGAACGATGTGATCGAGGCCTGCATCGCGCTGCACAACGAACTGCCCGCCCACGTCGAGGTGAGCTGGGACGTCATGCTGACCGAAGACGGTCCGGTGTACCTGGAAGGAAACATCTTCCCGCCCGGCTGCGACTACAAGTTGACGATCTTCAAGAAGTGGGAGAACTTCAAGTACCTGAAGGATCGCCTGCTCGGCGCCTACCGCTGACGCAGGCCGTCGTAGCATCACGGCATCCCGACAGAGGAGGTCGCGGTGGCCAGTCGCGCCGAGCAGAAGGCTCGCACTCGAAACGCACTGATCCACTCCTGGCTCAGACTGATCGGGGACGGGGCCAACTTCGCCTCCGTGAGTCTTCGCGAGGTCGCCAAGACCGCCGGCGTTGTTCCGACTTCGTTCTACCGGCACTTCGGCGACATGGACGAGCTTGGCCTGGCCGTGGTCGACCAACTCGGCAGTGACCTGCGCCGCCTCGGCCGATTGTCGAAGGACCCGGATACCTCCGTATCGGCGAGCGTGCAGCAGGGCGTCGAAGCGTTCGCGGAGTACGTCACGGAGAACGCGGACCTGGTTCGTTTCGTCAACCAGGCACGGACCGGGGGCAACTCACCGCTGCGCAAGGCGATCGACAATGAACTTGAGTTCTTCAGCGCCCGCATCGCCAGCGCCCTGGGCGACGTTCGCCCAGAGTTGGATACTGCCGCTCGCGATGTGGTCGCCGAGTTGGTCATCGCGGTCCTACTGGAGAGCACCCCGGCGATGCTTGAAGCCGACGCGGAGCAGTTGAGTGCAGCTCGTTCCGGCCTGGAGCAGAAGATTCACATCGTCCTGCTTGGGGCCGCCCAATTGGCCGAGGAATCACAACAACCCCAAGCGGGCAAGCGCGCCCCCACCAAAGCAACCGGGCCCCGGACCAGCAAGGCAACGAGCGCCAAGCGGGCAACCGCAGAACGGGCGGCCAAGAAGCCGACCAAGGCGGCCAAGAGCACCCGCAAACCCGCGGGCGGACCGGCATGAACCTGGTCGAGCAGGTCGACGCCTACTGGGGACTGATCCACCGGTCCTTCGACAATGCCACCGAGGCGGTGGAACACGTCCACCAACGCTTCGCGGAGATGTCCTTCGACGTCCTGCACGAGATCGGACTACCCAAGGACGTGACTGATCGGGCCAAGGCCAAGCACGGGCGCGTGATGCACACCCTCTACGACGGCGTCCGATTCACCAACGCCGAGATCGGCGACTTGGTAGTGCGGCAGTTCGATCAGATCAGCCGGTTCGCCAGCAACCTGAACGCCAGCCTGCTGCCGAGCCCGACAAACGTTCCCGATCAGCCGCGCACCGGACGCGGTGGCGTCCCCGGGGAGACATCCACGTCCAAGTAGGTCCGCTGCGCGTCGGCCACCTGCGGCGGGTCGTCCGGACCGAACACCGCGTCGAACATCATGTTCGCCCCGGTCCAGCCGAGCACCGAAGCCAGCCCCGCCCCAGCCGGTGAGTGGTAGTCGAGCCCCTTGTAGGCCTTCTTCATGACCGCCAGGCGCCGCGCCTCAACCCGAGCCGCATCGGTATGCGCCACCGGGTCGGCGTCGCGGTAGACGTTCGTCCACTCCGCTGTGACGTCGAGCAGGAACTCCTTGCCGGCTGGGATGGCAGCCGGGTCGAGATAGAGCAAGACGCCGACGCTCGACCCGACCTGCAACGTGAAGTAGGGACTAGGCGGCGGTTCGGGGCCCAGCCGATACGACGTCAGCGTCGGCCAATGACGCGCGACCACGTCCGCGTACCCGAGCATGTGCCGCCCGTAGTAGGTCTGGTCGAACGCAACATCTCCGACCGGAATGAAGTCCGCACCGATGATGCAGACCTCCGGCATCTCGAAGATCACTGTCGTCAACGCCGGAAAGTCGTAGCCCGTGCCCGGCCAGGCGTGGGCCAGGTGTTCGTTCAACATGCCGCTGCGATGGAACCGATACAACGTCGACCGCTCTATCTTGGCGGCGGTGTAGGAGTCCACGTCCACCGCTCCGGCCTCGTTGTCCGGGCCGGCCTCGAACCGGTTATGGGCGATCAGAGCCGGAACCGGAAGTGGCTGCCATTGCAGGGCGTCTCCCAGGATCTGCGCCTGGGCGGCCCGCAGACCGAGGGTGTCTTCGCGCTCGATCTCGTAGGTCATGACCAAACTATGTCGCTTACTCGGCGGGAGGCTGGATCCGGTACTCCGCTCGAACCATTTCGATCCGCGCGATCACGCGGTTGCGCAGCCCCTCGGGCGCGTGGTCCGCGCCGCAACATCGGGCGACCAGCGCCATGACCGCCTGCTCAAGGCCGTACTCCCGCAGGCATGGACCGCACTCGTCCAGGTGCACCCGAATGGAGTCAAGCGTGGCGTGGTCGATTTCCCCGTCCAGGTACTCGTAGACCTGCGCGAGGACCGCGTCGCAGTCAACGTCGTGGGGATGGCCGCAGCTCATGACGTCGATCCCTCCTCGACAAGTAGCCCCCGGTCCAGCGCGTAGTCCTCCAGCAGCGCCCGCAACTGCTTGCGGCCCCGGTGCAGACGGGACATCACCGTGCCGATCGGCGTGTCCATGATCTCGGCTATCTCCTTGTACGCGAACCCCTCAACGTCGGCGAAGTAGACCGCCAACCGAAAGTCCTCGGGCAACTCCGCGAGCGCTCGCTTGACGTCGCCATCGGGAAGGCCTTCGAGGGCCTCCACCTCGGCGGACTTCAGCCCACCGGCGGTGTGTGCCTCGGCGCGCGCCAACTGCCAGTCCTCCACCTCGCTGCCGGTGAAGTGTGGCTCCCGCTGCTTCTTGCGGTAGGAGTTGATGAAGGTGTTGGTCATGATCCGGTAGAGCCACGCCTTGAGGTTCGTGCCGTCGCGATAGCGCTCGAAGGCCGCGAAAGCCTTGGCGTAGGTCTCCTGGACCAGATCCTCGGCATCGGCCGGATTGCGGGTCATCCGCAAGGCGGCGGAGTACATCTGATCGAGGAACGGCAGTGCGTCGCGCTCAAAGCGGTCCGCGCGCTCCTGGTCCGTCTCTACGGTGCCCACCACCTCAGCAGTCGTTGCCGACGAGGGTAGCCCGCCGACCACGATCGCGTCGGCCAGCGCGGCGTCGATTCGCTCTCGCGCCAGCAGCATGACAAGTCGAACACCACCCGGGCCCGGATCATTCCTCCCGAGCCTGGATCCGGTTCAACCAGGTCAGCGCGTGCCGGACCAGTACCGCCCGCGCCTCGGCAGCCGTCAGCGGGCCGCCGAGCGAGCAGCCGAACGAATGGTCGGCGCCCGGCACGATCGCAACTGCAGTACCCACCGGGAACTCCCCCGGCCGACCGAACGGGTCCCGGTCTCCCTGCACCACCTGTAGCGGAACGGCCAGGTTCAACTCGGCGGCTCGACTGCGCTCGGGCCGACCCGGCGGGTGCAGTGGGAAAGCCAACGCAAGCACGCCGACGGCGCCACCGTCGGCCGCAGTTCGACAGGCGACCCGGGCGCCGGCGGAGCGTCCGCCGAAGACGATGGGACCGCCAAGGCCGAGTTGACCCACAACTTCGAGCCACGCGGAGTCCAACCTCCCCGGGGCGTCGGCCACCTTGCGCCCAGCCACCCGCCAGGGCTGCTCGACCAATTGCACGCCCCAGCCGTGCCGCGGCAGATCCCCCGCCAACGCCTGCAGATCGGCGGCGCCAACGCCGCCGCCAGCACCGTGGCCGAGGAGGACCCAGCCCTTGGGCGCACCGGGCGCGAAGCCGTGTACCCGCGCGACGCCACCGGGGACGCTGAACTCACGCGTCGAAACCCGGATGGGGTCAGTGGCCATCGGGGACGAGCACCTCATCCGGTGGCAGCGGTCGTAGCAGGTCCGCGCCGTTGTTTCGCACGTTGTTCACCGCCGTCGAGACCGGGTAGGCCTCCAGGACCCCACTGGCGGTCGGCTCGGGCAGGTGGACGTCGCTGCTGCCCGGGTCCAACCACCAACTCCACTCGTCTTCGCGCAGCAATGCCGGCATCCGATCGTGGATGAACTCTGTGTCCGGGTTGGCCGGCATGGTGATGACGGATGCCGACCAGACGAAAGCGCCATCGGCGTCCTCGGCGACCTCGCCGTTGCGCCAGATCTCGTAAATGCCCGCCATGGCCAGACGCTGACCGTCCCGGCGCCGGATGAAGAACGGCTGCTTGCGTGCACCCTTTACCGCGGCTGCGCGCCATTCGTAGTAGCCATCCGCCGGCAGGATGCAGCGCCGGCGGGCGAACGCACGCCGATACGCGGGCTTGTCTGCCAGTGACTCGGCGCGCGCATTGATCATGCGGTTACCGATCGAAAGGTCCTTCGCCCAAGACGGGACCAAGCCCCACCGCACAAACCGCAACCGGCGCACGACGGTGTCGTCGTGGACTCGTTCCAGCACGGCGAAGACGTCCTTGGTCGGAGCCACGTTGAAGTCCGCGCTCGCCCCCGCGGCCGCTACCGCTGGATCGACATCATCGACCTCGAATTCTTCGACCAGGTCATCAGGGTTCGCAGAGGACGCATACCGGCCGCACACAGCCTCAGCCTGACATCACTACGGTTGCGGCGTGCGCCCTGACCCCTGGCCGGCACCGACCGCCTCCGGCCCCGTCGCGGCCCGGATCCGCCTGCCAGGCTCGAAATCGATGACCGCGCGGGCGCTGGTACTGGCCGCCCACGCGGAGGAGGCCACCAGGCTGCACGGCGCACTCAACTCGCGAGACACGCAACTGATGGCTGCCGGACTACGCGCACTGGGCTGCGACGTGGATACCAGCTCGCAGACCTGGGCAGTTCACCCCAACGGTCCCGGCACGGGCGCGCGGCGCGTCGACTGCGGTCTGGCCGGCACCGTGATGCGCTTCCTGCCGCCGGTGGCCGCTCTTATCCCGGGCACGACGTCATTCGACGGCGACGAGCACGCACGGCTGCGGCCGCTGGCACCCCTCGTCGAAGCGCTGACGCAACTGGGGGTGCCCGTCGAAA
Organism: uncultured Actinomycetota bacterium; assembly: GCA_963753435.1. Lineage (GTDB taxonomy): Bacteria > Actinomycetota > Actinomycetes > CAVWCF01 > CAVWCF01 > CAVWCF01. The sequence goes on from CAVWCF010000001.1 coordinate 898,398, forward strand.
GCGCAGCCGGTCATCTGCCGCTTCAGGTTCATGGAGTAGCGGACTTGCGCGGTGGTCAGGTGCAGATCGACGCCCGCGCCTCCAGCCAGTTCGTGACCGGACTGCTGCTCAGCGGTTGCCGGTTCGGCGACGGGCTGCTGCTGGAGGTCACTTCCGGAGTCCCCAGCCGGCCGCACATAGACATGACGGTCTCGATGATGCGGCAAGTTGGACTCTCGGTGCGCGAAAGCGACGACTCGTGGCAAGTGGATCCGGGTCGGCCCAGCGGTGGCGACGTCGTCGTAGAGCCGGACCTGTCCAACGCCGCGCCGTTCCTGGCCGCCGCCCTGGTCACCGGCGGCTCGGTGGAGATCCCCAATTGGCCGGCACAGACCGATCAGCCCGGGGATGACCTGCGGCGAATCCTGGCGGCGCTTGGCGGGGAGGTTTCCTGGCAGGACGGGACACTGCGCGTGCGCGGCGGCGAGACGATCCACGGCGCTGACCTGAACCTCGCCCATGCCGGTGAGCTCGCTCCTGTGATCGCCGCTCTGGCGGTGCTGGCGGACACGGCCAGCACCCTGACCGGACTGGCCCACCTCCGCGGTCACGAGACCGACCGGCTGGCCGCGCTCGTGACCGAGATCCGTCGCCTGGGTGGGGTCGCGGAGGAATTGGACGACGGGTTGCGCATCGAACCGCGCCCGCTGTCGGGCACGGAGGTTGACACCTACGACGACCACCGGATGGCGCAGTTTGCGGCGGTGATCGGGCTGTCAGTACCCGGAGTGGTGCTCAACGACGTAGCCACTACCGCCAAGACACTGCCGGAGTTCCCGCGGATGTGGCACACACTGATGTCCTGATGACCCGCCGAACGAGCGACTACGACGAGGACGACGTCCGGATCCGGCCCAGCCGGGCCAAGACGCGACCGCGTTCAAAGGACCGGCCCGGCCACGAGAACGCCGTAGCCGCAGTCGTGCGCGCAGTTGACCGTGGGCGGTTCACCTGCCGAATAGCGGGTGTCGACCGCGACGTCGTCGCTATGCGCGCGCGCGAACTGGGGCGGAAGGGTCTTGTCGTCGGGGACCGAGTCGACCTGGTTGGCGACACCGATCGCCCGGACACCTTGGCCCGGATCGTGCGGGTGCAACCGCGCAAGTCGGTATTGCGGCGCACCGCCGACGACTCCGACCCGGTGGAACGCGTCCTCGTCGCCAACGTCGATCAGTTGGCGATCGTCACTTCGCTGGCGAACCCGGAACCGCGCGGCGGATTCATCGATCGATGCCTGGTGGCCGCCTACGACGCCGCCGTCGCGCCGCTGCTCGTCCTGACCAAGTCTGACCTAGCTGACGAGAACGACTTGATTCGCAGCTACCGGGACCTTGGCGTGCCTACGGTTCTGACCAGGCGGGATGGTGACCTGGACGAACTGCTGGGCAGGTTGACCGGTCTGGAGACCGCAATGATCGGCCCCTCCGGCGTCGGCAAGTCAACCCTGGTCAATCGGCTGGTTCCGGACGCGGAGCGAGCAACCGGCATCGTCAACGAGGTGACGGGACGGGGGCGGCACACATCCTCGTCCGCGGTTGCGTTCCCGCTTGGCGGCGACGGGTGGATAGTGGACACCCCCGGTGTCCGTTCATTCGGATTGGCCCATGTGCGCATCGACCGGGTCCTGTCCGCCTTCCCCGAGATCCTGGCCGCGACCGCGCAGTGCCCCCGATCGTGCACGCACGACGAGCCGGACTGCGGGCTCGACGACGCTGTCCGCTCCGGCGCGGTGGACGAACGACGGCTGGCGTCGCTGCGGCGATTGCTGGCTGGGCTCAAGCGCGACTGAACTGGCCGGGCGCTTCGACTACTCCACGGCCGATCGAAGGACACGCAGCCCGACCGACAGCGGAGCCAGGCCTTCGCCTTCGGTAGTGGTGGAGATCTCCTGGAGCATGTCCACCAGTCGACCAACCGAGTCGACGTGCCGCTCCTCCCACTTGCCCAGTCGTTCCTCCGGCGGGTCGTCGGCCGGAGTTTCCGCGGCGATCCCTCGGGTGAGAGCCCGGTGGGCCGCGTACAGGTCGTCACGCAAGGACATTCGCGCCATCGCCTGCCAGCGGTCGTTGCGTGGCAGGGCGGTTATCCGCAGCAGGAGCGCGTCTACGGACATTCGTTCCGAAACAACGAAGTACAGGGCCGCGACCGAGGTCGCGTCTTCGCCCAGATCCGCCGCGATATCGGCGATGTCCAGCAGACCGAACACGTCCAGCAGCACGGACGTCCGCACGGCCAGGTCCTCCGGAAGCCCGATCTCGGCCAACTCATTGGCCCGCCGTTCCATGCGGTCCCGCTCGCCGCCCTGCAGCAAGTCCGGGATGCTCGGGATCAGCGCCTGGACGGTGGGTGCGTAGCGCTCGATCAAACCGGTGATGTCGGCCAGGCCGCCCGGCTGGCCGATCAGCCAGCGGACGGAGCGGTCCAATAGCCGACGCATCTCCAACAGCGTTGCCACCTGGGCCTGTGTCGGTACGCGGTTGTCCAGCGACTCGACCTCCGCGTACAGCTGCGGCAGACCGAATACTTCACGGGCCACGGTGAAGGCCCTCGCGACCGACTCGTAGTCCGAGCCGGACTCTTCGACGGCACGGAAGGCGAATGTGATTCCACCGCGATCGACAAGATCGCCGGCAAGGGTGGTGGCGATGATCTCCCGGCGCAGCGGGTGCGTTTCGATCCAGTCCCCGAAGCGCTCCGCGACCGGGTCGGGGAAGTACTCCCGCAGCCTTCGGGAGAACCAGGGGTCCTCCGGCAGGGCGGAATCCGTGAAATGCCGCGTCAGATCGTTCTTGCTGTAGGCCACGAGGACGCAGAACTCCGGCGAGGTCAGGCCCTCCCCGGCCACCAACCGCCGCGCGATCTCTTCGTCATCGGGCAGGCCCTCCAGCGCCCGGTCCAGCCGCCCTCTCGATTCCAGCGCCTGAATCAGGCGTTGGTGGACCGGCAACAGAGCTGCCGCCTGCGAGCGGGCATTGCCCAGGAGCACGTTCTGCTCATAGTTGTTGCGCAGCACCAGCGAAGCCACCTGATCAGTCACCTCGACCAGCACGGCGTTGCGCTGCTTGACGGTCAGATCGCCGGCCGCGACCACCCGGTCCAGCAGGATCTTCAGGTTCACCTCATGGTCGGAGGTGTCTACGCCGGCGCTGTTGTCAATGGCGTCGGTGTTCAGCCGGACCCCATGCTGTGCCGCCTCGATCCGCCCCGCCTGGGTCATGCCGAGGTTGCCGCCTTCCCCCACGACCATGCAGCGGAGTTCCCGTCCGTTGATGCGAACCGAGTCGTTGGTCTTGTCCCCGACGTCGACGGCGCTCTCGGTGGTTGCCTTCACGAAGGTGCCGACTCCCCCGTTGAACAGCAGATCCACCGGCGCCCGCAGGATGGCTCGGACGACATCGTCGGGCGTCAACGGTCCCTCGGATTCAAGTCCCAGGGCGATGCGCGCCTCGTTGCTCAGCGGGATCTTCTTGACCGTCCGCTCCCAGACACCGCCTCCGGGCGAAAGCACTTCGGGGTTGTAGTCGGCCCAGCTGGATCGGGCGAGGTCGAACAGTCGCCGCCGCTCCGCGTAGCTGGCTGCCGGATCGGGGTTGGGGTCCACGAACACGTGTCGGTGATCGAACGCCGCAACCAGTCGGATGTGCTCGCTGAGCAACATCCCGTTGCCGAACACATCCCCGGACATGTCACCGATCCCAACCGCGTCGATGCTCTGCGACTGAACGTCTACGCCCACCTCGCGGAAGTGCCTCTTGACCGACTCCCAGGCGCCCCGCGCGGTGATCCCCATCGCCTTGTGGTCGTAACCGTCCGAGCCGCCAGAGGCGAACGCGTCGCCCAACCAGAAGCCGTACGAAATGGCCAGTTCGTTGGCGATGTCGGAGAAGGTCGCGGTGCCCTTGTCCGCCGCAACCACCAGATACGGGTCGTCACCGTCATGGCGGACGACCCGATCCGGTGCCACGACCAAGCCGTCGACGTAGTTGTCGGTCACATCGAGCATGGCTGAGATGAAGCACTGGTAGGCGGCAACGCCCTCGGCCCGGTATGCCTCGCGGTCTTCGGGGTCCGGTAGGCGACGTGGCACGAACCCGCCCTTGGCGCCAACAGGCACGATTACCGCGTTCTTGACCTCCTGCGCCTTGACCAGTCCCAGCACCTCGGTGCGGAAGTCCTCCTTGCGGTCCGACCAGCGCAGACCGCCGCGCGCCACCGCCCCGAACCGCAGATGGACCCCTTCAACGCGCGGACTGTGGACCCAGATTTCGACGGCCGGGCGCGGCTCGGGGACGTTCGGCAGGGCGCGCGGATCGAGTTTGACCGACAGGAACGGCCGCGGCTGACCGGCCTCATCGCGAACGTAGTAGTTGGTACGCAGGGTCGCGTTGATGCCGTTGAGCAAACCGCGCAGGATTCGATCGATGTCGAGGCTCAAGACCGCGTCCAGCGCCGCCTCGACCTCGGCGTTGGCAGCCGTCAAAGCGCTGTCGCGGTCTGCGGCGAAGTCGGGATCGAAGCGCGCCTCGAACAACCGGACCGACGCAGCGACGATGTCGGGGTGGGTGACCATGACCTCTTCGATGTAGTCCGGGCTGAACAGCGCCTGGACCTGACGCATGTAGCGCGCGAAGGCGCGAATCAACGTCACCTGCCGCCATGAGAGCCCAGCGGCCAGGACCAGGGCGTTGAGCCCGTCAGAGTCGGCCTTTCCGGCCCAGACAGCGCCGAATGCCTCCTCGAAGCGCACGTTCGTCTGGGCGTCCGGGGTTGCGCCGGCGGGCAGGTTCAGGCCGAAGTCGTAAACGTAGGCGGTATCCGCGTCGCTGCGTTCGATCTCGTACGGGCGCTCGTCGACGACTTCCACGCCGAGGTGCTGCAGAACCGGCAACACGTCCGAGACGCTCAACGGCGGGCCAGTCCGATAGACCTTGAACCGACGCTCCTGCACTGCGGCCCCGAGGGGCTCGTACATGTTCACAGCCATGCCGACTTCGGGCAGTTCCTCCAGATGCCGGATGTCGACGGCGCCGACGCGGGCCGGGAAGTCCTCCTTGTACGCCTCTGGGAAGGCGTCCCCGTACCGAGCCGAGAGCGGCCCGGCATGTTCCTCACCGAACTCCTCCACCAGCGCGGCCAGGAAGTGGTCGCCCCAAGTGCGCGTCTCTTCAACCATGAGACGCTGCAACTCCTCGGTGTCCACCTCCGGGATGCCGACGCTCTGGTCCACGCGTACAACGAAGTGCAGCCGTGCGCTCACCGATTCGCCGACCCTGGTCGTGTAGTCCAACTCGGTGCCGCGGTACGCCTCCATCAGCAGCCGGCCGATGGCCAGGCGCACTGGAGTCGTGTACCGATCCCGGGGCAGGTAGACGAGTGCCGAAACGAATCGCCCGTACACGTCCTCACGCACATACAGCCGGGTGGTCCGCCGTTGCCGAGAGTTCTGAACCTGCAACATGATCGGTAGCAGCTCGTCCACGGAGGCCTGGAACATCTCATCCCGCGGATGGGTCTCTACTACCTGCTCGAGTTCGCGTGCCGAGTGGCCACCCGGCGGGAACCCCGAGCGGTGCAGCAGTTCCATCGCCTTGCGCCGGACCACGGGGATGTGCCGCACGCTTTCGGTGTACGCCGATGACGTGTACAAGCCCAGGAAACGGCGCTCCCCGATGACGCGGCCATCGCCGTCGAACTGTTTGACGCCGACATAGTCCAGGTAGCTGGAGCGGTGCACGGTGGAACGCCGGTTCGCCTTGGTGAGGATGAGCAGGTTCGGCTCGTAGGCCATCTGCCGGATCCGCACCGGCAGTCGTGCGAACGCTGACTGTCCGATGGGATCGTCGCGCAGCACCCCCAGCCCGCTGCCGGGGACCGCGTTCAACTCGATGTCGTTTGCGGTTCCGGACAATGCGTACTCGCGATAGCCAACAAAGGTGAAGTGGCCCTCGGCCAGCCAGTTGAGCAGTTCCCACGCCTCGGCCACCTCAGCATCAGGGATTCCGGCAGGGGGCTTGGCGGTCAGGTCGTCGGCCGCGCGGCGAGCGGCCGCGATCATCTTCGGCCAGTCCTCTACCGATTCGCGGACGTCCCGGAGCACAGCTCGAAGGCGCTGCGCCAACTCCTCAAGGGCCGCTACGGAGCCTTCCCGGTCGATCTCGATGTGCATCCAAGACTCACGATGCGTCGTCTGCGTCGCGGATTCCTCATCCACCAGCCCCTGCATGCGACCGGTGACATCGCGATCCACGAGGACCTGCGGGTGAATCACCAGATGCACGCTGCGTCCGTCGAGCGCCAGCAGTCCGGTGACGGAGTCCACCAAGAACGGCATGTCGTCGGTTACGACCTCGACGATGGTGTGCGGGCTGGACCAGCCCTGCTCCTCAACCGTTGGGTTGAACGCCCTTAACGCGGCACGGCCCTCGGGTCGTTCGGCCGCGAGTTGCCGGTGGCTCAGTGCCGCGCCGGCGACGTCCGCTGGGTCTCGACCCAACAGGTCGTCCGGAAGCACGTACCGGTAGTACTCCTGAATCAGGGCGAGGACGTCCTCTCCCTCCCCGTGCAGCGACCCGCGCCCACGGACTGCGCTGGCGGCGGCGCGCGACAACAACTCGGTCTTGGCCGATTCCGCGGTGGGGGTGACCCGGAGGGGCGTGCTAGTCATTCGATCCCCGCATGTGCGGGTAGTCGTGGGACCTTGGCGGATCCAGGGTCTCCTTTATCGACCTCGTCGAAGTCCACCTGATCAGGTTCTGCACCGACCCCGCCTTGTCATTGGTCCCGGAGGCGCGCGCACCACCGAACGGCTGCTGACCGACGACCGCACCCGTCGGCTTGTCGTTCACGTAGAAGTTGCCCGCCGCGAAGCGCAGCACATCGGTCGCCTGGGCGATCGCGGCCGCATCTCGCGCAATCACCGCACCCGTGAGCGCGTACGGCGCCACCGACTCCAGCTGCCGCATCATCGGCTCCCAGTCCGCGTCGGGATAGACGAAAACGGTGAGCAGGGGTCCGAAGTACTCGGTTGCGAACATCTCGTCAGCGGGATCATCGGACACCACCACTGTTGGTCTGATGAACCATCCGGCCGAGTCGTCGTACTTACCACCGGCGACGACGTTCAGGCCAGCCGTGGCATGCGCGCGATCGATCGCTGCAGTGATCTTGGCGAACGCCCCGGCATCAATCACGGCCGACGTGAAGTTCGACAGGTCGGTCACCGGACCAACGGAGAGATCGTCCACCTGCTCCACGAAGTCGCTACGCATCTGCGACCACAAGGAAGCCGGTATGTAGGCGCGTGAAGCGGCCGAGCACTTCTGCCCGGAGTACTCAAAGGCGCCGCGGATCAAGGCCGTGCGCAGTACCGCGGGATCGGCACTCGGATGGGCAAGCACGAAGTCCTTGCCGCCGGTTTCACCTACGAGGCGCGGGTAGGTGCGGTAGGAGGAGATGTTGGAACCCACAGTTGCCCAGAGCCGCTGGAAAACCGCCGTCGATCCGGTGAAGTGGATACCGGCCAGATCGGGATCGGCGAGGGCGACCTCGGACACCGCAAGGCCGTCTCCAGTCACCAGGTTGATCACGCCGTCCGGCAGCCCGGCCTCGCGTAGTAGCCGCATCGTGAAGTGAGCTGCGAACTGCTGAGTGTGCGCTGGCTTCCAGACCACGGTGTTGCCCATGAGCGCAGGTGCCGTCGGCAGGTTGGCGGCGATGGCGGTGAAGTTGAACGGCGTGATCGCATATACGAATCCCTCTAGGGGTCTGTGATCGGACCGATTCCAGACCCCGGGGGAACTCAACGGTTGCTCGGCCAGAATTTGCTCGGCGAAGGCAACGTTGAAACGCCAGAAGTCGATCAGTTCACACGCCGCGTCGATCTCGGCCTGCTGCACTGTCTTGCTCTGCCCAAGCATGGTCGCGGCATTCAACGTTGCGCGCCACGGCCCGGCGAGCAGATCCGCCGCACGCAACAGCACACCGGCGCGATCCGCAAACGACATCGACCGCCACATCGGTGCCGCCGACTTGGCCGCGGCCACCGCGGCCGCGGCATCGGACTGAGTCGCCTTGTTCAGCCGACCCAGTACCTCGGCGTGAGCATGGGGCTGGACCACGTCAATCGGTTCGCCGCCGCCGAGTCGCTCGACACCGTCGATGGTGCACGGCAAGTCGATGGGATCGGCCGCCAGTTCGGTGAGCCTGTCGACCAATTCCGTCCGTTCCGGCGCGCCGGGCGCGTACGTAAGAACGGGCTCGTTCCGAGGCACCGGAACCCGGGTTACCGCGTCCACATCCCCCATGGTGTCACTCGTTGGTCGCGGCGGTCCCGAACCTCGCCAGAAGATCCGCCGCCTCCCCGGCGGCGAACCAGAGGAGGTGCCCGAGCGGGTCCGGTTCCGCGGCGTCGGGGTCATCGGCATGAACCGCCGCCACAGCCGACCAGGCGATCGGGCTGGTCACTTGGACCCGGCCGGTGTCTGCGGCGAGGGAGGCCACTTCCGCATCCGCGCAGTCGACTGAGACCACGATCCTCGGCGTCGCCGAGCCGAGTTCGGCGACCGCAGCGCTGAACGCCGCGTACTCGGCGGCTTCGGTGTCGGTGTCAGCGTCCGACGCCTCCGCGCCGGGTTGCCCGGCGGCCCCGCGAAGATCGGCAACGGCCGCCGCGAACCCGGTGACCGGCGCCGCGATGCTCCCGGAACTGCGCCAGGACTCCAGGACGCCAACCGCGACCGGCAGGTAGACGCGCATCATCCGGCCCAGGGAATGGTGTCGACCGTGGCCGCCGATGCGATGGCCGCTGGACTCGTCGCCAGCGACATTTCCAGGACCTCACGGCGGCGGGATGGGTCCATCATGTTGGCGCCAAGTACGGCGAGGTCGTCCGGGCCCGGAGTGACCAGCCGCACCGTGCTGCCCGCATCGCGCAGCCGGCCCGCCTCCTTGAGGAGCCGGCGGGTGATGGAGCGACGGAAAGCTCGCTCGGCTCGTGCGCCGGTCGTAGTCGGGTTGTCCGGGCGCAGCGACGCCATCGGCGCGAACACCCAGACCTCATCCAGGCCCAGCGCTCCCAGCGTGTCGGCACTGGCACTGGACATCGTGCCGCTGTCTACATAGCGGCGCCCAGCGATCGTCACTGGGGAGAACCAGCCCGGGATCGCGCAGGACGCGCGCACAGCTTCGCTCAGCAGTGCCGGAGGTGAGCCCTCCCGCCCGAACACCGTGCGCCTTCCGGTGTCGTAGTCCATGGTCACGATCCACGTGCGCGGTTGCGTCGGCCACGTGTCGGCCACGGCTTCGATGAGGTCGGAGACAGAATCCAGCGGTCGCCGCCCCTGGGGCAGCAAGGCGGCCAGCGCTGCGGCCGGGTGAACCCGACGTGGCTGCCGCAACGTTCGCCAGAGGAGGGGCACGGATCCGAACCCCGGCCTCGGAATGCTCGGCAACGCGCCACCCGTGGCTTCTGCGTGATCGAACGTTCGTTGCGCCAACGGCCCGGTCCGAACCGGCTGATCCTGCTCATGAGCCAACAGCTCGGAGACTTGGACACCAGAGGCCAGCAGGGCCGCCAGCACGCTGCCGGCCGACGTGCCCTGGATCGTGTCGAAGCCACCAGGGGAAAGCCCGCGCTCGGCTTCGAGCGCGGCCAGCGCGCCGATCGTCCACGCCGCACCGAGCACGCCGCCGGCACCGAGAACCAGGCCACGGACCGTCAACGCAGCGTCCCGAGCAGTTCGTTCATCGACTCGGTCAGGCAATCCGCCAGGACCGCCAGGTCCGGGACAGCGTCCCGGTCGGCGGTCAGCCCGAAGGAGACGTTGCCGTCGTACGACGTGCAGCCGATACCCAGGCCTTGCGCCTTGGCCAACGGCACCACCGGATATGCCGCCAGCATGCGAGCCCCAGCGGCGTAGAGCGGGAACTGCGGCCCCGGCACGTTGGTGACCAGCACGTTGTAGATGCGGCGAGACAGGCCCGATGCGCTTCGGGCCGCCAGTCCGTGGATGGTCGACGGGGCGAATCCCGCGAGGCTGACCAACGCGTCCGCGCCGACCGCCTGTCCGGACTCCTTGTGCCCAGTCATCCGGTAGGAGATCTGCTGCAGACGCACCACCGGGTTGGGCTCACCCACCGGAAGGTCCACGAAGAGCGGCGCCACCCGGTTGCCGCCGGTTTCGTCTTCCGGACCCCGGACGCTGACCGGAACCATCGCCCGGATCGTGGTCGATGACGTCACCGGTTCACCCCGGGTCAGCATCCAGGCGCGCAGGCCCCCGGTGACAGCCGCCAGGATCACATCGTTGACGGTGCCGCCATGCTGCTTGCGGACCCGCTTGTAATCGTCGAGCAGCGTGTCCACCCGCGTGAACCGGCGCTGCCCGGAAATGGTCACGTTCCAAGAAGTCGCCGGCGCCGGCCGAGCTGCCCGACGTGCAGCCGACATGACCGCGCCGGTGTTCTTCAGCAGGCTCATCCCGGCCTGGCCGATGTCCGACGCCCCCCGTCCGACCGCATCCAGCAGCCTGGTCGGGCGCCTGGTGAACTCCCAGACCGACCCGGCCCACAGCGTCAGCGAGCCCGGGGGCGGAGTTGGCACCCAAGTGTCCGGCGGGACCTCGCGTGGATCCGGCGAGACATCCAGGATCACCTGCCCGATGTCGATGCTGCTCACGCCGTCGACCATGGAGTGGTGGGTCTTGGTCAGGATCGCGAAGCGGTCATCGCTGAGGCCCTCGACCAGATACATCTCCCACATCGGTCGGCTGCGGTCCAAAGGCCGCGACATGATTCGCGACACCAGCTCGTCCAGTTGCTCCAGGCTGCCGGGCGCGGGCAGCGCTGACCGGCGTACGTGGAACGTGACGTCGAAGTCCTCGTCGTCCACCCACACCGGGGGCAGCAGGCCCCCCGGGACGGACTTCAGCTCCTGCCGGAAACGAGGTACGAAGGCGATGCGCTCCGAGATCAGGCCCAGCAGTTGTTCGTAGTCGAAACCCTCGGTCGGCCGTTCGAACAGCGCTACCCCGCCGATGTGCATCGGGGTCGTCTCGTCCTCCAGGTACAGGAACGAGGCGTCCAGTGAACTGAGCCGATCCGCCACGGCAAGCCTCCTCCGACCCCCTAAAGAATCATCGTTTCACGACTGGCGCACCCCCGCCGGGCATCTGCGCCGACGCGCCAGCGGTCCAGGTACCGTGATCGTGTGACCAGCGCGCCCGCTAAGCGACATCCAGTCGCCTCCACCGAACAAGCGCGCTCAGCACGGTCGGCGTGGCGATCGCGTGCGCTGCCGGCTGCCAGCGCAGCATTGGCGACGATGCTGCTGGCTACCGGTTGTGCCGCCGCCGACAACGAAGCCGGCTCAACCACACAGCCCACAACCAGTTCCAGCCCGAACGAATCCTCGACCTCCTCCACGACGCCAAGCGGGGTACCCACCGACCTGGCCCGGCCGATCCGGATCGATGTCGCCCAGTCCGGCGGGGTCGTGACTCCCCCGCCGTCGCGAGTCGAGGTGCCGCTGGGCTCGGCGGTTGTACTCCGCGTCGGCAGCGACGTTGCCGACCAGATTCACGTCCACGGCTACGAGTTGGAGCAGGACGTCGCGGCCGGGGGCACGACCACCTTCGAGTTCACCGCTGATCAGAGTGGCCTGTTCGAGGTGGAGACACACGAGACCGCGCTGCTGTTGCTACAGCTGCAGGTGGCTTGACCGCGGTGGCCCTGAGCGGTCTGGCCGCTCACGGAATCGCCGGTCGCCAGGACCTACCCATCCCGTTCTGGGCCGCGGTCCTGGGTTCGGCCGTTGCGCTGCTGGCGACCTTCGCGATTCTCGCCTTCGCCTGGCCAACTCCTCGGCTCAACGGCGATCGCGCCGGCACCGAGGTTCCAGCCTGGCTCGCCGGCACGCTGGACTCACCTGCCTGGAGGTGGGGCTGGCGGATTTTCGGCGCGCTGGTCGCCGCCTACGTCGGCATGGCGGCTCTCTTCGGTCCCGACGACGCCCTCAACCCGACCGCGGGATTCATCTACGTCATCTTCTGGGTGGGGATTCTCGCCGTCGCCAGCGCCGTTCTTGGCCCGATCTGGCCGGCGCTGAACCCGATCCGGACGCTGGCGATGCTGCTCGCCCGAATCCGCAACACCGCGACCGAGCGCCCGCTGCCATCTGGGTGGGGTATCCGACCGGCAGTCCTCGCGCTTGGGTCCTTCATCTGGCTGGAACTGGTCGCACCCGACCGGGGCACCCTGGGCGTGATCAATGCCTTCGTGGCGATGTACCTCGTGGCCATGCTGGTGGGCGTCGTCGTGTACGGCGTGCGGTGGCTGGATGCCGCGGATGGCTTCGAGAGCTACAGCCGACTGGTCGGCACCATGGCTGTGCTTGGCCGACGCGACGGCGTGCGAGTTTGGCGCGGCCCGCTGCGGGGACTCGATGCGATTCGCCCAGTGCCCGGCATGGTCGCGTTCCTGGTTCTGCTAATCGGATCCACGCTCTACGACGGGCTGTCCAACTCCCCGCAGTGGGTCCGAATCGCCCAGTCCGGGACTTTGCCGCAGCCGGTCATCGGCACGATCGGGTTGATTGCCGCAACCGTCGCCATCGGGGCCGTCTACGCAGTCGCTGCTCGCGCCACTGGTCGTATCGGGGGCGCCGAGCCGAGCGCGATGCCGCTGCAATTCGCGCACTCCTTGATCCCCATCGCGCTGGGCTACGTGATCGCGCACTACTACTCACTACTGGTCATCGCCGGGCAACAGACCGTGCAGCGCCTGTCAGATCCGCTCGGCAACGGTTCGGACCTACTGGGAGTTGCCGACCGTGGCGTCGACCTGACCTGGGCCCAGCCGACCACGGTCGCCACAGTTCAGGTGTTGGCTGTCGTGGTGGGCCACATCATGGCGGGGCTGCTGGCACATGACCGCGCGGTACGGGTGCTTGCGGCCCGACCGGTGGCCGGGCAACTGCCGCTGCTGGGCGCCATGGTGCTCTTCACCGTCACGGCGTTGCTGTTGCTGTTCGCTGCCTGAGAACCGACGATCGTTGCTCACTGTCGCAACGGCAGGTCGAACAGCACCTCCAGTTCACTCGCGGTGCTCTCGTAGTCGTTGTGCAGCACGCCGACCATCCCTACCTCAACGGCAGCGTTGACGTTCGGCGGCAGATCGTCGACGAACACACACTCCGCCGGGTCCAGCTCCAAGAGGGCGCAGGTGTGAAAGTAGATGCGGTGCTCCGGCTTTCGCATGCCCACTTCGCCGGAGATAACCACGGCGTCGAACATTTCGTCCCAGCCATCTCGTGGGTAGGAGTTGCCCCAGGAGTTGGACAGCAGCGCCGTGCGCAGCCCCGATTCGTGCGCGCGGCGCACCAACCCGGCCATGTCCGGCGCGTGCTCGAATCGCGCGAACATGCGGTCGACCATTCCGTCGGGGCTGGGTGCGGCACCGGTGCCTTGCCAAAGCCGCTCCGCCAGGTGCTGCTCGAACTCCGGCACCTCCAACTCGCCTCGTTCCAGAGCGTGCACCGGGTTGTAGGTGGCCTCCATACCTGCCTCAGGACCCAACCATTGAGCCATCACAGCCGAGAAGTGCGCGTAGTCGATGCCGTCGTCAGCCGCCCAGGCCGCCATCGACTCCCCAAGACCGGAGGTGAGAACTCCGCCCCAGTCGACCAGGAGTCCGCGCAACTGCCGCACTCCACAGACCCTACGACGGGCAGGTGCAAGGACGTATGACCCGGCTGCGGCGTCCTGGAGACGGTTAGCCTCGCGGGGTGACCAGCCCGAACGCGTCCGCGGCGCAAACAACCGAGAGTTCCCGACGGCGATGGGTGTCGCTGCTCTTCATCAGCCTGGGCATTTCGATGATCATGGTCGACGCGACCGTGGTCAACGTGGTGCTGCCCTCGGTGGTACGCGACCTCTCCTTGTCTTCCACTCAGGCCGAGTGGGTAATCGCCATCTATCCACTCGTGTTCGCCGCCCTGCTGGTGACCTTCGGGTCGGTAGGTGACCGCGCCGGACGCCGACGCGTATTCATCATCGGCGCGATCGGCTTCGTGGCCGCAAGCATCCTGGTCGCCTCCGCGGGCAGCCCCGAGGTGCTCATCGCCGGGCGCTTCCTGCAGGGCATCGGGGGCGCTGCGATGTTGCCGACGTCGCTGTCCCTGGTGAACGCCATCTTCACCGGCCGCGACCGCCCGATCGCGTTCGGGATCTGGGGGGCCGTGATCGGGGGCATGTCCGCAATCGGACCCCTGCTGGGCGGGTGGTTGACGACCACCGCAACGTGGCGCTTGGCGTTCTGGATCAACGTCCCCATCGGCATCGCCTTGGTGGTCGGGTCGCTGCTATTGGTGCCGGAGAGCCGCAACCCCGCCGCCCAAAAGGGTCTGGACTTCGTCGGGGTGCTGCTGTCGGCCTTCGGCCTCGGCCTCATCGTTTTCGCGCTGATCGAGGGACAGCGCTACGGCTGGTGGATCGCGTCGGAGGACCTCACCCTGCTGGGGATCACCTTCGAATCCGGTTCCCTGTCGGGGATTCCGTTGGCGATGGCGCTGGGGGGCGTCATCCTCGCCGGGTTCTTCTACTGGCAACTACGCCAATCGCGGCTTGGCAACCCGGTATTGCTGGACCTCACGCTCTTCCGAATCCCGTCCTTCCGCTACGGCAACGTCGTCGCGTTGATCGTGCAGTTCGGCGAGTTCGGGCTGATCTTCGTCTTGCCGGTGTACCTCGTGAACGTTCTCGGCTACAGCGCGCTGCAGGCCGGCGGAGTCATCGCCCTGGTCGCGCTTGGCGTCTTCATCGGCGGGCCCAGCGCTGGGCAGTTGGCCGCCCAGCGCGGCGGCCGGCTGGTCGTGCGCCTGGGCATGACCCTGGAGATAGCCGGGATGGCTTGGGTCGCATTGCTGATCTCACCAACTACCTCCACCTGGGCGATGGCCCCAGGTCTCGTGGTCTATGGGGCCGGGGTCGGGTTCGCGACCGCCCAGTTGACGAACGTGCTGCTCAGCGACGTGCCGGTAGTCAAGTCCGGTCAGGCCTCCGGTGCGCAGAGCACCACCAGGCAGGTGGGTGCGGCTCTGGGTATCGCCGTGCTCGGAGCCGTGCTGTTCACCGGCATCGGCTCCTTCGTCGCCGACGAGGTTGCCGCTACCGGCGCGGTCAGCGCGCAGGAGGCCCAGGTCATCGGTGCGACCGCGCAGGCGTCCGCGGCGACCAGCGTTCCGCAGTTGCCAAATGCCGAGGTCCAACTGGCTGCCGAACAGGGCGTGGTGCGGGCTGCGCAAGCGGCGATTTGGACCGCCATCGGCTTCGTGGTTCTGGGCCTGATCGCCACCTTGCGGCTGCCGGACGACCTCGCACTTCGACGCGCCCGCGAGGCAGCTGCCGAAGCCGAAGCGGAAGCCGAGGTTGCGGCAACGCCGGCACCCACCGAGGCGGAAGCCGACGCATAGGCCCACTCGGGCACCCGGAGATCGCCGGCGTCGGTGGTGCACTGTCGGCCGGGATGAGTCTCTCAGCCGGGCGCAGCCAGCCGCCAACCCCAACGGCGTGGCGCAGCAGTTGCACCTGTCAATCCGGCGCGGAGCGTTCGCAGGCTCTGGCGCATCGATGATCGCGGCGCCACCGAGGCCAGCGCCCGACCGGCCGCCAGCGCACGATCGACGGCCGCAATCTCATCGGGGACCTGCCAAGTCCGATCGGCGACGACCCCCGCCAGCGCCAACGCCTTGTTCAGTTCCCCGGCACGGAATTCCTGCCGGCGCATCCGGTTCAGCAGCACGTGCAGTTCGGCGGTCGACTCCGTCGCCCGCAACTCCTGCACTGCGGTCACCAACCTCGCCAGCCCCACCGGATCGGGCAGACCCACGACTAGCACCTGATCCGCGGCGGCCAACGCTGAAGCCCCAACACCCGGTTCTGCGACGTCGGCGGCACCGGCATCGACCACGACGACGTCGGCGATCAAGCGCGCTACCGACCAAACCTGCTCCAGCGCCGTGGGTGGCGGTGGCGTTCGGATCGGACGCGCAGTCCCAGTGAGGATGCGCAACCGATCGCTTACCTGCGGCGCCAACCGCGCCAGCGCCGGTAGGTCTAGCCCGGCCTGGTTGGCGGCTCGCGCAGCCGCCAACACCCCCGCGTGGTCATCCAGAACTCCGGCCATCTGCGCCAGCGAGCCGACTCGGTCGTCGGCGTCCACCAACAGAGTCGAGGAACCGGCAAGAGCCCACTCTGCGGCCAGATTCAGCGCCACGGTGCTTCGCCCCGGCGCACCTGGCGGCCCCCAGACGACGACCAGCCGGCCAGCGGAATCGACCGCCGTCGCGGATTCCGTTGGCAGGGCCGCGTCGACCACCGGCTCGCTGAGCACGGCTTCGGCCAAGGCCGTCAGGATCGCCTGAGCGTCGACCGCTCCACTGACCACAACGTCAACACGCCATTGCCGCAGGCGCCGCTCGGCTGCCTCGTCGCGGGCAACCCCGACGACTCGCATCCCATGCGCTCGCAGGTCGTCGATGACCCGGGCATCCAGGGCCCGGTGCTCGGCGGAGATAACGGCGACGTCGGCCGTCCCGGCGCGGGCGACGGCTCGGACCTCGGTCAGGTCCACGCAGCGGCGGACCAGGGTCCATTCCCCCCGCTCGGACAAAGCGGCGGCGACCTCGGCATCCAGGCTCCGGTCCGCCAGGGCGCAAACCACGCTCCCGGTCACGAAGCACCCGCTAGGCGCACGACATCGACGTCCCCGGTGCGAACCGCGCCGACGACCAGCCCGGCATCCGCCGCGTCCACCTCCACCACGACGGCCGTCTGGCCAGCCGCGAAACCAGCTTCGGCGACCACGTCCGAAACCACCGCCGCCGGCAGCACGAGCTCGGGGTCGGCACCTTCCGCAGACTGTGGCGTCACGTAGATGTCGACCTGCTCGCCCCGCCCCAGCCCCGGCGGTAGGTGCAGCGCATCCACGGGAAGGGTGACCAGCCGTTGGCTGACCGCGACTTGCGCCAGGGCGCGTACGGGCAGCAGCTCGCCGGTCGCGATCGGGACTGCCAGCGTCCGCCCGGCCGGCGATTCACCGGCGGTGCCCACGTAGCGGTCCACGCCGTCATCAAGTCGCACACCCACGAGGCGGATGTCCGCGGTGGTGAGCGTTGTCCCGGCGGGGAGATCCGCCGCGGCAGCCCACACCAGAACCGACTCGTCGGCGGCCGCCACTACCCGAGTACCGAGGACCACCGAACCGAGCACCAGCAGCAGTCCGATCACCGCACGCGGATTCCCCCAGCGGGTTGCGGACACTCGATTGGCTCGCCTGGCGGGCAGGTCGGTGGGCGATGTTGGGGTCATGGTCACAAGGGCTCCCAGTGCGGCGGAACGGGCATGGTCCCCGAACGCGGCGAAAGCGCCGGAATGATTTCCACAGCCCACTCAACCGCGCGATCACACCTGTCACACTGGGGCAGTTGATCTCCGTAGGGGATCGGTTGATACCAGTTGGCTTGAGGGAGTTGAGTTGGCACCGCGATTCCTCACCTTGACCGACGTGGCCGAGATGCTGAACATCTCCTCGGCCCAGACCTATGCGTTGGTACGCAGCGGCGACTTGCCGGCGATCAAGGTGGGCGGGCGCGGTCAGTGGCGGGTTGAGGCGGCGGTCCTGGAGGAGTACATCCAGCGGCTGTACGCGCAGACAAGAGAGCAGGTAGGGCGCGGTCTCGTCGAGGACTGAACTCTGCCGGCAGGCGGGCGCTCGCCCGAGTCGGACTAGCGCCAGGAGAGCAAGGCCAGATTGGCGGTCGGGAAGCAGAGCAGCTCCGGATCGGATCCCCGCTGCAAATCCACGGTGTCGGCGCCGACTGAGGTGATTCGGCCCCGAATCCGGGTTCCGTCAACCAACGCCAGGGCGATCTCGCCGCCGTCCACGAGCCTGCGCAGCACCGCCGTGAGCCCATAGCCGGCGGCGACTGCCGACTCCAGCGCAGGATCCCGAGCCCCTTCGCCCAGCCCGGTCACCTGAGTGACGGCAGCCAGCACGACCAGAGCCTCCACGGTGTCGGCACCGCGCAGCAGGCACCAGTCGGGGCCGACATCGACCACGGTCCCGCGGGCCCAGTCGGCCCCGGTCACGCGCATGCCGACCTCATCCCCCACCGCAGCGGCCAGCCGATCAACAAGGCGGATGCGTGACCGCTCCGCCACCAGGCGCTCCGCGATCTCGCCCTCGTTCTCGGCGACCTGCTCGCGGTCCCAGCTGTCCGCCAGGTCTGCAGCGACTTCTTCCCAACGCATGCGGTCAACCGTATCCCGGGTATCCACAAGCGGGCCTTGACCGCACCAAAACGCGCGCTTATGGTCCGAGCCACAGCAAACGACATCAAACAGAGGTAAATCGTGCCAATAACCGTTGACGCAGTCGCCGCACCGCTCGCGTCCGCCGCTTTCTGCTTCGCCGCCGGCTGGATCGGCCTCGCGCTGACGGCCAGGTTGCTGGGTCGCCTGCCCGGGGTTGTGGGGACCCTGGCCCGTCGAATCGCGGACAGCGTTACCCCGAGGTTCGTGCGCACCGCGATAGCCGCAGTCGTCGGTCTTGGGCTGGGCGCGGGTCCCGCCACTGCCGCCGAAGACCCGCTGCCACGGTTGGACCGCGTATCCAGCGGCCAACAGTTGGGGGTTACCCCAAGCGCCTACCCACCGGCGACGCCACCGGCGACTTCGGCGGCCGACCCAGCCGCCACTGCCGCGGCTGACCCAACCTCTCCCGCTGCCGACCCAACCTCGCGCACGGCTGCAGCGTCCGTCGACGCAGCGCCGGTGCCCTACGTGGTGAAGCGCGGCGACACGCTGTGGGCGATCGCGGCCAAGCACCTGCCCCCGACCGCCACAGCGGCGGATGTCGACCGAACGTGGCGGCAATGGTGGCTGGCGAATCGCACAGTGATCGGCGCCAATCCGAACCTGATCCGTCCCGGACAGGAACTGGCGCAACCGGAAAGTGCGGCTCGGTGATGAACGAGACAGCGACTTCGAACGTCAATTCCGTCGTGAACGACGAGTCAACAACTGCGGGTGCTGCGGCCGTGCACCGCGGACCTCGGCTGCGCTTGGTGCCCAAGCTGGAATCGATCCCCGTCCCGTCCGGGGCAGTCGCCGACGCCCCGTCGACCCCGGCGCCGCCAGCGTTGACGGGCGCGGCCCCGGTCCAGGGAACGCTGGCCCTGGCCTTCGAATTGCCCAGCGGGGTGCCCGCGGCTCCGGAACCCCCTGACCTTCAGGTCCTGGGGTCCGCTACCGACGACGAATTGCGGAATTGGGCCGGCATGCTCGGGGTCGCCCTCATCGAGGTCGTCGCAGGCCTCCGGCCGCTGCGCCAGGTCGCCGGCTGGACGACGCACCGGGTCGGTCAGCAACTCAGCAGGCACCTGCGGTCAGCGCCCACCGCTCGACGAAACAGCGGGGATCGCGGCAGAGCACGATTGCGCTCGGTCCATGTGACGCTGGTCAGCCCCGAGGCGGCAGAGGCAACGGTCGTCGTAGCTCAGGACAGCCGGGTGCGTGCCGCGGCACTTCGCCTACAACGGCGGCACGGCAAGTGGGTATGCGCCGCGTTCGTGGTCGCATAAGCGCCAACCCGTGCCAACTCCCAGCCGCTACCGGCTACCGGCGGCGCTTCTTGTTCGCCCGTTCGGCGCGGCGCCGCTCAGCCCTGGACGCATTCGGATCGACGACCACGGGTTCACCCGCGTCGGCACCGACGTCACCACCGGTGCGCACCACGTCACCGGTCTCCCCCGGCGCTGAGTACTGCACCTGCTTGGGGCCGCCGGCCTGCAAGCCCTTCGCGGTCACCAGCGGCTTCTGGCCACCGGCCAGCGCCGCGATGACGGACTGCGCGTCCGAGCCACTGAGCGGACCTGCCCCGCCACGGCCGCCAGAGACATCCGGAAGTGCGCCTTGCGGGGTCACCTGGGCCGCCGCGGCGGCGTTGGGGTCGTTCACCTGGACTTCGACGTTGAACAGGAGCCCGACCGACTCCTCCTTGACCGAGTCCATCATCGCCGCGAAGAGTTCATAGCCCTCGCGCGTGTACTCCACCAATGGATTGCGCTGAGCCATCGCCCGCAGGCCGATGCCCTCCTTGAGGTAGTCCATCTCATAAAGGTGCTCGCGCCACTTGCGGTCCACGACGGACAGGACCACGCGCCGCTCGAGTTCGCGCATTGCCTCCGAACCGAGATCCTCCTCGCGGCGGTCATACGCGCTGTGAGCGTCTTCCAGCAGGCGCTCCAACAAGAAGTCGCCCGTCAAGCCGTTGACGTCGCCGCCAGCCTCCTCGACTACTTCCTCCAGCGACGGCCCAACCGGGTACAGCGTCCCGAGCGCGGTCCACAACTGCTCCAGGTCCCACTCCTCCGGGAAGCCTTCGGCAGTTGCCGAGGTGACGTAGTCGGTGATCGTGTCGTCGACCATTCCGCGGATCTGCTCGACTAGATCCTCACCGTTCAGGACCCGCTGCCGCTCCGCGTAGACCACCTTGCGCTGGGTGTTCATCACGTCGTCGTACTTGAGCACGTTCTTGCGGATCTCGAAGTTCTGCCGCTCCACCTGCGTCTGTGCGCTGGCGATCGCGTTCGAAACCATCTTGGCCTCGATGGGCACGTCGTCGGGAATGTCGAACGTGGTCAGCACGCGGTCGACAACGCCAGACTTGAACAGCCGCATCAGGTCGTCTTCCAGCGACAGGTAGAAGCGGGACTCACCCGGGTCCCCCTGGCGGCCGGACCGCCCCCGCAACTGGTTGTCGATGCGACGGCTCTCGTGGCGCTCCGTCCCGAGCACGTAGAGCCCGCCCAGGTCCACGACCTCTTCGTGTTCACGCTTCACGGATTCCTCGGCCTTGTGCAAGGCATCCGGCCACGCCGCCTCGTACTCCTCTGGCGACTCCGAAGGTGTCAGCCCGCGCTGCTCCAGTTCGGCCGACGCCATGAACTCCGGGTTGCCGCCGAGCATGATGTCGGTACCGCGACCGGCCATGTTCGTCGCAACCGTGACCGCGCCTTTGCGGCCGGCCTGGGCAACCACATGCGCCTCTCGCGCGTGCTGCTTGGCGTTGAGAACCTCGTGTGGCACGCCGCGCTTGCGCAGCGCCTGGGACAACAGTTCCGACTTCTCCACGCTCACCGTGCCGACCAGAACCGGCTGCCCCGCCTCGTGGCGATCCACCAGATCGTCGACGACCGCGTTGAACTTGGCCTCCTCCGTGCGGTAGATCAGGTCGGCCTCGTCCGCGCGTGCCATCGGCCGGTTGGTCGGGATCGGCACCACTCCGAGGCCGTAGATCTGGGAGAACTCAGCTGCCTCCGTCATCGCGGTGCCGGTCATTCCGCCCAACTTGGAGTACAGGCGGAAGTAGTTCTGCAGCGTGATCGTGGCCAGCGTCTGGTTCTCCTGCTTGATCTGGACGCCTTCTTTGGCCTCGATGGCCTGGTGCATGCCCTCGTTGTAGCGGCGGCCCGCAAGGATGCGACCGGTGTGCTCGTCGACGATCAGGACCTCGCCGTCCATGATCACGTAGTCCCGGTCCAGCCGGTACAACTCCTTGGCCTTGAGTGCGTTGTTCAGGTAGCCAACGAGATTCGTGTGCGCTGACTCGTACAGGTTCTCCATGCCGAGGTGGTCCTCCACCTTGGCCACCCCGGATTCCAGCACCCCGACGGTGCGCTTCTTCTCGTCCACCTCGTAGTCCTCGTCGCGGCGCAGGCGCGTCGCGATTCGCGCGAACTCCGTGTACCACTGCTGGCTCTCCTCCACCGGTCCGCTGATGATCAGCGGCGTGCGGGCCTCATCGATGAGGATGGAGTCGACCTCGTCGATGACCGCGAAGTTGTGGCCCCGCTGCACCAAGTCATTCGGGGACCAAGCCATGTTGTCCCGCAGATAGTCGAAGCCGAACTCGTTGTTCGTCCCGTAGGTGATGTCCGCGTCGTAGGCCACGCGTCGTTCGGCCGGTGACATCTGCGACAGGATCACGCCGACTTCGAGGCCGAGGAAGCGGTGGACCCGACCCATCCACTCAGAGTCGCGCTTGGCGAGGTAGTCGTTAACGGTGACGATGTGGACACCGTCACCGGAGATCGCGTTCAGATAGGCGGGGAGGGTGGATACCAGCGTCTTACCCTCACCGGTCCGCATCTCAGCGATGTTGCCTAGGTGCAACGCGGCGCCACCTTGGATCTGAACGTCGTAGTGGCGCTGACCCAAGGTCCGCTTGGCCGCCTCGCGGACGGTGGCGAATGCCTCCGGCATCAAGTCGTCAAGGGACTCCCCGTCGGCGTAGCGCTGCCTGTACTCGTCGGTGAGCGCACGGAGCTCGGCATCCGTCAGGTCGACAAAGTCCTCCTCGATGGAGTTGACCTGGGCTGAGATCCGCGCCAGCTGCTTGAGGATCTTGCCTTCGCCGGCACGCAGGATCCGATCGAGGATGGACACTTATGACTCGCTTTCGGGGCTTCGGCGGTCCCGCTCGCGGTTGGGCCGAGTGGGTGGAACTACAGCATCGCTACCGCATGGTAATCGGCGCCGGGCCGATAACCCCGGCTAGCGCACTCAGGCGGCGGCGGAGGGCATGCTGCGGCCATGCTGCCAGTGGAAATCGCCGCGGGGGTCCTGCAGTTGCGGCCGCTGGAGTCCGGCCACACGTCGCAACTGCTGGACAGCCTGAATGACCCGGGGCTGCGGGCGGCCAGCGCCATCGCCGCGCGGGGCGACCGAACGGCGGCTGCGGCGACAGCCCAGTTCATCGCTGCCACGCAGGACTGGACGGACCGCGAGTGCTGCTGGGGGATCTTCGACACCACGGGGACCGTTCTCGGTGGTGTCAGCGTTTTCGCGATCGACGCTGACCAAGCCAGTGGTCAGGTGGGCTACTGGACGCTGCCGGGCGCCCGCGGGCGTGGCGTGGCCACCGCCGCCGTCAAAGCCGTTTCCAGGTGGGCCTTCGGCCAACTCCAGTTGCACCGGATCGAGTTGTTTCACGCCGTGGACAACCTGCCGTCATGCCGGGTGGCCCAACGGGCCGGGTTCACCCTGGAAGGTGAACTGCGGCAGAGCTACCGGTACCACGACGGGATTCGTCGGGACGAACACCTGCACGCGCGGCTGGCCGCGGACCCAGCACCGTGAGCCAGCCCCTGCCTTCGGGTTCCCGTCATCGTGCGGAACCGGCCCAATGAGTACACGCCGCAGGAGTAGCGGGCAGGCGGGGGCGCAACCGGACGCCGAAACCGCGGAATTGTCCAGCGCCGAAGCTCGCCGGATCGCGCTGCGCGCCCAGGGCCTGCTCGGCACGCGCATCACCGGCGGCCCGTTGGGGGTTCTGCGGCGAGTCGGCGCGGTGCAACTGGACACGATCAGCGTGTTGGCCCGCAGCCATGAACTGATCCCCTATGCCCGGCTCGGACCCGTCGGAGCGCGCCGGGTCGAGCGGGCCTTCTGGTCCGGGGGCACCCCGCGAACGTTTGAGTACTGGGCCCACGCCGCCTGCATCCTCCCCATCGAGGACTGGCCGCTGTTCGCCTTCCGCCGCCAGCAGTTCCGCGAACGGGGCAAGCGCTGGCATGACGTCCCCACGACCGCCGTCGCACAGGTCAAGCAACGGCTGCGTGATGAGGGCCCGCTGATGACCCGCGACCTCGGCGGCGGGCGACGCGGTGGGCCTTGGTGGGACTGGTCCGACGTCAAGGTCGCCGTCGAATGGCTGCTGGACATCGGCGAAGTCACCGTCGCCAGGCGAGTCGGCTTCCAGCGCGTCTACGACCTCGCCGAGCGGGTAGTCCCGAACGAACTGCTCGGCCGCGAATTGGGCGAGTCCGAGTGCATTCCGCAGCTCGTGACGCGCGCCGGTCGCGCCATGGGCGTGGCCACTGTGAGCGATCTGGCCGACTACTACCGCCTGACCAGTGATCAGGTACGCCAGGCCCTGCCGGCAACGGATCTGGTGCCGGTTCGGGTTGAGGGCTGGCGCGGCCACGCCTTTGCCGATCCAAGCGGCCTGGAACAGCTCGGGGCTCGAGCCAGGACCCGGCCGACCCTGCTGTCGCCATTCGACTCGCTCATCTGGGACCGCCGCCGGACGGCTCGGCTGTTCGACTTCGCCCACCGTTTGGAGGCATACGTCCCAGCTCCCAAGCGGGTCCACGGCTACTACGCCATGCCGGTCCTGGCCGGAGACCGGCTGGTAGGTCGTGTCGACCCGGTCCGCGAGGGCTCGATCCTGCACGCGCGCCGCGTCAGCATCGACGAACCTGAGGCGATCCCGGCGGTGGCCAAGGCGATAGCCACAGCCGCCGACTGGGTGGGGTGCGAGTCGGTACTGATCGGGCGGGTGACACCGCAAGAACACGAGGCCGCGTTGACCGCGGCCGCCGACGTCAGGCGATGCTGACCAGGCCCTGGCGCACCCCGTGTGCCACTGCCCCAGTCCGCGAACGGGTCCCGGTCTTCTCCAGGATCCGGCGGACATGGTTCTTGACGGTGTTCTCGCTGATGAACAGCCGATCGGCGATGTCCCGGTTGCTGGCACCGGCCGCGATCAGGCGCAACACCTCCAACTCGCGTTCCGTCAGAGGTTCGGCGCTCGGGTCGTCGCGCACCAGCGCCTGCAGCAGCTGCTCGGTCAGCGGGGGGCTCACGTGCACGGAACCGTCGGCGACGGCACGCACCCCAGCCGCGATCTCACCGATCGGCGCGTCGCGCAGCAGGTATCCCGCAGCGCCGGAACGCAACGCCAACGTGACCGACTGGGAGTCCGCCGACTCGGCCAGCAGCACGATGTGGGCCGGCGCCACGGCTTCCTGCCAGTTGCCCCATTGCGCCGACCCGGGCACACACATCCGCGCGGGCAGCAGGACCACGTCCGGGGTCAGACGGCGAACCACGCCGCGGGCGTCATCAAGGTCGGCCGCAACCGCGACGCTGGGCTCACCGAGGACCTCAGCCAGGGCCAACGCAGTGCCACGGCGATCCAGTTCGCGGTCGTCGACGACGAGCACCCAGCCGCTACGTCGCCTGCGCACCACCGGACCCCACCTCCCGGCGACATCCTGGCACCGTCGTCAGCGGCGCGAGGCCGCTTCAACTCAGGCGTCGGTCACGTTGAGGTGGATGACCCCGTAGTCGTAGCCGCGGCGCCGGTAGACCACGCTCGGCCGCCCACTTTCCTTGTCGGCGTAGAGGAAGAAGTCATGGCCGACGAGTTCCATCTCGTACAGCGCCTGGTCCAACGTCATCGGCATGGCGTCGTGCTCCTTCTCCCGCACGACCATGGGCCCGTCCGCTGCGATCGTCGTGGCCGCACCGGGCTCGGCGACCTCGAAAGCGGTGTCCGGCTGGACCGGCGGGGTCGCCGAAACCAGCGATGCGTCGGCTTCGGCCACGATGCGCCGGGCATCGCGGCGGCGATGGTCCGCACGCCGATCGGCCCACCGACGCAACCGACCTTCCAGCTTGTCCATGGCCGCGTCCAGAGCAGCGTGCTTCTCCTCGGCGGAGGCTTCGGCGCGAATCACCGGGCCGCGACCGCGGCAAGTGAGTTCGACACGGTATGCGCGCTCGGCAAGGCGGGGGTTGGACTCCTTGGAGACCTCTACGTCGACGCGCTGCAACTTCGGGTCGTACCGCTCCAACTTGTCGAGTTTCTCGCTTACGACCTCACGGAACTTGTCGGACACCTCCAGGTGCCGACCACTGACAACGACGTCCATGTCCGCCTCCTCACCAACGGCCGTGGCAAGCCCGGCCGAAACCAAGCGACCACACGGATCCGTCTCGTCTTGCGAACCGGACACGCGCGGTCGTCACAGTTGAGACGCTAGTCCAGACCGACCCGGCGCGACACCCGACCATGGTCCTGACTGGGTTGCTCCCCTACGGGAATCACCTGCTGCCGGGCAACAGCGTCGCGCGGATGGGTGATGCTGACGACGGCGTCCACGTTCCAGCCCGCGGCTCTGGCAGCACGGGCCGCTTCCAGCGCCGTGGAACCGGTGGTGACAACGTCATCGACTAGGACCGCGCGGCCGGCACCGCTCGGAGCGCGGGCGCGCAGCGCGCCGTGAACATTGCCCCGCCGATCTGCGGCCCGGAGCCGACTCTGATCCGGTCCGCCGCGTACCCACTGCAGCGCCAGCGACACCTGCACCCGGATACCCGCGGCGCTGAGGAGCGCCGCAGCACCGAGGGCCAGTTGGACCACTGGGTCCTGGGGCCGGCGCAGTCGATTTCGAGGCCGCTGCGGGATCGGGAGCAGCGTCACCGCATCACCCTGGGCGCGATCACACTGGGCCCGATCACACTGGGCCCGATCACACTGGGCCCGATCGGAGAGCAGAACCTGGGCCAGCGGTCTGGCCAACGCAGCAGATAACAGCGGGGTCAGGGCGCGCGCCCCGGACTCCTTGAGCGCGACGACCATTCGCGAGGCCGGCGGCTCATGTGGCGCAGCCCAGGCGCGCAGCAGCCCGTCGCGGCGTTGCACCTCGACTTCGCAGGCAGCCATCGCCGCGGCGCAGTCGGCGCATAAGGGTCCGGCCCGCAGTTGGCAGCCCAGACAAGTCGGCTGCAGCAGCGCGTTCCACACCCCGAAACGGTCCCCGGCAACTGAGGGCCGCGCCCGTGGGTTGCGACCCCGGTGGACAGCTCATGGCTGTGATCGGCTGTGTACGGCCCCGATGCGGGCCCTAGCCCGGGTAGGCGACCTCGGTCGCGGATCCCTCCGCACGCCAACCGAAGCCGCGATCCACCCACACCTGCGAGTTGGCGGTTACCGCCAGCAGCGGGCGGGCCGGCGCCGCCGCGAGGCTGCGTACCTCCGGCAGCGAGCCGGGGGCGGTGACCGCGAAGTTCGGATCGATGAGGAACGGCTCCAGCGTGCCCCGTTCGCTGCGCGCCAACACCGCCAGCCGCGTGGCATTGGCCCAACTCACCTGCCGGACGTCGACGAGTTCGGACTCCAGGCGGCGCAGGGCCCCGATCCGGATCCCATCAGCTTCCCGCTCAATGCGGGCAACGAAGAGCAACCCCCGACCATCCTCCTCGAGGATGACCGCGGCCCGAGCGCCGTCCCGGGCCATCCGGAAGTCCAGGACGCGCCGACCCTGCAACTCATCGGCTTCCACCCGCTCGGGCGAACCGCCTAACTGCACCCGCCACACGGCCGCACCGGAACCAGTCCGGTCCACCACCCACACGGTGTCAAAGGGGTCCCAGGTTGGCCGGGTCAGGTCGGTACCGGAAAGGACCGGCTCGGCCGTGAAGGTCTCCCACTGCCCCACGAGCAGGTCCGGCCCGTTCAATGTCGCAGCCGCCGAACCGTCCAGCGACACGGCCACCGATCGCGGCGTCAACGAACCATCACCCAACGGACCGGGAACCGGCTCGGCGGAATCCCCGACGCCGGACACCAGCGCCCCGTCCACCACCGCGTAAGCAGTCGCGTCGGCGGGCAGGCCGTCGGGATCGAAGGAGGGCCAGGCGTCGCGGCTTTGCACTTCGTCAGCACCGGGGACAGCAAGGGCGGAATCCCCGGCGCGGATTCGCACACCAGTGACCTCGGGCAACTGGCGCAGGGTCCAAACCAGTTGTGCCGACAACTGCCTGCGCGCTTCCGGCCCGGCGCTGAGTACGTCCGCGGACAACTGCACGGTGGCAATACCGTCGGCGATCGGGGCGGCCGCCGCGGTCAGTGACGTGCCCGGGGGGAACGCGGTAGTGACCGCCGGATCCAGCCACGGAGTCGGCCCGGCCAACAGGGCGCGGACCAAGGTCGTCGAAACCCCGGGCAGCGCGGCCGGAACGACCACGTTGTCAGGCACCAGACGCACGCCAGAGGCGTCGACGAACATCAGGCTGAACGAGCGGAAGGCGCGGGCCACGTCCAGCGTCGAGAGCAGCAGGCCGCTGGGCAGTCGACTGATGCGCCACTCCCCGTCGACCTGCCGCAGGTCGTAATCGGCCCGGACCTGCGCGCCGGCGCCCGAGGCCGCGTACTCGCCGCGGCCGGAGATCTTGGCGACCTCGCCGGCGGTCAAAGCCACGGCGACTTCGGACGACTCGGTCAGGTCCAGGCTGGTCGGGTCATACACGACCGTGCCGATCGATGTGTCCCACGCCTCCCGGATCTCCGGCGCCAAGTACTGGCGGGCAACCTCATGGTTGGACTCGAAGGCGGCCGAGGCAGCCAGGAAACCCTCCACGATCTGCATCTGATCCGCCCCCGGCGCCGGCGGCCGCGCCAGGACCCGGATGAAGGCGCCGGCCTCGCGATCACCGCCAACCGCCTCACCCTGCCGGACCGGGCTGCTGGTGGGAATGGCCGCGCATCCGGTGAGGAGGACCGCCGCCGCGGCCACCAGCGCGACCAACGTCCAAGCCGGTCGGCGAGCCCAGCCGCCGCCGATGGCGTTCACGTTGCGGCCCGTCCCGCGGCTGCCGACGCCGCCGACGCCGACTTGTCGTCTCCTTCGGCGTCCTCCGGCAGCAGCGGCAGCGGTGATGACTGCAGGTCCACGCCGGCTCGTTGCGGCAGGGTGAGCCGGAAGTGGGCGCCCCGGCCGGGCTCACCCCACGCCTGCAGCCAGCCGCCGTGCAAGCGGGCATCCTCCAGCGCGATCGCCAACCCCAGTCCGGTGCCACCGGTGTTCCGCGCCCGAGCCGGGTCTGCCCGCCAGAAGCGATTGAAGACCAGCGACGACTCCCCCGGACGCAGACCCACGCCGTAGTCGCGAACTCCGATCGCGGCAGCACCATCACCGGTTGCCACCGTAACTACGACATCTCGACCCTCGCCGTGCTCGATGGCGTTGACGACAAGATTGCGCAGGATTCGGTCAACACGCCTGGAGTCCACTTCGGCCAGACATGGCCGCTCGGGCACCTGCAGGCGCACGGACGTGGAACGCCTGGCGGCTAGGGGTTCGCAGCCTTCAGCCACCCGTCGCGCCAGCGACCGTAGATCGATCTGCTCCCGCTCCAGGATCACCGCTCCGGCATCGTGCCGACTGATTTCCAGCAGATCCGAGAGCAGCGCCTCGAAGCGGTCGAGCTGGTCCTGCAGCAACTCCGCCGAGCGGCGAGTCCCGTCATCGAAGGAGTCGCTGGCCTCGTGCAATACATCCGCGGCCATTCGAACCGTGGTCAGTGGCGTGCGCAGTTCGTGGGAGACGTCGGACACGAATCGCCGTTGCACCCGCGACAGGTCCTCCAGCTGGCGGATCTGCCGCTCCAGACTGGCGGCCATCTGATTGAACGACGTCGCCAGCCGGGTCAAGTCGTCTTCACCGGATACCACCATGCGCTCCGACAGCCGACCGGCGGAGAACTCCTCTGCGATGCGCGCCGCCTTTCGCACCGGGTCGGTCACCTGACGTGTCACCAGCCAAGCGATGCCACCGAGAACCAGCAGCAGGACGACACCAGCAGCGATCAGGGTGCGTTGCACCAGCGCGAGCGTCGATTCCTCCGCCCCCAGCGGGAAGAGGTAGTACAACTCGTAGCCCGGGGTGCCGGTCACGGCTAGTGGGGCGCCGACAACGATCCCGGCGGCGGCATCGCGGACACCGCCGAACGTGATGGTGGAGTAGGCGTAGCTCTGTACCTGGCTGGCGCGAACGGCCTCGCGCAACTCCTCCGGGACTGAGTCCGAAAGCACCAGGTTCGACCCACGCTCAGGGGCGCCCGACGACTCCGTCGACAACAGCAGCACTTCGAACAGCGGCGGCTGTCCGGCCCGGTCGGCCAGATCCGTGGCGATCTGATCGACGAGCAGGTCGAGGCTGGCGGCGTCAGTGCGGTCCGCGGCGTCCACCAATGCCTGCGCCTGGGTCAGTCCGGCGCGCGCGGTGTCCAGACTCTGGCGCTCCTTGGCCTGCAGCAAGCCGGTCTGCACCCGGGTCAGCAGCACCTGCCCGAGGACCAGCACGACCACCACGCTCAGCCCCACGGCAGCGGCCACGACGCGGATAGTGAGCGATCGACGCCACAAGGACGTCACCCGCGCCAGCAGACCGGCGGTCCCCGGGGAGATCCATCGTGTCGGGCCGTCCCCCGAGCGAGCCGCCATCAACTCGAACGCGCCGAGGTCTCCGTCGGCGCTGCTGCCTTGTAGCCGACCCCGCGCACGGTCAGGACGAGCGCGGGGTGCTCGGGGTCATGCTCGACCTTGGCGCGCAGTCGTTGGACGTGGACATTCACCAGCCGGGTGTCGGCCGCATGCCGATAACCCCAAACCTGCTCAAGCAGCACTTCGCGGGAGAAGACCTGACCGGGCTTGCGCGCCAGCGCGAGCAGCAGGTCGTACTCCAACGGGGTCAAGTTGATCGAAACACCTTCCCTGCTGACCTCATGTCCGGCGACATCAATGGACAAGTCGCCGAGCGTGATCAGCTCCGAACCCGTCGGACGGTCGCTGCGCAACCGCGCCCGCATCCGAGCGACCAGCTCCTTGGGCTTGAACGGCTTGACGATGTAGTCGTCGGCACCGCTTTCCAATCCGAGAACCACGTCCACGGTGTCCGTCTTGGCCGTCAGCATCACGATCGGGATGCCGGACTCGGCTCGAATCTGCCGGCACACGTCGATGCCGTCGGTGCCGGGCAGCATCAGGTCCAACAGCACCAGGTCCGGCTGGGCGTCGCGGAAGGCGGCCAGCGCCTTGTCACCGTCCGCGCAGAAGGAGGGCGCGAAACCTTCCCCCCGCAGCACGATGCCGAGCATCTCCGCCAGGGCTGGGTCGTCATCCACCACGAGAACTCGTGCCTGCATGGCATTCATGTTCCCACCCGATGCAAGCGCCGACGCGCAACCGCCCCTGCCGCGCCGCCGCGAAGCCGTGTGAGGATCGCCCAATGAGCCAGCCAACTCAGGCCTGGGGGCCTTGGCCGGACGGGGACGCCGGGGGCCAATGGCCGGCTTCGGACCGACCCGACCACCCCCCGGCCCAGGTCGACGGCGGCCGGCCGGTCGGGGAGATCCTCGAGGGCGCCATCAAGACGGTGCTGAGCGGACCCCGCGTGCTCGTCGGCGGTGCGTTGCTGGTGGTAGGCGGGGTACAGGCAATCGTGCTGGTGACGGTGTGGTTGCTGGCCGGCAATATCGACTTCACCGACGCAAGCGTTACCGCTGCCGAAGTCGCACGACTGAGCGCGGCGGCAGCCGTGGCCGTACTCGGGTCCTGGACCGTGTCGGTTGCCATGACCGGGCTGGGGGCTGCCGCTGCCGCGGAGTGGACAGCAGGACGTCCGATCACGCTCGCGGCCGTAGCGCCGCGGATTCGACGACGGCTCGGGCGGCTGATCCTGGCGCTGATCGTCGCCGTCGGATTGCCGCTGGGCGTGGGGATCACCGTCGCTGCCGCGGCAGTGCTGCTGGCCATCACCGTCGGGGGGATCGCCGGCTCGCTGATCGGCGTGGTCGGGGTGTCCGTGGGGATCGGGGCTGGTCTGTGGCTGGCCATCCGGCTGGTGCTGTCCCCGGTCGCAGCCGTGCTGGGTTCGGCAGGCGCCGCCGTGGCGGTGCGCGAGTCGTGGGGCGTGACCCGGAGGCACTTCTGGCGCGTCCTGGGTTTCATCGTGCTCAACGTGCTACTTACGCAGACCGTCACCGCTGTCGTGGCCGCGCCCCTGGGCGTGATCGTGTCGGAGAACCCCGAGGCGTTCAGCGGCGCAGCGGTGATCGGCGGCGCGGTCACCTCTGCGGTGGCGGTGACGCTGACCGCCCCGTTCACCGCCTGCGTTACCGCTTTGCTCTTCCTGGACCTGCGGGACCGGAACGGATCGACTCAGCCGCGGCCATCCGTGGGCTAGTAGCGGTAGTGCTCCGGCTTGTACGGCCCCTCCACCGGCAACCCGAGGTAGGCGGCCTGCTCCTTGGTCATCTCGGTCAGGCGAACACCCAGCGCCGGTAGGTGATACCGAGCAACCCGTTCGTCCAGGGTCTTCGGCAGCGTGTAGACGCCGAGGGGGTACGCGTCCGGACGCGTGAACATCTCGATCTGCGCGATCACCTGGTTGGTGAACGAGTTGCTCATCACGAAACTCGGGTGGCCGGTCGCGTTGCCCAGGTTCAGCAGACGTCCTTCGCTCAACACGATGACGGCGTGGCCGTCCGGGAAATGCCAGGCATCCACCTGCGGCTTGATGTTCTCGTGCCGGATCCCCGCCGTGGCAGCAAGGCCGGCCATGTCGATCTCGTTGTCGAAGTGCCCGATGTTGCCGACGATCGCCTGATGCTTCATCGCCGCCATGTGGGCAGCCGTGATGACGTCGCGGTTGCCGGTGGCAGTGATGAAGATGTCGGCCTTGTCCACAACATCATCGATCGTCAGGACCTCATAGCCATCCATGGCCGCCTGCAAAGCGCAGATGGGGTCGATCTCGGTGACCACGACCTTGGCGCCCTGACCACGAAGGGCGTCAGCGCACCCCTTGCCCACGTCGCCGTATCCGCAGACGACGGCGGTCTTGCCACCGATGAGTACGTCCGTTGCCCGGTTGATGCCGTCAAGCAACGAGTGTCGGCAGCCATAGCGGTTGTCGAACTTGCTCTTGGTGACGGAGTCGTTGACGTTGATGGCCGGGAACAGCAACTGCCCGTCGCGAAGCATCTGGTACAGCCGGTGCACGCCCGTGGTCGTTTCCTCGGTAACACCCCGCACACCGTCGGCGATCCGACTCCACTTGCCCGGGTCAACGCCCTGGGCTGCCCGGAGGACGTCAAGCACGACGCGGTACTCCTCGGAGTCATCGCTGGTCGGCTGCGGCACCTGCCCGGCCTTCTCGAACTCCACACCCTTGTGCAGTAGCAGGGTCGCGTCGCCGCCGTCGTCGAGGATCATGTTGGGCCCGGCGCCGTCCGGCCAGGCGAGGATCTGCTCGGTGCACCACCAGTACTCCGGCAGGGTCTCGCCCTTCCAGGCAAAGACCGGCACGCCGGCCGGCTGCTCCGGCGTACCGGAGCCCACGACCACCGCGGCGGCCGCCTGATCCTGGGTCGAGAAGATGTTGCAGGAGGCCCAGCGGACCTCCGCCCCCAACGCCGTCAATGTCTCGATCAGCACCGCGGTCTGCACCGTCATGTGCAGGGATCCCGCGATGCGCGCGCCCGCGAGCGGCTTGGTGTCGCCCAGTTCGGCTCGCATTGCCATCAGGCCCGGCATCTCGTGCTCGGCCAACCTGATCTCCTTGCGGCCGAACTCGGCCAGAGCCAGATCTGCAACCTTGAAATCGAATCCCACCGGGACCTCCGCGTCGATGAACTGCCGAGAGCGTACGCGTTAGGGCTGGTCCGAGCTCACGATGAGGACCGTGCCGGAGCCGGAGACAGCCAGCCGGCCCGTGGCATCCGCATAGCCGGCCTGGCCGCGGGCCAGGCCAACGCCGTCAACTTCTACGTGCCCGTCGACGCAGAGCACCAGGGTCGCGCCACCGGCAGGCACAGCCAGTCCGGTGTTGGACGGCCGCGCGATGTGTACGCCGAACAATCCCTCATGGGCGGTCAGGGATTCCAGACCCGGGGTCTGCGTCCGCGGCCGCTGCACGCTCCATTCGGCGTCGGGCCGCAAGACCTGCAGCAGCGCTGGCACGTCGACGTGCTTGCTGGTGAGGCCGCCGCGCAGCACGTTGTCGCTGGCACCCATCACCTCCACACCCGATCCGGCCAGATAGGCGTGCAGCACTCCCGGGCGCAGTACCAACGCCGAACCGGAGTCCAGCCGGACCAAGTTCAGCAGCAGCGCAGCCAGCAGCCCCCGGTCACCCGGGTAGCTCTGGCCGATCCGCGCCAACCAGCCGCACTCCGCCGCCCAAGGGCTAGTGGCAGCGACTGCCGCGGCGGCGGTCGCAACCTCACCGGGCACCGACGCCGGAGCGAACTCAAGACTCCACCGCAGGGAGTCGGCAAGGACGTCGTCGGCCGGGCCGGGACCAGTTGCAGACAGCAGTTGCTGCAGAGGAGCCAGGGCCGGCACTTCCAGTTCCCCCAGCAGGTCAACCGTCGCGGCGGGGTTACGGAACCCGCACAGCGCCTCGACGGGTGTCAGGGCCCAGAGCAGTTCCGGCTTGCCGTGCCGGTCGCGGTAGTTGCGCTCGGCCGCGTCCCGCGGAATGCCCAAAGCTTCTTCCGCCGCGAAGCCCGCAGTCGCCTGGTCCCGATCCGGGTGCGTCTGGATGGACAACGGTTCCGCCGCCGACAACACCTTGACCAGGAACGGCAACTCGCCCGCCACCTCGGCGAGCGCGCGGCCGTCCCGAAGCCGCGATGGGTGCGCCGGATGCGTCCCCAGCCACAACTCCGCCCATGGTCGCCCGTCGGGGTCGCTGCCGAGAAGCCGTGGCAGGAAGTCCGGGCTACCCCACTGGTAGTGGGCGACCTCGCCCGATATCAGATGCACGGGTGCTCACCAGCCGTGACCGCGAGCGCTGCTCACTCCGCCGCCACGTCGACTCCGACGCCGTTGGGGCCAGGAGTCGCCTCCTCCAGCAGCATGACGGGGATGCCGTCGCGGATGGGAAACGTTGTCGCGCACACATCACAGGTGATGACCGCCGCTGCTTCATCGGCAGTCACCGGGGCGTGGCGCTGGCACGGGCAGGCCAGCACTTCCAGGAGGACCGGATCCAGTGCCATGTCAGGAATCCTCCCCCACCAAATCGAGCACCCGGTCGCGAATACCGGCCATGGTTGCCTCGTCCACCCCTTCGACGTTCAAGCGCAGCAGCGGCTCGGTGTTACTCGGGCGCAGGTTGAACCACCAGTCTTCAGCCGTCACCGTAAGACCGTCGAGATCGTCGATCTGCTCGCCGCTGAACTGCGCTGCCACCGCCTGCTGGGTGCCACCCGCATCTGCGACCCGGCGATTGATCTCGCCGCTGGCCGAGTAGCGCTGGAACTGCGCGAACACCTCAGACGCGGCGCCGGCTCGGCCCACGGCCGCGATGGCGTGCAGCGCGGCCAGCATGCCGGAGTCGGCGCGCCAGAAGTCACGGAAGTAGAAGTGCCCGGAGTGCTCGCCACCGAAAACGGCTCCGGTTTCGGCCATCAACGCCTTGATGAACGAATGCCCCACGCGGCTGCGTACCGGCTGGCCCCCGTTCTCGGTGACGATCTCGGGCACCGCTCGGGACGTGATCAGGTTGTGAATGATGCTGGCCCCAGGGTGTCGCTTCAGTTCGGCTACCGCGATGAGCGCCGTCAGCGTGCTCGGTGACACGATCGCGCCGGTCTCGTCGATGACGAAGCAGCGGTCGGCGTCGCCGTCGAAGGCCAGCCCGAGGTCAGCGCCGCCGGCCACCACTGCCTGCCGCAGATCGACCAGGTTGGCCGGGTCGATCGGGTTCGCCTCGTGGTTGGGGAAACTGCCGTCCAACTCGAAGTACATGGCTTCGACGTCCAGTTGCGGGACCGAGCCGAGCACCGCGGGCACCGTGTGCCCAGCCATGCCGTTGCCGGCGTCCACGACCACCCGCAGCGGACGAATGCCGTCAAGGCTGACGAGGCCGAGCAGGTACTTCGCGTAGTCGCCGAGGACATCCCGGTGGCTGGTGGTGCCGGGCGTCGCGGCAGTCGGCGGCAAGGAACCTGATTCGACCATCCGCCGCAGGTCCGTCAGCCCCGAGTCCTGCCCGATCGGGGCCGCGCCCTTA
This sequence comes from uncultured Actinomycetota bacterium, assembly GCA_963753435.1. Taxonomy (GTDB): domain Bacteria; phylum Actinomycetota; class Actinomycetes; order CAVWCF01; family CAVWCF01; genus CAVWCF01. Next base: position 934,144 of record CAVWCF010000001.1, read on the forward strand.
CGACATAACTTGATCCCGTTGTACTTGGCCGGGTTGTGACTGGCGGTGAACATCGCGCCGGGCAGGTCCAGGTGGCCGGAGGCGAAGTACAACTGGTCCGTTGCCGCCAGGCCGATGTGCACGACGTTCTTGCCCCGGCTGGCGACTCCAGCAGCAAAAGCTTCAGCCAACTGTGGAGATGTGGGCCGCATGTCCTGGCCGATGACCACCGCCTCGGCATCCGGAATCAGCGCGGTGAATGCCGCCCCGAGCTGCTCGGCGAGGTCGGCGTCCCAGTCGTCGGGGACAACGCCCCGCACGTCGTAGGCCTTGATCAGGTGCGACAGGTCGGACACGCGCCGGAGCGTAGTGCCGGTGGTGCTACTGCTTGCGCGTGCGCTGCAGCACCTCTTCGACCTCGAGCTCGCCGTCCGGGCCGACCCAGGCGCGGTGTTCGCACTGGCGGCAGGAGACGAAGGTGACCTCGGTCCCGTCGGTCAGGGTCATCCCAAGAACGGTCGTTCGCGAACTCCGGCAGGCACCGCAGACAGCGGGTGTGGACGTGACTACGACCGAACCAAGGGGTTCGTCGCGTTGCTTGGTTGCCATGGGCACCTCCGGGGGAAGACGGACGGTACGGGTCGGTTTGCGGACTGAATCAGTCGGATCTTGGTGGGACCACGCGAAGGTGTCCGCGCCGCCCCGTCGCCGGTGCGAGGGTTGCGGTCTCGGCTTCCTCAGCGGCACCGCCGGCCTCCCGGACGGCGTCGGCCAGCGCGAGCAGGTCATCGGTGCTGGGCAGCAACGAGTCCGGGTCGGGGGCCTGTCGCAGCACCTCCCACCCGCGTGGGGCGGTGAGGCGGTCCGAATGCTCCGCGCACAGGTCATAGCAGTGCGGTTCGGCATAAACCGCCAGCGGACCCAGCACGGCGGTCGAGTCGGCGTAGACGTACGTGAGCGTCGCAACCGCTGAACCACGGCAACCCGGTCGCGAACAGCGACGCGCAGAACTCACGGGCGAACCGTATTCCGCATCCGCCATCAAGCCGGATCGCCACGCCGGGCGACTTAGTGTGTGAGCGTGATCCGGTGGCTGCGACCCCGCCCGGTGGTGCGTCGCCGCGACCGGCGCGGGCGTGGCCTGCGCGGGCCGCTGGCGCCGCCCCAGGTTCCGATCGCGGCGACTCGGGCCGAGGGGTTCGACGACCTGGTCGGGGACGCGATCGTCGTCGCTAGACAACGGTTGGCGGCAGCCGGAGTGGACCGGCCCCTGCAATCGGTGCGAATCCGGGTCGACGAGGTACCGCCGGAGGGCACTGGCCTGGCCGCGGCACGGTCCGGCAACCCGGCAGAACTGACCGTCTTCCGGCGCCCGATAGAGGCCCGGTCCGCGCCTGGGCGCGATCGGGCTCGGCTGGTGCGCGAGGTGGTGCTTGAGCAGGCCGCGACCCTTTACGGCCTGCCGCCGGACGCACTGACGGACGGTGATTGACCAGCAACGACTGACCAGAGGCGACCGGCTACCGGCTGGAGCTGCGCCGACTCGGACTCGCCGCGACCGGATCGGCTAGCGCCCAGACCGCCCAGCGGCCGGGTCGGCCGGTGCCGCGGGCAGCGTTACCGAGTCGGGTCTGCTCGTAAGCGGAACGGCCGCCACAAACACGGAGTCGTTGACCGCGACCGACGAGAGCCGCGCCACGTGGACCGGTTCGGGCCCAGCGGTGACCAGGATCGAGTAGGCGCCGGCCGGTGGCGCAACGCTCAACGTGGCCGCGCTTCGGGTGGCCACCTTCAACTGCGACGTCGTGCGCCGCCCCTCAGCGTCCACAACCGTGACTTCGACAGTTGTCGCGTCCCCGGGTGCGATCACCGACAACCGGGCGGCCACGTCGGGCGTGTTCGTCGGGGCCGCGGCTTCGCCGACCAGCGCCGGGGTTGCGGTTGCGTAGGCGAAGTCCTGCGGCGTGCCACCGGCACGCAACCGCACACCCGCGAGCACTGGCTCATCGGCCGTAACCAGGAGCCCGACGTCGGCCCGCCCCACCAACTCGGTCAGCGAGGCCGCGACCAGCCCACCGGCCGGGACCTCTACCGCCTCAAGTCCTACTGGGATGAATGCGCCGTCGGCGGCGACAACTTCGACCTGGACACTCGCGGTTCGCTCGCCCGGCGCGGCGAGCAGCAGCTCCGACTCGCCGTCCGGCAAAGCGAACACGCCTGGCACTACCAAGGTGGTGGCCGGCACCGCCGCTGGCGGGACCCAGTCGATCCCCTGCGGCTCAGCGCCGCGGATCGACAGGTCGAACAGACCGGCCGAAACCCGACCGCTGCGAGCGGTGACATGCAGAGCGAGCGCCGGTTGCCCCGGGGCCAGTTGGTCCATCCGCACGCTGGCGCGCCCGCCCCCGGGTACCGGCACACCCTGACCTGCCACCGGCTCGGCCAGCCCCGCGGGCGTGAACAGTCGGATGTCGACCGCCGCAGCGGTCGGGTCCGGGTTGACCAGTTCCAGCACTGTGCGCCGCCCCACGTCGGAACCGCCACCCACGAACCAGAACTCCGTGCTCGCCGCGGGACAGACCAACTCCGCCAAGCCGACCGCGTCACCAGCACCGGATCGCGAAACCTGCGTCACGGTCAAGCCGGCAGCTCCACCTTCGGTCCCAAGGACGCCGGTCACCTGCGACTGCGGCACCCAGGCCCGCAACGGCCGATCGGCGTCGGAGCTGGCGGTGGCAGTGAATCCGGCGCCGGACTCGGTGGCCGGCTCCTCGGTCCCGGGCGCTAGCGCGCCCAGGGAGATCGTTCCGGGGGTCGTTCCGGTCGTCGCCAGGGCCCCGACACCGGACTGGCCGGGGCCGGGGGCGCAGTAGGCGCTGGCCGCTGCCAGCGGCTCGGTGACGGGCTGGGCCGTCGGCGTGACCGCCGGCACCGTCGCCGCGGCCATGACGAGCAGCAGGAGACCGCCGGCAACCGCGCTTACGCGCACCAACGGATCGCGGCTGGCGGGGGCGGTCATGCGACTGCCCCTTGGGCCAGCGCCGGGTCGGCCTCGTCGGCAACCGCGTCGGCGTCAGGGTCGGGCCGCCGGCCTGGCAGCGCGGTCAGGACTACGCCGGCCAGAACCAAAGCCTGTGCGAGCAGCCACCAGCCGCGATTGTCGGAGTAGTCCACGCGCAGCGAACCGCCTTCCGCAGGCAACTGGAACGACTGCGCCCAGCCGGCTTCAGCCCGGGCCAGCGGCTCCCCGCTGAGGGTGGCAGACCAGCCGCCAGCTGCCGCTTCGGCGATTTCCACGCGTCGTTCAGCCGTGCCCGGCGGAACGACGATCGGACCGGCAACGGGGTCACCCACGAGCTGAATCCGAGTGCCATCGGCAGCGACCACCGTGGCCACCGAGGGCTCCCCATCGAGCCGCCAAACCGCGACTCCGGTGGCGCCGCTGACCCGCGACAGCCCCGCCGTCTGGGCGAGGCGCTGCTCGGCCCACGTGGCCACCGGCGCGGCCAGCTGCACGTAGCGGATGCCATGCGCGCGTAGCCGCTCCGCCTCGCCACCGCGAGGCTGACCGCCGAGCAGGTCGGCCACCAACCCGGCGAGGTCGGCGGTGGCCGCCTCGGCTACCGGTGTGCTGCGCTCAGCGTCGGAAAGGCGCGCACCGCTGCCCCGCAACAAGGCCCAAGGCGCGGAAGTGCTGGTTCCGCTGGCGGCGTCCGCCGCGATGAGAAGCGTTCGGGCGCCCGCAGTCTCGGCGGCGTCGGCGGCAACGAAAGCCGGGACGCTTTCGGCCGGTCCCCGCTGCAACGGGTCGGCAGCGCCGATCCAGATCCAGGCGGTCGCTGCCACCAGCGGGGCAATCAGCCCCAGACCCAGAACCGCCGCAGCGACAGGTTGACGCCAACCGAAGCCGACCTCACGCAGACGTCGCTCGGCACCTTCCGCGCCAAGCGCCGTGGCCACGATCAGCCCGGCCCCGGCAACCACCAGACCGGGACCGGCCCACCCCAGCACCGCCGCCCCGACCGTCGGCGGCTGCACGGTGACCACTGAGGCCAGCAGCGCCGCGGCCAGGCCGACGAGGGCAACAGCCCACGCCCAGGCGATCACGACGGCGTGCCGCCAACGGAGCAGTGCGACCAGCGCACCGAGGACAAGAACCGCACCTACGGGCACGGGTGTGGACCCCGGCCCGCCCGGGTCCAGCAGCAGCACGCGCCACGCGGGGGTCGCCGGCGACAGCGTCGCGGCGGGTGCGCCCAAGTCGAGGAGCGCCCATTCTGGGTGCCGCAGCAGCCAAAGCGACCACGGCACCAGCGCCACCACCGGGACAGCTGCCAACGACGCCCGCTTTGCCCAAGCGTCGCGATCTCTGCGACCGGAGAGTCCCCCTGCCAACAGCAGGAGCACGGCGATCGGCCACACGACCGGCACGAATGCGACGACAACCGAAAGCAGGAGTCCGGCGGCCGCTACCCGGCGCCAGGTCCCGCCGTCGCGCACAACCGGAAGGGCCGCCGCCGCCAACGGGGGCAGCAACACCAGCAGGACCAGGGTGCCGATGCGCCCAGAAGCCTGGGCTCCGGTCGCGGCCGGCAGCAGCGCATAGGCAGCCGCCCCCCAGACCCGACCGATGCGGCCGACCCCGAACCTGCCCAGGGCGAAGTACGCGGTTAGCGCCGCCAGGGGGATCGACAACAAGACCAGCAGGTCGACTGTGACCGCCACCGACCCAAGAGCCAGTCCGGAGGCCGCTGCCAGCACGGCGTAGGCGGGCGGCGCCGGCAGCGCGGATCCGTCCGCCACCGGATGCCAGGCCTCCAGATACCCGCGCCACAGGTCAGCGGCCCCGGCCGTGGCGGGCAACAGCGCCCCACCGGACAGCCAGCCGCCGCCAATCAGTCCCCGCCCCGCCAGGAGCGCGGCGACGACGCCGACGACTGCGATCAGCCACCCCGGCCGTGAAGTCGCACGGCGAAGCCGCGAATCAGGCTCATCGGAGTCCACGTCTGCCTGCAGCGCTCGTTCGGCGAGCGCGCCCGAGGCCGCGTCCCAAGCGTGCCGAAGCCCGACTCCTGGCGGCGGCTTCAGATGCCGCAGATCTCGTTCGGACGTCGTGCGCAACTGCCGAGCCGCTGCGCGCGCCCTCCAGACTGATCCGATTTGCCGGTAGAAGCCGACCACGGCCCGGAACTCCTCGGCGGCCACACCGGGCTCCTTGGCCACGAGATATCCGATGACCCGGAGCAGGGAGGCGACCAGGATGCCGACCAACTGCAGCGGGAATTGCCACGCAGGTGCGCGCACCGCGGCGGCGTACAAGGCGGAGCGGCGTTGTGCGGTGTGCCGGGAGGCGTCGGCGTGCCGCCCGGTCGCGGCCGCATCCGGTCGACGACGGCCATGCGCCATCGCCTCGGCGTGAAACACCACTGCGCTGGGCACCACCGCGACCCGCGCCCCGGCGAGGTTTGCCCGCCAGCCCAGGTCCAGGTCCTCCCCGAACAGGCGCAGCTGGGGGTCAAATCCCCCGAGCCGGTCCCAGACCTCGCGGCGGATCAGCAGGCCCGGCGAGCCGACGGCGAGCACGTCCCGCTGCGCATCGTGTTGGCCCTGGTCCTGCTCATGCCGCTCCAGACCGGTTTCGCGGCGCCCCAGCCAGGTTGCCGTCAGACCCACCTCGAGCAGCCAGTGTCGGTCGTGCCAGGCGATGACTTTGGGGCCGGCCACTGCGATGGAAGGAGCGTCGGCGATGGCAACCAGCAGTTGCTTCAGGGCATCCGGGGCGGGTGCGCAGTCGTCGTGGAGGACCCAGATGAACTGGTCGTCGTGGTCGACCGGATCCCGGTCGGCGTGGGACAAGCCCGCCGCAATCGCTTCGCCGAACCCGGTCCCCCGATCCAAGGTGACCACGGACTCCGCTCCCAGGGCGGCGGCCAGGAGCTCGCCGGTGGAATCGGCGGAACCGGTGTCCACGGCGATTACCCGATCCGGGGGGCGGGTCTGTCGCCGTAGGAAGTCCAAGGCCAGCGGGAGCCAGCGCGCACCGTCGTGAGCCACGATGACGGCGGTGACATCCGCCGCCAGCGGTTCGGCAGGGGCGACGTCGTCGTCGACGGTGAGTAGAAAGTCAGCCATGGGCGCGTTGGGGCCGGGCCCCGGGCCCACACCCTATGCGAGGGTTGGCGACGTCCAGGACGTCAAAGTGCGGCAGATGCGCCAGTCGGCGGTCAGACCGCAGCCGCGCGCTTGAGGCGACGGCGCTCACGCTCGGACAACCCGCCCCAGATCCCGAACCGTTCGTCGTTGGCGAGTGCGTACTCCAAACACTCCGCCTGGACTTCGCATCCGGAGCACACCCGCTTCGCCTCCCGGGTGGATCCCCCCTTCTCCGGGAAGAAGGACTCCGGGTCGGTCTGTGCGCACAGGGCGCGGTCCTGCCAATCGACCTGGTCTTCTCCTCCGCGAACGAGTGGGAACACCGTGCTCATCGCGATTCCTCTCGACCCAGCCACCATGGGACGGCGGCGTTAGGGGGTATTACATGCTTGTCATTCACGTGCGGTCAAGAGGAAGAGCCAATCTGCGGTGGACTAACGACCCGAAAACGCCTGAATCATGCCTAATCCGGTCAAATCATCTGATCGACGGCGCCGGCCCGCCAGATGAGCCGGATCAGTTCGCCAGACCGGAGAGCACGTCGCCGTAGCAAGTGGTCCGCTGCCGCGGCCGGCGACCGATTGAGTCGATCAGCGCCGTCAACTGTTGCGGCGTGCGCGCCGAGCCGTGCCCGGACCCAGCCATCCGGGAGATCGTCTCCTCCATCAGGGTGCCGCCAAGGTCGTTGACGCCACCCGTCAGGACCGCCCGGCAGCCCTCGTCGCCCAACTTCACCCAGGAGCACTGGATGTTGTTGATGCGGCCGTGCAGCAGCAGTCGGGCCACTGCGTGCACGGCCCGGTTGTCGCGCATGGTGGGTCCGGGTCGGGCCACGCCCGCCAGGTAGAGCGGTGCGGACTGATGCACGAACGGCAGGGGTACGAACTCGGTGAAACCGCCGGTCTCGTCCTGGGTCGCGGCCAGGGTCCGCAGGTGAGCCACCCAATGGACCGGTGAGTCCACGTGCCCGTACATCATCGTTGAACTGCTGGGCAGGCCAACCTCGTGGGCGGTGCGGATGACGTCCAGCCAGTCAGCGGCCGGCAGCTTGCCCTTGGTCAGGATCCAGCGAACGTCGTCGTCCAGGATCTCCGCCGCCGTACCCGGGATGGAGTCGACCCCGGCCGCCTTCGCCTCCAGCAGCCACTCCCGCACGCTGATTCCGAGCCTGGTTGCGCCGTTGGCGACCTCCATCGGGCTGAAGGCGTGCAGATGAATATCCGGCGCGGCTTGCTTCACTGCGCGGGCCAATTCGAAATAGGCCGAGCCGGGGAGATCCGGGTGGATGCCGCCCTGCATGCAGATCTCCGTGGCACCGACATCGGCCGCCTCGCGCACCCGCTGCCGGACCTGATCCAGCGACAACGTGAACGCGTCCGGATCGTTGCGGCGCTGCGCGAACGCGCAGAAACGACAGCCGGTGTAGCAGACGTTGGTGAAGTTGATGTTCCGGTTGAGGACGAACGTGACGTCCTCGCCGACGGAATCCGCCCGCACCTGGTCTGCCAGCCGCGTCAACTCCGCCAACTGCGCGCCGTCGCAGGTCAGCAGGTCCAGGTACTCCGCGTCGCTGAGCCCGGCGGGATCGATAGCCGCGTGCCGCAGCGCCGCTGCGAAATCCCCCGACACAGCCGCGGGCACGCTCGCCGGAACCGCCGCGGCCACGCTGGCCCAGTCGCCGAACACGTCGCCGACGTCGGAACGCGACTCAGCCCGACGACCGGCGCGGTCGATGTCCACGTTCAGATCCACCCGGCCGGCCGCCCCGGTCGGGTAGCCACCATCGGGCTCCTGCCAGGGCCGGCCCACGGGCAACCGGGTGCCCGCCAGCCCGGACGGATCGGCCAGGGCCGCCACGTGACCAGCCACCCGCGGGTCGATCCAAGGCTCCCCGGCGAGCACGTACTCCGGGTGCACCGTCAGTCGTTCGACCAGTTGCATGCCCTGCCCGGCCACCGTCTGGGCGAGTTCGTCCAACTGCGGCCACGGCCGCTCCGGGTTGACGTGGTCCGGGGTGATCGGCGAGATCCCCCCAAGGTCGTCCACCCCTGCGGCCAGCAGTCGGGGCACGTCCGCGCCCTCCACGAGATTCGGCGGGGCCTGCAGTCGCAGACCCGGGCCAAGCAGCAGCCGGGCCACGGCCAGGGTGGCCAGGTACTCCTCGACGGCCAGGTCCGGCTCGGCCCGCATCGCGGTATCGGCCTTGGCCCGGAAGTTCTGCACGAGGACTTCCTGGATGCCGCCGTACTCGCGAGCGACCTTTCGCAGGGTCAAGATCCCGTCGACCCGTTCGGCGGCAGTCTCGCCGATCCCCACCAGCAATCCGGTGGTGAAGGGGATCGCCAACCGCCCGGCGTCCTGCAAGACGCGTAGCCGGACCGCAGGTTCCTTGTCGGGCGACCCGTAGTGCGGTCCGCCTGGTTGCGACCACAGCCGGGTCGCGGTCGTCTCCAACATCATCCCCATCGACGGGGCCACCGGCTTGAGTTGGGCAAGTTCCCGCCACGACATGACACCGGGGTTCAGGTGCGGCAGCAGGCCGGTCTCCTCCAGCACCAGGACCGCCATGGCCCGCACATAGGCGAGCGTGCTGTCGTAGCCGCGGGCGTCCAACCACTCGGCCGCTTGCGGCCAACGCTCCTCCGGCCGGTCCCCCAGCGTGAAGAGCGCCTCCTTGCAGCCGACCGCAGCGGCCTTGGCCGCGATTTCCAGTACCTCCTCCGGCGCCAGGAACGGTGCGGGCACTTGTCCGGGGACGGTGGCGAACGTGCAGTAGTGGCAGCGGTCCCGACATAGCCGGGTAAGCGGGATGAACGCCTTGCGCGAGTACGTGACCATCCCGGGGCGCCCGGCGGACACCAGGCCGGCGTCCCGCACCGCGGCGGCGGCACCCATCAACTCCACCAGCGCTTCGCCGCGGGCCGCGAGCAGGTGCGTCGACTCTTCGGCGTCGAGAGTCTGCGCACGCTCCACGCGCCGCATCGCGCGCAGCAGCAGGCGCTCCGCCTGGGACATGACCGAACCCTACGGGCGGGGTGCAGGCAGACTGACCGCGTGCGTATCACCGTGCTGGCCGGCGGGATCGGCGGAGCCCGCTTTGTCCGCGGTCTGCGGCGGGCCGAACCCGACGCCGAGATCACCGTCATCGGCAACACCGGTGACGATCTGTGGTTGCACGGTCTGCGGGTGTGTCCGGACCTCGACACGCTCATGTACACGCTCGGCGGAGGTGTTCACAATGAACAGGGCTGGGGCCGTGCCGATGAGACCTTCTCCGTAGCGTCCGAACTTCAGGCCTACGAGGTCGAGGGCACGTGGTTCTCCCTCGGGGATCGGGACATTGCCACCCACCTGGTCCGCTCCCAGATGTTGCGGGCGGGGTACCCGCTTTCCGACGTGACCGCTGCCCTCTGCCGCCGCTGGCAGCCCGGCGTAACGCTGTTGCCCATGTCCGACGACCGGGTGGAGACCCACGTCGTGCTCGACGACGGCGGGGAACGCCGCGCCGTGCACTTTCAGGAGTGGTGGGTGCGCCTCCGCGCCGAGGTACCGGCGGCCGAATTCGCTTTCGTCGGCATTGAGGATGCCGCGCCGGCGCCCGGCGTCCTTGGCGCGTTGGCGCAAGCGGACGCGATCCTGCTGGCCCCCAGCAACCCGGTCGTCAGCCTGGGGCCGATCCTGGCCGTGCCCGGGCTGCGCGCCGCTCTCACCGACGCACCAGCCGCAGTCGTCGGGGTGTCCCCGATCATCGAGGGTCGCGCAGTGCGCGGCATGGCCGAGGCCTGCTTGACGGCGACCGGCGTCGAGGTGTCCGCAGCCGGCGTCGGTTCCCTGTGGGCGGACCTGCTGTCCGGCTGGTTGGTGGCCCCGCAGGACGCCGGAACCCAGGTTGAGTCAGTAACGGTCCGCGAAGTGCCGCTACTCATGAGCGACGAGACCGCCGCGGCGGACCTGGCCGCTGCCGCTGTCGCGCTGTCGCGGGAACTGGCGTGAGCATCCGCATAGACGCCGTCACCGGCATCGGCGAGATCCGGGACGGCGACGACCTGGCTGCCTTGCTGGCCGCGGCAATGCCGGACCTGGCGACGAACGACGTGCTGGTGGTCAGCAGCAAGGCCGTGGCCAAGGCCGAGGGTCGGGTTGTGCGCATGAACCGGGATCAGGCCGTGGCCGCCGAGACGGTTTCCGTCGTGGCCCGCCGAGCGGGCACGCGAATCGTGCGCACGAGTCACGGGCTGGTCCTGGCCGCTGCCGGCGTGGATGAGTCGAATACGGCACCGGGCACCGTGGTCCTGCTACCGAAAGACCCCGACGCCAGCGCGATGCGGATCCGCGCCGGCATCAACGCAGCCCTCGGCGTCGACGTCGCTGTCGTCGTCTCCGATACGGCCGGCCGCCCGTGGCGGCGCGGGCAGACCGACATCGCTATCGGCTGCGCCGGGCTGGACCCGCTGCTGGATCTACGTGGCCAGACAGATCAGCACGGCCGGGTGCTGACGGTGACGTTGACCGCCGTCGCCGACGAGTTGGCGGCCGCCGCGGATCTGGCCAAGGGCAAGGCCAGCGGCTGCCCGGCTGCCCGCATCCGCGGCTGGGACGGCGGGGTTCCGGAGAGCGGCACTGCGGCCCGTGAACTCATCCGGGGCCGAGACGAAGACCTCTTCGCCTACGGGCCGCACGAGTTACTGCTGGCCCGCCGCACCGTCCGCGAGTTCGACGACCGACCAGTGCCCGCGGCGGTTCTGGACCGGGCTCTGGCAGCAGCCGGTGTGGCACCGGCCCCGCACCACGCCCGGCCTTGGCGCTTCGTGGTCCTGAGCCGCGAGACCACCACGCGGCTGCTGGACGAGATGGCCGAGCAGTGGCGTGCGGATCTGCGTGGCGATGGCCTTGACGACGTTGCCGTTGAGCGACGGGTGTCGCGCGGCAACGTCTTGCGTGACGTCCCTGGCCTGCTCGTTCCCTGCCTGGACACCTCCGCTGCCCACGAGTACCCCGACCCCCGCAGATCGGCGGCTGAGGAACGCATGTTCTGGCTGGCCGGCGGTGCCGCGATTCAGAACCTGCTGCTGTCACTGACCGCCGATGGCGTGGGCAGCGCCTGGGTGTCGTCGACTTTGTTCGCCCCGGCGGTCGCGCGCCGGGTGCTGCACCTTGACGGTCACCTTCAGCCAATGGGCGCAGTCGCCTACGGCTACCCGGCGCGAAGCCTCCCCACCCGGGACGACCCCGCCGCCGATCTGCGCCTGGACCGCTGAGCGATCACCGATTGCGGTGGTCAAGCGGGGCGTAGCGCGGGCCGCGGCGCGGCGGATGCGGCGCAAACAGCTCCAGCAATCGCGTCACCCGGTACCGATGTGGGCGAAACTCGGCAAGCAGTTCCAGCATCCGATCGTCATCGGCGGCAGTGTCGGCGGCCAACGCATACGCGACCAGTTTGGGCAGATGAAAGTCACCGACACTGACTGCATCAGCATCACCACAAGCCCGTTGCCGCACCTCGGCCGAGGTCCAGGCCCCGAGGCCACGGATCGAGGTCAAGGCGATATCGAGTTGCTTGCTGTCAGTCGCGAAGCGCTGCAGGGAATCGGCCACGGCCGCCGCGCGCCGAAGCGTGTGCATTCGCTCCGGGCCGACACCGGCACGGTGGTATTCCCAGTCCGGGATGGCGTGCCACACAGCTGCCGGCGGTGGTGCAGTGAGGCCCTCGGGCGCGGGTCCGGGCGCCTGCTGGCCATGGCCGACGACGAGCGCCCTCCAACTTCGCCGTGACTCCAGTCCGGTGACCTTCTGCTCCAGGATCGCGGCGGCCAGCGCTTCCCAGACGTGCCCGGTCGCTCCCACCCGCAGTCCACCGCTGGTTCGCCACGCCTGCGCCACGACGGGATGCTGCGGTTGAAAAGACTCGATCTCGTCGGTTCTGCCCAGGAGCGAATCGACCCGGTCGCGAACCCAAGCTGCTCCCGGTCCCCACTCCTTGGAGCTGACCGAGCCATCGGTTTCGGTGAGCAGTTGGGTGGCCGGTCCGGCCGGGGTCCACGTGGCACGCCAGTAGCCGGCGGCGTCGACCAGGACCGCCGGGTCCCACCGGCCGCGTCGATTGGGCGACAGCACCTGCTGCCAGCGCCCCGGCGCCTTCGGAGCGGTCACTGTGCTTGCCGTCGGCGCAACCAGAACAACCCGGCACCGGCGCCGAGCAGATCAGCGCCCGTGTGGACGAGGCGACTGGCCACCACAACCAAGGCCACCGCACCTGCTGGCAACAGTGGCGCCAGCAGCGCGGCGAGGACCGCCTCGCGGGCCCCCAGCCCGGCCGGTGCGAAGAAGACGGTGACAGCCGCGAATACGAAACCTGCTGTCCAGGCCATGGCGAAGACCCCGGTCATCCGGGCGATCGGGGCGTCCGTAGCGAGCGGATCCACCAGAAACCACAACGAGGCGCCGTAGGCCGCCCAGGCGCCGAGCAGCCATGCGACACCACCGAGAAGTCCGGTCCAAGACGGCTGGCTCACCTGATCGGGTCGAAGTCCGCGCCGCTTCTCCCAAGCGCCAAGCAGGCGGCCAAGCACCCGTGGGTGGAGCAGCACAATCGCCAACGGGACGATCAGCAGGAACCAAGCGAACGAGGCGACCCCGTCGCCGACGATTGCCAAGAGTCCGACTCCGACGAGCGCACCCGTGCCGGCGTGGACCAGCACAAAGGACCCACTGACCGCGACTGCCTGCGCTGACGGGACCCCATACCGAGCTGACAGCGCGACTTGAGCCGCGTACGGCCACACGCTGCCGGGCACGTACTTGCCTGACTGCGCGACGAAGAACACGCTGGCGCTGTCGCGCCACGACAGCCGGCTGCCCAGGCCAGCAAGCAACTGCCGCCACGAGCCGAGGGTGCACAGCAGCCCCGCGGCCGCGAACACGAACGACGCAACGAAACCGCCGACGCCGATTTCGGCTACGGCCTGCCTTGCCGCGTCCTGATCCTGCTGCAGCGCTCGCAGCAGGAACCAGACGACGGCGAGCACATAGGCGACACCCGCGATCCGAAGCACCCGCCGCCACACGGGAGCAGCATGTCCCATGGCTACGGCGCTTCGGGCTGGCATGCTGCGGCGATGGCCCAGACCGTCGGCGAAAACGTTCGGCGCAGGTACGTGACGGCGATGCGGCACTTCCGCGACGCCGCTGAACGGACTGGTGTGCTTGAGCGACTGGACCGCGGCGGGCGCGGGGCAAAGCACGTTCGCAGCTTGTTCGCCATCCACGACGTGGCAGCAATGGTGGACTTGGACCTGCCCTGGTGGACCTATCGGGCCACCGCATTCGTCGAACGTTGGCTACAGGGTCGCAACGAGGCTCGGGTCTTCGAGTACGGATCCGGCGCCAGCACCGTCTGGCTGGCGCGACGGGCCCCCACTGTGTACTCGGTCGAGCACGATGCCGGGTTCGCGTCCGTGTTGCGGCCACTGCTGCCCGACCCGAGCGTGCTGATCCAGTGCGAGGCGCGCGCCGACCCAACCCCGCAGGTGCCGTCGCGGAAAGAGCCGAACCGGGAATTCTTCGAGTACGTCCACGCCATCGACGAGGTATCCGGGGACTTCGACTTGGTCGTCGTTGACGGGCGCGCCCGCATCGCCTGCGTCCAGATGGCGATGGGCCGCCTCAAGCCCGGTGGTCTGATCCTGCTCGACGACTCCTGGCGGCGGGAGTATCGAGAAGGCTTGGCACGACTGCCGCTGCAGGCACACCACCTGCCGGGCGCGGCACCGTGCCTCCCCTATCCCAGCGTCACGGCACTGCTGACCGCTGACTCAGCGCGGCCGGGAGCGCACGACCAGGTCGGCCAGCAGCGCCAAGGACCCGATGATGAGCGCCGATAGGAACATCACGACAGTGTTGGCGGGCAGGTAGAACGGCTGATTGAACTGGTCCCAGATCCCCTTGAAGGTCGCCACCGCCAGCAGCACCAGCGCGATCGGCATCAGTACCCGTAGCGGGTTGAAGTACATGATCATGCGCAAGACCTGCATGACGTAGCGATACGCGTCCTGGATCGGATGGAACTTCGAACTCCCACTCCGAGACCCGTAGTCGATCGAGATGTAGTCGATCTGCTGCTGATTTGAGAGGAACGCCAGGGTCAACGTTGTCACGCACGAGAAACCCGGCGGCAGCAGGTGCAGAAACGGCTCCGCTGTGCGCCGCCGAAAGGCCCGAAGCCCGGAGTTCAAATCGGGGATGTCCGTGTTGGTCAGGTACTCGGCGAGTCGGCGAACGAACCACTTCGCCGGCACGCGCAGCAGGCGCAACCGCCCTGCCTCCACGTTTCGATGACCAACCACCTGAGCCACATCTGGTTCGCCGAGCAGTCGCTCGACGAACTCCGGGATTCGGTCATTCGGATACGTCATGTCGGCGTCAGTCCAGACGACGATGTCCGAGCGCGCCTCTTGCGTGCCGATGCGTCGAGCGGTCCCGGAACCGCCATTCCGCGGAAAGGCGATGACTCGCACGGCCGGATGCCGGTCTGCCGCCTCGCGCAATCGCGCCAAGGTCGAATCGGTGGACTTGTCGTCGATCGCCAGCAACTCATACGAGTACCCACTGGCATCCATCGCCGCACAGATTCGGTCGACCTCGGCGACCACGTGGCCTTCTTCGTTGAAGCACGGCAGGACGACTGTCACAAGCGGATCAGTCACGGCTGAATCGGTCCCCTCCAGTTGGCCTACGTCAGATTCGAGACCCAGGTTCGGGCCGCGAATCCGCGGCGACCGTTTCGTCGTCGCCAACAGTGACACGTTCCAGGCTGGCCCCGGCGCCGACGCGCGCGCGTTGGCCGATCGCACTGTCCAGCACGACAGCTTCGGCGCAGATGTGTGCGCCGTCGCGAAGCACCGAACCGCGGACGACAGCTCCCGATTCCACGACGGCATCCGCGCCGATGGTGCTGCCTCCCGTCACCACCGCCCCTGGTTCAACGACTGCGCCGGGTAGCAGGAGCGCGTCCCCCGGCGGCTGGGGCAGCGCGGGCGTGGGCAGAACTCCGGCTACGACATCCCGACAGCCGCGCACATAGTCCGCTGGGGTGCCCAGATCCAACCAGTCCGCCTCGTCGAGATAGCCCTGCAAGTGCTGCTCCGCGGCAAGTAAGCCCGGAAACGTCTCGCGCTCCACGGACACCACTCGGCCATGTGGAATCCGGGCGAGGACTGCTGCGGAGAGCACGTAGCAGCCCGCATTGATCTGGTCAGTAACCGGATCGGGATCCTTCTCGAGGAAGGCCAGCACTCGACCCGCGGCGTCCGTCGGTACGCAGCCGAACGCGCGCGGATCCGCGACGCGAACCAGGTGCAGCGTGGCGCTGGCGCCACTGGCACGGTGCACCTCCAACTGCCGAACGAGATCATGACCGGACAGCACATCGCCGTTGAGCACCACCACGTCATCGGTGCCACTCAGCTCATCTGCAGCATGGCGAATGGCGCCGCCGGTGCCGAGCGGCTCCGACTCGACCGCATAGGACAACTGCAAGCCGAAAGCGCTGCCATCACCGAGAGTGCGAAAAGTCTCGGCCCGGTAGGAGGTGGCGAGCACGATCCGCCGTACACCGGCGGCGGCCAGCTTGCGAATCTGGTGTTCGACCAGAGGCACGCCGGCTACCGGGAGCATCGGCTTCGGCGTGTTGTTGGTCAACGGCCGCAGTCTGGTTCCTTGACCGCCAACGAGGATGATCGCCTCAGTCACGCCCGGACCATAGTCTGCGTGGATGCCGACACTGCTGGATGCGCTGGACGATCTCGTCTCGGCCGACGCAGCCAGGCCGCTGTTGACCTGGTACCGCGACGGGGCCCGGGTGGAACTGTCGGGGGCCACCGTGGCCAACTGGGTCGCCAAGACGGCGGGGCTACTGGAGAACGAGCTACTCATCGGGCCCGGCTGCACGGTTCGGGTTCTTCCGGGACAGCACTGGCTGTCGCTGGTGGTCCCGCTTGCTGTTTGGCGCGTAGGCGCCGCCCTCGTCGATGCTGGGCCGGCGGACCTGTTGGTGTCCGAACAAGTGGACGAGGACATCGATGCCGCGGAGTTCCTGATGCTGCCCAGCGACCCGTTCGGTCTGTCCCGCGCCGCGGTACCGCCCCCGTGGCAACTCTTCAGCGAGTTGGTTCAGGCCCAACCCGATCGCTACACCGCGCCACTACCCGGCGGTCCGCAGTTGGCGATCGCGTCCGCGCCCCAGTTGACTCACGAGCAGCTGATCGACCGGGCCCACGCCGACGCGGCGGCCGTTTCGCTGCCGAGCGAAGGCCGGTTGCTGCTGGTCACCACAACCAAGTCCGCAGACCCCCTGCGGCTCTGGTGCGCAACCATCTCGGTGTCCGGCTCGATGATCCTCGCCGCGGAGTTGACCGAAGGGCTCGCGGCTGAGAAGGCCGACGTAACGATCAGTTGACGTGGGTGGCGGCCTGCCGAGCCACCGCGTCCGGCACGGCAGCGGGACCACCGACGATCGTGATCAGGTCAACGGTCGGAGTCGCGTCCAACCATGCGCCAACAGCGGCGGAGAGCACGGATGTGCCCGTCAACAGCACCGGCTGACCAAGAGCGCCACCCGGCAGCGCATCCACCACGTTCGCGGATGCCGCTGAGGCCAGAACCACTTCTTCGGCGTCGTCGCGGAACCGATCCGCCACCGCAACCGACAGGCCCGGCAGGTCTGCGACGTGGATCCGTTCTCCACCTGGCAGCGACGCGACCACGCCGTCGGTCAGTGGCGAAGCGAAGGAGACCGCAAAAGCCTGCGACACGCCGATCTGGGCCATCGCTTGAGCAGTGGTGGCCGGGACGTAGTCCGCTCGGGTCAGCAGGATCGGGGCCCTAATTGCCGCTGCCACCCCGCCGACCATCAGCGAAGTCGGGAGTTGGCTGTCCCAGAAGGGCGTGACGAATGCCTGGGGGGCTCCCCCGTTGATCTGGGCCAGTTCGCGGGCGATCTGCTCGGCGGTGACGAACCGATCCGCGCCGGCCAGTCGGGTCACGGCGATCCCCTCGCTCACCAGTTGGGCCTCGACGGCGGCGCCAACGGCGGCCGGACCCCCAAGCACGTAGGCCTGGTTGGCGGAGCGCCGTCGTAGTTCGGTGAGTGTCGCCGCGGGGATGCTGTCACCGCGGACGAGCAGCACGGGTGCGTCCGCCGAGGCCGCCAGCGGCGCTCCTACCAGCCCGTCGACCAAATGCCCCTGCTCTCCGGACGCGATGACGACAGTTCGCTGGTTGGGCCTGGTCTCCTTGGCGATCGCAGCCGCAGTCGCGTACCGGTCCGAACCCCAAAGGCGGCGCACGTTGCAGCCGTCGGCACCGGGCAGGCAGCCACCGCCCGTGAAGAAGCTGGTCTCCCCCCGGGCTCCGGGCCAGGAGAACGAGATGTGGATGTGATCGGTGTGTGGGCTCGAACCGGTGTAGGTGCGCCAAGGCTTGGCCGGGTCGGAGTCGTAGGCGCGCCACATGCGACCGTTCCAAATGACATACATGACGCCCATCCGCCGCGCCATCGCATGTTGGTTTCCGTGTGCGTCTGTGGCCAACAGCCAAGCCAGGAAGTCCTCAGCGACGGCCCGTTGGGCGGAGTTGCCGGCGTTCAGCATCCAGTCGAGCGCGCGACCCTCTTCATGGCCACTCGTGGTCGCGGAACTGCAGGACCGCAGCGTCCCGTAGCTGGTGTAGGTCGGATACGCCGTACGCAACAAGCTGATCGTCGCCGTGACGCCAGGCTGCACCGTGCTGGAGCACCCGGTTCCCTCGGTGGAGTCCCAGCCGGAGTACCCCTCAATCCACGGACCGAAGTCAGTCGTCACCACCGGTGCTGCCGTAGCCGGCACCGAAGGCAGGAGGAGGCCCGTCGCTGCGAGCGCAACCGCTAGGGCGACGCGGATCAACGAGGGCATAACGCTGTCAGTCGGCACCGGTCCATGGGCACTTGAGCGCCCATTAGGCGCGCATCGCCGCCAGCAGGGCCGCATCTGAGACGGGAGCCTTGGCGCCTACGGCCACGACCTCCTGGACTCCCGGCGTCGTCTGCAACCACACCGAGGCCGCCCCCGGCAGACCACCGGGCTGAGTCAGCAGCACCAGTCGTCCCCACGCCCCCGCGGGAAGGGCGTCCACCAGGTGGGCGTCGACACCGGCAGCCAGCAACACCGGGGTCGTCGGAACAACGGAACGGAACGCGCGGGCCACTTCCGAGGCGGTCTCAAACCGGTTCGCGCCGTTGGCCCGCCACGCCTTCGGCAACTGCGCCGCCACTGCAGTTCCGACCTGAGCGGTTCCGCCGACGATGGTGGCCGCAACCGGGCGGATCACATCCAAGACCTGACGCGTCGGCGTCGGAACCCCGTCGCGCGTTACCAACAGGATGGGACGACCGGAGCCAGCAGCCGCGCCGCCGGCCCCCAGCGCATCCGCCAAGGCCGTGCCGTTGACAACAAGTACCGGTCGGCCCTCGGGCACGCCCATCGCCCGAGCCACTGCCGCAGCGGTCTCGTACCGATCGGCACCGGCCAACCGCACCACCTTGGTGACGCCAGCCGCGGTAAGCCCGGCCACCACGGCATCGCTCAGTGCGCCGGTGCTCCCGATGACATAGGCGGTGCGCGCCCCGCGCCGCTTGAGCTCGGACACTGTGACCGACGGCAAACCGCCCGCACGGGCCAGCAGCAGCGGCGCGCCTAGAGATTTCGCCAATGGCGCCGCGACCATGCCGTCGACCAGGTGCTCGGTCTCCCCGGAGGCGATGACCACCGTGGCTCCGGTGGGTACAGCCGCCTTGGCAACAGCCACCGCGGTGGCGTACCGGTCCGCCCCGGCGACCCGGTCGCCCTGGCGCAACACCCACGTGGAGGGCAGCCCCAATGATGTGCGCAGCTTCTCGCCGGTGATGCTCGCCGCCTTGCCGCTGGCCGACCATGCGGTCGCCCTCTTGACTCCGCCGCCGACGGTTCGGACGGACAGGTCCAGCCGGACTACATCCGGCAGTCCGAACGCGGCCGCCATCTTGGCCTGGCTGATTGATCGCGACCAGGCCCGGTATGGGTTGGATGACTCGGTTGCCCCAGGGTCTGCGACGCTGCGCAGGTAGGGCAACGCCGAGGACCAGACCTCTTCACTGTTCTGGGTGCGGCCGCCGCTGGAGGAGTAGTAGTAGGCGCTCACCGGCTTGCCGCCGTAGGCCACCACCTTGCCGGTAGTCGACCCCGTTGACGTGGCGTTCACCGCCGCGGTCCAAGCGCTGCCGTACGAGCCCGATTGCTTTGACCACCCGACGTAGACCTGGTCACTCGTCCCGTCGTAAAGGTGACAAGCGCAGGCCGAGCGGACGCCGGCGTTGTACTTGAGCACTGCGAAGGAACGCGCTGCGATCACCTGAGCCTGCAGAGCTGCGGCCGGCCAGGAGGAGGGCATCTCACCCAATCCGTACAGGTACTCGTCGCCGAGACGGAGGTTCACGACCACCTCGAGCTTGCCGCCAACCACCTGCGCGGTGACGAACCCATGGCGATACGTCGTGCCGTTGACGCTAATCAAGCTGGCGATGTCGCCGGTCGAGCCCGGGTAGCGGGTGCCGCCCCAGAGGAAGGTCACCTTGGCGCCGCTGCGGACCGTGCCGCCGTTGCGCTTGAGGACGACCGAGGAACCGCTAGGAGCGATCGTCCACGTGTCAGCGGCCGCCCCGACCATCCCCCAGGTGCCATCAACGCCCACGTGGATCTTGCCGCCGCCACTGGCCAGCGGTACCCCCTTGAGGGTCGCGGCCGAGGCCGCATGCAGGACGTTCACCCGCACAGTCATGTCGTCGCGCGCGGGCGCAGCGACAGCGCCGGTGTAGTAGTGGGCGACGATCTGGTCGGCGGACTTGCCAGCGGCAGCGAACGCCTTTGCCCCGTACTGCGACATGCCGACGCCGTGGCCGAAACCGGAGCCGTAGAGCGTGAATGTCGAAGGGGCACTGCCCGCTTGTGCGGCGGGAACCAGGAGTCCGGTGACCGACAGCGCCGTAACCGCCGCCAGCGCCCAGCCGGCCTTGATCGCGCGCGAGCCGATCATCGCGCGCTCCGAGCAGACAGGATCAGCACGCTGTCGGACACCGCCGCGGGGCCGCCGGCAATCGTGAGACTGCGAGCCCGGTCATCCAGCCATTGCTGCGTAGCCGATGGCAGCGCAGTCGGGGTGACCAGGACGACCGATCGCCCCAGTGCCCCGGCGGCCAGCGCGTCAGCCAGGTTGGCCGTCATGCCACTGGCGACAACGGCCAAATCCGGCGCTGTTGCGAAGGAGAAACCGTTGGCGACGGCGACCGCGGTTGCATAGCGGTCCGCCCCACCGAGCCGGGCGGCCTTGGGCAACTGGGTTCGCACCGTTTCCGAGATGACGCCAGTGCTGCCAATGACCGAAGTGGCCGTCGTGCCCAACGCGGTCAGCGCTTGCTTGGTTGCCGCTGGAACCTCGTTCTTGCGGGTCAGCAGGATGGGCCGACCGGAGGCCGCGGCCGGACCTGCTGCCGACAAGGCGTCGACCAAGGAGGCGTCCTCACCGGATGCAACCACCGCGGCCGTTCCGGTCGGCGCCAGCGCTTCGGCCACCAGGCCGGCAGTTGCGAAGCGGTCGGCTCCGGAGATCTGAGTTACCGCGGCGCCAAGCGCGCGGACCTCGTTCAAAACCGTGGCCTGCAACGCGCCTACCACGTAGACCTTGGTGGCACCGCGGCTGAGCAGTTCCGAGCGAACTGCTGGCGGGAGCTTGTCGTTGGCCGACAGCAGGACCGGTGCACCCAACTTCTTCGCGAGTGGGGCGACCACGAGCCCGTCGACGAGATTTCGCTGTTCACCGCTGACGAGGACGACGGTCTTCGCGCTTGGCGCCGCCTCGCGTCCCAGTGCCACGGCCGTGGCCCAACGGTCGGACCCCCCGGACCGCGACGCATTCGGGCAGGCCAGGCTTGCCCCGGCACTCTTCAAGACCGTGTAGTAGTACTGCAGCGGACGCGACGTGCTGCCGGAGCCGGAAGCTGTCAGCGTCAACCGGAACCGGCCGATGCCTGCGGACGCGCCGCTGTCGGTCTTGCCGTCCCACGGGATCAACCACGAACCCGCCCCGGCGTCCCCCGACCAGGTGCGCACTGTGGCTCCCGCGCAGAAGTCCTCCACGCGCAGCTGCCAGGACTGCGGAATCGAGGATGTCGCGCGGATCCTGGCAACGGCCGACCCCAACACGCCCGAGCCGGAGTCGAAGCTCGGGTTGAACAGGGCGGCCCCGATCAGCGAACGGGCGGCGCTGCGAATCGCCGACAGTTGGGAGAAGAGGTAGCGCCCCGGGCAGGCAGTGGAACCCACGTCGCGATGGGCCGCAAGCACCGGGATGGTCGCCTTCTGCCCGGCGGAGTACTTCGAAGTGCCGCCACCGCTGCTGGTCAAAGTCACCGAGCCAGTGGGGTCGCGGTGGAAAAGGTCCAGTTTCCAAGCAGCCACCCGCGATATCCCCTGCACCAGACCTGAGGTCGGAGAAGCGGTATCGAGGTTGCCGAGCGCAGCAATCGCGAAGGTGTCCGTGTTGAACCCACCGGTCGCGCCACTCTGCACGGCCTTGTCGACGCCACCGGCGCGACCCTCGTAGATGCGGCCCGCCTGGTCGACGAGGAAGTTATATGGGATGTCGGAGTAGCCACGGCTGTTAACCGAGTACGCGTAGATGGCGCGAATGTCCTTGGCGGCGTCTGCCTGCGTCCAGCCCGACTTCTGCCAGTAGCTGTTCGACGACGCGGTGTGGTGCACGAAGCCGGCCCGGATCGTCGACATGTACTTGGGGCTGCCAGAGCGAAGCGACTCGTCAGCACCCCACTGGGCCCGGGACACGAATGCCGGGGTCGTTGCGGCTGCTTGCGCGCTGCTCACCGGAGTGGGAGTTATGGCGCCGTCGGCCGGCGAGGACCCGGGATCGATCAGTTCTACGCGAAGGTCCTTGGGCAACGCCTGCCCGCCGGCGACAACACGCACCTGCACTGCGTCGGAGTCCGGAGCGAGCAGTGGCTCGGTGCCGCCTCTGGTGACCTGTTGGCCTTCCTCGCTGTTCGCATCCGGGCTGTCGTCGGACTGGTGTAGTTCGACCCACTCACCCCATTCGCCGCCGACCCGAGTCCGCACCTCGAACTCACTGCCGACCGGCTCGCGGCCGGACCAGGTGATCCCGACGAGCCGGAACGGCTGCTCTGCCTCATGCGTGACCGTAGGCACAGACCCCGAGTCAGCGGCGAGCGAACTGGCTCCGGACGCCGTCAAGGAGACCTGCTCCACTACCGGGCTGACCGGTCGCGGCTTGGCCACGGCTGGCGTTGCCACTGGCAGGACCAAGACGGACCCGACGATGCCCGCTGCGGTGAGTGTGCTGAGCCAAATCCGTGGGGACAACATTCCTCCGTCATTCCTCCGTAGCGTTATCGCAGGCGCCAGCGGAAGCCGCCTCACCCATTTGGAGGTATCGGGCCCCGCCGCCGCGGACTTGAACACCCTGAGGCCTCCGCGCGCAGACACGCCAGAGGGCGGCCGAAAGGATCATGGACGAGCGCCTACGGTGTTCCCCCGTGAGCTTCGGACGGACTCGACTTCCCCGGGTGGAGTCCCTCACCGGCCTGCGCTGGTTCGCCGCCTTCGCCGTCTTCGCTCACCACCTGAACAACTTCGCGCCCCTGCCGATCATCAAGGACATGGCGTTCGGTGTGACCGGCGTCACGTTCTTCTTCGTGCTCTCCGGGTTCGTGCTGACCTGGTCGGCGACCGCCAACGACACCGCCGGCCGGTTCTACTGGCGCAGGTTCGCCCGCATCTGGCCGTTGCTGGCGGTGTCGACCCTCCTGGCGATTCCGGTCTTCTACGGCTCATCCGACAGTTTCCAGAAGCCGTTGGATTCCACGGCGCTGATCGGCATCGTCTTGTGCCTGCTCCTGCTGCAGGCCTGGTCGGACAACCCCGCCATCTTCTTCGCCGGCAACCCGGCCGCCTGGTCCCTGAGTTGCGAGGCGTTCTTCTACGCGATCTTCCCGCCGACCATCCGCCGAGCGATGCCGCGGGGAGTCCCGGCCATGCTGATGGCCGCCGTCGGCCTCGTGATCGTGAGTTGGGCTCTCCTGTTGTGGCTGCGCTATGCACCACCGGACCCGGACTCACCGCTGCGCATCTTCTTCCGAGAGCCCATGTACCGGGTTCCGGAGTTCCTCTTGGGTGTTGTGCTTGGAGTGGCGGTTCGCGCCGGGTGGCGACCGCGCCTCTCGGTGCCCGCCGCGGTCGGGCTGGTCTTCCTCGGAATAGCCACCCTCGTCTTGTGGCGGCACAGCCCCGGCCTGACTGAGTCGTTCATGAAGCCAACTAGCGCCATGAATCAACTAATGGCGCCGCTGTACGGCCTACTGATCGTCGCCGTTGCCGTCCGCGACGTTCGCGGTGGTCAGTCCCGACTGCAAACCGGCTGGTTGGTCGCGCTGGGCAAGTGGTCCTACGCCTTCTACCTGGTGCACGCCACGGTGATCTACACCTTCCGCCTCGTCCTCGGCGTACAGCCTTCGTCGTGGTCCAACGTCGTATGGATCGGCCCCATGCTGCTGGCGTCAATCGCGGTTGCGGCCGCGTTGTACATATGGGTGGAGCACCCGACGGAACGGCGCCTGCGGGCCATGCTGCCGCCGCGGCCGGAAGAGCCCCCGACTGCCGACGACCCCGTTCCCGCTGCCACGACGACGGTTGCCGCTACGCGTGCGGACCCGGTCGACCGCGATGGCGGATCAGCCCGCTGACCCCAACCCAAGGAAGGGCGCCAGAACAGCAGCGCTCTTCCTGCCATCGTGGAGTTCAGAGACGAATCTCAGCCCGGACGCCGCGGATGCGCGGACCTGCTCCGGATCGCTGAGCAGCGCCAGGAGCACCTGCTCGAGCGAGTCCGCATCCGCCTGAACCACTGGTAGCGGCAACGGCAGGCGGTCGCGAACCGACGCGGTCACGTTGCCGACAACGCACCTGCCCGCGGCCATCGCTTCGCAGGCCAGGACCCCGTAGGAGCCGATCGCGAATTGATCGAGCACGATGTCTGCAGCGGCCATGGCTGCGGGCATTTCCTCCGGTGGAACACCCTGCAGCCGCCGATAGGTGAGTACCCCGTCCGCCTCCAGGCGCTGAAGCAGCGAATCCACCCGGTCACTGCCCTTGAGGGAAGACCGCGATGGGGCATGCAGCACCACCGGCGGCCCGTCGTGCTCCAACGGCGTTGTCGACGTTGCCCACATCTGCATGTCCACCACCACCGGCAGCCACGTCGCGGTGGGCACGTCGTCCAGCAGGTCCGGCGTGGAAACAAAGACCGGCCCATCAAAGCTGTCGATGAGCGGCCGCAGCTCGGCCGTCACCCGGCTGAGCCGGGTGCTCAGTTCGCTGGTGGGGTCGGCGTACGGGGAGTGCAGATGCATACGACGGTGGCGGGCCGGGTCACGCACTTCCGAACCGTGGAAGACCGCCGCGACCTCCAGGCCGTTGCTGCGCAGGGCTGCCGCATCGTCAGCGAAGGTGCGGCCATTGAGCAGCCCGGCGATCGGGCGCCCTGCTTCCAGCAGGACGTGGGTCGCGGTGTCGCAGAGGTGCGCGAAGTACTGCTGCTGCCACTGCAGATCCTTCGCGTAGGTGTCCGGCGAGATCCGCGTGTCCGCGGGGAAGTCCAAACCGCCCTTCTCCACGGCCAGCACCTCGGTCTGCACTTCGGGGTAGGCCCGGTGCACCGCCTGCGCCCACTGCCAGGCCTGCCCGGCCATGTTCGCCGGCCCAACGGCCAGGTGAGTCGCACCCGATGCCCGCCGGCCCGCCGCCGGTGTCGATTCCACCAAATCACCCGGATTGAGATCGGGCACGCGGCCAAGGTCCGCCCAGTTCGCCTCCGGCAGCAGCCGGCGATACAGCTGCGCCAGTTCGGCTTCCTGCGCCTCCCAGGTGAGTGGCGCAAGCAGCGCAGCGTCGGTGACACGTTCTCGGTATTCGACGTACCCGGCGCGCACCCGGCCCACGGCGTCAGCCAGCGACCGCGGATCGTCCGCAACGTGCACCTCGCCGGTTCCAGTCTCGGCGAGGAACTCCGCTTGGGTGCGGCAGTCACTGGCCACGACGGGCAGCCCCGCGTGCAGGTACTCGAAGAGTTTGTTGGTCAGCGCCATGTCGTGACTGCCGAAGTGCAGCAAGGGCAGCAGGCCGACATCAGCAGAGGACAGGAACGAAACGACGTCGCCAGGGGCTACCGGGTTGAGGAAGTGGACACGATCCGAAACACCAACCGATGCCGCTTGCTCCCGAAGTCGCCGCACCGCATACGTGTCGTTGTGTGGCACACACACAACGGCCAAGTGCGCGTCGGGGAGTTGCGACAGCGCGTCGATGGCCGTCTGCACTCCCCGGGCCACCGTCACCCCACCGGAGTAGACGAGCAACAGGGTGTCCGCATCCAGACCACATTGCTCGCGGACGCCTTCCTGACGAGTTCCGCGGCGGCTCTCATCGTGGATCGGCGTGTTCAGGATCAGCGTCGGTTGCTGGCGTAACGAGTGCTCGCGCTGAAGCCGCGACGCGATCGCCGGGGAAACGGTGATGACTCCGTCGGCGCGGCGGATGAAGTCGGATTCCAGCGCCGCCCAAGCCGATCGCACTCGGGCGGTTCGTCCCCCGTACAGGCTCAGCCCGCGCACGTACTCATGCGCGTCATAAACCCAGGGTGTCTGCCTGCCGGCCCGTTCCGCCCGGACGGCGGCATTGGCGGCCACCAGCAGCAGGTCGGCATCATGGGAATGGATCAGATCCGGCTGCAGCGAATCGATGACGGCCGCGTATGAGGTCTCGTAGTCGTACACCTGCGGTACCACCCGACCCCAGACGACCGGCCACGTCAGCCGGGCCATCAACCCGTCGTAGGCACGCCAGGACTTCGTCCAGACCTTGGCGAAGCCGCGCTGCCCGGCTCGGCGGGCGCGCAACCACTGACCGCGCAACTGCCACCAGCGCCGACGCAGTCGCCGCCGCTCAATGCCGGCCCTGGTGTACTCCAGTCGCGCCCGGGCGCGGACGGCCTGCTCCTCGGCGGGTGTTCGGTAGCCGACCAGGTTCGGCGGCCTGCGACGACGCCCGCGCGCGGCATTGCGTGCGTCCCGAGAGCGCCAGGAGATGGGTATTCGCAGGACGGTTACTGGCCCCATGTTCCGGGTGCTGCGCCGACCATCCGAGGCGTACGCGATCAGCGTGACACGCGCGCCCAACCTGGCTGCCGACAGCGCCGTCTTGCGGATTCGGGTGTCCGCGGCGACGTCGTTGCCGGCCAGCATCACCACATGCGGTTGCACGGTCTCGCGGGCCACGTCCGGGTCGGTCACGTCGGGAAACCTATGCGGCGCCGCCGGGTCCACCCGACAGCGCCTCGCGGTCGAGACCGGAGCGCAGGTCGGCGTTCGGACTCAGTCGGGCCAAGTGCCAGACCACGGGCCAGGCCGCTGCGGTCGTGGGGATGATCTGCGTCAACGTACCCGGGTCGATGGCGCGCAAGTAGTGCCTGCGGACAACGGCCCAGTCAAGCTGTGGCAGGACCGCTTCGACCGCCTTCGTGCCACGGAGGCCGGGCCACCAAGGAGCGGTTCGCAGCGGCGACTGCCGACGCACCAGCTTTGCCGCGACCGAGCGCGGATCTGCGGCCAACGGTGCGATCGGCAGTGTCGAGGGATAGCGGGCGGCGGTGTCGAAGACGCGCACACCTCTGGGCAGGTCCGGCCAGCCCTGCTTGTCGCGTCGAATCAACAACGCCTCCCCTCCAGCCCGTACTACTCGGCCGAGGTCGTTGACCATCTGCGGGCGTCGGTGGTCCTCGAGAGCGACCACGAGAACCCGGGCTCGCGCCGCGTTCACAAGTCACCTTCGGCGGTTCGAACCAACCACTCCGCATGCGGGGTGACGGTGGCCGACCAGGTGTGGCGGGCAGCCAGCCGCCGGGTGGCGGCGACCTGCTCGTCAGTGCGCGCGACCGCGAGTCCAGCAAGCCGGGAGAAACCGTCCGCCACCTCGCCGGGAGACAACCCAGTCACCCCGCAATACAGCGGTGACTCGGCGAAGACCCGGCTCGTGTCATTCTCCGGGCCGTAAGCACCCAGCACCGGAAGGCCGGAGCCGAGGTAGTCGTACGCCTTGGCGGAAGTCACATATCCGGAAGTAGGCAGCGTCAGCAGGAGCGCGTCGAACCGGGCGTAGGTAGCGGCCAATTGCGGATGCGGAACCGAGCCCCCGTAACTGACGCCGTCGTCGGCGTAGCTGCTGATGATCGCACCGGCGGGATCACCACCAGAACGCCAGAACCCCAGGTGACCGTGCAAGACCAACGTGGCCTGCGACCCCGCCGCGGTATTCCGGAAGAGACGCCAACCGGCCAGGACTTCGGCCAACGGCAGGTCCGGACGGAT
Source organism: uncultured Actinomycetota bacterium (assembly GCA_963753435.1). Classification (GTDB taxonomy): domain Bacteria; phylum Actinomycetota; class Actinomycetes; order CAVWCF01; family CAVWCF01; genus CAVWCF01. Next base: position 961,790 of record CAVWCF010000001.1, read on the forward strand.
GGTCCCCACGTAGCCGACGGACAGGGGGCCGGACGGGGGCGGCCGCAGCGGCGTATTGAGGATCGCGGCGTCGAAGCCGTTCTCCATGACAACGATCCGGTCCGCCGCTTGCGGGTAGCGGTCGCGGTACCACTGGGCCAGGGCCTCGTTGACGGTGATCGTCCGCGCGGCGCGGCCGATGATCTTGCTTTCCCACGCCCAGGCCCGGTCTTGCGGGGCGAAGCGATCACGGCCGGTGAACTGGTCCATGGTCCAGGCGTCCCGGTAGTCGACGACCGAGGGGATGCGCAGGGCCCGGGCCACCGAATGCGCAGCGCCCAGCGACACGTACGGCCCCCCGGTGGCGAGCACGAGGTCTACCGGTCGCCGCCGATGCTCGCGCAGGGCCGACTGCACCAAGATGGGCAGTGCGTGCCCGTACCGCTCCGGGAAGGCCGTCCGAGCCGCTCGCTCCCAGAAGGCCGAGTGCAATCGAGGCATGTTCCCCCGAGTCCAGGACATGGCGCGGAAGTCGGTGACCAAGTGCTGGTGTGGGAACCGGAAGTGCACCACTCGGACCTTGGGGCTGACTTCGGTGGCTGCGTCCCGATCGATGCCGGTCAGGTCGTCGTAGAAGGAATGGTCCACCGCCAGTGCCGTGACGTCCGCCCCGGCCTCGACCAGAGCGTTGGCCCAGGCCCTGATCCGGTTGACGCCGCTGCCCCGGGCCGGCGGGAAGTGAAACGGAAGCATGAGGACATGCGGTTGCCTCATCGCCCACCTCCGGTCCCCGAAGACAAGAAGCTCGCCAGCGCTTCCGCTGCCGCGTCGCCATTGTGGAACCGTGCCACGAAGTCCCGGCCCGCTTCGCCCCGGCTGCGCAATATCTCCGGGTCGGCCAGCAGCGCCTCCATCTGCGCCGCCAACGTCTCCGGGTTGGCTTCAACGATGGGTACCTCCGCCGGGGAACGCTCCCGCAGGGTGGCCCCGACGTTTCCCACCACACACCTGCCCATAGCCATGGCCTCACAGGCCAAGTGGCCGTACAAACCCAGCAGCACCTGGTCCACCACCACGTCGGCGTCGGCGATGGTGGCCGCCACCTCTGCCGGTGTGATGCCTTGCAGTCGGCGGTAGCGAATGCGGCCCGCCTCGGCCAGGGGCTGCAGCACCGCTTCGATCGCTGCGGTTCCCTTGAGCACGGGGTTCGACGGCGCGTGCACCACCAGCGGTGGTTCGGAGGTGGTCAGCGGTCGCGTCGTCGGCAGTCGGTTCATATCGACGGTGACCGGCAACCACGTTGCTTTCGGTACGTAGTCCAGAAGGTCGAGCGTGGAGACGAAGGTAGGACCATCGAACCCATCCAGCAGCGCCAGGAGTTGGTCGCACTTGGCCTGCAGCGTGGCGGTGTAGGGGTCATCGGGATCTGCGAAAGGTGAGAAGGCGTGGGCGTCGCGGTGCCGACGCGGATCGCGAACCTCCGAACCATGAAAGACGAGCCCGACGTGAATTCCCGCGTCACGCATCTCCTCGACGTCGCCACGGAAATCAGATCCGTTCAGCGTCCCGAACAGTGGGCGTCCCGCCTCGACCAGGGCGTGCGTCCAAGTGGACAGACATTCAGTGCGCAAGCGCTCCTGCCAGGCGCGGTCCCGGGCGAAGACCTCCGCGGTGACGACCTCGTCCGCCGCATACGCGAACGCTCCCGCCTGGATCGCAACCACGCGGGTGTCCAGTCCGAACGCCCTGTTCGCAGCGCCCGTCCAGGCAGCAGCCTGGCCGGCGGAGTTCGTTGGCCCCATACCGAACAGCGGTCCCGACACCGAACGAGCCGGCAGCGGCAATCGCTCCGGTTCGTCCCATGCGGGTCGCTCGGTCGCTTCGGTGAGGTCTGCGCCAAAACGATGGCAAATTTCGAGAACGTGCTCCCCCGCGGCCCTTGCATCGGTGTCGGCTGCAATGACTCCGTCCACAGCGGCGGCCATTCGGTTCGTCAGCCGCTCGGTCACGTCCGCGCCCAGCCATGAGCGACCAGCCGCGAGGGGTGCGGAGTCGTACAGAACCCGGAGGCGCCGACCTCGGCTGACAGCACGAGCCTTAGCCCGGGCGGCCGGCACGAGGAACTCCGCACCGGCCTGGACGAAGTCAGGTTCCAGGGAGTCAATCTCGCTTGCTACCGCTGTCTCAAGATCGAGAGCTTGGGCGATGTCCCTATCGCTACGGGCCCAACCCCATTCGGAGAACAGTTGGTTGCTGGGCCATCGCCGGGCAATGCGCAGACGCAGATCCCACCAGGATCTGGCCAACCGGCGGTGCTCCAAACCCGCCCACTGCCGCTTGAGGCCCATCACCCGAATCGCAGTGCTCTCCCGATGCCCACTCGATTCGGATTCAGACGACCCCGCCGCGGTTGCCCCGCTACCCCAATCACGGAACTTGTGGCCAAGCGGTACCCGCCGAATGCGCACCGTGCCCAAGCGGGTCTCCCCGCGGTGGCCACCGGGAGTTGTGATCAGGATCGTGACGGCTAGGCCACGCCTTGCCAAATCCGTGGCAATCCGTCGGACCCGGTCATCGGGCTGGGCATCCCCCAGCGCGAGCAGGACCACGCGCGCGGGGGCGGGTAGCCCGGTCACGCCTCGCCGATGACGCGCCTCACCACACCCGGGAACCTGCTGGCCTCGGTGACACCGCGACCATCCACCAAGGCCTTCAGGCCGGGTAGGTCCGCGACGGCCAACTCCCGGTACTCCGGGTGGTCGGCCTGAAGCACCGCGGCGTCCGCCGGCTCGCCCAGGTGGTACGGGGTGAAGCCCAGATCCGCCAACTCCGCATCGGAGTACATCGGGTCGTGCACAGCCACGTGCGCGCCACGCTGCGCCAAGGCCGCGACGGTCGGGAAGACCCCGGAGAAGGCCGTCTCCTTCACACCACCCCGGTAGGAGGCGCCGAGAACCACCACGCGCTGATTCGTGAGGTCGCCCATGGCCTCAACAAGCAACTCCGTCGCGTACGACGGCATGGCCATGTTGGCCTCGCGGGCGGCACGCACCACCGTGGCGTCTGGGTCGTTGAACAAGTACAGACGCGGGTAGACCGGGATGCAGTGACCGCCGACAGCGATGCCCGGCCGATGAATGTGGCTGTAGGGCTGGGAGTTGGACGCGTCGATCACCTTGTGCACATCGATCCCGTGCTCGGCGGCGAACCGGGCGAACTGGTTGGCCAGCCCAATGTTCACATCGCGGTACGTGGTCTCGGCCAGTTTCGCCATCTCCGCGGCCTCGGCCGAACCCAGGTCCCAGACACCGTTGGGGCTGGCCAGATCCGGACGGTCGTCGAACTGCAGGACCGCCTCGTAGAAATCCCGGGCCCGGTCGGCACCGGCTGGCGCCAGCCCGCCGATCAACTTCGGGTACTTGCGCAAGTCGGCGAAGACGCGGCCGGTCAGCACGCGCTCCGGCGAGAAGACCAGATGGAAATCCGTGCCCTCGACCAGTCCGGAACCTTCTTCGAGCATCGGCTTCCACCGCGTCCGGGTGGTCCCGACCGGCAGCGTCGTTTCGTAGGAGACCAGCGTTCCTGGGGTCAGGTTCGCCGCGATGCTGCGGGTCGCCGAGTCCATCCAGCCGAAGTCGGGCTGCCAGGTTTCGTCGTTTACGAAGAGCGGCACGACCACGACCACGGCGTCCGCGCCAGGAACAGCCTGGGCGTAGTCGGTGGTGGCGGTGAGCAATCCGGAGCCCACTACGTCGGCCAGGTACTCGCCCAGGTGCGCCTCGCCCGGGAAGGGCTCGACGCCACCGGCCACTGCCGCGACCAGGTCCGGGTTGATGTCGACCCCGACCACCTGATGGCCGGACCGGGCGAACTGAACCGCCAGCGGTAGCCCGATCTTGCCCAGCGCGACAACCGCGATCTTCACCCGTGGCCCTCTCTTTCGGTGATGGGAGGTTACCCGGCGCGCTACCCTCCCCCGCACTCTTCGGGACACAGGAGGGCCTTTGTGAAGGTCTTGAGCGTCGTGGGCGCCCGACCGCAGTTCGTCAAACTCGCTCCGGTGGCCGAGGCGGTGACGCGGGCCGGACATCAGCATGTGATCGTCCACACCGGGCAGCACTACGACGCACGCATGAGCGACGTCTTCTTCGCCGATCTGGCCATCCCGGATCCTGATGTGCACCTCGGCGTCGGGTCCGGCAGCCACGGAGTGCAAACCGGCTCCATGCTCGCCGCAATGGACGCCGTCCTCGACGAGCACCGCCCCGATTGGGTCCTTGTCTACGGTGACACGAACTCCACCCTCGCCGGCGCGCTGTCCGCGGTGAAGGTCCACATCCCCGTGGCGCACCTGGAAGCCGGCTTGCGATCCTTCAACCGCCGCATGCCCGAGGAGCACAACCGGGTCCTGACCGACCATGCCGCCGATCTGCTGCTGGCGCCGACGCAGGTCGCGATGGGTCACTTGGATGCCGAAGGGCTGGCCGCAAGGTCGGTGCTGGTCGGCGACGTGATGACCGACGTCTGCTACCGCGTCCGGGACGCCGTCCTGACCGAGCAGCCCCTACCGCCAGCGGGACTGGCATCGGGCGACTACCTCGTCGCCACCATGCATCGGGCGGAGAACACCGACGACCCGGCTCGGCTGCGAGCGGTCGTCGACGCCTTGGCGGGCCTACCCGTTCCGGTCCTGCTCCTGGCCCATCCGCGCCTGGTGACCCGCTGTCACGAGTTCGGCATCCCGCTGGACGGCGGGGCCCTGCGCACCAGCGAGCCACTCAGCTACCCCGACATGGTGGCGGCGGTGCTGCAATCACGTGGCGTCGTGACCGACTCCGGGGGGCTGCAGAAGGAGGCCTACCTACTGCAGCGGCCCTGCACGACGGTCCGCACCGAAACTGAGTGGGTGGAAACCCTGGACGGCGGGTGGAACGTCCTTACGCCGGACCCCGCTGACGTGCAGGAGCACGCACTCCGCCCTGCCCCAGCTGCACCTACCGGCCATCCGTACGGCGACGGGCACGCCGGCGGTCGAGTGGTCCAAGCGCTCAGCGACCGAACTCGCTGACTGCAGCCGGCGCCGGCCGGAACCCAGACTTTCGATGTGTCCGGCGTCTGGCGACGGCGGTCGCGGCGGCGCTAGTTCGGCTGTATGACGCTGACGGTGGACCCGGTGTTGGCGGACTCGATGCAGGCCTCGGCTACGGCAACTGTCGCCAGCCCCTGGCGCATGGTCACGATGTCTGCATCTTTGCCGAGGACCGCGTCCCGGAACGCCTCGTGCTCGGTGCGCAACGGCTCAGCTTTCGCGAATGCGTAACGGATCATGTCGCCCTCGGAAACGCCGCGGAACTTGGCGATCGCGTCCCACTCGGTCGCGACCGACCCGTTGGCGAAGAAGGTGAGGTCCGCAGTCAGCGTGTCCGCCACGAAGGTGCCCCGCTCACCAGTGACCACCGTCACCCGCTCCTTCATCGGCGACAGCCAGTTGACCAGGTGATTGGTGACCGTCCCGTCCGCCAACTGACCGACCACTGCCACCAGGTCCTCGTGCGAACGGCCCGACTTGTGGGCCACGCGCGCGGCAACCGCGGTGAAGGGCTGCTGGGCAACCCAGGCCGTCAGGTCGATGTCGTGGGTGGCCAGGTCCTTGACCACCCCGACGTCGGCGATGCGAGCCGGGAAGGGGCCCTGTCGACGGGTGACGATCTGGTAAACGGCGCCGAGGTCACCCTCGGCCAGGCGACGCCGCAGCTGCTGCAGGGCAGGGTTGTAACGCTCGATGTGCCCCACGGCCCCGACCAGACCCGCGGCGTCGAACGCGTCTGCGACCCGGGCAGCGGATTCGGTGTCAGGCGCCAGCGGCTTCTCGATCATGGCGTGGACGCCGGCCTCGGCCAGGGCCAAGGCAACTGACTCGTGATACGCCGTGGGTACGGCCACCATGCAGTAGTCGATGCCGGTGGCGATCAGGTCTTCCACGCTGGACAGCACCGGCAGCCCGGCGGCCACTCCGTGCACGTCGCCGCCCGGATCGGCAACGGCCACAAGCTCGACACCGTCAAGCGCCCGCAACACCCGGCCGTGGTGCCTGCCCATCATGCCCAGGCCGATGAGGCCGGCCCGCAGGTTGCTGCTCATGCGCCGGCCTTTGCCAGCGCGTTGACGCCGTTGACGATGCGTTCAAGATCCCCATCCGACAGGGCCGGATGCACCGGCAGGCTCAGCACCTCAGCGGCCGCGCGCTCCGTCTCCGGCAGATCAAGCGTCAGCCCGAACGACGGCAGGCGGTGGTTGGGGATTGGGTAGTACACCCCGCTGCCGACGCCGTGTTCGCTCGCAAGTGCCGCCGCGAACGCGTCGCGATCTCCGGGGACGCGGATCGTGTACTGGTGGTAGACGTGCACCGCCCCGTCCGCAACCGCGGGCGTGATCACGCCATCGAGGTTCTCGTCCAAGAAGGCGGCGTTGGCCTGGCGACGGGCCGTCCAGCCAGGCAGCTTGCCCAACTGCACCCGGCCGATCGCGGCGTGCACGTCCGTCATTCGGGCGTTGAAGCCGACGACCTCGTTCTCGTAGCGCCGCTCCATGCCCTGATTGCGCAGCAGCCGGACCATGCGGGCCACGTCCTCCGTGGCACACGCGACCATGCCACCTTCACCGGAGGTCATGTTCTTAGTCGGATAGAGGCTGAACATGGCGAACGTGCCGAAGGAGCCGACGGGTTGCCCGGCCAAGGCGGCGCCGTGTGCCTGGGCCGCGTCCTCGTAGATCTGGATGCCGTGTTTGGCAGCGATGGCGGTCAAGGCGGTCATGTCCGCGGGGTGGCCGTAGAGATGGACCGGCATGACACCCACGGTGCGCTCGGTAATGGCGGCCTCGACCGCAGCCGGGGACAGGCAGTAGTGGTCCGGCTCGATGTCGGCGAACACCGGGGTGGCCCCGGTCAGCGCGACGGAATTGGCAGTCGCGGCGAATGTGAAGGACGGGACGATGACCTCGTCGCCGGGGCCGACGCCGGCTGCCAACAGGCCGAGGTGCTGGCCCGAGGTGCCCGAGTTGACGGCTACGCAGGTGCGCCCTCCGACCAGGGCGTCGGCGAACTCAGCCTCGAAAGCGGCGACCTCCGGGCCCTGCGCGATCATCCCGCTGCGCAGGACGCGGTCAACGGCCGCGCGCTCGTCATCGCCGATCAACGGCTTTGCAGCCGGGATCATCTCCAGCGTCATGCGTCCTCCTCGAGCAGCACGCCATCCTGCTCCCGGTAGTTGCGCCCCGTTCGCGGGCACGTCCAAGTACCTGAACCGGCATCGGTAAGCGGCTCGCCGGCATGCCCAACCCAGCGAATCCGCTTGGCGGGAACGCCTGCGACCAGCGCGAAGTCCGGCACGTCGCGAGTGACAACCGATCCGGCGGCGACCATCGCCCACCTCCCGATGGTCACCGGGGCGACGCAGACCGCGCGGGCCCCGATGGATGCACCCGTACGGATCGTCACCCCGACCGGTTCCCAGTCGTCACCGGACTTGACGGTGCCATCCGGGTTGACCGACCTGGGGTAGTGGTCGTTGGTCAGAACCACGGCCGGACCGATGAACACGCCGGACTCCAGTTTCGCCGGCTCGTAGACCAGGGCGTAGTTCTGGATCTTCACGTTGTCGCCCACGTCAACGCCGGTTCCGACGTATGCACCGCGACCAACAACGCAGCCTTCGCCCAGTCGCGCGCCCTCGCGGATCTGGGCCAGATGCCAAACAGAGGTCCCCTCGCCCATGGCAACGTCATCGGCGACATCCGCAGACGGGTGCACGCGCGCCATGGGACTCCGATCGGCTGGGGGCAGGCGCATACGCTATACGAGCCGAGGAGCGATTCGGGCCGTCGTAGACGGCCGTAGCGGAGGTTTGATGACGGCGTCTGCACCGCACGTCCTCTACATCGCATGGGGTTTCCCGCCTTGCCGCGGCAGCGGTGTCTACCGCGCACTCGCTACGGCCAACGCGTTTGCCGCCAACGGCTGGAAAGTCACGGTGCTCACCGCCGATCGAGAAATCTGGCTCCGCTACACCGGCGCGGACCTCAGCCTGGAGGAACGCATCGATCCGCGGGTCAACGTGGAGCGGGTTCGGTTCGAGTGGCCGACTCTGGACCCTGACATCTCCAGTTGGTCGCGCTTGCGTGTCGCCACCCCGCGGGTGTGGGGCCGGGTACGCCGCCTGCGCGACCAGTTGCCGTTCCCCGAGGTCGCCTACGGCCCTTGGCTGCCCGTACTCAAGGAAGCGGTGCAGCGCATCCACGAACAGGACCCGGTCGATCTGACCGTGGCAACGGCAAACCCGCATGTGACATTCGGCGCAGCACACCACCTGTGGCGGACCGCGGGCGTGGACTACGTCATGGACTACCGCGACGCGTGGACCCTGGACGTGTTCAGCGGCGACCGGGTGCACTCACCGCGATCGCGCGCCGGTCGACGCGAAGCCGAACTGATCGGCGCCGCCAAAGAGGTCTGGTTCGTAAACGACCGGATCCGCGACTGGCACCGCACCCAGTACCCGGGGCAGGCCGATCGCATGCACACAGTCGCCAACGGCTACGACCCGGAGTTCGTCCCACCGGGCATCGGCCGCGCCCCCGATCCGGATCGGCCGTTGCGCTACGGATACCTGGGCACGATCTCGACCCGGGTTCCGATCGGTGAGTTCGCCGAGGGCTGGCGCCAGGCTCGCCGGGCGGAGCCGCTTGCGGACGCCACCGCGGTAATCCGTGGGCACCTCGGGCACTACCGCGCCGCGAATGCGAACGTGTCGGCGATGCTGGATTCGGCGCAAGAAATCGGCATCACGTACGACGGACCCGTGGCTAAGGCGGACGTTGCGGACTTCTATCACTCCGTGGACGTCCTCCTGCTCATCTTGGGCTCGGGCCGGTATGTGACCTCGGGCAAGGTGTTCGAGTACGCCGCAACTGGGCTGCCGATCGTGTCCGTTCACGACCCCGACAGCGCCGCGAGCACGGTGCTGGCCGACTACCCATCGTGGTTCCCCGCCGCCAGCCTCAGCGCGGCGGACATCGCAGCCGCGCTGCTCGCGGCCGGGCGGGCGCGCCGTGCCGAGACGGCCGAAGCGCGCGATGCCGCCGTCGCGGCGGCCCAGAAGTTCGCGCGGGATGCCCAGCTGCGTCCGCGCGTCGATGCCCTGCGCCCCAAGGCGCCAACCTCGAGTGCACCGACATCGTGAGCGAGCCCCTGCGCGTGGCCGTGCTCTCCGGAGGCCGCCTGCCCGACATCAGCGCCCTGGCTCCAGTCGCCGAACTCCGCAGCCGCGGCGCCGAGGTCGCCCTCATCTCCCGCCAGCTTCCCAGCTCCGCCCAGCAAGGCCTCTTCGACGCTGCCCACGTGCTCGGTCGCGGGCCGGCAGCAGAACTGACGGCGCTGATGGAAGCCGCGAACGACGCCACCGAGGCCGACCCGGCCGCACCGATCACGCGGGCACGGCCGCCGCTGCCGCAACTGGTTGTCCGCAAGGCCCAGTTGGAGGCCAGGCGGGCCCGGCGGGTGGCTCGGCGCTCAGCACTGCGCGCCCGGCGCGGTCTGCAGCGGCGCCTACGCCGAACGGGACCTCGACCGCTGGGACGCGACCTGCGCGCCGACCCGGTCGCTGGCGCTCTGGTGGACCGTGCGGATCTGGTGGTCGCCCTGGACCGCGCCGGCGTGCGCATCGCCTGGGATCGCGCGCGGCAGACTGGGGCGGGAGCCGTCCTGGGCCTGCCTGCGGCGGTCTGGTGGGTGGACCACCGCTGAGCTGAACGAGCGGCGGGACAGTCAGGCAAGGAGTGCGGCGACGGCCGCCGCCAGCCGCCGGTACTCCCCCGTGTCCGTTCGCGTGGCCGCCCAATCCCGAGCTCGATCGCGTAGTCCCAGCAACTCTGATGGATCCAGTTGCCAACGCCGCAGCACTTCGCCGGCCGCAGCCGCATCGACCACGATCCCCGCTCCGGAGTCCACCAGCAGTGACTCCTGCCGGGGCAGTGGCGATGCCAGCACCGGCAGTCCGGCGGTCAAGTACTCCACGACCTTGGTCGGCAAAGCCTCTACGAACGCCGGCGTCGAGTGCAGCAGACTCAAGCCCACCCACGCGTCAGCGGCACCCGCCCAGGCCCGCTCGGGGGGTTGGCGGCCCCAGAGCCGGACACGGTCACCAAGTCGCTCCGCTGCGATCTGGGCCCGCAGCTCGTCCGCTTCGCTCGGGGCGATCGGTCCAACGAGATCCATCGTCCAGTCTGGCGCTTGCGCGATGGCGCGAACCATGTCGAACGCGCCCCGTGTGCGTCGGATATCGCCTACATACAGAGCGCGAGGCCGGGCAGCGGGATCGGCCGGCTCCGGCAGATAGCCGGACTCCGGCGTGTTGCGGACGACGACGCGGTTGCGCGCGCGCAGTGGCGGCACCTGGTCGTCAGCCACGATGGTCAGGTCCGCGCGAGCGGTGAGTTCGTTGGCCCAGCGCAGTCCCGAGGTAACGGCCTTGACCTGGGCCGAAGGCCAATCTCGGTCCAGCACCAACTTCGTGTAGTCCTCGTGTACGTCGACCGCCACGGGCGGACCGCCCAGGCGGCGCCGTGTCATTGCGGGCACGACCAGGTCCGGGTCCAGCACCAGCAGTACTGAACCCGTGGCCTGCCAGGGCAGTCGCGCCCCGGCCCGCAGGCGCGCACCGAGCCCCGAGCGAGGACGGGTGAACACACGCTCTGCTGATTCCGGGGCCGCGGCTGGATCACCCAGCCCGAGCACCTCCACCGACAGGCCGTGCTCGGTGAGTGCGGCGACGGTTCGGTGCAGCCGCGCATCGGCGACGTCATGTCCCGTCGTCAGAACGCTGACATCGACTGGCGCGCCGGTCAGAAATCCTCCAACGTCAGCGCCTCGTCGCCCACCTTGACGAACCGCGTGTAGGCGGCGATCACATCCTCTGGGGCGCCACGGCGCACTACCTGGCCCTGGTGCATCCAGAGGACGTCACTGCACATGTCCTTGATGGCGCCCAATGCGTGGCTGACCAGGAACATCGTCCGCGCCGAGGCCACCAACTCACCCATCTTCTCCGCAGCCTTGGCCTTGAAGTGCGCGTCGCCAGCGGACAGGGCTTCGTCGACAAGCAGGATGTCCGGGTCCATGTGCACGGCGACCGAGAACGCCAGGCGGCTGAACATCCCAGACGAGTAAGCGCGCATCGGGATGTCCAGGAAGTCACCCAGTTCCGTGAACTCGGCGATCTCGTCGTATTTGGCCTCGATCTCGTCTCGCGTGTAGCCGGCGGCGAGGCCGCCAAGGATCACGTTTTCGCGACCGGAGAGGTTTGCGTTGAAGCCGACCCCCAGCGCGAGCAGCGTGCTGACCCGGCCCCGGACCATGACCCGGCCTTCGGTCGGCGGCATGATCCCGGCGACGGCGCGCATCAGCGTCGACTTGCCGGCGCCGTTGTTGCCGATGATGCCCAGAACTGTGCCCTGCTCGACATCGAACGAGACGTCTTTGACTGCGTGGATCTCCCGGACCGCGCGATTGCGCCGCCCCATTCGGCGGACCGCCTGCTTCAACGTGGGACGGCGCTCGAAGGTGGTGCGGTAGGTAAGCGAAAGGTTCTCAACCCGTACTACGGGCCCGGCCAGGGACGTATCAGAGGCGGACAGCGAACTCACGCTCCCTGGACAAGAAGGCCCAACTCCCGACCAGCAGGGCGATGATCGGCCACACGATCGCGCCCACGATCATGCCCGTGGTGGGAGAGGTAGCCCGAACCATGAGTTCACCCAAGCTCCCCATCAGCCCGAACAATGGGTTCAGTTGGAGCAAGACGAGCAGGACCGGGTTGTCCTCAAGCCGGTCCAGCACCAGTTCTGGCAACCAGATGATCGGGGATACGTACAACCAAATCCGCAGGAGGTACGGAAGGAAACTGGTCGTGTCGCGGAAGTACACCTGAAGGGTCGCCATCAGCATCGCCAGGCCAGACGCGAAGACGACCACGAGCCCAAGCAGCGGGATGGTCCACAACTGGATCCAGCCGAACGGCAGACCGGCGAATACATGGATCACGCCGTACACGGCAAGAGTCGGCAGGAACCGGTAGAACGCTGTCCGGACTGCGGAAAGCGGCAGCAACACCCGAGGGAACGCCGTGTTGGTGATCATCTTGCCGGCGCTGACGACGCTCGTTGCCCCACCCGACATTGACTGCGCGATGAAGTAGAAGGTGAACAGACACAGGAGCAGGTGCGGGAAGAACGCGGCGTCGGAACTTATGTCGCGACCACCGATGATCACGATCAGCAGCCAGTAGACGCAGGCCAGCAGCAGCGGATTCAGGATGTTCCAGATCCGCCCCAGCACGGTGAGGCTCTGCTGGGCCCTGGCGGTGGCTCGGGACAACTCCGCCGCGAACTCGCGGCGGCGCCAGGCCTCAGACAAATAGGGACCAAGCGGCGGCAACCCAGCCCGATGGGGTGCATAGACGTGGTGATCGCCCAGGAAATCCACGTCAGGGGCTGCTGAGCGCACTCAGACCTTCTCTCGAATCGGACCGCCACGCGCGAGGGACCGCAGCGGGAGAGTACTAGGAGACAGGCGCGCACCTAGGGCGCGGCAAGCGCCAAAGCCTGCACGAGCCTGGGCCCATCCACGTCCCAAGACAGTTCGGGTTGGGCCGCGGCAACGGCGGCGCACAGCTCGGCATAGTTGGTCCGGGCCGCTTCGACCGCCGCAGCCAGCGACTTGTGGTCGCCCGGGCGGTAAAGCGTGCCGATGCCGTATCGGCGGACCACGGCCGCAAGTTCATCCACGTCAGTTGCCACCACGGGCACACCGGCGTGGATCGCGTGGAAGAGCTTGTTGGGCAGAGCCAGGCGGTGGTTCTCCCACCGATCGGAGTGAGACACCAGCGCCAAGCCGGCCGCCTGCAGCCGCTTCGTCACCTCATCCACCGGTTCGGCGCCGAGCACGGTCACCTTCCCGGTTCGTAGGCGCGCCAAGAACTGCTCGTCGGCGGGACCGAGCAGGGTGACCGGCAGGTCCAGCAATTCCGCTGCCTCGATCGCCACCTCGATTTCCCGGTCGGCCGCGATGCGGCCCGCGTAGACGAGTCCGGTCGGCTCGGGGATTGGTTGCAGCTGCGCATTCAACGGAAACGTGTTGCGGACGACTTCGACGTTGTCCCAGCCGTAGCGGCGCCGGAGGGCGGCTGCAACTCCCTCCCCGACAGTGATGACTACGCGTGCTTGACCACCTAGTACCCGTTCCTGCGCGATCTCTCTGCGGTTTGCCAGCGGCGTTGGGCGGCCTTGACGCGGTCGCCCAGGCCAGTACTCGTGCGTGTCGTACACGTACGGCACGGCGCTGGCCCGGGCCAGTTCCGCGCCGACGGCCAACGCGGTGAAGTCGTGAGCATGGACAACGTCGAATTCGCGCCCTTGCGCGTCCGCGTGCGCGGCTTCGGCCCAGGCCCCGAAAACCGCGGCTCGATGCCGCGGCAGCAGAAGCCACCTGGCCACCCGGTACAGCAGGGTCGTGCGCCGAACGCGGGCCGCAGTCGCTGGCAGCGTCGGCTGATCCCCCACGCTCGACACGGTGACGCCGGCCGGGGGAACGAAGTCGCCTGGAACCGCCCGACCGATCACGTGCACGGCGTGGCCGGCTTCGGCGAGGGTCTGTGCCTCACGAAGCACTCGGGTATCAGTGGCGACGGACGTCGCCACAAGCATGAGGATCTTCACCGGCGCGCCAGCCTTGCCGGACTGGACAGGAAGCCCCATCCCCAGGCCAGGTGCATCACCGGCAATACGACCGGGAGACGAACCGCGCTGCGCCAGGCAAGCCGACTGCCGATGACCGCGCTGCCGCCGAGCACGACGAGGGCGTATCCGCCCGGCAACAACCACCCGACACGAAGGCCCAGCAGCCCGGCGGCAGTGCCGGCGACGACACCGACCAGCGCCATGGGCGGAGCCAGGTACCGGAAGGTGACGGTGCCGCGATGCTGCCGGGCAACGACCCGCCGCCACCTCCCATAGTCGCGATATTGGCGCGCCAGCGCCCGGACGGTGGATCGGGGTCGGTACGTCACCCGCAGCCGCGGCGTGAACCAGACGGTGCCACCGGTCTGCCGGATCCGATGGTTCATCTCCCAGTCCTGCGCCCTGGCGAAGCCCTCGTCGTACCCGCCGACTCGTTGCAGGGCCGCACGGCGGAAGGCGCCCAGGTAGACGGTGTCGGCGGGGCCCTCCGCGCCGCCGGTATGGAAGCGGGCCGCCCCCACCCCCAGCGGACTGGTCATGGCCGCCGCCACCGCCGCTTCAAATGGGGTCGTGCCCTCAGCCGCCATCACGCCACCCACATTGTCCGCACCCGTGGACTGCAGCACCTCCACCGCGACGCGCAGGTAGTCGGGCGGGAAGAGCGCGTGTCCGTCCACGCGAACCACCAAATCGTGCTCGGCGGCCCCGATGGCGGCATTCAGCCCGGCCGGGGTTGCTCCAGTGGGATTCGGGACCAGTCTGATCCGTGGGTCCGTTGCGCTCAGGTCCCGGGCGATCACGTCCGTGCCATCGGTCGACGGCCCCAGGGCCAGGATCAACTCCCACGGGCCGGGGTAATCCTGCCGTTGGATCTGGGTAACGGACTCGGCCAGGTGCCGCTCCTCATTGAGAACCGGCATCACCACTGAGACGGGCGGCCAGGACACGGCCGAACCGTATCCGGGCAGCGCGTCGCGCAGATGAATGTCACGTTCTTGTCACGTACGCTGTGCCTGGCCAGGTTTGGCGGGAACCGTCCGGGGGCATCATGCGCCCAAGTAGTGCAGACATGGCACGACCCCGCCTGCAGGAGCCGTGACCGACGTCCCACAGCCGGCCGCTGGCGAGTACGGCGCGGCAGATCAAGGAGAGCGCGTGAGCAGTGGAGTGGGTGCCGCGCCGTCGGCTGCTCCAGCGCTTCCCCCGGAGTTGGACCCACGGCAGCCACCGCGCCGCAACTGGGTGCTTCGGGGTCTAGCCGGTGGCGTCAGCGCTGCGATCGTGGCGGCGAGCCTGTTCGGGTACATCACCTTGAACTACTACGACGACAAGATCACCCGGATCGACAACGTCTTCGCCGGTCGCGATTCGGATCGGCCGGTCAAGGTCGCGACCGAGTCGATCAACATTCTGCTGGTCGGGTCCGACAGCCGGGAAGGACTCACCCGCGAAGAGATCTCCCAACTCAAGGTGGGCATCGAGGGCGGACCCGACGGCAGCGGTCGCCGTGCCGACACCGCGATCCTGATGCACCTGGACTCCGACTGGTCCCGGGCGACCTTGGTGAGCTTCCCCCGTGACTCCTTGGTCGACATCCCCGAGTTCACCGACTCGGACGGGAGCACCACCCGAGCTCAGCAGAACAAGCTGAACGCCGCTTATGCCATCGGCGGCCCGCAGTTGCTTGTGTCGACGATCGAGCAGAACACGGACCTGCGCATCGACCACTACGTCGAAGTGGGGTTCGACGGCTTCGTGAAGGCCGTGGACGCCGTCGGCGGAGTCGATGTGTGCACCGAGGAAGCGATCAGCGACCGGCGCTCCGGTCTCGAACTGGCTGCCGGCGAGAGTCGACTGGACGGCGCCCAAGCGCTGGCATTCGCACGCGCCCGCTACTTCGACCCGACCGCGGATATCGGCCGCATGCAGCGGCAGCAGCAGTTGCTGGCCTCGCTGTTCAACGAAGCGACGTCGACCGGGGTGCTGTTGAACCCCCTGCGACTGAACGGCCTGCTCGACGCCACGCTGTCCTCGATCTCCACCGACCCCGGGTTCGACCGTCAACTCATGCTCAACCTCGCTACCAAGATGCGTGATGTCGCCGGCGGCGAAGTCGTCTTCACCACCGTGCCGATCGGTGACGCCAACAACCGGATCGAGGGCATCGGATCCACCGTGGAGTGGGACGAGCAGGCCGCTGAGGAGTTGTTCCGCGCCATCCGCGAGGACCAGCCCATCGGGTCGCAGTCAGAGGAGGCGGCCGCGGCGGCCCCAAGCACCACGCCGGTCGTCTCAGTCCCACCGGGGTCAATCTCCATGAAGGTCCTGAACGGTGTGGGCACAGCGGGACTGGCCCGGCAGTCGGCCGACCAGCTGGCGGCCCTCGGGTTCTCGGTAACCGGCGTCGGCGACGGAGAACGCGTCACGGCCACGGAGATCCGGTACGACCCGCTGTGGGACGAATCGGTCAAGACCGTTGCCGCGGCACTGCCGGGCGCCCGGCTGGTGCCGGTGCCGGGCCAAGGCGGCACCTTTGTTGTCGTGATCGGCGACGCGAACCAAGCGTTCCAGCCGGTAACGGTCCAGGCGGCCGCCGACGAGCCGGCCCCAACAGCTTCAGAGTCGGCAGCACCGGTCCGGTCCGCCGCCGACCCGCTCTGCGGCTGAGCGCTACGGCTGAGCGGGGCTGTCCTCGCGGGAACGAACGATCGCCGCGCGCCGCGCGAGCCGGTGCTCACGGCGGATCTCGGCTTCGCGCCAGCGCCGCGAGTCCTCGGTGGTCTCGATAAGCAATTGCGGCACCGATCGCGGCTGCCCCGCCGCGTCGATGGCGACGAACACGAGATACGCGGTCGCCACTCGCACCAACGGTGCGTCAGCATCGTCCCAGCGCTCGGCGGTCACGCGCACGCCGACTTCCAGGGAGGTGCGCCCGGTCCAGTTGACCTGCGCGTCGGCGTGCAGCAGATCACCCACCCGCACGGGTTCGACGAAGATCATCTCGTCCATGGCCGCGGTGACTGCCGCGCCGCCGCTGTGCCGGGCGGCAACCGCCCCGGCGCAGTCGTCTACGAACTTCATCACGACTCCGCCATGCACGGTGCCCAGCAGGTTGGTGTCGTTCGGCGACATGATCTGGCTCAGTCGCGTACGAGAAGCCGACGAAGGGCGCTCCGCGACCGTTGTCATGGTGTGGAACCCTAACGTTCAGGTCACGAGTGTCCGATGGACATTGCGGGCGATTCGCGGCGCGAGGAGTTGGTAATGGACCACCTCTCTCGGCGCCTGCTGCGCGGAGCCGGTGCGGCCATCACCGGCGCTGCGCTGCTGATCTCGGTCACGCCAGTGACGGCAACTGCCACAGCCGCCCCACTCGTACGGGACACAAGCGCAGCTGCCACGCCGAGGCCAACCCCAGCCATCCCCTTGATCGATGCCGACCCCGCCGCGGCGTTGCCGACAACGGCTGTGGGCGGCACCGCGGCCCTGCCCGAATCGCTGACCCAGCGCGCGGTGCGCGTCAGTGGTGCCGATCCGACGCGGGTGTCCGGTGCCGATAGGTACGAGACCGCAGTAGCGCTCAGCGAGCGGTACTTCCCGTCCGGAGCCGGAACCGTTGTCCTGGCGACGGGCACCGGGTTCGCCGACGCGCTGGCGGGAGCGCCGCTCGCCGCGTCCCTCGACGCACCCCTGCTGTTGACCCGACCGACCGGAGCGCCGGAGTCGGTCCGAGTCGAGATCGCCCGGCTCCAGCCAGCCAGGCTCGTCGCGGTTGGCGGGACCGCGGCGGTCAGCCAGGCCGATCTGACGTCCCTGGCGGCGCTTGCCGGCGGGGCGCAGACCGAGCGCGTGGCCGGCGCGGATCGGTACGGCACTGCGGCCGCAGTGGCCGCCGCCCTGGCCCCGGTGCAGTTCGCGGTGGTCGCCTCCGGGCTCAACTTCGCCGACGCACTGTCCGCTGGGCCGCTGGCGGCCCGGCGGCAAGGCGCCGTGCTGCTTACCCCTCCCGACCGTTTGGGCGCGGCGGCGGCGGCCGCGATAGCCGGGTTGCCGGCGTCTTCGGTGCTGATCGCCGGCGGCACTGGCGCAGTGTCGACCGCCGTCGAATCCGACCTCGCCGCCCTCCTCGGCGGCCCGGCCAGCCGAATCGGGGGTATCGACCGCTACGACACATCTGCCCGCTTCGCGACGGAGGTCGCCAAGGACGGCGGTCGCGGCGGGTCGCTGTTGACGACCGGCGCGGACTACCCCGACGCGATGGTCGCCGCGGCCCACGGTTCACGCCTCGGGCAACCGGTCCTGCTCATGGGAGGCCCTTACCGCTTCGGCCACGACGCTGCCCTGGCCCGTACCCGCGGGGTCGGTCCCTGGCTGCAGTTGACTTTGGATGCCCTCGCGGCAACCGACCGCGGCCTGCCGCTGAGACACACCGCTTACACCCAGGCCTATCGCGCCGACACGATTGGTCGCGCCTACGGCTGGGATCACGCCGAGGCCACCGATTCTCTGCAGCAGGTGCGGGCGACGGTCAAGCCGGACGGCGGCTATGGGCTCGACAACGGGTGGGACGCCTTCAGCGACGGGACCAAGAACCCCGCTGAGACGTCCTACCTGATCACGATCACCGATCACGTTGGCCGCGCCCTGCTTGACGGCTTCCAGGCCGGCGCCGTCCCAGCCGAGGAAGTGGCAGCCCTGGTCGAACTCGTGCGCGACTGGCCAACGGTCACGGACCAGCCTGGATGCCTGGCGTACTCCAACAGCGAGTACGACCGGACTTCGTGCGTGCACAACGTCAACTCAAGCGCCATCTGGTTCATCGACGCGGCCGAGCGTGCAGGTGCCTGGAGCGGCCCGCCGGCGGATCTTTCCGACCTCCTGGCCGAAGAAACCGGCGCCTACCTGGGTAACGGGTGGTGGCCGTACCGGGACGACCAGACCAGCCGCCAGGACGTGAACCACAACGCGGCTCAGATCGAGCACTTGCAGTTCACCGCGCCAGGCCTGGCCGCTGACGCGCTGGCGCTCATGCTCGACGACCCAGCAGTCCCCTACCACCCCGAAGTGACGATGCGCTCCGCCTACGACCCCTTGGGCTTCCTGCGCCTAGGTGAGCAGTCCTGTGCCGCGGCGAACTCCGCGTACGCGGAATCGGCGACGTTGACGGAGACCGCCCCGTACGCGGTGGTCACCGCGCAACTGGCCCTGTGGGCCGCGCGGGTGGCCGAATGTCCTGCGCCGACCGCGACTGCGGCACTGCAGTCAGTGACACCTACCGGGCCATTGCCGCTGCCGCCGGTCGCCGGACCAGAGGCGCGCCCGGTTCCAACCCCCTGAAAGCACCTGGCGCGCGAGTGCTGACTAGCGGTTCAGGAGTTGCCGCGCCATCACGATGCGCTGAACTTGATTGGTGCCCTCGTAGATCTGCGTGATCTTGGCGTCCCGCATGAAGCGCTCCACCGGGTAGTCCTTGACGTACCCGTAACCGCCGAGCAGTTGCACCGCGTCCGTGGTGATCTCCATCGCCACGTCGGAGGCGAAGCATTTGGCTGCGGCGCCGAAGTAGGTCAAATCGGCGTCCCCGCGCTCGGACTTGGCGGCGGCCGCGTAGGTGAGTTGCCGGGCCGCCTCCAACTTCATGCCCATGTCCGCGAGCATGAACTGCAGCCCCTGGAACTCCGCGATCGCCTTGCCGAACTGCTTGCGCTCCTTGACGTAACCGAGGGCGTAGTCCAGGGCACCCTGCGCGATGCCCAGCGCTTGGGCGGCGATGGTGATTCGGGTGTGGTCCAGGGTTCGCATCGCGGTGGTGAATCCGGTGCCGACTTCACCGATGATCCGGTCGCCGGGCAGCCGCACGTCGTCGAAGAACAGTTCGCGGGTGGGAGAGCCCTTGATCCCCAACTTCTTCTCCGGCGCACCGAAGGTGAAGCCGGCGTCGCCCTTCTCGACAACGAAGGCGGAGATCCCACCGCGGGTGCCCTTGTCGACATCGGTCACGGCCAGAACCGTGTAGTACTCCGAGACACCGGCGTTGGTGATCCAGCGCTTGACCCCGTTGAGAATCCAGCCGTCGCCATCGGCCACCGCCCGCGTCCGCATCCCACCGGCGTCGCTGCCGGCCTCCGGCTCGCTCAACGCGTACGAGAACATGCCTTCACCGCGCGCCACCGGCGGCAGGTAGCGCTGCTGCAACTCCTCTGAACCGGCCAACAGCACCGGCAGGCTGCCCAACTTGTTCACCGCCGGGATCAGCGAGACCGCAGCCGAGGCCCGCGCCAGTTCCTCGATCACCAGAACGGCCGCCAAGGCGTCGCCGCCCATTCCCTCGAACCGCTCCGGCACATGAATGGCATGCAGATCTGCGGCCACCAGCGCGTCGTAAACGTCAGCGGGGAACTCGTCGGTTTCGTCGATCTCGGCGGCCCGCGGCTGGATCTTGTCCTCGACCAGTGCGCGCACGGTGTCACGCAGCATCTGGTGCTCTTCGGTGAGGGTGAAGTGTTCGAATGTCACGGCCAAGAGGCTACCTGCGGCCTGCGAAGCAGCCGCATTCGCGTGTCCTACGATCCGGCGGGTGCGGATATCGGTGCTGGGAACGGGCTACCTCGGCGCGACCCACGCCGCTGGCATGGCGGAACTGGGCCATGACGTCCTCGGCGTCGACGTCGACGCGGCGAAGATCGCTGCGCTGTCCGAAGGGCGCGCCCCGTTCCACGAGCCCGGTCTGAACGAACTCCTCGCCACCCATGTGGCCAGTGGCCGGCTCCGGTTTTCCACCTCGCTGGCCGAAGCCGCAGAGTTCGCCGACCTGCACTTCCTTTGCGTGGGCACCCCGCAACGGGCCGACTCCGAGGCCGCCGACCTGACCGCTGTTGATCAGGTGGTCGCCTCGCTGGCTGAACATCTGCAACGACCTACGTTCGTCATCGGCAAGTCCACTGTGCCCGTCGGCACCGCCGACCACCTGGCGTCCGTCCTCGCCAGCGCGACGGCCGGCGTCGAAGTCGCGTGGAATCCGGAGTTCCTCCGCGAAGGGTTCGCCGTCCAGGACACGCTGAAGCCGGACCGGCTCGTGTTCGGAGTGGAGTCGGCGGCGGCCGAGTCCGCTCTCCGCGAGGTCTACGCGCCACTGCTGGCTGCCGGGGTTCCGCTGGTCGTCGCCGACCGACGCACCGCCGAACTGGTGAAGGTGGCTGCGAACGCGTTCCTGGCGACCAAGATCTCGTTCATCAACGCGATGGCGGAGGTGTGCGAGAGCGCGGGGGCTGACGTCACCGTTCTCGCCGAGGCGCTGTCCCACGATGCCCGCATCGGGGGCCGGTTCCTGCGCCCGGGTCTGGGCTTCGGCGGCGGCTGCCTACCCAAGGACATCCGCGCCTTCCGGGCCCGTGCCGCTGAGCTTGGGGTCGCCGAGGCCGTGGGCTTCCTCGGCGAAGTCGATGGCATCAACCAGCGACGACGGCAGCGCATGGTGGATCTGGCGGTGGAGGCGCTGGACGGCCACGTTGCCGGTAGACGAATCGGCGTCCTGGGGGCGGCCTTCAAACCGAACTCAGACGACATCAGGGACTCACCGGCCCTCGATGTGGCCACCCGGCTCACGGATATGGGGGCGGCGGTATCCGTTTACGACCCGGCCGCCATCCCAAACGCGCGGCTGAAGTACCCGCACCTGACCTACGCCGAGTCGCTCTCGGCCGCCGTGGCTGAAGCCGATCTGGTGCTGCTGCTAACGGAGTGGGCGGAGTTCACCGAGATGGACCCGACCAAGGTTGCCGGGCTGGTGCATCAGCCCCACATTCTCGACGGACGCAACGCGCTGGACCCCGAGCAATGGCGGGCCGCCGGGTGGACGTACCGCGCCCTGGGGCGCCCGCACCAGTAGCAGCCGCCGCGCCAATCCCGGGCCGCTGCCAGCCCGGGCCGTGCCTGCGGGCTAGGCGCCGAATCCGGTGGGACCGCGACGGGAGGCCCGCAGCGACTCCCCCTTTGCCTCCGCCGTTGCCTGCAACTCCCCTTGGAAGGCATCCAGCCGCCCCCGGAGAGCGTCGTCGGTCACCCCGAGGATTCGCGCCGCCAACAACCCCCCGTTGCGGGCGTTTCCGACGCCGACGGTGGCCACCGGGACGCCGGCCGGCATCTGCACGATCGACAGGAGCGAGTCCATGCCGTCGAGGTACTGCAGCGGCACGGGAACCCCAACTACCGGCAATGAAGTGACGCTGGCCAGCATCCCCGGCAGATGCGCTGCGCCACCGGCCCCGGCAACGATCACGCGCAGGCCCCGGCCAGCCGCCTCCTGCCCGTAGCGCAACATGGCCTGGGGCATGCGGTGCGCGGAAACGACGTCCACCTCGTGGGCCACGCCGAGCTCAGCCAGCACCTCGGCGGCCGCGGACATGACCGGCCAGTCGGAGTCGGAACCCATCACGATTCCGACCAACGGTTCACTCATCAGCTTCTCCTGCCAGTCGCTGCGCCGCGTGCCTGGCGCGAGCCAGGCACTCGCGCTCATCGTGCCCGACAACCGTGACGTGTCCCACCTTGCGCCCCGGCCGCACCTCCTTGCCGTACCAGTGCACCTTGACGCCAGGGTCGTGCGCGAACAGGTGCGGGTATTGACCGAACACGTCGCCGGCGCCCCCGAGTACGTTCACCATCACCGCGACCGGCGAGCGCGCGCTGGGTGCCCCCAGCGGCCAATCGAGGACGGCGCGCAGATGCTGTTCGAACTGGCTGGTGACCGCCCCGTCGATGCTCCAATGTCCGGAGTTGTGCGGACGCATCGCCAACTCGTTGACCAAGACCCCGTCATCGGTCTCGAACATCTCGACCGCCAGTACGCCGATCACTCCCAGGGATTCAGCGACGTTGAGCGCGACTCGCTGCGCGGCGACCGCATGCCCCGGAGCGATGTTCGCGGGAGCAACAACCTCGGTGCAGATGCCGTTGGTCTGCACCGTCTCGACAACCGGGTAGGCGACGGCCTGCCCGGACGGAGTGCGCGCCACCATCGCGGCAAGCTCGCGGCGAAATGGCACCCGCTCCTCGACCAACAGTGGTCCGGTCCAGCCCGCGAGGCACTCAGCCGCATCTTCCTCGCCTTCGACGACCCGCACCCCCTTGCCGTCGTAACCACCTCGCGGCGTCTTGAGCACCACCGGCCAGCGGTTGTCGGCGAAGTCGGCAACGTCCGCCACCGAATCGACCTGGGCCCAATCGGGCACCGGAATGCCGGCCGCGGATAGGGCCCGACGCATCAACAGTTTGTCCTGGGCGTGCTCCAGCGCGTCGGGTCCGGGCCGCACCTGCACCCCCTCGGCAACCAGAGCCCGTAGGTGCGTGGTCGGCACGTGCTCATGATCGAACGTGATCACGTCACAGCCGCGGGCGAAGTCCCGCAGCACGTCCAGGTCATGGTGCGTGCCGACGACGGTGTCGGGGATGGCTGCGGCGGCGCAGTCCGACGGCGATTCGGCGAGCAGTCGCAGCCGGACACCGAGGGCGATCGCGGCCGGCTGCATCATCCGCGCCAATTGGCCGCCGCCGATCACGCCGACGACCGGTGCCTGACTCACGCGCGGAGGCTACCGGCCGCCTACAGGCCGAGTTCGCGGGCGATCAGCAGCCGCTGCACCTCGTTGGTTCCCTCGCCGATCTCCAGGATCTTGGCGTCGCGGTAGAACCGCCCGACCACCGACTCGTTGGTGAAGCCGTAGCCCCCGTGGACTTGCGTGGCGGCCCGCGCGTTGAGCATCGCGGCATCGGACGAATGCAGTTTGGCGATGGCCGCGGCCGTCTTGAAGTCCAGTCCCGCCGCCTGTCGTGCCGCCGCCTCCCGCCACGCCAGGCGTGAGGTGTGCGCTCGCGCAGCCATGTCCGCGATGGCGAACGACACGGCTTGGTACTGGCTGATCGGTGAGCCGAACGCCTGGCGTTGCTTCGCGTAGGACACCGACTGATCCACGCAGCCCTGAGCCAGACCCGTCGCCAACGCAGCGATCGCTATGCGGCCCTCGTCGAGGATCTCCAGGAACTGCGCATACCCGCGCCCGCGCTGACCGATGAGGTTGTCTGCAGGCACTCGGACGTCGTCCAGGTACACCGGGTGCGTGTCCGATGCCGCCCAGCCGACCTTGGAGTACGACGGGCCGATCTGCAGACCCGGTGTCCCGGTCGGCACCAGAATCGTCGACAACTCCGGCCGCGACGAGGCCGACTGTCCCGTGACGGCCATCACCGTGACGAAGCGCGTCAGGTCTGTTCCGGAGTTGGTGATGAAGGCTTTGCTGCCGTTGATCTCCCAGGTGTCGCCGTCCAGCCGCGCCCGGGTGCGGATTGCGGCTGCGTCCGATCCCGCATCCGGCTCGGTCAGCCCGAAGGCGGCCAGCCCACGACCGGCCGCCAACTCGGGCAGCCAGCGCTCCTTCTGCTCGGTGGTCCCGAACCGGATGATCGGGCCGCAACCCAGCGACACGGCAGCTTCCACCGTGATTGCCAACGACGAATCTGCGCGGGCAAGTTCTTCCAGGACCAGGCACACGGCCATCAGGTCGCTGCCGGATCCGCCGTATTCCTGCGGCACTGTCAGCCCGAACGCCCCGATCTCCCCGAGTCGCTGGACCAGCGGGTAGGGAAACTCGGCCCGCTCGTAGTACCCACCGATCATCGGTTCGACCTCGTCGCGCACGAACGACCGGACCACGTCGACCAACGCCTGCTGCTCCGGAGCCAGTTCCGGCTGCATGGGCCACCTCCAAACAGGGGCAGGACCGCGCCGTACAACGACTACCGTAGGCGGATGAGCGCGTCCCGTCCGGCCGTCGAATCGGACTCCGCGACGTCGCGGAACCGGCTCGTTGAGCGGCTAGCCGGCCTGTTCCACGAAGTTGCCAAGTTCGGCGCGGTCGGACTGATGGCGATGGTGGTCGACATCGGCCTCTTCAACTTGCTCCGCTTCGGAGCCTGGGCCCCACTCGCCGACAAGCCCCTGACCGCCAAGGTGATCTCGGTCGTCGCGGCGACGTTGGTCGCCTACCTGGGCAACCGCTACTGGACCTACCGGGACCGACCCCGCCGCGGATTCGCCCGCGAGTACACGCTGTTCATCGTCCTGAACGCGATCGGGCTGGGGATCGCGCTTTCGTGCCTCTTCGTCTCCCACTACCTGCTGGACCTGACCAGCCCACTGGCGGACAACATCTCCGCCAACGTGATCGGACTTGGACTCGGGACGCTGTTCCGGTTCTGGGCTTACCGGACGTTCGTCTTCAAGCGCGTTGTCGAGGAAGACGCGCTGACTACGGAGTTGCGCCAGCCGATCTGACCGGCAGAGCACGGGTCAGACCGGTGTGACCGGATGCCGCCGCTGGCTGAAGTTCCGGTGCCGACCGCGAGCGGCCTCGAAGCGGGCGATGAGCTCCTCCCGCAGATCCTCCGGCAGGACCACCGCATCGACCACCAACTCCGCGGCCAATCGCAAGAGGTCGATGTCCGCCTCGTACTCGGCGCGGCGCTCGGCGATGAAGGCCGCGCGATCCGATTCGTCCTCCATCTCGGCGATCTTCTTGGCGTAGACCGCGTTTACGGCTGCCTCGGGACCCATCACCGCGATGGAGGCTGTCGGCAGTGCCAGCGTGGCGTCCGGGTCGAACGCCGGGCCCGACATGGCATACAGACCCGCTCCGTAGGCCTTGCGCACAATGACGCTGATCTTGGGCACCGTGGCCTCGGCCACCGCGCTGATCATCTTCGCCCCGTGCCGGATGATCCCCTGGCGCTCGACGGCGCTGCCCACCATGAAGCCCGGCACGTCCGCCAGGAAGAGCAGCGGCACATTGAACGCGTCACAGGTACGAATGAATCGCGCCGCCTTGTCCGCAGAATCGACGAACAGCACGCCGCCCTTGTGCATGGGGTTGTTCGCCACGACGCCCACCACCTGCCCGTCCAGGCGGCCCAACCCGACGACGAGTTCCCGGGCCCACAGTTCCTGGATCTCCAAGAACGATCCGGCATCAACAACGCCGTCGATCAGGTCGTGAACGTCCCAGGCGGCCCGCTCCGAATCCGGGATGAGCCCCGCTAGATCGGTGCGCTCCGGCGGCGCCGGACTCGTCCGCGGCGGCGGTTGGGTCCAGTTGGCGGGCAGGTACGACAGATACCGGCGGACTACGGCCAGCGCCGCGGCCTCGTCGGGGCAGAGGAAGTGACCCAGGCCGGACACGCTGCAGTGCATGCGCGCTCCGCCCATCTCCTCCAGCGTCGTGACCTCACCGGTCACCATCTCGACCATGCGATCGGAGCCCAGGTACATGGAGGCGTTGCCCTCGACCATCGCCACGACGTCGCAGAAGGCGGGGATGTACGCGCCACCGGCGGCGCTGGGACCGAACAACGCGCAGACCTGCGGAACGGCGCCCGAGGCGCGCACCTGCTCGTGGAAGATCCGACCGGCCCCGCGGCGACCCGGGAACAACTCGACCTGGTCGGTGATGCGGGCCCCAGCGGAGTCGACCAGATACACCATCGGCACCCCAGTGGCATAGGCGCGCTCGATGATCCGAATGATCTTCTCGACGGTTCGCGCACCCCACGAGCCGGCCTTCACCGTGGAGTCGTTGGCCATCAGGCAGACCGGACGACCTTCGACCCGGGCCGTACCGGTCACCACTCCGTCGGCCGGTAACCCGTCCGCATGCGCGTTGGCCAGCAGGCCGTCTTCCACGAAAGTGCCAGGGTCGATCAGAGATTCGATGCGATCTCGGGCAAAGGACTTGTTCTTGGCGCGATTCGCGGAGTGGTAGCGCTCCTCACCCCCGGCCCGAGCGCGCGCGGCCAGGTCGCGCCAAACTGTCTCGTCCACCATGCCTCCTCACCCCGCTACTGCAACTGCCAGCAGCGCCTTCAGCGCGATGGCGACTTCCGCCCCCGGCCCCTGCTCGGGCAGGAGTACCTCGGCCATCAGGTCGCCGACAACGGCCACAGCAACGCGATCGACGCCCCGGGCAGCCGCCAGCGGCGGGTCCGCGGTCAGGAGCACGCCCGCTTGCCGGGCTTGGACCATCCAGGGCGCGCTGGCCGGAGCCGGGACCACCGCATCCAGCCGCAGGCCGGCTGCGCCCGGAGCGCCACCGTCGCCAGAAGCACCGGCCCCGCCATCGAACGGGTGCGCGGCCCCCGCGTCCAGAACCGAGAGCACCCACCCTTGGGCACCCGACTCCGCCGCAAGTACGGCGACGGCCATAGCCGCGCGCGACCTTGGTTCGGAACCGGGCTTCATCTGGGCCATGCCTTCGCGCAGCCACTCCTCCGCACGCATACGGCTACGCCACCTACGTCGATCCGCGCCACCGCTGGTGGGCTGGGCCAGCACCGGCTCGCGCGATCCCGCAGCCTTGGCTCGGTACTGCGCCGCGTCCACAGCGGCCAGCATGCTGCGCAGGCTCTCCCCCGGTGCCGCAACGGCGACCCCGAGTGCCGCGCTGGAGCCGTGCGGGACCTCACCCCAACGGCGGGCAATCGCCCGGGCGACTGCCATGCCGGACTCGGCGTCGGCGTCCGGCACCACCACGCAGAACTCATCCCCACCCATCCGGCCGACTATCGCGTCGGAGTGCTGCTTGGCGGTATCCGACAGCACCGTCGCCACCCCGATCAGCGCCTCGTCTCCGGCGGCGTGGCCGCGGGTGTCGTTGATGTGCTTGAGCAGGTTGACGTCGGCCATCAGCAGCGCGAATGGCCGTCCGGCGGCCAGCAGGTCCTCAACGGTTGCCTCCACCAGGCGGCGATTGCCGACGCCGGTTAGCGGGTCGGCCAAGGCGATTCGTTGGACCTGCTCGAGGTGCGCAACCTGCGACAGGCCGGCGGTGAGGATCCCGGAGAAGGCTTGAGCCAGCGGGAGATCCTCGGCATCGAAGGGCTGCTGTTCAGCATCGCGCCCGACAGCCAGCAGGCCCCAGGCCCGCCGTTTCGCGATGATCGGGACGACCAGGCCACTTGGCTCGCTGAGCAGGCACGCCGTGTCCGCCGCGGACAGTAGGAGCGGTCGCAATTCCAGCAGGACTCCGGTTGCGCAGGCGAGGTCCTCCGCGCGAACTGATTGGGCTGGCCGTTCGTTCGGCCTCGCGGCCAGGAGCAGCAACTCGTCTCCGTTGAGTTGCGCCGCCACCGCACTAGCGGCGTCGAACGTGAACCGCGCCTCGTCCACGGCGCCCTGCAACAACGCCGAAACGTCACTGGCCCGGCCCAGCACCTCCGCCGCCCGAGCCAGGCTGATGACCGAGGGGCTCAGCGAACTCAGGTCGTCCCCCGCCGGCGCAGGTCGTCCTCATCGTGCAGGCGGGCGATGTCCCGCTGGATCGTCTCCACATCCGGCACGTTGCGCATCACCAAGCCGCCCCGTTCACCAGCGGATTCGATGGAGATGGTCCCGCAACCGAGGATCCGCTCGACCAGGCCGACCTCGAACTGCACGTCGTTCACCTTGCTCAGCGGCATGTCCCGCCCGGTGCGCCGGATCACGCCGGATCGCATGATCACCCGCCGATTGGTAATCACGTATTCAGTCGTCAACCACTGGACGAGCGGAGTCAGGACCCACCAGACGAGCAGAACCAGGGCACCAATTAGCACCAGCCACTGCACGAAGCTGTTGTCACTGATTGCGTAGAGGTAGACCGCGAGGGGGATCAACACGACCGTGGCCAGTATCGGCACCGCCAGGAACTTCCAGTGCTGCCTCATCTCGTACTCGATCTCTTCGCCGCCGGTGAGCAGCTCCCTGGGGTAGGCCATGTGGTCATCGTGGCACGCAGGGGGCGCCGCGACAGACGAATCCGGCGCTGTGTCGCTGGTCCGGAATCGTCCGGTTCAGCGGACGTGCGCGACGTCGCCCGCCGCCACGGCCACATCGTCACCGGATTCGGTTCCGGCCGCGGAGGTGCCACGCAGGACCAATCGGCCGTCTGCGTCGATGCCACTGGCGTGCCCGGTCAGGGGCTCGGCGCGACCAGGTACAGCCACGGACACATCGCGCCCCAGCGTCGAACAGTGCGCCCGGTACGAGCCGGCAAGCCCGCACGCCTCGGCATCGCCGGCGGCTTCGGCCCATCGCGCCAGCCATCGGTCCCAGGCCAACAGCAGCGCCTCAGCGACCTGCGTCGTGCTGGCCGTGGCGCCAGCGGCGGCGAGGGAGATCGCCTCAGCGACGGACCCCGGAGCAGTGGCGACGTTCAGGCCAACACCGACAACCGCCCGCGCCGGCTCGGTGCGCTCGGCCAGGATCCCGGCGACTTTGCGGCCCTCGATCAGCACATCGTTGGGCCACTTAAGGCTGGCGTTGGGCACCCCCAAGGTGCGCACCGCCTCGACCGCGGCGACCCCCGTGAGCAGCGGCAGCCACCCCCAGCGGGCGGGTGGCACCGGCGGAGCCAGCAGGGCCGAGCAGGCCAGGCCCGCACCGGGTTCGCTGAACCACTGCCGACCCAGCCGGCCACGGCCGAGCGTCTGCGCCTGCGCCAGAAGGACCAGCCCGGGTGGCTCTTCGGCCCGCGCCAGCAGGTCGGCGTTGGTGGACCCGGTGCTGGGCACCACCTCTATCGCGCGGAAGTCGGTCCGTGGCAGGACCGACGCTCGCAGCGCGGACGCATCGATCGCCGCTTCGGACACGCCGATACGCTACGACGCCGACTCTCAAGGAGTGTGGATGAGCGCCCAGCCCAGCCCCGAACTTCCCGACCTGCACACGACCGCCGGCAAGCTGGCGCAGTTGCAGCACAAGGTCGACGAGGCGGTGCACGCCGGATCCGCCAAGGCCGTTGAAGCTCAGCACGCTCGCGGCAAACTCACCGCCCGCGAACGCATCGATCAACTGCTCGACGAGGGCTCGTTCGTGGAGCTCGACGCGTTCGCCCGACACCGCTCCACCAACTTCGGCATGGACGCAAACCGCCCGTACGGCGACGGCGTGGTGACCGGCTACGGCACGGTGGACGGAAGACAGGTCTGCGTGTTCGCCCAGGACTTCACCGTCTTCGGCGGCTCGTTGGGTGAGGTGTTCGGCGAGAAGATCGTCAAGGTCATGGACTTGGCCCTGAAGATCGGTTGCCCGTTGATCGGCATCAACGACTCCGGCGGGGCGCGAATCCAGGAAGGCGTCGTCTCCCTGGGCCTGTACGGGGAGATCTTCCGGCGCAACACCTTGGCATCCGGCGTCATCCCGCAGATCTCGCTGGTCATGGGGCCGTGTGCCGGTGGGGCGGTCTACTCCCCAGCGATCACCGACTTCACGGTGATGGTCGAAAAGACCAGCCACATGTTCATCACCGGGCCCGACGTAATCAAGACCGTCACCGGCGAAGAGGTCGCCTTCGAGGACCTGGGCGGGGCTCGGGCGCACAACTCGAAGTCGGGCGTGGCGCACTTCATGGCAGCCGACGAGGCCGAGTGCCTGCAGATCGCCCGCGACCTGCTGTCGTTCCTGCCGAGCAACAACCTGGAGGAAGCGCCCGCCTTCGGCAGCGAGATGCCGCTGGAGGCGACCGACGAGGACCTGGCGCTGGACACGCTGATCCCCGACTCGGCCAATCAGCCGTACGACATGCACACCGTCATCGAGACGGTGCTCGACGAGGACGACTTCCTGGAGGTACACGCCCTCTGGGCGCCGAACATGATCTGCGGGTACGGCCGTGTCGAGGGCCGGTCTGTCGGCGTCGTGGCCAACCAGCCGATGCAGTTCGCCGGCACGCTCGACATCGAGGCCAGCGAGAAGGCGGCCCGCTTCGTCCGCACGTGCGACGCGTTCAACATCCCGGTACTCACGTTCGTGGACGTGCCGGGCTTCCTGCCGGGCACCGATCAGGAGTGGAACGGCATCATTCGTCGCGGCGCCAAACTGATCTATGCCTACGCCGAGGCCACGGTGCCGCTGATCACCGTGATCACCCGCAAGGCTTTCGGCGGCGCCTACGACGTAATGGGTTCCAAGCACCTCGGTGCGGACATCAACCTGGCTTGGCCGACGGCCCAGATCGCAGTCATGGGCGCCCAGGGTGCGGTGAATATCCTGCATCGCAAGGAACTGGCCGCCGCCGATGACGTCGACGCCGAGCGAGCGCGTTTGATCGAGCGGTACGAGGACCACCTGCTCAACCCGTACATCGCCGCCGAGCGCGGATACATCGATGCCGTGATCGAGCCGTCGCAGTCGCGGGTGCAGATCACCCGAGCACTGCGCGCCCTGCACAACAAACGGGCTGACCGTCCCCCGCGCAAGCACGGGAACATCCCGCTGTGACGCACCCACGGCCGGACCTACGAATAGTGCGCGGCAACGCCACTGCCGAGGAGATCGCGGCAGTCACGGCCATCCTGGCCGCCCGCACGGCGGCTCCCATGCTGCCCGCGCCCGCCCCCTCGCTCTGGCGAAGGAGCGCCCGCCGCCTGCAACAGCAACTGCATCCAGGCCCGGGCGCCTGGCGCTCGTCGACGCTGCCGCACTGACCGTCGAAGTGACCGCCCGGTTCATCCTCGCGTCGGCCTCGCCGGCGCGGTTGAAGCTGCTGCAGGCTGCCGGCATCCAGCCGGAAGTCGTCGTCAGCGGTGTGGACGAGGACGACGCGAGCGGCAGCCCGGCCGAGGTGGCGCTGCTGCTGGCGCAGCGCAAGGCCGAAGCAGTCGCGGCCCGAGTTTCCGCCCCACGCGACGGAAGTGCCCTGGTCCTCGGCTGCGATTCGGTGCTGGACCTGGACGGGGTCCCCCTGGGCAAGCCCGCAGATGCCGAGGACGCAGTGCGGCGCTGGCATCAGATGGCTGGGCGCAGCGGGGTGCTGCGGACCGGACACTGGCTGGTCGACCTGTCCGGGGACCGCGCGGTTGGCGCTGTTGCCGCCACCACGGTCCACTTCGCCCGACCAAGCGATTCGGAGATCGCTGCGTACGTAGCCACGGGCGAACCGCAACGCGTCGCCGGCGCTTTCACCATCGACGGTCTGGGCGCCTGGTTCGTCGACTCCGTAGACGGGGACCCCGGCACGGTCGTGGGCTTGTCCTTGCCGCTCCTCCGCGGCCTGCTGGGTCAACTTGGCCACCAAGTCACCGACCTGTGGGTATAGCGCCGCGGCGGCGTCCCTAGACTCCACGCCCGTGCCCCAGATCCGTAAAGTCCTCATCGCCAATCGCGGCGAGATCGCAGTCCGAGTAGCGCGCGCCTGCCGAGACGCGGACATCGGCAGCGTGGCCGTGTATGCGGATCCGGATGCCGACGCACTGCACGTTCGCGCGGCCGATGAGGCCTACGCCCTGGGTGGGGACACCCCGGGTACGTCGTACTTGGACTTCGACAAGGTCCTCGATGCAGCGGCCAAGTCCGGAGCCGATGCGGTTCACCCCGGCTACGGCTTCCTTTCGGAGAACGCCGACTTCGCCCAGGCCGTCATCGACGCCGGGCTCACCTGGATCGGCCCGCCGCCGGCAGCGATCCGGGCGCTGGGCGACAAGGTGCAGGCGCGGCACATCGCCCAGGAGGTGGGCGCGCCGCAGGTCGCCGGAACACCGGATCCGGTGGCCGGCGTCGATGAGGTGGTGGCGTTCGCCGATGCGCACGGCCTGCCCATCGCCATCAAGGCAGCGTTCGGCGGTGGCGGCCGCGGATTGAAGGTGGCCCGGACTCGCGAGGAGATCCCCGAGCTGTTCGATTCGGCGGTGCGTGAAGCCGTGACCGCGTTCGGGCGCGGCGAGTGCTTCGTGGAGCGGTACCTGGACCGCCCGCGCCACGTGGAGACCCAGTGCCTGGCCGACAGTCACGGCAATGTGGTCGTCATCTCCACGCGGGACTGCTCGCTGCAGCGACGACACCAGAAACTCGTCGAGGAGGCACCGGCCCCGTTCCTGTCGGACACGCAGATCGCGGAGTTGTATCGCTCCAGCAAGGCGATCCTGGCCAAGGCGGGCTACGTGGGCGCTGGCACCTGCGAGTTCCTGGTCGGCACCGACGGCACCATTTCGTTCCTTGAGGTCAACACCCGACTGCAGGTGGAGCACCCGGTGTCGGAGGAGGTCACCGGCGTCGACCTGGTCCGCGAGCAACTGCGGATCGCCGCCGGCGAGCCGCTGGGCTACGTCGACCCGCCCATCCGCGGTCACAGCCTGGAGTTCCGAATCAACGGCGAGGACCCCGGCCGCAATTTCCTGCCTGCACCGGGGCAGGTGACCCAATGGGAGCCACCGAGCGGCCCGGGGGTGCGCCTGGACTCCGGGGTTGAGGCGGGCTCGGTAATCGGTCAGGCGTTCGACTCCCTCCTGGCCAAGTTGATCGTCACCGGACGCGACCGCGCCGAGGCGTTGCAGCGGGCCCGGCGGGCCTTGGCCGAGTTCGAGATCGACGGCATGGCCACTGCGCTGACCTTCCACCGGGCCGTCGTCAGCGATGCCGCCTTCGCCCCGACGGACCCGCACGAGCCGTTCGCGGTGCACACCCGGTGGATCGAGACCGAGTTCGACAACACGATTCCCCCCTACGCCGGCGAGGCCGCGGACGGCGGCCACCATGCCGCCGAGCGCGAGCGCCTGGTCGTCGAGGTCAACGGCAAGCGGTTGGAGGTGACCCTGCCGGCCGGGTTCGCGACGGCGAGCGCGGCACCGACGAAGAAGCCACCCCGTCGGGGTGGGTCCCGCAAGTCCGGGCCCGCCGCGTCCGGCGACTCACTGACCAGCCCGATGCAGGGCACCGTGGTGAAGATCGCCGTCGAGGAGGGTCAGACAGTCGCCGCGGGTGACCTGGTGGTCGTCCTGGAGGCGATGAAGATGGAACAGCCCTTGACCGCACACAAGGCGGGGGTGGTAACCGGTCTCGCCTTGGAACTGGGCGCCACCGTGGCCAGCGGCGCGGTGCTCTGCGAGATCAAGGACTGACCCCAAGCCGCCTGTCTGCCGACCAAAGGCCCTGACCGAACGCATCACGTGTCCCTACCGTGCTAGGCGGAGGGCGCAATGTCCGGGACCAGTCGACTGGCTGACGGTGCCGCGCTGGCGGTTGAGTTGTCGCATTCCGCCGCGCTTGACCCCACCCTGGTCGGCGCCAAAGCGGCCAACTTGGCACAGGCCGCCCGAGCCGGGCTGCCGGTCCTTCCTGGCTTCACGCTCACGACGACCGCCACTGGCGACCCGAGTGCCCCGCACTGGCCCCCCAACGCCACCGTCGAACCGGCCCTGCGGCAGTTGTGGCAGCAGTTGCACGGCGATGAACACGGACTCGTAGTCCGGTCTTCGTCGACGGTCGAGGACATCGGGGCCTCGTCGATGGCGGGGCAATTCAAGTCGGTATCCGGCGTTGTCGGCTGGCCCAGGTTCGTCGCGGCGGTCGGCACGGTGCTGTCTTCGGCGCATGCCCCTGGACACGGACAGCCGCAACCGATGGCGGTGCTCGTCCAACCTGAACTCAAGCCCGCACTCGGCGGGGTCCTGTTCGGAGTGGACCCGGTAACCGGGCAGGAGGATCGCATCGTGATCGAAGCCGTTCGCGGTAGTCCAGAAGCGTTGGTCTCCGGCACCGCGGCCGCGCAACGAATCGTGTGCGGGCCTCGGGGTCGCGTGCACAGCATCGACGGCCGCGGACCCATGGCCGCTCGCCGCGCCGGCCGTGCATCCCTCTTGCGACGCCGGCAGATCAGGCGACTCGCGGCCCTGGCGCAGCGAACGGCCGAAGTCTTCGGCGCGGCCCAGGACATCGAATGGGCGTTGGACGATCAGGGCTCGCTCTGGCTGCTGCAAAGCCGTCCCGTGACCGCGGTCGCCGAACCCGACTCAGCCACCGGCCCGGTCCTTGGCCCCGGCCCGATCGCGGAGACCTTCCCGCTGCCGCTACGTCCGCTGGAGCTCGACCTATGGCTGGCGCCGATGCGCGATGGGATCGCCGCAGCGCTGCGGCGCACCCATCTGAGCACGGCCGCAGAGTTGGACGCTTCGCCAGTGCTCACCACCGTCGGTGGTTGGGCGGCCGCCGACTTGGAACTGCTCGGCTACGTGCCCCCGGGACGGCGAGCGCTGCATCTGGTCGACCCCCGCCCCGGCGCCCGACGACTAGCTGCCGCCTGGCGCGTCGGGCAGGTTCGCGCCCAGCTCCCGGCTCGCGTGCGCACATTGCTGACCGGTACCGACGCCGCTCTCGCCGATGTGCCTGCAGTCACCCAGTTGGACGATGACGACCTGATTCGCGTGGTGGTTCGCGGCCAGGAACTGCTCGCGGAACTGCACGAGGCGGAGGTTCTCTCGGCAACACTGAGCGGGCGCGCGCCGGCATCGGTACCCAAGATCGCGCTGGAGCGACTGGCGCACGGGCGCCGTAACCAGCACCCGGACGACGAGTTGATCGCGCACGACCCAGTGCTCCTCAGCCTGGTGCCGCCACGAATCGCAACGGCACCGGAACTGCCTCAAGTCGACGACGAGCTGCTCGCCTTGCCCAGCCAGGTAGCCGATCCCGGGCACCGGGACTTGTTGCGGCTGCGAGCCCGCTGGGTGCAGGAACTGCTCAGCCGGTGCGCCACGGAGGCGGGCACTCGGCTGCAGCAGCGGGGGCTGCTTGCCGATCGACAAGACATTGTTTGGCTTACCTGGCCACAACTTCGGTCGGCCCTATCCGGTGACTCGACCCGCCTTGAGTTGCGTCGACAGGAGCCCGGACCTCCCCTTCCGGCCCACTTCCAACTCGACGCGCACGGGCGCGCGGTCAGCGTGGAGCGGCCCGGTCCTCGTGGCCCAGGTGGCGTGGGCGCCGGAGGTGGGCGCGCCGCCGGCGTGGTGGTCCATGACGCCGCTCGCGTCGGCAGCGGGGATGTGCTGGTTACCCGGACGCTCGACCCCCGCCTTTCGGTGGTGCTGCCGCGGCTGGCCGCGATCGTGTCGGAATCCGGGAGCACCTTGTCGCACCTGGCGATCCTGGCTCGCGAGTACGACGTGCCGGCGGTGGTGGCTGTCCACGACGCCCTGAGCCGGTTCCCACCGGGTTGCCGCGTAGTGGTTGACGGCACCACGGGCGAGGTCACCGTTGCGCCCGGATCCGAGGAGGTGCCGAAGTGAGTCCCCGTCGGACCCTGTACCAGTTGACGGCACTGGTCCTCGGACTGGTGCTGGCCGGGTCTGGGATCTACGTGCTGGTCTACCTGGCCCGCTGGGAATGGGTGCGCGCCCAGATCGCGGGGATCTTCTTCCTAGCCGCCTTAGTGGCCCTCGCGACCGGCCTGATCCTGCGGCGCTTGGATGACCTCCGCTCGACTCCGGGCAGCGCCATCACGCCGGTGGATCCGGTGAGCCCGGCTTCGCCATTCCCCTGGCTGTATGAGGCGAAGGGCTCAACGCATGTGTTCCTGCCGGTACTGCTGGGATTCGGCGTACTACTCACCCTGCTCGCAGCCGGGGTAGAGCGGCTTGTGGGCGTCGCCGCCGGGCCGAGGACCAGGTCACTGGGGACCGAGGAGCCCCCGCCTGCCTGGCCGGTTCGCCTGTTGGTTGCTGTTGTCGCCGTCGTGGTCGCCGGCGCGGTGGCTTGGGGCGCACTGAACTTGATGACTCGGGAGGAGGAGTCGATCCCCGGGACCCGCATCTACACACTCTCGGTTGCAGAGAACAATGCACTCTTCGGACCGCAGGCGTCGGCGGAGGAGTTGGCGCTGCTCTGCCGCGACCGCGCGGATCTAGCTGGCCAGGAGTCAAGAGTGCTTGGGGTCGACGGTTCGCTGGTGAGCCTGCAAGTGACCCCCATCCCGGGCAAGTACGGGACCTTCCGTTTCGATGGCTGCCTACGGGACCTGGTCCTGGACCATCGCTCAGTCAGCATCGTGGACGTACGCGACACTCCAGAGTGAGGCACGCGACGTTGGCTTTCAGCCCGGCTCGCTCCAGCTGTAGTCGAGGATCCGCTCGCCGGTCGCGGTGCGGCCCTCGAAGCGCAGGTCGATCCCATCGCCGCGATCGGTGACCGTGACAAGTCCGAACTGACCGGGGATCAGGGAGACGCCTTCGCTGTATGGCCCGCCCTTCTCACTCACGTGCTGGTCCACCGGGGCGGCGTGCAGCACGGGGAAGCCGGCACCGCCACGCTGAGCGAAGTCGGAGTTGGTGCCGTCATCTGCGGCCACCATGTGCGCATCGCCGGCCAGCATCACCACCCCGTCGATGCCCTCCTCGGCGATGAAGTCGGCCATCTGCTCGCGTTCGCTGGCGTAAGCACCCCAGTCGTCGCCTGGAGTGGCCGACCGGTCGATCCACGGAACCGAGGAGACCCAGACGATCACCGGGTACTTACCGTTGGCGGCGCGGAATTCGTCCTCCAGCCACGCCTTCTGCGCGGAACCAAGCATGGACTTGTCCGGTCCGTCGGGCTGGTCCTTCGGATCACGCTGCGAGCGCAGGTCGGCGAGCAGGAACCGAACGCGACCGATCGTGAAGGCTTGCGCCATCGGCCCGTCGGAGACCTCTGCGAACGGCAGCGGGTAGTGCGGCACGAAGGATCGGTAGGCCGCCAAGGCCGCAGGTCGCGACGGCGAGTTCCGATCGGCGTCGTTGGGGCCGTAGTCGTGGTCATCCCACATGTAGGCGACCGGTACGCGCCGGAACAGGTCGGCGGCGGCCGGTTGCGTGATCTGCCGGTCGTAGTCCCGCTTGAACTGGCCGACATCGTCGGCGGCGATGTCGCCGTAGAAGAAGTCCCCGGTGATCAGATGGAACAGCGGATCCGCCTCGGCGATCGTCGTGTAGGTCTGGGCATTGGAGCCACTGCGCGCACACGAGGCGAACGTGAACTGGAAACTGGCCGCACCCTCCGGCGCGGTCCGCAGCCGCCCCACCCCTCGGGTCGTATCCAGGGCGCCGCCGACCTCGACCGCATAGGTGTAGTCCGTGTCTGGTGCCAGCCCGTCCAGGTCGAACTCGACGACCGCTTCCTCAACAGCTGAGGGCACCCCGGTTACCGCCGGGTCGGCAATCGTGGCCGCGGCTCCGGCTGCGTAGTGCAGCCGCACCTCGGCCGTCGGCTCGTCGGCGAGTGCGGCGACCACGCGGGCACTGTCCGTGGCGATCGCGCCCGACCAGACCCATTCCACCTGGCCCATCGGCAGTGCGACCAAATCCG
This sequence comes from uncultured Actinomycetota bacterium, assembly GCA_963753435.1. Taxonomy (GTDB): domain Bacteria; phylum Actinomycetota; class Actinomycetes; order CAVWCF01; family CAVWCF01; genus CAVWCF01. The sequence continues at coordinate 999,693 of CAVWCF010000001.1, forward strand.
ACTGGGGGGCTTTGGGTCCATAGAAGTGGTCGAAGATTCCGTCCGCGGTGAGTCCGCCGGCGATCAGCAGGGCCGCCAGGCCGGCGGCGAGCAGGCTGCGAGCGCGCAACGAACGGCCGCGCCGCCACGTCCACCAAAGGGCAGCCGCCGGCACGAACAGAGCCGCCATCAGCAGGAAGCCGCGCCACGGCGGGAACTCCACGGTCGCCAGGGCGCCGATCGCGACCGCGCTTACGGCCAGAATCGTTGCCCCGGTGGCGGTGAACCTGAATGCCAGCCCCCACCCGACGACGTAGACCAACAAGAAGGCGGCTTGCGCCAGCGTCTCGAAGAACCCGGACTCCCCCGACGTCGGGATCCCGACGACGATCGCGCCGACCGCGAGCGCCGCAGCCGCTGCCGGCGCCCAGACCAGGGCAAGCAGTCGCAGCGGGTCGCGGTTCACGGCTACCCCCTCGTGTGCAGTTGCCGTGCCGCTTCGGCGATCGAACCGGACAGCGACGGGTAGACAGTGAAGGAGTGGGTCAAGTCGTCCACCGTCAGCCGCTCCTCGACCGCCATCGCGATCGGGTAGATCAACTCACTGGCGCTCGGCGCGACGACGACCCCACCGATGACGATTCCGGTCGACGGCCTGCAGAAGATCTTCACGAATCCGTGCTCAAGCACCTGCATCTTGGCGCGGGCGTTGGTTGCCAGCGGCAAGGTCAGGGCGCGCCCGTCCACGCGTCCGGAGTCGACGTCCTCCTGCGTGGCCCCCACCGTGGCTATCTCGGGGTCGGTGAAGACCGTCGAGGAGACCAGTCCCGGATCCAGTGGCGCCACGGCATCACCAAGGGCGTGCCACATCGCGATCCGTCCCTGCATGGCCGCCACCGACGCCAGCATGAGCACGCCGGTGCAGTCCCCAGCGGCGTAGACACCGCGCGCCGACGTGCGCGAGACCTTGTCCACGCGCACGAATCCCGCTTCGTCGGTGGCCACGCCGCCCACGTCCAGGCCCAGGTCCGTCGTGTTCGGTATCGAACCAACAGCCAATAGGCAGTGTGTGCCCTCGATCACGGTGCCGTCGGTCAACTGCACGCGCACCGAATCGCCGTCGCGGCGCACGCTTTGTGCCCGGGACCGGCCGAGGACCTGCATCCCCCTGGTGGCGAAGACCTCTTCCAGGACAGCGGCCGCGTCCGCATCCTCCCCGGGCAGCACGCGTTGCCGACTGCTGATCAGCGTGACCTGCGAACCCAGCGCGTGATAGGCGGAGGCGAACTCGGCCCCGGTGACACCGGAGCCGACAACGATGAGGTGTTGGGGCAGTTCGGTGAGCTCATACAGCTGTTCCCACGTGAGGATGCGTTCGGCGTCGGGAACAGCATCGGCCAGTGTTCGCGGGCTCGCGCCCGTGGCGATCAAAGCCACGTCAGCGGTGAACTCGGCCCCGGCGTCGGCACCGGTGTGGACCTCGATGCGGTCATTCGTGGCGAGACGGCCGTGCCCGTGGAACAACCGAACGCCTTCGGCGCGCAGCCGCTCGGCGATGTCGGCGGACTGCGCCGACGCCAAGTCCTTGACCCGCTTGTTGACCGCAGTCAGATCCACGGCCGCCACGCCCGGCAGTTCCACGCCCAGCGTTTGTGCCCCGCGCAGCCGGGTCATCAGCTCTGCGGTGGCGATCAGCGTCTTGCTTGGTACGCAGTCGGTGAGCACGCAGGAACCGCCGAGACCGCCGGAGTCCACGAGGCTGACCTCGGCCCCCAATTGGGCGGCCACCAGGGCCGCCTCGTAACCGCCAGGTCCGCCGCCGATGATCCCAACTCGCGTCACAAGAACCATTGTTCCGTATCCAGCCCCGGTATCCGTCCGGCGATCCGGCTACCGTCGCGGTGTGAGCCAAGTTACGTCGAACGAGGAACTGATCGCGCAAGCGCGGGCCTGGGCCGCCGATGACCCCGACCCGCAGACCAGGGCCGAACTGCTGGCCCTGATCGACGCGGAGGACGCTGACGAGCTGGCCGACCGGTTCAGCGGGATGCTGCAGTTCGGCACAGCGGGGCTGCGCGGCGAACTCGGTGCCGGACCGAACCGAATGAACCGAGTGGTCGTAGCCAAAGCCGCAGCCGGGCTGGCCGCATACGTACTGGACAACGGCGGCCACGCCGTGGTCATCGGCTACGACGCCCGCCGAAACTCCGACGTCTTCGCCCGCGACACCGCGCAAGTCCTCACCGGTGCCGGACTGTCCGCGATGGTGTTGCCGGAGCCGCTGCCGACGCCGGTGCTGGCATTCGCCATCCGGCACTTGGGCTGCGCCGCGGGCGTCATGGTGACCGCATCTCACAACCCGCCCAACGACAACGGGTACAAGGTCTACGTCGGCGACGGCTCACAGATCGTGCCGCCGACGGACGCCGACATCGCCGCGCGCATCGCGGCCGTCGGCGACGTCAGCGCCCTGCCCCGCGGCGACGAATGGGTGACCCTGGGTGACGAGGTGCTGGCCGCCTACCGCGAACGCGTGCTCTCGCTGGTGAACCCCGCTGAACCCAAAGACCTGTCCATCACGTACACCCCGATGCACGGCGTCGGCGGCGCGCTGCTGGTGGACGTACTGCAGCGAGCCGGGTTCGCGGCGCCGGCCGTCGCGACGGAGCAGTTCGCGCCGGACCCGGCGTTCCCGACGGTCGCTTTCCCCAACCCGGAGGAACCCGGGGCCATGGACCAGGCCATTGCCACGGCCGAGGCCAACGACGCTGACATCATCCTGGCCAACGACCCCGACGCCGACCGGTGTGCCGTGGGCATCCGCGGTGAGGCCGGCTACCGCATGCTGCGTGGCGATGAGGTCGGAGTGCTGCTGGGCGACTACCTCATCAACAGGGGTGCGCGCGGCACGTTCGCCAACTCGATCGTCTCCAGTTCGATGCTGGGCCGGATCTGCGCCGCGGCCGGGGTCCAGCACACGGAGACGCTGACCGGGTTCAAGTGGATATCCAAGGTTGAAGATCTCGCCTACGGGTACGAAGAGGCGCTGGGGTACTGCGTCGACCCGGACGGGGTGAACGACAAGGACGGGGTCAGCGCCGCACTGCTCATCGCGCAACTGGCGGCCGCGGAGAAGGCGGCTGGGCGGACCCTGGCGGACACGTTGGACGATCTGTATCGACGTCACGGCCTGCACGCCACCGACCAACTCTCGGTCCGGGTGGAGGACTTGTCGCTGATATCCGCGGCCATGCAGCGGCTTCGCACCGATCCGCCGACTCGACTGGGTTTCGGCCCGGTGCTGGGCCTGGACGACCTGAGCCGTGGTGATGGCGGGCTTCCCCCCACCGACGGACTGCGCTTCCACCTGGATGGGGGTCGGGTGATCGTGCGGCCATCGGGAACCGAGCCGAAGTTGAAGTGCTACCTGGAAGTCGTGATCGAGGTGACCGACTCGCTGCAGCAGGCACGCAGCTTGGCAGCCGAACGGCTCGCGGCCCTGCGTGCTGACATCGGCGCAGCAACGGGCCTGGCCTGAGACTGGCCTGGGCCTGGCCGGTACCGGAACCGGCCACGCCGGGTGCATGACGTCGTACGCTGAACCGGTGAGCGTCGCAACGGACTGGTCTGGGCGCATCGAAGAGATCACCACAGACGACACCACCTTGCGCCGGTTCCTGCACGGGCTGCCCGGCGTGGACCAGGTGGGGGCCGAGGCGCGCGCAGCCGACTTGGCGACGCGGTCCATCAAGACCACGGCGAAGTCGTTCGGCATCGACCTGGCGATCCGCATGGTGGACCTGACCACGTTGGAAGGCCAGGACACCCCCGGCAAGGTGCGCTCGCTGTGCGCCAAGGCGATCCACCCGGACCCGACCGATCCCAGCGTTCCGGCAGTCGCCGCAGTCTGCGTCTACGGCGACCTGGTGCCGATCGCCAAGCAGGCGCTAGCCGGCAGTGGCGTGCATGTGGCGGCCGTAGCGACCGCGTTCCCATCCGGCCGCGCCTCGCGAGCGGTGCGACTGGCCGACACCGCCGAGGCCGTGGCAGCGGGGGCAGACGAGATCGACATGGTGATCGACCGTGGCGCCTTCCTGTCCGGTCGCTACCTGCAGGTCTTCGAGGACATCGTCGCCGTCAAGGCCGCGTGTGGCGACGCCCACCTCAAGGTCATCCTTGAGACCGGGGAACTGGCCACGTACGACAACGTCCGTCGCGCCTCCTGGCTGGCCATGCTTGCTGGCGCCGACTTCATCAAGACCTCGACCGGCAAGGTGGCACCGGCAGCGACCATGCCGGTGACGCTGGTGATGCTCCAGGCGGTCCGGGACTTCCGCATCGCCACTGGTCGGCAAGTGGGCGTCAAACCGGCCGGTGGTATCCGCACCAGCAAGGACGCGCTGCGCTACCTGGTGATCGTCAACGAGACGGTCGGCGAAGACTGGCTGGACCCGGCGTGGTTCCGTTTCGGCGCATCGAGCCTGCTCAACGACCTCCTCATGCAACGGCAGAAACTCAAGACCGGGCACTACTCCGGCCCCGACTACGTCACGTTGGACTGATACATGACCGCTTTCGAGTACGCACCCGCGCCGGAGAACCGCGCCGTCGTGGACATCCAGCCGTCGTACGGCCTGTTCATCAACGGCGAATTCGTGGACGGGTCGTCCGGTCGGGCCTTCAAGACTGTGGACCCGGCCACCGAAGAGGTGCTCGCCGAGGTCACCGAGGCCGGCGCCGACGACGTCGATGCCGCCGTGCGTGCGGCGCGCACGGCCTACGACAAGGTCTGGTCGCGCATGTCGGGCACAGAACGGGGCAAGTACCTGTTCCGAATCGCCCGGATCCTGCAGGAGCGGGCCCGTGAGTTCGCCGTCCTGGAGACCTTGGACAACGGCAAGCCGATCAAGGAAAGCCGGGACGTGGACGTGCCCTTGGCCGCCGCGCACTTCTTCTACCACGCTGGTTGGGCCGACAAACTGGCCTACGCCGGCTTCGGGCCTGACCCCAAGCCGTTGGGCGTGGCCGGACAGGTGATCCCGTGGAACTTCCCCCTGCTGATGCTGGCCTGGAAGGTGGCCCCGGCACTGGCCGCCGGAAACACCGTCGTGCTGAAGCCGGCCGAAACCACACCCCTGACCGCGCTGCTGTTCGCGGAGGTATGCCAGCAGGCCGACCTGCCTCCCGGCGTGGTGAACATCCTGACCGGAGCCGGCGAAACGGGAGCCGCGGTGGTCGGGCACCCGGACGTCGACAAGGTGGCGTTCACGGGCTCGACCGAAGTAGGCAAGCGGATCGCCAAGGCGATCGCCGGGTCGAAGAAGAAGGCCACGCTCGAGCTCGGCGGCAAGGCCGCAAACATCGTCTTTGACGACGCGCCCATCGACCAGTCGATCGAAGGAATCGTTCGCGGGGTCTTCTTCAACCAGGGGCACGTGTGCTGCGCCGGCACCCGACTGCTGGTTCACGAGCCGGTGGTCGATGCGGTCCTGGAATCACTCAAGCGTCGGCTGGGCACCCTGCGTCTGGGCGACCCGATGGACAAGAACACCGACATCGGTGCCATCAACTCCAGCGTGCAGTTGGAGCGGATCCGGCAGATGAGCGAGATCGGGGAGGCCGAAGGCGCGCGCCGGTGGTCGGCACCGTGCGAGTTGCCTGACCGCGGCTACTGGTACCCGCCGACGGTCTTCACGAACGTCTCCCAGAGCCATCGCATCGCCCGCGAGGAGATCTTCGGGCCGGTACTCAGCGTGCTTACCTTCCGCACCCCGGCAGAGGCACTGGAGAAGGCCAACAACACCCCCTACGGCTTGTCGGCCGGGGTCTGGACGGATAAGGGCAGCCGGATCCTGTGGATGGCCGAACGGCTGCGGGCCGGCGTCGTCTGGGCGAACACGTTCAACCACTTCGACCCGACCTCACCGTTCGGCGGGTACAAGGAATCCGGGTACGGACGGGAAGGCGGCCGCCACGGGCTGGCCGCCTACCTGCGGACGGAGTACTGATGGCGCGCGAAGAGATCCGCAAGACGTACAAGCTCTTCATCGGGGGCAAGTTCCCCCGGTCGGAGTCGGGTCGCTCGTACCTGGTGTCAGACGCCAAAGGCCGTTTCGCGGCCAACGCCGCGCAAGCGTCGCGCAAGGACGCGCGCGACGCGGTCCAGGCCGCCCGGAAGGCCTTTGCCGGATGGTCGGGCGCCACGGCCTACAACCGCGGCCAAGTGCTGTACCGCGTTGCTGAGGTCATGGAGGGTCGCCGCGCTCAGTTCGTGGAGGAGGTTGGCGCCACTGAGGGGTTGTCTGCGCGCAAAGCCGCAGCAGTGGTGGACACCGCCATCGACCGCTGGGTCTGGTACGCCGGCTGGACCGACAAGTTGGCTCAGGTCGACGGATCGGCGAACCCGGTCGCCGGGCCCTTCTTCAACTTCTCCGTGCCAGAACCAACCGGTGTCGTGGCCGTGATCGCACCGCAGTCGTCGTCCCTGCTGGGGCTGACCTCGGTGCTGGCACCGGTGCTGGTCCCGGGCAACACCGCGGTTGTCTTGGCCGCGCAGGACCGACCACTGCCGGCGATCACGCTGGCTGAGGTAATGGCGACCGCCGACGTACCGGCCGGCGTCGTCAACCTGTTGACGGGCACGACCACCGAGGTTGGCCCCTGGCTGGCGTCGCACTCCGACGTCAACGCCATTGACCTGGCCGGGGCCGGTGAGTCTGCGGCGGAGTGGGAGGCCGCGGCTGCCGACAACGTCAAGCGCGTTCTTCGGCCTTCCGCCACCGAGCCGGATTGGAACGCCGTTCCATCCACGCAGCGGATGCGTGCGTTCCTGGAGACGAAGACCGTCTGGCACCCAGTAGGCACTTGATCTGGCCCTTCCCGGCTGTCGGCGGCTCAATGAATCCACCGAAACGGCCGATACGGCACAGGTGAGCGAACTCGATCGCGTGATCCGCCCTGCAGCCGTGCTGGACCCCCGCACGGCCGCGTTGGTCGTGTCAATGCTCACGCAGCAGGACGTGGGTGCCGGAGGGCTGTGGAACGCCAGCTCGACGCTGTGGCAGCGCTACGACCAGCCCTGGAACGGACCCGGCGGGACTCGTGGGGACTCCCACCTTGTGGGCTCCATCGCGGTCATGTACGACGCTCCGCACCGGCACGAGATCACCATCTACCGGGTCACCGTCACCGAATCCGGGCAAGCGTTCGGCTGGTCGGTGGAATCGCTGTGCGACGACGCGCTCACCTGGGCCGGCCTAACGCTGGAGTCCTGCCCCCGGGCGGAACTGGCCACCCCACCGCTGCGCGACCCGTTCCACGTCGCCAGGGCCTAGCCGCTGCGCCCAGTCAGTCCTCGCGATTAGCCAGATCCGGCCCGAACGCCGGAACGCAGATAGCCACGTACTCCGTGTCCCCCGCATCGGCCGGCACCGAGTAGCGCACGCGCTCGCCGGCTCGGGACAGGACCGCCTCACCCGCTCCGGCGTCGATGACGCCCCCTTCGTGCTCAACCCGTACCGCCCCGCGGAGTACCAGCGTGAGTTCATCGAATTCCGGCACCTGGGCCGGCTCGGCCCAACCCGCCGGCGCCCGCATGTGCGCCACGCTGGCGGCCGTATCGTCGGTGCGCACCCGACCGAACCACTCGTGGATGACCTTGCCGCCCGGCACGGGTACGACGCTCGGTTCCCGCAGGTGTTCGACCATCAGCCGATCCGGTCCAGGATCAGTGGACGATCCGGCGGCCGCGAACCAGACGGTGCGATGTCGAACCCGCCGGACAAGGCAGCCAGGGCCGGCTCGATTCGTTCGGCTTCATCGGCATAGAGGGTCATGAGCGGTTCCCCGGCCCTTACCTCAGCCCCGGGCTTGGCGTGCATGCGAACGCCTGCCCCGAACGAGATGCGCTCCTCCTTACGCGCCCGCCCGGCTCCCAACCGCCAGGCCGCGACGCCCACCGCGAGCGCATCCAGCCGGGTCAGCACGCCGTCGGCGGGCGCCAACAACACGTGCTGCTCCCGGGCGAGATGAAGGCTCGCGTCGGGATCGCCGCCCTGGGCCTGAATCATTCGGCGCCAGACATCCATGGCTGAGCCGTCGGCCAGGCGATCAGCCGGGTCGATGCCGTCCAACCCGGCCCCGGCCAGCATCTCCCGCGCCAACGCCAGGGTGAGTTCGACGACATCTGGAGGTCCGCCGCCGGCGAGCACCTCGACCGACTCCTGGACCTCCAGAGCATTCCCGGCGGTTAGTCCCAGCGGGGTGTCCATGTCCGTGACCAACGCGACGGTGTGCACTCCCGCTCGCCGTCCGAGTTCCACCATGGTCGCGGCCAGTTCCCGGGCGTTGACGATCTTCGTGAGGAAGGCCCCGGACCCGACCTTGACGTCCAGCACCAAAGACCGCGTGCCCTCGGCGATCTTCTTGCTCATGATCGACGAGGCGATGAGCGGGATCGACTCAACGGTTCCAGTCACGTCCCGCAGTGCGTAGAGCTTCTTGTCCGCAGGGGCCAGATCATGGGTCGCGGCGCACACCACCGCACCGACGTCCTGGAGTTGGCCGAGCATCTCTTCCGGGGTGATCGAAGCCCGCCACCCGGGGATCGACTCCAGTTTGTCGAGGGTGCCACCAGTGTGGCCCAGACCGCGTCCAGACAGTTGTGGCACCGCCGCGCCACAGGCGGCGACCAGCGGTGCCAGCGGCAGCGTGATCTTGTCCCCGACTCCGCCAGTGGAGTGCTTATCTGCAGTTGGCCGATCCAATGCGGACCAGTCCATGCGGGACCCGGACCGCAACATGGCGTCGGTCATTCGATACACCTCGGCCCGGTCCATGCCGTTCAGCACGATGGCCATCGCCAGGGCCGCCATCTGCTCGTCCGCGACATAGCCGCGGGTGTAGGCGTCGATCACCCAGTCGATCTGTTCGTCGGTGAGTCGGTGCCCGTCGCGCTTGGCGACAATTACCTCCACCGCGCTGAACGGTTCAGTCATCGGTTCTCCAAGTCGGCCCGGCTGAAGGCGTCGGGCAGCAAGTCACCCAGCCGCTTGGGCGACTCTGCGGCGTACACGAGCATTTCCTCGCCGCCGTGCTCCAGCAGCAGCTGACGGCACCGGCCGCATGGCATCAGCGGACTTCCGGAGCCGTCGACGCAAGCCATTGCGACCAAGCGGCCGCCACCGGAGGCGTGCAGTTGCGAAACCAACCCGCATTCAGCACACAGGCCCAAGCCGTATGACGCGTTCTCCACATTGCAGCCGGTGACGACCCGGCCGTCATCGGTCAGCCCAGCCGCTCCGACCGGGAACTGCGAGTAAGGCGCATAGGCGCGCTGCATCGCATCGGTCGCAGCCGCAACAAGCGCCGCGAAGTCCACCGCCAACTATTCCTCCCCAGGCCTATATCTGACCCCGTCGGCAGCGGGCATGCGAAGGCTCTGACTGGCCAGCGCCAAGACCAGCAATGTGGTCAGGTACGGAGCGATGAACGCCAACTCGTTGGGCACCTGCTCGGCGGTCAGGTACACACCGAGCAGAACCGCGCCGACGATGCCGACCGCCATCGCACCAACGGCCCGGCGCCGGGACAGGAACACGAAGGCCAGGACAATCATCACGATCGCCCCGAACAAGATGATGGCTCGCACCGTCTCCGACTGCCGCAATTGCTGCGCGTCGACGTAACCGAACAGCGCAGCGCCCGACGCCGCGCCGAACGGTCGCCAGTTTCCGAACAACATGGCCGCCAGACCGATGAAGCCGCGTCCAGCCGTCTGCCCCTCGCGGTAGATACCGGCCAGCACAATCGTGAGGAACGCCCCGCCGATGCCGGCGAGGGCACCGGAGATCGTGACCGCTACGTACTTGTAGGCACGAACCCGCACACCGAGAGACTCCGCCGCCCACGGGTTCTCCCCGCAGGAGCGGACTCGCAGTCCGAACGCCGTGCGCCAAAGCACATACCAGGTGATCACGAACAGCGAAACAGCGATGATCGTGATGTACGAAAGCCCGGTGGTGATTCCGCCCAGGATCCCGGCGACGTCGGAGATGATGAACCAGCCCTGGGATTGCAGGTCCGCCATCCAGTCGGAGAAGCCCGGGATTGTCAGCGTTTCCAGCCGCGGCTGGACCGGCGGGGACTGTGTTGGACCGCCTCCGGGAACACCGTCGAAGGCAACCGCCGAAAGGAACTGGGTGAGCCCGAGGCCAAGGATGTTGATCGCGGTACCGGAGATGATGTGGTCCACCGCGAACGTCACGGTCGCGACCGCATGCAGCAGGCCGCCGGCCGCGCCGAAGATCATCCCGACGAGCAGCGCTGCCCAGGGACCCCACTGGTAGCCGGCCCAACCGGCACCCCAGGTCCCGAGGATGAGCATGCCCTCCAGGCCGATGTTGACCACACCGGAACGCTCCGACCACAAACCACCAAGGGCCGCCATCCCGATCGGCACGGCCAGTCCGATCGCCGCGCTGATCGTGCCGACACTGGTCATGTCGTCGGCACCGGTGAACAGGCGGACCGCACTAAGCAGGGCCAACCCACCGAATGCCATCAGGATCAACCGGTACTGCGCGCTCAGAATGTCGCGCCCGCGTGCAGCCACTGGCGTCGGGGGAACCTGTGTCGGGGCGCTCACGCCGGTGCTCCTTCGGCCTGAGCGGCCTCCAGTTCTCGCGCCACCCGCGTCTGGTCCCGGCGGATCTGGTAGCGCCGGACGAGTTCGTAGGCGATGACCACGGACAGGACGATGACGCCCTGCATGATCGTGATGACCTCTTTGGCCACGCCCGACAGGTCCAGAATGGTGCGCGAGGTGTCGAGGAAGGCCCAAAGCAGCGCGGCGAACACGATGCCGATGGGTGAGTTGCGACCCAACAAGGCCACGGCAATCCCGGTGAACCCGATGCCCGCTGGGAAGTCCAGTGCGTAGGTGTACGAGGCACCCAACAACTGCGGCAGCCCGACGAGCCCAGCGATCGCACCGGACATGACCATGGCGATGAAGATCATCCGCTTGTAGTCGACACCGCTGGCCACCGCCGCTGACTGGCTCAGGCCGGACGCCTTCAGGTCGTAGCCCAGCCGCGTGCGGTTGAGGAGGAACCAGTAAGCCACCCCCACCACGACGGCGACCAGGATGAACCCGTACACCTTGGACTCGGTCCCAGGGAACGGCAGCCCGGGCATCTGCCCCGAAGGCGGGATCGGCGGCGTGCCGATGTTGTTGCTGCCGGCGATGCCCACCGCGAGCCGGTCGGTGGACAGGAAGTAGGCAACAACCCCAGTCGCGATGAAGTTCAGCATGATCGTGGAGATGACTTCGCTAACACCCCGCACGGCCCGGAGCAGGCCGGCGATTCCTGCCCACATGGCGCCGACGAACATGGCGGTCAGAATGGTCAGGCCAATGTGCAGCGGCCCTGGCAACGCCACGTTGCCGGCCACGACGGCAGAGAAGAACGCAGCCATGCGGTACTGCCCGTCGACACCGATGTTGAAGAGGTTCATCTTGAAGCCGATGGCAACCGCGACTGCGGACAGGTAGTACGTGGTCGCTTGATTGAGCGTCAGCGCCAGCGACCGCGGCTGGGTGCCGTAGTCGAACATCGACGAGAAGGTTTCGAACGGGTTCGCCCCGACGGCGATCAGCACGACCGAAGTCACTATGAACGCCATCACGATGGCCAACGCGGCCGGCGCGAGAGCCAGGACTATCCGGCGACCACGATCCCCGCCCATTACGCGGCCGCTCCCGCACCTGTCATGGCCGACCCCAACTCCTCCGGTGTGACCGTTCTCGGGTCGGCTTCGGCTACGAAGCGACCGCGCAGAATCACCTTGATCGTGTCCGACATGCCGATCAGCTCATCCAGATCGGCCGAGATCATCAACACGGCCAGGCCCTTTGCGCGAGCCTCACGCAACTGGTCCCAAATCGCCGACTGCGCGCCCACGTCCACACCGCGAGTGGGGTGCGCGGCGATGAGCAGCACGGGGTCGCCGCTCATCTCTCGGCCGACGATGAACTTCTGCTGGTTCCCGCCGGACAGCGAAGACGCAAAGACCCCGACCCCGGGAGTGCGCACGTCGTATTCGGACACGATGCGCTCGGCCTCCTGCTTGGCCGCCGTCGGGCTGATGAGCAACTCGCCACCCGCCGGGCGCACCGTCTGATGGCCGAGCATCCGGTTCTCCCAGAGGGTTGCCTCCAGCAGCAATCCCTGTCGGGCCCGGTCCTCAGGGATCAGTGCAACGCCTTTCTCGCGTCGATGCCGGGTGCTCAGCGAGGTGATGTCCTCACCACCGAGGCTTATCCGGCCTGCGGTGGGCCGCCGGATACCCATCAGGGCGTCCACGAGCTCGCTCTGGCCGTTGCCTTCGACCCCGGCTATCCCCACGACTTCGCCGGAGTGGATGGTCACGTTCAAGTCGGACAGCAGCGAGCGTCCCTCGTCGGTCGTCAACGACAGCCCGCTGACGTCGAGGACAACGCGGTCGGTGACGGTGGAGTCGCGCAGTTCGGGCACGGGCAGTTCGCTGCCCACCATCAGCTCGGCCAATTCCCGACTGGTCACCTCTGCTGGGTCGACGGTGGCCACGGTGGTGCCACGTCGGATCACCGTGATCTGGTCGGCGACCTGCAGGACCTCGTCCAACTTGTGGGAGATGAAGAGAATCGTGTTGCCCTCGGCAACCAGGACGCGCAGAGAGGCGAATAGTTCGTCCACCTCCTGCGGGACCAGGACGGCGGTGGGCTCGTCGAGAATCAGGATCTTGGCCCCGCGGAACAGGACCTTCATGATCTCCACGCGTTGCCGCATGCCAACGCCCAGGTCCTCCACCAGTTGGTCCGGATCTAGGTCCAGTCCGTACTGCTCCGAAACTTCCAGGATCCGCTGTCGGGCGGCTTTGCGATCGAGGCGAATCCCCTTGCGTGGTTCCGACCCGAGGACGACGTTCTCCAGAACGGTCAGGTTGTCGGCGAGCATGAAGTGCTGATGCACCATGCCCACACCGGCGTCGATGGCATCACCGGGAGTGTGGAAGGTGACCTCGCTGCCGTTGACCTTGATCAGGCCCGAGTCGGCCTGGTGCATGCCGTACAGCGTCTTCATCAGTGTCGACTTGCCGGCGCCGTTCTCACCGACCAACGCGTGGATCTCACCTACGCGGACGGCCAGGTTGATATCGGAGTTGGCAATGACCCCGGGAAAGGTCTTCGTGATGTCGATTAGTTCGACGGCGTAACCGTCGGCAGTTGTCTCGCTGATGACGTCCTCCCGAATACGACTCGGACCCGGACCGACGCTAGCGCGCCGACCGGGTCCGAGCCCGTTGATTCGCTGGTACTACTCGGTCGGAACCGTGATGTCGCCGTTCTTGATTGCTTCGGCTGCCTCATCCGCCTTGGCCGTGTACTCGTTGACCGCGTCGTTGGACAACGAGTAGCCGACGCCTTCCGCCTCGAGGTCGAAGACCTGGATGCCGGACAGCGGCGAACCATCCACTGCCGCCTTGATGGTCTCGTACACAGACACGTCAACCCGCTTGATCATCGACGTGATGATCGTGTCTTTGCCCTCGGTGGCAGTCAGGAACTGGTCGGAGTCGACACCGATGGACAACGCGTCGGCCGCGGCCGCTGCGGTGAACACACCACTGCCGGACCCGCCAGCGGCGTGGTAGACCACGTCGGCACCGGCGTCATACATGCCGGTAGCTGCCGTCTGGCCCTTGGCCGGGTCGTTGAAGCCGGAGAAGTCCGGTGCCTGGGTCAGGTACTTGACCTGAACCTCGATGTCCGGGTTCACCGACTCCGCACCAGCCCGGTAGCCGGCCTCGAACTTCTTGATCAGCGGAACTTCCACTCCGCCGACAAAGCCGATGTTGCCCGACTCGCTGGCCTGTGCCGCGATGACGCCGACCAGGTAAGAGCCCTGCTCCTCGGCGAAGGTCAGGCTGGCCACGTTGGGGGCCTCGACCGAGGAGTCGTCAACGATGGCGAAGTCCACGTCCGGGAACTCCGTGGCCACGTTGCCCAATGCAGTTGCATAGGCGAAGCCGACCGCGATGACGGGGCTGTAGCCGCCCTCGGCGAGCAATCGCAGGCGCTCCTCCTTCTGGGCGTCGGTCTCGTTGGCGGCGGCGGAGAGTTCCTTGACCTCGACGCCGAACTCCTCCTTGGCCTGGTCGAGACCGGCTGCGGCGGAGTCGTTGAACGACTGGTCGCCACGACCGCCGATGTCGTAGGCAAGGCCCACCTTGATGTCACTCTGGGGGCTCTCGTCGCTGCTGCTGTCGTCGTCAGACGAGCAGGCGGACAGGACCAGAGACCCTGCCAGCAGGACGGAGCCGAACGCGAGCACCCTGCGCAAGGGCTTCTCCTTATCGTTCGGGGCGTCGGCCCAGTCGGGCACAAACGCCGTTTCACAGCACCCTAGCCCCGTCCAACCACCCAGAACGCCGGGGACCGGCGGCGTGGCCGAACTGTTACCAGGAGGAGACCTAGGAGCCGGACCGGAACGGACCAATCGGGCACATGGCCAACGGGCCCGTCAGTTGACCAACGGGCGGCCGGCCCGCAGCGCCGAGAGGGCCGTCTCGACCATCAACTGCACGCCGACGTCGATCGCGCGCTCATCGACGTCGAAGATCCCCTGGTGCAGGTCCCGGACATCGCCGTCGTCGGGCCGCCGAACGCCCAGCCGGGCCATCGCACCCGGGGCATGCTCCAGGTACCAGGCGAAGTCCTCACCACCGAGGCTCTGCTCGACCTCGACCAGATGTTCCGGCCCGACCGTGGCGCGCGCCGCGTCAGCCATCAGCCGCACACAGCCGGCCTCGTTGACGACGGGCGGAACCCCACGCGCATAGTCGACTTCGACCTGGACGCCGTACGGGGCGGCCAGTTCGCGGATCACCTGCTCGACGGCCACCGGTGCATCGGCCCAGGCGGCGGCATCGAGCGTGCGGACCGTGCCCTCGGCCTCACCGAAGTCGGCGATGGCGTTGGCCGCTCGACCGGCCCGCAACTTGCCGAACACGACCGACAACCCAGCCCTCGGGTCCACTCGACGGCTCAACGCGCCGGGCAGGTCCGCCACCACCCGGGCCAACGCGTGCGTCAGGTCGGCGGTCAGATGCGGTCTGGCCGTGTGCCCACCGGGGCCGTGCATCAGAACCCGGATGCGGTCGGCCGATCCCGTCACCGCGCCCAACCGCAGGCCCACGGTTCCGCAGTCGGCCCGTGGGTCGCAGTGCAGCGCGAAGATCCGCTCCACACCGGTCATTCCGCCGGCGGCGATGATGTCGTGAGCGCCGCCGGGATTGCACTCCTCGGCCGGCTGGAAGATCAGTCGTACGGCTCCCGGGACCTCCCCGGCCTCGGCCAACTCCGCCAGGATCAAGCCCGCGCCGAGCAGCACCGACGTGTGCACGTCATGACCACACGCGTGACAGACACCGTCAACCGTCGACGCGTACGGAACCGACTTCTCGTCATGGATTGGCAACGCGTCCAGATCGGCGCGGAGGGCGACGATCGGGCCGCCGGGTTCACCGAGGTCGGCCATCAGACCAGCGCCGTTGGGCAGCACGTGCGACTCGATGCCGGCTCGGGCTAGTCGGGCCGCGACCACGGCCGTCGTGCGGGTTTCGGCACGACCGAGTTCCGGGTGGGCGTGCAGGTCCCGACGGATCGCGATGAGTTCGGCGCTCAACTCCGCGGTCAAGCCCTTTGCTGCCACCGTCACAGTGTGTCCACCGGCACGTAGGTGCCCCACACGCCACGCAGGCAGTCACAGACTTCCCCGACGGTGGCGCGGGCAGCCAGTGCCGCCTTCATCGGATAGAGGACGTTCGCCGTGCCTTCCGCTGCCTGCCGCAGGTCTGCAAGTGCGGCGGCTACTGCCGCGTTGTCGCGCTCGCCGCGCAAACGAGCCAGTCGCGCTGCCTGGTCGGCTCCGATCCTCGGATCGACCCGCAACGGCTCGTAGGGTTCCTCCTCCGCTAGCTGGAAGCGGTTCACGCCGACGACGACGCGATCACCGGAGTCGATGGACTGAGTCGTCGCGTATGCAGCCTTTTCGATCTCGCTCTTCTGGTAGCCCTGCTCGATCGCCCGGACCGCCCCGCCGCGATCCTCCACCGCGTCGATGAGGCCCTGCGCGGCTGCCTCCAACTCATCGGTCATCGACTCAATGGCGTAGGAACCGGCAAAGGGGTCGACCGTGGCAGTCAAGTCGGTTTCATAGGCGAGCACCTGCTGGGTACGCAGCGCGAGTCGTGCCGACTTCTCCGTCGGCAGCGCGATCGCTTCGTCGAAGGAGTTCGTGTGCAGGCTCTGCGTCCCGCCGAGGACCGCGGCCAGCGCCTGCACCGCCACGCGGATCAGGTTGACCTCAGGCTGCTGCGCAGTCAGCTGCACACCTGCGGTCTGGGTGTGGAAACGCAGCATCAACGACTTCGGGTTCTTCGCGCCGAACTCGTCGCGCATGATGCGCGCCCAGATGCGGCGTGCGGCGCGGAACTTCGCGACCTCCTCCAGCAGCGTCGTGCGGGACACGAAGAAGAACGCAAGCCGGGGCGCAAACTCATCGACGTCCTGCCCGGACGCAATGGCCGCGCGCACGTACTCGATGCCGTTGGCCAAAGTGAAGGCCACCTCTTGCGCGGGCGTGGCACCGGCTTCGGCCATGTGGTAGCCGGAGATGGAGATGGTGTTCCACTTGGGCATCTCCGCGCGGCAGTACGAGAACGTGTCGGTGATCAACCGCAGGCTGGCCGCGGGCGGGTAGATGTAGGTACCGCGGGCGATGTACTCCTTGAGGACATCGTTCTGGATCGTCCCGGTGAGGTCGGACGAAGCCACGCCCTGCTCCTCGGCAACGAGTTGATACAGAACTAGGAGCACGGCAGCGGGTGCGTTGATCGTCATCGACGTGGACACCTCGCCCAGCGGGATGTCGTCGAACAGGACCGCCATGTCCTCGATGGAGTCGATCGCGACGCCGACCTTGCCTACCTCGCCCTGCGCCACGACAGCGTCGGAGTCGTAACCCATCTGGGTCGGCAAGTCGAAAGCCACCGAGAGCCCGGTCTGGCCCGCGGCCAGCAACTGCCGATAGCGGGCGTTGGACTCGGCGGCAGTTCCGAAGCCGGCGTACTGACGCATCGTCCACGGCCGGCCCGTGTACATGTTCGGGTACACACCGCGCGTGTACGGGAACTCACCCGGGTGACCAAGGGCGGCTTCGGGATCCCAACCGCTCAGGGACTCCGGTCCGTAGACCGTCTCGATCGGGAGTCCGGACTCGGTCGTCCGATCCACGCGGCCTCCAGAACTTCGGGGTTGAGCCTGCACCCAACGGGGCCGATGGCCAGTGTGGAGCAGTACAGAACAACAAGAGTACGTCCGGGGCGAAGTCGCCCCGCAGGTACCCTCAAGCGGCCATGAATCGCCGTTCCCCCACGATGCTGCTGGCCCGCGCAGCGCTCGCATTGGTGCTGCCCGTGGCCTTGCTGACCGCAGCCGCCAGCGCCGCAAGCGCGGATGAAGCGATCGGCGGGGCCGTCCTCGCGACGCCCGGTGTGGTCGTTGCGCCGGGGGCACCGGCTCCGCCTGCCGTTGCGGCCAAGGCGTTCGTGGTGGCCGATCTCGACTCCGGGGCGATCCTGGCCGCGCAGTCGGCACACCTGCGGCTGCAGCCGGCCAGCACCTTGAAGTCACTGACCGCGCTCACCCTGCTCCCGCTCCTGGACCCGGCCACGGAGTACACCGCCACCTACGAAGACGCCGCGGCTGAAGGCAGCAAGGTCGGCATCGTCGTCGGCGCCCCCTACTTGGTTTCGGACCTCTTCAACGGTCTGATGCTGCCGTCGGGCAACGACGCCGCCCACGCGCTGGGTGAGGTTGCCGGCGGGCAGGCCGTGGCGTTGGAGTTGATGAACGCCGAAGCGCGGCGACTGCAGGCGCTGGACACCGTCGCCAAGACCACGTCCGGCCTCGACGAGCCGGGGCAGTCCACGAGCGCCTACGACCTGGCACTGATCGCCCGGGCCGGGCTGCAGCGGGAGGACTTCCGCGCACTGGCTAGTCGCAAGTCGGCCGACTTTCCCGGCAAGCCCGCCGCCGCCGGGCCACGACCGACTTACAAGATCTACACCCAGAACCGGCTGCTGCTCAACGGCTACGACGGGGCGATCGGCGTGAAGACGGGCTACACAACGCAGGCCGGCCGAACATTCGTCGCCGCTGCCGAGCGCGGTGGTCGCAGTTACGTGGTGACGTTGCTGGGCACATCGGGCCGATCCGAGCCGGCCGCAGCCGCGCTGCTCGATTGGGCATTCGCGAACCCCGAGATGGACGGCGTTGCACAGTTGGTGGACCCAGTTCCCGCGGCGGCACTGAAGGTCGCCGAACGTGATGGGACCCAGACCATCGATGCCGAAGCCGCAGCAGCCGAAACCGTCGCCGGGGCCTCAGGCCTCAGCCCGCGTACCGCTGCGGGCGTCGGCATCCTTGGCCTCGGCGTGCTGGTTACGGTCGCCGGGGTCATCGGTACCCGCTGGCTCTGAGTCCGGCTCGGCCGTGAACGCCCATGCGGCCACGACGAGAACCCACCGGGCCAGGAACGTGACATAGATCAGCATCGCCACCGCCAGCGCAGAGGTGCCGTAGATGGGGTTGGTCAACGTCGGACCGACAATCAGCCCGGCGGCCAGTCGCAGCACCCAGATCCCCGCACCTGCCAACAGCGACGCGACCACCAACTCGTGTCCGGGCAATCGCGTGCCGGACAGGCCGCCGATCAGCAGCAACGCGATGAGGAAGTCAATGGCAAGTGAAGCCGCGATTCCGATGAGGGTCACCGTGAAGGTGGACCAGGTGACTGCCACCCCTACGGCATCCAGCATTTCCTGGGCCAGCCAGGTAGCCAGGCCGGCGATCAACCAGGTGACGAGCAGCCCGCCCACGATCAGAACCAGCACCACCAGGTCACGGACCACCTCGACCAGGAAAGCGCCGCGCACCAACGGCGGCTGTCGGCCCACCGTCCGTAGGGCCTCACGGAACGCTGAGACAAAGCGCCACCCGGAGTAGGTCGCAAACAGCAGCGCACCGAGACCCAGCGTGATGAGGGCGATGTCGCCACCAACAAGTCCCGTGGACAGACCGTCCCGGACACTCAGACCGCTTTCCGCCAGGAACGGCAGGACGGACTCCAACCACGCCAGGATCCCGACAATGATCGTTGCGGCCGGGAACAGCGCCAAGAAGCCGTAGTAGCCAATGCTGGCGCCCCACCGGCTGGCCCTGGTCTCGGAGAAGCGCTGCCCGGCACGCAACACGTGCGCGGCCCAAGGCCGCGACTGCGCGGCGACTTCAAATCTCGTCTGGACACCGCGGACCATGCGACCACTCATCGGCTCACCCGCCCGAACCCCGCCATCCGCTACCCACGTAGCGACAGGTCCCGGTCCGGCACCCAGCGACCGCCGACGTGGCTATAGAGGCGGAATGCGTCCACGGTGAACTCTGCGGAGAAGTGCGCGAGGTCGCCGAACGCACGGTCCAGCTCGGAATCGGCCACATCGTGCGCAACGGTTACGTGCGGGTGATACGGGAATCCGAGAGGGCGTTCCAGGGGACCGGAACGAATATCACGCTCCAACTGCTCGCACTCGCTGATGCCTTGCGCGACGACAACAAAGACAACTGGTGAGACCGGCCGGAACGTGCCAGTGCCACGAAGCAGCACCGTGAAGTCGCTGTTCCGGCTCGCAACCTCGGTCAGGTGCTCCAGCACTTCACCCCGGACGGCATCGTCGATCGTCGTCGGCGGCAGCAGCGTGATGTGCGGTGGCACCGCCTCCGCTTCGGGGTCGCCGTAACCGAGGCGGGCCGCACGCAGTTGCTCTGCCCACGGCGATGGGATCTCAATGGCGACGCCAAGTACCTGCCCGGGAGACAACGTCGCTCACCGCTTGCCGGAAAGGAAGCCGACGCGGTCATAAACAGCCGCGAGCGTCTCCCCGGCGATCGCCCGGGCGCGTTCGGCACCATCAGCAAGGACCTTGTCCAAGGCGGCGGGGTCGTTGAGCCACTCCTGGGTCCGGTCGCGGAATGGCGTGATCGTGTCCACGAGCGCTGCGGCAACAGCCTTCTTCAAGTCCCCGTAGCCGCGCCCGGCGAACTCCGACTCCAACTCGGTGACTGATTGCCCGGTCAGCGCCGACTGGATCGTCAGCAGGTTGGAGATGCCGGGTTTGAGTTGCTCATCGAACCGGATCTCGGATCCGCTGTCGGTGACCGCGCTGCGCACCTTCTTCGCCGACTTGGCGGGATCGTCCAGCATCTCGATGACGCCGGCGGCAGAGCCGGCCGACTTGCTCATCTTGGCGGTCGGATCCAGCAGGTCGTAGACCTTGGCGGTGGCCTTCATGATGTGCGGGGCGGGCACCCGGAACGTCGGTCCGAACCGGGAGTTGAAGCGCTGGGCCAGGTCGCGGGTCAACTCGATGTGCTGCCGCTGATCCTCACCGACCGGCACCTGATCGGCCTGGTACAGCAGGATGTCTGCCGCCTGCAGCACCGGGTACGTGAAGAGACCAACGGTGGCCCGGTCAGTTCCACCCTTGGCGGACTTGTCCTTGAACTGAGTCATGCGAGCGGCCTCACCGAATGCGGTGATGCAGTTCAGTACCCACGCCAGCTGCGAATGCTCCGGTACCTGGCTTTGCACAAACAGGATGCTGCGTTCCGGGTCGACGCCGGCGGCCAGGTACTGCGCCGCGGTGATCCGCGTCCGCTCCGCCAGTGCGGACGGGTCGTGATCCAACGTTATGGCGTGCTGGTCGACCACGCAGTAGATGCAATCCGCCTCGTCCTGCAGGTGCACCCACCGGACCAGGGCGCCCAAGTAGTTGCCGAGGTGCAGCGAACCCGAAGTTGGCTGCATGCCGGAGAACACGCGCGGACGAGGACTCATTGCGGGCGGCATTGTGTCAGCCCTCCTGCGTCTGCTCGTCCGTGCCCGGATCGTCGGCAACGACCTTCGGCTGGGCCGGCAACACAGTGACCCTGGAGACGCGTCGGCCGTCAAGGGCGGTCACGCGCAGGATGGTCGCCGGCGCATCCACCTCGTCGCCGATGTTCGGCAGTTCGCCGAGCCTGGCCACGATGTAGCCGGCAACCGTCTCGTAAGGGCCCTCGGGCAGTTCACATCCCGTGGCGTCGGCGAAGTCCTCGAGGTTGAGCAGCCCATCGACCTCGGTAGCGCCCCCGGCGTCGCCGGACACGAACTCGGGGGTGTCGTACTCGTCACTGATCTCGCCGACGATCTCCTCGACCAGGTCCTCCATGGTGACGATCCCGGCCGTGCCGCCGTACTCATCAGCGACTATCGCCAACTGGCTTCCGCCGCGGCGCATCTCACCGAGCGCCTTCAGCGCCGACTTGCTGTCCGGCATGCGCAGCACCGGGCGGGCCAGCTCCGCCACCCGAACACTGCGCCCGGCCAATTCCGGGTCGAGAAGATCGCGGACGTGCACGAAGCCGACTACCTCGTCCGCGCTGCCGGCAATAACCGGGTAGCGGCTGTGCGGCTGACCGCGGGCCTGTTTCACGGCGGCGAAAACCGGGGTATCGGCGCTGATGAAGTCGACCTCGGTGCGCGGGATCATGACCTCCCGCAGGGTGCGCTCGCCGACCTCGAAGACGTCAGCGATCAGTTCGCGCTCCTCAGCGCCGATCTCCGCTGCGCCGAGGATCAGCGACCGGACCTCGGCCGCCGAAAGCGCCTGGCGCGTGGTCTTCGGATCGCCGCCGACCACGCGCACCACAGCGTCGGTCGACACCGACAGCAGCCAGACGAACGGCCGCACCACGGTGGCGAACCCGGACACCGGCGGACCCAGCGTCAGCGAGACCCCGGTCGGCCGTTGCAGCGCGAGGCGCTTGGGCACCAGTTCGCCCAGGACCAAGGACAGGTAGGAGATGACCACGGTCACCGCGATCAGCGCGACCGGATCCGCCCAACCGTCGGGCAGCCCCCAGTCGGAGAGGACCGGAGCGAGGTCGTCCGCGATGGTCGCCGCACCGAAGGCCGCGGACAGGAACCCGGCGAAAGTGACACCGATCTGAACCGCGGCCAGGAACCGGTTCGGGTCCCCCGCCAAGTGGGCGACCTTGGCTCCCCGTCGCCCCGATTTGGACAGTTCGTCTATCTGCGACTGCCGCAGACTGACCAACGCCATCTCCGCGGCGGCGAAGACGCCGCCGACCAGCACGAAGACGAGGACGAGCAGAACGCTCATCCAAGTGTCACCCATGTTCGCCGAGGCTAGGGCCTCGAGGCTGATCGGCCCGTAACGGCTCTCAGGCCATTGCCTTTTGGAGGTTCTCGTCCAATGCCGCCAGGAACTCCTGGGTCGTCATCCACGGCTGTTCCGGCGAGATGAGCAGGGCCAAGTCCTTGGTCATCTGGCCACTCTCGACCGTGTCGATGCACACGCGTTCCAGCGTCTCGGCGAACCGGGTGACCTCCGGGGTGGAGTCCAGCTTGCCGCGGTGCGCCAGACCCCGGGTCCAGGCGAAGATCGACGCGATCGGGTTGGTCGAAGTCGGCTTGCCGGCCTGGTGCTGGCGGTAGTGCCGGGTCACGGTGCCGTGGGCGGCCTCCGCCTCGACGGTGCGGCCGTCCGGCGTCATCAGGACGCTGGTCATCAGACCCAGGGAACCGAACCCCTGCGCGACGGTGTCGGACTGGACGTCGCCGTCGTAGTTCTTGCACGCCCAGACGTAGCCGCCTTCCCACTTCAGCGCCGCCGCGACCATGTCGTCGATGAGCCGGTGCTCGTAGGTGATGCCGGCGGCCTCGAACTCTGTCTTGAACTCGGTCTCGAAGACCTCGGCGAAGATGTCCTTGAAGCGGCCGTCGTACGCCTTGAGGATCGTGTTCTTGGTCGACAGGTAGACGGGGTAGTTGCGAGCGAGTCCGTAGCGCATCGATGCGCGAGCGAAGTCGCGGATGGAGTCGTCCAGGTTGTACATGCCCATGGCGACGCCACCGCCGGGGAAGTCGTAGACGTTGAACTCCATCGGCTCACTGCCGTCAGCGGGTGTGAACGTCATGGTCAGGGTGCCCGGGCCGGGAACCTTGAAGTCGGTCGCCCGGTACTGATCACCGAACGCGTGACGGCCGACGACGATGGGCTGGGTCCAACCGGGGACCAGCCGGGGAACGTTGCTCATGATGATCGGCTCGCGGAAGATCACGCCGCCGAGGATGTTGCGAATCGTGCCGTTGGGTGAGCGCCACATCTTCTTGAGGCCGAACTCCTCAACGCGGGCCTCGTCCGGCGTGATGGTGGCGCACTTGACGCCCACCCCGTGCCGGTTGATGGCGTTGGCGGCGTCAATGGTGACCTGGTCGTCGGTGGCATCGCGGTGCTCGATGCCCAGGTCGTAGTACTCGAGGTTGACGTCGAGGTACGGGAGGATCAACTGGTCCTTGATGAACTGCCAGATGATGCGGGTCATCTCGTCGCCGTCGAGTTCGACGACGGTGCCCTCAACCTTGATCTTGCTCATCTTTCGATCCCCTCTGCTCACAGGTCCTGGACGTCGGCCTGCTTGGCGCGAACTGCTTCGGCGGCCTCGGCCAAAGCTGCCTTCTCGGTGTCGGTCAGGTCGGTCTGGACGACCCGGCGCACACCATCGCGGCCGATCTCAGCCTCGACGCCGAGGTAGACGCCGGAGATGCCGTACTCGCCGTCAACCCAGGCACACACCGGCATCACTGCGCCGGAGTCCTCCTTGACCGCCCGCGCCATGCGGGCCGCCGCCGCCGACGGCGCGTAGTAGGCCGAGCCGGTCTTCAGCAGGCCCACGATCTCCGCGCCGCCGTTCTTGGTGCGCTCAACGAGGGCGGCGATGTCCTCGGCGGACAGCAGGTCCGACAACGGCTTGCCGTCCACGGAGCAGCGGCTGGGAACGGGCACCATCGTGTCGCCGTGGCTGCCCAGGGTCAGCGTCTGCACCGACCCCACCGGTACGCCGAGCTTGTCGGCGACGAAGAACGAGAACCGGGCGGTGTCGAGCATGCCCGCCTGTCCGAGGATCCGGCTGCGGTCGAAGCCCGTGGCCAGTTGGGTGAGGGCGGTCATCTCGTCCAGCGGGTTGGAGACCACGATCACGACGGCGTTGGGTGCGTGGGTGGCGACGTTCTCGGCCACCTGGCGCACGATCGAGGCGTTGACCTCGATTAGGTCCATCCGGC
This sequence comes from uncultured Actinomycetota bacterium, assembly GCA_963753435.1. Taxonomy (GTDB): domain Bacteria; phylum Actinomycetota; class Actinomycetes; order CAVWCF01; family CAVWCF01; genus CAVWCF01. The sequence continues at coordinate 1,023,962 of CAVWCF010000001.1, forward strand.
TCATGCCGGGCTTGCGGGGCAGGCCCGCGGTGATCACGACGATCTCCGAGCCGGCGATGGCCTCGTAGCCGGCGCCGTCCTTGGTGGTCGTCTGCCCCACGAGCTTGGTCTCGAAGCCTTCGATGGGGCGGGACTGGTTCATGTCCAGGGCCAGGCCCTCGGCTTTTCCGTCCACGATGTCCGTGAGGACAACCGTGTCGAAGATGTCGTACTCCGCTAGGCGCTGGGCCGTGGTGGAACCGTAGAAGCCGGCTCCGACGACCGTCACCTTGCCGCTGCGCTCAGACATGAATCAGTGACCTTCCGCATGGGGATGTCTCGGCATCAAGAGACTGTTGGACGAGCCTATCCGGGGCTCAAGTCGGCACGACGAGGGCTACCACGACCACGCCCATCCCGGCGGCCAGGTAGAGGCCGACATCGACCTGGCGCGAGCGCACCGCCAGCAGACCGACCCGGTCGGTCGGCAGGAACGCCCGCAACCAACCGGCCAGCACGGCCGCGGCCCCGATGATCACCGTGCCCAGCCGGAACCCCTCGGTCAGCGCCACCAGCAGCAGCCCAAGTCCCAGCGCCGCCAGCACCAGGGCGAGCGGCCACTCGCCGCCCAGCGGCTGGGCTGACGGCGTTGGCTGGGACCTCTCGGATGACTCGGGCGGCCCGGCGGTGCCGGGCGGCTCGATCGGGTCAGCGCCGTCGCTGGTCACGAACGTGCGGGCGCCAGCGCTTCGGCGGCTTCGACCACATTGGACAGCAGCATGGCCCGGGTCATCGGGCCCACGCCACCGGGCATCGGGGCGACCCAACCGGCAACCTCAGTCACGTCCGGATGCACGTCGCCGACGAGACCCGCGTCCGTCCGGGTGATGCCGACGTCAAGCACGGCCACGCCGGGTTTGATCAGGTCTGGAGTGATCAGGTGCGGCACCCCCGCCGCGGCCACCACGATGTCCGCGCGCTTCAGGTGAGCTGCGAGGTCGACGGTGCCGGTGTGGCACTGGGTCACAGTGGCGTTCTCGCTGCGCCGGGTCAGCAGCAGCGCCAAGGGGCGGCCGACGGTGACACCGCGGCCGACGACCACGACCTCCGCACCGGCGATCGGCACGTCATAGCGGCGCAGCAGTTCCACGATTCCCCGAGGCGTGCACGGAAGCGGAGCAGCAACCCCCAGCACCAACCGGCCGAGGTTGACCGGGTGCAGGCCATCCGCGTCCTTGTCGGGGTCCACCAACTCCAGCGCCGCAGCTGAGTCGAGCCCGCCGGGCAACGGCAGCTGGACGATGAATCCCGTGCACTCGGGGTCCGCGTTGAGTTCGGCGATGGCCTTCTCGACGTCTGACTGAGTGGCCGAGGCGGGTAGGTCGCGGCGCAGGCTGGCGATGCCCACCTCGGCGCAGTCGCGGTGCTTGCCGGCCACGTAGGCGTGACTGCCCGGGTCGTCGCCGACCAGGACCGTCCCCAGGCCCGGAACCACGCCACGAGCAGCCAGCGCTGCCACCCGCTGCTTGAGCTCCGCCTTGATTTCGGCCGCCGTCGCCTTGCCGTCGAGAATCGTTGCCGTCACGAGTCGGGATCCTCCCAGGTCGCCACGGCGGGCGTCTCCTCGGAGCCCGCCTGGGCGGCCGATCCCGGCGGGGTTGTCGATCCCGGCGGGGTCGTCGATCCCGCGGGGGTAGCCGGGGTGGTCGATCCAGCGCGGGTGGACGACCCGACCCGGGCGGCTGCCGCTAGGGCCCAGCGTCCGGGCATTGAGGCGATGCTTACCGCGATCATGAGCAACACGGCGCCGACCAGACCCCAAACCGTCACCTCGCGGCCGGCTACCGGCGCCAGCCAGTCCAGGGTCACCGACCCGAGCAACTGACCGGCGACCAGGGACAGCGTCACGATCAAGACGCCGGCGATCGGAACGGCGATGACGATGGTGCCAACTACGACGAGCCCCATCGGTCCGCCCAGCCACACCCAGCCGAAGGCGGGCAACTGCCACTCGGCGCCGGCGGCGCTGCTGACGCCCAGAATCGCCGCGAGGATCAACGAAGCCCCTGCGAAGTTGACCCAGATGGCCGCCAACGGCTGGCCCGTGGCCACCCCCAACCGACCGAGCATCGCCGACTGGGTCGCCGCACCAATACCGGCCAGAACTGCGACAACCGCAGCGCTGACGACGAGGGCGCCCTGGGATAGGTCGGGAGCGGCAGCAATCCCAACCGCCACGACCGCCAGAACCGCCCCACTGACCCGGGCCGTGGTGATCGGCTGCTTGCCTGCCGGACCCAGGCCGAAGGCGTCCACGCCGAGCCCGCCCCCGGTCTGCGCCGCGACGATCAGGACTGAATACAGGGCCACGCCCAGGGCGGGCACCGAGTAGGTCTGGCTGAAAACGAGGAAGCCGCCGAGGCCACCGGCTAGCAAGGCCCATCGGGGCAAGGAGCCGGAACGGATTGCCGCCGGTACCGCGATCACCGCGGTACGCAGCGGGGCGATCGCCAACACAATCGGGGTGAGGACAACCAGTCCAGTGACGACGGACAGGGTGGCCGCCGCCGTCGCGCTGCCCGCTACCTCGCCGAATTCACCGTTGATCCGGGCCTGGGTAGCGACGACCAGGCCGCCTCCGAAGGCGAGAAGGACCGCTAACAGGCGGCGACGGCGCATCCAGCAAGGCTAGGGCCAGCGAAGGGCGTTGCTGGCACGCCCGCAGAGCGGCTCACCTGCTGGGACTGCGACTCGTCACCGACCCCTGGCGCCGTGGTTGCGTACTGGCGCGCGGCCGGGCTGGTCCAGACAAGTCGGTTCGGCTCGCCATCCACTCGCACATCCCAGTCGCTTTCGTGCTTGAGCCGGTGGTGAGCACGACAAAGCGCGTGCAGGTTCGCCGCCGACGTTTCTCCGGCGGGGAAGGGGACGGTGTGGTCAAGGTCGCAAGCGCTGGCCCGACGGCGGCAACCGGGAAACCGGCAAGTGCCATCGCGCGTGCGCACGAAGTCATCCAGACCAGTTGGCGGTTCGTACCGAGTCCGGCCCACGTCGAGGACGGTTCCGGAGACGGGGTCGGTGAGGATGCGCCGCCAGATCCCATCCGCGGCGAGACGGCGGGCAAGAACATCTGGGATGGGGCCGTAGCCGGCGAGGTAAGCCGGCTCGTCGCCGAGGCCGAGCAAAGTGCCGAGTGGCACCGTGATGGCGACCTCCGGCCGACGGCGCTTGACCCCACCACTAGGACCAACACCGCTGGGACCAACACCGCTGGGACCAAGGCCGCTGGCGGCAGTCCCGCGCAAGGACGACCCAGCCGCAACCAAGTCGACGAGGGCGTCGGCGCGCCGCTGATCCGCACTGACCCCATCCGCCGATGCTGCGCGGTTCGCAGCGGCGTTCAGATTCGCCTCAAGCTCGACGGCTGCGTCGGCCGACAACAGAGCCCACAACTCGGTCATGCCGTCGGGCAGTGGAGTGAAGACAACGCGCCGATCTTCGAGAGCGGATCGATGCCGTTCATCGGCGCTGCGGGCATCGTGGCGGGCCACCTCGCGGCGGAGGAAGGAGCGCAACTGCGCGGGCGTCTGCTGGGGAGCGCGCTGCAATGCTTGCGACTCGACCAATGCCGCGGCGTCCGCTTGAGTGGCGCCAGGGCCTCAAGAATGGCCCGCATGCGCGGCCAATCGATTCGCCCATCGCGCAACGCCGCCAGCGTCGCGATTCGATCCGTGACCAGGTCGACGGCCTCATGCGCTCTGGTGCGCGCGGTTGCGGCAGACCAGTTCAAGGCGACCCCGACTTCCAGAACGGCCGGCTCCACCGGGGACAGCCCCGCGGGGGCTTGAATCGGCGGTTCGCGGCGAACGACCTCGGCGATGAGTTCGACCTGACGAGCCTGTGCCCAAGAGATCAGCCGGGCGCTGGCCTGCAGCGCGTCGATCAACTCGTCCGCCCCAGCCCGTCGCTCATCGAATGCGCTCAGGTCAGCGGCTACCCGCGGGTCCGACACAAGGTCCGCGGCGCCCGGGGGACGGTCAGCCTCGGTGGCGAGTGGGGCGTGCTCGAACATGTGTTCGATTATGTTGATTCGGCAAGGACGTGGCTAGACCGGCCCTTCCCCTGTGGACAACAGTGAGATGGGATCGGGCCCATCCCCCGGTTAGGCGCTCGTAATGCCCGCCTGCAACTTGGCCATCACCTGATCCAAGGAGAAGCTCGCTGGCTCCTGCGACGGCGGGAACTCGACCAGCGTCTGCAACATCTGCGCGACGAACGCCTGCGCCGGCATCAGGATCCAAGCGCGGTCCAGCATCCAGTCGTAGTAGGTGTTCGAAGTGATGTCGGCGCGCTCGTATGGGTCCGTACGCAGGTTGAAGATCTTGGGTACGCGCAGTTCCGTGTAGGGCTCGGCCCACACTCGCAGCGTCCCGGTCGCCCGCTGCTCCAGGAAGACGACCTTCCAGTTGTCGTAGCGAAGAGCGGTGAGGTCGCCGTCGTCGGAGACGTAGAAGAAGTAGTTGCGGGCACTGGTGTCCGATTCCCCAGTCAGGTAGGGCAACTGGTTCTTACCGTCCAGGTACACCTTGTAGTGCTTTCCGTTCAATTCGTGGCCGGCCCGGAGTTTCTCGGCGATGTCCGGAACACCGGCCGCCGCGAGCAGAGTCACGAACCAGTCGTTGTGGGCGACGATCCCGTTGAGCACCGTCCCAGCCGGAATGTGTCCGGGCCAGCGCACCATCGCCGGGGCGCGATAAGCGCCTTCCCAGTTGCTGTTCTTCTCGTTGCGGAACGGAGTCATTCCCGAGTCGGGCCAGGTGTTCATGTGCGGGCCGTTGTCGGTGCTGTACATGACGATCGTGTCCTCGGCGAGGCCCATCTCGTCAATCGCATCCAGCAAGGCCCCGACCACCTTGTCGTGGTCGACCATCGTGTCGTGGTACTCCGACTGCCACCGACCGGCCTGGCCCTTGCTCCCGGGCTTGACGTGCGTGCGGAAGTGCATGTGGGTGGTGTTGAACCAGACAAAGAAGGGTGTGTTCGACTCCTTTGCATCGCCGATGAAGCGCAGGCTCTCGGCCAGCACCTCGTCGTCGATCGTCTCCATGCGCTTGCGCGTCAGCGGGCCGGTGTCCTCGATCCGGCCGTCGGCCCAGGTATGTAGGACACCGCGGGGGCCGAACCTGGCGCGGAAGTTCGGGAACTCCTCCTCTGACGGGTAGTCCTCGTGCTCCGGCTCCTCCTCGGCGTTGAGGTGGTACAGGTTGCCGAAGAACTCGTCGAACCCATGATTCGTCGGCAGGAACTCGTCGCGGTCACCTAGGTGGTTCTTGCCAAACTGCCCAGTGGCGTAGCCGAGGTCCTTCAGCGCCGTCGCGATCGTCGGGTCCTTGTCCTGAATCCCGAGGTTGGCGCCGGGCATCCCCACCTTCGTCAGACCAGTCCGGTACGGGTTCTGGCCGCAGATGAACGCGGCCCGGCCGGCGGTACAACTCTGCTCTGCGTAGTAGTCGGTGAAGCGCACGCCTTCGGCTGCCAGCCGATCGATGTTGGGCGTTCGGTACCCCATCAACCCGTCGCTGTAGCAACTCAGGTTGGAGATCCCGATGTCGTCACCCCAGATGATCAGGATGTTCGGCTTCGACTCAGCTGACATGGCAACTCCTAGGTGAGGACCGGTCCTGCTCGGAAAACCTATGGGAATCGCGCCACTCGGCAGCTGCAGGAGTCGACCACCGCGCCTCGCCCCTCGCCCTGGCTAGGACGCCGGGCAATCCAGGTCTCTGGTCGCCGTCGACACGATCTGATTCAGCTGCTGTTCCGCGGAATCCAGAGTCGAGCCGAGTTCCTCAAGGCTTGTCGCATCGGTGACCGATCCGACGGTGGTCCGCAGTTCATCCACCAGAGGTGCGAGTTCTTCTCGGGTTTCGGATGCCAGCTCAGCTACCGCAGCCTGCAGCTGCGCTGCATCGTCCTGAACGGTCTGCCAGTTGTCCCGCGCCTGTCCGAGGTTGACGGCCTTCACGTCTTCGACCACCTGGTCAACGGAGGCAGACAACGCTGCCTCGGCAGTGCAGACCTGCTCCTCCGCCGTGGGGCTGCCCGACTCCGAATCGCCACATGCGGCAAGCAGAGTGAGTAGGACCACAGCCAGGGCCCCGGCGCGCATGAGATTCACAAGTCCTCCGTTGGTAGGTCACTCGCTCGGTTGCGCGAGATAGACGACAAGTATGGGCCCAGCCGCCTTCCACGGGACAGCGTGCCGATCGACTCGCGGCGCCGTCACGCCAATCTCTACGTTTGCGCTGTGCGCACTCCTGGACCGTCCGCAAAGGGCATGAGCGAACGCAGGGCTTTGGGAATCGCGCTTGCGCTCAATGCGTCGCTGTTCGTGCTCGAGTTCACCACCGGCCTGCTGGCCCAGTCCCTGGGCCTCATTGCCGACTCCCTGGACATGTTCGCCGACGCCGCGGTCTACGCACTGAGTCTTGCCGCCGTCGGAACGATCGCAGCCAGACAGCAGCGGCTGGCCCGCGCCAGCGGGGTACTCCAGATCGGGCTGGCCGCGTTCGGTCTGTTCGAGGTCCTACGCCGTGCGTTCAGCGAAAGTCCGCTACCCGATCCACGGACAATGGTGGCCATCTCCCTTGTCGCGCTGGCCGCAAACCTGGCCACCCTCGCCGTTCTGAGGAAGCAACGGGGCGGCGGGCTGCACCTCCAGGCGAGTTGGATCTTCACCGCCAACGACACCCGCGCGAATCTGCTCGTCATCGCAGCCGCTGTTCTGGTGGCCGCGACCGACAGCAGATGGCCGGACCTGCTGGTCGGCGCCCTGATCTTCGGCGTAGTCGCTCGCGGGGGCCTCAAGATCCTGCGCCTGACAAGCACTAGCGCCGAGGAGTCATCCGGCTAGGTTCGCGGTCGTGGCTGTGCTGCTGAGTACCGAGCGGATGGCCCTTCGTGACTTCACGCTCGCCGACGAGGCGCTCTTGGTGGAACTCGACTCCGACCCCAGTCGCCGGGTCATGGAGAAGTGCGGGATGCGGCTGGTGCGAAGTTTCCGGGCGGATTGGCCCTTTCGGATCCCTGGCGACGAAGCCGGAGATGTCGAGTACGCGATCGAACGCGCCGACTGGCTGCGAGGGGCCACCGAACGCCCTAGCCAGCTCAGTCAGCGAGTCAGCGCCCCCGCTCAGTCACGCTCGACCCACCTATCCACTGCCCACAGCACCGCCAACGCCAGTCCCGGATCCACGTCCTCGGCGACATCGAGCACGTACGCGTCGCGAATCGTCACCCACTTCTGGGTGATCTGGACGATCGGGCGACCGCCACTGCTGACCGCGTAGTTCTTCTCGATCAGCGAACCCACCAACTCCCACGGCTCGCCCGCTGCCACCTCCAAGGTCATCTTGTCCTTGACCACGCGGAACGCCTTCGCCCGCAGCGACGCCACCTCACCGCCGTCGGCGTCGTAGATGGTCATGTGCTTGGGGATGCCCAGCAGCGTGCCCCGAACGGTGTAGACCGTCGCCTCGGCAGCGTCGGTGATGTCCGCCTTCGGCCGAGTTCCCATCTTTCCGTCGACGAAGTACCGCTGCTCCTCCGTCTCCGGGTCCAGAACCGCGAAGTCCCGACCGGCACCGAACTTGCTCTTCACCAGGAACCGCGTCCAACCCTCTGGGGCTGCTGGTATCGCCACTACTGCCTCCTCGACGGAGTCGCCGGCCGTCCCGGCAACGCAAGATTACGGAGGGCGGCGCCGTAGGTCACGGCGGCGGCGCAACCCGAACCCGCACCGGATACCGCAGGCAGAGTCTGTTTACGGATTCCCAGGGGTCGTGCGATCAGAGGTGGCTAATCCCGCTGTTGGTGAAGAGCTCGACTCGGCCGCAGTTTCTTGAGGAATGCAGCGGTGAAACCATCCGGCGAAGAGACACTTCCGTAGTTCGCAACAGGTAGGGGATCAGCCGATAACGTCAACCCAACGACGGCCGCCCGCGCAGTGATCGGGCCGGAGAGGACTTGCGCATGTGCTGCATTGCCCTAACCGCCGGGTTCGCCGGACCGCGGATCGCATTCGTGCTCGTCTGGATCTTCACCGACCTGGTCACTCGTGCGTTCGACACTTTCTGGTGGCCGCTTCTCGGAGTCATCGTCCTGCCGTGGACGACCCTGCTGTTCGTGCTGGCCTACAGCCCGATAGATGGGGTCAGCGGGTTCGGGATCTTCGTCGTCCTGCTCGGCGTTCTCGCCGACATCGCGACCTACGCCAGTGGGGCGCGGGGGCGTTCGTACTCCTGAAGTCCACCTACTTGTGTCGCCTTACCGGACAAGACCCTGAGCGGTCCAGACCGCGCCCTTGTTTCGGCATAGGCAGAACGGGTGGCCAATGGGGTCGGTGTACACGCGCCAGCCGTAGCCGTCAGAGCTGATCGAATCCCGCTGCAGGGTCGCGCCGAGAGCCAAGATGCGGGTCTGCTCGGCCTCGACATCATCGACTTCGAAGTCGAGATGGAACTGCTTTGGGTGCTCACTGTCGGGCCACTGGGGGGCGCGGTAATCCTCCACGCGGACAAAGGCCAACTCGATCTCCCCGAACTCGATGCTGGCCCAGTCCTGGTGGCTGCCCGCCTTCACGGGGCGCCCCGTCATCTCGGAATAGAAGGTCGCCAGCTCCATCGTGTCCGGGCAGTCGATGATGAAATCAGTGAGCTGCAGCATCTCCCGACCCTGCCACACACGCCGACGTTCACGACTGCCCTATTGACAATAGGAAGGTATATGCCTATAAATGCGCCATGGCACGTCGCCGAGCCGATGAGTTGATCCCGATTGAGGAGCAGATCCTCGAAGCGGGACTCGAGTTCCAGCGCCGCGACGGTGCCTTCCACGGCTTCGCATTGGCCAAGGCGATGGCCCACCGATCGGACAGCAAGTCCCTCATCGGGCACGGCACCCTCTACAAGGCACTTGCGCGACTAGCCGATCGTGGACTGCTGACCGATGAGTGGGAAGACCCGGACGTAGCCGCAGCCGACGGGGGCCGTCCAAGGCGCCGGCTGTATCGGGTGACCGGGGCCGGCGAGGTCGCCCTCACCCGCGCCCGAGCAGTGCCGGCCAGGCGCGCGCGACTCGGTGGACCGATAGCCCACTCGTTCGGAACGAGCTCCTTGTGACCCGGCAGCGAACCGATGAGCGTGCTACCGACATGGTCGGTTCGTGGTGCCGCTGGTACACCCGCGGGCTGCCCGAACACGTGGCCCAAGCTCGGCGCGAAGAGCTGAACTCCGACCTCTTCGACCAACGCACCGACGCAACCACATTCGGGGCAACCCCAGCGCAGGCGGCGCGAGCGATAGTCGCCCGCGCCGCTCGCGGCGTGCCCGCAGACCTCTCCTGGCGAACCCACCAGTTGCGGGCCTCACGGTCCGCTCGAGCCAGGGAGACGAGCATGACCAGTACGACGCAAAGCAGCCGGCTGACGCTTACGGCACGAGTTCTCGCCGCCATCGTTGCCGCATGGGCGGTGTTCGCCACAATTGCCCTCGGCGTCACTTCTGATGGCACCTCGTGGGCCATCGGCTTCACGGTCGTGTTCACCGGCGGCGCGGCGCTAGCCCTCTACGGCGTTTGGGTCATCGGCCGTCGGCCGGTCGCCGGTGCCACTTCGGCGGCGGTTGCGGCATTGCTCACAACCCTGCCGCTGGTTTGGTTCCTGGTCTTCCCCGTTCTTGGCGTCGCTATCGCAGCTGGCCTAATCGTGTGCGCCGTCCTAGCCCATCGAACCGGATTGGGGACCGTGTAGGCCCCGAGCCACCGCTTAGGTGGGGGTCGGGATCCCGCCAGGAGAGCCGACCCCCACCTGGACCCAGTGCTCATGGGGCAACAACCCGCCCGGCGCAGAGATACGCACTTCGTTCGCAACAGGTAGGCAATCAGCCGCTAACGTCAGTCAAGCGAGAGCCACCCACAAGGGAATCGGGCCGGAGAGGACTTGCGCATGTGCTGCATTGCCCTAACCGCTGGGTTCGCCGGACCGCGGATCGCATTCGTGCTCGTCTGGATCTTCACCGACCTGGTTACTCGTGCGTTCGACACTTTCTGGTGGCCGCTTCTCGGAGTCATCGTCCTGCCGTGGACGACCCTGCTGTTCGTGCTGGCCTACAGCCCGATAAATGGGGTCAGCGGGTTCGGGATCTTCGTCGTCCTGCTCGGCGTTCTCGCCGACATCGCGACCTACGCCAGTGGGGCGCGGGGGCGTTCGTACTCCTGAGGTCCAGGCCGCGAACCGGACAAGTCGACTGCAGTTCGCCGCGGCGTGCGCATCCAGACCGCTGTACTGGGGCTCAGCCCTGGGCTAGATCTGGTGAACGACTCGTCTCACGTCGGATGCGCCATCGCCACGCAAGGAAAGCAGCACCGCCTACCGGCATCGGCAGGAGCCAGGTGAATACGCGATAGAGGAAGAGCGCCGCCGTGAATGCTGCGGTCTCCTGAGAGGTCGAAAACGAGGCAATAGCTAGCAAGCCAGCCTCGGTAACTCCAAAACCACCCGGGATCGGTATCGAGTTCAGAGCCATCGCCGCTCCCGCAAGAAGCACGGTCTCGGTAGCGGTCAAGGTTGCGGGATCGAGCCCGCAGAAGCGCACTGCCAGCAGCAACACCAGGGCATTCGCCAAGCCCCAAGACAGGTTGGCGGCCACGATGCTGCGGGAGTTGTCTGCCAGAGTCCCACGAACCCGATGTGAGAAGTCGAGGACGCTGTCCTCAAGATCGGTGGGCGGCGTGCGACGGAAGAGATGAATGATCCGGGTGGCCCAGCGCTGGAGCACCCGCCCCACCGCGTGGGCCGCACGGTCGCTGTGGACCACCCTAAGCAGCAGCGTAAGCAGGAAGAAGAAGACCGCGCTGAGTCCGATCAGCCACCACAGGTAGCTGGCTGATCCGTTCCCGCTTACTAGAACGAGAACCAGACCGATGATCGGCATGAAGAACACCGCGGCATACCGCGCGATCATCGCGATCAGCACCGCAGCAGCGGACTGCTCGTCCGTGAAGTTGTACGTGCGGTACATCGCGAACCTGACGACCATGTCGCCAGGTGGTGGGACGACAAAGGCGGTCACCTGGCTCGTCGCCGACGACTCGGTGCCCTGATAGATCGTCAGCCCAGGAAGCGAAGCCTTCGAACCCCATCCCAGGCAGAGCATGACCAGCAATCCCGCTGCCGTGAGAAGCAACAAGTCGATGACCGACAAGTCACCAAGAGAGCTGCGGACCTCGGCGGTGTCGACCTGGCTGGGGAGGACAACGAACAACGAGTACCCGATGATCGACAGGATGACCAGGGCGCCGACCGCACGTACGACACGCCGTCTGAGTCTGGCGGGCTGGGGCAGTTCGCCCGGCGAGGGCGCATCACTGGCATCCCGGTCGCTCACGGGTCCGTCCCTATCCGTTGGGAGCGCCGCACCGACCAACTGGGCGAAGCGCTGACGTGATGATGCCGCAATTTAGGTGTCGGATGTACCCGCTTCGCCACCTTGTGAACCCCAGATGCCCGCTGGGGGCTTCCCCGCGTGGGCAGGGACGCGATAGCAGTGATTTGTAGGCGTGATTGTGCCTATGTGGGTCATGTTTCACATCACACCGGGAGTTCTGAAGCCAAGGTTGGCAACCCCATTATGCGTTCGGCCGTTCACTGAATCCTGCTGGCGCGGGCTGGTGCGACCGGCGCAGCCGGCTCCGTGGTCTGGCACTATCCCGGCCATGGGGCCGCACGCGGATGCCTAATGGCAAGGGCGCTGAACTGGTACGAGCATTGGGCATCGCCAGTGTCGTGGCCATACCGATCTCCTTGGTGGCGTTGGCGTTCCTGGCGATCGTCGAGTCGCTGACCGACTGGCTGTGGAGCGACGTCCCAACTGCGGTTGGCTTTGCGGCTGATTCGTGGTGGTGGGTGCTGCTGATACCAACGATCGGCGGGGGGCTAGCCGGCCTTGCCGTCAGGCACTTGCCAGGAAGCGGTGGGCATGACCCCATCAACGGCTTTTCGGCGAAGCCCGTTTCGCCCAATGCCATTCCTGGGGTCGCGCTCGCCGCGCTGGCTTCACTCGCTTTCGGTGCGGTCGTGGGACCGGAGGCACCACTGGTGGCGTTGGGCAGTGCACTCGGGCTGTGGGGGGCGCACCTGTTTCGCCAGTCGGGGAACGTCGCCGCTCTGGCCGCGTCGGCGGGCATCTTTGCGGCGATTTCAGCTCTCTTCGGCAACCCACTCCTTGCCGCTTTCCTCGTCCTCGAAGCGGTCGGTGCGACGGCGCTTGCTACTCCCCTAGCAGTGGTGGTCCTACCCGGGCTGCTGGCGGCGGGACTCGGCTATCTCGTGTTCACCGGGGTGGGCGAGTGGGCCGGCATCGCGCCGACGTCATTGGCCATCGACGGCTTGCGTGCCTACCCCACCGTGCGTCTGGGCGACGTGCTGTGGGCGGCGGTCATCGGTGTGGCAATGGCCCTTGTGGGGTTCGTAGTGCGCGAAATCGCCGCTCGCTCCCATGCGCTCGCAGCGCCTCGCCCGGCTGTCGCCGGACCCATTGGTGGCCTGGCCATCGGCGGCGTGGCCCTGGCGTTCGGCGTCTCTGGTGAGAGTCCCCTCAACGTCTTGTTCTCCGGGCAGTCGGACCTCAGCACGATCGTGGCCCAAGGTCCGGCTTGGGGGGCCGGGATCGTGGCGCTACTCATCCTCACCAAGGCCGTCGGCTACGGGGTGTCCCTTGGTAGCGGGTTCCGCGGGGGCCCGGTCTTCCCAGCGCTCTTCCTAGGTGCAGCGGTGGGCACCTTTGCCTCGCTGGTCGTGCCTGGCCTCGACCTGACACCGGCCGTGGTCGCTGGGATGGCCGCCGGTTCGGCAGCGATGCTCAAGTTGCCGGTTTCGTCGGTCATGCTGGCCGTCGTGATCGCGGGCAGCGCCGGGTTGCAGGCCTCGACTCTGGCGATCGTCGGTTCCGTAGTGGCTCTCCTCGTGACACTGGCGGAGACTTCCCTGCAGTCGCCGCAGACGCAATCGGCAGACGACGGCTGACCTGTCCCCGCGGTGACCAGTTCAAGACCGGCGGCCTTCGCCCATCGTTAGCACCGAAGCGATCAGGAAGAACACCGCGCCTACGAACGTGCCGCCGTTGGACCAAGTGGCGTTGGTCAGATCGCCAGACGGCTGGACGTAGGCGCCCACGGCGGAGAAACCGAAGAATACCGAGCCCCACATGTTGAGTGCGGTGATGTGCCAGTCGCGCTCACCCGGTCGCCACGACCACCACCGGTGCCCGGCCTCGGCGAACGCCAGGGCGGAAGCGACAAGGAAGCATGCCGAACCGATGGCGTCGGGACGCCAGATGACCCGATCCACCATGTCGGGAGGGACGTCCAGCAGCGCCGCGAACGTGGTGACGTTGAAGTACAACGTGCCCACCAGCTGGACAAGACAGGCCCAGTAGCCGATCTCGCCCGGCTCCCACGCGAACCACCGGTGGCTGGCCTGACGGATCACTTGCATGAACGCCAGATACGAAGCAACGGTGAAGAACAGCGAGCCGACGAAGAAGGTCACCGCCGTGGCCCGGGCGCCCACGGCGGTGGAGTACGCCGGCACCGGGCCGAGGACGAAGCAGGTGGAACCGACGATGAAAAGCGCCCCGATCCACCAGGTCAGTCCGCGCCGTTGGCCAACCTTGGCAGCCCGTCGCTCCGCCCGGGCGCCCCAGTGGTGGCGGCTCCCGTCCGGAAGGTCGTAACTGACTTGGGTGACGAATGGGCGTGGTCCGCTAGCCCGAACATTGGCCGACGCAGGAGGAACCCTGGCTACGGCTTTCGCGGCCGTCAATGGCTGAAGGATGCGGTGTTGTTCGGGTCTGGCGGCAGTCGCGCAGGCAGATTCTCCAAGTACGCGGTGGCCGCCCGAAGATCATCGAGGAACAGGTCGGCCAGGTCCCGCCCGAATCCGTTGCGAATGACGACGCGCAGCCCGGAGACGTCGGTCAGCGCTTCGGGCAACGAATAGGCCGGCACCAGCCAACCGCGTTCCCGCATTTTGGCCGACACGTCGTACACGGTGTAGTTGGAGACGCCTGACTTGAGCCGGAACAGGAACACCGGTAGTTGCGAGCCGTCCGACAGGAGCTCGTACGGACCAATCTCGGCTATTTGCTGGGCGGTGTACATAGCCGCATCGCGGCAAGCCTGCTGGATCTCGCGGTACCCCTCGAAGCCCAGCCTGATGAAGTTGTAGTACTGCGCAACCACCTGAGCACCTGGGCGGGAGAAGTTCAACGCGAACGTAGGCATGTCGCCGCCGAGGTAATTGACGTGGAAGACCAGGTCCTCAGGAAGGTCTTCAGGGGTGCGCCAGATCACCCAGCCAACACCGGGGTAGACGAGGCCGTACTTGTGTCCCGACGCGTTGATGGAGCGCACTCTGGGTACGCGGAAGTCCCACTCCAGGTCTGGGTCCAGAAACGGAGCGACGAATCCCCCCGATGCGCCGTCCACATGGATGGGGATGTCAGGCCCCGCCGAGTTAGCCAGATCGTCAAGCGCGTCAGCGATCTCCTTTACGGGTTCGTACGAGCCGTCAAAGGTGGAGCCCAGGATGGCGACCACACCGATGGTGTTCTCATCGCACAACTTCAGCGCCTGTTCGGCGTTCAGTTGCAGCCGACCCTCCTCGATCGGCGCGTAACGAGGTTCGACATCCCAGTAGCGGCAGAACTTCTCCCACACCACCTGGACGTTGATGCCCATAACGAGGTTGGGTCGGTCACTCGCCAGACCGGCAGCTGTACGGCGTTGCCGCCACCGCCACTTCAGGGCAAGGCCTCCCAGCATGACGGCTTCGCTCGACCCCGTAGTTGACGTCCCCGTCGCGTTCTCGTGAGCTGGCGAGTGCCACAGGTCGGAGAGAATGCTCACGCAACGCCCCTCGATCGCAGCCGTCTGCGGGTACTCGTCCTTATCGATCATGTTCTTGTCGGAGGACTCAGCAAAGAGCCGGTCTGCTTCTTCCTCCATGTACGTGGTCACGAACGTCGCCAAGTTCTGCCGCGCGTTTCCGTCCAGCATCAGCTCGTCATGCAGCAGCCGGTAGGCCACCCGCGGGTCCATTCCTTCTGCAGGCAGCACGTTCTTTGGTATGCCCTGCCGCATCCCCGGTCGCGCGTATGCGGGCGCGATTGCGAGCCGCTCAAGGTCCAGGATCTCCGATGAATGCAGCGCCATACGGATGAGACTAGGGCCAGACCAGGCCCCGTATCGGGCGAAGTGGAATTCGTTCAGGCGGTGCGAGGAGGCGTGGCACAGAGTCCGGGCTTCGTCAATACCTCTACTCGGCGGTTGGCGACGCTTGGTCGGCTAATTGCGTACGGCTAGCGTTTGTTCATGCCCTCCACGGGTCGACGTGTACTCGTCGCGATGGTGGTGCTGTTCGTCTGCGATGCCGTCGGTGGTTTCATCGGCGTTGCCACAGGCGCGGAAACTTGGGGCACGGCATGGGGCTTCGATACCCATTCGACGGTTCCTCTGCCGATGGGAGCCATTCAACTGTTGCTGGCGTGGGTGGCCTCGCGAGACCTGCGCCCGCGCGCTGCTCGCATCGCTGCAGTTGTTCTCGGCGTGACTTGCCTATTGAGCGTCTTGTTTGGGGCGTTCGACGGCGACCTAGTTGGCACCGTCGCGTCGGACGGCTTCGTCTCGTGGGGGTTCGCCTGGGGGGTAGTTCTGTTGTGCGTCACCGCAGTGGTCGGTGTACTCGCCTTCATCCGCGCGAGGGAACTCAAACAGCTGCGCTGACCACGCACACTGGCCCGTCCTCAACAGCGAGGAGGGTGAGCACGCACAAGCACGCTGACTAGCCCCTGCGCCGACTCTTGGGAATCTATTCACCCTCATTGCGGAGCGCTAGGGCTCCAACAGGCTCTGCCAACCCCTCTGTGCGTTAAGACATCCACTGAGACGAGGGTGGGTGGGCCCGTGCGCTGAGTAGCCCACATGCTTGGGCCCAACCCATCTGACGGGAAGGCGCCCCTAGGGTCGAAACGTGAAGCCACTGACTCGAAGGCTGTGGGACGAGCAGGCTGGCCGGCATCCGGGTGACCGGTCGGCCCTGTTCGGAGCAGTTGCGTCTTTCGCCCGGCCAGGGAGCGCTCTCTACCCCGGATCGTTCGTTGACGTGGTCCCCTCGTTCCTTATTGACACGGTGACCTACGTGGACATGGACCACAGAGCTAGGCAGTTCTTCGAGGACCGACCCGGGGTCGACTCCATCATTGCCTCCAGCGGTCGAGGACCGGGATGGTGGTGGCGGTTCATTGCCCAGGACTACCGACAACCGCTGCCGGATGATTGCGCACCGGTCGATCTGCTCGTGTCCCTCTTCGCGGGTCCGGTGTCGGCGTACTGCTCAGACCTGCTCGCACCAGGGGGCTGGCTGCTGGCCAACACCAGCCACGGAGATGTGGCCCTGGCAGCGACCGACCCGCGGTACGAGTTGAGGGCCGTACTGAACCGCAACCCTGACGGTCACTACCGAATCAAAGACCAGGAGTTGTCCGGCTACCTCGTTCCCCGCGCCGGCGAACCACCCTCCCGTGCCCAGATCATCGAAACCAACCGTGGCATCGCCTACGAGCGCAGAGCGAACTACTACCTGTTTCAGCGCAACCACTGACGGCCAGTGGGCACCAAGGTGGCTAACGCAGCCTGTGTCCCGCTATGGGCGGAGCCGGTTGACGAGGTGGAGGCGGTCAGTGGAAGAAGTGGCGCACGCCCGTCAAGTACATCGTCATGCCCGCGGCATCGGCTGCCGCTACGACCTCTGCATCGCGCACTGAACCGCCCGGCTGTACGACTGCCCGCACCCCGGCGTCGGCGAGGACCTGCAGGCCGTCGGGGAATGGGAAGAACGCGTCCGATGCGGCCACGCTGAGTGCGGCTCGCTCCGCACCGGCCCGCGCTACAGCCAGTCGCGCGGAATCGACTCGGTTCACCTGACCCATGCCGATGCCGGTAGTCGCCTGATCGGCTGCCAACAGAATGGCGTTGGACTTGACGGCGCGGACAGCCCGCCAGGCGAAGTGCAGGTCTGCGCGCACCTGATCCGACGCCGCCGGACCGCAGGCCAGGGTCCAGCCGTCCGGGTCGTCACCAGTCGCGGAAATGTCGTCGACGCTTTGCATCAGCAGGCCCCCGCTGACCGCCCGGAACTCAGCCGAGGATGGCGCGGGACGAACGCGCAGGAGGCGCAGGTTCTTCTTCGCGGCAAGCAGCGGCAGCGCGTCCTCGTCGAACTCCGGTGCGATGAGGACCTCGGTGAAGATGTCGGCCAACTGCTCGGCCATCTGCCTGGTCACCGGCCGGTTGACCGCGATCACTCCTCCGAAGGCGCTGACCGGGTCACATGCATGCGCCTTGCGATGGGCCTCGGCCACGTCCACGCCAACCGCGATCCCGCACGGGTTCGCGTGCTTGATGATCGCGACCGCAGGCGCCTCGTGGTCGTACGCGGCCCGCAACGCTGCGTCTCCGTCGACGTAGTTGTTGTACGACATCTCCTTGCCGCCGAGCTGCTCGGCTCGTGCCAACCCACCCGTGCCGTGCTCGTTGACGTAGAGCGCGGCTTCCTGATGCGGGTTCTCGCCATAACGAAGCACGTTCGCTCGCTGCCAGGTGGCCCCGGTCCAGCCAGGGAACCGCTGCCCCGCTTCGGGCGCCACCACGCTGCTCATCCAAGACGCAACGGCGACGTCGTACGAGGCGGTGTGCTGAAAGGCCTGCGCCGCCAGCTGCTGCCGCTGGGCCAGCGTGAAGCCGCCCGAATCCAAGGCAGCAACGATGTCCGAGTACGCGTCCGGAGAAGTCACGACGGCGACAGAAGGGTGGTTCTTGGCCGCCGCGCGAACCATGCTCGGCCCGCCGATGTCTATTTGCTCAACGCATTCGTCGACCGTGGCACCGGAGGCCACGGTCTCTGCGAACGGGTAGAGGTTGACCACCACGAGATCGAAAGGTTCGACATCCAACTCGCGAAGTTGCGACGCGTGCTCGGGAAGTCGCAGGTCGGCGAGAATGCCGGCGTGCACCCGTGGGTGCAGTGTCTTGACGCGACCGTCCAGACACTCGGGGAAGCCGGTCAGGTCCTCAACCGGGGTGACCGCCACGCCGGCGCCGGCGATACGAGCGGCAGTGGAACCGGTCGACACGATGGAGACGCCAGCAGCGTCCAGCGCCTGCGCCAGCTCCGGCAGCCCAGACTTGTCGTAGACACTGATCAACGCGCGCTTGATCTGGCGACGGCCTTCACTCACGTCCGAACCTCGTCTTCCTGCCGTCGAGAGTCCATCCCTCGCTGACCAGCCTGGTGACAACCTCCACGAGCAAGAGGCGCTCGACTGACTTGATGCGCTCGTGCAGTTCCTGCTCGGTGTCGTCCGACTTCACCGCGACCGGCGCCTGCGCGATGATCGGGCCGGTGTCGACGCCGTCATCGACCCAATGCACGGTGCACCCGGTGACAGTCACCCCGTAGGCAAGCGCGTCCGCGACCGCATGCGTTCCGGGAAAAGCCGGAAGCAGCGCTGGGTGGGTGTTGACGACCGGGAACGCGCCCAGCACTCCGGGACCCAGCAGGCGCATGAACCCGGCCGATACGACCAGGTCGGGCCTAGCTGCTGCGAGCAGTTCAGCCAGGGCCACGTCCCAGGCGCCGCGGTCGTCGTAGTCACCCGGGGCGACCACGTGCGTCGGGATCCCCGCGGCTTCGGCCCGATCCAGGGCCAGCACGCCCGGGCGGTCGGAGACGACGCCCACGACCTCAGCTTCCAGTTGTCCGCTGCCTACGGCGTCGATGAGAGCGGCCAGATTGCTGCCAGTGCCCGAAACGAGTACGACGATGCGGGCGGCCACGGCGAGGACCGTAGCCCGAGCCCTAGCGGCGCAATCGCCCGGTCACACCACGAGCCCGAGACCCGACGGCACGGCCCTGCCGGCCTAGCCACGCGGGCGCGGCCGCCGCCAAGGCCAGGGGGCGGGCCGCGAGACCGTCGGGCAACTGCGGAACCCGGACACGACCCGCCTCGACCGCCACGATCGCGGCCACACCGCCGACGATCACCGTCACCGAGAGAGCCACCGGCAAGACCGCCGGGCCCAGCCCGACCAGCCGCTGCGCCCCCATGGACACCTGACTGAGGGCCACGAGGATCCCAACACCGAGCCCGGCGAACAGACCGCTGAGGAAACCGGCGGTCAGCAGACCGCCCTCCTGGTTGGTGGTCGCGATGCGGCGCGCCACCAGTCCGGCGATCACCCCGGCGGCCACCGGAAGCAACAGCAACAGCAGGGACCCGGACGGCGCTTCGCCTGGCTGCGGCAACAGGCCGAAGAGCGGGAACGCCGGCAACTCAGCCGACCCGACGCCGGTGGCACTCACCTGCACGCCCTCGCCGAGCAGGAACCCGGGCCCGGTAGCGAACGCGACGACCCAAACCGCGGCGCTGGGAATGGCCAGGACGCACAAGACGGCGAGGCTCACCGTGCCCCACACGGTTGCGCCTACGTCCGAAACAGCCGAAGTCACCTCGCCGAAGGAGAACAGGACGGCGAGCAGCACAACCGCCATGCCACCGGCAATCAGCACCGCAATGGCGGCCGTGGCACCGGCAAGGCCGGCCCGCAAGCGCTCGGGGAAGAGCGAAAGCAGATTCGTGCGACACCCCCGGGCGGCACCCGGGATCGAGCCGGCCAGGGCTACACCGGCCACGACCAAGACGTCGGCCAGACCAAAGGTGGCCTCGGCCGGACCTGACAACATGAGCGGAACCGCGACCAGCAGGTAGCCGAATGTGACGGAGCCGGCGATCGCCCACGCGTCAGCGCTGCCCCGGCCCAGCGCCGAGACGGCGGCCCGCCGGGCGCTGACCGCACACACCAGCGCAAGCAGAAGGACGGCACCCAGCGGCGCCGCCTGAACCGTGCCGATGATCGGCTCGGGCACCCCCGGCCCGAGGACCACCGCAGCCGACGTCCCGTGAGCCAGCACCCAGGCCAGCACCCCAGCGCCAACCGGAATCGAAGCGTCCCCGGAGTGCGGGGCCAAAGCCCAGGTGCCGATTACGAGGCCGATCATCACCGCGGCGGTACCCAAGGCAGCCAGTGCGCCACCGAGGACCCCGGTGGCCAAAGGTGACCAGGTCCGGACCGCGGGGCGATCCCCTGGTGAAGTTGCCGCACCCGACCCGCGCGCGCGCAGCTCACGGGCCTGATCGAGGGTCACCCCATGATCGTCTACGAGTCGTCGTGGCGCTTTGGACAGCGACACGCAACGGCACTCAGCCGGTGACGATCTCCCGCATGAGTCGCGCGGTCTCGCTCGGGGTCTTGCCGACGCGAACGCCGACCGCTTCGAGGGCTTCCTGCTTGGCCTGCGCGGTGCCGGAGGAGCCCGACACGATGGCGCCGGCGTGCCCCATCGTCTTGCCTTCTGGCGCGGTGAAGCCGGCGACGTACCCGACGACCGGCTTGGTCACGTTCGCAGCGATGAAGTCGGCGGCCCGCTCCTCGGCGTCGCCGCCGATCTCGCCGATCATGACGATGGCGTCGGTGTCCGGGTCGTCCTGGAAAGCGGCGAGGCAGTCGATGTGGGTGGTCCCGATGACCGGGTCACCACCGATCCCCACGCAGGTGCTGAAGCCGATGTCCCGCAACTCGTACATCATCTGGTAGGTCAACGTTCCGGACTTGCTCACCAGCCCGATGCGCCCGGGCTTGGTGATGTCCCCCGGGATGATGCCCGCGTTGGACTGCCCCGGGCTGATCAGACCGGGACAGTTCGGTCCCACGATGCGGGTGCCACCGGAGTTGGTCGCGTACTGGAAGAACTCCGCGGTGTCCCTGACGGGGATGCCCTCGGTGATCACGACGCAAAGCGGGACCCCGGCGTCAACCGTCTCGATGACAGCGCCCTTGGCGAAGCGCGGCGGCACGAAGACGACGGAGACGTCGGCGCCCGTTGCCGCAACCGCGTCCGGCACCGAGTTGAACACCGGGATGTCGCCACTGCCGCCGTCGACGGCCTGGCCGCCCTTGCCCGGCGTCACCCCGGCCACGACGTTGCTGCCGGAGGCGACCATGCGCCTGGTGTGCTTGGTGCCCTCGGAACCGGTGATCCCCTGCACCAGGATCCGCGATTCGGAGTTCAGATAGATCGCCACGTCAACCCGCCTCAGGCCTGTGCGGCCAGTTCGGCCACCCGGCGGGCGGCACCGTCCATCGTGTCCACCATCTCGACGATGTCGTGCTCGGCTTCGTCGAGGATGCGCCGCCCTTCGGCGGCGTTATTGCCGTCCAGTCGCACCACCAGCGGCTTGGTGATGGCCTGTCCGTGGCTCTTGAGCAGTTCCAGCGCCTGCACGATCCCGTTGGCAACCGCGTCGCAGGCGGTGATCCCGCCGAAGACGTTCACCAGGACCGCCTTGACCTCGGGGTCGGAAAGGATGATCTCCAGGCCGTCGGCCATCACCTCCGCGCTGGCCCCGCCACCGATG
The DNA here is from genome assembly GCA_963753435.1 of uncultured Actinomycetota bacterium. GTDB lineage: Bacteria > Actinomycetota > Actinomycetes > CAVWCF01 > CAVWCF01 > CAVWCF01. The sequence continues at coordinate 1,045,531 of CAVWCF010000001.1, forward strand.
TCCAGGAAGTTGGCCGGCTTGACCCCGCCGAACTCCGCACCGGCATAGGCGACGACGTCCAGGGTGCTCATCACCAGTCCGGCGCCGTTGCCGATGATCCCCACCTCGCCGCTCAACTTCACGTAGTTGAGGTCCTTCTCCTGCGCCCGCTGCTCCAGCGGGTCCGTGGCGGCGTGGTCGACCAGGTCGGCGTGGTGCGGATGCCGGAAGCCAGCGTTGTCGTCGATGGTGACCTTGCCGTCCAGCGCCACGACGCGACCGTCCGGGGTCTTCACCAGGGGGTTCACCTCAACCAGGGAGGCGTCCTCCTCGACGAACACCGTCCATAGGTGCATCAGCACATCCACGACCTGATCGAAGACGTCCGGGCCGAAGCCCGCCACCGTCGCGATCTCACGAGCTTTGGCCTCGTCGACACCGGTGAGTGCGTCCACGGCGACCTTGGCCAGCGCCTCGGGCCGTTCCTCGGCCAACTGCTCGATCTCCATGCCGCCCTCGACCGAGGCCATGGCCAGGTACGTGCGGTTGGCGCGATCAAGCAGGAAAGAGACGTAGTACTCCGTCTCGATGTCCTCCGCCGGGGTGACCAGGACCTTCTTGACGATGTGGCCCTTGATGTCCAGGCCCAGGATCGCCTCGGCCTTTTCCGCGGCCTCGTCGGGGTTCTGCGCCAGCTTGACGCCGCCCGCCTTGCCGCGACCACCGGTCTTGACCTGGGCCTTGACCACCACCAGACCGCCGTGCTCGGCGGCAGCGGCGCGAGCCGCCTCCGGTTCGGTGACCACGGTCCCGGATTGCGTTGGCACGCCGTGCTTGGCGAACAATTCCTTCGCCTGGTACTCGTACAGATCCACGCCTGGTGTCCTCTTTCGCGGGGGTGGGCGGCCTCGAACCCTAGTCAGGCGCCCACATTGGTAGTGACCCAGTCCACGATCTCCCGGGTCGGGGTTCCAGGGGTGAACACGTGAGCCACCCCGGCTTGCAGCAGTTCCGGGATGTCCGCCTGCGGGATGATCCCGCCGCCGAAGACCACGATGTCGGTGGCGTCCTTCTCCGCAAGCAGTCGCACCACAGCGGGGAACAGCGTCAGATGCGCGCCGGACAGGATGGACAGTCCGATGGCATCCGCGTCCTCTTGGATCGCGGTTTCGACGATCTGATCCGGCGTCTGGTGCAGCCCGGTGTAGACGACCTCGATGCCGGCGTCGCGCAGCGCCCGGGCCACGACCTTGGCCCCACGGTCATGACCGTCCAGACCGGGCTTGGCCACCACCACGCGCAACGGTGCCGCTTGCGCTTCCGGGCCCTTGCCGGGCGCAGAAGCTGCCGAACCTGATGGGGAGGCGGACACGGTGCGAGCGTAGTCGCGACGAATCTGCGACGAACATTCGGGCACTTGCCCCTTTGAACAAGGCCGGCGCTGACCTAACGTCGCCTCGCTATGCACGACATGGGCGCAGTGGGCGCACGGCTGGGACAGGTCGCCGACGACGTAGTGGGCGTGGCGCGCACGCTCATGACGCCGCGAGGGGTGATCGGGGCCGCCACCGAGTTCGCCTGGCAGGCGACGCACTTGGCCATCTACCCGTGGGGGCTGCTGCGGGACCGCCTGATCATTGACGAGGCCCGCCTGCGGTTGGACGACCTGCCGCCGATCCGGCGCAGCTTGGCCGTTGGTGATGTGGAGGCGGCGTCCACGCCGATCGTCCTGCTGCACGGTGTCGGGGACAACCGCTCCATCTTCGCCCTGCTGCGGCGCGGACTCCGCCGCCGCGGGTTCGACCGCGTGCTCGGCTACAACTACAGCCCGTTCTCCTCCGACATCAGGGACGTCGCGGCCGAGTTGGCCGATGTCATCGAGAAGTTGTGCGAGGAGACCGGGTTCGAGCGCATCCACGTGATCGGCCACTCCATGGGCGGCCTGGTTGCGCGGTACTACGTGCAGCGCCTCGGTGGCGACGCCCGAGTGCACACGCTGGTCACCTTGGGAACGCCACACTCGGGCACCCAGGTGGCGCGGTTGGTCCCGCACTCACTGGCGCGGCAGTTGCGGCCCGACAGCGACCTGATGTCCGAACTGACCGAACCGGCCGAGTGCCGGACTCGGTTCCTGGCGGTTTGGAGCGACCTGGACCAGGTCGTCATCCCGCAGCGGTCAGCGCGGGTGGATCACCCGGACCTGGGCGCCCGCAACGTCCTCGTGCGCGGCGTCGGACACCAGTCGCTGCCGGTGCATGGCCGGGTAATCCACGAGATATGCACCGCGCTGGCCCATCTTGATCATGAAGGCACCCAGACCGCCGCGGGTGTGACATCCCTCACGGCGGAGCGCGGTCGGCGGCCCGGCCGCAGCGGCGCCGCCAAGAACACCACGGCGGCGCCAGCGCGACGGGCCCGCCGCAACTGACCTGCACGGACGTCCGCAGAGTGTGATCTGGGTCACCGCCGATCACGGTCGCCGCGGCTCACTTGGCTGCTGAGCCAGGGCGTGTTGCGCTCTTCGGCCCTTCTGGCTAGCCGTTTGGCCCTGCCTACTCGTGGGTAACCCCGCCATGTCCCAAGGCCCCCGGCCGGTTCCCCTCCGAAAGGCCCGCCCCGATGACCCCGCACCCCCGACACGCTCGCTCCGTCCACCACGTCCGGCAGCTGCGGTCCAACCGCGCCGTGCGCGTTGGTGGCGCCGGGATCGGCGCCCTGGCGCTAATTGGCGCGATCATCGGCAGCGGTAGTGCCGGCGCACAGGTCTCGTCCTACTCCCCGCTGGCTTCGGAACAGACCCAGGGCCCGGAGCGGCCTGTTGAAGGATCAGACGCGTGGGCGGAGATGAAGGCGGCCGCGGAACTGGCTGAGCGCCGGGCCGCGGAAGCCGAAGCAGCTCGACAGGCAGCAGCAGCCGCGGCAGCGAAGGCCGCCGCGGAAAAGAAGGCAGCCGAGGTCGCCGCAGCACGCAAGGCTGCTGCCGCGAAGGCTGCTCGTGCCGCCGCACGCGCCGCGTGGGTGGCGCCGCTCACCAACTACCGAATTTCTGCCGGTTTCGGCGCCGGTGGCTCACTGTGGTCTTCAGGCCAGCACACCGGCCAGGACTTCTCCGCGCCCCGAGGCACCCCAGTCCGCGCAGTAGCCGCGGGCACGGTCATCAGCGCCGGCTCGGCCGGCCGCTACGGCAAGCAGATCGCGATCCGCCACAGCGACGGGACCGTAACGACGTATTCGCACCTGTCGTCCATCTCCGTGGGCTCCGGCACCGTCAAGACCGGCCAGAAGATCGGCGCCGTCGGCAGCACCGGCAACGCCACCGGTTCGCACCTGCACTTCGAGGTGCTCCGTGGCGGCGCCCAGGTCAACCCGCTGAAGTACCTGCGGGCAAAGGGCGCTCGCGTCTGAGCGGACGAGTTCGGCTTCGGCCTGCGGCGTGAGGGCACGTCGCAGGCTGAACGCTTTTCCGGCCGGTTCCCGCTACAGCCGCTCGACGGGTGCGTAGCGCAGCAACAGCCGTTTGGTGCCGAGCTCACCGAAATCGATGGTCGCCTCGGAGTTCGCCCCGCCGCCGGCGGTGGCCACAACGGTGCCGAGACCGAAGGTGTCGTGGGAAACCCGGTCCCCCGGGGTCAGGCTGATGACCTCACGGTTGCCGGGACTAGCCGTACCGCGGCGGCTGGCCGCGGCGGCCAAACTGGGAGCGGTCCTGCCGGTGGCAACCGTTGCCGGGCGCTCCCACTCGATTAGTTCGGCGGGGATCTCCTCCAGGAACCGACTGGCCGGCCACGCCTGCGGCTGCCCCCACGCGGATCGGCTGAGTGCTCGGGAGACGTGCAGTCGCTGCCGGGCCCGGGTTATCCCCACGTACGCCAGCCGGCGTTCCTCGGCCAACTCTGCGGCCTCCCCCAGGGATCGGCTGTGCGGGAAGACGCCGTCCTCCATGCCGGTCAGGAACACCACCGGGAACTCCAAGCCCTTGGCGGTGTGCAGCGTCATCAACGTCACGACCTTGTCGACGGCGTCGGGGATCTCGTCGGCATCAGCAACCAGGGCCACCCGTTCGAGGAAGTCCGCCAGCGTCCCGTCGGGGCGGGCCTGGATGAACTCCGAGGCGACCGCCTCCAGCTCGCGCAGGTTCTCCACGCGCGTTTCGTCCTGCGGGTCCGCGCTGCGCTCCAGTTCAGCCAGGTACCCGGACTTCACGAGGATGTGCTGAATCAGGTCAGCGGGCGGAGCGCCGTCGGCGGTTATCTCCAGCAGTTCGTCCCACATCTTCACGAAGGCCTGGATGGCGGCCAGCGACCGCGACGCGAGGTGCTCTGACTCCTCGGCGCGACGCAGCGCCTGGCCGAAGCCGATCCCGTAGGTCGCGGCCAGCGCGTCAACTGCGGCCTCAGCCCGCTCACCGATGCCCCGGCGGGGGGTGTTCAGGATGCGCCGCAGGCTCACCTCGTCGTCCGGGTTGGCCAGGATCCGCAGGTAGGCCAGCGCGTCGCGAATCTCCTTGCGCTCGTAGAAGCGCACCGCGCCGACGACGCGGTAGGGCATGCCCGTGCGGATGAACACTTCCTCAAACACCCGGGACTGCGCGTTGGTGCGATAGAAGACAGCTACATCGCCGGGGACCGCCTGGCCCGCGTCGGAGAGCGCGTCGATGCGGGAGGCGACCCAAGCCGCCTCGTCGTGTTCGTTGTCGGCGACGTACCCGACGATCCGGTCGCCGGCACCGGCGTCGGTCCACAGGCGCTTCTCCGGACGGTCCGGGTTACGCGCAATCACCGCGTTCGCTGCGGACAGCACGGTCTGGGTGGATCGGTAGTTCTGCTCCAACAGGATGGTGCGCGCGGCCGGGTAATCCGCCTCGAACTGCAGGATGTTTCGGATCGTCGCACCGCGGAACGCGTAGATGGCCTGGTCGGAGTCCCCGACGACCAGCAACTCCGCGGGCGGCAGTTTGGGGTTCGCAGTCCCGACCAACTCCCGGATCAGCGCGTACTGCGCATGGTTGGTGTCCTGGTACTCGTCTACCAGGATGTGCCGGAAGCGGCGGCGGTAGTGCTCGGCCACATCCGGGTGCGTCCGCAGCAGGTGCACTGTTCTGGCGATCAGGTCGTCGAAGTCGGCCGCGTTGGCTGCGGCCAACCGCCGCTCGTACTCGGTGAAGACGTCAACAGCGGTCCGTTGCAGGTGGTCGGCGGCGACGCTGGCCGCGGCCGATGCATCCAGGAGGTCGTTCTTCCACGACGAGATGCGGTTGGCGATGGCGCGCGGCGGGTAGCGGCGGGGGTCCAGGTCGCGATCGCGGCAGATGGCGGTGATGAGCCGCAACGAGTCGGTGGCGTCGTAGATGGAGAAGGACGAGGACATCCCCAGGTGGGCCGCCTCGCGGCGCAGGATCCGCACGCACGCGGAGTGGAAGGTAGACACCCACATGGACCGGGCGCGCGGCCCGACCAGGTCCACAACCCGCTCGCGCATCTCGGCCGCGGCCTTGTTCGTGAACGTGATGGCGAGGATCTCGCCAGGTTGGGCGTCACCGGAGGCCAGCAGATGCGCGATGCGGCGGGTGAGCACGCGAGTCTTGCCCGAACCCGCGCCGGCGACGACCAGAACCGGCCCGCCGCGATGGGCGACAGCTTCGGCCTGCTGTGGGTTGAGTCCCTCCAGCAGCGCGGCCGGGTCCGCGACCGCGGGGCGGCCGACTGGAACCGGCAGGTCGAGGTCGTCGAATAGCGTGCTCATCGCACCGCCACTTTAGGTGGCGGCGCCGACGCGGTGCCGGGCCATGCCGCGCCGGGCGCGCGGTCGCGGACAGTGACCGTGCCAGGATGAGCGAGCCGCAGCAGCTACGGAGGGGAGCGATCGTGCTTAGCGACGCCGAGGTGGAGCGGGCACTGGTGGTCACGGCTCATCCGGACGACGTGGACTTTGGCGCTTCCGGGACCATCGCCACTTGGTCGGACGCAGGCATCGCAGTTACGTACTGCGTCTGCACGGACGGGCAGGCCGGCGGGTTCGACCCGGAGTTGCCGCGCGAGCGCATCCCGGAGATCCGGCGAGCCGAACAGATCGCCGCGGCGCGGGTCGCCGGGGTGACCGATGTTCGCTTCCTGGGGTACGTGGATGGCGAGTTGGAGGTGACCCGCGATCTGGTGCGCGACATCGTCCGGGTCATCCGCCAGGTTCGGCCGCAGCGCGTGATGCTCATGAACCCCGAACGTTGGTGGGATCGCATCGGCGCCTCCCATGCCGACCACATGGCGTCCGGTGAGGCCACGATCCGCGCCGTCTACCCCGAGTCGCGCAACCCCTTCGCCTTCCCGGCGCTGCTGGCCGAGGAGGGGCTGGAGGCATGGACGGTGCCGGAGGTTTGGGTGATGGCCGTACCCGACCCCAACCACTTCGTCGACGTGACCGAGCAGTTCGACCGCAAGATCGAAGCCATCATGGCGCATGAGTCTCAGCACCCGGACCGCGACAAGGTTCCCGAGATGGTGCGCACATGGATGGTCGGAAACGCCGAACGCGCCCCGCTACCGGAGGGCCGGCTGGCCGAGGCGTTTCGCGTTCACAGCACCGGCTAGACCGCGCCGGCCAGCCCCGCCGGCCCAGGCCGGGACTACCAGAGAACCGCGATTGCGATGTTCGCGACGGTGAGCAGCCCGATGGCCCACCACACCCCGGCGCTGATGGAGTCCCGCTTGCGGTTGATCCATGCCAGCGCAGTGATGACCAGAATGATCACGGTCTTCACCGTGATCTTGGCGTTGTCCGGTTCGCCGTCGTCGGCGTAGATCAAGCCGACCAGCAAGATGCCGGTGACCAGCTGAGTGAGCGCGCCGTGCAGCATCGCGGAGTTCACGACCTTCGTGGGTGTCCGCAACTGGACGAAGAAGCCGCCGAACAGGGCAGACATGCCGATGAAATGCAGGATCAGGACCAGGTCACGAACGAAATCCATGGGCGCACCGTAGCCGCGAACGCACCCCGCTCGACCAAAGGGGACCCGATCGCCGGATAGGTGCCGTGAGACCGGGGTCCTCGGGCCCTGACAGCGACGCCAATGGTTCCTAGGCTGGATGTGTGACCACCGCCGAGCCCCGGGTTCTGGACTTGGCAGGCGTGCAGGCACTGCTTGACGCCCTGCGCGCGCAGGGCCGCACCGTCATCGGCCCGCGGGCGCGCGATGGCGCGATCGTGCTCGGCGAAGTCGCGGAAGTGGCTGACCTGCCGGTCGGCTACCGGGACGAGCAGTCCCCAGGTCACTACCGGGCGGGCCCAGCCGCTTCGAGTACTGCGCTTTTCGCCTACGCGGCGCCGGCGCAGTCCTGGCGACGGTTCCTGCAGCCGGCCCGGGAGTTGTTGTGGGAAGCCAACCGGGCCGAGGACGGCTTCACCGTCAACCAGCCAGCCCCGCACGCGCAGCCAGTGGCGTTCATCGGCATTCGTTCCTGCGACTTGGCAGCACTGGGGATCACCGACCGGGTGCTGGGTGCTGGGCGTGACCGCGGGTACACAGCCAGGCGCGGCGACGTCTTCATCGTGACCACTTCCTGCACACACCCCAGTGAGGTCTGCTTCTGCACCTCCATGGGGACCGGACCCGCAGCGGACAGCGGCTACGACCTGCGCGTGGTGGAGGTGTGCGACACCGACAGACACGAGTTCCTGGTGGACGCCGGCTCCACTGCCGGCGCGCAGATGTTGGACCAACTCCCGAACACGGCTGCGGAGCCTGGTCTCGTGCAAGCAGCCGCAGACGCCGTACAGCACGCCGCGGAGTCGATGGTTCGCGCCATGGACCCGGCCGCACCCAGGCTGGCGGCGCAGTACCCCGATCACCCGCACTGGGACGACGTCGCCTCCAGATGCCTGGCCTGCGCCAACTGCACCTTGGTCTGCCCGACCTGCTTCTGCGGCGGGTTTGAGGACCGCACGGACCTGACCGGGCAGACGGCCGAGCGCTGGCGCAACTGGGACTCCTGCTTCAACGAAGGCTTCTCGTTCCTGCACGGCGGCCCGGTGCGCGCCGACACCAAGTCCCGCTACCGCCAGTGGCTGATGCACAAACTCGTCACCTGGGAGGACCAGTTCGGCACGTCCGGATGTGTCGGCTGCGGCCGCTGCATCACTTGGTGTCCACCCGGAATCGATCTGACCGTAGAGATCGCCGCCCTGGCCGAAGCACCGGGAGGTGCCCATGAGAACCATTCGTGACCTGCTGGCCGAGCAGCCCTTGTTCGCCGATCTGCCCGCGGCAGATCTGGACTTCCTGGCCGGATGCGGACGCAACGTGCACTTCGACGCCGGTCAGCATGTGCTGCACTCCGGCGCCGCAGCGGACTACTTCTACTTGCTGCGCAAGGGTGCGGTTCGGCTGGAGATCGACCAACCCGGACGCGGATCCCTGGCGGCGGAGACGCTGCGACCCGGTGACATCGTCGGGATCTCCTGGCTCTTCCCGCCCTATCGCTACGCCTTTGACGGCCTCGCCGTGGAGCCGTGCGACCTGATCGCCCTGGATGCCAAGTGCATGCGAACCAAGTGCGACGAGGACCCGCGGCTCGGCTACCTGTTGATGAAGCGCTTCGCGGCGCTGCTGACCACGCGGCTGCACCATCTGCAGTTGCGCGCCCTGGACCTGTACGCCAATGACGTTCGCTGACACGGTGTCCGCCACCCCCGCCGCCGACGCGCTTGGCGTGGCGCCGGCTCGGTACCGGGTCGCGTGGCGACGGCCGGACACCGCCGACACGGTGACGCTGGCGTTGGACCCCGTGGACGAACCGATCGCACCCGGGCAGCCCGGCCAGTTCCACATGGTCTACGCGTTCGGTGTCGGCGAGGTTCCGTTGTCCATCAGCGGCACCGCGGACGCGTCCGGTCGGGTGGAGCACACCGTTCGCATCGTCGGAGCGGTCACTGCGGCGATCGCCGCCGCCGAGCCGGGAACCATGCTCGGCGTGCGTGGTCCGTTGGGCGTCGGGTTCGACCCGGCACCAGGACCGCTGATCATCTTGGCCGGCGGGCTGGGGCTGGCCCCGCTACGACCCGTCATCCGCGCCGCGGCCGCACGAGCCGAGCCGGCCCGTCTGCTCATCGGCGCGCGCACGCCCGACCAACTGCTCTATACCGACGAGTACGAACAGTGGCGCTCGGCCGGCCTCGACGTACGGGTAACCGTGGATGCCGCCCCCGTCGGCTGGGACGGCAACGTGGGTGTGATCACCACGCTGCTGCCGGGCCTGAACCTGGACTTCGCCACCGCAGCGGCCGTCCTCTGCGGGCCGGAGCCGATGATGCGCTTCGCTGGCCGCGACCTCGTGGACCGCGGCACGCGGCCAGATCGAATCCAGGTCAGCCTGGAACGAAACATGCACTGCGGGGTGGGCACCTGCGGTCGCTGCCAGCTGGGGCCGTGGCTGTTGTGCACGCACGGCCCAGTTCTCAGTTACCACCAGGTTGATGACCTCTGGTCGGTTCGGGAGCGGTGATGAGCGCGAAACCCACCCTGGCCGTCTGGAAGTTCGCCAGTTGCGACGGTTGCCAACTCTCCGTGCTCGACTGCGAACGCGACCTGATCGCCCTGTCCGAGCAAGTCGAGATCGCGCACTTCCTGGAGGCCTCCAGCGCCATCAGCGACGGACCGTACGACGTGTCCCTGGTGGAGGGCTCGATCACAACTGCCGCGGACGCCGAACGCATCCAGCGCGTGCGGGAGCAGTCCCGAACGCTCATCACGATCGGGGCATGCGCCACGGCTGGCGGGATTCAGGCACTGCGGAACTTCGGCGACACCGACGCCTGGGCCGCGCAGGTCTATCCGAGCCCGGAGTACCTCGACGTTCTGGGCACATCGACACCTATCGCCGAACACGTCCGCGTGGACTTCGAGTTGCGTGGCTGCCCGATCGACAAGGACCAGTTGCTGGAAGTGGTTGGCGCCCTGCTCGCAGGCCGCCGCCCCCGGACGCCGTCTTGGAGCGTGTGCACCGAGTGCAAGCGGGCGGGTCAGGTATGCGTGACCGTTGCGCACGGCACGCCCTGCCTGGGACCGGTCACCCACGGCGGGTGCGGGGCGCTGTGCCCTGGCTACGACCGCGGCTGCTTCGGCTGCTTCGGTCCCAAGGAGCGCGCGAACACATCGTCGATGGCGGCGGTGCTGACCGCGGCCGAGGTGTCCGGCCCGACGCGGTTGCGGCTCTTCCGCACGTTCAACGCCGGCGCTCCCGCGTTCGCGGAAGCCGCCGAGCGCGAGAAGGGACAGCCATGACACATCGGGAGATCCGAGTGGAGGCGTTACCTCGCGTCGAAGGCGAGGGCGCGATGCATGTCGACATCGCCGACGGCGTGCTGCAGAACGTGCAGCTGTCCATCTACGAACCACCGCGGTTCTTCGAGGCGCTCCTGGTTGGCCGGGAGTTCACCGAACCACCCGACATCACCGCGCGTATCTGCGGCATCTGCCCGGTCGCCTATCAGATGAGCGCTTGCCAGGCCATCGAGCAGGCCTGCGGGGTCAGCGTGGACGGGCAGCTGCGCGCACTGCGGCGGCTGCTCTATTGCGGCGAATGGGTGGAGAGCCACACCTTGCACATCTACCTGTTGCACGCTCCGGACTTCTTGGGCTTCCCGGACGCGCTACGGATGGGTGCGCAGCATCGAGGGGCGCTGGAGCGCGGGCTGGAACTCAAGCGAATCGGCAACCGCATCGTCGAGGTGGTGGGCGGCCGCGCCGTGCACCCGATCAACGTGGCCGTGGGTGGCTTCTTCCGACTCCCGACGGCTACGGAGTTGGCCGACCTGCGCGGGGAGTTGCTGACCGCTCGGGACCTGGCCGTCGAGACCGTGCACTGGGTGTCCGGATTCGACTTCCCGGACCTGGACGTGGACCTGGAGATGGTCGCGCTCAGCCACGACGACGAGTACGCCATCGACTCCGGTCACGTGGCCAGCACTACCGGCCGACGGCTGGACGTGGCCGCCTTCGGGGATCTCACGGAGGAGTTCCAGGTTCCCTACTCCACCGCCAAGCACGCACGCCTGGCCGGATCAACCCCGTACCTGGTCGGCCCTATGGCGCGCTGGACCCTGAACTCCGAGCAGATCACCGGGTTGACCGCTGAGGTCGCCCGCGATGTCAAGCAGGACCTCCGGTGCCGCAACCCGTTCCGCAGCATCGTCGTGCGCGCACTTGAGGTGCTCTACGCCGTCGATGAGGCCATCCGGCTCATCGACGACTACACCGCGCCAGAACAACCGAGAATCCCCGTCATCGCTCGGGCCGGTACCGGCCACGGTGCGACCGAAGCGCCGCGCGGCCTGCTGTATCACCGCTATTCGCTGGACCCGGACGGAATCATCACCGCCGCCGAGATCATCCCGCCGACCTCGCAGAACCAACCCGCCATCGAGCACGACCTATGGAACGTGGTCGAGGGCAATCTGCAACTGCCCGACGACGAACTGCAGCAGATAGCCGAAACGACAATTCGCAACTACGACCCGTGCATCTCGTGCGCGACGCACTTCCTCGACCTGACGGTGACGCGCAGGTGAAGTTGCTGTTGGGCATCGGCAATCCCGACCGCAGCGATGACGGCGTCGGCCCGCATGTCGTCAGGGCCGCCACCGACCTGCCTGCCGACGTAACCACGTTGGTCCTGGACGGGGAGCCCGCGCGCATCGTCGAGGCTTGGCGCGGCGCCGAGATCGCCGTCGTCGTGGACGCCGTCCGGACCGGGGCAGCGCCCGGCACCTTGCACCGGGTCACGTCGCAGCAACTGGCCGATGACCTCCCGCCGGCAGTGTCCAGCCACGGAGCCGGTCTGCGCGAAGCGGTCGCACTGGGTGAACTGCTGCAGCGACTGCCACAACGGCTGCTCATCATCGGCGTCGAGGCCGCCGACGTCTCCCACGGATCCGCATTGACCCAAGCGGTCGCCGCTGCGGTCCCCCGCGCCGTCGAGATGGCCCGCGACGAGCTCCGCGGGGAGTCCGGATGAGGACCGCCACGACACCGGTCACCCGGGTCGCGATCCGGATCACCGGCCTGACTCAAGGCGTGGGCTTTCGGCCATTCGTGCACCGATTGGCCCGCGCCTGCGGCGTCGCCGGTCACGTCGGCAACGACGGGTTGGGCGTCTTCTGCGAGGCCGAGGGTCCATCAGCAGCGGTGGCGGAATTCGTTGACCTGCTGCGCCGGGATGCACCGCCGGCGGCCATCGTCCAGGACCTGCAAGCAGACGAGATCCCGGTGATCGGCGAGACCGGGTTTCGCATCGTGCCCAGCGACAGCGCAACGCCGATAGCCACTACTGCCCCACCGGACCGCGCGATCTGCGCCGAATGCGCCGGCGAGATGTTGGACGCTTCCGACCGTCGGCATGGGCACCCCCTCATCGCCTGCACCAACTGCGGCCCGCGTTACTCCATGGTCACCGGGGTTCCCTACGACCGGCACCACACGACCATGACCACCTTTGCGCTGTGCCCGACCTGTCAGGCCGAGTACGACGACCCGGACGATCGCCGATTCCACGCCCAGCCCACCGCCTGCCCCGAATGCGGACCACGACTGCACTTCGCCGCCGGAGCCGGATCGGAGCCGATCCACGGCGACGCCGACGCCATCGCTGCGGCACGCCGGGTGCTGGCCGAAGGCGGGATCCTCGCCATCAAGGGGGTCGGCGGCTACCACCTGGCGTGCGACGCCGGTGACCCCGATGCGGTCGAGCGGCTGCGCCGCCGCAAGCAACGTGGGCCCAAGCCGTTCGCGGTCATGGTGCGCGATCTCGAGGTGGCGCAACGTCTGGGCGAACTGTCCGAATCCGCCCGGACCGCATTGGTCGCACCGGCGGCCCCCATCGTGCTGGTTGCGCCAACCCGCGCGGGGATGCAGGTGGCGCAATCGGTGGCGCCCGGTGCCCGCGCCGCCGCCAAGGGCACGATCGGCCTGCTGCTGCCCTACACGGGCGTCCAGATCCTGCTCCTGCAGCCTGGCCCGCCCGGCTCGCCCGCGGTGCCCGAGGCACTGGTCATGACGTCGGGCAACCGAACTGATGAGCCGCTGTGCACTGCAGCCGACGAAGCCGAGGCACGACTGGCCGACATCGCCGACGCCTTCCTGCACCACGACCGCCGCATCGTCGTCGGGTGCGACGACTCGGTGGTGCGTGTCGAAGCCGACGCGTCGATACCCATCCGCCGTAGCCGCGGGATCGCCCCGCTGCCGGTTCGGTTGCCAATGGACACCGAACCGCTCCTGGCCGTCGGTGGCGAACTGAAAGCGACCGTCTGCTTGGCCGCCGACCGGCGGGCCGTCCTCAGCCAGCACCTTGGCGACGTCGGCTCCTGGGAGACGGTGCAGAACCTGCAACGCACCGTCGAGCACCTGCAGCGGATCACCGGGATTCAGCCACAAAGCGTCGCCGCGGACCTGCACCCCGGGTACCAGTCCAGACGCTGGGCCGAGGACTTCGCCGGCGAGCACGGGCTGGCGGTTCATCTGGTGCAGCACCACCACGCGCACCTGGCGTCGCTGTTGGCCGAGCACGCGTGGGCCGGCGGCCCGGTGCTCGGCGTCGTCTTCGACGGCACCGGTTACGGCGACGACGAGACCATCTGGGGTGGGGAGTTCCTCCTCGGCGGGTTCGCCGAGGTCCGGCGGGTTGGGCACTTGCGCCCGATCCCCTTGCCTGGCGGGGATGCCGCCATCCGGCGCCCGGCGCGCACGGCGCTGGCGCACTTGAACGCCGCCGGGTTGTCGTGGGCGCAGGCGCTGCCGCCGGTGGCGGCCGCCGATCCCCAGGAGCGGCAGGTGCTTGCGCAAATGCTCGCCTCCGGGGCCGGCTGCACACCGACCACCAGCGTGGGACGGCTGTTTGATGCGGTGTCATCGCTGCTGGGCGTCTGCCACGACTCCAGGTACGAAGGACAAGCCGCCATGGCACTGGAGGCGCTGGCCGCGGGTACCGCTGAATCGACGGAGTTAGCGATCGACGTGGCCGATGGCGACCCGGTGCTGCTTGACCCCAGTGGCCTGATGGCCGCAGCCGTGGCCGCCCTGCTTGGTGGCCGGCCCGCCGCGACCATCGCCGCCGGGTTCCACAAAGCGCTTGCGGATTCGGTGCTGCAAGCAGCCGTCCTGATGCGCCACCGCGAAGGGGTCGAAACGGTGGGGCTGACCGGCGGCGTGTTCCAGAACGCGCTGTTGCTCCGCCTGTGTTCGCAGCGACTCGCCGCCGCCGGCTTCGTCGTCCTCACGCACCGCGAGGTGCCGGCCAACGACGGCGGGCTGGCGCTGGGGCAGGCTGCGGTCGTGGCAGCTGGCGGAGGGACCTGATCATGTGTCTGGGCATTCCCGGTCGCGTCGAGTCGGTGTTCGAGACCGACGGCACCCGCATGGGTCGGGTCGATTTCGGCGGCGTGCGCAAAGAGGTGTGCCTGGCGTACGTGCCCGAGGTGCAAGTCGGGGACTGGACCATCGTGCACGTCGGGTTCGCTATCACCCGCCTGGACGAGGAGTCCGCGCAGCAGACCTTGCAGCTGTTGGCCCAGACCGGACAGCTGACCGAGGAGTTGGGGCCGGAGTGAAGTACCTGGACGAGTTCGCCGACCCCGAGCTGGCGCGGCGGCTGCTCGACGACATCGCCGGCTTCGTCACCGGGCCGTGGGCGCTGATGGAGGTCTGCGGCGGGCAGACACACACGGTCATCCGGCACGGCTTGGACCAGTTGCTCCCGGACTCGGTCGAGTTGATCCACGGTCCCGGCTGCCCGGTGTGCGTCACCCCGCTGACCACAATCGAGCGCGCGCTGGCCATCGCCGCCAAGGAAGATGTGGTGTTCTGCTCCTTCGGCGACATGCTCCGGGTTCCGGGGACCGACGAGGACCTCTTCGGCATCAAGAGCCGCGGGGCCGACGTCCGGATCGTCTACTCGCCTTTGGATGCGGTGCGTATTGCTCAGGCCGAGCCGGACAAACAAGTCGTCTTCTTCGGCATCGGATTCGAAACCACGGCCCCGGCGAATGCGATGGCGGTGGTCCTGGCCGACCGGCTGGGCCTGAGGAACTTCTCGATGCTGGCCAGCCACGTCCTCGTGCCGCCGGCCATCAGGGCGATCATGGAGTCCGAACAGTGCCGCGTGCAGGGGTTCCTGGCGGCCGGCCATGTCTGCACCGTGATGGGCACGTCGCAGTACGAGCCGTTGGCGCGCCAATACGGCGTACCGATCGTCGTCACCGGTTTCGAACCACTCGATCTGCTGGACGGCATTCGGCGCGCACTGCGGCAGCTCGAAGCCGGCGAGGCCAAGGTGGAAAACGCCTATCCGCGCGCGGTCAGCGACACCGGCAACCTGGAAGCACAGCGCGTGGTCAACGACGTCTTCACGGTCACGGACCGGCATTGGCGCGGTATCGGGCTGATCCCGGACTCCGGGTGGCGGTTGGCCGATCGGTGGCAGCAGTACGACGCCGAACACCGGTTCGCAGTGACCGACGTGACCGCGGAATCCCCGGTCGCCTGTCGCGCCGGCGAGGTGCTGCAAGGGCTGATCAAGCCGACCGAGTGCGCCGCATTCGGCACGGACTGCACCCCGGTCCGGCCGCTGGGCGCCCCAATGGTCTCCAGCGAAGGCGCTTGTGCCGCCTACTACCAGTTCCGGCGCCTACAGCCCACGGCTGCACCGTGAGCGCGGATCCAGCCGATTGGGTCTGCCCAACGCCCCTGCGGCATCACCCGAACATCGTCATGGGGCACGGCGGCGGCGGTCGGCTGTCCGCTGATCTCATCGAACACCTGATCGTGCCCGCGTTTACCGCCACCGGAGTCGGTGGCGTTGGTTCGGCGGCGACCCAGTCCGCCGACACGGAGTTGTTGCGACT
The DNA here is from genome assembly GCA_963753435.1 of uncultured Actinomycetota bacterium. GTDB lineage: Bacteria > Actinomycetota > Actinomycetes > CAVWCF01 > CAVWCF01 > CAVWCF01. The sequence goes on from CAVWCF010000001.1 coordinate 1,061,398, forward strand.
CGCCGACGCCGCCACCCTGGACCCGATCGATGGACGCCTGGCCTTCACGACCGACTCCTACGTGGTGCGACCAAGGTTCTTTCCGGGCGGGTGCATCGGCGACTTGGCGGTCAACGGCACGGTGAACGACCTGGCGATGGTCGGCGCTCGGCCGCTGTACCTGTCCGTCGGGTTCGTGCTTGAGGAGGGGCTGCCGCTGGCGGAGTTGGCTGCGGTTGTCGAAGCCCTGGCCGCAGCGGCTCGGGTAGCGGATGTGCGCGTTGTCACGGGCGACACGAAGGTTGTCGACGCTGGTCACGGAGATGGCATCTACGTCAACACCGCCGGGGTCGGGGTCGTCCCCGATGGCGTATCCATCGGCCCGGACCGGGTGCTGCCCGGCGATGCGTTGATCCTCAGCGGCCCGATCGGCCGACACGGCATTGCGGTGATGAGCGTTCGGGAGGGCCTGGAGTTCGGAACTGAGATCCGCTCGGACACGGCGCCGGTCGCTGGCGCGGTTGCTGCGTTGCTGGCCGCCGGTGTCACCGTGCACGCGCTGCGCGACCCGACCCGCGGCGGCGTGGCGGCAACTCTCAACGAGTTGGCTGTCGCCTCCGCGGTCGGGTTCGAGTTCGACGAAAGCGCCGTGCCGGTTCCGGCGGAGGTGCGCGCTGCGTGCGGCTTCTTGGGCCTGGACCCGCTGGCCGTGGCCAACGAAGGCTGCTTCGTCGCGGCAGTTCCGGCTGATCAGTGCGATGCGGCCCTAGCCGTGCTCCGAGCCGTGGACGTGTCCGCAGCCGCGGTGCGCTTTGGCACCGCCGTCGCCGAGCACCCCGGGGTGGTGCTGGCGCGCACCGCCATCGGCGGTTCACGGGTGGTGGATCGGCCGCTGGCCGAGCCGCTGCCGCGCATCTGCTGAGCAGCTACCAGGGGATCGCTTCGCCGTTGTAGCGGACGAAGCGCCCGGAGTCGGCCGGGGTCGCAGCCTCGATGACTTCGGCGATGCCGTCGACCGATTCGTCCACTTCGACGGTGGCGCCGCCGATGCCCATCCGGGTCTTGACGTGGCCAGGACACAACGCGAAGACCACGACCCCGCGGGGGGCCAACTCCCTGGCGATGATCGTGGTTGCCTTGTTCAGCGCTGCCTTGCTGGTCGTATAGGCGATCGCCGGCCGATCGCTGCCCCCGATCGAGCCGGCCGTGCTCGACATCATCACGACGATGCGACGATCGCTGGCCGCGACGTTGTCCGCCAACGCTTCGGTTAGCCGTACCGGGCCCAGCGTGTTGGTCAGCAGGACATCCGTCCACAGGTCGTAGTCGATGCCGCCGAACCGCTGCCTGTGAATGTGCTCGGCCAACGGCTGCGGGCCCATCGTGCCCGCGTTGTTGATCAGGACGTCAATTGCCGTGTCGCCGACTCGTTCGGCGAACTCCGCCACGGATGCGGCATCAGCCACATCGAGTCGCTCCAGAGTCACTGCTGCCCCGCCGCTGCGCAGTTGTGCCAGCGAATCGGCACTACCCGGGTCGCGCGCTGTCGCGATCACCCGCCAACCGGCGCCCGCGTACTTGCGCGCGAGCCCAAGGCCGATCCCCCGATTCGCGCCGGTGATCACCACCACCGGCGGCTCAGCGCCCAGGGCTACTCCCACTCGATGGTGCCGGGCGGCTTGCTGGTTACGTCCAGCACGACCCGGTTCACTTCGCGAACCTCGTTGGTGATCCGCGTGGAGATGCGTGCCAGCAGGTCGTACGGCAGCCGCGACCAATCGGCGGTCATGGCGTCCTCGCTGGAGACGGGGCGCAGCACGATGGGGTGCCCGTAGGTGCGGCCATCGCCTTGTACGCCGACGCTGCGGACGTCCGCGAGCAGCACGACCGGGAACTGCCAGATCTCGCGGTCCAGACCGGCGGCGGTGACCTCTTCCCGGACGATGGCGTCGGCGGCGCGCAGAACGGCCAGCCGGTCGGCATCGACGGCGCCCACGATCCGGATGGCCAGACCCGGACCCGGGAAGGGGTGGCGCCAGACGATCTCCGGGGGCAGGCCCAACTCCAGTCCGACCGCGCGAACCTCGTCCTTGAACAGGGACCGCAGCGGCTCGACGAGCGCGAACTCGAGGTCGTCGGGCAGACCGCCGACGTTGTGGTGGGACTTGATGTTGGCCGTTCCGGTGCCGCCACCGGACTCCACCACGTCGGGGTAGAGGGTTCCCTGCACGAGGAAGTCGACGCGCTCGCCGTGCGCGCCGGCATCGGCGACCACCTGACGCGCGGCGTCCTCGAACACCCGGATGAACTCCCGACCGATGATCTTTCGCTTCGTCTCGGGGTCGGCGACGTCGGCGAGCGCGTCCAGGAACCGCTGCCGGGCGTCGACGACCACCAGCGAGATACCGGTCGCGGCCACGTAGTCCTTCTCCACCTGCTCGGCTTCACCGGAGCGCAGCAGGCCGTGATCGACGAACACGCAGGTGAGTTGGTCCCCCACCGCCTTGTGCACGAGCGCCGCTGCGACCGCGGAATCCACGCCGCCGGAAAGCCCACAGATGACCCGGGCGTCCCCGATCTGATCGGCGATCCGACCGACCTGCTCGTCGATGACGCTTTCGGTGGTCCAGTCCGGCTTGATGCCGGCGATGTCGTAGAGGAAACGCTGCAACAGCTCCTGCCCGTGGGCGGTGTGCAGCACCTCTGGGTGGAACTGAACTCCCGCCAGGGACCGACCGAGATCCTCAAATGCGGCAACCGGCGCGCCCGCGGTGGTGGCCGTGACCGCGAACCCATCGGGCGCCCGGTGCACCGCGTCACCGTGGCTCATCCAGACGGTCTGTTCGGCCGGTGTTTCCGCAAAGAGCCGCGAATCGGTCCCGGTGACGGTCAACTGGGTGCCGCCGAACTCACTGAGCCCGGTCTGCACGACTTCGCCGCCCAGGGCTTGGGCCATCGCCTGGAAGCCGTAGCAGATGCCGAAGACCGGTACGCCGACTTCGAACAGCGCCGTGTCGATCCGGGGTGCGCCTTCGGCGTAGACGCTTGCCGGTCCCCCGGACAGGATCACCGCGGCCGGTCGCATCGCGGCGATCTCGTCGGCCGACAAGGTGCTGGGGACGATCTCGGAGTAGACGTTCGCCTCGCGAACCCGGCGGGCGATCAACTGCGCGTACTGCGCCCCGAAGTCGACAACGAGGACCTTCTGGTGCGCGGCCACAGGGCGGACCCTAAGCGGTGGCGACCCTCGCCTGCGTGGGTGGGTGACGAGGGCGCCACCGACTGAAGTAACGCAGGTAGCCATGCGTCCCGCACCTTGACAGCAGCGGACTGAACCGGTTGTGACGCGATGCCTCAGAACCCGGGATGTCTCAGAACCCGGGATGTCTCAGAACCGCAGCGCAGCCGGAGCGTCGGCGGGGACCACGGGTGCTTTGGGGGCGACCGGCTCGACCCGCTGGTAGCCCGCGCCCGGTCGCGGCCTTGGGTCCGGCTCGTTCTTGTTCGGCCACATCGCGAAGGCCCGTTCCGCCTGCGCGGTGATGGTCAGCGATGGGTTCACGCCCAGGTTGCCGGTGATCGTCGACCCGTCCACCACCGACAGGCCGGGCTGCCCATGAACCCGGTGGTAGGGGTCCACGACGCTTTCGGCCGGATCGGTCCCGATCACGCAGCCGCCCAGGAAGTGCGCTGTGAACGGGCGACGCACCAGATCGCCGAGGTTTCCCGCGGGCCGGCCGCCGAGGCGAGCCGCCATCGCCCGGATGGCCGCGGCGCCGGCGGGGATCCAGGTGGGATTGGGGGCGCCGTGGCCCTGTTTCGATGTCAGCCCCGATCCGAATCGTCCCCGCTGCAGCGAGACGGTCACCGAGTTGTCCAGGGACTGCATCACCAGCGCGATCACCGAGCGCTCCGAAGCCCGGCGCACATTCAGGAACGACAGGGTGCCGCGTGGGTCCCGCCGGGTGTCGCGAAGCCACGTTCGCCAGCGCGGCTCGCCCGGAACGGGCTCAACCAGGCGCGTCCCTAGCAGGTACATCAGGTTGCTGCCCTTACCGAAGCGGACGGGCTCAACGTGGGTGTGCTCGTCGGGGTAGAAGGACGACGTGATCGCCACGCCCCGACTGAAGTCACGACTAGCACCGGCGCCGCGGGCGAAGGCGCCGCCCAGGGACTCCGAGTTCGACCGGGTCAACCGCCCCAGGGCGCTCGAAACGCCGGGCAAATGGCCGGCCGCGCGCATCCGGTGCAGCAACAGTTGGGTGCCGTACGTCCCGGCGGCCAGCACCACCTCATCGGCCGTGACCGTGCCCCGGCGTCGTCGCACCGACCAACCCGACGGCGCGCAATCCACCGCGAAACCGCCAGCGTCGAGAGCGCGCACCGCAGTGACGGTCGTGTCCGGCACGATCCGCACGCCGGCGCGCTGCGCCAGCGCGAGGTAGTTCTTGGTCAAAGTGTTCTTGGCGTTGTGCCGACACCCGGTCATGCACTCACCGCACTCGGTACAACCGCGGCGAGCCGGCCCGGCGCCGCCGAAGTACGGGTCAGCAGCAGGCTCCCCCGGTCCGTCGCCGAAGAACACGCCGACCGGGGTGAGTTTGAAGGTCTTTGCCACGCCGAGGTCGGCGGCAACGTCGGCCATCAGCTCATCGGCGGGTGTCGGGGCGGGGTTGTCGACAGAACCGAGCATCCGCCGGGCCTGGTCGTAGTGCGCAGCGAGCTCTGCGCGCCAGTCGGTGATCGCCGACCAGGCGAGGTCTTCGAAGAAGTGCGCACCCGGCTCGTACAGGGTGTTGGCGTAGACCAGCGAACCGCCGCCGACGCCGGCGCCGGCAAGGACCAGCAGGTCGTCCAGAGCGTGGATGCGTTGGATACCCCGCAACCCGAGTGCCGGTGCCCAGAGGTAGCGGCGCAATCGCCACGACGTCTTCGGGAACTCGTCGTCGGCGTAGTCGCGACCGGCCTCGACCACGAGCACCCGATAGCCCTTCTCCGCCAGGCGCAGCGCCGCCACCGAGCCACCGAACCCCGACCCGACGACGACAACGTCGAAGTGGCTCACCGAACTCCCATTGCCTTCAGCGCGCGCACGTACCCGGTGAGCAACTTCGCCCACCCTTCGTAGCGCTGACCCGCCGGGCCACCCACCTGTATGAACCGCTGCACCACCACCGACTGCGGTTCGGCGTAGCGCAGCATTCCCTCCGGGCCATTGCGCCGCCCCAAGCCGGAGTCGAGGACGCCGCCCATCGGCGCATCGATGGTTGCCCAGATGCCGGTGTAGCCGTCGTTGATGTGCACCGTGCCGGCCTGCAGGCGCGCCCCGATGGTCTTGGCCCGGCCGACATCGCGGCTCCAGACGCTGGCGTTGAGGCCGTGCGCGGAGTCGTTCGCCGCGGCCACCGCAGCCGACTCGTCCGGCACCCGATACAGGGCTACGACCGGCCCGAACGTCTCCTCACGGCATACGCGCATCCCCTCGGTCACGCCTTCCAAGACAGTCGGTTCGTAGAAGTACGGACCGATGTCAGGCCGGGTACGACCGCCGGTGATGGCCCGGGCCCCCGCGGCAACCGCCTCCGCAACATGGCCGGCGACCTTGTCGAGGTGTTCGGCCGAAACCAGCGACCCGACGTCGGCGGAGTAGTCCAGCGCCGGGCTCAGGTGCAAGCCATCAACCTGCTTCAGGAACGCGGAGCGGAACTGGTCATAGACGGCGTCCACCACGTAGATGCGTTCGAATGTCTGACACAACTGGCCGGCGTTGGCGAAGGAACCGGTGGCCAGTCCCCGCGCGGCCTTGGCCAGGTTGGCGTCCGCGCACACGATGGCGGCGTTCTTGCCACCCAGTTCCAGCGACGCCCCGATCAGGCGGCTGGCGGCACGTTCGGCCACTGCACGACCCGTCGCGGTGGATCCGGTGAAGGCGACGTAGTCGACCCGGTCGATGACCGCGCCGCCGATCACCGGCCCATCGCCGGTGACGACCTGCACCGCGTCTTCGGGAACACCGGCCGCACGCATCAGCGCGGCGGTCCAAAGGGTGATCAGCGAGGTCTGCTCGTCGGGCTTGAAGACCAACGCGTTGCCGGCCATCAGGGCCGGGGCCGCGTCGTTGACCAGCAGGGCGAGGGGGTAGTTCCAGGGCGTGATCACGCCCACTACCCCCTTTGGTTGCTGGCGCACGGAAGCACTGAGCACACCCGGTGCCACGCTGCGGCGCCGATGCGGCCGCAGCAGGGACGGGCCCAGCCGAGCCGCGTAACGAGCGGCGTGGGCGACGTCGAGGACCTCCTCGGTCGCGTCCCGCCGTGCCTTGCCGACCTCCAGTTGCAGCAGGTCGAGAGCCTCCGACCGACGATCCAGCAGCAGGTCGTGCAGGCGCAGCAGCACCTTGGCGCGCTCGGCAAGGCTGACGCCCGCCCAGACCCGCTGCGCCCGTCGTGCCCGCTCGACCGCATCGTCAACGTCGCTCACCTGGGACAGGGGCAGGTCGACAAGCGGCTTACCGGTGAAAGGCGCGTAGACGGTGCGTCGGTCGGCACCGGGGGTCGCCGCCACCCCCGCCAGGAGCGCCGTGATGAGGTCCGACTCGATGTGGGGGCTGATGCGCACTTGTCTCCTCGGGGCTATCCGGCAGCCAAACCAGTATCGGCTGCGAGCACCCGTCCCGCAGCCGACTGCACGTAGGTAGCCACTTCCGCCGCGACCCGGTCCACATCCCAACCGAGCACCTCGCCGAGCAGCGCCGCCACGTCAGCAGCAGCGGAACGGGCCGCATCGGGCAGCTGCAGCGCCAACCGGGTGCGGCGCATCAGCACATCGTCGACAGACATCGCCCCTTCGGCGGCCGCGGCGTAGACCACTTCGACGCGCAGCACCGGCGAGTCGGGGTGCACTCGTTGCATCAGATCGGTGCGATCGGTGGCCAGCGCCAGCACCTCCTCCACGGTTGCGCCGTAGCGGTGCAGGAGCCGGCGCACTTCCGGCTCGGATAGCCGGTGTGCGGCGGACAGGAACTCACGGCTGTCCCACAACTGCGTGAACCCGTCGGCACCGACCAATGGCAGATCGGCGGTCGCCGACTCCGTCTGCCAACCCTCGGTGGCCGCGTCAACCGCGTCTGCTGCCATGACCCGGTAAGTCGTGTACTTGCCACCGGTGATCGCCACCAGCCCACTGGCCGGTCGCAGCACTTGGTGCTCCCGACTCACGGTCGTTGTGTCCGCCGCATCGTCGTCATCGACGGCGAGTGGCCGCAGCCCGGCATAGGTCGCAACCACGTCATCGGGGCTGAGGTTGTACTCCAACCACTGGTTCGCCTCGTCCAGCAGGTACTCGACCTCGTCGGCGGTGGCGTGCGGATCGCCGCGGTCGCCGGAATAGGCAGTGTCCGTCGTCCCGATGAGCCAGTGCTGGCCCCAGGGGAGCAGGAAGAGGACGCTGTGCGGCGTTCGCGCGACCATCGCCGTGCGCGAGTCGATCGCTGCGCGCGGGACCACGAGGTGCACGCCCTTGGACGGCAGGACCGCGGACGGCGATGGTTGGCCCAGCAACCCCACCGTGTCCGGGGTCCAAACTCCGGTCGCGCTGATGACCCGCCGTGCCCGCACGTCGAAGGTCTGACCCGTGATCCGGTCCAGGACTCGGGCACCGACGACGTCGGTGCCGTCGCGCAGGAAGTCGACTACCTCCGCGCGGGTGGCTATCTGCGCCCCGAGCCCGGCCGCGGTCCGCGCCAACGCGAGCGTGTGCCGGGCGTCGTCGATCTGTGCGTCGAAGAAGCCGATTGCCCCGGCGACGACGTCGTGCCGCAGCGCCGGCGCCAGCCGGAGCGTGGCCCGCCTGGACAGATGCCGGTGCCCCGGCAGCCGACCGTCCTTGCTGCCACGGGCCAAGGCGTCGTACAGCGCCACACCGGCGCCGTAGTAGGGCCGTTCCCAACCGCGCTTGAGCGGCAACAGGAATGGGACGGGCCGAACCAGGTGCGGCGCCAGTTTCTGCAACAGCAGGCCGCGTTCGGTCAGCGCCTCGTGGACCAGACCGAACTCGCCCTGCTCCAAGTAGCGCAATCCGCCGTGAGCCAACCGCGACGATCGACTGCTGGTCCCGCCGGCCAGGTCACCGCGCTCGACCAGCCCCACCGACAGGTCCCGGCTCACCGCGTCCAACGCGCTGCCGCAACCCACGACCCCGCCACCGATTACGAGCACGTCCAGGGGCTCGGCCGCCATGGTCGCCAGGGCGACCCGGCGAGAGTCCGCGTTGAGCCATCCGCTGCTTGTCGGGGTTACGCCCACCGAGGATGGGCTTGTCTGGGCCACGCCCCCATTGTGCCGTGCTTTGTTACCCGCCGGTAACCCGACCTGCCGCTCAGCGGGTAACGGTCAACTCCACGCGCTGGAAGCTCTTCAGGTCGGAGTACCCGGTCGTGGCCATTGCCCGGCGCAGCGCACCAATCCAGTTCATGGACCCGTCCGGGGTGCGTGAGGGCCCGTGCAGGATCTCCTCCAGCGAGCCGACGGTGCCCAGTTCGACCCGTTCGCCGCGGGGCAGCAGCGGGTGATGCGCCTCCGAGCCCCAGTGCCAGCCGCGGCCCGGCGCGTCCGTTGCCCGCGCCAGCGGGGAGCCGACCATCACCGCGTCCGCACCGCAGGCAACCGCCTTCGGCACATCCCCGGACCGGAACAGCCCACCGTCGGCGATGACGTGCACGTAGCGGCCACCGGATTCATCCAGGTAGTCCCGCCGCGCCGCCGCCACGTCGGCGACGGCCGTGGCCATCGGCACCGCGACTCCCAGTACTGACTTGGTCGTGTGGGCCGTGCCGCCCCCGAAACCAACCAGCACGCCCGCCGCACCGGTGCGCATCAGGTGCAGTGCAGCCTGGTAGGTGGCACACCCGCCAACGATCACCGGCACGTCGAGTTCGTAGATGAACTGCTTCAGGTTCAGTGGCTCGGCGCGACCGGACACATGCTCGGCGGACACCGTGGTGCCGCGGATGACGAACAGATCCACGCCCGCGTCGACGACGGCCTTGTGCAACTGGGCCGTGCGCTGCGGGCTCAGGGCTGCAGCGACCGTTACGCCGCCGGACCGGATCTCCCCGATCCGCTGCACGATCAGGTCCTCCTGGATCGGTTCGGCGTACACCTCCTGCAACCTCGCGGTCGCCCGCTCCGGATCCAGTTCGGCGATCTCGGCCAGCAGTGGCTCCGGGTCGGCGTACCTGGTCCACAGACCCTCCAGGTCCAGGACACCGAGACCGCCGTACTTGCCCAACTGGATGGCCACGTCTGGGCTGACGACGGAGTCCATCGGTGCGGCCAACAGCGGGATCTCGAAGTGGTAGGCGTCGATCTGCCAGGACACCGAGACCTCTTCGGGGTCCCGGGTCCGCCGGCTGGGAACGATCGCGACGTCGGCCAGCGCGTACGCCGCGCGGCCGCGCTTGGCTCTACCGATCTCGACTTCGGGCATGGTTTCAGCGGCTCGCGTAGTTGGGGGCTTCGGAAGTCATCTGGATGTCGTGCGGGTGCGACTCCTTCAACCCGGCAGCGGTGATGCGCACGAAGCGGCCCCGTTCGTGCAGGAGCGCAACGTCGGGGGCGCCCACGTAGCCCATCGCTGCCCGCAGGCCGCCGATCAACTGATGCGCAACGGCCGCCAACGGCCCGCGGTAAGGCACCTGACCCTCAACGCCTTCGGGCACGAGCTTGTCGTCGGAAAGCACGTCGTCCTGGAAGTACCGGTCCTTGGAGAAGGACTGCGCCTCACCGCGGCCCTGCATCGCGCCAAGGGAACCCATGCCGCGATAGGACTTGAACTGCTTGCCGTTGATGTAGACCAGCGACCCGGGAGCTTCGTCGCAACCGGCCAGCAGCGACCCGACCATCACCGCATCCGCGCCGGCCACGAGCGCCTTGCCGATGTCACCGGAGTACTGCAGCCCGCCGTCACCGATCACCGGCACTCCGGCCGGGCGCGCGGCCGCGGCCGCGTCGGCGATGGCGGTCACCTGCGGTACGCCCACGCCGGCGACCACCCTGGTCGTACAGATCGATCCGGGCCCGACCCCCACCTTGATGCCGTCGGCACCGGCGTCGATCAGGGCCTGCGCCCCCGCCCGGGTCGCGACGTTGCCGCCGATCACATCGACCGAAGTGTCTGCCTTGAGCCGACGAACCATGTCGGCCACCGCGCGGCTGTGCCCGTGCGCGGTATCCACCACGAGGACGTCAACCCCGGCGTCCACCAACGTCCGAGCCCGCTTGTAGGCGTCCTCCCCGACACCAACGGCCGCACCCACGCGCAACCGGCCGTCGGCATCCTTGGTCGCCATCGGGAACTGATCGGATTTGACGTAGTCCTTCACCGTGATCAGGCCGGTCAACCGTCCAGCGTCGTCGATCAACGGCAGCTTCTCGATCTTGTGCCGGGCGAGCAGTTCGAATGCGTCCTCGTTGCCGATGTCAGCGGGCGCGGTGACCAGCGGCATGGCGGTCATCACATCGGCGACCCGCCGCGAGTGGTCGGTCTGGAAGCGGATGTCCCGGTTGGTGACGATGCCCACCAGCACGCCCGTTTCGTCGACCACCGGGACGCCGGAGATGCGGTACCGGGCGCACAGGCGGTCCACATCGGCGATGGTGTCGGCAGCCGAACAAGTGACCGGGTTGGTGACCATGCCGGCCTCGGACCGCTTGACCAGGTCCACCTGGGCGGCTTGGTCCTCGATGGCCAGGTTGCGGTGCAGCACACCGATCCCGCCGACGCGGGCCATGGCAATGGCCATGCGGGCTTCCGTCACGGTGTCCATGGCCGAACTGACCAGCGGAATCCGCAGGGAGATGCTGCGCGTCAACCGGGTGCTGGTGTCCACCTGACTGGGGATGACGTCGGACTCTCCCGGCAACAGCAGCACGTCGTCGAAAGTCAGCCCAAGCGGACCGAATCGCTCGTCCAAGCTGCTCATGGCCGCAGCGTACCGGCGGGGCCGGCCGGGCTTCAGTTCAGCAGTCCCCAGCGGAATCCAACGGCTACCGCATGGGCCCGGTCAGCGGCCCCCAGCTTGCGGAACAGCCGCCGTGCGTGCGTCTTGACGGTGTCCTCGGACAGGAACAACTCCCGGCCGATTTGGGCGTTGGACCGACCCTTGCTCATGCCGGTGAGCACCTGCAGTTCCCGCTCGGTCAGGGCCGGCGGGGCTTCACCCTCGGGAACGCCACGAGCCCGGGCGACACCGCGCACCAGGCTCAAGGCACTAGTGACGGTCGCCACCACCTCTTCGCGGCCGGCGTCCTTGCGCAAGTAGCCCCGTGCGCCACAGGCGATGGCGCGAGCGACACCGTCGTGGTCCTGGGCCATCGTGAGCACGACGACGGACGCGTCCGGGTGGGCGGTCAGCAACCGCCTGGTGGCCTCAATGCCGCCAATGCCCGGCATCCGTAGGTCCATCAGGACCAAGTCGGGTCGTTCACCGGAGAACCGCGCCAGCAACTCCTCGCCACTGGCAGCGGCGCTGACCCTGCTGACCCCGGGTACGGCGGAGACGGCACGCCGCACGGCCTCACGGGCCAGCGGCGAGTCATCGCAAACGCAGACGCTGCTCACCTGTGCCGTATCGGCAGCAAGTACGCCGAACGTGAGAGCTGAATGAGCTTTGGCTGGGACCCGGAAGTATCAGCCCATCAGCGCGGCAACATCGGGTCGCGCCAACCAGGCCGACCGCGCGTCCGGTTCCGCGGTATCAGCAGCCAGCGAATCAGCAATGTGATTGACGGCGGCGCGGGCCGAGGCGAGTGCGCGGGCGGACTCCTGTTCATCCTCAGTCAGGGCCGCCTGCAGCGCGCGCGCCGGCCACACCAGCGCCCGGGCACCGAGGGTTTCGGCCAGCGTCCCAGCCCGGCGAAGCGTCGCAAGAGCGCGATCGGGGCCCGGCTCGTCCGGGTCCGAAGCGGCCTGCAACTGCGCGACCGCAAGCAGCGTCAACGACCGGGCCACGTGCCGCGGCGCCCCGGCTTCCTCGGCGGCAGTCAGCGCCGCTGTGGCCGCTGCTGCCGCGGCCTTGGGGTCCTCGGCCAACAGCGCCAGGTCCGCCTTGACCCACTCAAGTTCCACCCGCTGTCGCCACCATCCGGAGTTTCGCGCCAGCACCTTGTCGGCTGCGGCAACGCGCTCGCGAGCCGACTCGGGATCGGCCGTGGCGACCGCGTCAGCGGCCAGGCCGAGCAACGCTTCGAACGCCACCGGATCCAGATCGTGGCCAGCCAGTTCGAGGGCCTGGTTGTCCCGGTTCGCGGCCTCGGTGATGCGACCCAGTTGGCGTAGGTGGGCCGCCCGGGTGGCCAACGCGAGGCCGGGGATGAGCCGGTCGGAAGGCTCCGGTCCAACCGCAGCGTCCAAGAGGGGCCGCAAGGCAACTGCGGCTTGGCCGTAGTCGCCGGCTGCCCCGTGGGCGACACCCAGCAGCCAAGCGGCGGCGGCTACCTCAGCGGCGCGGCCCGCCTCCTGCGCCTGCGCCATTGCCTGCTGCAAAGGCGCGATGGCGGCTTGGGGAGCGCCGTGGAACGCGGCCCGCTCACCCTCGGCCAGCAACCGGGACAACGCGTCCGTCACCGGTTACCTCCTCAATGCCGACGGGGGCGGTGCCCACCGCGAAGACCGCTGCTGTCGCCGCCCTCCAGCGGCGCGGGCAGGCTAGCCGACGCTCAGGCGCCGGCGGATTGCGCCAACGCGGTGACGGCCTCGGTGAGGTCGCCCGCGTGCCGGGCATGCGGTGGCACTTTGGTCCAACCAGGGCCACCCAGAACCAGATCCGGCGCCGGCCGCATGGCGGGCAACGCCGCCAACTGTGGCAGGCCACCGGTCTGTTCCAGTTGCGACCAGATGAAGACGGCGCAAGGCCCGCTGCGCCGAACCGCCGATGCCAACGCCGCCCGGGGAACGCGCGACCCCAGGACGCGACAGGCGACGTGCCGTTCCGCCAGTGCCGCCGCGGTGGCGTAGAGGGGCAGTGAGTGCAACTCCTCCTCCGCCGATGCCAGCAGGACCGGCCGCGGGTTGTGCGGTTGCGTCAGGCGGGCGATCACTGGTCGCAGCGCCGTCTGCGCCGAATCCGACAGCAGATGCTCCACCTCAATGCCTTCGCCGGTCTTCTCCCACCGCTCCCCGATGGCAATCATCACCGGGACCACGAGTTCATCCCAAGTGGCGATGACTCCGCGACGGCTCAAGGCCTCGGAGATGATGTCCGTGCAGGCGCGGGCATCCAGCGCCATGGCCGCCCGGGTCAGCCCCCTGGTGCTGGCAGTGCCTCCGGGCAAGGCAACAACCCGACCGCCGCCGGCAGTGGCAGCCGGATGAATCGGCGCGGCGGCCCGCGCCGGCACCGGTAGCGCGTCGACGCCGATCTCCATGGCCACCCGGGCCGCCTCCGCCGGCGCCACGCCCTGCTGCGTGAGGCGGCGCATCGTTTCCAACCGGGCGACGTCGGAAGGGCTGTAGCGCCGGTGCGAACCCGGCGGGTGCTCCGACGGCCCTAGCCCGTAGCGGCGATCCCAGGTCCGCAGCGTCGCTGGTGCCACCCCCAGTCGCCGCGCCACCGCGGCAACCGTGAGGGCCGCGCTGAACTCAACGGGCGACTCGGTCACGAAGCGAATCATCCCGCCTCTTGGCGCGTTCGGCATCCGGAGGCACGCTGCCACCCCCGATCCGTATGTGGTTCATAAATTGTTCATCTTTGCCTCTTGACACGCTCTTGAAACGCTTCTATGTTTCTACCCAACCGCACCAAGGAGGAAGAAATGGCCGACATCACCCGACTCCCAGGCCCCAACGCCGATCTGTGGGACTGGCAGCTGGACGCGGCCTGCCGAGACCTCGACAGCTCGGTCTTCTTCCACCCCGAAGGCGAGCGCGGATCCGCCCGAGCGCGCCGCCAGGAGCAAGCGAAGGCCGTGTGCGCGACCTGCCCGGTGTTGCGGCAGTGCGCCGAGCACGCGCTCCGCGTTCGCGAGCCCTACGGCGTGTGGGGCGGTATGACCGAGGAAGAGCGAGCCGAGATGTACACAACTGGTCGCACGCTGCGAGCGGTTTCCTGACAGCACCCCCCCGAAGGGCCCGGCGGAACCCCCCCCTCCCCGCCAGGACCCGACCAAGCCGAACGCCCGGGCAATCGCCCGGGCGTTCGGCTTTGCTGTGACTGGGGGTGCGGACTAGTGCGGGTGACTGTGCCCGTGACCGTGACTGTGGCCGTGCGCCGCCTCGTCGGCGGACTCCTCCGGCGCCTCAACGACCAGCGTCTCCGTGGACAGCAGCATCCCGGCCACCGACCCGGCGTTCTCCAGGGCAGAGCGGGTCACCTTGACCGGGTCGATGATCCCGGACTTGATCAGGTCCCCGTATTCGCCGGTGACCGCGTTCCAGCCGTTCGGCGCCGCCAACTCGGCGACCTTGGCGGCCACCACCTGCTCCAGCGCCCCCGCGTTCTGGGCGATCTGCATGACCGGGGCGGACAGGGCCGACCGGACGATGCCGACACCAACGGCCGCATCGCCGGTTAGCCCTAGATCATCGGCAAGCACGCCGGCACAGTGCACGAGCGCGCTGCCGCCGCCAGCGACGACGCCCTCTTCCACCGCTGCCCGGGTCGCGGAGATCGCATCCTCCAGACGGTGCTTGCGCTCCTTCATCTCCACTTCGGTGTGGGCACCGACCGAGATGACGCAAACGCCACCAGCCAGTTTGGCGATGCGCTCGGCGAGCTTCTCCCGATCCCAGTCAGAGTCGGTGGCCTCCCGCTCAGCACGCAACTGCGCTACCCGGTCGGCAACGTCGTCGGCTGATCCACCGCCGTCGACAATGGTGGTGTCGTCCTTGGTGACCACGACCCGGCGGGCCTTGCCCAGCACCTCCAGGCCCACCGAATCCAGCGACAGCCCCATGTCCGGGCTCACCACCTGGCCCCCGGTGAGGACGGCCATGTCGGCCAGCATCGCCTTGCGGCGGTCTCCGAACGCCGGCGCCTTGACCGCGACGGACGTGTACAGGCCGCGAATCTTGTTGACCACGAGCGTGGACAGGGCCTCCCCGTCGACGTCCTCGGCGACAACCAGCAACGGCTTGCCGGTCTGCGAAACCTTCTCCAGTAGGGGCAGGAGGTCGGCCACCGCGGAGATCTTGTTCTGCACCAGAAGCACGTGCGCGTCCTCGAGGACGGCCTCCATGGACTCCGTGTCGGTTGCCATGTACGGCGAGATGTAGCCCTTGTCGAACTGCATGCCCTCGGTGATCTGCAACGAGACCCCGGTGGTGCTGCCTTCCTCGACCGTGATGACACCCTCGGCGCCCACTGCTTCGAACGCCTGCCCCACCAGGGCCCCGATTTCATCGTCTTGAGCCGACAGCGACGCCACCGCGGCCATGTCAGCCTGGTCGGAAACCGGCTGAGCTGCACGCAGCAGCGCCTCGGCCACGGCCGCCACGGCCGCATCTATGCCCTGCTTGAGTTCCGTGGGCGATGCCCCGGCAGCGAGATTGCGCAGACCGTGGGACACCATGGATTGGGCGAGAACGGTCGCCGTGGTCGTGCCGTCACCGGCGACGTCGTTGGTCTTGGTCGCCACCTCCTTGGCCAGCTTCGCGCCGAGGTCGGCGAACGGGTCCTCGACCTCGACCTCGCGGGCGATGGTCACGCCGTCATTGGTGATGACCGGCGCCCCCCACTTCTTGTCGAGTACCACGTTGCGCCCCAGCGGGCCGAGGGTCACCTTGACCGCGTCGGCCAGGGTGTCCACACCGTGCTTCAGCGAAGCTCGGGCAGCGGAGTCAAACTCCAGAATCTTTGGCATCGGCGTCTTTCGCGTCGTGAGCCGGCTCGGCTCGGGTCAGAAGCAACCGCCCCTCGGGCCAGGACGGCCGTCGGGGCGGTTGGGTGTCACTGTCGTGACTGGCTCACTTGTCGAGGATCGCCAGCACGTCGCGAGCGGACAGGATGAGGTACTCCTCGCCCTGGTACTTGATCTCGGTGCCGCCGTACTTGCTGTAGACGACAACGTCGCCGACCTTGACGTCCACGGGGACGCGCTTTTCGCCGGCATCGTCGAAACGGCCCGGGCCCACAGCCAGGACCTTGCCCTCCTGGGGCTTCTCCTTGGCGGTGTCCGGGATGACCAGACCCGAAGCAGTGGTCTGCTCCGCGTCCAGCGGCTGGACCAGGATGCGGTCCTCCAGCGGCTTGATGTTGACCGACACGGTGGGTTGACCTCCGGAAGTCACTGTCGAATAGGGACCCGACCGGTCCTGTCGTCGCGGGTGCCAGGGCCAGGTCGATTGGCACACCCCGGGGGAGAGTGCCAGTCCGAACCCTAGCCAGGGGTTAGCACTCCGTCAACTTGAGTGCCAAGCGCGGCCCGTACGGGAACGGGGCGCTCTCGATCTCGACACCCTGGGTGCGGCTCGCTAGCGTGCGATGAGACACCAACTCGGGAGGAACCGATGCCCCACCGCCCCGGAACCTTCGGCTGGATCGACCTGTCCACGAACGACGTCGGCGCCGCGAAGGCCTTCTACGCGGGTCTCCTGGGCTGGCAGATGACCGACATGCCGACCGACGTCGGCGTCGACTACACGATGTGCAGCAAGGACGGAAAACAGGTCGCCGGGCTGGGTCCGCAACCGCCCGGCCTTGCCGAGGCGGGCGTTCCGTCCATGTGGAACGCCTATGTGATCGTGAACAGTGCCGACGACGCCGTGGCCGCGGCGGTTCAGGCCGGGGGCACGGTGCCGATGCCGGCGATGGATGTCATGGACCAAGGCCGAATGGCCATGATCACCGATCCGTCCGGGGCCACGTTCGGGGTTTGGCAGGCGAACCAACATCACGGTGCCGAACTCACTCACGCGCCCGGGTCGCTGACCTGGACCGAACTGCAGACTCGGGACCTCGACACCGCGCTCGCCTTCTACGAGACGGTGTTCGGCTGGGTGTGGCGCGACACCGACGGGTACCGGATCGCGTTGCTGGACGATGCGGCCGACCCCGCCAAAGACGGCATCGCCGGCGCCATGAACATGCCCCCGCAGGTGCCACCGATGGTCCCGGCCAATTGGCAGATCTACCTCGGTGTCGCAGACGTGGACGATGCCTTGACGCGAAGCCAGGACCTCGGCGCCTCGGTCTTCCTGCCCAAGATGGACCTCGACGGAATGACCTTCGCCGGCCTCAGCGACCCAACCGGAGCCATGTTCCTCATCGGTGACTTCTAGCAACCAGTACCTGGCCGAACCGGTACTAAGCCCCGCGAGCAGTCACCTCGGTGACCGGCATGGCGGTGTCGGCGCCGATGTCCAGCGGCGACGGCGCCCGGCCCCGAGCGACCAGTTCGGCGCCCAGGGCGGCGACCATCGCGCCGTTGTCGGTGCACAGCGCCGGCCGCGGCACCCGCAGGCGGATCCCTGCCTCGGCGCAACGGGCAGCGGCCACCTCGCGTAGCACGGAGTTGGCTGCGACCCCGCCGCCGATAAGGAGGTCGTCCACCCCGTGTTCGCGGCAGGCCAGCACCGCCTTGCGTGTCAGCACATCCACCACGGCCATCTGAAACGACGCCGACACATCCGCTGTGGGCACCGGCTCACCGGATCGCTGGCGGGCTTCCACCCAGCGCGCGACGGCGGTCTTGAGCCCAGAGAAGGAGAAGTCGTACCGGTGCTCGATCAGATCGTGCGGTGCGGTCAAACCGCGCGGGAAAGCGATCGCCGCAGGGTCGCCTTCCCGAGCCGCTCGGTCGATCGGTGGACCACCGGGGAACGGCATCCCCAGCAGGCGGGCCACTTTGTCGAACGCCTCCCCCGCAGCGTCGTCGATCGTGTGCCCCAGCGACCGGACCGATCCGGTGACGTCCTCGACCAGCAGCAGGCTGGAATGCCCGCCGCTGACCAGCAGCGCCAAACACGGCTGCGGCAGCGGGCCGTGCTCCAGTTGGTCCACGGCCACGTGGGCGGCGAGGTGATTCACCCCGTAGAAGGGCTTGCCGATGGCCAGAGCAAGCGCCTTGGCCGCGGCCACCCCGACAAGTAGCGCGCCGGCCAAGCCCGGACCGGAGGTGACCGCTACCGCGTCCACATCCGCCAGCCGCACGCCACCCCGCTGCAGCGCAGTTTCCAAGGTGGGCAGCATCGCCTCCAGGTGGGCGCGGCTGGCCACCTCCGGCACAACGCCACCGAATCGGGCGTGCTCCTGCATGCTGGACGCCAACGCCTCGGCCACCAGCTCGTGGCCGCGCACCAATCCGATACCGGTCTCGTCGCATGAGGTCTCGATCCCGAGGACGAGCGGGGCGTCAGCCATCGTCTGCCCCGTTTCCCGGACCCGCGGTGAACCCGGCCGGCCCGGCCCGCAGGAGTCGGCGCAGGATCAGCGCATCGGCACCGTCGGGGTAGTAGCGGCGGCGCACCGACAACCGCTCGAAGCCATGGCTGGCATACAGGCGCTGCGCCGCATCGTTGTCGGCACGGACCTCCAAGAGAATCGATCCGGCGTCACGATCCCGGGCGGCGTTGACGAGTTCTTCCAGCAACGCGGCACCCAAGCCCAGCCGCTGGCGATCGCTTCGCACCGCGATCGTCTGCACGTCCACCTCCGAACCCACCTGATTGATCCCCGCATACCCCGTCAGCCCGGTCTCGTCGCGCGCCGCGAAATAGGTGCGGCTGCCCGGCACCCCAGCTAGCTCGGACCAGAACGTCGGCGCGGACCAGGCGCTGGTACCGAACAGATCCCGGTCGATAGCCACGGCTTCGTCGATGTCCCACCAGCGCATCGCCTCGATCACGGCGTCACCGACTTGGGCCGCGACGGCATGGTCACGTCCGGACGCCGCAGGTATAGCGGTTGGGGCGCGGCAACCCGGCCCGCCGCCAGGTCGGCCGCCGCAATGCGGATGAGGGTCGCGGCCGACGGGTACACCGGCAGCTGGGCGCGGGGGAACGTTTCGGGGTAGAGCCCGGGGCCGGACCCGGCGACCGGACCCTGCCGAACCTGCGCCGGCAGGTCCGCCGGTGCGGTCACGTCCGGGCCCGATAGCCGTGCTCCGGACGGGCTGTAGGTCGCCCAGTAGACCTCGCGACGGCGAGCGTCGGTGGCCACCGCGAACGGTTCATCGGATACGACGTCGGCGGCGATGACGTCCAGGGAGCAGACACCGTGCACGGGCACGCCGAGGGCGGAGCCGAGGACGCGGGCCGTCGTCAAGCCAACCCGCAGGCCGGTGAAGGGGCCCGGGCCAACTCCCACCGCGATGCCGGTCAACTGGACCACAGTGACGCCGGCTTCGGCCAAGACCGCATCGATGAGCGGAACGAGGACCTCGGCCTGCCGACGCGGGTCGATTTGCGAGCGCTCGGCAAGCACCTGCGTATCGGCGAGCGCAACCGCAACTGAGCCGGTGGCGGTGTCGATTCCGAGCAGCACGGGGCGAGGCTACGTCCGGTCCGGGTCGAGCTTCACCGACTCGATTCGGACGGTTCGCACCTCCGAGTCGGCATCGCGCTCGATGAAGACCTCCCAGAACTGGCCGGGCCGGTCACCGGACGCGGCCAAGTGCTCGGCCTTGCCGGCGCCCCACTCGACCACGGTGACGGAGTCGGCCACGGAGGAGTCCAGGTCCAAGTCGTCCAGTTCCGCCATCGACCCCAACCGGTAGGCGTCGGCATGAACCAGGGCCGGTCCCCCAACCAGCGACGGGTGCACCCGGGCCAACACGAACGTCGGCGACGTGATCGGCCCTCGCACCTGCAGCCCCTCGGCGAGGCCCTGAGTGAACGTGGTCTTGCCAGCGCCCAAGGGTCCGGTGAGCACAACCAGATCACCGGCGCCGAGTCGACGGGCCAAGTCGGCGCCGAGCGCCCGCATCTCCTTGGCGTCGGGGACACGAACCGCACCGGCTGAACTCACGCACCCACCTCGGCCAGTACTGCCCGCACCGCGTCGGCAACGGGCTCGGGGCGTTCCAGTTGCAGTAGGTGACCGGCACCGGGAACCACGATCAACCGGCCGCCGCGGACCGCGGCGGCGATGCGCTCGCCATGAACCGGTGGCGTGATCCGATCCGACCCGCCCATCAGCACCGGCACCGGCCGCTGCCCCATCCGCAGCAATCCCGGCCGACCATCGAAATCGTCAAGTTGGCTCAGGAAGTCGGCAAGGACCTGCGGGTCGGTACCAACAATCATCCGCTGCACGTTCTCCACGACGCCGGCGGGCACATGCGAGTCGAACGAGTACTGCCGGGTGAGAACGTGCGTGAGGTCGGACTCCGCAACCAGCCGACGCAACTTCGAGTCCGGCGCAGTGGCCCCGACGCGGCGCAAGACCTCCGGCGCCAGCGTCCGGCCCCACTTGGTCAGGCGAGCCGGCAGACCGAACGACTCGTTGACCAACTCACTGGCCGACGTACTAGCCAGCACGACGCCACCGACACGCTCGAACACGTCCGGGTGTCGCTCGGCCAGCGCCATCACGGCCATGCCGCCCATCGAATGTCCAAGCAGCACCAACGGTCCCGACGGCGCGGTGGCATCGATTACGACCCGGAGGTCGTCGGCCAGTTGCTCGATCGTGTTGCGGCCGGAACCGCCGACTCCCGATCGGCCGTGACCACGCTGGTCGAAGGTGACCCAGCGTTGTTGAGCGAGCAGTTCGCGCTGGAACACCCATGAGTCCGAGGTCAGCGCCAGGCCGTGCACCGCCACGATGGTCGCCGCTGCGGATCCGACCGGATCGGCGGTCTCGACCCAGAGGTCGACCTGGTCGTCGGTCATCACGACGCTTTGCTCACTTGGCGGCAAGTCCGCCAGCGCCGTCAGGGAGACGCGCTCGGCGGTCTCCCGCGGCCTGCCGACCAAGCGCCGCTCGGCGAGGCGGCCCGCGGCGGCGCCGACCGCGATGCCGGCGGCCAACGCGCCCACCGCCAACCCGGTCGCTCCCTTGTTGCTCATGCGCCGACGTACTCCCGCCGCACCCGTGGGCCAATCCGCGTGACGATTTCGTAGGCGATGGTTTCCGCCGCCTCCGCCCAGTCCGCTGCCGTCGGCTCACCGGCAGTGCCCGGCCCGAACAACACCACGTCATCGCCGGCACGCACATTCGCATCGCCCACGTCCACGACGAACTGGTCCATGCACACCCGCCCGGCCACCTGATGACGGACACCGGCCAACTGCACCGGCCCACGGTTGCCGGCGTGGCGCGGAACGCCGTCGGCGTACCCGAGAGGGACCAGAGCCAGGTTCGTAGCCGCCGCCGTGTGGTAGCTGTGCCCATACGAAACGCCCTGCCCAGCCGGTACCCGCTTGACCAGCGCGACCGGCGCGCTCAACGTCATCGCCGGGATCAGGCCGAGGTCGGCAGCGGTACCCAACTCCGCGCCCGGCGAGATGCCGTAAACACCGATGCCTGGCCGCACGAGGTCGAAGTGCGTCTCGGGGCGGGTCAACGTCGCCGCCGAGTTGGCCAAGTGCCGCAGTTCCGGCTCCAGCCCCGCCGCCGCGGCGGCATCCAGAGCCGAGTGGAATGCGTCCAACTGCGCGTCGATCGTCGGGTGCCGCGGCGAATCCGCGTAGGCCAGATGGCTCCACACTCCGACGACCTCGATCCAGCCGGAGTCCTGCGCGGCACGGGCTTGCGCCACCAACTGCGGCCAGTCAGCCGGCGTCGCGCCGGCCCGGCCCAGGCCGGTGTCGACTTTCAGGTGCACGCGCGCCCGGCGGCCGACGCTCTGCGCGGCCGCAGCGACCTCCGCCAGGGCCCAATCGGCGGAGACCGACAGATCCACGTCCGCATCGACTGCCGCCGCCCACTGGTCGCCCGGGGTGGCCAACCAGGCCAGGGTGCGCGCCTGGATCCCCGCCGCCCGCAACGCCAACGCCTCTTCGACGAGCGCCACGCCGAGCCACTGGGCACCACCGGCGAGGGCGGCACGGGCCGACGGCAGCAAACCATGTCCGTAGCCATCGGCCTTGACGACGGCCAGCACCGCGGCCGAGCCGGCGGCCGACACCAGCCGCTCGGTGTTGGCCGAAATCGCAGCCAAGTCGACTCGCGCAACTGCGCCCATCAGTCGCTCGCGTCCTGCACGACGGCGAACGCGTCACCGAGCGCTGCGGTCAGGTCGCTGGCCGAGGCCGGGCGCGCGCCGCCGACCAGTCGTCCGGCGAGGCCATGAATCCAGGCGCCGGCCGCGGCAGCGGCGACGCCAGACGTACCACCGGCAAGCAGGGCACCGACCAACCCGGTGAGCACGTCGCCGGAACCTGCTGTCGCCAGCGCCGGAGTGCCGGTGGGGTTGGCGATCACTTGCTGTTGACCGGGTTGGGCCACGAGGCTCGTGGAACCCTTGAGCAGCACGGTCGCCCCGAACCGATCCGCCGCCTGCTGCGCGTGCCAAAGGCGCCGGGCCGCGACGTCGTCGGCAGCAACGCCCAACAGCCTTCCCAACTCCCGAAAGTGCGGAGTGAGCACGGTATCGGCGCTGCGACCGGCGAGCAGGTCCGGCTGCTGCGCCAGGATGGTCAGCGCATCCGCATCGAGCACCGTCGGCACATCCGCTGCCAGAGCGGCGGCAACCCGCTCAGCGGCGGCGGCGTCGGTCCCGAGGCCCGGTCCGACCGCCCAGGCCTGCATCCGGCCAGCGGCGGCGGGGTCTTCGCCTACGACGACTGCTTCGGGGTGGGCCAACCGCACCGGCCCCGATACGCCCTTGCCGGCGCATACGCGGACGTAGCCGGCTCCGGAATTCAGCGCCGCGCCTGTGGCCAGGATGGCCGCCCCCGGGTACCGGCTGGAGCCGGCGAGCACCCCCAGCACCCCGCGGCGGTACTTGTCCGCGTCCCGGTCCGGCGCCGGCAGGCATGCGGCCACGTCGTCCACCTGCCAGGCGAGCACTGCGGCCTCGGGCAAATCGGCCAGGCCGATGTCAACCAGTCGAACGGTGCCGCAACGGCCGGCCGCCGGGTCGATCAGGTGGCAGGCCTTGTAGGTGCCGAAGGTGACGGTTACATCGGCCTGGACCGCCGGCCCGGAAACGGCCCCGGTGTCCGGGTCCACGCCACTGGGCAGATCGACGGCGACGACGACTGCAGCCGGACCGATCGCGTCCACCAGGGCGGCGGCGTCGGCACGCAACGGACCCTTGGCACCGATGCCGACGATGCCGTCCAGCACCAGGTCGGCCCCAGCGAGGGCGGCGACCGCGGCAGCGCCGTCCACCGACCGAGCGCCGGCTGCGGTAGCCGCGGCCAGGCCGGCCGCGTGTGGTGCCGCCGTTGCCACGACGCGAACCGAGGCGCCTCGGGCAGCCAGGTGCGCGGCCGCGAACAATGCGTCGCCACCGTTGTCTCCGGAACCGACCAGGGCCACGACTTCGGCGCCGTAAACCTGGTCCAGCAGGCTGGCGCAGGTGGCCGACAGGCCGGCCGCGGCTCGGCTCATCAGCGTTCCGGCCGGCAGCCGCTGCATCAGTGCGGCTTCGGCGGTGCGAACGTCAGCTACCGAGTGCGCGGCGCGCAAGGGTCAGCCCTCCGCCAGGACGATCGCGGTGGCGATGCCGCCGTCATGCGCCAACGACAGGTGCCAGCGGCGCACACCACGCAATTGCGCGGCTGCCTGCACCGTTCCGCTGATCACCAACTCTGGGGCGCCGCTTTCGGCGAGTACTACTTCGGCGTCGGTCCAAACCAACCCAGTGGGTGCCCCCAGCGCCTTGGCCAGCGCCTCCTTGGCGGCGAAGCGGGCGGCCAGCGACTGCAGCGACAGGGACTGCTCAGCCAGGGTGAACAGCCGCGCGCGCATCCGTGGGGTTCGCTGCAGGGTGACCTCGAAGCGCGCGATGTCGACCACATCCACACCGATGCCCACGATCACAGCAGGCCTACTCGACTGTTACGGACTTGGCCAAGTTGCGTGGCTGGTCAACATCATGGCCACGCGCGGTAGCCATCTCGCAGGCGAACACCTGCAGCGGCACCGTTGCCACCAACGGCTGCAGCAGGGTCGGCACGGCCGGCAACTCGATCAGGTCGGATGCGTACGGGTGCACCGCGGAGTCGCCTTCCTCGGCGAGCACGATCGTGCGGGCCCCACGGGCGCGCACTTCCTGGATGTTGCTCACGATCTTGTCGTGCAGCACCTGGCTGCCCCGTGGCGACGGAACCGTCACGAAGACCGGCAGCCCTTCATCGATGAGGGCGATCGGGCCGTGCTTCAACTCACCGGCCGCGAAACCCTCCGCATGCATGTAGGCCAATTCCTTCAGCTTCAGCGCACCCTCCAGAGCCACCGGGTACCCGACGTGACGTCCGAGGAAGAGCACCGACTGCTCCGTCACCATGCCCCGCGCCAACTCCCGAACCGGTTCCAGCTGCGCCAACACGGCGCTGACGGCGTCCGGCATCGCATGCAGTTCGTCGATCACGGTCGCGATTTCGTCGCCGAAGAGGGCGCCACGCACCTGGGCCAGGTAGAGACCCACCAGGTAGGTGGCAACCACCTGGGTCAGGAACGCCTTCGTGGAGGCCACGGCGATCTCGGGGCCGGCGTGGGTGTACAGCACCGCGTCGGACTCACGCGGGATGGTCGCTCCGTTGGTGTTGCAGATGGCCAGCACCCGGCTGCCCTGCTCGCGCGCGTGCCGCAGCGCCATGAGGGTGTCCATGGTTTCGCCGGACTGGCTGATGGCCACGACGAGGGTGTCGCGGGTCAGGATCGGGTCGCGGTAGCGGAACTCGCTGGCCAACTCGACTTCGACGGGTATCCGCGTCCAGTGCTCGATTGCGTACTTGGCGATCAGGCCCGCGTGGAATGCCGTGCCGCAGGCGATCACCACGATCTTGTCCGTGTCGCGTAGTTCGGCCTCGGACAGACGCATCTCGTCCATGGTCAGGCGCCCGGCGGCGTCCACCCGACCCAGCAGGGTGTCCGCGATCGCGCGCGGCTGCTCCGCGATCTCCTTGAGCATGAAGTGGTCGTACCCGGACTTCTCCGCCGCCGACGCATCCCAGTCGATGTGGAAGGGGGTTCCGTCGACGGAGTTGCCATCGAAGTCGGTGACTGTGACCGCATCTGCCGTCGCCGTGACCACTTGGTCCTGACCCAACTCCAAGGCGTCCCGCGTGTGCGCGATGAACGCGGACACGTCACTGGCCAGGAAGTTCTCCCCAGCGCCCAGGCCGACCACCAGTGGCGAGTTGCGACGGGCGGCCACGACCACGTCCGGTGCGTCGGCGTGGACGGCAACCAAAGTGAACGCGCCCTCGAGGCGCCGACAGACGATGCGCATCGCCTCGGACAGGTCGCCGGTCTTGTCGTATTGCTCGGCAAGCAGGTGCGCGGCCACCTCGGTGTCGGTTTCCGACGCCATCTGCACGCCCCGCTCGGCGAGTTCGGCACGCAACACGGCGAAGTTCTCGAGGATCCCGTTGTGGATCACCGCCAAGCGCCGGGCGGTGTCGGTGTGGGGGTGGGCGTTTACATCATTGGGGGCGCCGTGAGTGGCCCACCTGGTGTGACCGATGGCCGTGGCGCCGGCCGGCAACGGCTCCACGTCAAGCGCCGCAACCAGGTTGGCCAACTTGCCCGCCCGTTTGGTGACCGCCACCGTGCTGTCGTCGACGACTGCGATGCCGGCGGAGTCGTACCCGCGGTACTCCAAGCGCCGCAGACCATCGAGGACGACCTCGACGCCGGGACGGGGTCCGACGTACCCAACGATTCCGCACATGGGGATTGAGCCTAGTCGCGACCGGGTCAGCTGAGGGCGGCGCGAACCGCCTGCGCCAGCCGGCCCGCCACCGACTCCGCGGCGTCCTCGGTGGGCGCCTCGACCATCACCCGGACCACCGGCTCGGTTCCGGACGGACGCAGCAGCACCCGCCCGGTGTCGCCGAGTTCGGCCTCGGCTTCGGCTACCGCCGCAGCCACCTCGCTGCTGCCGGCCAACTTGCCCCGGTCGACGCCGGTCACGTTGATCAGAACCTGGGGCAGACGCTGCACGACCGCGGCGAGGTCGGCCAAGGACCGACCGGTGGCGGCAACGCGGGCGGCCAGCAGCAGGCCGGTGAGCAGCCCGTCGCCCGTGGTTGCGTACTCGGCCAGGATCACGTGGCCGGACTGCTCCCCACCCAAGGCGAAGCCACCGGAGACCATCCGCTCGAGGACGTAGCGGTCGCCGACTGCCGTCTGCTCCAGCACGATCCCGTGCGACTGCAGGGCCAGCTTCAGGCCCAGGTTGGACATGACCGTGGCCACGACCGTGTCCGCGACCAAGTGTCCGGATTCCTTCAGCGCCAGCGCCAACATCGCGAGGATCTGGTCACCGTCGACGATGGCACCGTCGGCGGTGACGGCCAGGCACCGGTCCGCATCGCCGTCGTGGGCCAGACCCAAGTCGGCGCCGGACTCACGGACGGCCCGCTGCAGCGGCTCCAGGTGCGTGGAGCCACAGCCATCGTTGATGTTGATCCCGTCCGGGTCACAGCCGATCGCGACAACCTCCGCGCCCGCGCGCCGCAGCGCCTCCGGGGCGAGGCGGCTGGCGGCGCCGTTGGCTCCGTCGACGGCGACCCGCAGGCCGCTCAAGGAGTTCGGTACTGCGGCGAGCAGGTGTTCCAGGTAGCGCTCGGCACCGTCATCCAGGGTCCGCACGCGGCCGACAGCGGCGCCGGTGGGCCGATCCCAGGGTTCGTTGAGCCGGTCCTCGATGGCGTCCTCGACGGCGTCGGGCAGTTTGCGGCCGCCCGCGGCGAACAACTTGATGCCGTTGTCGGGCGCAGGGTTATGCGATGCCGAGAGCATCACGCCCAGGTCGGCGCCCAGGTCGGCGGTGAGGAAGGCCAGCGCCGGGGTCGGGACCACGCCGGCGTCGGCAACGTCCATGCCCGCGCTGGACAGTCCGGCGATGACCGCCGCAGAGAGGAATTCCCCACTGGCACGTGGGTCTCGACCCACCACAGCCGTTCGCCGCCGACTGCCGTCGGCCTCGGACAGGATGTGGGCTGCCGAGACGGCGACCTCGAGGGCGATCTCGGCGGTGAGGTCCGCGTTCGCGAGTCCCCGGATCCCGTCAGTGCCGAAGAGCCGGCCCAACGATCAGCGCTTGCTGTACTGGGGAGCCTTGCGGGCCTTCTTCAGGCCGTACTTGCGACGCTCCTTGGCCCGGGGGTCACGCGTGAGGAAGCCGGCCTTCTTCAGCCCCGGGCGGTTGCCGTCGGTGTCGACCTCGTTGAGCGCCCGCGCCACACCCAGCCGCAGGGCGCCGGCCTGACCGGAGACACCGCCACCGTGGATGCGCGCGACCACGTCGTAACGACCGTCCATGCCGAGCAGCACCAGCGGCTCCTTGACCGTCTGCTGGTGCACCTTGTTCGGGAAGTACTCCTCAAGCGAGCGGCCGTTGACCGTCCACTTGCCGGTTCCAGGCGTGATGCGCACCCGCGCAACGGCCTCCTTGCGTCGGCCGGTGGCCGCGCCGGGGCCGGTGGTCGCAGGACCGGCGGGACGGGCCGGGGCCTCGGTCTCGCTGGTGTAGGCGACCGCCTCAGCGGCGCCCTCGACCTCAGCGGCGCCTTCGACGTCGGCGATTGTTGCAGTCTCGTCCGTCACGAACCGGTCTCCTTGAATCCTGGCTGAGTTACTGAGCGATCTGGGTGATCTCGAAGGGCACCGGCTGCTGCGCTGCATGCGGGTGATCCGGGCCCGAGTAGACCTTGAGCTTGCTGATCTGGGCGCGGCCCAGGCGGTTGTGCGGAAGCATCCCCTTGACGGCCTTCTCAACCGCGCGGCGGGGGTTGGTCTCCAGCAACTCCGCGTAGGAGGTCGCCCGCAGGCCGCCGGGGAACCCGGAGTGCCGATAGGCGGTCTTCTGCTCCCGCTTGGACCCGGTCAGGGCCACCTTGTCCGCGTTGATGATCACGACGAAGTCACCGGTGTCCACATGCGGGGCGAAGATCGGCTTGTGCTTGCCGCGCAGCAGCGTGGCGGCCTGGGTGGCCAGGCGACCGAGCACCACGTCAGTGGCGTCAATGACGTACCACTGGCGCTGAACGTCACCGGGCTTGGGGCTGTAGGTGCGCACGTGTCGTCGCTTTCGTATCTCGATGTGGATGCCCGTCCGGAGGACCGAGCGGGTTCGCCCCAGACGGCGCGACCCGCCAAGGCAATGTGCACAGCGATACCGCGCCCATCAGGGCAACCCGTGGAGCGTACCCGCAGCGGCAGCACAGGGTCAAAAGCGGGCGGCGGCTGCAGGGCCGGCCCCGTTCACGCGCGGGCACCGGCCGGACGCTCCCCCCGGTAGGACCGAGCCTGGGCGGCGCGGGCGGCCAGCTCCCCGTCGGCGGGGTACCGGACCTCCTCCAGGCACAAGCCGGACGGGCCGACGACCGTGACGCGCGGGTCCCGTTCGCCGGCGGCCAGCACCTCAGCGGGGAAATTGACGTCCCGACGGCCGTCGCCGACCGGCAAGAGAGCCCCCACCAGGGCCCGCACCATCGAATGGCAGAAGGCATCCGCCCGGACGCGGGCCACGGCGACGCCGTCACTGTCCCTGGACCACGAGTACTCCAGCAGCCGTCGGACCGTCGAGGCACCTTCACGGCGGCGGCACATGGCCGCGAAGTCGTGCTCGCCCAGGAGCGCAGCCGCCGCGACGTTCATCCGCTCCAAGTCGAGGTGGCGCCGATGGGCCAGCGTGTCCCGCCGTCGCGTCGGGTCGACCACGCCGTCGGCGACCCGATAGGAGTACCGCCGCCAAATCGCGCCGAAGCGCGCGTCGAAACCCGCAGGCGCCACCGCCACCCGAAGCACTGCCACATCCGCAGGCAGCAGCCCGGTCAGGCGCGCGCGCAGGTCGGCCAACGCGGGGGCGGCTGACCCTGCCGGTACGTCGCCGATCCCGTCGGCGGCCACGTCGCAGTGCACCACCTGACCCCGCGCGTGCACGCCGGCGTCGGTGCGACCGGCGCAGGTCGTGCCGACCGGTTGGCCAAGAGCGGTCCCCAGCGCCCGCTCGAGTTCACCTTGAACAGTGCGCCGCTGTGGCTGAATCGCCCACCCGGAGAAGTCCGTGCCGTCGTAGGCGACGTCCAGACGCAAGCGAACGGGCCCGCCTCCTGAGGTGGCGGGCCCGTTCAACTCAACACTCACTCGGACTTGGCGGTTTCCTCGGACTCGTCAGACTCGTCGGCTTCCTCAGCCGCGTGGCTTCCTCGGCCTCGTCGGCTTCCTCAGCCGCGTCGGAGTCAGCAGCCTCGTCGGAGTCGGCAGTCTCGGCCTCATCTGCCACTGCGGACTCCGCGGCTTCGTCGGCCGCATCCGCCTCGGCGTCAGCCGCAACCGTCTCCTCCGCGGCGGCCTCGTCGGCAGCAACCACAGCCGGCTCAGCCTTCTTCTTGCGGTCCTTGGCGGACCGCTTCGTGGCAGCTTCGGCCTCACCGACCGCGGCCTGCTGAACCGTGAGGGCCTCGACCAACTCGATCACGGCCATGGAGGCACCGTCACCGGCGCGCTGACCGGTCTTGACGATCCGGGTGTAGCCGCCGGGGCGGTTCTCGTAGCGTGGGCCGATCTCGGTGAAGAGCTCGTGAACCACGGACTTGTCGCGGATGACCGAAGCAACCTGGCGACGCGCATGCAGGTCGCCACGCTTGGCCTTGCTGATGAGCTTCTCCGCGAACGGGCGCAGCTTGCGGGCCTTGGCCTCGGTCGTCGTGATCCGGCCGTTCTCGAACAGCGCTGTGGCCAGGTTGGCCAACATCAACCGTTGATGCGCCGGGCTGCCGCCGAGGCGGGGTCCCTTGCTGGGCTTGGGCATGAGTTCAGGTCTCCTGGTTTCTTAAAGCCGTCAGAGCTGCTCGGACTCGGCGTAGTCGCCGTCGTCGTCCGCACCGAAGCTGGTGACCGCCAGGCCCGGGTCGAACCCGGCCGGGCTGTCCTTGAGCGCGAGACCGAGGCCGGCCAACTTCTCCTTGACCTCGTCGATCGACTTCTGGCCGAAGTTGCGGATGTCCATGAGGTCGGCCTCGCTGCGGGCAACCAGGTCGCCCACCGTGTGCACGCCCTCGCGCTTGAGGCAGTTGTACGAGCGGACGGTCATGTCCAGGTCCTCGATCGGCAGCGCCAGGTCGGCGGCCAACTGCGCGTCCAGGGCGGTCGGGCCGAGCTCGATGCCCTCAGCACCCAGGTTCAGGCCGTGCAGCAGACCGAAGAGCTCGACCAGAGTCCGGCCGGCCGACGCGACCGCGTCGCGCGGCAGCATGGACGCCTTGGTTTCCACCTCGACGACCAGTCGGTCGAAGTCGGTGCGCTGCTCGACACGGGTGGCCTCGACCTTGTAGGTCACGCGGGCCACCGGGGAGTAGATCGAGTCGACCAGGATGCGACCGATTTCCTGCTCGGCCTGCTTGTTCTGGGCCGCGGGAACGTAGCCACGGCCGCGCTCAACGGTGAGCTCGATCTCCAAGCGGCCCTTGTCGTTCAGCGTCGCCAGGTGCAGGTCGGGGTTGTGCACCTCCACACCAGCCGGCGGGGCGATGTCAGCCGCGGTCACCGGACCGGGGCCCTGCTTGCGCAGGTAGAGCACCACGGGCTCGTCGTGCTCGCTGGAAACCACGAGCTCCTTGATGTTCAGGACGAGGTCGACCACGTCCTCCTTGACACCAGGGACGGTGGAGAACTCGTGCAGCACGCCGTCGACGCGGATCGACGTGACCGCGGCGCCGGGGATGGACGACAGCAGCGTGCGACGCAGCGAGTTGCCGAGCGTGTACCCGAAACCGGGCTCCAGCGGCTCGATGATGAACCGGGAACGGTTCTCGCTGATGGGCTCTTCGATGAGCGTGGGGCGTTGGGCGATGAGCAAGGTTCTGCCTCCAGTCTCGGGCGACCGCTATTTGACGCCCGTATGGGGTCGGCCCCGAAGGGCCTCCTGGCGGCGGGATCGGCCCACCGCCAGGGATTCGAGGACTACTTGGAGTAGAGCTCGACGATCAGTTGCTCGGTCACCTGGGTGTCGATGACCTCACGGGTCGGCAAGTTGTGCACGAGGATGCGCATCCGGTTGGGGATGACCTCCAGCCAGGCCGGAACCGTCTTCTCGCCGGCCTCGGCGCGAGCGACCACGAACGGCGTCATGTCCCAGCTCTTCTGCCGGACCTCGACGATGTCGTGCGGCCGCACCCGGTACGACGGGATGTCGACCTTCTTGCCGTTGACGGTGATGTGGCCGTGGCGCACCAGTTGGCGGGCCATGTCGCGCGACTTGGCGAAGCCGGCTCGGTACACGACGTTGTCCAGGCGCGACTCCAGGATGACCAGGAGGTTCTCACCGGTCTTGCCGGGACGCCGCTGGGCTTCTTCGTAGTAGCCGCGGAACTGCTTCTCCAGCACGCCGTAGATGCGGGCGGCCTTCTGCTTCTCCCGCTTCTGCAGCAGGTATTCGCTCTCCTTGACCCGGCCACGGCCGTGCTGACCCGGCGGGTAGGGGCGGATCTCAATGGGGCACTTCGGCGAGTCGCACTTGCTGCCCTTGAGGTACAGCTTGACCTTCTCGCGGCGGCAGCGCTTGC
The DNA here is from genome assembly GCA_963753435.1 of uncultured Actinomycetota bacterium. Taxonomy (GTDB): domain Bacteria; phylum Actinomycetota; class Actinomycetes; order CAVWCF01; family CAVWCF01; genus CAVWCF01. The sequence continues at coordinate 1,093,000 of CAVWCF010000001.1, forward strand.
AGTCTGCTCCGGTGTAACGAGCCATCGTTCTTCCTCCCGCCTCAGACCCGGCGCCGCTTGGGCGGACGGCAGCCGTTGTGCGGCTGCGGGGTCACATCTGCGATCGAGCCCACCTCCAGGCCGGTGGCCTGTAGCGAGCGGATCGCGGTCTCGCGGCCCGAACCCGGGCCCTTCACGAAAACGTCCACCTTGCGCATGCCGTGCTCCATGGCGCGACGTGCGGCGGCCTCAGCAGTCATCTGCGCCGCGAACGGCGTGGACTTGCGGGAGCCCTTGAAGCCGACCTGTCCGGCCGACGCCCACGAGATCACGTTGCCGACGGGGTCGGTGATCGTGACGATCGTGTTGTTGAACGTGCTCTTGATGTGAGCGTGGCCGTGGGCCACGTTCTTCTTCTCCTTGCGGCGCACCTTCTTCGCGCCGGGTGTCTTTGGTGGCATCTGTTCTCACGTACTCCTGAGTTCTGGGGAATCCCGTCGGACGGGGACTACTTGGTCGGCTTCTTCTTGCCGGCAATTGCCCGACGGGGGCCCTTGCGCGTGCGGGCGTTGGTGTGGGTGCGCTGGCCACGAACCGGGAGGCCCTTGCGGTGCCGGATCCCCTGGTAGGTGCCGATCTCCACCTTGCGGCGGATGTCCGCGGCCACCTCGCGCCGCAGGTCACCCTCAACCTGGTACTTCTCCTCGATGTGATCGCGGAGCTTCACCAGGTCGTCGTCGCCCAGGTCCGCGGCGCGCATGTCCGGGCTGATGCCCGTAGCCGCCAAGGTCTCCTGGGCGCGGGAACGCCCGATGCCATAGATGTACGTGAGCGCTACCTCGAGCCGCTTGTCGCGGGGGAGGTCGACGCCGAGCAGTCGTGCCATGCGGGCCGTTGTTCCTTTCCTAAGCGGAGGTCTCGCTCAGCACCGGTCCTGCCGGCCAGGCAGGTCCTCGGCCTCCGACCGAGGGTTTCGTCCGGCGCTCCGGCACGCGGAGCGCTGGGGACGGGTGCTGCGCCATTTCGTTGTCGAGTCAGCCTTGCCGCTGCTTGTGGCGGGCGTTCTCGCAGATGACCATGACCCGTCCGTGCCGGCGGATCACCTTGCACTTGTCGCAGATCTTCTTGACGCTGGGTTGAACCTTCATCACACGCTCCGGACACCGGCTTGAAAGGCGCCACGGCGCCCACAGCATTGGACTGTCACTTGTATCGGTAAACGATGCGCCCGCGGGTGAGGTCGTACGGGCTGAGCTCCACCACCACGCGGTCCTCGGGGAGGATCCGGATGTAGTGCTGGCGCATCTTCCCGCTGATGTGCGCGAGAACCTTGTGCCCGTTGGCGAGTTCTACCCGGAACATGGCGTTCGGGAGGGACTCCACGACCGTGCCTTCCAGCTCGATGGCACCGTCTTTCTTGGGCATTACGGAACTCGTCGTCCTCTCGGGTTTGTCGTCCGGGCGGGTGTGCCCGAACCAGCATCGCCGACCCGTCGAGAGCCAATCCACGCCAAAACCCCAGCCGCAGGGCGTGACAGATGTGGCAGACCAACGGGCCGAGGAGCAAGTCTACGCAGAACGGCGGCTGAGGGGAAATCCGGTGTCAGGCCGCACCGCAGGCCACGCCCAGGCCCGCCAGCCGCTGCGCGCCGCCGTCCGGCGCGGTCAGGACCCACGGCCCGGCCTCGGTAATCGCCACGGTGTGCTCGAAGTGGGCCGCGCGGGAGCTGTCGGCGGTCACCACCGTCCAGTCATCGGCCAGCACCCGGCTGTCGCCGGTCCCTTGCGTGATCATGGGCTCGATGGCGATCACCATGCCGGCACGCAATCGCAAGCCCCGGCCCGCCCGGCCCTCGTTCGGCACCGGGGGATCCATGTGCATTTCCGTGCCGATGCCGTGGCCGACGTAGCCGTCCAGGATCCCGTACTCGCCGGCCGTCGCCACGTGCCCGGAGACCGCCGCACCGATGTCCCCCATGCGCCCACCCACCTGAGCCGCCGCCAAGCCCGCCCAGAGGGCACCCTCGGTGGCGGCCATGAGGGCTGCGTCTGCCGCCGTGGGCTCCCCCACGGTGACCGTGAACGCGGCGTCGCCGTGCCAGCCGTCCACGATCGCGCCGCAGTCCACGCTGACGATGTCGCCTTGGTCCAACACCCGGGGCCCCGGGATGCCGTGCACGACCTCTTCGTTGACCGATACGCAGATGGTCGCCGGGTAGCCGAGGTAGCCGAGGAATGAGGGGGTCGCACCGGCCCGGCGGATCACGCCGGCCGCCACGGCGTCCAGGTCCGCGGTGGTGGCGCCGGCGGCGACGGTTTCCCGAACCGCGGCCAGGGCCTCGGCGACTACCAGGCCCGCGGATCGCATCCTGCGGATCTGGTCGGCGGACTTGAGCTGGATCACGCCTCGCCGACAGCGGTGTCGATTACCGCAACGACGCGCTCGGTGACCTCGTCGATGCTGCCGAGCCCGTCGACGGCGACCAGCAGGCCACGCTCGGAGTAGACATCGACCAGCGGTGCGGTCTGCTCGTTGTAGACGACCAGCCGTCGACGGATGATCTCTTCGGTGTCGTCACTGCGGCCCTGCTCGGCCGCTCGCAGCGTCAGTCGCGCTACCAGCTCCTCGGTGTCCGCGGTCAACTGCACGACCACGTCCAACTCGGCGTTGTGGCGCTTGAGCATGCGCTCCAACTCGTCCACCTGGGCCAAGGTGCGCGGGTAGCCGTCCAGCAGGAAGCCGGGTTCGGCGTCGGGCTCGTCGAGTCTGGCCTCGACCATCTCGTTGGTGATCTCGTCGGGCACGTACTCGCCGGCGTTCAGGTACCCCTGGGCGGTGCGCCCCAGTTCAGTCCCCTCGGCGACATTGCGCCGGAAGATGTCTCCGGTTGAAACCGCGGGGATGCCGTAGCGGCCGGCGATTCGGGCAGCCTGCGTCCCCTTGCCCGCACCAGGCGGGCCCATGAGGACGATGCGCACGCGTACTCCTCTTCTTCCTGGCGGATTAGCGCAGGAAACCTTCGTAGTTGCGCTGCTGCAACTGGCTCTCGATCTGCTTCACGGTGTCGAGGCCGACGCCGACCATGATCAGGATCGATGTGCCGCCGAAGGGGAAGTTCTGGCTGGCGTTGATGAGGCCGAAGGCGACGATCGGGATCACCGCGATCACGCCGAGGTACAAGGCACCGGCCGCCGTCAACCGGGAGAGCACGTACTCCAGGTACTCAGCAGTGGGCCGTCCTGGTCGGATCCCGGGGATGAAGCCGCCGTACTTCTTCATGTTGTCGGCGACCTCGGTCGGGTTGAACGTGATCGCGACGTAGAAGTACGTGAAGAAGACGATGAGGGCGAAGTAGATCGCCACGTACAGGGCGTTGTCGGTGTTGACGAAGTAGCGCTGCAGCCACTGCGACCAGCCCGACTCGGTGCCGGCTATCTGCACCAGCAGGCTGGGTAGGTACAACAGCGACGAACCGAAGATGACCGGGATGACGCCGGCCTGGTTCACCTTGATGGGGATGTACGTGGAGGTGCCGCCGTACTGGCGCCGCCCAACCTGACGCTTTGCGTACTGAACCGGGATGCGCCGCTGCGCCTGCTCGACGAAGACCACACCGGCTACCAAGGCAAGTCCGACGGCGATGACGACGGCGAAGACCAGCCAGCCGTTGGTCCGGTAGATGGCCCACACCGAACCGGGGAACCCGGCAACGATCGAGGTGAAGATCAGCAGGGACATCCCGTTGCCGACGCCACGGTCGGTGATGAGTTCGCCCAGCCACATGATTACCGCCGTACCGGCGGTCATGGTGGTGACCATCAAGGCCAGCACCCAGATGTCGTCAACCGGAACCAGGTCCTCGTTGCAGCCCTGGAACAACTGGCCGGGGGTCTGGGCGATCGCGACCAACGCGGTCGACTGCAGCACGGCCAGACCGATGGTCAGGTAGCGGGTGTACTGGGTCAATTGCGACTGACCCTCGGAGCCCTCCGCACGCAACGCCTCAAACCGCGGGATCACCACGGTGAGCAACTGCACGATGATGCTCGCGGTGATGTACGGCATGATGCCGAGCGCGAAAATCGACAGTTGCAGCAGCGCGCCGCCGCTGAAGAGGTTGACCAGGCCGTAGAGGCTGTTGTCCGAGACCTGATCCAGGCAGACCTGGATGGCGCCGAAGTCGACACCCGGAACCGGCATGACCGCGCCAATGCGGAACAGCGTGATGATGGCCAGGGTGAAGAGCAGCTTGCGCCGGAGGTCCGGCGTGCGGAACGCACGACCGAAAACGCTGAGCATGGTGTCGGCTCCTCCAAGCGCTGCGGTCTTTCGACCTACTCTCCCGGCGGGGCCTTCGGCTGACCGGTCCGGCGAAGCCTAACCGACACCCCTCGCGGCCCCCGCCGGGCCGCTAGGAACGCCGCGGGGGCAACTGCAGCGCAGCAGCCCCCGGCGACGTAGCCATCAGAGGACGGAGACGGTGCCCCCGGCCCCCTTGATCTTGGTCTCGGCCGCGGCCGAGAACTTGTGTGCGGACACGGTAAGTGCCACCGATAGGTCCCCGTTGCCGAGAATCTTGACCGGCTCGCCCTTGCGTACCGCACCCTTCGCAACGAGGTCCTCCGGCGTGACCTCGCCACCGGACGGGTACAGCGCAGCCAGAGTGGCGACGTTGACGACCTGGTACTCGACCCGGAACGGGTTGGTGAACCCGCGGAGTTTGGGCAGCCGCATGTGCAGCGGCATCTGCCCACCCTCGAAGTTGGCCGGCACGTTCTTACGCGCCCCGGTGCCCTTGGTGCCGCGGCCGGCGGTCTTGCCGCCCTTGCCCGCTACACCGCGACCGACCCGCTTGCGATCGGACTTGGCGCCCGGCGCGGGACGCAGGTGATGGACCTTGATAGCCATTTCAGTCAACCTCCTCGACCGCGACCAGGTGGGAGACGACGTCGACCATCCCCCGCAACTCCGGGCGGTCTTCCTTCACAACGGTGTCGCCGATACGGCGCAGGCCCAGCGAGCGCATGGTGTCGCGCTGGTTCGGCTTGCCACCGATGACGGACTTCGTCTGCGTGACCTTGAGTCGACCCATCACGAACCTGCCTCGGACATTGCGCGAAGCAGGCCCTTGGGAGCCACCTCTTCGACCTCCTTGCCGCGGCGCTTGGCCACATCGGCGGCCGACTCCAAGCTCTGCAGGGCGGCCACCGTGGCGTGCACGATGTTCAGCGCGTTGTCGCTGCCCAGGGACTTGGTGAGCACGTCGTTGACGCCGGCGCACTCCAGCACGGCACGCACCGGGCCACCGGCGATGATCCCGGTACCGGGGCTGGCCGGGCGCAGCATGACCACACCGGCGGCCTTCTCGCCCTGAACCGCGTGCGGGATCGTGTTCTGCACCCGCGGCACGGTGAAGAAGTTCTTGCGAGCCTCCTCGACGCCCTTGGCGATCGCCGCGGGCACCTCCTTGGCCTTGCCGTAGCCGACGCCGACCTTGCCTTCGCCGTCGCCGACGACCACCAGGGCGGTGAAGCTGAACCGACGTCCGCCCTTAACGACCTTCGAAACGCGGTTGATCGTGACGACCCGCTCCAGGAAGGGGCTCTTCTCCGGAGCCCCGCCGTCACGACGCCCGTCCCGACGGTCCCGGCGCTCGCCGGATCCTCGAGTATTGGCTGCCATTAGTTAATTCCTTCTCTCGTGACGGTCAGAAGTCCAGGCCGCCCTCACGGGCGCCTTCTGCTAGAGCCGCTACGCGGCCGTGGTACCGGTTGCCGCCGCGGTCGAACACCACGGCCTCGACACCGGCCTGCTTGGCCCGCTCGGCGAGGCGCTGCCCCACCTGACGCGCCTTGGCGGTCTTGTCGCCGGATGCGCCGCGGACTTCGTTCTCCATAGTGGAGGCCGACGCCAGCGTGCGACCGACGGTGTCGTCCACGACCTGGGCCACCATGTGGCGTGCCGAACGCGTGACCACCAAACGCGGACGCTGGGCGGTGCCGTTGACGCGCTTGCGCACCCGCAGGTGGCGGCGACGCCGACGCACCTGCGTCAACGGGGCCCCACGGGAGGGGCGACCGATCTGGCTCGCCATGGCTTACTTCCCTGCCTTTCCGACCTTGCGCTTGACCTGCTCACCCGCGTAGCGAATGCCCTTGCCCTTGTACGGCTCCGGCTTCCTCAGCTTGCGGATGTTCGCGGCCACCTGTCCGACCTGCTGCTTGTCGATGCCGGACACGCTGAACTTCGTGGGGGACTCGACCGCGAAGTCGATCCCCTCGGGGGCGGTGACGGTGACCGGGTGGCTGAAACCGAGAGCGAACTCCAGGTCGCTGCCCTTTGCCTGCACCCGGTAGCCGACTCCGACGATCTCCAGGTCCTTGCGGTACCCGTTGGCGACCCCGGCGATCATGTTGGCGATCAGCGTGCGCGTCAAACCGTGCAACGAGCGGGACTCGCGGCCGTCATCGGGCCGGTCCACCACGATCGTGCCGTCCTCGTCCCGGCGCACGGTAAGCGGCGCCGGCACGGTGTGCTCCAGCGAGCCCTTGGCGCCCTTGACGGTGACCACGTTGCCGTCGAGGGCGACCTCGACGCCGGCGGGCACCGGAATGGGCTGACGTCCAATTCGCGACATTTCCCCGCCCTACCAGACGAAGGCGAGGACTTCCCCGCCCACTCCTTGACGGGACGCCTGCCGGTCGGTCAACAGACCGGTGGACGTCGAGATGATCGCGATACCGAGACCGCCGAGAACGCGCGGCAGCGAAGTGGACTTCGCGTACACCCGCAGGCCCGGCTTGCTCACGCGGCGCAGCCCGGCGATGGAACGCTCCCGGCTGGGGCCGTACTTGAGGTCGATCACGAGGGACTGCCCTGGGCCGTCGGTGTTGTCTTCGACGGTCCAGCCGGCGATGTAGCCCTCGGCCTTCAGGATCTCGGCGATCCGCGTCTTGATCTTGCTCGAGGGCATGCTGACGGTCTCCTTGTACGCCTGATTGGCGTTGCGGATTCGCGTCAGCATGTCCGCGATCGGGTCGGTCATTGTCATGGCCGCATCTGGCCTTCCTCGCCGTGGTATCCGGAACTACCCGGACCTGCGACGTCGTTGTTCACCAACTGCTCTTAGTCACTCCGGGCAACTGCCCTGCGTGGGCCATCTCGCGCAGACACACGCGGCACAGCCCGAACTTGCGGTACACCGAGTGCGGGCGACCGCACTTGTTGCACCGGGTATACGCGCGCACCGCGAACTTGGGCTTGCGCTTGGCCTTGTTGATCAGCGCCTTCTTGGCCATCAGTTCTCCTTGAAGGGGAAGCCGAGCAACTTCAGCAGCGCCCGTCCCTCGTCGTCGTTGGTGGCCGAGGTGACCACCGTGATGTCCATCCCACGAACCCGGTCGATGGAGTCCATGTCGATCTCGTGGAACATCGATTGCTCGTTGAGACCGAACGTGTAGTTGCCGTTGCCGTCGAACTGGCGCGGTGACAACCCGCGGAAGTCGCGGATACGCGGCAGCGCGATGCTCAGCAACCGGTCCAGGAACTCCCACATCCGGTCGCCACGCAGCGTCACGTGGGCGCCGATCGGCTGACCCTCACGCAGCTTGAACTGCGCGATGGACTTGCGGGCCCGCGTGGTCGCCGGCTTCTGGCCGGTGATCGTGGCGAGGTCCTTGATTGCGCCCTCGATCAACTTGGAGTCGCGGGCCGCATCGCCCACACCCATGTTGACGACCACCTTGGTCACGCCCGGAACCTGCATGACGTTGGCGTAGCCGAACTCCTCGCGCAGGGCGTCCACGATCTCCTCGCGGTAACGCAGCTTCAGGCGCGGGGCCACGGCAGTGTCGGTGGCGGCGGTGCCGGCCATCAGATCTCCTCCCCGGTCGCCTTGGCGATGCGCTTCTTGGTGCCGTCCTCGGCGACCTCGACACCCACGCGGGTGCCGATGTCCTTGCCGTCCTTGGTGACCAGCGGCATGACGTTGGAGGCGTCGATCGGCGCCTCCACGTGCACGAGGCCACCGGTGCGCGAACGACCAGAGAAGTTGGACTGGCTCTGACCCTCCGCGACGTGCTTGGTCACGCGGTTGATGCCCTCGACGATCACCTTGTTGGTCTCGGGGATGGCGGCCAGAACCCGACCGTGCAGCCCCTTGTCGCGCCCGGCGATGACGACGACCTCGTCGCCCTTCTTAATCCGCATGCGCGCCATCAGAGCACCTCCGGTGCCAGCGAGATGATCTTCATGAACTTCTTGTCGCGCAGTTCGCGGCCAACCGGCCCGAAGATGCGCGTACCCCGCGGCTCGTTGTCGTTCTTCAAGATCACTGCGGCGTTCTCATCGAAGCGGATGTAGGAACCGTCGGGACGACGGCGCTCCTTGGCAGTGCGGACCACAACGGCCTTCACTACCTCTCCGCGCTTCACCGAGCCACCGGGGATCGCGTCCTTGACGGTCGCGACGATCACATCGCCCACGCCCGCGTAACGGCGACCCGAACCGCCGAGAACCCGGATGCACAAGATCTCCTTGGCACCGGTGTTGTCGGCGACTCGTAGTCGCGACTCCTGCTGGATCACGTCATCTCCTAAACGTCTGCCGGTTCTCGCGTCGCGCGAGCCTGGCGGAACGAGTCCTTTACTTGGCCTTCTCGAGGATCTCCACGACCCGCCAGCGCTTGGTGGCTGACAGCGGTCGGGTCTCCATGACCAGCACGCGGTCGCCGACACCGGCCGAGTTGGCCTCGTCGTGCGCCTTGAGCTTGCTGGTGCGCCGCACGACCTTGCCGTACAGCGGGTGCTTGAAGCGGTCCTCAACGGCGACGACGACGGTCTTGTCCGTCTTGTCGCTGACGACGTACCCCTCGCGTGTCTTGCGGAAACCGCGGGTTGTCTCGGTCGCGTTGCTCATGCGGCGCCCTCCGCGCTCTCGACGGTGGTGATGCCGAGCTCACGCTCGCGCAGCACGGTGTAGATGCGAGCGATCTCTTTGCGAACCGCGTTCAGACGCCCGTGGTTCTCCAACTGACCGGTCGCGGCCTGGAAGCGCAGGTTGAACAGCTCCTCCTTGGCCTCTTTCAGCTTGGCGATGAGTTCATCGTCCTCGAGGCTGCGTAGGTCCTGGGCCTTGGTAGTGGCGGCCATCACCCCTCCTCTCGGCGCACAATGCGGCATTTCATGGGCAGCTTGTGAGCGGCCCTGGTGAGTGCTTCGCGGGCGGTTACCTCGTCCGGGTAGGACAACTCGAACATCACGCGTCCGGGCTTGACGTTGGCCACCCACCATTCCGGGGAGCCCTTACCCGAACCCATGCGCGTCTCCGCCGGCTTCTTGGTCAGCGGGCGGTCCGGGTAGATGTTGATCCACACCTTGCCGCCACGGCGGATGTGCCGGGTGATCGCGATACGAGCGGCCTCGATCTGCCGGTTGGTGACGTAGGCCGCTTCCAGCGCCTGCAAGCCGTACTCGCCGAAGGCGACGGAGTTGCCGCCCTTGGACATGCCCGACCGCTTCGGGTGGTGCTGCTTACGGTGCTTGACCCTGCGGGGGATCAACATGGCTCAGGCCTCCGATCCGGTCGCAGCGGGCGCCTCAGCGGCACCGACACCGGCGGTTTCGCGACGCGGACCACGCGGACCGGCGCCACCGCCACGACGCTCACCGCGGGCCGGTCGCCCGGTCGGCAGCTGCACGTCGCGCTCGGCCTTGCCCTGTAGCACGTCGCCCTTGTAGATCCAGACCTTCACGCCGATCCGGCCGAAGGTGGTGCGGGCCTCGTAGAAGCCGTAGTCGATGTTGGCGCGCAGCGTGTGCAGCGGGACCCGACCCTCGCGGTAGAACTCGCTGCGGCTCATCTCCGCGCCACCGAGGCGGCCGGAGCACTGGATGCGGATGCCCTTGGCACCGGAGCGCATTGCGGTCTGCATCGCCTTGCGCATCGCGCGGCGGAACGCGACGCGGGAACTCAACTGCTCCGCAACGCCCTGCGCCACCAGCTGGGCATCGATCTCGGGGTTCTTGACCTCGAGGATGTTCAGCTGGACCTGCTTGCCGGTCAGCTTCTCCAGGTCGGCGCGGATGCGGTCGGCCTCGGCGCCACGACGGCCGATGACGATGCCCGGACGCGCCGTGTGCAGGTCCACGCGGACCCGGTCCCGGGTGCGCTCGATCTCGACGCGGGCGATGCCGGCGCGCTCCATGCCCTGCGACAGCAGCTTGCGGATCGCCACGTCTTCGGCGACATAGTCGGCGTACATCGCGTCGGCGTACCACCGGCTGGTGTGGTCGGTGGTGATGCCGAGGCGGAAGCCGTACGGATTGACCTTCTGTCCCATCAGCGGGCCTTCCCTGCGGTTGCCGCCGTGCGGGACTGCACGACAACGGTGATGTGGCTTGTGCGCTTGCGGATGCGAGCGGCACGGCCTTGCGCCCGGGGCCGGAAGCGGCGCATCGTCGGGCCCTCGTCCACGTAGGCCTGCGAGATCCACAGCGAGCGCGGGTCCAGGTTGTGGTTGGTCTCCGCGTTGGCGACAGCGCTGGCCAATACCTTGCCGACCGGTTCGCTGGCAGCCTGCGGGGCGAACTTCAGCATCGCCAGGGCCTCATCGGCCTTCATCCCGCGCACCAGGTCGACAACTCGACGCACCTTGGACGCTGACATGCGCACGTAGCGCGCCTGCGCCAAGGCCTCGTCGATCGCGAGGTGCCTCGCCTTGTTCTCCGCCATTTCCTACTCTTTCGTCTTCGCTCTGGCCACGCCGCTCAGCGACGCCGAGCCTTGCGGTCGTCTTTGTCGTGACCCCGGAAGGTGCGCGTCGGGGCGAACTCGCCCAACTTGTGCCCAACCATCGCCTCGGTGACGAACACCGGGACGTGCTTGCGACCGTCGTGCACGGCGATGGTGTGGCCGAGCATCGCCGGCACGATCATCGAGCGCCTCGACCAGGTCTTGATGACGTTGCGGGTGCCCTGTTCGTTCTGCACGTCCACCTTGGTCATGAGGTGGGCGTCCACGAACGGACCCTTCTTCAAGCTGCGCGGCATCTTTCAGACTCCTCAGCGCTTCCGTTTGGTCTTGCGGCGACGGACGATGTCGCGGTCCGAAGCCTTGTTCTTCTTGCGGGTGCGGCCTTCCGGCTGCCCCCACGGGCTGACCGGGTGACGCCCACCGGACGTCTTGCCCTCGCCACCACCGTGCGGGTGGTCGACCGGGTTCATCGCGACACCACGGACCGTCGGGCGCTTGCCCCGCCAGCGGTTGCGGCCGGCCTTACCCCAGTTGATGTTGCTCTGCTCGGCGTTGCCGACAGTGCCCACGGTCGCACGGCAGCGAACGTCGACGTTGCGCATCTCGCCCGAGGGCATCCGCAGCGTGGCGTTGCGGCCCTCCTTGGCGACCAACTGAACCGCGGCGCCGGCGGAGCGGCCCATCTTGGCGCCACCGCCAGGCCGCAACTCGATGGCGTGCACCACGGTGCCGACCGGGATGTTGCGCAGCGGCAGGTTGTTGCCGGGCTTGATGTCGGCCGCCGGACCCGCCTCGACCGCGTCGCCCTGCTTGAGGTTTGCCGGCGCCAAGATGTAGCGCTTGTCGCCGTCGACGTAGTGCAGCAGCGCGATACGGGCGGTGCGGTTGGGGTCGTACTCGATATGCGCGACCTTCGCGGGGATCCCGTCCTTGTCGTTGCGACGGAAGTCGATCACCCGGTAGGCGCGCTTGTGCCCGCCGCCCTTGTGCCGCGTGGTGATGCGGCCGGAGCTGTTGCGCCCGCCCGACTGCGGGTTCGGTCGCGTCAGCGACTTCTCCGGCGTGCTGCGCGTCACCTCGACGAAGTCGGAGGCGGACGAGCCGCGACGACCCGGAGTCGTCGGCTTGTACCTGCGGATTCCCATTAGTTCTCGTCCTCCCTCAGCTGACCGGTCCGCCGAAGATGTCGATCCGGTCGCCGTCGGCCAGGCTGACCACCGCACGCTTGGTCGACTTGCGCTGGCCCACGCCGAAGCGCGTCCTGCGGGTCTTGCCCCTGCGGTTCATCGTGTTGACGCTCGTGACGCGCACGCCGAACACCTGCTCAACGGCGATCTTGATCTGCGTCTTGTTGGCGTCTGGCGCCACCTCGAACGTGTACTTGTTCTCGTCCAGCAGCCCGTAGCTCTTCTCCGACACGATCGGGCGGATCAGCACGTCGCGGGGGTCGGAAACGTTGATCATGCGCCGGCCTCCTTGCCGTCAGCAGCGGTGGCACGGGCCTTCACTGCGGCCACCGGGCCGTCCAGGAACGCGGCCAGGGCGGTCTCGGTGAACACGACGTCGTCGCTGACCAGCACGTCATAGGTGTTCAGCTGGTCCGGGGCGATGAGGTGCACCGTCGGCACGTTGCGCAGCGACAGCCAGGCGGTCTGCTCATCGCGGGTGAGCACGACGAGGACGCGGGACGCCTCGGTTGCGGCGCGCACAGCGGCGATGGCGCTCTTCGTCGACGGGGTGTCGCCGTCGATGAGCGTGTTGATGACGTGCACCTGGCCGTTGCGGGCGCGGTCCGTGAGCGCGTGCCGCAACGCGGCAGCCTTCATCTTCTTCGGGGTGCGCTGCGCGTAGTCACGCGGCGTCGGCCCGTGCACAACGCCACCGCCGGCGTACTGCGGTGCGCGGATGGAGCCCTGCCGCGCGCGGCCGGTGCCCTTCTGGCGGTACGGCTTGGCGCCACCGCCAGCGACCTCGGCGCGCGTCTTGGTGTCGTGGGTGCCCTGGCGGGCCGCGGCCAACTGGGCCACGACCACCTGGTGCATCAGCGGGACGCTGACGTTCTCCACGCCGAAGACGTGCTCAGGCAGTTCCACCGTGCCGGCCTTCTTGCCGTCGGCGGACTTGATGTCGATGGTGGGCATCGGGTCAGGCCCCCTTCGCTGCGGTCTTGAGGAGGACGACGCCGCCGACCGGACCCGGAACGGCGCCCTTGAGCAGAACCAGGCCCTGCTCGGCGTCGACGGAGTGCACGGTCAGGTTCTGCACCGTCTGGCGGTCGTGCCCCATGCGCCCGGCCATTCGCAGGCCCTTGAACACGCGGCCCGGGGTGGCACAGCCACCGATGGAGCCTGGGGAGCGGTGCTTGCGCTGAACGCCGTGACCGGCGCCCAGACCACTGAAGCCGTGACGCTTCATCACACCGGCGAAGCCCTTGCCCTTGGTGGTGCCGACCACGTCAACGACCTGCCCGGCCTCGAAGACCTCGGCGGTCAGTTCCTGACCGGCGCTGTACTCACCGGCGTCAGTGGTGCGTAGTTCCACCAGGTGCCGGCGGGGGGTGACGCCGGCCTTGGTGAAGTGGCCGGATGCCGGCTTGTTCACCTTGCGCGGGTCGATGGCACCGTAGGCGATCTGGACGGCCTCGTAGCCGTCGCGCTCGGGGGTGCGCACCTGCGTCACGACGCACGGGCCGGCCTTGACCACGGTCACCGGGACCACGCGGTTGTCCGCGTCCCAGACCTGGGTCATGCCGACCTTCTCGCCGAGAAGGCCGCGCACCTGCGCCTGCTGCTGCTTGGTCATGTTGTGCGCGTCCTTAGAGCTTGATCTCGATGTCGACGCCCGCGGGCAGATCCAGCCGCATGAGCGAGTCGACGGTCTTGGGCGTGGGGTCAAGGATGTCGATCAGCCGCTTGTGCGTGCGCATCTCGAAGTGCTCACGGCTGTCCTTGTACTTGTGCGGAGAACGGATGACGCAGTAGATGTTCTTCTCCGTCGGCAGCGGCACCGGACCGGCGATCTGCGCGCCCGTACGGGTCACCGTCTCGACGATCTTGCGCGCCGACGAATCGATGACCTCGTGGTCGTAGGCCTTGAGCCTGATGCGGATCTTGTTTGCCGCCATGGTGGCCTTCTGTCCTTACTTCTCGTGCTGCTGTCGGTGGTTCGGTCGGGGGCGGCGCGGGCCGCCCCCGACCGAGGGGTCCTACTTGTTGATCTTGATGACTCGCCCGGCACCCACGGTGCGGCCGCCTTCGCGAATTGCGAAGCGCAGGCCCTCATCCATGGCGATCGGGTTGATCAGCTCGACCTTCATCTCGGTGTTGTCGCCCGGCATCACCATTTCGACGCCTTCGGGCAGGGTCACCACGCCGGTCACGTCCGTCGTACGGAAGTAGAACTGCGGGCGGTAGTTGTTGAAGAACGGCGTGTGCCGGCCACCCTCGTCCTTGGACAGGATGTAGACCTGCGCCTCGAAGTCGGTGTGCGGGGTGGTCGTGCCCGGGTGGCACACAACCTGGCCGCGCTCGACATCCTCACGCTTGGTGCCACGAAGCAGCAGACCGACGTTCTCACCGGCCTGACCCTCGTCGAGCAGCTTGCGGAACATCTCGACGCCGGTGACCGTGGTCTTGGCCGACTCCTTGATGCCGACGATCTCGACCTCTTCGTTCACCTTGACGATGCCGCGCTCGATGCGGCCCGTGACCACGGTGCCGCGGCCGGTGATGGTGAAGACGTCCTCGACCGGCATGAGGAACGGCTTGTCGACCTCGCGCTCGGGGACCGGGATGTAGTCGTCCACGGCCTGCATGAGCTCAAGTACCGACTCGCCCCACTTGGCGTCGCCCTCCAGCGCCTTGAGCGCGGAGACCCTGACTACCGGAACGTCGTCGCCGGGGAACTCGTACTCGTTGAGCAGCTCACGAACCTCGAGCTCGACGAGCTCCAGCAGTTCCTCGTCGTCGACCATGTCGGTCTTGTTCAGCGCCACGACGATGAAGGGCACGCCGACCTGGCGGGCCAGCAGGACGTGCTCCTTGGTCTGCGGCATGGGGCCATCGGTGGCCGCCACGACCAGGATGGCGCCGTCCATCTGCGCCGCACCGGTGATCATGTTCTTGATGTAGTCGGCGTGGCCGGGGCAGTCGACGTGGGCGTAGTGCTTGGCCTCGGTCTGGTACTCCACGTGCGCGATGGAGATGGTGATACCGCGCTGACGCTCTTCCGGCGCCTTGTCGATCTCGTCGAAAGGCGTGAACGGGTTGAGGTCGGGGTACTTGTCGTGCAGCACCTTGGTGATCGCCGCGGTCAGAGTCGTCTTCCCGTGGTCAATGTGCCCGATGGTGCCGATGTTTAGGTGCGGCTTTGTCCGCTCGAACTTTTCTTTCGCCACGGTGGGCTCCTCCTGAAATCCCTGTCGATGTCGGTACTGCTGGTGATGCTCCGGATCGGGGTGCTTCACGCCGTGGCGTTGGTCACACCGACCCGGTGGTCGTCATTCCCCACGCGCCTTGGCGATGATTTCCTCGGCGACGCTGTTGGGGACCTGTGCGTAGGAGTCGAACTGCATGCTGTAGCTGGCCCGACCCTGGGTGCGGCTGCGGAGATCGCCGACGTAGCCGAACATCTCCGACAGCGGGACAAGCGCCTTGACCACACGGGCTCCGGCGCGCTCCTCCATGGCCTGGATCTGGCCGCGGCGGGAGTTCAAGTCGCCGATCACGTCGCCCATGAAGTCCTCAGGGGTGGTGACCTCGACGCTCATCATCGGCTCGAGCAGCACCGCACCGGCCCTGCGCGCGGCTTCCTTGAACGCCATCGACCCGGCGATCTTGAACGCTAGTTCCGAGGAGTCGACGTCGTGGTAAGCGCCGTCGAGCAGCGTCACCTTGACGTCCACCATCGGGTAGCCGGCGATGACGCCGAACTCCATGGCCTCCTGGCAGCCGGCGTCCACCGAAGGGATGTACTCCCTGGGGATACGGCCACCGGTGACGCTGTTGACGAACTCGTACCCACCGTCGCCGGCGCCGCCGGTCGGCTCGATCGAGATGATCACGCGGCCGAACTGGCCGGAACCACCCGTCTGCTTCTTGTGGGTGTAGTCGACCTTGTCCACCGTCTTGGTGATGGTCTCGCGGTAGGCGACCTGCGGGCGGCCGACGTTGGCCTCGACCTTGAACTCCCGCTTCATCCGGTCCACGAGCACGTCGAGGTGGAGTTCGCCCATCCCGGAGATGATCGTCTGCCCGGTCTCATCGTCAGTGCGCACCTGGAAGGTCGGGTCTTCCTCGGCCAGCCGCTGGATGGCCGTGGACAACTTCTCCTGGTCCGACTTGGTCTTCGGCTCGATCGCCACGGAGATGACCGGCGCCGGGAAGCTCATCGACTCCAGGATCACCGGCGCGGAGTCCGAACACAGGGTGTCGCCGGTGGTGGTGCCCTTCAGCCCCATCACCGCCACGATCTGACCGGCGCCGACGTTGGCGATTTCCTCGCGCTTGTTCGCGTGCATTCGGTAGATCTTGCCGATGCGCTCCTTGCGGTCCTTGGTGCTGTTCAGCACCGAGGAGCCGGCCTCGAGCGTGCCGGAGTAGATGCGGATGTAGGTGAGCTTGCCCAGGTGCGGGTCGCTCATGATCTTGAAGGCGAGCGCCGAGAAGGGCTCGGAGTCGCTGGGCTGGCGGGCCAGGGAAACCGACTCGTCGCCGACCTGGTGGCCTTCGATCGCCTCCACGTCCAGCGGGCTGGGCAGGTAGCGGACGACGGCGTCCAGCATCGGCTGCACGCCCTTGTTCTTGAAGGCCGAGCCGGCCAGCACCGGAGTGACCTTGCCGGCGATCGTGGCCCGCCGGATGGCGGCGATGAGCTCGTCCTCGGTGGGCTCGGCGCCCTCGAGGTACTTCTCCATCATCTCGTCGTCGTTCTCGCCGATGGTCTCCAGCAGCAGGTCGCGGTACTTGCGCGACTCGTCTGCGTGCGAGGCCGGAATGTCCATCGTCGTGTACTCGTCGC
Source organism: uncultured Actinomycetota bacterium (assembly GCA_963753435.1). GTDB lineage: Bacteria > Actinomycetota > Actinomycetes > CAVWCF01 > CAVWCF01 > CAVWCF01. Next base: position 1,109,750 of record CAVWCF010000001.1, read on the forward strand.
CCATGCCCTCGGTCTCCCAGACCAAGGCCTTCATGGCGATCAGGTCGACGACGCCCCTGAAGTCCGCCTCGGCGCCGATCGGGATCTGCAGGACCAGCGAGGTGGCGCCGAGCCGGTCCTTGATCATGTCGACGCAGCGGTGGAACTCCGCACCCACGCGGTCAAGCTTGTTGACGAAGCACATGCGCGGCACGTTGTAACGGTCGGCCTGACGCCACACCGTCTCCGACTGCGGCTCAACGCCGGCGACGCCGTCGAATACGGCCACAGCGCCGTCGAGGACGCGGAGGCTGCGCTCCACCTCCACGGTGAAGTCGACGTGGCCGGGGGTGTCAATGATGTTGATCTGGTTGTCGCCCCAGTGGCAGGTGGTAGCAGCGGACGTGATGGTGATGCCGCGCTCCTGCTCCTGCTCCATCCAGTCCATCGTGGCCGCGCCCTCGTGGACCTCACCGATCTTGTAGTTGATGCCGGTGTAGAACAGGATCCGCTCAGTCGTCGTGGTTTTGCCCGCGTCGATATGCGCCATGATCCCGATGTTGCGGACCTTGGCGAGGTCGGTGGACGTTTCAGTAGCCACGGTGCGGCTCTCCTGCTTTCGCTGTCGTGAGGGGCTAGTTGGTCCGGACTACCAGCGGTAGTGCGCGAACGCCTTGTTGGATTCGGCCATCTTGTGCATGTCCTCGCGGCGCTTGACGCTTGCACCGAGGCCATTGCTGGCGTCGATGAGCTCGTTCATGAGGCGCTCGGACATCGTCTTCTCGCGACGGCTGCGGGAGAACCCGACCAGCCAGCGAAGCGCCAAGGTGGTCTGGCGGCCGGCGCGGACCTCGACCGGCACCTGGTAGGTGGCGCCACCGACGCGGCGGCTGCGCACCTCCAGCGTGGGCTTGACGTTGTCCAGCGCGCGCTTGAGCGTGACGACCGGGTCAGTGCCGGTCTTCTCGCGGCAGCCTTCCAGGGCGTCGTAGACGATCTGCTGCGCGGTGGAACGCTTGCCGTCACGCAGCACCTTGTTGACCAGCTGGGTCACCAGCGGGCTCTCGTAAACCGGGTCGAGCGTCGTCGGACGCTTCGTGGCCGGACCTTTGCGCGGCATCAGCCCTTCTCCTTCTTCGCGCCGTAGCGGCTGCGGGCCTGCTTGCGGTTCTTGACACCCTGGGTGTCCAAGGAACCGCGGATGATCTTGTAGCGGACACCCGGCAGGTCCTTCACACGACCGCCGCGAACCAGCACGATCGAGTGCTCCTGCAGGTTGTGGCCCTCACCCGGGATGTAGGCGGTGACCTCAATTCCGCTGCTCAGGCGGACACGGGCGACCTTGCGAAGCGCCGAGTTCGGCTTCTTCGGCGTGGTCGTGTAGACGCGCGTGCAGACCCCGCGCCGCTGGGGGCTGCCCTTGAGCGCAGGCGTCTTGGCCTTGCTGAGCTTGTCCTGGCGGCCCTTGCGGACCAGCTGCTGGATCGTGGGCACCGCTTCTCCGTGTCCGTCGTTCTCGTTTTCGGTCCAGGCGTCCGCACACACCGTTCCCGGCGTGTCCGTTTCGCCCGTTTGCTCCGACCCCCGCGTTCGGGTGTGTCGCCCGTTTCCCCGCGTGCGAAGCCGAAACTCCACCGCTGGGGGGTCGTAGCCGGCTGGTGTCACCGCATTCGCGGGGCACAGCCGAGCACCTGGGTCACCCCAGGCGCGATGGCAAAAGGTAGCCGACGTGGGCACCTGAGGTCAAAGTCAGGCAGCGGACCTCCCCCGCAGGCTCAGCGCGAGGGGATCGGAGCGTGCCTGAGCACCGGTGGGAGGGGGCCGGTTCAGGCTCCGTTGATCGCCGCTAGCAGGACGATGACCAGGAACAGGGCCACCCCGACCCCCCAGACGGCGATGTTGATCCACGAGATCCACCTGGAGGCGGTCACCAGGCCCTGACCCTCGACCATCGGCGCACCAGCCCGGATGGCTTGTTCAGCCTTGTTGGCAAGCACCAGCGCGATGATCGCCGGGATGACCGGGCAAACCGTCCAGGACACCAAGGCCAGCACGAAGGCGACGATGGCGTTTGTCTCGGTCTTGGGCGCGGGCGGGTACTGACCCGGCTGCCACTGCCCGGGCGCGGCCGGGTAGCCAGCAGGCGGGTATCCGGAGGCCGGCGGCGGGCCGGGTGGCGGGGCCGGTGGTGCTGGGGTTCCCGGTCCCGGCTGCCCGCCCGCCGCAGGCCAGGCGGGTGGCTGGGCCGGTGGTACCGGGGTTCCCGGCCCCGGCTGCCCGCCCGTCGGCGAGGGCTCAGGAGTCTCGCCTTGCGGACCTTCTGGCTGACTCATCAGGTGTCTCGCAGGGGACGACCTTGGGCGTCCGTGGTGATCCCGGAGCCCACCAGGATCAGGATTCCCTCGATGAAGCCCCAGACGGCGCCAAGACCCAGAGTCACGATCGTCACGATGATTTGGACGACCCCGATGCCGGTGTACCCCAGGTAGAAGCGGTGGATCCCGAAACCACCCAACAGGATCCCCAGGACGCCGGCCACGATCTTGCTCTTGGCGGCGGGGTCAGCGATCGGATAGCCGGCTGGGTAGCCAGGTAGCGGTTGCTGGTAGCCGCCGGGGGGCGGTGGTGCCTGGCCGTACCCAGGCGGGGGCGGTGGTGCTTGGCCGTACCCGGGAGGAGGTGCCTGACCCGGCGGGGGCGGCGGTACTTGGCCATACCCGGGCGGAGGTGCCTGAGCAGCAGGTGGCGGCGGGACGGGTGGCTGGGCCGGTGGTTCTGGGGTTTCCGGCTCCAGCCGCGCGTCCGGCGGCGGCGGTCCGGCAGGGGACGGAGGCGCGGCGGGTGGCTGGGCCGGTGCTGCTGCCTGCGGCGGTACGGCAGGCGACGGCGGCGCGGCGGGTGGCTGGGCCGGTGCTGCTGCCTGCGGCGGTACGGCAGGCGACGGCGGCGCGGCGGGTGGCTGGGCCGGTGGTTCTGGGGTTTCCGGCTCCAGCCGCGCGTCCGCCGACGTCTGTGGCGGCCCGGCGGGTGGCTGGGCCGGTGGTTCTGGGGTTTCCGGCTCCAGCCGATCTTCCGGCGGCGGTGCCGGAACTGCCCCTGGGGGCGGGGGACCGCCAGGAACGATCGTCGGCGTTGGCTCGGCGGACTCAGGTTGCTGCTGGTCGCTCATTGGGCACCTCCACGCTCACCCTAGGGATCCCAAGCCGTCAGCCCTAGCCCGCGCGCCCGCGTTTCTTCTCGGCCTACCGACCCGCACCCGGCAACTGCCTGGCCGTTGCGCAACTTCTGGCCCGAGAAGCATCCGCGCGGGGTGCACTTCGGACCCGGGGTTGCACTGCGGGACCGGGGTTGCGCCCCGGAATCGGGGGTTGCGCTTCCAGACCGAAGACACAGCCGGAAACGGCGGCCCCACCAAGCGGGACGGGCAAGGCATGCGAGAGGGGCGGCCCATCGGGGCCGCCCCTCTCACTCAACTGCAGCAGCGCGTCGCGCTGCGTCCAAATCAGCGGTCGTAGTACTGGCCGGAACCGTAGGAGAAGTCGTCCAGCGGGACGGCTTCGCCGGTCGCGGAGCTGAACGAGGCGTACTCGGCCTCGTACATCGCGGCTAGCGAGTACGCGGCGGCCTTGGCCTCCTCGGTCGGCTCCACCCGGACGTTGCGGTACTGCGACAGCCCCGTACCGGCCGGGATGAGCTTGCCGATGATCACGTTCTCCTTCAGGCCGACCAGCGGGTCGGACTTGGCGTGGATCGCCGCGTCCGTGAGCACCCGGGTGGTCTCCTGGAAGGAGGCCGCCGACAGCCACGAGTCGGTTGCCAGCGAGGCCTTGGTAATACCCATCAACTCCGGCCGACCCGAAGCGGGCTGGCCGCCCTCGGACACGATCGAGCGGTTGGCCTGCTCGAACGCGCCGCGCTCGACCAAGTCGCCGGCCAGCCACTGGGCGTCGCCGGCCTCGATGATCGTCACCCGGCGCAGCATCTGCCGGACGATGACCTCGATGTGCTTGTCGTGGATCGACACACCCTGGCTGCGGTAGACGTCCTGGACCTCGTTCACCAGGAACTCCTGGGCCCGACGCGGACCCAGCACTCGCAGGATCTCCTTCGGGTCCGGAACACCGGCCTGCAGCATCTGGCCGGCGGTGACGTGGTCACCCTCCTCGACCAGGAACCGCGCCCGGCTGGTGATCTGCACCGCGATCTCGTCGCTGCCGTCGTCGGGGACGATGACGTACTGCCGGCCCTTGTCGGTGTCCTCGAACTTGATGCGTCCGTTGACGTCCGCGATCGGTGCCACACCCTTGGGCGTACGCGCCTCGAACAGCTCGACCACACGCGGCAGACCGTGGGTGATGTCCTCACCAGCGACACCGCCAGTGTGGAAGGTACGCATGGTCAACTGCGTACCCGGTTCACCGATCGACTGCGCGGCCACGATGCCTACGGCCTCGCCGACGTCGACCAGATGCCCAGTCGCCATCGAACGGCCGTAGCACTTGGCGCACGTGCCGACCTTGGCCTCGCACGTGAGCACGCTGCGGCCCCGGACCGACGTGACGCCGGCGGCGACCAACTGCGAGATCAGCGGCAGGGTCAGTTCGACCCCGGCCGCGGCCACGGTCTTGCCGTCCACCTCGACGTCGGCGGCCAGGATGCGGCCCAGCGTCGAGGTCTCCGCGTACTCGTCCTCACGGACGCCGTCCTCGGTCTGCTCACCAATGACCATGGGCAGACCACGGTCCGTGCCGCAGTCGATGTCCCGGACGATGACGTCCTGGGACACGTCCACAAGACGACGCGTCAGGTAGCCGGAGTCGGCGGTCCGCAGCGCGGTGTCCGCCAATCCCTTTCGGGCACCGTGCGTGGAGATGAAGTACTCCAGCACGCTCAGGCCTTCGCGGAAGTTCGACTTGATCGGACGCGGGATGATCTCGCCCTTGGGGTTGGCCACCAGGCCGCGCATGCCGGCGATCTGGCGTACCTGCATCCAGTTGCCGCGCGCCCCGGACGTGACCATCCGGTACAGACCGTTGGTACGCGGGAAGTTGGCGCGCATCTTCTCGTCGACGTCGTTGGTCGCCTTGGTCCAGATCTCGATGAGCTCCTGGCGGCGCTCCTCGTCGGTGATCAGACCCTTGGCGAACTGCGACTCGATCTTCTCCGCCCGCTTCTCCGCGGCGCCGAGGATCTCTTCCTTCTCCGCCTTGGGGGTGACCACGTCGTCGATGGCGATCGTGACACCGGACCGGGTGGCCCAGTGGAAGCCGGCCGACTTCATGTTGTCCAGGGTCTCGGCAACCTCGACCTTGGTGTAGCGCTCGGCCAACTCGTTGACGATCTTGCCGAGCCGCTTCTTGTCGACCTCGTCATTGACGTAGGGGAAGTCGTCCGGCAGCGCCTCGTTGAACAGCGCCAGACCCAGCGTGGTGCGCAGGCGGAAACGGTCACCCGGCTCGAAGCCCTCGGGGGTCTCGAATCCGAGCGGCGGAACCACCCCGGCGGCCAGGCGCAACTCCACCTCGGCCTGCAGCGACAGCTGACCGGCGTCGAAGGCCATGATCGCCTCCGGCACCGAGGAGTAGGCGTTGCCCTCGCCCTTGGAGCCGGGCACCTTCAGGGTCAGGAAGTCCAGACCCAGGACCATGTCCTGCGTCGGCGTGGTGATCGGGCGGCCGTTGGCCGGGCCCAGGATGTTGTTCGTCGACAGCATCAGGATCCGCGCCTCGGCCTGCGCCTCCGCGCTCAGCGGAACGTGCACGGCCATCTGGTCGCCGTCGAAGTCGGCGTTGAAGGCGGTGCAGACCAGCGGGTGGATCTGAATGGCCTTGCCCTCAACCAGTTGCGGCTCGAAGGCCTGGATGCCGAGGCGGTGCAGCGTCGGCGCGCGGTTCAGCAGAACCGGGTGCTCGGCGATGACCTCTTCGAGTACGTCCCACACCACTGGGCGAGACCGCTCGACCATGCGCTTGGCGGACTTGATGTTCTGCGCGTGATTGAGCTCCACCAGGCGCTTCATCACGAAGGGCTTGAACAGCTCCAACGCCATCGGCTTGGGCAGGCCGCACTGGTGCAGCTTCAGCTGCGGGCCGACCACGATGACCGAACGGCCGGAGTAGTCCACGCGCTTGCCAAGAAGGTTCTGGCGGAACCGGCCCTGCTTGCCCTTGAGCATGTCGGACAGCGACTTCAGCGCCCGGTTGCCGGGGCCAGTGACCGGGCGACCACGACGGCCGTTGTCGAACAGCGCGTCCACGGACTCCTGCAGCATCCGCTTCTCGTTGTTGACGATGATCTCCGGCGCCCCGAGGTCCAGCAGTCGCTTGAGGCGGTTGTTCCGGTTGATCACGCGGCGGTACAGGTCGTTCAGGTCGCTGGTGGCGAAGCGGCCACCGTCCAGCTGGACCATGGGACGCAGGTCCGGCGGGATGACCGGAACGCAGTCCAGCACCATGCCCATCGGGGAGTTGCGCGTGTTCAGGAACGCACTGACGACCTTGAGCCGCTTCAGCGAGCGGGTCTTCTTCTGGCCCTTGCCGGTGCGCACGATTTCGCGCAGCGACTCCGCCTCGCTGGCCAGGTCGAACGTCTCCAGCCGGTGCTGGATCGCCTGCGCGCCCATGCCGCCCTTGAAGTACTTGCCGTAGCGGTCGCGCATCTCTCGGTACAGCAGCTCGTCACCGAGCAGGTCCTGAACCTTGAGTCCCTTGAACGTGTCGAACACCAGGTCCAGGCGGGCGATCTCGTTGTCGGCGCGACGACGGATGAGCGCCATCTCGCGCTCGCCGCCCTCACGGACCTTGCGCTTGACGTCGGACTTTGCGCCCTCTGCCTCCAGCTCGGCCAGGTCGCCTTCGAGCTTCTTGGCGCGGGCCTCGACGTCGGCGTCGCGACGCTTGGCGATCTGGTCGCGCTCCAGGCCGATGCGCTTCTCCAGCGTCGGCAGGTCCTTGTGCCGGGCGTCCTCGTCGACCTGCGTGATCATGTAGGCGGCGAAGTAGATGACCTTCTCGAGGTCCTTCGGCGCCAGGTCAAGCAGGTACCCGAGCCGGCTGGGAACACCCTTGAAGTACCAGATGTGCGTGACCGGGGCGGCCAGCTCGATGTGGCCCATCCGCTCGCGGCGGACCTTGGCCCGAGTGACCTCGACGCCACAGCGCTCGCAGACGATCCCCTTGAAGCGCACGCGCTTGTACTTGCCGCAGTTGCACTCCCAGTCCCGGGTCGGACCGAAGATCTTCTCGCAGAAGAGCCCGTCCTTTTCCGGCTTCAGGGTGCGGTAGTTGATGGTTTCCGGCTTCTTAACCTCGCCGTGGCTCCAAGTGCGGATGTCGTCCGCGGTGGCCAGGCCGATGCGCAACTCGTCGAAGAAGTTGACGTCGAGCACGGTGCCCTCTTCCTGTCTATTCGTGTCGGGTGGTCTTCAGTGGTGCGGAGGTGGTCAGCGGCTACGCCGCGACCGTCAGACCTCCTCGACGCTGCTCGGTTCCCGGCGCGACAAGTCGATGCCGAGTTCCTCCGCAGCCCGGAAGATGTCGTCGTCGGAATCCCGCATGTCCACGGCGACCCCGTCGCTGGAAAGCACCTCGACGTTGAGGCACAGCGACTGCATTTCCTTGACCAGGACCTTGAAGGACTCCGGGATCCCGGGTTCAGGGATGTTTTCGCCCTTGACGATGGCCTCGTAGACCTTGACCCGGCCGAGTACGTCGTCGGACTTGATGGTGAGCAACTCCTGCAGGGCGTAGGAGGCGCCGTAGGCCTCCAGGGCCCACACCTCCATCTCGCCGAACCGCTGACCACCGAACTGCGCCTTACCGCCCAGCGGCTGCTGAGTGATCATCGAGTACGGGCCGGTCGAGCGGGCGTGGATCTTGTCGTCGACCAGGTGCAGCAGTTTCAGGATGTAGACGTAGCCAACCGCGATCGGGGCTGGGTACGGCTCACCGGACCGGCCGTCGAACATCCGGGCCTTGCCGTCGCGGCCAACCAGTTTCTGGCCGTCGGCGTTGGGGCGGACGCTGTCCAGCAGACCGATTACTTCTTCTTCTTTGGTGCCGTCGAATACCGGCGAGGCGATCCGCGTACCGGGCTCAGCGCTGCGGGCGCCCTCGGGCAGCGTCTTGGTCCACGCCGCCTTCGAGTCGACCTCCCAGCCGGAGTGCGCGACCCAGCCGAGGTGCGTCTCGAGCACCTGGCCGACGTTCATCCGGCCTGGGACACCGAGCGGGTTCAGGATGATGTCCACGGGGGTGCCGTCCTCCAGGAACGGCATGTCCTCCACGGGCAGGATCTTGGAGATGACGCCCTTGTTGCCGTGGCGGCCGGCCAGCTTGTCGCCCGGGTTGATCTTGCGCTTCTGGGCGATGTAGACGCGGACCAACTCGTTGACGCCGGGCGGCAACTCGTCGCCCTCGTCGCGGTTGAACTCGCGCACGTCGATGACCACACCGGACTCACCGTGCGGCACCTTCAGCGAGGTGTCGCGGACCTCACGGGCCTTCTCACCGAAGATCGCGCGCAGCAGCCGCTCCTCCGGGGTGAGCTCGGTCTCGCCCTTGGGCGTGACCTTGCCGACGAGGATGTCGCCGGGCTGCACCTCGGCGCCGATGCGGATGATGCCGCGCTCGTCCAGGTCGGCCAGCAACTCCTCGGCGACGTTGGGGATGTCGCGGGTGATCTCTTCCGCGCCCAACTTGGTGTCGCGGGCATCGATCTCGTGCTCCTCGATGTGGATGGAGCTCAGGACGTCGTCCTGCACCAACCGCTCGGACAGGATGATCGCGTCCTCGAAGTTCTGACCCTCCCAAGGCATGAATGCCACGAGCAGGTTCTTGCCCAGAGCCATCTCACCGGAATCGGTTGACGGACCGTCGGCGATGACCTGGCCCTCGACGACCTTGTCGCCCTCGGCAACCAGCGGGCGCTGGTGGTAGCAGGTGCCCTGGTTGGAGCGGTCGAAAGTGGCCAGGCGGTACGTGTCGTGGGTGCCGTCGTTGTTGGAGATCTCGATGATGTCGGCTGAGACCTCGGTGACCACGCCATCGGCGGTGGCAACTACGACGTCGCCGGCGTCCACTGCGGCGCGGTACTCCATGCCCGTGCCGATCAGCGGAGATTCCGCACGCAGCAGCGGAACCGCCTGCCGCATCATGTTGGAGCCCATCAGGGCGCGGTTGGCGTCGTCGTGCTCCAGGAACGGGATCATCGCGGTGGCGACGGACACCATCTGCCGGGGGCTGACGTCCATGAAGTCGACCTCGTCGGCGGGGACGAACTCGACCTCGCCACCGGCCTTGCGAACCAGCACCCGGGCCTCAGCGAAACTGCCGTCGGCGTTCAGCGGCGCGTTCGCCTGCGCGATGACGTGGCGGTCCTCCTCATCGGCGGACAGGTACTGGATCTTGTCCGTGACCTTGTTGCCCTTGGCCAACCGGTACGGCGTCTCGATGAAGCCGAACTCGTTGACCCGCCCGTAGGTGGACAGCGATCCGATCAGACCGATGTTCGGGCCTTCCGGCGTCTCGATCGGGCACATGCGGCCGTAGTGGCTGGTGTGCACGTCGCGGACCTCGAACCCGGCCCGCTCGCGGGACAGACCGCCCGGGCCCAGCGCCGACAGGCGACGCTTGTGGGTCAGGCCGGCCAGGGGGTTGGTCTGGTCCATGAACTGCGACAGCTGGCTGGTCCCGAAGAACTCCTTCATCGCAGCCACGACCGGACGGATGTTGATCAGGGTCTGCGGCGTGATCGCCTCGACGTCCTGCGTGGTCATCCGCTCCCGGACGACCCGCTCCATGCGGGTGAGGCCGGTCCGGATCTGGTTCTGGATCAGCTCGCCAACGGTGCGCAGACGACGGTTGCCGAAGTGGTCGATGTCGTCGGTCTCCAGCGGCAGCTCGACCTTCTTGCCGTCGACCAGGCCCATGTAGGGAGCCGCTGCGCCGTGGTCGGCCGCGTGCAGCGACAGCAGGTACCGCAGCGTCGCCACGATGTCGTCCAGCGTCGCAACGCTGGAGTCCAAGGGCAGGTCGGTGCCGAGCTTCTTGTTGACCTTGTACCGGCCCACCTTGGCCAGGTCGTAGCGCTTCGGGTTGAAGTACAGGTTCTCCAGCAGCTGCTGGGACGCCTCCACGGAGGCCGGCTCGCCCGGACGCAACTTGCGGTACAGGTCCAGCAGCGCGTCCTCGCGCGTGTGGACGTGGTCCTTGTCCAGCGTGTCGGTGAGCACCTGGAAGTTGCCGAGCTGCTCGCGGATCTCCTCCTCGGACATGCCCAGCGCCTTGAGGAAGATCGTGACCGGCTGCTTGCGCTTGCGGTCCACGCGGACCCCGACGAGGCCCTTCTTGTCGATCTCGAACTCCAGCCAGGCGCCCCGGCTGGGGATGATCTTGCCGGTGTAGATGTCCTGGTCGGACGTCTTGTCCGGGGTCTTCTCGAAGTAGGCGCCCGGAGAGCGGACCAGCTGGGACACGACCACACGCTCGGTGCCGTTGATGATGAACGTGCCCTTGGGCGTCATCAGCGGGAAGTCACCCATGAACACCGTCTGGCTCTTGATCTCGCCAGTCTCGTTGTTCATGAACTCCGCTGTTACGAACAGCGGGGCGGCATAGGTGAAGTCCTTCTCCTTGCACTCATCGATGGAGTTCTTCGGCTCGTAGAACTCCGGTGCGGAGAAGCTCAGGGACATCGTTCCCTGGAAGTCCTCAATCGGACTGATCTCTTCGAAGATCTCAGCCAGACCGGGCTTGGCCGGCACGCGCCGGCCCTCCTTCTCGGCCCGGGCGACGCGATCGCGCCAGGCCTCAGCGCCCATCAGCCAGTCGAATGACTCGACCTGCAGCGACAGGAGGTCAGGGACCTCCAGAGGTTCGCGCAGTTTGGCGAAAGAGACGCGGTGCGGAGCAGTGGACGGGGACTTCTTTGACGCGGTGCGCGGGGCCAAGAGGCGTCCTTCCGGGGAGTTCGCCAACACGTTCAGAGCGCAGGACTGACGGCCACGGTCAATTCCGTGGTTGATGTCAGGGGGCAGCGCAAAGCGACACGTTAGTGGGAAGGCGCGCAGATGTCCAACCGGTCAAGTCGCCGCAGCGAGGCACAGCCTTGGCGCGGGGCAAGCCCGGCGCGCGGAACGTACCCGCCCCCGCCGCCGGAGTCCAGCACCATCCACAGCCTTACCGCCTTGAATGCGGCATTCAGGCGGATAGACCGCGTCCGCGCCGTCTCACCCAGTGAGAATGCGGCGGACACGGGGCGCCGACCCCAGGACGCAGCCGAACAGTGTCCGGGCATGCCAAAGGGGGCGGCCCGAAGGCCGCCCCCTTTGGCTGGCGACGTTGCGTCGCCGTCAGATCACTTGACGGTGACCTTGGCGCCGGCGGCCTCGAGGGCCTCCTTCGCCTTGTCGGCCGCCTCCTTGTTGACCTTCTCCAGGACGGCCTTGGGGGCGCCCTCGACCAGGTCCTTGGCCTCCTTCAGGCCGAGGCTGGTGAGCGAGCGCACCTCCTTGATGACCTGGATCTTCTTGTCGCCGCCGTCTTCGATGATGACGTCGAACTCGTCCTGCTCGGCGGCGGCTTCACCGGCGTCGCCGCCGGCGCCGGCGGCCGGGGCCGCAGCAACGGCGACCGGGGCGGCCGCAGTCACGCCGAATGTGTCTTCGAACTGCTTCACGAACTCGGACAGCTCCAGGAGGCTCATCTCCTTGAACGCGTCCAGCAGCTCGTCAGTGCTGAGCTTGGCCATTGCTGGTCCTTCCTGTCGTTCCGGGCGGAGGGCCCGGGTTTCTCCGGGTTTTCCTCAGCCCTGGGGGCTGTCCTCGTCGGCCGTTTCGGCCGCGGGGGTCTCGTCGGCGGCCTCGGCCGCCTCTTCTGCCGCACCCTCGGGCGCAGCGGTTGCCTCCGGCTCGGTGGCCTCGTCGGCCACTGCCTCGGGCTCGGTCGCCTCGGTGACCTCGGCTTCGGGCTCGGTCAGCTTCGGTGGCCTCCGCCTCAGCCGCAGCCGCAGCGGGGGCGCCGGCGCCACCGGCCAAGATGCTCGGGTCGGCCTCGGCCTTGGCGCGCAGGGCCTCGATCAAGCGCGCCGCCTGGGACAGCGGGGCGTTGAACAGCGAGGCGGCCTGCGACAGCGAGGCCGTCATGGCGCCGGCCAACTTGGCCAGCAGAACCTCGCGGCTCTCCAGGTCGGCCAGCTTCTTGACTTCCTCGGCCGTGACCGGGGCGCCCTCGAAGTAGCCGCCCTTGATCACGAGGGCGGGGTGGTCCTTGGCGAAAGCCTTCAGGCCCTTGGCCGCCTCGACCGGGTCGCCGCTGACGAACGCGATGGCGGACGGGCCACTCAGCAGATCGTCGAGGCCCTCCACGCCGGCGTCCTTGGCGGCGATCTTGGTGAGCGTGTTCTTGACCACCGCGTAGGTGGTGGACGAACCGAGCGCTCGACGCAGTTCCTTCAGCTCGGCCACGCTCAGCCCGCGGTACTCGGTGAGGACGGCGGCGTCGCTGCTGCGGAAACGATCCGCCAGCTCCGCAACCGCGGTGGCCTTGTCTGCCCGTGCCATCAGGCTCCTTCCAGTCGGTCCGCACGCCCACCCGAAAACGAGAAACGCCCCAGCGCAGATGCGCGGGGCGTCGGCCACTAGCAGTGGCGTTCTGCTTCACACACCTGCGCGGGCCGCCCGTTCTCGGGCTTTCGGTCACCTCGCGGTGACGACCTGCGGTCTTCGGCGAGCCGCAGCGTACGCGGCGGCCCGGCCGACGGTCAAAACGATGCTGTTGCGGGGGCGGTTGTGGCCACGGCTGCAGTTGCAGCCGAAGCCCGCGCGCCTTGCCGAGTCCGGCTCAGGCCGACTCGGCGACGTCCTCGGTACGACCGGCGGGGTCGACCTGGATGCCGGGGCCCATCGTCGTGGAAACGGTGATCTTGCGGATGTACCGGCCCTTGGCGCTGGACGGCTTCAACCGCAGTACCTCGTCCAGCACGGCCTGGTAGTTCTCCGCGAGCTGTTCCTCGCTGAAGGAGACCTTGCCGATGATGGTGTGCAGGTTCGCGTTGCGATCGACGCGGAACTCGATCTTGCCGCCCTTGATGTCGGCGACAGCCTTGGCCACGTCCATGGTCACGGTGCCGACCTTGGGGTTCGGCATCAGACCGCGCGGACCCAGCACCCGGCCGAGGCGACCGACCTTGCCCATGTGGTCGGGGGTGGCGACGACCGCGTCGAAGTCCAGGCGACCACCTTCGACCTCGGCGATCAACTCGTCCGAGCCGACGATGTCGGCGCCGGCGTTGCGGGCCTCCTCGGCCTTCTCGCCGCCGGCGAACACCAGGACGCGGGCGGTCTTGCCCGTGCCGTTGGGCAGGTTCACCGTGCCGCGGACCATCTGGTCGGCCTTGCGCGGGTCTACACCCAGCCGCATCGAGACCTCGACGGTCGAGTCGAACTTGGTCGCAGACGTGCTCTTGGCCAGGCTCAGTGCCTCCGACGGGCCGTACAGCTTGTCCCGGTCGAGACCCTCAGCGGCCTTGCGGTAACTCTTCGCGCGCTTCATCTGTTCGTCCTTTCTTCGTGAACAGTCGTGGTGTGTGGGCCGCGCGGGCCCTCCCACTGCCCCCGGCACCTGGTGTGCCGGGAAGTCGATTCGGTTGTTACGCGGGCGATCGCCAAGTGGCGACGCAGCGGTTGGTTCAGCCGGTGACGTTGATGCCCATGGAGCGTGCGGTCCCGGCGATGATCTGCTCGGCCGCGTCCAGGTCGTTGGCGTTGAGGTCGGCCATCTTGGTTTCGGCGATCTCACGCACCTGCGCCCGAGTGACCGAACCGACCTTCTCCTTGTGCGGCACGCCGCTGCCCTTCTGCAGCCCGGCCGCCTTCAGCAGCAACTGCGCCGCCGGCGGGGTCTTGGTGATGAAGTCGAACGAACGGTCCTCGTAGACCGTGATCTCGACCGGAATCACCTGGCCACGCTGGGACTCAGTCGCAGCGTTGTAGGCCTTGCAGAACTCCATGATGTTGACGCCGTGCTGACCCAGGGCAGGTCCGACCGGCGGCGCGGGGTTCGCCTGGCCAGCCTGAATCTGCAGCTTGATCAGCCCGGAGACCTTCTTCTTGGGGGGCATGCTGTCCTTCTTGCAGTCGGTTGACGCGGTGCGTCAGTTCTTCTGAATGTTGCTGAATTCCAACTCGACCGGGGTCTCCCGGCCGAAGATCTCAACGAAGGCCTTGACCCGCTTGCTGTCGGGGTGGACCTCGTCAATGGTGGCCAGAAGACCGGCGAAAGCGTGCTCGCCGATGATCGTGACCGAGTCGCCCGCCGAGAAGTCCAGAACGCGGACCTCCGTCGGCGCTGCGCCACCACCGGAACCGGCCTTCTTCTCCGGCTTGGGAGCCAGGATGGCCACCACCTCGTCGATGGTCAGCGGCGTGGGCGCGTGCCCGTGCCCGACGAAGCCGGTGACACCGGGGGTGTTGCGAACCGTTCCCCATGAGGTGTCGTTCAGGTCCATGCGAACCAGCACGTACCCGGGGAACTTGTTGCGCTTGACGTTCTTGCGCTGGTTGTTCTTGATCTCGACGACCTCTTCGGTCGGGACCTCAACCTGGAAGATGTAGTCCTCCATGTTCATCGAGGACGTCCGCGACTCGATGTTCGTCTTCACCCGGTTCTCGTACCCGGCGTACGAGTGCACCACGTACCAATCGCCGAGTGCGGTACGCAGCGACTCCCGCAGCTGGGTGACCGGGTCGTCCTCGTCTTCCTCCGCGCTCTCGTCTTCGGCGCTCTCGTCGACAGCCACGGCCGGCTCGTCGCCCGCCTCCTCGCCGGCGTCCGCCGCGCTGGCGTCCGCCTCGGCGGAGTCCCCCGTGAGGTCGATCAGCTCCGAATCGCCGGCCGCATCGGCACCGGCGGCGTCCGCAACTACGTCGCCGGACTCCGCGGGTTGACTGTCATCGGCAACGTCGGTGGGCGGCGTGGCGTCAGCACCGGAGCCGGGAACCGCGAACGGGTCCCGGGACGGGGCGTTGGACGGAGCATCCGTCGGCGCATCGGCGGCGGACTGCTGGGGAACCTCGGACACTTGGTCCTTCCTGGGGTCGATGAGTCGTTCTAGTTCGGGCGGCGTCAATCGCCGAAGATGGCGATCGCCAGCCGGCCGAAGATGACGTCCTCGACGCCGATGATCACCATCATGATCAACACGAAGACCAAGACGACCGACGTGTAGGTGATCAGTTCGCGCCGGGTCGGCCAAACAACCTTGCGGAGCTCGGCGACGACCTGCCGATAGAACAACCCGATCCGGGAGAACAGGCCGCGCTTCTCGCCCTTCGGCGGCTTGCCGGGCCCGCGCTCAGCGGTTGTGGTGTCGGACACGTTCCTCACCTGGTCGTCGTCGGTACTTCGCCCCCCGCCCGGCTGGACGAAAGGCTAGGCGCACCTAGGTGCACCGAGCAGGGCCGGGGGGACTCGAACCCCCAACCACCGGTTTTGGAGACCGGGACTCTAGCCAATTGAGCTACGGCCCTCCGGTGGCCAACAGCCGCGGCCGACCCGCCCGTCTGGGCATGCTGACGCACGGCGGACCAGCCACCTTCGCGAAGAGTGTACGCCCCGACCGCCCTCCGGGTCGAACCGTCCAGAACCGGGGTGAAACGATGCCCGGCATGACCGAAACGCCACGCTCCCGGGTCTCCGCCCGCATCGGCGCCATCGCCGAGTCCGCCACGCTGGCCGTCGACGCCAAGGCCAAGGCTCTCAAGGCCGCGGGCCGGCCGGTGATCGGCTTCGGCGCCGGGGAACCGGACTTCCCCACGCCGGACTACATCGTGGAAGCCGCAGTCGCCGCGTGCCGGGACCCGCGCTGGCACCGCTACTCCCCAGCCGCCGGCATCCCCGCGCTGCGCGAAGCGGTCGCCGCCAAGACGCTGCGCGACAGCGGCTACGCGGTCGAGGCGTCGCAGGTGCTGATCACCAACGGCGGCAAGCAGGCCGTCTACAACACCTTCGCCGCGCTGCTGGACCCCGGGGACGAGGTGCTGCTGCCGGCGCCGTACTGGACCACCTACCCGGAGTCGATCCAGTTGGCCGGGGGTGTTCCGGTAGTCATCGACACCGACGAGACCAGCGGCTACCGCGCCACGGTCGAGCAGTTGGCCGCAGCGGTCACTCCACGAACCAAGGCACTGCTGTTCTGCTCCCCCTCCAACCCGACCGGGGCCGTGTACACGCCGGCCGAGGTGGCTGCCATCGGCCGGTGGGCGGCCGAAGCGGGCATCTGGGTGGTCACCGACGAGATCTACGAGCACCTGGTCTACGGCGATGCGGAGTTCTCGTCCATGCCGGCGGCAGTGCCGGAGTTGGCGGATCGCTGCGTGGTCGTCAACGGCGTTGCCAAGACCTACGCGATGACCGGGTGGCGGGTCGGCTGGATGATCGGTCCCACGGATGTCATCAAGGCGGCCGGCAACCTGCAGAGCCACGCCACCTCCAACGTCGCCAACGTCTCGCAGATGGCTGCGTTGGCCGCTGTCAGCGGGGATCTGTCGGCCGTGGAGCAGATGCGCTCGGCCTTCGACCGGCGTCGCCAGCTGATCACCGAGATGCTCAACGCCATCGATGGGGTCGACTGCCCCGAGCCAGAAGGCGCCTTCTACGTCTATCCGTCGGTCAAGGCCGTGCTGGGCCGAACCATCCGCGGGCGCACCCCGGTGGACACCGTGGAGTTGGCGGCGCTGATCCTGGACGAGGTCGAGGTAGCGGTCGTGCCGGGTGAAGCCTTCGGCACCCCCGGTTACCTGCGGCTGTCCTACGCCCTCGGCGACGACGACCTGGTCGAGGGCGTCACCCGCATCTCGGCGCTGCTCGGCGAAGCGGGCTAGCGTCGCGGGGTGCGGGATCTGCGGCTGCTACCCAAGGCCCACCTGCACCTGCACTTCACCGGCTCCATGCGGCACACCACGCTGCTGGACCTCGCCGCGCAACGACAAGTGCAACTACCCGAGGCGCTGACCGGCGATTGGCCGCCGGTGCTGTCGGCGGCCGACGAACGCGGCTGGTTTCGGTTCCAACGTCTCTACGACGCCGCCCGGGCGGTGATGTCGGACGAGAGCGCCGTACGCCGACTGGTGCACGAGGTCGCCGTGGACGAGGCCGCGGACGGGTCGCGGTGGCTGGAGATCCAGATCGACCCGTCCGGCTACGCGCAGTGGTTCGGCGGGCTGACCCCGACGATCGAGTTGGTGCTCGACGCCGTAGCCGAAGCCGCGACGGCAACCGGGGTCGGAATGGCCGTTGTCATCGCGGCCAACCGGACCCGACACCCACTGGACGCGCGCACGCTGGCCCGACTGGCGGCGCAGTACGCCGGACGCGGCGTCGTGGCCTTCGGTCTGTCCAACGATGAACGCCGGGGGGCCGCTGCCGATTTCGCGCACGCGTTCGCCATCGCCGACCGTGCCGGGCTTGCGGCCGTACCCCATGCCGGTGAGTTGCTCGGACCCCAGAGTGTGCGCGAGGCGGTGCAGCACCTAGGTGCGACGCGGCTGGGTCATGGCGTTCGGTCCGTGGAGGAAGCCGGACTGGCCGAGAATCTGGCCCGGGCCGGGATCGCGCTGGAGGTCTGCCCGACGTCGAACGTCTCCCTGGGCGTCTACCCCGAAGCCGCGGACGTGCCGCTGCGGCAGTTGCTGGAAGCCGGGGTGACCGTCGCCCTCGGCGCCGATGACCCACTGCTGTTCGGCAACCGAATCGCAGCCCAGTACGAGGTGGCCAGGTCGGTGCACGGGTGCAGCGACGCGGAGTTGGCCGAGTTGGCCCGGATGTCGTTTCGGGCTTCCTTCGCCCCGACGGACATCGTTAGCGCGGCGATGCGCGACATCGACGCCTGGCTGGCGTCAGCGGGCTAGGCGAGCTGAACGGATTCATGCGAAGTCCCCGAAGCGAGCCATGCACGCTCGGCGGGCCCAAACCTGCGGAGAAGGGTGGCGCTAGAGAGTGAGGCCGATCAGCGTCGGCTCCGGAACCAGTTCAACGCCGAAGCGCGCCAGCACCCCGTCGCGGATCTCGCGGGCCAACGCGATGACGTCTGCAGCCGTTGCGGTGCCGGAGTAGTTGGTGATGGCCAGCGTGTGCTTGCTGGACAGCCGTGCCGCCCCGCCGCCGTAGCCGGGCGCAAAGCCGGCCTGTTCGATGAGCCAAGCCGCTGACGTCTTAATGCGGCCATCGCCGGCCGGGTACCGGGGGGCGGCCGCCGGCAAGGACTCCGCGCGCGCGGAGTCCAGCACGGGTTGGTGAAGAACGAGCCGACGCTTCGCGTGTCCGGATCGTTGGCGTCCAGGACCATCCCCTTCTTGCGCCGCAACGCCAAGACTGCGCCGCGCACTTCCGCTGCCGGTGCGCGGGCACCGACCTCGACTCCCAAGGTGCGCGCCAACTCCGCGTAGCGGATCGGCAGACCCAACCGTTCGGTGATCAGTTGCAGCGTGACGTCCAGGACGACGAATCGATTCGGTGCGGCTTTCAGCGAACTCGTGCGGTAGCCGAGGCCGAGGTCGCCGACCGCCAGCGTGCGCACCCGACCTTCGTGCCGGTCAAAGGCCCGGATCCGCGCCAGCGTGTCACCGACTTCCTGCCCGTAGGCGCCGACGTTCTGAATGGGCGTGGCCCCGGTCAACCCGGGGATGCCCGAAAGCGCCTCGATGCCGGCCAGCCCGTCGTGGATCGCCCGCTGCACCGCCTCGTCCCACGGTTCGCCCGCGGCAATGGTGACCAGAACGCCACCGCAGGAATCGGAGTCCCGATGCATCCCGCGGTGGCCGACGCGCACGACCACACCGTCGAAACCGTCGGCGGAAACGACGACGTTCGACCCGCCGCCCAACACCAGCAGGGGCTCCCCCTGATCGTCAGCCGCGCGGATGGCGTCGATGAGTTCGGTCTCCGAGTCGGCGGTGACCCACCGCCGGGCGGGGCCACCGACCCCCAACGTGGTGACGTCCGCAAACGTCGTCATGGCCGGGGCGCCAAAAGCCCGTCGCGACCACGGAACCGCTTGAGCAGTCGGTCATAGGTGCGCTTGGACTCGACTTCCCGAAACTCCGGATCGCTGTCGTGGTACCCGTGGTGCCGTCCCTGGCGCACGGGCAACTCATCGGTGGCCACCGGCTGCACCAGGCGTCCACCGGCCTCCCGGAGCAGCAGCGACCACTCCATGTCCGCGTTGCGATAGAAGCGCGCCTTACGGCTGGGCGGCGTCCCGGCGGCGGCGTCCCGGCGCACGGCCAACAGGTAACCGAGCAGCGCGTCGACTTCACCCGCGTCGGCATCGACGAACGTGCGCCAGTCGTCTTCCAGGTTCACGTTGACGCCGCGCCATCCGGCCGCCACCACATCGCCGGTCAGGGCCGCGGCGAGGGGCGTGATCGCGTCACCGGTGAGGACCGACGACAAGTCCAGGACCACCTGCGCCGTAGCGGTGTCGGCACGAAGCAGGGCGGTTACGGCCGGGCCCCAGCCGACCGGCGCGTTGACATGGAACACCGAGACGCGGTCGTTGGCGGCGGCCAACTCCTCCAGCGCCACTCCGGCGTCGTCCACATTGCCGACATCAAGGGCGATCACGCGCAACTGGGCCGGTCCGTGCTGCAGCAGGCTCTCGACGCAAGTGCGCACGTCGTCAGGCCAGCCGTCCACGACCAGCAGCGCCGAAACGGCATGGGTGTCCGGCTCCTGGCTGCGATCGGGCAGGTCGCTCAGCCGGTCCAGTACCGCAAACGGCGGCGCCTCGGCTAGCTCAAAGCCGTCCGGGGTGTCGGTGAGCAGCCAGCCCGCGTCGGCGATCCGCCGGCGTAACTCATCGGCGGTGGCGAAGTCCCTGGCCTGACGTGCCGCAGCCCGCTGCTCGGCCCAGGCCAGGACTTCGTCGGGGGGCTGCGCCGACATCGCTACACCCGAACCGTGGCGCGAGCTCGGCCGAGCACCTTGTCCGCGCCGCATCGTGCGGTCAGGTCGACCTTGGCGGTCCCGTCCGCGTCCGCCGGAGACATCGAGACCTCGAAGTCGACGGTGGCACCGGCGTCGTCGTCAGGGACCACCACCGGCTTGGTGAAGCGCACGGAGTAGTTCAGGAGCCGGGCGGGGTCCCCCAGCCAGTCCGTCAGCACCCGCGCGCCCAACGCCATGGTGAACATGCCGTGAGCGATGACCCCCGGCAGCCCGACAGACGTGGCGATCCGGTCGCTGTAGTGAATCGGGTTGAAGTCGCCGCTGGCCCCGGCGTAGCGCACCAGGTCGGCCCTGGTGACCGTGAAGGACTGCGCAGCCACGACCTCGCTCATTCGTCCTCCGCCCGGGAGACCAGCGTGCTGGAGAGGACGACGACCGTTTCACCGGCCGCGTCGGCCACCTCGGTGCTAGCGGTCAGGACGGTGTTGCCCATGAGCACCTTGACCGCGGTGACGCTGACCGTGGCGGTGAGCAGGTCCCCGGCAACGATGGGGCGGCGGTACTCGAAGCCTTGATCGGAGTGCACGATCCGGGCGTAGTCCAGGCCACTGTCGGCGTCGGCGATCACCGCGTCCAGGGCATCCAGGCCCAGAACTATCGCGAACGTGGGCGGCGCGACCACGTTCGCGTAGCCGGCTGAGCGCGCGGCCTCGGCGTCGTGATGCAGGGGCCCGGTCTCGCCGATGGCAGTGGCGAACTCGCGGACCTTCTCCACGCCCACCTCATACGGGTGGCGCGGGGGGTACGTGCGTCCGACGATCGACATGGCCGCTTGACGCTAACGCACCAGGCTGCAGCGATCGGCTACGGCGACCGGGTCAGCGCGTCTCGCGGTGATCCGTGTGCTTGCCGCAGTTCGGGCAGAACTTCTTGAACTCGATGCGGTCTGGGTCGTTCCGCCGGTTCTTGCGCGTGATGTAGTTGCGGTTCTTGCACTCCACGCACGCCATCGTGATCTTGGGGCGGACGTCGCTCTTGGCCACCGGAGTGCCCTTCTGTCGAAATCGTTACTACAGGTCGTGCGGCCGGCCGAGTTACCGGCGGTCGCAGTAGCGGAGGCCGGACTCGAACCGGCGACACAGCGATTATGAGCCGCTTGCTCTACCACCTGAGCTACTCCGCCGCGGTCGGTCGAGCCAATGGTTCGACCGGCCTCCGAGCCCCAATACGGAATCGAACCGTAGACCTTCTCCTTACCATGGAGACGCTCTACCGACTGAGCTATTGGGGCGATGCGCCGGGCAAGGGTACACGCGGCGCACGGTCGCGACGAATTCCCGTCCAACCGGCTGCCGCAAGCCCGCAGAAAGTGCGAGAGGCGCCACCGAAGTGACGCCTCTTCGCCGTGGCAGGTGTTGGGTTCGAACCAACGTAGGCAATGCCGGCGGATTTACAGTCCGCTCCCTTTGGCCACTCGGGCAACCTGCCGTCTCGCCTCGCGGCGAGCGCCGAGAATAGCCGAAATCTGAAGGCTCCCGACGCCCAGCCCTGGGTCTCAGCCCAGCCCGAGCACCCATTCCGGTGCCACCGATCCCACGACCAGGACAACCGCGGCAATGACGCCCGCCGCACTCACCCCGATGGGTACCGAGACTCGACCCGATCCAGCTTGCAGCGCCGGGACCAGCCACCGCAGGTAGGCGGCCACGCCCACCAACACCGCCAGGGCCAGCAGCACGGCCAGCACCACGGATCCGGCGCCCACCGGCTCGGCGATCACGCGGACCTTGGCGAACAGCCCGAGCATCGCCGGCGGCAATCCGGCCAGCGACACCAGGCCGACCGCCAGCACTGCGGTGGCGACGGGCGCCCTGGTAATCAGCCCGACCAGGTCCGTTCGGCGCAGCACCGAACGGGTCCCCGCCGCGGCCAGCACTGCGGCGAACACGGCAACGGTCATGGCCGCGTAGGTCACCAGGTAGGCAATAACTGCCGACTCGGCGGAGTCGAACCGGTCCGTTTCCCCCGCGACCGCCCCCAGCGGCGCCAAGAGGAATCCGGCCTGCGCGACTGAGGACCAGCCCAGGAACCGACCGGCAACGTCCTGCCGCAGCGCGGCCAGGACCCCCAGCGCGAGGGTGGCACCGGCAGCCACGCCCAGGGCCACGGCCCAGACATCGGCCAAGGGCAGGAAGGTGCGCGCCAGCAGTAGCACTGCCGCAACACCGGCCGTCTTGGACACGACCGCCAAGAAGGCGGTGACCGGTAGGGGTGAGCCGCTGTACACGTCCGGAGCCCAGCCGTGCAGCGGCACAGCGGCGGTCTTGAAGACCGGCAGCGCGAAGAGCAGCACGACTGCCACCGCCACGAGCGGCGGTTGCTCCCCGCTGAC
Organism: uncultured Actinomycetota bacterium; assembly: GCA_963753435.1. Classification (GTDB taxonomy): domain Bacteria; phylum Actinomycetota; class Actinomycetes; order CAVWCF01; family CAVWCF01; genus CAVWCF01. The sequence continues at coordinate 1,132,064 of CAVWCF010000001.1, forward strand.
CGCGTCCGGCAGTTCGGACAGGAACACCGTCCCGGTGCTCAGGTACAGCAGCGCCAGCCCGTACAGGCTCACCGCGGTCGCAGCGACCGACACGAGGAACGCCTTCAGCGCCGCCTCGCCCGCCCCGGCGTCGTCGCGGCGCAAGCCGATCAGGGCGTACGTCGGCAGGGACACGGTCTCCAGCGCAATGAGCAGCGTGGCCAGGTCGCCGGCAGCCGGCACCACCAGCGCACCCGATGTCGCCGCCAGCGTCAGGCCGTAGAACTCCGGCCCGGAGATCCGCGCCGCGGGGACGAACGCGGCCGCCAACAGCACCACGGCCGCCGCACCGGCCAGGATCAGCCACTGCAGCAGGACCGCGGTCTGATCCGCGGTGTAGGAGCAGGCGGAGTCGACGCAGAACGTCTCGCCGGTGCCGCTGATGGCCAGCAGCACGCCGGCGGTGGCGAGCACGCCCAACGCCGTCGGCGCCAACACGGCCCGGTCGAACCAAAGGCCACCCAGGAGCAGCAGCACCGCACCCGCGGCGACTACGACCGGTGCGGCCGTGACGAACAGATCGATGCTCACACCGCACCCCCGAGGAGTGCGGCCACCGCGGGCGTGGTCAGGTCGAGCAACAGGAAGGGCAGAACGCCGAAGGCGATCGACAGCGCCACCAGTGGCAGCCAGGCGACGGCCTCCAGGCCGCGCACGTCGGCGACCGCGGGGGCGTCGGCTGCAGCCCCTTGGTTGATGCGCCGGACCATCTGCAGCAGGTAGGCCGCGGTCAGCACGGTGCCGATCGCCGCCAAGACCGTGAGCGTGCGGAACAGCACCAGGTCCTGACCCTCGGCGGGCGAGAACGAGCCGACCATCGCCAGGAACTCCCCGGGGAAGCCGGCCAGGCCCGGCAGGCCGAGGCTGGCCACAGCGGCGATCAGGAAGATGGCGCCCAGGCGGGGCGCCCGCGCGTACAGCGCGCGGGGCAACGCGGCGAACGAGGTGCTGCCGTCGCGATCCTTGATGCCGCCGACGAGGAAGAACAGCAGGCCGGTGATGACACCGTGCGCGATGTTCGCGAACAACGCCCCGTTGACGCCGGCTTCGGTGAGGGTCGCGATTCCGAGCAGCACGAACCCCATGTGCCCCACCGAGGAGAAGGCGATCAGCCGCTTCAGGTCGTTCTGGGCCAGGCACGCCAGCGACCCGTAGAGGATCCCGGCAACCCCGAGCACGCCGAGGACCGGCGCCCAGAACTGCGCGCCTTCGGGCACGATCGGCAGCCCGACCCGAACGAAGCCGTAGGTGCCCATCTTCAGCAGCACCCCGGCCAGCAGGACCGAGCCGACAGTCGGCGCAGCGGTGTGCGCGTCCGGCAGCCACGAGTGGAACGGGAACGCGGGAGTCTTGATGGCGAAGCCGAGCCCGATGGCACCGAAGGCCAGGATCTGCACCGATCGTGGCAGGACTGCGCCTTCGGCCTGCGCCAGGGCAACCATGTCGAACGTGCCCGACTGCAGCCCGATGACCAGCAGGCCCAGCAGCATCACCGCTGACCCGGCGACGGTGACCAGGATGAACTTCTGGGCGGCCGGGCCGCGCCCATCGCCACCCCAGCGCGCGATCACGAAGTACATCGGGATCAGCACCGCTTCGAAGAAGGCGAAGAACAGCAACAGGTCGGCGGCCACGAAGGTGCCGATCAACGCTGACTGCAAGAGCAGCAGCAACGCGGTGAAGGCTCGGGCGTTGCCCGGCGCCGGCAGCCAGCGCAACGTGTAGGCCGCGCACAGCAGGCCCAGCAGCACGGTCAGCAGCACCAGTGGCAGCGAGATGCCGTCGATGCCGATGTGGAATCGCACCCCTAGCGCGGGGATCCAGGAGACGTTCGTCTCTGCTTGCAGCGCGGTTCGGTCCTGCTCGAAACCAGCCGCCAGCGCGATCGCAATAACTGTGTTGACGGCAGTGACGCCAAGCCCGAGCCATCGCGCGGGCGCTTCGCCGCGCGGCCCGGCGACGGCCAACAGCACCGCCCCGGCGGCCGGTAGCGTCAGCAGGAGCAGCAGCAGTTCGCTCATGCGGCACCTGCCAGCAACGCCGCCGCGGCGGCCACGAGGAGCACGGCACCCGCTCCGGCGAGGACACCAAGCAGCGATCGCTGCACGTTGCCGTTCTGCGTCTGCCGGATGGCGCCACCGGCCGACCAGCCGGCGGACCCCGCACCTTCGACGGCGGCGTCCACGACGCTGTCCTCAGTGCGCAGCACCGCCCGAGCCAAGGCCCTGATCGGGCGGACCACGGTCGCGTCGTAGAAGTTGTCGACATAGAAGGCGTGCTGCAGCACGGGGCCATCGAGTCGCAGCGACCGAGACGGGTCAGCGGCGCGGTTGCGCGCCCACGCCCCGGCCATTACTCCGGCTCCGAGGATCGCAAGCACGGTCGAAAGCAGGCCGAGCGCGGCCTCCGGCGCGAACGCCTTGATCTCCTCGCTGCCCGGACCGGTGATCCAGGTGGGCAACCACTCCGCGCGGAGCGCGAGGAATCCGAGTCCGATGCTGGGCACGGCAAGGATCACCAATGGCAACGTCATCAGGGCGCCGGACTCGTGCGGTTGGGCCGCGCCGCGGTACTGCCCGGCGAACGTGCGCAGGAACAGCCGGGTGGCGTACGCGCCGGTGATCACCACCGTGACCAAACCGGCGATCAGCACCATCCAGCCGGTCCAGGTGGCGACGACCGCTTCGCCTTCGATGGCGTATTCGGCCGCGGCGAGCACCGACTCCTTGGAGAAGAAGCCCGCCAGCGGCGGGATCCCCACCAAGGCCGCCAAGCCGACCGCCATCGTGGTGGCGGTCACCGGCATCCGGCGGCCGAGTCCGCCCATCGCCGCCATGGAGTTGGTGGCCACGGCATGGATCACCGAACCCGCGGCCAGGAAGAGAAGTGCCTTGAACGCCGCGTGGGAGATGAGGTGGAAGACGGCGGCGTCTGAGGACCCGACGCCAAGCGCAGCCAGCATGTACGCGAGCTGGCTGATGGTCGAGTACGCCAGCACGCGCTTGATGTCGTCGGCGGCCAACGCGGCCAAGGCCGCACCGACCATGCCGATCACCGCCAGGACCGCGAGCACCTGCAACACCTGCGGCGTGGCCAGGTACAGCGGGTACAGCCGGGCGACCAGATAGATGCCGGCCGCGACCATGGTTGCGGCGTGGATCAGGGCGCTGATCGGCGTGGGGCCGGCCATGGCGTCCGGCAGCCAGGTGTGCAGCGGGAACTGCGCGCTCTTGCCGACGACTGCGGCACCGATGAGCAGGCCGGCCGCCAGCAGTGTGGTGGCATCCAGGCCGCTCACCGCGGCCAGCACGTCGGCGATCTGGAACGAACCAACTGCCGCGCCCAACACCAGGATGCCGAGCAGCAGCCCGACGTCACCGGTGCGCGTAACCAGGAAGGCCTTGACCGCGGCGGCCCGGGCGACGCGGTCCTCCCAGTGGTGGCCGATGAGCAGGTAGGAACACAGCCCCATCACTTCCCAGCCGACCAGCAGGACCAGCAGATCGCCGGCGACCACGACCAGGAACATGGCCGCGGTGAACAGCGAAACCACCGCGGCGTAGGAGGAGTACCGGGGATCGTCGCGCAGGTACTCGATGGAGTAGACCTGCACCAGCGTGGCCACCACGCCGACCATGACCGCTACTGAGCCGGCCAAGCCGTCGATGCTGGTTACCAACGCGACGGGCGTGAAACCGGTGGGGATGCTGCCCAGGTCGGAGGTGATCGGCTCGACCCACGGGCTGCGGGTGGCCATGACCCAGACCGCCAACACCAGCGCGGCCGCCGGACCCGCAACAGCGACAAGCGCCGCCGCGCCCCGGCTGCGCCGACCGATGCTCAGCCCGATGACGGCGCCGAGCAGCGGCAGCGCGGGCAGCCACCAGCTCATGGCGCGATCCCCTTGGACTCCTGCGCGTCGGACTCGCGCAGCAACCGCAGTTGGTCGATGTTGATGCTCGCGCGCTGCCGGAACACGAGCAACGCGATGGCCAGACCCAGGCCGATCTCCGCGGCGGCCAACGTGATGACGAACAGCGCCAGCACTTGACCGCTGTGCCGGTCATCGCCGGTGAAGACGTCGCCCAGAACCAGCAGCAACGTGGCCGCGTTGAGCATGAGCTCCACGCCGATCAGCACGAGGATCGCGTTGCGCCGGCGCAGCACCGCGTACAGGCCGAGCGAAAGCAGCAGTGCCGACAGCACCGCGGGGTAGGCGACGTGGATCACTCGTCGTCTCCGGACTTGCTCAGCGCGATCGCACCGACAAGCGCTGCCAGCAGCAGCACCGACAGCACTTCGAACGGCAGCACCCAGGTCCGGAACACCGCGGCCCCGGCTACTTCGGCGCTGCCGATCTCGGCGGCGTTCAGATCGATGGTCGCCCGCCCGAACGCGTCCAGCAGCAGCACGATCACTGCGGCGCCGGCAGCAACCGCAACCACGAGCGGGGGCCACCGCGAATCGGAGTCGGCGTCCGGGGACGCACCGATGGGGGCTCGCGTCAGCATCAAGCCGAAGACCAGCAGGACCACGACGGCGCCGACGTAGATGAGTACCTGCACCCACGCCACGAACTCAGCAGTGAGGATGAGGAAACAACCCGCGACCGCACCGAGGGTGACCACCAGCGAAAGGGCCGCGTGCACCAGGTTGCGGGTGGTGACGGCGAACAGACCTGAGCCCACGGCCACGACGCCGAGCAGGACGAACACCCACTCCGGCCCGGACAGCGGCCACAAGTCGACCACTCCTACTCCTCCGCGCCCGCTTGGCCGGCCTTGGTCCACTCCTTGGCGTCCGCTGCTCGCTTGTCCAGCGCCGGGGGCGGCGGAACGGTCCACATCCATTGGCGCAACCGGTCCTTCTCGTGGACCAGGTCACGGATGTCCAACTCCGCGTACTCGAACTCGGGGCTCCAGAACAGCGCGTCGAACGGGCACGCCTCGATGCAGATGCCGCAGTACATGCACAGCGAGAAGTCGATGGCGAAGCGGTCCAGGACGTTGCGCTGGCGCTCACGCCCACCCGGGGGCGCGGGAATGGTCTCCTTGTGGGAGTCGATGTAGATGCACCAGTCCGGGCATTCGCGCGAGCACAGCATGCAGACCGTGCAGTTCTCCTCCAGCAACGCGATCACGCCACGGCTGCGCGGCGGCAACTCCGGCTGCACGTCCGGGTACTGCGCGGTCACCGCGCGCTTGGTCATCTGCTTGAACGTGGTCGCCATGCCCTGCGCCAGGCCACGCAGGCCTGGGGTCGGATCACTCATGTGCCCTCCTCATGCCAGCACCACCACCGCGGTCAGGGCCAGTTGGCCGAGGGCCACGGGGACCAGGACCACCCAGGCCAGCCGTTGCAGTTGGTCCGCGCGCATCCGGGGCACGCTGACCCGCAACCAGATCACGACGAACGAAAGCGCCAGGGTCTTCAGCAGGGTCCAGCCAACGCCCAGCCACTCCGGGCCCGGCCCCGACCAACCGCCGAGGAAGAGCACCGCCGCCAAAGCGCTGAACAGCACGATCCCGGCGTACTCACCGAGCAGGAACAGCGCGAACCGCAGACCGGTGTACTCAGTCAGCGGGCCCATGATGATCTCGGCGTCGGCGATGGGCATGTCAAAGGGCGGGCGGCTGAGTTCGGCCAGGGCCGCGATGCTGAACACCACGAACGCCGGCAGTTGCCACAGCAACCACCACGGTTGCCACGCCTCGACGATGCCGGTCAGCGACAGCGTGCCCGCGGCCATGGCGACGGAGGCGGCCGCCAGAACCAGTGGCAACTCGTACGCGACCAGTTGCGCGGCCTGGCGCATGCCGCCGAGCAGCGCGAACTTGTTGGCGCTGGCCCAGGACGCCATCAGGGGGCCGAGCACCGCCACCCCGAGCGCGGCCAGCACGAAGAACAGCGCCAGGTCGGAGTCGATGCCGACGATCGTCGGCGACAACGGGATGGCGATCATCGCGACGAGGTAGGGCAGCAATGCCAGAACCGGGGCGAGCCGGAAGATGACCGGGTCGGCCCGTTCTGGCAGCACGTCTTCCTTCTGTGCGAACTTCACCCCGTCGGCGACCAGCTGGGCAACGCCATGGAAGGCGCCGGCGTACATGGGCCCCAGCCGCGCCTGCATGTGGGCCATGGCCTTGTGTTCCATCTGCCCGACGAGCAACGGCAAGGTCAGGAAGGCGATCAGGACCAGCAGCAGCGTCACGACGACTTCGAGGAGGTCCATCAGCCCTCCCCCGGCGTGGCGTTGTCAGCCGGTTTGGCCGCCGCAGCCGGGTCTGCGGCTGGCTCGGCGGCGGCCTCAGCCACTTCGGGCTGGGTCTCATCGGCGGCGGCACCCCATTCCGGCCCTGGAACTCCGGGCGGGGTCATCTTTCGTCGGCTCGGGGCCCCGTGCTCGGACTCGCCTGGCTCCTTCGCGCCGGGCCAGGACTTGGCCGCCCGGGCGGCGAGGACGAACTCCTTGCGCAACGGATGGCCCTCGAACTCATCCGGCAGCAGCAACGGGATCAGGTGCGGGTGGCCGGGGAAGTCCACGCCGAACATCTCGTGGGTTTCCCGCTCATGCCAGGCGGCACCGGCGTACACACCAGTCGCCGTCGGCAGCGCTGGGTCCGAACGCGACACCCGGGTCCGCAGCAGCAGTCGCTGCCGGCGTTGCGGGCAGTAGGTGTGCAGGACGATCGCGAAGCCGTCGGCTTCTTCGTCGACCGCAGTCAGGAAATCGAAGAAGGAACAGCCCAGGTCGTCACGCGCGGTCTGCAGCGAGTCGGTCCACTCCGCGGCGGCCACGTCCGCGGTCAAGTAGCCGAACTCTTCGGCAACCGTCGCCTGCGGGAGTGCGGCGGCCACGTCCTGCGCCCAGTTCTCGCTCACGACCCGAGTGCTCCCCCGGCTGCCGGCGGCTGGGCCAGCGGCGCGGTCAATTGCTTGGCCGTGAGTTGCGGAGCGGGGTTTTGTGCCGGTACCGGCTCTCCCGGGTAGCGATCGGCGAGGTTCTCCCCGGCGATCTTCTCCTGCAGTTTGAGGATGCCGTGCAGCAACGCCTCCGGCCGCGGCGGGCATCCGGGCACGTAGACATCCACGGGGATGATCTGGTCGACGCCCTTTGTCACCGAGTACGAATCCCAGTACGGACCACCGCAGTTGGCGCAGGCCCCGAACGAGATGACGTACTTGGGTTCGGGCATCTGCTCGTAGAGCCGCAGGATGGCCGGCGCCATCTTGTCGGTGACGGTGCCCGAAACGATCATCAGGTCGGCCTGCCGCGGACCGGGGGCGAACGGGATCACCCCTAGGCGAATGAAGTCGTGGCGGCCCATGGATCCGGAGATGAACTCGATCGCGCAACAGGCCAAGCCGAAGTTGAACACCCACAACGAGTAGCGCCGACCCCAGTTGAGGATGAACCGCAGCGGCGCCGGGGCGACTCGCTGCAGGCCCCCGACGGTCGGCGCGGGCAGGTTCACGGCCCCCACGTCAGCACCCCCCGCTTACCCGCGTAGGCCAGCCCGACCGCGATGAACCCGATGAAGACCGCCATCTCGATCAGCGCGGTGACGCCGAAACCCGGGTCGGCGAACACCGTGGCCCACGGGAACAGGTAGATGGCGTCGACGGCGAAGATGACGTACAGGTACGCGAACACGTAGAAGCGGATGTGGGTCTGGGCCCAGCCCTCCCCGACCGGGTCGAGTCCGCATTCGTAGGTCTTGGCCTTGTCCACCGACGGCGCGGCGGGGGCCAGCAGGCGATTCGCGGTGAAGGCCACGACCGTGAAGCCCACGCCGAGCAGCACCAGCAGGCCGACCAAGCCCCACGTCTGGCCGTACTCGCCCACGTGCCCTCCCGAACGTCACGGCGAGACTAACGAGACCGTGCCGCGAAGGAAGGGTCTTCGGACCGGCCTTTCGCGACGAGTTCCCCGGATCTGTCTGGATCAGAGCACCCCTGATGGCATCTAGTTGGAACAGGGGTTCTCTGATGCGAATGAGTCCGGGGCGGGTGGGGTCCAAGGTCCCTCGCCCCCGAGATCGCGTGCGGGCAGAGTTGTGAAACACTTCTATTACCTATTCGAGGTCGTCCGCAGCGTCGCGTCCAGACCTCGCCAGTTCATCGTTGAGGCGGGCTCAGTGGCCAAGGAAGTCGTCCAAGTCGATCGTGTGATCATCCGTTTCGCCGGCGACTCCGGTGACGGCATGCAGTTGACCGGAGACCGGTTCACCTCCGAGACCGCCGAGCTCGGCAACGACCTGTCGACGCTGCCCGACTTCCCGGCCGAGATCCGCGCACCAGCGGGCACCCTGCCCGGCGTCAGCGCCTTCCAGTTGCACTTCGCCGATCACGACATCATGACCCCCGGCGACTCCCCGAACGTCCTGGTCGCCATGAACCCGGCCGCCCTCAAGGCCAACCTCATGGACCTCCCCCGCGGCGCGGACCTGATCGTCAACACCGACGAGTTCACCAACCGGAACTTGGCGAAGGTCGGCTACACCGCCAACCCGTTGGAGGACGGCTCGCTGGAGGCGTACCGGGTCCACGCCCTGGCCCTGACGTCGATGACGGTCGAAGCCCTCAAGGACTTCGACATCTCCAAGAAGGACGCCGAGCGTTCCAAGAACATGTTCGCCCTTGGCCTGCTGTCGTGGCTCTACAACCGGCCGACGGAGAGCACCGAGACGTTCCTCAAGCGCAAGTTCTCCAAGAAGCCGGAGATCCTCGCCGCCAACATCGCTGCGTTCTCGGCCGGCTGGAACTTCGGCGAGACCACCGAGGACTTCTCCGTCACCTACGAGGTCAAGCCCGCGCCGATGCCGGCGGGCACCTACCGCAACATCACCGGCAACCTGGCGCTGGCCTTCGGTCTGGCTGCGGCCGGTCAGCGCAGCGGACTGCCGGTGTTCCTGGGCACCTACCCGATCACCCCGGCTTCGGACATCCTGCACGAGCTCAGCAAGCTGAAGCGCTTCGACGTGACGACGTTCCAGGCCGAGGACGAGATCGCCGGCGTCGGCGCCGCACTGGGCGCATCCTTCGGCGGTTCGCTCGGTGTCACCACCACCTCCGGGCCCGGCATCGCGCTGAAGGCGGAGACGATCGGGCTGGCCGTCAGCCTGGAACTGCCGCTGCTCGTCGTCAACGTGCAGCGTGGTGGCCCGTCCACCGGGCTGCCGACCAAGACCGAGCAGTCGGACCTGCTGCAGGTGATGTTCGGACGCAACGGCGAGGCGCCGGTACCGATCGTCGCCGCCTGCTCGCCGGCGGACTGCTTCAACGCGGCCCTGGAGGCGGCGCGGATCGCCACCAAGTACCGCACCCCGGTGATCCTGCTGTCCGACGGTTACCTGGCCAACGGGTCGGAGCCATGGCGCATCCCGTCGGTGGAGTCGCTGCCGGACCTGACCGTGGAGTTCGCCACGGAGCCGAACCACACCGACGCCGACGGCCACCCCGAGTACTGGCCGTACCTGCGCGATCCGGAGACGCTGGCCCGGCCGTGGGCGGTGCCGGGGACCCCGGGTCTGGAGCACCGCATCGGCGGCCTGGAGAAGGCCGACGGCACCGGCAACGTCTCCTACGACCCGTACAACCACGACCTGATGGTTCGCACCCGAGCCGCCAAGGTGGAGGGCATCGCCCGCGACATCCCGCCGCTGGAGGTGGACGACCCCTCCGGGCAGGCCCGAGTCCTGGTGCTGGGTTGGGGTTCCACCTACGGACCGATCGGCGCCGGCTGCAAGCGTGTCCGCCGGGAGGGTTTGGACGTCGCGCAAGCGCACCTGCGGCACCTCAACCCGTTCCCAGCCAACCTCGGCGAGGTGCTGGCGCGCTACGACCGCGTGCTCATCCCGGAGATGAACCTGGGCCAGTTGGCCCTGCTGATCCGCGGGCGCTACTTGGTCGACGCCATGAGTTACACCCAGGTGCGCGGCTTGCCGTTCCGTGCCTCCGAGCTGGCCGATGTGATCCGGGATGTGGTCAAGAATGTCTGAGTCCGTGGACCTTGGATTCCCCGCGCTGGCGGCGGTGCCCAAGACCGATGAGCCGCAGAAGGCGAAGGACTTCAAGTCCGACCAGGAAGTCCGCTGGTGCCCCGGCTGCGGGGACTACGCGATCCTCGCGGCGATGCAGGGCTTCCTGCCCGAACTGGGCCTGAAGCGCGAGAACATCGTCTTCATCTCCGGAATCGGCTGCTCCTCGCGGTTCCCGTACTACATGAACACCTACGGCATGCACTCCATCCACGGTCGGGCTCCGGCCATTGCGACCGGGCTGGCGACCGCCCGGGAGGACCTGTCGGTGTGGGTGGTGACCGGTGACGGCGATGCGCTGTCCATCGGCGGCAACCACCTGATCCACGCCCTGCGCCGCAACGTCAACTTGAAGATCCTGCTGTTCAACAACCGCATCTACGGCCTGACCAAGGGGCAGTACTCGCCGACGTCGGAGACCGGCAAGGTCACCAAGTCGACGCCGTTCGGTTCGGTGGATGCGCCGTTCAACCCGATCTCGTTGGCCCTGGGAGCAGAAGCCTCATTCGTCGCCCGCACCATCGACTCCGACCGCAAGCACCTGACCGAGGTGCTGCGTCAGGCCGCGGCGCACCCGGGTTCAGCGCTGGTGGAGATCTACCAGAACTGCAACATCTTCAACGACGGCGCGTTCGAGGTCCTCAAGGACTCCAGCAGCTCCCCGGACTACTTGATCCGGCTTGAGCACGGTCAACCGATCACTTTCGGCGCCGACGGCGAGCGCGGCGTCACCCGTGCCGCCGACGGGACCCTGCAGGTGGTCAACGTGGTCGAGGCGGGTACGGACGCGATCCTGGTTCACGACGCCAACGCCGTCGACCCGGGCCTGCAGTTCTCCCTGTCGCGCTTGGCCGACTCGCACACGTTGACCCAGACGCCGATCGGGGTCTTCCGGTCCGTGCTGCGCCCGACGTACGACGGCGCTGTCCGCGAGCAGGTCGCCGACGCCAAGGCGAAGGCGCCGGCCGACCTCGGTGCGCTGCTTGCCGGTTCGGACACCTGGACCGTGGCGTAGCCGAGCCCGCCTGCCCACCGCCTTGAATGCGGCTTTCTGACGAATAGGCCGCGCCTGAGCCGTTCCATCCAACGGGACGGTTGACCCACGCTGCGGCCGTAGGCTCGCGCAATGCCGCCAGCGTCAGTCCAAAGCCGCGGCATCCTCTTCGGGATCGGGTGTTACAGCCTGTGGGGCCTGTTCCCCCTGTACTTCCGCGCGATAGACGACGCCTCCGCAATTGAGATCCTCGCCCATCGGGTCGTGTGGTCACTCGCCTTCGTCGCGCTGGTACTGCTCATCCTGCGGCGGTGGTCATGGATCGGGCGCCTGCGCCAAGCACCGGGCAAGGTCGCGCTCCTGAGCCTGGCCGCCGGGGTGATCGCGATCAACTGGGGCGTCTACATCTGGGCGGTGAACAGCGGCAACGTCGTCGAGGCGTCGTTGGGCTACTTCATCAATCCGCTGGTGACCGTGATGCTCGGCGTGGTCCTGCTGCGGGAACGGCTGCGCCCGGGCCAGTGGGCAGCCGTTGGTCTCGGCCTCGTCGCGGTCGTCGTTTTGACGTTCGACTACGGCCGCCTGCCCTGGATCGCGCTGGTCCTGGCGGGCTCCTTCGGCACCTACGGACTGATCAAGAAGACGGTCGGGCTACCCGGTGTGGAGTCGCTGGCGGTGGAGACCGCCGTCCTGTTCGTTCCGTTCCTCGTCTACCTGTTCGTCTTGGGCGGCAGTGGTGAGTTGGCCTTCGCCAGTGGCGACGCCGCGCTGACGGTGGGGTTGATCGCCGCCGGCCCGATCACGGCCATCCCGCTCATCCTGTTCGGCGCAGCGGCGATCCGGGTGCCCCTGTCGACGATGGGGCTGCTGCAGTACATAACCCCCGTGATCCAGTTCCTGCTGGGCATCACGGTGTTCGGCGAGGAGATGCCGCCATCTCGCTGGATCGGCTTCGGCCTGGTGTGGCTGGCTCTGGCCGTGCTCACCGTTGAGGGCTACCGCTCCCGCCGGCGCCGGATCCGCGGTACGGCCGTGCCTACCGCCGAGCCCATCTAGGCCACCCATCCGGTGAGACGGCGCAACCGCGGGCTATTCGCCAGAAAGCGGCATTCAAGGGGTTGGGGCTAGGCGGTGCGGGTGGCCGCGGCGTCGGCCAGCGCCATGAGCGCCGCCTTGGCCGCGATGTCCGGCAACGGCGCCAGCGCCTCCTTCGCCGAGTCGGCCCAGTGCCGCAGGTCGGCCCGGGCCGCCTCCATCGCCTTGTTCGCGCGCAGCAACTGCAGCGCCTCGGCCACCTCGTCCTCGGCGGTCAGCGGACCGGGCAGGAGTTCCCGCAACCGGGCGTCAGCGGCGTCGGTCGAAGCCAGCGCGTGCAGAACCGGAAGCGTCGCTACCCCTTCGCGTAGGTCGGTGCCAGGCGTCTTGCCGGACTCGCCGGTGTCGCTGGCCACGTCCAACAGGTCATCGGCCAGTTGGAAGGCAACCCCGAAGCGGCGACCGAACGCGGTCAACGCCGACACCGCCTCCGGCGGCGCTGCGGAGAGCATCGCGCCGAACTGCGCGGACGTGGCAACCAGCGACCCGGTCTTCTCCTCCACCACCTGCAGGTAGTGCGCGAGCGGGTCGGCATCGCCGGCCCCCGCGGCCTCGCGGATCTGCCCGGTGACGAGCTCCTCGAACGTCTCCGCCTGGATCCGCACGGCCTCCGGCCCCAGGTCGGCCAGCAACTGCGAAGCCTTGGCGAACAACAAGTCCCCGGTCAGGATGGCGATGCTGTTGCCCCAGCGGGCGTTGGCCGATTCCTCGCCACGGCGCAGCGGCGCCTCGTCCATCACGTCGTCGTGGTACAGCGTCGCCAGGTGCGTGAGTTCCACTACTACTGCGGCCGGCACCACTCCGGCTGCTTGCGGGTCGCCGAACTGCGCGGCCAGCAGTACCAACAGCGGGCGGAAGCGCTTGCCCCCGGCTTCGACCAGGTGCCGGGCGGCCTCGGCCACCACCGGGTGATCGCTGTGAACGGATGTCCGTAGCAGCTTCTCGACCGCAGCCAGGCCGTCAGCCAGGTCGGCTTCGAGCCGGTGGTCGACCGAAGCCAGACCCAGCGCCTGCAACGGATCGGCGGTCACGAAGTCCCCAGTCACAGCAGGAAGGTCGACGCGGATTCGGCCACGTCCAGGAGCGGCTGCGGGAAGAGGCCGAGCAACAGCGTCAGAGCCGCCGCCGCCGACAACGCCGCCACCGTGAAGCCGCTGGGCACCACGACCCGGGGGCCGTCAGGAGCAGGTTCGGTGAAGAACATCAGCACGATCACGCGGACGTAGAAGAACGCCGCCACCGCGCTGGCCAGAACGCCGACCACAACCAGCCACCCGATGTCGCCATCGACGGCCGCGGCGAAGACGGCGAACTTGGCGGTGAACCCGCTGGTCAACGGAATGCCGGCCGCGGCCAGCAGGAACAATCCGAACAGGCCGGCCACCAGCGGGGACCGCTTGCCCAGTCCGGCCCACTGCGACAGGTGCGTCGCTTCGCCGGCGCTGTCACGAACCAGCGTGACCACCCCGAAGGCGCCCAGGGTGCTGAACCCGTAGGCCAACAGGTAGAAGAGCACCGACGACGTGCCCTGGTTGGTGGCGGCAGAGACGCCGACCAGGATGAACCCGGCATGGGCCACCGACGAGTAGGCCAGCAGCCGCTTGATGTCGGTCTGGGTCAGCGCCACGACCGTGCCCACGACCATCGAGATGACCGCGACCAGGGCCAGCACGGGTTGCCAGTCCCAGCGAATGCCACCGAGGGCGACGTAGAAGACGCGCAGCAACGCCACAAACGCCGCGACCTTGGTGACCGACGCCATGTAGGCGGTGATCGGGGTGGGGGCGCCTTGGTAGACGTCCGGCGACCAGGAGTGGAACGGCGCCGCACCGACCTTGAAGAGGAGGCCGACGCCCATGAGCGCCGCCCCTCCGTACAGCAGGGGGTCCCGCTCGACCGTGCCGGACAGTGAGGCACCGATGGCGGCCAGGTCCAGCGAACCGGAGAAGCCGTACAGCAGCGCCGAACCGAAGAGCAGGAACGCCGAGGAGAACGCCCCGAGGATGAAGTACTTAAGGGCGGCTTCCTGGCTGATGAGCCGACGGCGCCGCGCCATGGCGGTGAGCACGTACAGCGGCAGGCTCAGCACCTCGATGGCGACAAAGAGGATCAGCAGGTCGCCGGCGGTGGCCAGCATGAGCATGCCGCCGGTTGCGAACAGCGTCAGCGGGTAGACCTCAGTAGCGGTCACACCCTTGGTGAGCACGGCACGTTCGGCTGCGCTGCCGGGGGCGATGGCCGCCTGCGGCGCGAAGGCGTCACCGCTTGGGTCCACCTCGCGTTCGGCGATCAGGGCGAGGGCCGCCAGCGTCAACGCGACGATCGTGCCCTGGGCGAACAGCGCCGGGCCGTCGGCCACCACTGAACCGCCGGCGGTCACCACATAGGCACCGGCCTGGGCCAGCACCATCACACCGGCGACTGCCACGGAACCGAACGCGAACGACAGTTGGGCGGTCCGGCGCAGCGGTCGCGGCAAGAACACCTCGGCGAGCAGGCCCAGCAGGGCCGACACCAGGACGATGACCGCGGGGCCCAGCGCCAGGTAGTCCAGCGCGGGCAGGGAAACGTCGGCGATCCTCATCGTTGGCCACCCGCCACTGGTACGACCGGCTCGGGCTGTTCGACGTCGAGATAGCTGATGGTCTGCTCCACTGCCGGGTTGATGACGTCGAGCACCGGCTTGGGATAGAAGCCCAAACCGATGATCGCGGCGATCAGCGGCGCAACGACGATCGCCTCACGAAGGTTCAGATCCGTGAAGCCGCGCACCGCCTCAACGGCCGGACCGGTGTTGATCCGCTTGACCATGACCAGGATGTACAGCGCCGCGAGGATGATTCCGGATGTGGCGATCGCGGCGATCCACGGGTAGCGCAAGTACGTGCCGGCCAGCACCAGGAACTCACTCACGAAGCTGCCCATGCCCGGCAGCGCCAGGCTGGACAGGCCCGCGACCAGGAACGTGCCCGCCAGGAGCGGGGCGATTCGCTGCACGCCACCGAAGTCGGCGATCAACTTGGACCCGCGTCGCGAGATCAGGAACCCGGCGATCAGGAACAGCGCGGCGGTGGAGAAGCCGTGGTTGACCATGTAGAGCGTCGAACCGGATTGGCCGACCACCGTGAACGCGAAGATGCCGAGCACGATGAAGCCGAAGTGGCTGACCGACGTGTACGCGATCAACCGCTGCATGTCGGACTGGCCGATGGCCACCAGCGCCCCGTAGATGATCCCGACCACCGCCAGCGTGATCGCCAGCGGCGCGTAGAACTCCGAGGCGTCGGGGAAGATCGGCAGCAGGTACCGCAGCATGGCGAACGTGCCGACCTTGTCGAGGATGCCGACCAAGAGCACTGCCGCCGCCGGGGTTCCTTCGGACGCCGCCGTCGGCAACCAGGTGTGTACCGGCCACAGGGGCGCCTTGACCGCGAAGGCGAAGAAGAAGCCGAGGAACAGCAACTTCTGCGTGCCTTCGTCGATGTCCAGGCCGGCGAGCGCGAAGAAGTCGAACGTGCCGCTGGGCAGTTCCTGCGCGGACACCACATAAAGGCCGATCAGCGCCGCCAGCAGCACCAAGCCACCGAGCAGGCTGTAGAGCAGGAACTTCACCGCCGCGTAGGAGCGGTGCGGCCCGCCGTACCGGCCGATCAGGAAGTACATCGGCAGCAGCATCGCTTCGAACAGCACGTAGAAGAGGAACAGGTCGGTGGCGGCGAAGACGCCGAGCACCAGGGCCTCCAGCGCCAGCATGAGCGCGAAGTACCCCTTGACGCTGCCGCGGGAGTCGTCGGCGTCGTTCCAGCCGGCCAGGATGACCACCGGGACCAGCACGGTTGTGAGCGCGAGCAGCACCAGAGCGATGCCGTCCACGCCGACGCTGAACGAAGCACCGAACGACGGGATCCAGCTGTAGCTCTCCGTGAACTGGAAGCCGCCGTTGGCGTCGTACTGCAAGGCCATGGCGATCGTCAGGGCCAGGGGAACCAGCGAGAAGACCAACGCCAGTTGCTTGGCCCGCTGAACGGACTCGCGCGGTAGCGCGGCCAGCACCCCCGCGCCCAGCAGCGGGGTCACGATGATGGCGATCAGCCACGGGAAGTCGCTCATAGCCGCACCAACACAAAGGCCACAACGAGCACCAGGGCACCGCTGAAGATGGTCAAGGCATAACTACGGGCGAACCCGGTCTGCAGTCGGCGCATCCGGCTGCTCAGGCCGCCGAATACCGCCGCCGTTCCGTTGACCGCACCGTCGACGATCCGGTTGTCGGCGAACACCAGCGTGCGCACCGAGTACTGGCCCGGGCGCATGAACACCGCTTCGTTGAACGCATCGCCGTACAGGTCGCGACGAGCAGCAACGGTCAGCGGGGCGCCAAGCGGCGGGGTGACCGGGACTTCGCGGCGCCCGTACAAGTAGACGGCGGCCAGGACCCCGACGGCGCTCACGCCCAGCGTCAGTGCCGTGATCACCGGTATGGACAGCGGTGGATCGGGCTCGACGAATCCGGTCACCGGCTCCAGGAACTTTTCGAACCGGTTGCCGGCGTTGAGGAACCAGCCGATACCGGCCGCGCCCACCGCCAAAACGGTCACCGGGATCAGCATCACCGCTGGGGACTCGTGGGGGTGGGCGTCGTCGCGCCAGCGGCGCGGGCCGAAGAAGGTCATCACCACGACGCGTGTCATGTAGAAGGCGGTGATGCCGGCGACGAGCACGGTCAGGATCCCCAGCACCCACGACTCGCTGAACGCCGCTTCGATGATCTTGTCCTTGCTGAAGAAGCCCGCGAACGGCGGCACACCGATGATCGCCAGGTAACCGACGAAGAACGTTGCGAACGTCCACGGCATGGCCGAGCGCAGGCCGCCGTAGCGACGCATGTCGGTCTCGTCGTTCATGCCGTGCATTACCGACCCGGCACCGAGGAACAGATCCGCCTTGAACCAGCCGTGCGTCATCAGGTGGAAGATGGCGAAGACGTAGCCGACCGGACCCAGACCAGCAGCCAGGACCATGTAGCCGATCTGGCTCATGGTGGAGGCGGCCAGCGCCTTCTTGATGTCGTCCTTGGCCATACCGATGATCGCGCCGAAGACCAGCGTGACCGCGCCCACAATCACGACCGCCAGTTGCGCATCGGGGGCGAGGTTGAAGATCGCGGCCGACCGCACGATCAGGTAGACGCCCGCGGTCACCATCGTCGCCGCGTGGATCAGCGCCGACACGGGCGTCGGACCGGCCATCGCGTCGAGCAACCAGGACTGCAGCGGCACCTGGGCGCTCTTGCCGCACGCCGCCAGCAACAGCAGCAGGCCGATGACGGTCAGCGTCGTCTGGCTGGCCTCTTCGGCACCGGTGAAGACCCCGGTGAAGGCGACCGTGCCGAACGTGGCGAACATGGCCATCACCGCGATGGACAGACCGAAGTCGCCGACGCGGTTCACGATGAACGCCTTGTTCGCCGCGGTGGCGTACTCCGGCTTGTGGTTCCAGAACCCGATCAGCAGGAACGACGCCAACCCGACGCCTTCCCAACCGACGTACAGGGCCAGGAAGTTGTCCGCCAGCACCAGCAGCAGCATCGCGGCGACGAAGAGGTTCAGGTAGGCGAAGAAGCGTCGCCGCTCGGGGTCCTCGGCCATGTAGCCGATCGAGTAGACGTGGATCAGGAAGCCGACCACGGTGATGAGCAGGACGAAGACCATCGACAACGGGTCCAGCAGGATCCCCGCGTCCACCTCGAACGTGCCGGCGATGACCCATTCGTACAGCGACTGACTGATCGCCCGGTCTTCCACCGGCTGCCCGAGCATCTGGGCGAACAGCACCAGGCCCAATGCCGCCGATGCCAGGACCGTGCCGGAGCCGAGCCAGTGCCCCCAGGCATTGGTACGCCGCCCGCCGAGCAAGAGCACCGCCGCACCGGCCAGGGGCAGGGCGATCAGCAGCCAGGTGAGCGTGAAGACGCCCTCGGCCGGCGCAGCGACCAGCTGCTCGGCACCCGACAGTGCGATGGACACAGACTTCCCCTCAGTACTTCAGCAAGTTGACGTCGTCGATCGATGCGGACCTGCGCGTGCGGAAGATCATCACGATGATCGAGAGCCCCACGACTACCTCCGCCGCGGCGACCACCATCACGAAGAACGCGAAGATCTGCCCGTCGATCGTTCCGGTGGATCGGGCAAAGGTGACCAGCGCCAGGTTGCAGGCGTTCAGCATCAACTCGATGGACATGAACGCCACGATCGCGTTGCGGCGCAGCAGCACCCCGGTCGCACCGATGGTGAAGATCAGCGCGGAGACGGTCAGATAGGCATCGGGGCTCACGCGTCCTCCCCCCGATCAAGACGACGCTGCAGGTCCTCCGCGTCGGTGGCGACGCTGCGCGGTTCACCAAGTTGCTCCGGCACGGACTCCGGCGAAGCGGTGCCGTCGGGCAGCAGCGCCGGCGTGTCCACGCTGTTGTGCCGGGCGAACACGCCGGGGTTGGGCAGCGGCGAGAACCGGCCGGAGCGGATGCGTCGCTCCGCCATCTCCCGTTGCGTGAGCTTGGGTTCCAGCCGCTCCCGGTACGCCAGGACCATGGCGCCAACGGCGGCGGTGACCAGCAGCGCACCGATGACTTCGAAGGCCCAGATGTAGCGACCGAAGACGGCTTCGGCGATGGCCTGCACATTGCCGCCGGCCGCGGAGTTGACCGCCTCGATGCCTACGGGCTCGCCGAGGGTGGCGCGGCTGAGCAGGCCGACCAGGAGGATCCCGAAGCCGAGTCCCAGCAGTACCCCGGCGACTCGCTGCCCGGGCAAGGTTTCGACCAGGGAGTCGGACGCGTCGACGCCGACAAGCATCAGGACGAACAGGAACAGCATCATGATCGCGCCGGTGTAGACGACGACCTGGACGACGCCGAGGAAGACCGCCCCCTGCATTACGTACAGACCAGCCAGGTTGATCATCGCCAGCGCGACCCACAGCGCCGCGTGCACGGCCTTGCGGGAGAAGAGCATCATCAGCGCCGAGCCGACGGCCAGACCCGACAACGTCCAGAACGCGACCTGGGTGCCGATGGATGCGCTCACGAGGCGGCCTCGTCGTCGGCTGCGTCGGAGTCTGTGTCGGACTCCGAGGTTTCGGGCGCGTTGTCGGTCACCCAACGCCGCTGCTCCTCCGTCGCGGAGGTGATCAGCAGGTTGTAGTAGTCCTTCTCGTCGGTGCCGGCGACCATCGGGTGCGGCGGGGCCAGCATGGAGTCGGTCAGCGGCGCCAGCAGATCGGTCTTCTCGTAGATCAGCTTCGCCCGGCTGTCATCGGCCAACTCGTAGTCGTGAATCATCGTCAGCGCACGCGTCGGGCAGGCCTCGATGCACAGGCCGCAACCGATGCAACGCAGGTAGTTGATCTGGTAGACGCGGCCGTAGCGCTCGCCGGGGCTGAATCGGCCCTCGTCGGTGTTGTCCGCGCCCTCGACGAAGATGGCGTCGGCGGGGCAAGCCCACGCACACAACTCGCAGCCGACGCACTTCTCCAGACCGTCCGGGTGCCGGTTGAGTTGGTGCCGCCCGTGGTAGCGCGGCGCCATGTCCTTCTTCTCTTCCGGGTAGAACTCCGTCGTCGGCCTACGGAACATGGCGCGGAACGTGACGCCGAAGCCCTTCACCGGGGCCAACCAGTCAGCCACGGGTCAACTCCTCTGCAGTCTCGTCCGCGAACGGCTCGGCATCGTCGCCCAGCGCCCCTTCGATGACGTCATCGCCCGGCATCGGTGGGACCGGATGACTCCAGCCCGCACTTGTCGGTTCGGCATCGGCCTCGGAGTCGGTCGCGTCGGTCCGCAGGCTGCGCGCCTCGAACGCGAACGACGCCGCCAGAGGCTCCGAGCACGACAACCGCAGCGGCGATCAGCCAGGTCTGGGTGTCCACGCCCTCCAACCGGAAGGCCCGCACGCCGGACACCAGCACGATCCAGCCCAGGGAGACCGGGATGAGCACCTTCCAGCCCAGCGACATGAACTGGTCGTAGCGGTACCGCGGCAGCGTTCCCCGCAGCCAGATGAACAGGAACACGAATCCGAACAACTTCAGCAGGAACCAGCCGAAGCCCAGCCAGCCACCGTCGGGCAGCCCGAACGGCGCCTGCCAGCCGCCGAGGAACAGGGTCGCCGCCAGCGCGGAAACGGTGAGCATGTTCACGTACTCGGCCAGGAAGAAGACCGCGAACTTCAGCGAGGAGTACTCGGTGTGGAATCCGCCGACCAGTTCGCCCTCGGCCTCGGGCAGGTCGAACGGCGCCCGGTTGGTCTCACCGACCATCGAGATCACGTAGATGACGAACGCCGGCGCCAGGGTGATGCCGAACCACAGGTTGGCTTGGGCGTCCACGATGCCCGAAGTGCTCATCGTGGAGGCGTACAAGAAGACGGCAACGAACGACAGCCCCATCGCGATCTCGTAGGAGATCATCTGCGCGCTGGAGCGCAGGCTGCCCAGCAGCGGGTAGGTGGACCCGGATGCCCACCCGCCGAGCACGATTCCGTAGATGCCGATGGACGCGATCGCGACGATGTAGAGCACGGCGACCGGGAAGTCGGTCAACTGCAGCAGGGTCGACTCCCCGAAGATGCTGACCACACCGGCCAGCGGGATCACCGCGAAAGTAAGGAAAGCCGCGATCGTGGAGATGATCGGGGCGAGGATGAATACGGCCTTGTTGGCCCCGGCCGGGACGATGTCCTCCTTGAACGCCAACTTGATGCCGTCGGCCAGACCCTGCAGCAGCCCGAAGGGGCCGACCCGGTTCGGTCCGACGCGCATCTGCATGCGGGCGACGATGCGTCGTTCCCCCCAGATGGTCAGCAGCACCGACACCACGAGGAACACGAAGACGCCGAGGGCCTTGACCAGCACCAGCCAGAACGGGTCGTCGTACAGAACAGTCAGGTCGGTCATGACGCGCCTCCGATCTGGACGACGTCGCCGGGCTGGGCGCCAATCGCGTTGATGCGGGACCCGGCGGAGTTGCCTGGCACCCAGACCACACCGTCTGCGGCTGCCACGATCTGCGCGGGCAAGGTGATCGCCCCGTTCGGCCCGGTGACGGTCACCTCGTCACCGTCGCCAACGCCGATGGCCGTGGCGGTGGCCGCGGACAAGCGGGCGCGAACGTCGCGCTGCGTGCCGGCCAGGGCCGATTCGCCGCGCTGCAGCACGCCCTGGTCGAGCAACTGCCGCCACGAGGCCAGCACCACCTGGCCCGGTTCGACGTCGGCCGCGGCCGACGCGGGCGCGGTCGGATCGGGTGCGCGCCCGCCGTCCCAGTCACCGAACTCCGCCAGCTCCGACCGCAGCGCGGACACGCTGCCGGGCCCGAACTCGACGCCGAGTTCGGCGGCCAGCAGTGCGAGCACGCGGCCGTCGGGCACCAGGTCGGACTGCAGCACCGTCTCGAACGGGCGCGGTCGTCCCTCCCAGTCGACGAACGTGCCGGACTTCTCCGGTGCAGCGGCCACGGGCAGCACGACGTCGGCGTGGTCGAGGACCTCCGAACCGGCAATCTCCAGGCTGACCACGAAGGCCCGCTGCAACGCCGTCCGCGCCAACTCCGGGTCGGGCAGGTCCGCGATCTCAACACCGCCGACAACCAAGGCCGCCAGGTCCCCGGCAGCAGCGGCGGCGAGGATTCCGGAGACGTCGCGACCGACCGTCTCCGGCAACGCTTCCGCGCCCCAGACCGCAGCCGCATCCACCCGCGCCGCCGCGTCTGCGACGGAACGGCCGCCGGGCAGCAGCCCGGGCAGCGTGCCGGCGTCGACCGCACCGCGCTCACCGGCACGTCGAGGCACCCAGGCGAGCCGGGCGCCGGTGGCATCAGCCAGCCGGATCGCTGCCGACAAGGCGCCAGGGCTAACGGCGAGACGCTCGCCGACGAGCAGGATGGCGCCCTCGGTCTGCAGCGCGTCACCGGCGGCGGCCGAAATCTCGTCGGCACCGCCGGTGCGCAACGAGTCCAGGACCTGGGCCTCGGTTCCGGGCACGGTCGGGAGCAGGGTGCCGCCGACGCGTCGCAGCGCGGGCGTTTCGGTGGCGGCGATGTCATAGACACGCAGGCGCCGCTTGCGGGCGGCCTTGCGCAGCCGCAGGAAGAGGATCGGCGACTCCTCCTCCGGCTCCAGGCCGACCAGGACGACGGCGGGCGCGCGCTCCAAGTCCGCGTAGGTGACGCCGATTCCGTCGCCGGCAACGCGCGCGGCGAGGAACTGCGCTTCCTCGTCGGAATGGGCTCGCGCCCGGTGGTCGATGTCGTTGGTGCCCAGCACCACGCGGGCGAACTTGCTGTACGCGTACGCGTCTTCAGCGGTCACCCGGCCACCGGGCAGCACCCCGACCTTGGCGGACTGCAGGCCTTCGGCGGCGGCAATCAGCGCCTCCGGCCAGGAGGCTTCGCGCAGTTCGCCGTCGCTGCGGACCAGCGGGGTGCGAAGTCGATCGGCGGCGGTCACGTAACGGAACGCGAACCGGCCCTTGTCGCAGTTCCACTCCTCGTTGACCTCGGGGTCGTCACCGGCCAGCCGGCGCATGACCTTGCCGCGGCGGTGATCCGCACGCAGGGAGCAGCCGGCCGCGCAGTGCTCACACGTCGTGGGGCTGCTGACCAGGTCGAACGGCCGGGCGCGGAACCGGTAGGCGGCGCTGGTGAGCGCGCCGACCGGACAGATCTGAATCGTGTTGCCGCTGAAGTACGACTCGAACGGGTCGTCCTCGTAGATGCCGACCTGCTGCAACGCCCCGCGTTCGAGCAACTCGATGAACGGGTCGCCGGCGACCTGGTTGGAGAACCGGGTGCAGCGCGCGCACAGGACGCAGCGCTCTCGGTCCAGCAGCACCTGCGAGGAGATCGGTACCGGCTTGTCGAACTCGCGCTTCTTGCCTTCGAAGCGGGACTCCGCCGGGCCATCGCTCATGGCCTGGTTCTGCAGCGGGCACTCGCCGCCCTTGTCGCAGATCGGGCAGTCCAGCGGGTGGTTGATGAGCAGCAGTTCCAGCACGCCGGTCTGCGCCTTGTCGGCGACCGGCGACGTCGCCTGCGTGCGCACGACCATGCCCTCGGACACCGTGGTCGTGCAGGAGGCCAGCGGCTTGCGCTGCCCCTCGACCTCGACGAGGCACTGGCGGCACGCGCCGACCGGCTCAAGCAACGGGTGGTCGCAGAAGCGCGGGATCTGCACGCCGATCAGCTCCGCGGCGCGGATGACCAGGGTGCCCTTGGGCACGGACACCGACACGTCGTCGATGGTCAGCGTGATGAGGTCCTGGGCGGGCAGGTCCGGCGTCCCGGCGTCGTTGGTGGCGATGACTGTCATGCGGGCACCGCCTCGTCGGCGAAGACCGTGGACGCGGCCGGGTCGAACGGGCAGCCGCCGTGCTCGAAGTGGGCCAGGTACTCGTCGCGGAAGTACTCAATCGACGAGGTGATCGGGCTGGTGGCGCCGTCACCCAGCGCGCAGAAGGACCGGCCGAGGATGTTGTCGCACAGGTCCAGCAACTTGTCGAGGTCCTCCTGGCTGCCGTTGCCGGCTTCCAGGCGTTCCAGGATCTGCACCAGCCACCAGGTGCCCTCGCGGCACGGCGTGCACTTGCCGCATGACTCGTGCTTGTAGAACTCCGTCCACCGCAGCACCGCCCGCAGCACGCAGGTGGTGTCGTCGAAGATCTGCAGCGCCTTGGTGCCGAGCATCGAGCCGGCCTCGCCGACGCCCTCGTAGTCCAGCGGGACGTCCAAGTGCTCCGCGGTCAGCAGCGGCGTGGACGAACCTCCCGGCGTCCAGAACTTCAGCTCGTGCCCCTCGCGCATGCCGCCGGCGTACTCGAGCAACTCGCGCAGCGTGATGCCCAGCGGCGCCTCGTACTGGCCCGGCTTCTGCACGTGCCCGGACAGCGAGTACAGCGTGAAGCCCTTGGACTTCTCGGTGCCGAACTGGCCGAACCAGTCGACCCCGCCGCGCACGATGGCGGGCACCGAGGCGACGGACTCGACGTTGTTGACCACGGTGGGGCAGGCGTAGAGGCCCTCGACTGCCGGGAACGGCGGCCGCAGTCGCGGCTGGCCGCGGTAGCCCTCCAGCGAGTCCAGCAGCGCGGTCTCTTCGCCGCAGATGTACGCACCGGCGCCGGCGTGCACGACCAGTTCCAGGTCGTAGCCGGTGCCGAGGATGTCCTTGCCCAGGTAGCCGGCTTCGTACGCCTCGCGGACCGCGGCCTGCAGGCGACGCAGCACGTGCAGGATCTCGCCGCGCACGTAGATGAACGCCTGATGCGCGCGGATCGCGTAGGCGGCGATGACGATGCCTTCGACCAGCACGTGCGGGTTGGCCATCATCAGCGGGGTGTCCTTGCAGGTACCCGGCTCGGACTCGTCGGCGTTGACGACCAGGTAGTGCGGCTTGTCGTCGCCCTGCGGGATGAAGCCCCACTTCATCCCGGTCGGGAAGCCCGCACCGCCGCGACCGCGCAGCCCGGAGGCCTTGATCAGGTCGATGACGTCGTCGGAGTGCATGTTCAGCGCGGTGGACAACGCCTCATAACCACCGTGGCGGCGATAGCCGTCGATGGTGAACGAGTCCGGCTCATCCCAATGCGCTGAAAGGACGGGGGTGAGGTTCATGCGTCACCCCCGGGCATGGCCGGGGCGGTTTCGCCGCGTTCCTTGGCGATGCGCAGCCCGACCAGGCTGGCGTCACCGGCGGCAGGACCCTCGCCGGCCAGACCGTCCTCGAACCCGGCCAGCACCCGGGAGGCCTGCTTCCAGGTGCACGACCGCCGGGCCGCGGGTGGACCGGACCTCTTCGTCGGACCGCAGTCGGTCGACCAGCGCGCGGGCGCTGGCGGGGGTCTGGTTGTCGAAGAACTCCCAGTTGACCATCACCACCGGTGCGTAGTCGCAGGCGGCGTTGCACTCGATGTGCTCAACACTGACCTTGCCGTCCTCGGTGACGCCATCGTTGGGCAGGTCCAGGTACTCCTTGAGGTCGGCGAAGATCGCATCGCCGCCAAGCACCGCGCACAACGTGTTGGTGCAAACGCCAACGTGGTACTCACCGACCGGGCGGCGCTTGTACTGGGTGTAGAAGGTGGCGACCGCGGCCACCTGCGCGGTGCTCAGGCCGAGTTCGTCGGCGATCACCTCGATGCCCTCGGGCGTGACGTAGCCCTCTTCGGCCTGCACCAGGTGCAGCATCGGCATGATCGCCGAGCGGCTGCGCGGGTAGCGCGCGATGATCTCGCGCATCTGCGTCCGGGTGGATTCCGTCAGTGCCATTACCGGTCAACACCGCCCATCACCGGGTCGAGGGAGGCCACGGCTGCGATGACGTCGGCGACCTGGCCGCCCTCGCACATCGCCGGCACGGCCTGCAGGTTCGTGAAACTCGGGTCGCGGAAGTGCACGCGGTACGGCCGGGTGCCGCCGTCGCTGACGGCGTGCACGCCCAACTCACCGCGGGGGCTCTCCACCGCCGCATACGCCTGACCCGGCGGCACGCGGAAGCCCTCGGTCACCAACTTGAAGTGGTGGATGAGCGCCTCCATCGACTGACCCATGATCTTGCGGATGTGCTCGAGGCTGTTGCCGATCCCGTCGGCACCGAGCGCCAGTTGGGCCGGCCACGCGATCTTCTTGTCCGCAACCATGACCGGACCGGGCTCCTTGAGTCGGTCCAGGCACTGCTCGACGATGTGCAGCGACTGGTACATCTCCTCCAGGCGCACCCGGTAGCGCCCGTAGGCATCGGCGCTGTCCCAGGTGGCCACTTCGAAGTCGTACGTCTCATAGCCGCAGTACGGCTGCTCCTTGCGCAGGTCCCACGGGTAGCCGGTGGAGCGCAGCACCGGGCCGGTGATCCCCAAGGCCATGCAACCTTCGAGATCCAGGTAGCCGATGTCGACGGTGCGGCCCTTGAAGATGGGGTTGGCGTTCATCAGGTCGACGTAGTCACTCAGTCGCTGCCGCAGCAACTTCACCGCGTCGCTGATCTTGGCGCGTGCGTCGTCGGGCACGTCCTGGGCGACACCGCCGGGGCGGATGAACGCGTGGTTCATGCGCAGGCCGGTGACGAGCTCGAACAGGTCCAGAACCACTTCGCGGTCGCGGAAGCCCGACGTCATCACGGTCAGCGCGCCGATCTCCATGCCACCGGTGGCCAGCGCGACCATGTGGCTGGAGATGCGGTTCAACTCCATCAGCATCACGCGGATGACGCTGGCGCGGTCGGGGATCTGCTCGGTGATGCCGAGCAGCTTCTCCACCGCCAGGCAGTACGCGGTCTCGTTGTAGAAGGGCGACAGGTAGTCCATGCGCGTTACGAACGTGACGCCTTGCGTCCACGTCCGGAACTCCATGTTCTTCTCGATGCCCGTGTGCAGGTAGCCGATACCGCAGCGGGCTTCCGTGACGGACTCGCCTTCGAGTTCCAGGATCAGCCGCAGCACGCCGTGGGTGGACGGGTGCTGCGGGCCCATGTTCACAACGATGTGCTCGTCGCGAACCTCGCCCACGTCGCGGACCAGGTCGTCCCAGTCCTGCCCGCTGACGGTGAAGACACGGCCCTCAGTGGTCTCCGTCTGCGGCGCGTAGAAGTCCTGGCCCTCGGCGCCGTCGCTCTTGCCGGCGCCGTCGCCGGTGCCGTCGCCGGTGGATGTGAAGGTGATGTTCTCGCTCACGCGTACCCCCTGCGCTGGTCCGGCGGCGGGATGGTTGCGCCCTTGTACTCCACGGGAATGCCACCGAGGGGGTAGTCCTTGCGTTGCGGGTGGCCGACCCAGTCGTCGGGCATCTCGATGCGGGTCAGCGCGGGGTGCCCGTCAAAGATGATGCCGAAGAAGTCGTACGTCTCGCGCTCGTGCCAGTCGTTGGTCGGCCACACCGAGACCACCGACGGCAGGTGCGGATCGGAATCGGGGGCAGCGACGTCAAGGTTGACCCGGCGGTTGTGCGTGTACGACAGCAGCGGGTAGTGCCCGTGCAGTTCCCGGCCGGTTGACTCCGGGTAGTGCACGCCGGAGACCCCCATGCACATCTCAAAGCGCAGGTCCGGGTTGTCCCGAAGGATCTGCGAAACCGGCAACAGGTGCTCACGGCGGATGTGCAGGGTCATGTCGCCGCGGTCGATGACGACCTTCTCGACCACGTCGCCCCAGGTCATGCCGGCGGCTTCCAGGGCGGCGGCCAGGGCGTCGGCGACGGCGTCGAAGTAGCCGCCGTAGGGACGCTCGGACTCCGCGGGGAACACCACTTGCTGCTGCAGACCGCCGTAGCCGGAGGTGTCGCCACTGCCGCTGGCGCCGAACAGCCCGGTGCGCTCGGCGATGACCTCACCCGGTTCCAGCGTGTCGGCGGGCACGGGCGCGGCCGCGGTGGTGTCGTCGGCCGCGGCTGCAACTGCGTCGGCCTGGACCGGCGGTGTCTGATCGCTCACCGCAGCAGCCCCTTCATCTGGCTGGTGGGCAGCGCGGTCAGCGCCTCACGCTCGGCGGCCAGTTCGGCCTTGACCTTGTTGGGGCCCAGGGGCTCGTTGGCGATCTTCTCGTGCAACTTCAGGATCGCGTCGAGCAACATCTCCGGCCGCGGCGGGCAGCCGGGCAGGTACATGTCGACCGGCACGACGTGGTCGACGCCCTGCACGATCGCGTAGTTGTTGAACATGCCGCCCGACGACGAGCACACGCCCATCGCCAGCACCCACTTCGGCTCCGGCATCTGGTCGTAGATCTGCCGCAGGACGGGGGCCATCTTCTGGCTGACCCGACCGGCCACGATCATCAGATCAGCCTGGCGCGGGCTGGCCCGGAAGACCTCCATGCCGAAGCGGGCCAGGTCGTAGCGACCGGCGCCCGTGGCCATCATCTCGATCGCGCAGCACGCCAGGCCGAACGTGGCCGGCCACAGCGCCGACTTGCGGGCCCAACCGGCGAACTTCTCCACGGTCGTCAGCAGGACCCCGCTTGGGAGTTTCTCCTCGATGCCCGTAGCCATCAGCGCGTCACCTCCTTGATACGTCCCACGCGATCAGTCCCAATCCAGTCCGCCGCGGCGCCACACGAACACGTAGGCGACACCGAGGACCAGGATGAAGAGCAACATCTCGACGAACCCGAACAGCCCGAGGGAGTCGAACGCGACCGCCCACGGGTAGAGGAAGACGATCTCGATGTCGAAAACGATGAAGAGCATCGCCGTCAGGTAGTACTTGACCGGGAAGCGGCCGCCACCGACCGGCTGGTCGGTGGGCTGGATGCCGCACTCGTAGGCGGCAAGCTTGGCCCGGTTGTAGACCCGCGGACCCGTGATCGCGCCGGCGACGATGGAGATGAGCGCAAAGCCCGCGGCGATGACGCCGAGCACCACAATGGGCACGACCGGGTTCATGCTCCGTCTCGTCCCTTCCGTCGCGTCCCCCGTGGGCGCGGCAATCCTAGGGGCCCGGCAGTGGTGCCCGAGCCGGGTCTGTTCAGGCGGCCGGGGCCACCCGCGCCAGGGCGCTGATCAGTTTGTCGTGGACGTCGCCGCCCTTGGGGTCGGTCAGGTTGGCCAGCAGTTTCAACGTGAACCGCATCAGGGCCGGGTGGCTGAGCCCGCGTTCGGTGGCCAGTTTCATCACCCGCGGGTCACCGATCAGCTTCACGAACACGCGGCCGAGCGTGTAGTAGCCGCCCCATTCGACCTTGAGCCGCTGCGCGTAGTTGGCCAGGGCGCGTTCGCGGGCGTCGTCGGTGGTGCGGGCCAGCGCCTGCACGGCGGTTTCGGCGGCGATGCGGCCGGACTCCATGGCGTAGGCGATGCCCTCACCGTTGAACGGGTTGACCATGCCCCCGGAGTCACCGAGCAGCATCACGCCGCGGGCGTAGTGCGGGGTGCGGTTGAAGCCCATCGGCAGCGCCGCCCCGCGGATGGGCTCGGTCCGGTTGGCCTCGCGGTAACCCCAGTCTTCGGGGGTGTTGTCCAGCCACCGCCGCAGCAGTTCCTTGTAGTCGGTCGTCTGGAACGCGGGGGTGGTGTTGAGGATGCCCAGGCCGACGTTGCTGGTGCCGTCGCCCATGCCGAAGATCCAGCCGTAGCCGGGCAGCAGGTCGTCGCCGTCACGCAGTTCCAGCCAGGACTCCAGCCAGTCGTCGTCGTGGCGGGGGCTGTTGTAGTACGTGCGCACGGCGACACCCATGGGCCGGTCCGTGCGGGGGCGGCGGCCCAGTGCCAGCGCGAACCGGCTGGAGTTGCCGTCGGCGGCCAACACCAGCGGTGCGTGGAACTTCAGTTCGCCGTCGTTGTCGTCGGCGCCGGGGCCGTCCGGGGTCGCGCTGTGCTTGCCGGCCGGGCGGGCGTTGCCGGAGTTGCGAGCGGTCACCCCGATCACCCGGCCGGCCGCGTTGGTGATCGGACCGGTTACGGGGGTGCTGGTGAGCAGGTGCGCGCCGGCCTTCTCCGCGTGGCGGGCCAGCATCTCGTCGAAGTCGGCGCGACGGCGCACCAGGCCGTAGTCGGGGAAGCTGGCCAGGTCCGGCCACGGCAGGTGCAGCGTCTGCCCGCCGCCGCGGATCCGCAGCCCCTTGTTGCGCAACCAGCCGGCCTCCGGGCTGGTGTCGATGCCCATGGCGATCAGTTCGCGGGAGGCGCGGGGGGTCAGGCCGTCGCCGCAGACCTTGTCGCGGGGGAACTCCGTCTTCTCCAGCAGCAGGACGTCGAGCCCGGCCTGGGCCAGCCAGAAGGCGGCGGATGAACCGGCCGGACCTGCGCCGACGACGATTACGTCGGCATCAGTGGTGGCGGTCACGGTCATCCTCGGCTTCGGCGGTTCGGCTGCGGTTGCGGAGTTGGGCCGCTGGTTCTCGTTGGGCTGCTGGAGCCCATGAGCCCCCGGAATACGGCTTGTGAACGCATTCACTAACGGCTCGCCGAATCCTAACCCGCGCTGCGGCGTCGCCGCGCCCCGGTTTCGCGCTCGCTGACCGGCTTGCGACCTGATGCGTCGACGAGGTGAATCAGGCGACGGCGCGGTGCAGGGCGACGATCCCGCCGCTCAGGTTGCGGTAGGCCGGTTGCGTCCACCCGGCCGCAGCGATCCGGTCCGCCAGCTCCTGCTGGTCCGGCCAGGCCTGGATCGACTCGGCCAGGTACACGTACGCGTCCGGGTTGCTGCTGACGCGGCGGGCGATGCCCGGCAGCGCACCCATCAGGTAATCGGAGTAGACGCGGCGGAACGGCGACCAGGTGGGGTGGGAGAACTCACACACGACCAGGCGCCCGCCGGGGCGGGTGACCCGGTGCAACTCGGCCAGGCCCGCGTCCGGGTCGTTGAGGTTGCGCAGCCCGAACGAGATGGTGACCGCGTCGAACGCGTCGTCGGCGAAGGGCAGCCGCAGCCCGTCCCCGGCCACGAACGCCAAGTCGGGCTGCCGCGAGCGGCCGACGCGCAGCATCCCGAGGCTGAAGTCGCAGGGGACCACGTGGGCCCCGGCGTCGGCGAAGGGACGCGACGACGTTCCGGTGCCGGCGGCCAGGTCCAGCACGCGCTCGCCGGGTTCGGCGGCAACGGCCTTGACCACGGCCCGACGCCAGACTCGCGTCTGGCCGAGGGAGAGCACGTCGTTGGTGATGTCGTAGCGGTCGGCCACCTCGTCGAACATGGCCTGCACGTCGTCGGGCTGCTTGCCCAGGTCCGCCCTCACGCGCGCACCGCCCGGCGCGAGCGCGGGTGTGCAGCCCTGGCCCGGTTCAGCATGGCGTCATCCTGCCCGGTCGACGCCCCGGCAGGATGCGCGCATGGCGACAGCGGCGCAGTGGTGGGCCGGCGCCCGCCCCCGCACGTTGCCCGCAGCGGTCGCGCCGGTGGTGGCCGGCACGGGGGCCGCGGCTGCCGTCGACGGCTTCGTGGCGTGGAAGGCCCTGCTTGCCCTGGTGGTGGCAGTGGCCCTGCAGGTCGGGGTCAACTACGCCAACGACTACTCCGACGGCGTGCGCGGCACCGACGCCGATCGCGTGGGGCCGATGCGGCTGGTCGGGTCCGGGGTGGCGGCGCCGACGTCGGTGAAACGCGCGGCCGGGGTCAGTTTCGCCGTGGCCGCCGTGGCCGGGTTCGTCCTGGCCGCCACCAGTGGGTGGTGGCTACTGCTCGTCGGCGCCGCCGCGATCGCCTCGGCCTGGCTGTACACCGGCGGCCCGCGGCCATACGGCTACGCGGGGCTGGGCGAGCTGTTCGTGTTCGTGTTCTTCGGCCTGGTCGCGGTGGCCGGGACCACTTACGTGCAGGCCGGGCGGATCACCGAACCCAGCGTGCTCGCCGCGATCGGCGTCGGCTTGTTCGCGGTGGCGATCCTGGTGGCCAACAACCTGCGCGACATCCCGTCCGACAGCCTTGCGGGCAAGCGCACCCTGGCGGTGCGACTGGGCGACCGCAGGACGCGCGCCCTCTACAGCTTGGCGGTGGTCCTTCCAGTGGGCCCGTTGCTGGGTCTGGCGTATTCGGACTACCCGTGGTTGTGGGCCGGGTTGGTCGCCTTCATCCCGGCGCTGATCGCTGATCGAGCCGTGCGCCGTGGCGCCGTCGGCGCGGACCTCATCCCGGTCCTGGTCAACACCGGGCGGGCGCTGCTCATCTACGGGATCGCGTTCGGCGTCGGGCTGGCCATCGGCTGAGCCCGGTCGATCGCGCCGGTCCGCTCGCCGCTGATGGCGGCGCCGCCTACGCTCACCGCCTGTGACGTCGATGCCCGCCGCCGCCACCTCGCTGGTCGCCCGCACGTGGGCGGTCGCGGACACCGACCCGCTGCTGACCCGGCTGCCCGCCCAGGGCGGCTTCGCCTGGGTCCACCACCACTCCGGGCTCGTCGGCTGGGGTGAGGTGGCGCGCCTGCAGGTGCGCGGTCCGGACCGATTCGCCCAAGCGCAGCGGTGGTGGCGGGAGTTGACCGCCCAGGCCGTCGTCCGCGACGAGGTCGGGGTCCCCGGTTCGGGGCTGCTCGCCTTCGGCTCCTTCGCGTTCGAGGACGCCGACGAGTCCGTGCTGGTCGTGCCCGAGGTCATCCTCGGTCGCCGCGACGGAATCACGTTCGTCACCGCGATCGCCGCCGGGGACCGGCTGCCGGCCCAGCCGGACCTGCCCGCAGTCGCCGAACCCGAAGCGCCCGCGGTCACGTTCTCCGACGGGACCCTGCCCGGAGCGGTCTGGGTGGGCATGGTCGCCGACGCGGTCGCCCGCATCGGCCGCGGTGACGTCGACAAGGTGGTCCTGGCCCACGACGTGGTCGCCACGGCCGAGCAGCCGTTGGATTGGCGCTGGCCGCTGACCCGGCTGGCGCAGCGCTTCCCCGGCTGTTGGACGTTCGCCGTGGACGGGTTGATCGGTGCCAGCCCGGAGATGTTGGTGCGGCTGGAACGCGGCCTGGTCACCTCCCGGGTGCTGGCGGGCACGATCCGCCGCACCGGCGACGACGCCGCCGACGCAGCGTTGGCCGGGTCGCTGGCCCGCTCGTCGAAGGACCTGGAGGAGCACGAGTACGCCGTCCGGTCCGTCGCCGAGGCGCTGGCGCCGCACTGCTCGTCGACGTCGCTGCCGGAGGCGCCGTACGTGCTGCACCTGCCCAACGTGATGCATCTGGCCACCGACGTGGCCGGGGTCATCGACGACGGTTCGACGTCGCTGGAACTGGCCGCTTCGCTGCACCCCAGCGCGGCGGTGTGCGGGACGCCGACCGAAGCCGCCGCAGCGCTGATCGCGGAGTTGGAGGACATGCCCCGCGGCCGCTACGCCGGGCCGGTCGGCTGGATGAACACCGCCGGTGACGGCGAGTGGGCGTTGGCGCTGCGCTGCGGTCAGGTCGACGCCGCGGATCCGGCGCGGGTCCGGCTGTTCGCCGGCTGCGGGATCGTCGCCGGGTCGGACCCGGGCGCGGAGCTGGTCGAAGCCAACGCAAAATTCCTAGCTATGCGCGAGGCGCTCGGCGACTGATAGACACGCGGGGTGAACCCCCGGGACGCCAGCCTCTTGGTGCTCCTGGCCGCGATCTTCGGTTCCTCGTTCCTGTTCATGCGGATCGCCGCGCCCGACGTCGGCCCGTTCATGGTGGCCGGTGTTCGCGTCGGCATCGCCGCTGTCGTACTGCTGGCCGTATTGGTGCTGCGGCGTGAGGTCGGCCGGCTCAAGGAGCACGCGCGTCCGCTGGCGATTGTCGGGCTGGTGTTCGTCGCCATCCCCTTCACGCTGATCTCCGCCGCCGAACTGCACCTGACCGCTTCCCTGGCTTCGGTGCTGAACGCATTGGTCCCCGCCTGGGGAATCGTGGTCGCGGCGATCGCCTACTCCCAGCCGATAACCGCCAAACGGCTGCTGGGGGCGGCCAGCGGTCTGGTCGGCGTGGCGCTGGCCGTCGGGTTGGGCACCCTGGGGTGGTCCTGGGCGTCCGCGCTCGCGGTCGGGGCGATGCTGCTGGCGACACTCGGCTACGCGGTCGGCAGCGTCGCGGCGGCGCGACTGCTGTCCGGGGTGCCGCCGCAGGTGACGACGACCGGGTTGATGATCTCCGCGACCGCTTGGCTGGCGGTGCCGATGGCGCTCACCTGGCCGGACAGCCGACCGGAGACGGACACGATCTGGTCGCTCATCACCCTGGGCGTGCTGTGCACCGGGTTCGCGTTCGGGATCTTCTTCGTGCTGCTGGCGCGGATCGGGCCGGTGGGTTCGACGTCGGTGACGTTCCTGGCGCCGATCTTCGGGATCCTGTTCGGGGTTTTGTTCCTGTCGGAGCGGCTGAGCGCGGGCCTGTTCCTGGGCTTGCTGTTCGTGTTGACCGGCGTGGCACTGATCACGGACACCCGGTTGTCCACACTGCGCCCGACGGCCCGGCCGGGCGTTCCCGGCTAGCGGGAGCGGGTCACCGGCGGCAGGACCGCTTCGATCACCCGCAGGCTCGCAACGTTCGGCAAGCCGAGCCGCGTGAGAGTGCCTCGCAGCGCCTCCGACTGCAACGTTGCGGCGGAAACGCAACATTCGGACCGGATCGCATCCCCTCCGGATGCGATTGGGCTACACGGTTGCGTTCCGACCCTGGGGATTCACCAAGAAGCGGCCGGACACTCACGCCGCCCGCCGCATCGCCGACCGGATCCGAGCGGCCACCGGCGCGAAGTCGCGATAGGCCTCATCCCAACCCCACCGGATCACGGTGAACCCCATGGCGCGCAAGTCGTCCTCACGCCGCTTCTCGGCATAAAGCACATCCGGGTCGTCGTACTTGCTGCGCCCATCGAACTCGCCGATGACGCCGCCGTCCCAAAGGAAGTCGACGCGGTACCGGCCTCGCGGCCCCTTGACCTCCACCTGCAGTTGCGGCGGTGGCAACCCCGAAGCCGCGATGGCCACCCGGCTCACGCTCTCCCCAGCGCTCTCGGCGAGCGGGCTGGCGAACGCGAAGGTTCGCCGGATCGCAGCGGCACCCTTGCCAAGCGGCTGGTCGCCCAACGAACTCCGCATAACTCGCTCGTGCAGTTGGTCCTGGCTGACGAGGCCGGCAGCGAGCAACCCGTCAACGGTGACCACAGCCGCTCGAAGGTCACCCAGCCGGCTGACGTCGAGCGCTGTTCGCAGCGGGCTGGTCATGCGCACCGGACCATCGCTGACTTCGTCGTCGGCGAGATCGGCGCGGTGGAGGACTCGATACGGCTGACTGCGCACCCACGTGGGTCTCGTGACGTGTACTGGGCCGCCGTGGTGCAGCACCGGGACGCCGAGCAGTTCCGCGGCGCTGAAGTGGCTGGCCACCGTCGGGGCTCCGGTCACCAGCGTGACGGCGGCGATCCTGGCTCGGTGCCGCTCACCTAGGCCCCAGGCCACCCATTGGTCCGTCCCCACGTAGCCGCCGCGAACAATTGACGTCCAGTCGCCCCGGTCGACGTGCGACCTGACCTCCTTGGCGGTGAAGCCCACTGACATGGCCTGGCCGGCCGTAAACGCACCGAACTGCTGGGCGGCGATACCTGCGAGTAAGGGATCCACGCGCGCAGGCTGCCGCTGACGTGGGCTGAACGTTTCGGCCATCCACAGTCGCCGCACGACTCATGGGCCAAACGCAACATGCGCTCCGAGAAGCATCCGGGCCGGATGCGATCTGGGGCCGCCGTTGCGGGTCAGCGGTGAGGTTGCGAATCGGGGGCCGCGGGTCAGCGGGTGCCGGGTCAGCGGGGAGGTTGCGAGACGGGAGGCGTGCCCGGCTAGCGGGCGCGGGTGACTGGCGGCAGGACCGCTTCGATCACGCGCAATCCGTTGCCCACCGAGTCCGACAGGGCCTTGGCCAGCGACTCCGCGTCAGTCACCGCCGTGTGCGCCCACCCGGTTGCCGCGCACAGCCCGCCGATGTCGACGCCGTGCGGGGTGCCGAACAGCCGGTCGAACGCCGCCGCGTGCTGCGGTGCGCCCTGCTCCAGCAGCTTGAACAGCCCGCCGCCGGCGTTGTTGGACACAACCACGACCAGGTCGGGCCTCGGCTCGTCGGGGCCGATCGCCAGGCCGGCGGCGTCGTGCAGGAACGCCACGTCGCCGACGTAGGCGGCTGCCGGTCCCCCGCCGCGGGCCTGCCAGGACAGGGCCGCGCCGACGGCCGTGGACGTGGTGCCGTCGATCCCGGCCGCGCCCCGGTTGGCGACGACCGTGACGCCGTCACGCAACTGCGCCCAGGCCAGGTCCCGCACCGGCAGTGACGAGGCCGCCACGAGCAGCGAGCCAGCCGGCAGTGCAGCCATCACTTCGGTGGCAACGATGCGTCCGTCCCACTCGTCCAGCGAATACCGCTCGGCGCGGGCGGCGTCCGCCTCCCGCCAGGCGTTCAGCCAGGCGTCGTCGTGCGGGTGGTGGTCGCCGGGGTGCGGCACCGCGGCGTGCACACGCGACGCCAGCCGGGGCGCGTCCGGCCACCAGGGGCTCGGGGAGGCGATCTCCACGGACACACCGGGTTCGCGCATCAACCGCTGCACCGACCGCCACAGCGTCGGACGGCCCACCACGATGATCCGGTCCGGGCGGTTGGCCGACAGCCAGCGGTGGTCGTCGATGAGCAGTTGTCCCAGGCGCAGTGCGTTCGGTCCGGTGCGCGCGTTGCCGCACGGTTCGGCGATCACCGGCCAGCCGCGGCCTTCGGCGAGCAGCACGGCCGCCTGACCCCACGCGGGCGGGCAGTCGCCGACGACGACCAGGGTGCGTTCGGGCCGCGGGTCGACCGCCGGGGGTTCGGCGATCGGCGCGGAGTCCACGACCGTCCAGCGGGCGCCGCCGTCGCGGCCGTCCAAGGATTCGATCCAGTCGCCGGAGTCCGGCACCAACGGCTCGCGGAACGGCAGGTTCAGGTGCACCGGCCCGGGGTCCAGGGTGCGAGTGCCGCGCGCGGCCGCCAGGGTCCGGCAGACCAGCGAGCGCCAGTACGCGACCGACCCGACGCGCTCCTCCGGCACACCGACCTCGTGGAAGAACCGCACCTCCGAGCCGAACAGCTGCAACTGGTCCACGGTCTGGTTGGCGCCGGCGCTGCGCAGTTCCGGGGGCCGGTCGGCGGTCATGGCGATGATCGGCACCTCGGCGTAGGAGGCCTCGGTGATGGCCGGGTGCAGGTTGGCCGCAGCGGTGCCGGAGGTGGTGACGACGGGGACCGGGGTGTCGGACAACTTCGCCAGACCCAGGGCGGTGAAGGCGGCGGCGCGTTCATCCAGGCGCACGTGCAGACGCAGCCGTCCGGCCTTGTCGGCGTCGTGCAGGGCGTAGGCGATTGGGGCCGAGCGCGACCCCGGCGCGATGACGGCCTCGCGGACCCCGCCGCGGATGAGTTCGTCGACGAGGACGCGGGCCATGGCGGTGGCTCCGTTCACGACTCACCTCCGGTGAACGCCTGTACACGTATCAGTCTGTCCCGCCAGGCGGCTTCCGTCACCGGGTCTGGCGAAAGTTGTGCCAGAAGGCCCAGGTCCGGCTCGACCGGGCGCACACGCAGGACGCCGCCGGCCGGGACCAGGGGCTCGGGGGTCACGTCGGCGGCCAGCAGTGCCGCCGTGCCCAGCCCGCAGGCGAACGGCAGTTCCGGCAGCGCCGCCGCCAACGCCAGCCCGGCGGCGAGGCCGACGCTGGACTCCACCGCCGAGGACACCACGCACGGCAGGCCGATGCGTTCGGCCAGGTCCAGGCAGGCGCGCACCCCGCCCAGCGGGGCGACCTTGAGGACGACCACGTCGGCCGCGTCGAGCTCAGCCACGCGCAGCGGGTCGTCGGCGCGGCGGATCGACTCGTCCGCGGCAATCCGCACGTGCGTGTTGCGGCGCAGCGCGGCCAGCTCTTCGACGGTCGCGCACGGTTGTTCGGCGTACTCCAGGCCACCGGCAGCGCGGTCCAGGTCGCGCAGCGCGACGACCGCCTCCTCGACGGTCCACGCGCCGTTGGCGTCGACGCGGACCCGGCCGGTTGGGCCCACGGCGTCGCGCACCGCGGCCACGCGTTCGATGTCGGCGATGAGGGTCTGGCCGGGTTCGGCGACTTTGACCTTGGCGGTGGCACACCCGGCGTCGCGCGCGAGTTGCCGCGCGACCGCGGCGTCGACTGCGGGGACGATGGAGTTGACCGGCACCACGTCGCGGACCGGCTGCGGCCAGCCATCGAAAGCGGCCTCGTGCGCGGCCTGCCACCAGGGCACGCATTCGGCGTCGGCGTACTCGGTGAAAGGGGAGAACTCACCCCACCCGGCCGGGCCTTGGACCAGCACCCCTTCGCGCGCGGACAGACCCCGAAACGGCACCCGCATCGGCAGGCTGAACACGACCGGGGTCACCGCCGTAAGTTAGCGGCCGTGACCAGCAGCGTTTCGGAGATCTTCGACCCGTCGCAGTGGCGGGAGGTCGAGGGGTTCGACTTCACCGACATCACCTATCACCGGCATGTGCGCGACGGCGCGGACGCGGGCACGGTGCGCATCGCGTTCAACCGGCCGGAGGTGCGCAACGCGTTCCGCCCGCACACGGTGGACGAGTTGTATCGCGCGCTGGATCACGCGCGGATGACGTCGGACGTCGGGTGCGTGCTGCTCACCGGCAACGGGCCGAGCCCGAAGGACGGCGGCTGGGCGTTCTGCTCCGGTGGGGATCAGCGCATCCGCGGCCGCGACGGCTACCGCTACGCCGAGGGCGAGACCGCCGAATCCATCGACCCGGCGCGGGCTGGGCGGCTGCACATCCTGGAGGTGCAGCGGCTGATCCGGTTCATGCCCAAGGTGGTCATCGCGGTGGTGCCCGGTTGGGCGGCCGGCGGCGGGCATTCGCTGCACGTGGTGTGCGACCTGACGCTGGCCAGCGCGGAGCACGGGCGGTTCAAGCAGACCGACCCGGCGGTCGGTTCGTTCGACGGCGGCTACGGCAGCGCGTACCTGGCCAAGATGGTGGGGCAGAAGTTCGCTCGGGAGATCTTCTTCATCGGCGCGGAGTACTCCGCCGAGCAGGCGCACCACATGGGCATGGTCAACGCCGTCGTCCCGCACGCCGAACTGGAGTCGGTGGCGCTGGAGTGGGCCGATGCCGTCAACGCCAAGTCCCCCACGGGAATCCGGATGCTGAAGTACGCGTTCAACCTGACGGATGACGGAATGGTCGGTCAGCAGGTGTTCGCCGGGGAGGCCACTCGCCTGGCGTACATGACGGACGAAGCGGCCGAGGGCCGGGACGCGTTCCTGGAGAAGCGGGACCCGGACTGGTCACCGTTCCCCTGGTACTTCTGACCGCTGGCGTCCTGGCAGCCGTCAGCTTCGACGAGGAGGTCACGGCGTGGAGGTCAAGGAACTCGGCCACTTGGTGCTCTACGTGCGCGACCTGGATCGGTCGGTGCGCTTCTACCGCGACGTGCTCGGCTGGCGGCAGATCCTGGGCGGCGGGAACTCGCCGCTGCCGTTCCCGGCGGCGGCGTTCAACGCGCCGTCCAACCGCACCCATCACGAGTTGCTGTTGATCGAGGTGGGTGCCGACGCGACCGCGATTCCGGCGGGTCGCCGGGTGGGCATGTATCACTTCGGGTTGAAGGTCGGCGACAGCGACGACGAGTTGCGCGAGGTGCTGGCGACGCTGCAAGCCAACGACGTACCGATCACCGGCGCCAGCGACCACACGGTCACGCACAGCCTCTACATCGCCGACCCCGACGGCAACGAGATCGAGTTGTACGTCGACGTACCCGGTGTGGACTGGAAGTCCGATCCCGCGCTGATCGCGGCGCCGATCAGGCCGCTGCGGCTCTGACGCTGCGGTCTCGGCTATTGGTTGTCCGGGCATTTGTCCGTACAGTTCTCCCATGGCCAAGACCGCCCGCCTTGAGGTGCGCCTGACCTCGGAGCTGAAGGCGCAGATCGAATCCCTGGCAGCCGAGCAGGGCGCGACGGCGAGCGACTTCGTTCGATCCGTCATCGAGGAGCGGCTGGAGGAGTTGCTACAGCGCTCGCAGCGATACACGTTCGTCTCGCCGGAGTACTTCGACTGGCTGATGCGCTGGCTGGACGAGCCACCGGAACCCCTGCCGCCGACCATGCGCCGCGCGATGGAACGCTGGCGGCAGAACAACCCCGCCGACTGACGGGTGGCGACGACCAGTCCGCTGCGTCCCGATTGCGTGCTGCGGGGCTTCGATTGCGGCGTACCCGACCTGAACACTTGGCTGGTTGCGCATGCCGAAAGATCCGAGCGCGCCCGACAGAGCCGGACGTTCGTCGCTGAGTCCGGCGGCAGAGTCGTGGGCTACTACGCCCTTGCCGCCCATGCAGTCGCTGCCAGCGACCTCCCTGCTCGGTGGCAGCGAGGGGCGCCGCGAAGCGTCCCCGCCGTGCTGTTGGCGAAGCTGGCGGTAGACCTCTCAGCGCAGGGCCATGGTCTTGGCGCGGACTTGGTCGTCGATGCGTTTCAGCGAGTCCTGTCGGCCGCCGAACAGGTCGGTACTCGCGTGCTGGTCGTGGACGCCATCGACGACTCCGCGAAGAACTTCTACTTGCGGCTCGGCTTCGTCCGCACCTCATCTTCGCAGCGCCTTATGCAGAAGCTGAGTTGGGCGGCTCAGCGCTAGGCGACTAGAACATCACCAGACCAGGCCGAGGGCGGCATGCAGGCCCTGCTCAACGCGGCGCATTGTGTCTCGCGAAACGGCGCCGGCCTCGCCGGTCACCTCGTGTCGGTAGACCACGCCGATCTCGTCACACAAGACCCGGCCCACTAGCGGGTCGAGTGGACCCAACTCGACGACAGAAGCGAGCGCGGGCTTTCGGCTCGTTGTGATCCGGACCGCGAGGAACGAGTCGAGAGCTCGATTGCGCTGATTGCCCGATACGACCAGGAAGGGCTTGATCTCACCGACCTCGGCGATTCGGGCGAAGTAGCACCGCCCCCGAGTGGGGATCACTCGGCATCGGCGAGGAATCGACCGGCACGGCGGGCCATCGCCTCGCGGTAGGCGCGCTCCTCCGGGTCGGTTTCGTAGGAGACGGCCAACGCCGCGTACCCGTCGGCCAACATCTGTTGGTCGATCGCGCGCAGGCCGGCTCGGAAGACCGCGCTCAGGTAAGCGGCCTCGGATGTGCCCGGCAGTTCCCCCAGCAGTTCCTCAAGGGCGGCTTCGACCGGCGATCCCCCGTCGCGAATGCGCGCCAGGTCGGACAGGTCCCGCTCAGTGAGGGGGATGGACTTGCGGACGGAGGCCATGCTGCAGATTGTGCAGCAGTTATTGTGGCAACGGCAAGGGGCGGGTAGTAATAGTGGACCGGGCCGCAGCCGGTTCGGTGGGCCCAGGCAGACTCCCGCCGTGGCAGACATCCGACCGGTCGACGCCGGTGACGCCAGCGCCCTCGCGGCGGCGCTGGCCGAGGCGCTGGACGGGTCCGGTCCGGCGGTGCTCCCGCTGCCACCGGGTCCGCGCCGGGACACCGTGCTGGCCACCGCCGCACCCGAGCAGCCGCTCGAGGCCGACGGGATCGCCGCGGTCGTGGCCACCTCCGGTTCCACCGGTGAGCCGCGCCTGGTGCTGCTGCCCGGCCGATCGATGGTCGCCTCCGCGGAACTGACCGCCGAGCGGCTCGGCGGACCCGGGCATTGGTTGCTCGCCCTGCCAACCCACCACGTCGCGGGGTTGATGGTGCTGACGCGTGCGTTTGTCACCGGCTCCCAGGTGACCCAGGCCGACACCAGCGGCGGCTTCACCCCCGAGGCGTTCACCGCGGCGGCCGAGCAGTTGCCCGCGGGGCGCCGCTTCACCGCACTGGTCCCCACCCAACTCCGTTGGCTCCTGGAGGACGAAGCCGCGACCCAGGCGCTGGCCACCTTCGACGCGGTACTGCTCGGCGGGGCGGCCGCGCCCGGCGTGCTGTTGGGGCGGGCGGCCGAGGCCGGGGTCGACGTGGTCACCACCTACGGCATGACGGAGACGTGCGGCGGCTGCGTCTACGACGGTTTCGGGCTTGACGGGGTGTCGGTGACCGTCAATGACGAGGACCGCGTCGTCCTATCCGGACCGACGCTGGCCGCCGGCTACCGGGGCAACCCCGGGGCGACGGCGGAGCACTTCACCGGCGCCGGGTTCGTCACCGACGACATCGGCGAACTCGACCCCGACACCGGGCGGCTGACCGTTCTGGGCCGCGCCGACGACGTCATCAACACCGGCGGGGTCAAGGTCGCACCGGCGGTGGTGGAGGAGGCGCTGGCCGAGCACCCCGGCGTCGCGGACGTGTGCGTCGTGGGTCGCCCGGACGACGAGTACGGGCAGGTCGTGGTGGCCGTCATCGAACCCCGCGACATCTGCCCAACCCACCCCGGCTGAACGACCTGCGCACCTTCGCCTCGGAGTGGCTGGACGCCGCAGCGCTGCCGCGAGGCATGGTGGCGATCCGATCCCTGCCCATGTTGATCAGCGGCAAGCCGGACCGGGCCAAGATCCGGGCCGGGGTCGAGGGGCTGCAGTGAGCGAGGAGACGCCGCAGCGCAGAGGCGCGCAGCGGGGTTGTGGCCGCCATCACGGTGGGCGTGGTGGCGGTCGGATTCGTTGCCCTGCTGGTGGCCCGCGGGCCGGGCGAGGCCACCGTGACCCCGACGTCGTTCGCGGGGGAGGCCACCGACGGCACACCTCTGGACGCCAACCGGGTTCGCGTGGAGTTCACGGTGACGAACACCGGGCCGGTGGCGGGTGGTGGAGTTGCGTCGTTTCCGGCAGCGATTCGGCCTATCAGGTCTACCAAGGCGCGGCGACGGTGACCAAGCCCGCCGACGAGCCGCCGCTGCGCGCCGGCGAAACCGAGACCGCCGAGGTCATCCTGGACATCAACGACGAGGGCGCCCGCTTCGTCAATCAGGTGCAGGTGCAGTGCGGCAACGCGGTGCGCGAGTAGCGCCCAACTGGTTCACCCCACGAGGGTGAACGTGATCGTCCCCTCGTACTGACCGGCAGCCAGGAACGGCGGCAACGAGGCCACGATGTCGCCGGTCACGTCCCATTCGCCGTTGGTGTTGCCACCGGAGGTCTGCGTGTCCTTGATGCACAGCGTCACGGTGCCGTCGAACGTCTGGTTGGGGTCGCCGGCGGTGGCTCCGGCAGCTGACCC
This sequence comes from uncultured Actinomycetota bacterium, assembly GCA_963753435.1. GTDB lineage: Bacteria > Actinomycetota > Actinomycetes > CAVWCF01 > CAVWCF01 > CAVWCF01. The sequence goes on from CAVWCF010000001.1 coordinate 1,174,874, forward strand.
AGGCAGTCCCTGACAGGTCGGCGAAATCGACAGCACTCCCGAATCGACGAACGCGAGCAGGGGCGACTGCAGGTCCGTCGCGGTGGCGGTGAGCGACCAGCCGAAGGCGCTGCTGCGGTCATCGGTCACGCGGATGCGGTTCAGCGGCGCGGTGACGGTGACGGGGGCCAGGCCGACGGTGGAGGTGGGCACCGTCACGGTCTCGTTGTCCGGGTTGGATCCGGTGGCGAAGGTCTGCATGGACAGCGCGCCCGCCGGTGGCGGCTCGGAGCCCGCGGGGATGGTGGAGAACGGCGTACTGGCCCGGTCGGTGGTGGGGTTGCCGTCCGGCGCGGTCTCGTAGGCGGCGATGTAGCGGGTGTCCTCGTCGTTGATCAGGTACGAACCGGAGAAGGAACCGGACCCAGACGTGGTCCCGGTGACCGCCGGGTCGGCCGTCTCGTTGCCGGCGGTGGGACCGGCGGCCAGGTAGCCGCGGACTTCGATGTCGGCGAGCGGGTCGAAGTTGGACCCGCTGACCGTGACCGACGTTCCGGCCGCAGCCCCCGCCGGTGAGGTGGTGACGACCCGCTGACCCAGGACCGTGACAGGCACCAGGGCGATGGCGCTGCCGGTACTGATGCGCAGGCCCCGCACCCCGACTGTGGCCCCGGTGGGCACGGCCACCGTCCCGGACAGCGCGCCGCTGGCGTTGGCGGTCAGGGTCTCCGCAGCCGCGTCGCAGGGGGTGGCCCCACCGCTGGTGCACAACTGGGCGGTGAAGTCGGTTTCGTTGACGGGCCAGTCCTGGCCGCTGAGGGTGATGGTCTCGCCGGGGCGGGCGAATCCGGTGACGCCGGAGCGTTGCCCGCTGATTGCCGTGACCGAGGCGACTGGCCCGTTGATCGAGGCGGTGTAGCCGACCTCGCTTAGGACGGGGTTGTCCTTGGGGTTGGGGTTGGCCGGCAGCGGTGATCCGGTTCCGGACGCGGCCGGGTCGCTGCAGTACCGGTCGGTGTTGGTGCCGCTGCCGGTGCCGTACTTGCCGTCGTCGAAGACGATCTGGTTGACCGCCACCTGCAGCGCGCCAGCCAGCGAGGGCGAGTAGATGCCGGTGGCTGTCCACGGGCCGAGCGGGTTGCCGGCGGCCACCGCGGCTGCCGGGTAGTTGTCCACGCTGGTCGATGTGGCCAGTTCCACGCTGCCACCGATCGCTCCGGACAGGGCAGCGGTCGCGGTGACGGTGTAGGTGCCCGCCGCGGTCGTCGCTGCGGCCGTGGGCCCGTTGGCCGCAGCCAGCGTGACCGTGGTCGCCTGCGCGATGTCCGGTGTCGCCGGCGACTGCGAGAAGGTGAACGTGCCCGTGTAGGTGGTAGGTGTGGCCCCGGTCCCGGCGCCGCCGACGTAGTCACGGCACGAGAGTCCGACAGCTGTTGGTCCGAACGTGTTCGCCGGGTAGGTGTATGAGGCGGCCGGAGAGGCAACAGACAGCGTCGTCAGGAGCAGCGCGGCCAACGCGGCAGCAAGACCACGCCCACTGATGCGATCACCCACGCTGGGACTCCCCCTTACCACCGCGGGGTCAGGGTATCCGGACTAGTCGGCCGCGTAGGCCGGGTTGTCTTCGCCGAACAGTTCAAGCACGTCGGCGTAGGCCTGCTCCCAGTCGGCGAAGGTCTCGTCACCTTCGCAGGACCCGCGGCGCACCTCTCGCCGTTCTCGTCGGCGAAGGTGAGTGCGAAGCAGCCGTTCTCTCCGTTGCGCACCACGGTGGTCGTCGTCCGCGGAGCGTCCGGGTCGTCCTCTTGGGGCGCCTGCAGGATCAGGAAGCCGCCATCGGCGCCGTCGGGCACCTGGTCGGCCGGCAGGAGCACGACCTCTTCGCCGCTGCTCAACGTCTGCGGGGTGGGCAGCGCCTCCGGTTCGCTGTTGGCACCGCCGCCGCAGGCAGAGCAGCCGCAACAGCTGACGGCACGACGATGGCGGCGGCCGGGAGGTGACTGGTGCGCATGGCGGGCAAGGGTACGTCCCTTCCTGGAGCGAAGCAGAGGGGGCGGACCTTGCGGTCCGCCCCCTCTGTGGAGCTTCTACTCGACTACGAGTGGATCAGCCCACCAGGGTGATCGTCATCGTGGCCGTGTAGTCGGGGTCCGCAGCCTGGAACGCCGGAACGGTCAGGTCCAGAGCCACCGGCACGTTGTACACACCGGAGGTCGACTGGGTCGTCGCGTTCGTAGCAGTGGACTTCGTCGCCAGCGTGATGGCGACGGCGTTGTCCAGAGCACCGCCGGCACCAGCCGCGCAGTCCTCCTGCAGCGACCCGTCAACCGTGCCCAAGCACCGGCGGCAGAGCGTTCGGGTTGGTGTAGTTGGCGTAGTCGTAGATGTCGGTCGCGTCCCCACAGGTCGGGGTCGCGTCCAGCTGACCAGCGGCCACGGTGTAAGTACCGGCGTCGAAGTCAGTCATCACTGCGGACAGGTTCCAGCCGAACTGGCCACCACGGTTGTCAGCGACCTGAATGGTGTTCAGGTCACCGGACAGGACCGTGTCGACGAACGGCACCGTGATGGCACCGAGGTCAACGATGGTCGCGTCGGTGTTGGCACCGGTGATGAACGCCAACTGGGTCAGGTTGCCCTCCAGAACATCGAAGATGATGTTCTGGTTGGTGGCACAGGACCCGTGGTGTTCCCGGTCGCCGCCGTGCACTTGAAGGACGAGAACGTGAACGGCCGGCAGCGCGGACGGGTTGGTCGCCGCAGGCGGTCCACCGAGTGCCCTGGCATGGCGCACGATGGACGGCGTCGCCGAGTCGTTCACGGTGAAGCGTCCGGACACGGTTCCGGTGCCGCTGGCAGTGGCAGCGAGCCGTGGCGTCGTCAGTCGGGGCCGGGAGCGGACACACGGTCCTGGTCGACACCGCAGAGTAGCCGGTGATCAGCGGCGTTGAAGCCGGAGCCGGTGACGCTAACCGGACGGTGCCGCCGCCACCAGCGGCCGGGCTCAGCGTCACCGTCGGCGCGTCGAGGACCATGATCGGAACGAGCGGCGAGTTGCTGGCCCGTTGGTGATCGTCAGCTTGATCGCACGGGAACCGGTGGTGAGACGCCAGGGTGCCAGGCCGTCGGTGATCGGTGATGGCACCGGACAGGTTGCCGAACCAGTCGGTCGTCAGACCGTTGGTAACGTGTTCGGCGGGCGCCGCGATCAGCGTCGCAAGTGGTGCCCGGCGACGTCGCAGAACTCGACCGTGAAGCCACCGGCGCGACGTGGCGTTCCAGTGTCACCGTGCCGGTCACCGTCGACGGTGCACGCGTAGGCGGAACGCCAGACGACCTGCGGGTCACGGACGGCCTGCACACCAGCGTTCTGACCGACGAAGTCGCGATCGTCGCGGTCGGGCCGGTGATCGGTCAGCGGACTGGGAGTGATGTAGTCCCGAGCGTCGGTCTGCGTGCGACCCGTCAACGGCCGCCAGCGACCGGTACCGAGCGGACGCGCGACGAAGTCGTCCATCGAGGTCAGCGTTCCGATCTGCGTCGAACGCGTCAGTAGTCAGGATGGTGCGCCGCCACGCTCCGGCACGTCGAGTAGTTGACGAAGGCCTTCAGCGACAGGACGTAGTACCAACGATCGCCGGGCCGAGGATGGTCCAGCCGGAAGTCCCGGTCGGCGTACGAGCCGCCAGGTGAACGCGTCACCAGTGGTACCGGTGGCACCACGGCCGTGCTGTTGCCACGCCGTCGACGAAACCGTCCAGGGTCGGCCTGGCACGATCGACGTGCACCGGGGCCGAGCGGCTCGTTCGCGGGCACGCAACAGGTAGCCGGACCGCCCACTCGATCGATCGCGGCGATCGTCCGACCCGTCGTCGGCACGCGATGGCGGCCGGACCGTTGCGAAGCTCGAAGTCGCCAGCAACGGTGATCTCGACAGGGTCGTCTACGTTGGGCGAAGCTGGCGAAGACTGCCAGCGTCACGGTCGACGTTGACCGGACGATCGGCCACGCCAAGAGCAGTGTTGTTGATCTGGCTGTACAGAGTCACCGGTGCGGCGCTAGCCGACCGCCAGACGCCGCAACCCCGAGCGTTGAAGCCGCGAGCGCGCCACAGCGCTACCCGCAATCAGCTTCTTTGCCTTCATGAATTCCCTTCCCCTCCGAGGAAGTCAGTCGCTCCCCCCTTGAGAGCAACTCCTTACATCTCGTCACCGAGGCCCAGCTGGGAGTTCTGTTCCACCCTTCGGAACAGCGTTCCTCGGTTCCGTGACAGATCCCACACTCCCCGTGCCCCCAGCGACTGTCAAGGGTTTCCGGGAAGAAAGTCCCTAACGGGGAACCGGCGATGTCGCAACTGCGTCACAGGCCGTTCCGCCAGAGGCGGCAGCAAGGGTTTCTTGCGGAGACACGCAGGTCGGAGAGCAGTCGTCGCGCTACACACTCAGGCGGTGACGCCCGGCGCTGGGGCCAGCAACCCCAACCAGGGCCCGCCGGCTGCGCACGGCCACAACGAGCCCGGCCTGCAGGGCGACAAGTCCAGCGATCGCGGCGATCCAGGCGTCGCTGACACCGGTCGCGGCCAGCGTTCCGCCACCGGTCGTGTCGGTGCCGCCGCCGGTGTCCGTTCCGTTGCCTCCAGTGCCGCCGCCGTCAGTTCCACCCGTCACCGTGATGGTCGCCTGCAGGTTGAAATCGGCCCCGGTCGGGTCCTGGCCGAACAGGACCACGGTGTGCTCACCGTTGGTCGTGCTCGCCGGGATGGTCACTGTGGTGTTCACCGCACCAGTGGCGTCGGCCTGGACCTGACCGAGCAGGACAGGGACTGGAGTAGAGGACCACCTGCACCGGAGTGCTCGGCCCGAAGCCGGTCCCACTGACGGTCAGTTCGCCGCCGGCAGCGACGGTCGACGGGTTGGCCGTGGCCGGTCCATCCGCCGCCGGCGGCGTGGCCGGCAACTCGACGTAGGTGATCGGGATGGTGACCGTCGTCTGGGGCAGGCACTCGGTGTTGACATCCCCACCGAAGGACTCGTTCTGGGTGTCGTCGTAGTAGATGCGGGTGACCTCAACGGTGTCCGGAGACGCGGTCGCGGTGCCGGTGACACTGAACGCCGGGCTCGGGGTGCGCGGCGGGATCTCCGCGGGGTTCAGTCCACCGCTGAGTTCCTGCGGGGCACCGCCCGCGACCACGGTGATCAGCCGGTCATTGGTGCCCGCGGGGATCGGCACGGGGCCGGTCGTGGGGCCGGCGCCGACATCCAGTGCCAGCGCGTCGCCGCTGATGGACACGTCCAACTGAATGTCGTCGACGGTGTCCTCAGCGCCGGGGAACGGCACGTCGCCGGTGTAGAGGCTGCAGACGAACGTGCCCACGGCGCTGCCGGAACCGACGTTCACGCCCGGTGCGGGAGTTCCGGTGTCGGTCGGGGTCGGGGTCGGGGTCGCCGTGTCCGTCGGGGTCGGGGTCGGGGTCGGGGTCGGTGTCCGTCGGGGTCGGGGTCGGGCGTCGGGTGTCGCGTCGGGGTCGGGGTGCGCGTGTGCCGCCACCGACCGTCGCGGTGAGCGGACCAGATCGAAGATCGCAGTGGAGTCCTGCGCCGGAGTCGTCCCCGGTCGGCACAGCGAGTCGAACGGAGTCCGTCAGTGGCCGGCGTCGAGCTGCCCGTCATCGGAGTTGATCCAGAACTGTCTGCAACGTGGCCGTGACGCGACCGCTGACGCCGGCGCCGTGGTGTACTGCCGGTCGCGGTGAACCCACCCAGGCGAGATCACATCGGCGCGAGGCTCGAGTCGCGGGACCTGCGCAGCCGTTGGTCGGCGACTGCAAGCGCCACCGTCGCCGCCGCCTGCAGAAACGATGGCGTCGATTCGGGTCGAGCCCGCGGTCAGCGGCACCGCCGGACCGTTGCTCGGGTCCAGCCGTTGGAGTCCAAGCTCCCAGGTGATCGTGGCGCCCGCAGCTGGAGCAGCCGGGGTGGCCGTCAAGTCGAACGTGATCGGACCTGGTGTAGACGTCACCAGTCGGTCTGCAGCGACCTTCAAGTTGATCTGGCAGTTGATGTTGGCGAACTGCTTGCTGGCCGGCTTCTGCGCCTGACCGCCCAGACAGGAGTGCGGCCGGTGCTGCCGCCACCGTCGCCAGTACCGCCGCGGCCAGTCCCGCGATTCCCCGTCGCATCTGTGCCCGCCCTCAGAACGCCGCGTGCCGCGGAGCTGCGTCCGGGTGCCGCTTCGTCCGGACCCAGACGATGGCGCCGATCTGGAAGAGCAGCAGCGCTACTAGGGCCGACTTCCACCAGTCCTCCGGACCCGTCTTCGGCAGGGCGCCGGTGTCGGCAGTGGTTGCCGCGGACCCGGACTGCGTGCTCGCGCCCTGAGTGGTCGTCGAGCCCGAGCCGCTGGCCTTGGCACCACCGCGGTGTCGCTGGCAGCCGCGACGGTGAACGTCCCCGCCACGACGCTCGAAGTCGGGACGCAGTTGATGTCCACCGGGTTGTCGTCGAACACGATCTTGGTGATGGACATGTCCACCTTGCCGGACGCCGGTGCCTTGATGGAGCCGGTCATCGGGTTGACCTGGAACTCAGTCTCCACCGCGAGCGCGCCCTGCGGCTTGCCCACCAACTGCGTGGTGCCGCCGGTGTACTTGACGTCGGCCTTCGGGGTCATCGAACCGGCCGGTCGGGGAATCGGGCCGTTGACGTAGGGCGGGGTGCTGAGCGTGAGGTTCACCGTCGCGCCGGCGGCCGGGGAGGCCGGGTCCGCGGTGATGACGAAGTCGCCGTCGCTGCCGGGGGGCGTGCCCTTGTTCCAATCCAGGGTGGTGGAAAGCACGGTGCACTTGAACGCAACCTGCGCCGCTTGGGCGGGTGCGGCGGCAACCGACAGCCCCAGCATCACCAGAATGGCCGCTAGGGAAGCGGCCATTGCGCGCCGAAAACTCATCTCGTCCCTCTCCCCGAACCGTTCCCCCCGGTGGAACGGCGTTCTGTTCTCGCGAACAGATACCCGTATGACACGCGCTGTTGGCCTTCCTGTCAAGGGACTTGGCACAACTTGGGTCCCTGCTGACACGGACGTGTGATCTGCCGAGCCAGTTCCATGACCAGAGCCGGCCTCACCCGAAGGCCCCGGGCTTGATGACACCGAGTGCGGCGATCACGAACACGAGCACCCAGATGCCCAGCACGAACGGCACGGATCGTTGGATCGCACCGCCGATCCCGTCCTCCACCTCCGGGGTGGACCCGGTGGTCATCAGCGCCATGAACGACGGGCCGAACGGCTTGAGCCGGAACCGGATCGCCACCCCGAACAGCATGGCCACTGCGTAGAGCGCGACCTTGGCGCCCAGCCACTTCGGGTTGGTGGTCACCCCGAACGGGTCGGTGGCGATGACGGTGTAGAGGCCGGCGGCGAGCAGCCCGACGATCAGGGCCAACCTGATGTAGAGGTCGACGGTCTTGGCCTGCTGGCCGCGGGGCTGACCGGAGTAGTGGTGGTCGGCCCACACCAGGTACAGCCAGAACAGCGCGAACGCCCAGGTGAGGATCAGCGGCCAGCCGACCAGGTTGATCTGCCGGTCGAAGACGGTCACGTCGGAGTACTCACTCGCCGCCATCAGGCTCACGCCGGACGGCAGGAACAACACCAGGGAGTACCGCGGGGCCATGTCCAGCCAGGCCATGATCTTCAGGGCGGTGGCGCGCGAACCCGGCTCCAGGTCCGGCTTGATGACATACCGGGAGGAGTAGAAGACCCCCAGGTCGGCGCCCAGCCAGTAGGTCAACAGCAGGATGTGGAAGAGGATCAGCACCTCAAGCGTCATGGTCGCGCACGCTATTCGGGGCGGTCTTGCTCCGGTTCGGCGGGTGGGTTGGCGCGCTGGTCCTGCTCGGCTCGGCGGGCGTCGTCGGCGGCGTCCTCAGCCGAGGCCCGCTCATCCACGGCCTGCTTGGCCCGGGTCACCTGCTCGCTCAGCGCATCGCGCTGCCGGCCCAGCGCGAACAGCGCCACGATGCCGGAGGCCACCAGCGCCACCAGCAGCAACGTGATCCCGCGCAGGCCGACCAAATAGAGCAGTGCGGCGACGACGGCGAACACCGCCAGCCGGGCGACGGTGTAAACGAGTGCGGGCCTCACCCGGCCAGTATCCCCGCCGCGACTTACGCTTGGCCCATGGGCCGGGTGCTGCTGTTCGTCATCCCGATGGTGTTGGCCATCTGGGCGCTGATCGACTGCGCGGTCACCCCGAAGCCGAGCGTGCGGAACCTGCCGAAGCTGCTCTGGTTCCTGGTGATCCTGGTCCCGGTGCTGGGACCGGTCGCCTGGGTCGGGTTCGGTCGGCCCGGTCGCGGTGGTCGCGGCAGCGGCGGCGGTACCGCGGGTCGTGGTCCGGGCAAGCCGTCGTTGCCGCCGGATGACGACCCCGACTTCCTGCGCCGCATCGACGAGGAGCGCTGGCTGCAGGAGCGGCGCAAGCAACGGGACGGGCGCAACGACCCGTCACCGGAGGCGTAGGGCGCTGCCTGCCGAGCTCGGCAGTGTCAGCCGAGCAGCGTGAACGTCAGCGTGGCCGGTAGTCGGTCGGCTTGCTGAACTGCACCGGAATCTCCAGCCGCAGATCCGCCGGCACGTCCCACACCCCGCCCGTGGTCTGGGTCAGCGGGCCGAGTTGAGCGTCCTTCGTGCACATGGTCACCGTCCCGGCGAAGGACTGATCCGCCGGTCCCGGCGTCACCCCGGGAGCCTGAACGTCGAGGTCCACTGCGCCCAAGGTCGGCGGCGGCGCGCTCGGGTCGGTGTAGGCGTCGAAGTCATACAGCGTGTTGGCGTCGACGCAGTCCGGTGTGATGAACAGGTTCTCTTTGGGCAGCACCCGGCCCTTGGAGTCACGGAAGTCGGTGGCGGTCGCCGTCAGCGTCCAACCGGTCTGTTCGCCGCGGTTGTCCGCCACCTGGATGGTGTTGAGGTCCCCGGTCAGGGTCTTGGCGGTGAACGGCGGGGCCAGCACCCCGAGGTCCACGATCGTCGCCGACGGGTTGATGCCGGTGATGCGCGCCAACTGGGTCAAGCGGCCAGCAGCAACGTCAAAGGTGATCTGCTGAGTGGTCGCACAGGACCCACTGGTGAACGTGGTCGCAGCGACGCACGCGAAGTCGGTGTCTTCGGCCGCCGCGGGCTGGTAGCGCGGCTGAACCGGTGGCGGCATCAACCAGGTGTCGTAGGCGACCACGTCCAGGTCGGCCAGATCCAGATCGTGCATCCCGGTGCGGCCGTCGGTGGTGACGTAGGTGCCGTCACGGAAGTACTCAGCGGCGTTGCCGAAGTCATCGGCGACGACAACGCGGGACAGCCACGCCACCCCGTCGGCCCAGTCGCCGGTTACCGGGGTGGCCGCGCGACGACTGCGCGACGGCGCCGACAGCGTCTGCGCGTTGCCGGCGGCGTCCACCCATTCCATCGACACCGCGGTGAGCATGGACTCATCGGTCGCGGCCCAGGCGACCTGAATGCTCTCCCCACCCGCGTAGTAGCCCGGGCCGGTGAGAAGCACCGAAGTCAGATCAGGCGGGGTCTCGTCCGCGCCGGTGTCCACAGTCGTGAACCCCACCTCGTCGAATTGCAGGTCGTGCACGCCGTCGCCGGCCACGGAATCGCGCACGGTGCCATCGCTGCGGTATTCGGAGACGTTGCCCGCCCCGTCGGACAGCACCACGCGACTTAGGGATACCGGTCCGACCGCCCAGCCGTCATCGATGCGGGCTTTGGCCTGCGAGCCATCCGAGACAGTCTGCGAATGCGACCGGCCGGCGGCGTCCGTCCAGTCCAGGACGACGTACTCGACGCCGGATGCGTCAGTGGCGTCCCAGGAGAACTCGACGTCGTCACCGGCGGTGAAGGGCCCGGTTGCCGCGACGGACACGTCAAGCAGCGCCGGGGCGGAGTCATCGGGGCGGGACTGTTGCCAGAAGCCCGACATCAACAAGGCGGGGACGAGAATCAGAACACCCATGCGGGGGGCGAGTAACGAGTCGAGCACTCGGACCCCTTCCCCCGTGGGGCGCTCCCCCATGAGCGGTGACCGCGAGCCTAGCGAGTTGATCTTGAGGCGGCGCGGTGACCACTACGACTGGGACATCGGCCCGAACCGGGTCGGCCCTGAGGGGAACGTCAGGCTCAGAGCCCGCCGTAGGAGTGCAGCCCGGGGATCCAGATGTTCACCCCGACGAAGTTGAAGACGAACGAGGCGAACCCGACCAGGGCGATGATCGCCGCCCGCTTGCCCCGCCAACCGGCGGTCGCGCGGGCGTGCAGGTACCCGGCGAAGATCAGCCAGGTGATGAACGCCCAGGTCTCCTTGGGGTCCCAGCCCCAGTAGCGGCCCCATGCGGCTTCGGCCCAGATCGCACCGGCGATGACGGCGAACGTCCAGATCGGGAACGCGAACGCCAGGGTTCGGTAGGAGATGCGGTCCAGGGTTTCGCTGGCTGGCAGGCGGCGCGCGAAACCGTTGGTGACGCCCGTCCGCTCCCAGCGGCTCTGCAGCAGGAACAGCGCGCTGGTGACCGCGCCGACGGTGAACAGACCGGCGCACAGCGTGGCCGCCGAAACGTGGATGACCAGCCACCAGGAGTGCAGCGCCGGGACCAGGTCGCCGGCTTCGACGTAGAGAACCGTCACCGCCAGCCCCAGGAAAAGCAGCACCGGGCCGACGACGAACAGGCCGGCCCAACGCACATCGCGGCGGGTGGACCAGAACAGCCACACCCCCATCGCCGCCAACGTGCCGCCGAGGACGAACTCGTACATGTTGCCCAGCGGCATGCGCTCGGTGGCCAGGCCGCGAGCGACGAAAGCGGCCGCGTGCAGGCCGAAACCGAGCCAGGCCAGGGACAGCCCGATGCGACCGGCGCGGTCGGAGTAGCCAGCCGCGTCGTCGCCAGTGGTCGAGTCGGTGGCGAGGTCGGCGCCGCCGTCAGCGGTGACCGCAACCGTCTGCTTGGCCGGTGAACGGCCGCCGGCGAACTGCGCGGCGAAGGCGATGAGGGACAGCAGGTAGATCGTCATCGCGGAGTAGACGAGGCCGTCGCTGAGCGTGGCCAGGCTTTCCGACGTCACGTGCTGCTCCTCTCGCCCTGCAGGTGGGCGGCCAACTCATCCACCTCGGGAAGGTCGGCGCCCTCGGTGCGGGTCAGGCCCGCCACCTCGACAACGGTAGCCCCGTCCGATTCGGTGGCGCGGACCCAGATGCGACGCCGGCGGATCGAGACGCTGAGCACGAGCCCGATCATCGCCGCCACCACGCCGATCAGCACCCACAACTGACCCGGATCCGACGCGATCTGGAACGACGCCCACTCGCGCACCTCGACGAACTCGATGCTGCCCAAGCCGTCGGGCAACTCCCACACGTCCCCCGGCGCCAACGAGTTGATGTCGACGCGTTCGAGGTCCTCGGTGTCGAGGGAGTAGACGTTCTGCGGTTTGCCGGTGTCCAACCCCAGGTCGCCGATCCACGCGGCCAGGAACAGGCGCGGGTCGTCGGCGGCCGGGTAGGTAGAGATGGGGCCGAGTTCGGGGTCGATGGACGCGGTGGGCAGGAACAGCCCGGTGAACGCGAGCTGCTCCGGGCGCGCATCCGGTGCCTTGATGACGCCGTCGGAGGTGAAGTCCGCGTCCACAGGCAGGAACGGCACCGGCCCGTCCACAACCACCCGCCCGTCGCCGTCGCGGACCCGGACGACTGGCGAGTATCCGTGCCCGATCAAGTACATGGAGGCGCCATCAACCCGCAGCGGCTGATTGACCTGCACCGTGACCTCGCGCTGTGGCTCGCCCGGTGCGTCGCGCACCAGCAGGTCCGCCTCGAACGAACTCGGCTGCCCGTCCTGGGAACCACCGCGGATGTATTCGGCGCGGAAGTCGGTCATGGTGAACGCGAACGGCGGCAGGTCTTCCTCATCCGCCCACCGCCCGGCGTCGAACTCGTCGTACTGCGGCACGGTGTTGGCGAAGCCTTCGCCTTCGGTGATCAGCGCCCCGCCGCGGGTGCTGAACAACGCGCCAACCGCAACGCCGACCAGGACCACGATCAGGCTCAGGTGGAACAGCAGGTTGCCGGTCTCCTTGGTGTAGCCCTTCTCCGCAGAGACCGAGTCGTCGCCGGGTTGGCGGGTCCGGATGCGGAACCCCATGTCGCGCAGTTGCGCCTCGGCGTCGTCGAGCACCAGCTCACTTGGTTGAGCGGCTTGCAGTTGCCGGTGCTCGGGCAGCCGGGCCAGGTTGCGTGGCGTGGCCGGCGGGGCGGCCCGCATCGCGCGGTAGTGCTGAAGCGCGCGTGGCAGCACGCAACCGACGAGGCTGACCATGAGCAGCAGGTAGATGGCGGCGAACCACACCGAACCGAACACGTCGAACAGCCCGAGGGCGTCGTAGACATCGGCCAGCGTCGGGTTGGCCTGCTCGAACGCACGCACCTGGGCCGGGTCGACCGGGCGTTGCGGCAGGACGCTGCCAGGAATGGACGCCAACGCCAGCAGGAACAACAGCACCAGTGCGGTGCGCATCGACGTCAGCTGCCGCCAGGCCCAGCGCAGCAGACCAACCGAACCGATGTCGGGCAGTTGCGGGTCGGTGCGCTCGCGCAGGTCGGCGCTCACTCGGGCACCGTGGGGGTCGCGACGGATACGGCTGACGTCATGGGCGTTTCCATGTCACAGCGCCGGGGTGAAGCCGGAGATCCAAGTGCGCATCTGCACCGCCAACTCCCCCCACAGCCCGGTCACCAGCAGCACGCCGAGCAGCATGAGCATCCCACCACCGATGCGCATGATCAGTGCGTAGTGCTGCTTCACCCAGTCGATCGCACCGGCGGCGCGACGCACCCCGACGGCGATCAGGATGAACGGCAGCCCCAACCCCAGGCAGTAGAAGGCGGTCAGCAGCGCGCCACGGGCGGCGCTGGCCTCGGTCACCGCCAGGGCCTGGACGGATGCCAGCGTGGGGCCGATGCACGGCGTCCACCCCAACCCGAACAGCACGCCCAGCAGCGGGGCGCCCACCCAGCCGACGACCGGGACCGTGTGCACACGCAGGTCCCGGTTGAAGCCGGGCAGGATGCCGACGAACGCCAGGCCCATCGCGATGGTGAGCAGACCGAGGACCACCTCGAGCTGGCGGGAGTACTCCAGCAGCCAGGAGCCGAGCTCGCCGAACAGGGCGCCGTAGGAGACGAAGACGGCGGTGAACCCGAGGACGAACAGCAACGTGCCGGCGAGCATCCGGCCGCGGCGGGGTTGATCCAGGTCCAGGCCGGTCAACCCGGTGACGTAGGACAAGTAGGCGGGAACGAGCGGGAGCACGCACGGCGACAGGAACGACACCACGCCGGCGGCCGTGGCGATCGGGATCGCCAACAGCAGCGACCCGGACGTGACCGTGCTGTCCTCAGTGAGCAGTGCTGCCCAGGCCAGGCTCACGCCAGGACCTGGTCGAGCAGTTCGCGCAGCCGGACCTCGGTGATGGGTCCGATGACGCGCGCGGCGATACCCCCGTCGGCGTCGATGATGAGCGTGGACGGGATCGCCTGCGGCGGCAGCGTGCCGCGGAACTGCAGCAGCAACTCACCGTCAGGATCGATCAGGCTCGGGTAGGTGACCCCGGTGTTCTCCAGGAACGCGATCGCCGCCGCTTCGTCGTCGCGGGTGTCGATCCCGACGAAGCCGACGTTGCGTTCGGCGTAGTCCTCGCTGACCCGCTGCAGCCCCGGCATCTCCGCGCGGCACGGGGCGCACCAACTCGCCCACACGTTCAGCACCACCGTGCTGCCCCGCTGCTCGGCCAAGGAGTAGGTGCCGCCGTCCAGCGTGGGACCGGAAATGTCCGGCGCGGGCTCGCGCTCCCCCTCGGGAACCAAGGTGGTCGTGCCGGCCCCCTCGACGAACCCGGTGTCGCCGCCGACGACCTCACCGGCGCCGGAGGACCCGCACGCGGTCAACGCCAGCGCGGCTGCGCCCAGGAGCGCCGCGATTCGCAGTCGTCGATAGGAGGCCATGGTGAGGATCAGACGGTACGCGGGCGGCTGAGGTTGCCCGGACTCCGGGCGCCGGGAACGGGCGAACCGATTGCGGCGCGAACTCCCAAGGGATGGAATGGGCGGACCGGCCGGACCCGGCTGGTTCACCGCCACTGCGGAGGCGCCCGATGCGCGCAGCACTCGTACAGACCGACTGGACCGGCGACAAAGAGTCGATGATCACCGCCCACGAGGGCTACGCCCGCGACGCGGCCGCGGCCGGGGCGCAGATCGTGTGCTTTCAGGAGTTGTTCTACGGCCCGTACTTCTGTCAGGTGCAGGACGCGGCGTTCTACGAGTACGCCGAGACGGTCCCCGGGCCGACCATCGAGCGGTTCCAGGCACTGGCCGCCGAACTGAACATGGTCATGGTCCTGCCGGTGTACGAGGAGGAGCAGCCCGGCTTTCTCTACAACACCGCAGCGGTCGTCGACGCCGACGGCAAGTACCTGGGCAAGTACCGCAAGCACCACATCCCGCACGTGAAGGGCTTCTGGGAGAAGTTCTACTTCCGCCCCGGCAACCTGGGCTTCCCCGTCTTCGACACCGCGGTCGGCCGCGTCGGCGTCTACATCTGCTACGACCGGCACTTCCCCGAAGGCTGGCGAGCGCTCGGCCTCAACGGCGCGCAGATCGTGTTCAACCCCAGCGCCACCTCGCGCGGGCTGTCCAGCTACCTGTGGAAGCTCGAACAGCCGGCGGCGGCCGTCGCCAACGAGTACTTCATCGGCGCGATCAACCGCGTCGGCATCGAGGACCTAGGTGACGACGACTTCTACGGGACGAGTTACTTCGTGGACCCCGAAGGCAACTTCGTCGGCGACGTCGGTGACCCGAGCAAACCGGAACTGATCGTGCGCGACCTGGACATGGACCTGCTGCACGAGGTGCGCAACCGTTGGGCGTTCTACCGGGACCGTCGGCCGGACGCCTACGACGACCTGGTTCAACCATGAGCAGTTCAACCATGAGCAGTTCAGCCGTGAGGACGGTTCGGCCATGACCACACTCATTCGCGGCGGAACGGTCATCGGACCCGTCAGCGCCCAACTGCTGGACGTACTCATCGACGGCGAACGGATCGTCGCCCTGCTGACCCCCGGCGACCACTCCCTCGGCGTCGACGTCGCCGCGTCCGCGGACACGGTCATCGATGCGACCGGCAAGTACGTCGTCCCCGGCGGCGTGGACGGCCACACCCACATGGAATTGCCGTTCGGCGGCACGTTCGCCTCGGACACGTTCGAAACCGGCACCCGGGCCGCCGCGCACGGCGGCACCACCACCATCGTCGACTTCGCGGTGCAGCGCACCGGCGAACGGGTTCAGGACGGTCTGGCCGCCTGGCACGACAAGGCCGCCGGGCAATGCGCCATCGACTACGGCTTCCACCAGATCGTCGGCGGGGTGGACGACGAGTCGCTGAAGGCGATGGACGAACTCGTTGACGAAGGCGTCACCAGCTTCAAGCTGTTCATGGCCTACCCGGGCGTCTTCTACTCCGACGACGGCCAGGTGCTGCGCGCCATGCAGACCGCGGCCAACAACGGCTCACTCATCATGATGCACGCCGAGAACGGCATCGCGATCGACGTCCTCGTGGCCCAAGCCCTGGCCCGCGGCGACACCGCCCCGAAGTACCACGGCCTGACCCGACCCTGGGAGACCGAGGAGGAGGCGTCGCACCGCGCGATCATGTTGGCGCGCATCGCCGGGGCGCCGCTGTACATCGTGCACATGTCCGCCAAGCAGGCTGTTGAAGCGGTCGCGGTCGCGCGCGGTGAGGGCTGGAACGTCTTCGGCGAGACCTGCCCGCAGTACCTGTACCTGTCGCTGGAGGAACACCTGTCCAAGCCAGGATTTGAGGGCGCCGGGTATGTCTGCTCCACGCCGCTGCGATCCATGGCGGAGGGCCACCAGGAGGAACTGTGGCGCTACCTGCGCACCGGTGACCTGTCCGTCGTGAGCACCGACCACTGCCCGTTCTGCATGAAGGAGCAGAAGGAACTCGGGCTGAACGACTTCTCCAAGATCCCCAACGGCATCGGCGGCGTCGAGCACCGCATGGACCTGCTGTACCAAGGCGTCGTCGACGGGCGCATCTCGTTGAGCCGGTGGGTGGAGTTGTGCTGCACAACGCCGGCCCGGATGTTCGGGCTGCACCCGCGCAAGGGCGAGATCGTTCCGGGCGCGGACGCCGACGTGGTGATCTACGACCCGACCGCGCGCACCCGCATCTCCGTGGACACGCACCACATGAACATGGACTACTCCGCGTACGAGGGCATCGAGATCGCCGGTGGCGTGGACACCGTGCTGTCCCGAGGTTCAGTGGTAATCGACTCCGGCGAGTACGTCGGGCGCAAGGGGCATGGGCAGTTCCTCAAGCGCGGTCTGTCGCAGAACCTGATCTGAGGGAGCGACCATGGATTTCGGTGTCGTCTTGCAGTGCAACCCGCCGGCTTGGCGCGTCGTCGACCTGGCGAAGAAGTCGGAGTTGGCGGGGTTCCGCTACGTGTGGACGTTCGACTCGCACCTGCTGTGGCAGGAGCCGTACGTCATCTACAGCCAGATACTCGCGGCCACGCATCGGGTGACCGTCGGGCCGATGGTGACCAACCCGGCCACGCGCGACTGGACGGTGACCGCATCCACGTTCGCGACGCTCAACGAGATGTTCGGCAACCGCACGGTGTGCGGGATCGGCCGTGGCGACTCGGCGGTGCGCGTCACCAATGGCAAGCCGGTGCGGTTGGCGGAACTGCGTGAGTCCATCGGCGTGATCAGCGACCTGGCCAACGGGCGGCCCACTGAATACAAGGGCAGCACGCTGCAGTTCCCGTGGAGTTCCGACAGCCGTCTGGAGATGTGGGTGGCCGCGTACGGGCCGAAGGCGTTGGCGTTGGCCGGCGAAGTCGGTGACGGGTTCATCCTGCAGTTGGCCGACCTGTCCATCGCGGAGTGGAGCATCAACGCGGTCCGCGAAGCTGCTGCCGCCGCCGGGCGCGACCCGGACTCGGTGACGATCTGCGTGGCTGCACCGGCGTATGTGGGCGAGGACCTGGCGCACCAACGCGACCAGTGCCGCTGGTTCGGCGGGATGGTCGGCAACCACGTGGCCGACATCGTCGCCCGCTACGGCGCCGATGGCGCCAACATCCCGCAGGCGTTGACCGACTACATCGCCGGCCGATCCGGCTACGACTACAACGAGCACGGACAGGTGGGCAACACGCACGCCGACTTCGTGCCCGACGACATCGTGGACCGCTTCTGTTTGCTCGGCCCGCCCGAAGCGCACATCGACAAGCTCATCGCGCTCAAGGAACTCGGCGTGGACCAGTTCGCCGTCTACCTGCAGCACGACGCGCAGGAGGCGACGCTGGCCGCGTACGCCGAGCACGTCATCCCGGCACTGACCGAACACGCCCGCGCCAAGTCCTAAGCAGGGGCGGCGCTGAGCGGCCTGGTTCCGGCCAAGCGCTATGAGAGCGGCTCTGTGCGGGGTTAGGCGCCGGGCGGGCCGGCGTGCTCGGGCAGCAGGTGCTTGCACGGCTCGGAGTAGCCGACGCTGACCAGCCGGTCACCGTCGTACTCCAACGTCGTCACGCTGGCCAACGAACACTGCCGCCGCCGCGGGTCGTGGTACAGGTGCCGACCCTCAAGCAGGTTGCGCACCGCCCAGATGGGCGACTGGTGGCTGACCAGCACCGCCTCGCGCCCCGCCGCGGCCCACCGCGCATCGCCAACGGCCGCCAGCACCCGTCGGGCCTGCGCCACGTACGGCTCACCCCACGACGGCCGGAACGGGTTCACCAACTGCGCCCAGTGCTTCGGCTGCTTCAACGAGCCGTCACCGACGCCGAACGTCATGCCCTCGAAGTAGTTCTCCGCCTCGATCAAGCGGGCATCGCGACCGACGGCCAACCCCAGAGCGGCCGCGATCGGTGCGGCTGTCTGCTGCGCCCGGTCCAGCGGCGAGGCGATGACGGTGGCGATGTCCGCGCCGGCGAAGTGCGCGGCCAGACACTCGGCCATCTGTTCGCCGCGCTCGGACAACACGTACCCGGGCAGGCGGCCGTAGAGGATGCCTTCGGGGTTGTGCACCTCACCGTGGCGGACCAGGTGGACCTGAGTGTGCGCGTCGCTCATTGGCTCATCCTGTCAGTCCGCCGTCGCGGCCGCGGCGGCACGAGCAGCCGCCGGCAGGGCGTCGGCGATGCGCGCGATGGCGTCGTCGTCGTGCGCGGCGGAGACGAACCAGGCCTCGTAGGCGCTCGGCGGCAGGGACACCCCGTCCGTCAGCATCGAGTGGAAGAAGGGCGCGTACCGGAACGTCTCGCTGCTGCGGGCCGCGTCGTAGTCCGACACGGGCTCCTCGGCGAAGAACACGCTGAACAAGTTGCCCGCGGTTTGGAGTTGGTGCGCCACGCCCTCCGCGCGAGCGCCTTGGTCACCAGTTCGCCGACCTGCGCCGCGGCATCGTTCACGCGCGCATAGACGTCATCGGTGGCCAGCCGCAACGTGGTCAGCCCAGCCAGGGTGGCGATCGGGTTCCCGCTCAACGTGCCTGCCTGGTACACCGGACCGGCTGGCGCCAGGTGCCCCATCACGTCGGCGCGACCGCCGAACGCCGCGGCGGGCAGACCACCGCCCATCACCTTGCCGAACGTCATCAGGTCCGGCGCCACACCCTCAAGGCCGAACCAACCCGCGCGGTGCACCCGGAAGCCGGTCATCACCTCATCAGAGATGAACAGCGCCCCGTGCGCCCGGCACAGCTCGGCCAGTCCGGCGGTGAAGCCGGGATGCGGTGGCACCACTCCCATGTTCGCCGCGGCCGCCTCGGTGATGACACACGCGATCTCGGCGCCGTGCAGTTCGAACGCCTTGGCCACCGCGGGCAGGTCGTTGTAGGGCAGCACGATCGTGTCCGCCGTCGTCGCCGCGGGGACGCCCGGGGAGTCCGGCAGCCCCAGGGTGGCGACCCCGGACCCGGCCGCGGCCAGCAGCGGGTCGGCGTGACCGTGGTAGCAACCGGCGAACTTCACGATCTTGCTGCGGCCGGTGAAACCGCGCGCCAACCGGATGGCCGACATGGTCGCCTCGGTCCCGGACGACACGAACCGGATCTGCTGGACCGGGTCGACGCGGGCGACGATCTCCTCAGCCAACTCCACCTCGGTCGCCGAGGGCGCACCGAACCCGAGGCCGCGCGGGACCGCCTGCTGCAGCGCTTCGGTCACGGCCGGGTGCCCATGCCCGAGCAACACCGGTCCCCACGAGCACACCAGGTCCACGTACTCGATGCCGTCGGCGTCCAGGACGTACGGGCCGTGGCCGGCGACGAAGAAGCGCGGGGTGCCGCCGACGGCCCGGAAGGCTCGTACCGGCGAGTTCACGCCCCCGGGCGTCACCACTTGGGCGCGGTGGAACAGCGCCGCCGAAGTGGGGGTCTGGGAGTCGGGGGCCAGGCCGCCGGTCACATTTGGATGAGTCATTGCCGCCAATTCTCGCACCCCCGCCCGTGCCGCCCGTTTCGGCAAGTGGAACGGGGTTTCGTTGATAGCGGCGGTGGTGGCACTCTCCTCCTCCCCAGCCGAAGGAGGTGAGCAGCGAATGGCCGGTAGGCATCGAATCCGCAAGAACCACTTACGCGAGACCCCACCCATGCGCCACCCTGTGGGTCGACACCGGGCTACTCAACTTCCCCAGGAGCCCCACGTGAACCGTTCCCCGTTGCTGCGCCTGCAGCCGCGCTGGGTTGCGGCATCGGCGGCCGGCACGCTGCTCGTGGGTTCGCTGCTGGCCCCGGCGCTGGCGATTCAGCCGCCCGCCGAGGACCCGATCACCTTCGTCGCGCTTGCCGATGTCGCCGACGCAAACGACCGCGCCGTCATGACCGGCCGCAACCTGAACCGAGCACCGGTCGAAGTGGAGGAGCCGCCCCCCGCGGCGGCGATCGCCGCACCGGCAGCGCCCGCGGCCCCGCTGACCGTCGTCGCGGCGGACCTGACCCCATCGAAGCTGACGGCGTCCGGCATCCCGTCGGTGGCGCTTGAAGGCGTACAAGCGCGCGACCAAGCGCATCAACTCCGCCGACTCCCAATGCCACATGCGCTGGGAGTTGCTGGCCGCCATCGGGCGCATCGAGAGCAACCACGGTCGCAGCGGTGCGTCGGTGATGACGGTCACCGGTGAGGCGATGCCGCCGGTGCTGGGTCCGGTGCTGGACGGGGCCGGGCCGGTCGCGCTGATCCGTGACACCGACGGCGGGACGATGGACGGCGACACCGAGTTCGACCGTGCGGTCGGTCCGATGCAGTTCATCCCCAGCACTTGGGTGAACATCGCGCGCGACGGTGACAAGGACGGCAAGAAGAACCCGCACGACATCGACGACGCGGCACTGGCCTCGGCCGCGTACCTGTGCGCCGGCAAGGGTGATCTGCGTGACGCCGAGGACCTCGCCTACAACATCTACCGGTACAACCACTCCGACTCCTACGTCGAACTGGTGCTCAAGGTGATGGAGGCCTACGGCGCCAACCCGCCGCGCGTGGTCGCCGATTCACCGGTGCCGCCGAGCCCGGCCCCGACGCCGACAGTGGCCGCCAAGTCACCGACACCGACGAGCACGCCGAAACCGAGCCCCAAGCCGAGCCCGAAGCCGTCCACATCGACGTCGCCGTCACCGGGCACCTCGCCCACCCCGACGCCGACCGCGAGCGGATCACCGACTCCAACCGACAGCGCGACGTCGCAGCCGGATCCGACTCCCACCACTAGCGAGCCGCTGCCGTAACGCAACCTCCCGACCGAACCGCAACATCGCGCCGGAATCGCATCCGGCGCGGATGCAGATCAGGCCGCCTGTTGCAGAACGGTCCGCAGGTTGCGAAACCCAGCCACCAACTTGAATGCGCCACTCAGGCGACCTAGTCGTGTGAGTGCGGCAGTCAGGCCAAACGGGGGGCCAGCGAAGTGGCCGCGTAGGTGAGGATGAAGGACGCCCCGGCGCGCTTGATGCCGGTCAACGCCTCCAGGTGCGCCCGCTCCCGGTCCAGCCACCCGTTGGCGGCAGCCGCCTCGATGGCCGCGTACTCGCCACTGACCTGATACGCCGCCACCGGCACGTCGACCATCTCAGCCACCCGCGTCAGCACATCCAGATACGGCCCGGCCGGTTTGACCATGACCATGTCCGCGCCCTCGGCCAGGTCCAACGCGACCTCGCGAAGTGCCTCATCGGCGTTGGCCGGATCCATTTGGTACCCGCGCCGGTCACCGACTGCCGGCGTCGACTCGGCCGCGTCCCGGAACGGCCCGTAGTACGCCGACGCGTACTTGGCCGCGTACGACAAGACCGCCACGTCGGCGAAACCGGCTGAGTCCAGCGCCGCCCGGATGGCGGCCACCTGACCGTCCTGCATGCCCGACGGCGCGACGACGTGGGCGCCGGCCTCCGCCTGGGCCACGGCGACCTGCGCGTAGCGGGCCACGGCCGCGTCGTTGTCCACCGAACCATCGGCCAGTAGCGGCCCGCAGTGCCCGTGCGCGGTGTACTCGCACAGGCACACGTCGCCGATCAGTACCGCCGCGTCACCGACCTCGGCTACCAGGTCGCGCAGTGCCGCCTGGGTGATCCCGTCGGGATCGGATGCGGCCGAACCGACGTCGTCCTTGTCGGCGGGCACCCCGAACAGGATCAGCCCGCCGACTCCGGCCTCGACCGCGGACGCGGCCGCCTTGCGCAGGGAGTCCCGGGTGTGCTGGAACACCCCGGGCATCGAGGCGACCTCGACCGGCTCGGTCAGCCCCTCCTTGACGAACAGCGGCAGCACCAGGTCCGCCGGCTGCAGCGTCGTTTCGGCCACAAGCCGACGCAGCGCCGCGGTGCGACGCAGACGACGTGGCCGCTCGATCACTTGGCCTTGGCCTTCTTCGAACGTGCCGCCGGTCGGGCCTTGCGCTTGCTGGGACGCCAGTCGTCGGTGCCGGTCTCGGCGGCCTCATCGCGCAGCCCCGCGCCGTGGGCGGCCAGGGCCTCGACCAGCGCGGCCATGTTCGGCTCCGGGCTGAGCACGTCCACGCGCAACCCGTGCTCCTCCGCGGTCTTGGCCGTCTGCGGGCCAATGCACGCGATGACGGTGGAGGTGTGCGGCTTGCCCGCGATGCCGACCAGGTTGCGCACTGTCGAGGACGACGTGAACACGACCGCGTCGAAGCCACCGGTCTTGATCGCGTCGCGCACCGGAGCGGCCGGCGGCGCGGCCCGCACGGTGCGGTAGGCGGTGATGTCGTCGACCTCCCAGCCCAGTTCCACCAGGCCGGCGGACAGCGTCTCGGTGGCGATGTCCGCGCGCGGCAGGAACACCCGGTTGATCGGGTCGAGCACGTCGTCGAACTCCGGCCAGTCCTCCAACAGACCGGCCGTGGACTGCTCACCGGACGGCACCAGGTCCGGCTTGACGCCGAACGCCACCAGCGCGGCCGCCGTCTGCTCGCCCACAGCGGCCACCTTCAGACCGGCGAAGGCACGGGCGTCGAGGCCGTACTCCTCGAACTTCTCCCTGATCGCGCGCACCGCGTTGGCCGAGGTGAACGCCACCCACAAGTACCGGCCGGAGACCAGGCCCTGCACCGCGCGGTCCACCTGCTGCGGGTTGCGCGGCGGCTCGACGGAGATCGTCGGGACCTCCTCCGGCACTGCCCCGTAGCGGCGCAGCTGCTCGCTCAACGCACCCGCCTGGTCCTTGGTGCGCGGCACCAGGACCCGCCAGCCGAACAGCGGCTTGGTCTCGAACCAACTCAACGCGTCGCGCAGGCCGACCACCGTGCCGATCACGGCCACCAGCGGGGCCTCCAACTTCTCCTTGGACAGTTCCCCGGCGACGTCCTGCAGCGTCGACACGATCGTGCGCTGCGACGTCGTCGTCCCCGAGGACGTGACTGCCACCGGGGTGTCGCCCGGGCGACCGGCGTCCATCAAGCCGTCAGCCGCTTCGATGACGCGCTTGCCGTCACCGGGGACGACCACGGTCACCAACTCGTCCACGTGCATGTGCCAGTCGGGCTTCTTCGCGTGCGGGCTGACGATGTTGAAGCCCGTCGAAGACGCGGAGTTGACCGGGATGCCGGCGTAGGCGGGGATCGACGTCGCGCCCGGAACTCCCGGCACGATCTCGAACGGCACGCCGGCCTTGGCGCAAGCCTTGGCCTCCTCGGCGAACCCGACCGTGCCGGCCGCGTCGCCGTCCATCAGCCGGACCACGTGCGCGCCGGCCTTGGCGTGCTTGACCAGCAACCGGGCCCGCTGGGCGTAGGTGAGGTCGTGCCCCTTGTCGTCACGGAGGCCGTCGACGATCTCGACCTCGGCGCGGCAGTGCTGCAGGTGAATGGGGCTGGCCACGCGATCCAGCACAACCACGTCGGCACCGGACAACAGGGTCATGCCGCGGACGGTGATGAGCCCGGGATCACCGGGGCCGGCACCGACGAAACGGACGGAACCCATGACGGTCTTCTTGCGCGTACTGCTCACTGCGGTGTCTCTTCCATGAGGGTGCGTGCCCCGTCCGCAAGCAACCGATCGGCCAGCCGACGACCCAGACCTTCGGGGTCATCGACTGAACCGGTGTCGGTTCCACGCACGGACGAGTTCCCGTCACCGGATGCGGCGACGGCGGTCAAGGTGAGCCGGGCATCGACGTTGGCCAGCGCGCCGACCGGTGCGGTGCACCCGGCCTCCAACGCGGCCAGCAACGAACGCTCGGCCAGTACTGCGGCTCTTGCGGCAAGAACGTCCAACGACGCAAGCGCGGTGAACGTGTCCGCGTCATCGGCACGGCACTCCAGCGCCAACGCCCCCTGGCCGGGGGCGGGCAGCATGACGTGCGGCTCGAGCACCTCGGTGGCTTCGGCGGCGCGACCCAGGCGACGCAGTCCGGCGAACGCGACCACAACCGCGTCCAGGTCGCCGTCGCGGACGCGCTGCAGCCGGGTGTCGACGTTGCCGCGAAGCCCAACGATGTTCCAGTCGGTGCCGGTGGCCGCGGCGACCATGTGCAGTTGGGCCGCACGGCGCGGCGAGCCGGTGCCGATGACCGAACCGCCCGGCAGCGTGGTCAGCGTGTGTTCGTCGCGCGCCACGAGCGCGTCGCGGGGGTCCTCCCGCTGCGGCACCGCGGCCAGGGCGATGCCTTCGGCAGGAGCCGTGGGCAGGTCCTTGAGCGAGTGCACCGCCGCGTCGACCTGACCATCCAGGACCGCGCTGCGCAGCGCCGTGACGAACACCCCGGTGCCGCCGATCTCAGCCAACGGTTCGGTGGTCTCATCGCCGCGGGAGGAGATGGGGACCAGTTCGACGGCTCGGCCGGTGCGCTGCGTCAGCGCCTCCGCCATTGCGGTCGCCTGCGCCATCGCCAGCGCCGATCGGCGCGTACCCAACCGCAGCGCGCTCATGGCTTGGGCTCCGCATCGGCGTCCAGTCCGGCGTCCGCCACCTCGGGCTCCAGCAATGCCGACCCCTCGCGTTCCACGAGTGCGGCTTCGCTGATGACATCCACTACCTGTGGGTCCAGGTCGAACAGCCGGTGCAGCGCCTCGGCGTACGAACCAACTGGTGGCTGCTCGGCCAACTCCTTGACCCGCACGGTCGGCGTGTGCAGCAACTTCTCGACCACCCGGCGGACCGTTTGCTCCAACTCCGCGCGCTGCATGACGTCGAGGTCGGGCAACCGCCGTTGCAGTCGCTGCAGTTCGGCCGCCACGACGGCGTCGGCGCGATCGCGCAGAGCCACGACAACCGGCGCGACCGCGTCGGCGCGCAACGCGGCCACGTGCGCGGCGATCTCGTCGGCGACGATGCGCCGAGCGGACTCGATCGCGGCAAGGATCGCGTCATCGGTCATCAAGTCGCCGAGGTCCTCCATGTCGACCAGCGACACGTTCGGCAGCGCCAACACGGCCGGGTCGATGTCGCGCGGCAACGCCAGGTCCAGCAGAACCAGTGGCTGTTCGCCGCGTGCGGCACGGGCGGTGGCCACGGCCTCGGCGGTGACCACGAAGCCGGTGGCTCCGGTGCACGACACCACCAGGTCGGCGTCGGCGAGCACGCTGGACAGTTCGTCCATCGGGTACGCCGCAGCGTCGACCTGCGCGGCCAGCCGCTCGGCCCGGTGCGGGGTCCGGTTGACGATGCTGATGCGGCCGACACCGGCGCGCTGCAACTGGCTCGATGCCAACGCGGCCATGGAGCCCGCCCCGACCACGACAGCGGTCCGGCCGGTGAGACCGCCCAGCGAACTGGCGGCGGTCGCCAGCGCCACCGACACGACCGAGACCCCGGCCTTGTCGATGCCGGTTTCGGCGTGGGCCCGCTTGCCCGCGCGCAGCGCCCGCTGCAGCGCTTCGTTGAGCACCCGGCCTACCGACTGCGACTCCTGGGCCTGCGTCAGCGCGTTGCGGACCTGGCCGAGGATCTGGGACTCACCGACGATCATCGAGTCCAGCCCGGCGGCGACCTCGAAGATGTGCTGCACCGCGCGGTCTTCGAAGTGCACGTACAGGTGCGGGTGCAAGGCGTCGGCGGTCACCGAGGTGTGCCGGGCCAGCAGCTCGGTCAGTTCGGCCACGCCGCCGTGGAAACGGGTGACGTCGGCGTAGACCTCCACCCGGTTGCAGGTGGACAGAACGGCCGCTTCGGCAACAGATGGGCTGCCGCGCAGGTCGGTCAGCAACTTGGCGCGGGCGGCCTCGTCCAGGACGGCGCGTTCCAGCAGCGGCAACGAGGCGGTCCGGTGGTTGAGGCCGACAACCAGAAGGCTCATGCGCTGGCCTCCGTCATGTCGGCCCGCCCAGTGCGGCGCTGCTCGTGGAAGGCCAGGATCTGCAGTTCGGTGGCGAGGTCGACCGTGCGCACCTCGACGTCGTCCGGCACCGATAGCGGGGCCGCGGCGAAGGACAGGATGTTGCGAACGCCGGCGGCCACCAACCGGTCCGCGACCGATTGCGCGGCCTGGGCTGGGGTGGCGATGACGGCGATCGCCGGGCGGGTGCGTTCGATCATCGCTTCGAGTTCGGCCATCGGCTGCACCTCGAGGTCCCCGACGAGTTCGCCGACCGTGGCCGGATCGGCGTCCACCAGCCCCACCACGGAGAACCCGCGCGAGGCGAAACCGCCGTACTTGGCCAGGGCGTGGCCAAGGTTGCCGGCGCCGACGATGACGACTGGCCAATCCTGAGCGAGCCCGAGCGCGCGGGCGATTTGGTAGATGAGGTACTCGACGTCGTAGCCGACCCCGCGGGTGCCGTAGGAGCCGAGGTAGGAGAGGTCCTTGCGCAGCATGGCCGAACTCACGCCGCTGGCCTGCGCGAGCGCCTCGGAGGAGACGGTGGCCAACCCCGATGCCGCCATAGCGGACAACACGCTGTGATATCCGGGGAGGCGGGCCACGGTGGTCTCTGGGAGCACGTCTCGGCGACGGCGCGGCTCACGCAGTCGCGGCGTGTGCTCCGGGCTCACCGGACCTCCTGGCAGGGGGATGGGTGCGGCCGTGAGGCTACGTCCTTGTGAACGTGTGAACAAAATCCGCGATCTGCGACCGTCTCGGATGTTGGAACGTGGTGTCCCGCTCTACGGAATCACCGTCTGGACCGGTGTTAGCGGATCGCGCGCTTGAGCAGCGTGCGAATCTGCTTCTCCACGGCCTCGGTCATTTCGATCAGCGCGTAGGCGGTCGGCCACATCCCGGCCTTGTCGAGGTTGGCCTGACCGCTGAAGCCGAGGGTGCAGTAGCGCTCCTCGAACTTGGCCGCGCCCTGAAAGAAGCAGAGCACCTTGCCGTCCTTGGCGTACGCGGGCATGCCGTACCAAAGGCGGGGCGTGAGGTCCGGTGCGACTTCGCGGACAAGTTCGTGAACACGCTGGGCCAGGACCCGGTCGGCCTCGGGCATCTCGGCGATCTTGGCGAGCACTTCCGGCTCCAGGTCGGCCTTGGCGCCGCGCTTCTTGGTGGTCTTGAGTTCGGCCGCCCGCTCCTTCATCGCCGCGCGCTCGGCGGCGGAGAAGCCCGACTTCTCAGCCATTCAGGGCCGCCCGCAAGCGGTCCGCTTCGATGCGCCAGTAGCCGCGCTGTTCGCCGTCAACAAGCACTACAGGTAGTTCATCGCCCCAGCGGATGAACAACTTCGGGTCTTCGGTGACGTCTACTTCGACCCACTGCTCGCCGGTCTCGGCCGCGACCGCCGCCACGACGTTGCGGGCGTCCTCGCACAGATGGCAACCGGGCTTGGTGAGCAACTGGATGCGGGGCTGCGTCACCGCTACGCCTGCTCCCGCAGCACCCGCTTGGAGACCTTGCCCGTCGGTGAGTGCGGCAGCCGCTCGACGACCACGATCTCCTTCGGCTGCTTGAAGCGGGCCAGCCACTCCTCGCAGTGCGCTTGCACGGACGCCACCGACAACTGCCGTGCCCGGCATGGCCACGACGAACGCCTTGACGGCCTCACCGGTTTCCTCGTCGGGGATGCCCAGGGCGGCCGCCTCGGCGACCTGCGGGTGCGCGGCCAGCACCGACTCGATCTCGCGCGGGTAGACGTTGAAGCCGTTGACGATGATGAGCTCGCGGGTGCGGTCGACGAGCACGAAGTCCCCGTCGACGTCGCGATAGCCGACATCGCCGGTCGCCAACCAGCCGTCGTCGTCCGGCCCGCCGGAGCCGTCCGGCCAGTAGCCGCTGAACAGGTTGTCGCCGCGGATCGACAGTTCCCCCGGCCCCTCCTCCGGGTCACCGTCGCCGTTTGGTTCGAACTCGAAACCGCCGACGTCCACGAGCCGGACCTCGACCCCGGGCAGCGGGCGGCCGATCGAGCCGGGCTTCGGTGCACCGCCGACGAACGTGAGCGTGACCCCGGGTGCCGCTTCGGTCAGCCCGTAGCCCTCAAACACGGGCACTGCGGCGGCTTCGGAGAACGCCGTGGCCAACTCCGCGCTGAGCGGCGCCGCGCCGGACAGCACGTGCCGGACACCGCTGAACCCGGCACGCAGGCTGTCCGCCGGCACCTGCAGGAACGCCTGCAGCATCGACGGGACCACCGGGATGTGGGTGACCGACCGTTGCTGGATCGTCTGCAGGATTGCGGCCGGGTCGAACCGGTCGACAAGAACGACCGTCGCGGCCTGTCGGGCGACTTGGGCCACCGACCCGTTCAGGCCGTAGACGTGGAAGAGCGGCAGCACCAGCAGCACCACGTCATCCGGAGTGATCGGCAAGTCCGGTAGCGACGCGACCTGTTCGACATTGGCCATCAGCGCGCGGTGGGTGAGCATCGCGCCCTTGGGCAGCCCGCTGGTGCCGGACGTGTACAGCAGCAGGGCCAGGGACTCCGGGTCCACCTCGGGGAACTGGTCGGAGTCACCGCGGCCGCCGGCCACGAGCGCGTCGAAGGACATGACCCGGATGCG
This sequence comes from uncultured Actinomycetota bacterium, assembly GCA_963753435.1. GTDB lineage: Bacteria > Actinomycetota > Actinomycetes > CAVWCF01 > CAVWCF01 > CAVWCF01. The sequence continues at coordinate 1,203,397 of CAVWCF010000001.1, forward strand.
CGACAGGTCGGAAACGGCCTGGTTGACGAGCCCGGCCTGCGCCTCACCACGAACGACGAGCCGGACCCCGGCATCGGCCAGGACGGCAGCAAGCTCGTGACTGGTCAGGGTGGGGTTCAACGGGACGGCGACCAGGCCGGCCCGGGCGATGGCCGCGTACAAGGCGACGAACTCGACGCTGGAGCCCATGACGAGGGCGACCCGGTCCCCGTGCTCCTTGGCACCACCGGAGGTCAGCCCCAGGGCGTTGAGCGAGTGGGCCGCAGCCGAGACCAGTGCGTCCAGAGAGGCCCAGGTCTCGGTGCGGTTGCCCGAGATGACGGCCGGGTGGTCTGGCCGGGCCTGGGCGGCATGCGAAACCAGTTCGGCGACGGTGCTGGCTCGCTGCGACATGTGCGAATTCTCCCACGCTCGCTAGCCTTCGGGCATGTCCAGCACGCCACCCACATCCGTTCCGGTCGAAGCCGATGTGCCGATCGACGAGTCGGATGCGGCGCTGGCAAGCGGAGAGGCGCAAGACGCGCCCGCACCTGAGGAAGCCCCGACCCCGCCACCGATGACGCCGTGGGCGGCCGACGCCCCCGCGGTGCTCGCCGGTAAGGCCGCCGCCGCGGCTGCAGAGGTGGCGCAGGCGCTACGCACCGAGCCGGACCCGACGGCCGCGGCCTTCTTCGACATCGACAACACGCTGGTGCGCGGCGCGGCCATGTTCCACCTGGCGCGCGGCCTGGCCCGGCGCGGCTTCTTCAGCGCCGCCCAGGTGAACCGGTTCCTACGCGACCAACTGGCGTTCCGCGCCCGCGGGGAGAACCTGGAAACGATGGGCGACATCACCGAGGTGGCGCTGTCGTTCGTGGCGGACCGGACCGTGGACGAGATCGTCCATGTGGGCCGGGAGATCTTTGATGAACGCATCGCCGGCAAGTTGTACGGCGGGGCGTTGACCTTGGCGCGTCAGCACGTCGACTCCGGGCAGCGGGTGTGGCTGGTGTCGGCCGCACCGATGGAACTGGCCTCGATCATCTCCCAGCGACTGGGGCTGACCGGCGCGCTGGGCACCGTTTCTGAGACCGAACGCGGCCGCTACACCGGCAAGCTCGTGGGATCGCCGTTGCATGGAGCCGCCAAAGCCGAAGCGGTGCGCGCGCTGGCCGCACGCGAAGGTTTGGACCTGAGCCGTTGCACCGCCTACTCCGACTCGGTCAACGACGTACCGATGCTGTCCTTGGTCGGCAACCCGGTGGCGGTCAACCCCGACCGGGCCCTGCGGCAGGCACGCCAACGACCTCGGCTGGGCCATCTACGACTTCCGCACCGGTCGCCGCGTGGCGATGGTGGGACTGCCCGTTGCGGGTGCTGCGCTACTCCTGGGCGCAGTGGCAGGGGCCGCCATCGTTTGGGACCGACGCCGCCGCTAACCGCACTCGGCAGGTCTAGAAGAAGACGCTGCGGCGCTGCATCAGCAGTCGGTACAAGGACTGCTGGATCGTCTCGCGGACCCGGTCGGTCAGGTCGAACACGAACATCGGGTCCTCAGCCGCCTCGGGGCCGAACTCCGTGGTGTCGATCGGCTCACCGAACTCGATGATCCACTTGCTCGGCAGCGGGATCATCCCGAGCGGCCCCAGCCACGGGAACGTCGGCGTCAGCGGGAAGTACGGCAGCCCCAGCACGCGTGCGATCGTCTTGGCGTTGCCCAGCATCGGGTACGTCTCCTCCGCACCCACGATGGCCGCCGGCACGATCGGAACCTGCGCCTTCAACGCCGCCCCGACGAAGCCGCCGCGGCCGAACCGCTGCAACTTGTACCGCTCCGAGTACGGCTTGCCGACGCCCTTGAACCCCTCCGGCCAAACCCCGACGACCTCGCCGGAATCAAGCAACCGTTCGACGTCCTCGCTGCAAGCCAACGTGTGCCCGGCCTTGCGAGCCAACTCGCCCAACCACGGCATGGCGAACACCAGATCCGCGCCGAGCATGCGCAAGTTGCGTCCGGCCGGATGGTGGTCGTGAATCGCCACCTGCGTCATCACCGAGTCCACCGCGATGGTGCCGGAGTGGTTGGCCACAACCAGCGCGCCGCCGGTGTCCGGGATGTTGTCCAGTCCGTGCGCGTCCACCCGGAACCACTTGTCGTACAGCGGTCGGACCATGTTCAGCAGCACCCGGTCGGTCAACTCCGGCTCGAACCCGAAGTCGTCGACCACGTAGTCCCCGGTCATCCGCCGCCGCACGAAGGCCAGGGTCTCGGCAACCCGGCGGTCCCAGTCGGAGCGATCCGGAGCGGGCTCCGCAGCCGGCTCGGCGTTGGCGCTGTCGGCCGGGTCGGCGAGGTCGCGAACCGCATCCGGCACGTCGTCGAAGGCCACGGGCTGCGGCCGACGGGCCCGGCGTCGGGGACCGTCCTCGCCGTCGATCGGAATGACCTTTGCCTCAGCCATCCGCACCGCCCGTCAACGTGTCCACCAACTTCTCCTCCACCGACCGTACGGCGTCGTGCGGGATAAGTGGAGTCACCTGGGCGGCCAGGTAGTCATCAAACGCTGCAATGGTCGAGTAGGCAGGTTGCCAGCCCACGTCAACGGCCAACCGCTCGGTGTCGACGACCCGGCCGTAGCGGAGCAGTTGCACCTGGTCGGGGCTGAAGTCCACCAGTCCGGCGCGGCGCACCCAGCGACCCGTGCTGGACATCAGCGGCGCCGGCAGCGGCAGGAACGGCTTGCCGGCCCGCGCGATCGCCTGACCCAGTGTGACGATGCCGGACCCGGCGGCATTGAACGTGCCGGTGTGCGACTCCAGGGTCATCGACTTGAGCAGCTCCAAACAGTCGTCCTCGTGGATGAACTGCAGGCGCGGGTCGTAGCCCATGACCGTCGGGATCACCGGCAGCCGGAAGTAGGAAGTGAATGCGGTGGTGATGCCCGGCCCGACCACGTTGGCGAAGCGCAGTTGCACCACGCCGACGTCGGGTCGGCGACGCGCGAACCCGCGTACGTAGCTTTCGACCTCCACGCTGTCCTTGCCGTAGCCGGACCGCGGCAGCGATTTGGGGTCCATGGCTTCGGTGAACATGCCCGGGTCCTTGGGACCGGAGCCGTAGACAGCCGTGGAGGACTTGACCACCAGCCGCTTGACCGACCCGGCGCGCTGGCAGGCGGCCAACAACTGCATCGTCCCGATGACGTTGATTTCCTTCATCGACGCCCGGCCGCCGACCGAAACCGGCGTGGCGATCACGTTCATGTGAACGACGGTGTCGACCTCCGCGGCGGCGATGACCTTGGAGATGATCGGGTTACGGATGTCGGCACGGACGAACTCGACGTCGCCGAGGTCTTCGTCAGGTGAAACGACATCGACGCCGACGACGCGGTCCACGTCGGGGGCGTCCAGAAGCATCCGGGCCAGGCGTCCGCCCAGGTAGCGGGCTACCCCGGTGACCAGAACTACCCGGCCCATGGATTACTTCTTGTTGCGCCGCTGGTGACGGGTCTTGCGCAGCAGCTTGCGGTGCTTCTTCTTCGCCATCCGCTTGCGCCGCTTCTTGATGACCGAGCCCACGCCGGTGCCTTCCGATCGAGATCTGAGTTGTTCAGCCTACCCGCGCCCAAGCGCTGGGTTTCACCGCGAGCCCGCGGCCACAATGCGGCATTGCGGCGACCTATTGGCCACAAAGCCGCATTCAAGGCGTGCAGCCAGGTTCAGCCGGCCTCGTAGAACGAGTTGCGCAGGTACTCGGTGACCGCGTCCTGCGGCACGCGGAACGACCGGCCCACGCGTACGGCGGGCAGCGTCCCGGCATGCACCAGCCGATAGACGGTCATTTTGGATACCCGCATGGCCTCGGCCACTTCGGCGACGGTCAGGAACTTCACGTCCCCCAACCCAGGTCCAGACGCCATGGCACACCTCCGGTCCCAGGCTTCCGCTCGGCTTCCCCGCCGACGGTTCCCGGGACAATCGGTGTGATCGTAGTTACCACCGTGACGCGTGGGTAGTGGAATTCCGGAATCTGCACCTGGCCACCACCCGTTCGGGCTAGTCAGGTGCCCTACCCAGGCTCCAGGCCGAAGTGGCCGAACACCGCCCGTTGGGTCTCCAGAATGGCCGCGTCCACGGGGTCGGCCGGGTCGAACCCGTCCACGAAACGACGAAACGTCGGCGTCACCCCGTCGGTCATCCGCCCGGGCGCCTGCCGGCCCAGCCGCTCGGCCACGTACTCCCGCCAGCCCGCCGGGATGGCCGTCGTCGGCTCCACCGGGTGACCGGATGCGATCCCGACCAGGTGCGCCCAGGCCCGCGGCACCACCTGCACCCACTCGTACCCGCCGCCGCCGGTGGCCACCCAGCGTCCGTCGCAGACCTCGTGGGCCAGGGAATGCAATGCCTGCATGGCCGCACGCTGCCCGTCGATGGACAGCGCCAGGTGGGCCAGTGGGTCCTGCGCGTGGGAGTCGACACCGTGCTGGCTGACCAACAACTGCGGCTTGAAGGCACGCAGTAGCGGCGGAACGATCGCGTCGAACGCGCGCAGCCACCGCGCGTCGTCGGTTCCGGCCGGTAGCGCCACGTTGGCAGCGCTGCCGCCGCCGGCCGCCCTCCCGGTCTCGCTCGGGTAGCCGGTGCCGGGGAACAGCGACTCCGGCGACTCGTGCAACGAGATGGTCAGCACCCGGGGGTCGTCGGCGAACACCTCCTGCACGCCGTCGCCGTGATGAACGTCCACGTCCACGTAGGCGACGCGTTCGGCGCCGTGGTCCAGCGCCCACTGGATGCCGACGGCGAGGTCGTTGTACAGGCAGAAGCCGGACGCCGATCCGGGCATGGAGTGGTGCAAACCGCCGGCCAGGTTGACCCCATGCAGTACTTCCCCGGACCACACCCCCTGCACCGCGGCCAGCGTCGCGCCAACCACGCGGACGGCCGCGTCGTGCATGCCGTCGAACGCCGGATTGTCCGGCGTGCCAAGGCCGTGCTCCAGGTCCTGCGTTGCGCCCGTGGCCGCCTTCATCGCGTCGATGAAGTGCTGCTCGTGGACGGCGGCCAGCACCTCGGGCGCGACGTCCACCGGCAGCACCGTCCGGATGCGGTCGGGCTCCAGCAGTCCCAGGTCGCGGGCCAGCAGCATCGCCAACTCAACGCGGATCGGGGCCAACGGGTGCCCGGGCCCGAAGTCGTACGCGCGCAGGCGGTCATCCCAGACGAACAACGCCGGACCGCTCATACCGCGACGCTATCCGCTGCGTGGACGCGCTGCTCGGGAGTGGTCGGCGAGCGCGCGCCGACCCGACTGCGAGTTGTCACTCCATCCGCAACGCGACGACCGGATCGAGCCGACCGGCTCTGCGGGCCGGGAAGACACCGAAGAAGACCCCGACCCCGGCGGACACCCCGAAGGCCAGCAGCACTGACCACCAAGTGACCGCGGCCGGCAACGGGGATACCGCCGCGATCAGCAACGCGCCCCCGACGCCGATGGCGATGCCGAGCGCGCCGCCGATCGTGGTCAGCAGCACCGCTTCGGTCAGGAACTGCGTGAGGATGTCCCGTTGCCGCGCGCCCAGGGCCTTGCGCAGGCCGATCTCCCGGGTTCGTTCGCGCACGCTGACCAACATGATGTTGGAGACACCGACACCACCGACCAGCAGCGAGATGGCCGCGATCGCGGCCAGCACCAGCGTCAGCAACCCGAGGATGGTGCCGAGCGTGCCCAGGATCTGCGTCTGCGTTACCGCGGAGAACTCATCCCCCGGGTACTTGTCCTGCAACGCCTCAACGATCTCTTCCTGCAGCGGCTCCACCGATGCCACCGTGGGCGCCTTGACGGCGAGGGCGTCGACGCGGTCCACGCCGAACAGTCGCTGTGCCGCGGTGACCGGCACATGCACTTCTTCGTCGCGGCTGACGCCGAACGTGGAGCCCACTTCGGCGAACACTCCGATGACCCGGAACCGGACGCCGGCCACCTGCACCTGCCGACCCAGCGGGTCCAACTCGCCGAACAGGGTGTCCGCCAGCCCACTGCCGAGCACGGCGACGCGGCGCCTGGTGTCAACGTCGGAACCGCTGATGTAGCGGCCGCGGTCAAGTGGGCGGTCGAAGACGTTGGGGACGTTCTCGTTGGTGCCGTTGATGGTGACGAACAGGCTCTGGTTGCCGACCCGCACCTCTTCGCCGCTGGACACCGTGGTCGCCACCGCGGCCTCGTTGCCGAGCACCCGGCCGATGTACGCCACGTCCTCGTACTGCAGGCGACTGACGCTGGGGGCGGCGCCGAACTCGAACGTCCCGGGCACCACGAGGATCAGGTTGGAGCCCAGGCCCTGAACCTGCTTCTCCACCTCGGCCTTGGCGCCGTTGCCGATGGCGACCAGGAGCACGACCGCGGCGACTCCGATGATGACGCCGAGCATCGTCAGCAGGCTGCGCAGCCGGTTGGCACGCAGGGCGTCGACGGCGACGCGGAAGGACTCCGACCCGCTCACGCCGCACCACCGGCGCGCCGATTCCTCATGCTGCGGAGTCCTCGACGATCAGGCCGTCGCGCACGGTGATCTGACGACGGGCGTGGGCGGCGATCTCCAGTTCGTGGGTCACCAGGGCGACGGCGACGCCGCGGTCGTCGTTGAGCCGCTGCAGGATCTCCATCACCTCAGCACCGCTGCGGGTGTCCAGGTTCCCGGTCGGCTCATCGGCCAGCAACAACTCCGGTTCACCGACGAGGGCGCGCGCGATGGCCACCCGCTGCTGCTCGCCGCCGGACAGTTGTGCGGGCCGGTGATCGAGCCGGTGCCCCAGCCCGACCGCCGTCAACGCCTCCTGGGCACGCTCGCGGCGCTCCGCCTTGGGAACGCCGCGGTAAATCAGCGGCAACTGCACGTTGTCCAAGGCGCTGGTGCGCGCCAGCAGTTGGAACGACTGGAAGACGAAGCCGATGGTTTGGTTGCGCAACTGCGCGAGCTCGGAGTCGGACAACTCTGAGATCTCCCGACCGTCGATCCGCAGCGATCCCGACGTCGGTCGATCCAGGCAACCGAGCAGGTGCATCAACGTCGACTTGCCGGAACCGGACGGACCGACGATCGCCAGGAACTCACCGGGATGAATCCGCAATGAGACACCGCGCAGGGCCGGAACGGTCAGGCCCTCCATCGGGTATTCGCGGGTGACGTCGATGGCTTCGACGATGGGGGCTTCGACGATGCGCTCTGCTTCTGGCTCGTCCGGCTCGGCGGTCACTGCTCTGTGGCCGTCTCACCCTCGACGACCGTCTGGCCCTCGACGACGCGGTCCGCGCCGGAGACGACGATGCGCTGACCCTCCTTGAGCCCGTCGAGGATCTCCACGGAGTCCGCCCCCTGCGCGCCCACCCGAACCGGTGCCCGTTCCGCCCGCCCGGAGGCGTCGACCGCCCAAACCGCGTCCGTGCCCTCGTCGCGGAACACCGCGGTCGCAGGGACTGCCAGCACATCCTCAGCGTTGCGAACCTGAAGCCGCGCCACCGCGGACATCCCGGCGCGCGGCGCCGGTGCCGGGTCCCCGAACTCGTCCGTGCCGCCGCCGAGCGTGAGCCGCACGCCATAGGACACCGCGCCCGCGCCGGCGCCCGTCGGCGTCGGATCGACCGAGGCGACCTCGCCGGTGTAGCGGGCACCGGGCACCGCGTCCAGTTCGATCTCGGCCGTAACGCCGGGGGTGACCAGGAAGACGTCGGTCTCATCCACCTGCGCGGCAAGGGTGAGCACCGCGGCATCGACGATGGACGCCACCACGTCCCCGGACTGCACCGGGCTGCCCACGCTCAACGTTCCGGTGGTGCTTGCGCCGCCACCGCCGCCACCGAAGAGGCTGGCTACCCCACCGAGCGATGACGGCAACTGGTCGGCCAGATCCGATGACCCGGACCCGCCGGCACCACCAAGGGTGACTACGCCGGCGATCGGGGCCACGACCGTCAGCGCATCCACCGTGGACTGCGCCGCCGCGACCGCGGCCTTGGTCTGCACGCGCTGCGCGCCCGCCAACGCAGACGCCGTGTCGCCGAGTGCGGACAGCCCCCGCTCCAACTGGGCGGCGGCCTGCTGGCCCTGGGCCCGGGCGGCGGCGTACTGCGCCTCCGCGGCGGCGATTCGCGCCAGCGCCTCCTGCTTGATGGTCTCGTCCGGGATCTGCTCGGCCGCCTCGCGCGCGGCGGCGAATGCGGCCTCAGCCGCGTCGTCGGCCTGCGCGCCGAAGCCGCCGAGGTCCAGGTCCACCTCCGGGCTGCGGGCTGCCTGCGCGGCCTGCCGGTCGGCCTCCCTGGCCTGTTGCAGCGCCTGTTCGGCGCCCGGGGATTTGATGCGCAGCAGTTCCTGTCCCGCCCGCACCGTGGCGCCATCGGCGACCGAAAGCGAAGCCACCGAGCCGTCGGCGGCCGCGGTCAGGGAAGCGCTGGCGCGAGCCGTGACCGTGGCCGGCGCCTCGACCACCTCAACGACGGTGTCCCGGCCCACCTCGCCGACGACGATGCCGTCATCGGTGCCGGAACTGCACGCGCCAAGCAGCAGCGCCGCACCGGCGACCGCGAGCAGGCGTGCTTTCACGTATTCATCGTAAGTTCACGCAACGACCCCGGCAGTACGGCGATATGCGCCGTCAGCTGCCCGTTGCCAGTTCGTGGCTGCGGTTGCGGGCCGCCTCCATCGCCGAAAGGAACGCGGCGCGCACCTTGTGGTCGTCCAGGACCCGAAGTGCCGCCACGGTCGTGCCGGCCGGTGAGGACACGTTCTCCCGCAGCACCGAGGGGTGTTCGCCGGTCTCCTTGAGCATCTTCGCGCTGCCCACCAGCGTCTGGATCGCCAGTTCGCTGGAGACCGCCCGCGGCAGCCCGAGGAGGACGCCGGCCTCGATCATCGCCTCGATGACGTAGAAGACGTAGGCGGGGCCGGACCCGGAGATCGCGGTGACCGCGTCCTGGTACTTCTCCTGCACCCGGACGACGTGGCCGACGCTGCGCATCAGCTTCTCCGCCTGCTCCAGGTGCTCGTCGTCGCAGTGCGCACCTGCGGAGATCGCCGACATCCCCTCGTCGACCAGGGCCGGGGTGTTCGGCATGACCCGCACCACCGGCACTCCGGCCGGGGTGCGGCTTTCCAGGGTCTCCGTCGTGATGCCCGCCGCCAGGGAGATGACCAGCGACTCGTGGGAGACGTGCGGCGAGATCTCAGCGAGTAACCCGTCCATGTCCTGCGGCTTGACCACGAGGATCAGCGTGTCGGCCGCCTCGGCGGCAGCGGAGTTGTCGAGGACGGCGACGCCGTAGGTCTCGGTCAGTTCAGCGGCGCGCTCGGCACGGCGCTCGGCAACCACGAGCTCGTCGGCGGCGTGTCCAGCGCGAAGCAGCCCCGACAGGATGGCTTCGCCCATCACCCCGCCACCGAATACTGCGATCGTCATGCAGTCCCCTCCTCGCCGTACATGCCACTGCGTCGCCGCTGGCCCTGATGACTCAACTACTTGATGCCACTGCCCGCAGGAACAACGCCAGGTTCGCGGGTTTCTCAGCCAGGCGCCGGACCAGGTACGCCCACCAGTCTTCACCGTAGGGGACGTAGACCCGCACTCGCTCCCCCTCGGCGACGAGTCGGCGCTGTTCGTCCGAGCGCACGCCGAAGAGCATCTGGAACTCGTACTCGCCCGGTGCCCGGCCGTGGCGGATGGCCAGGGCGGCGGCGATGTCGATGAGTCGCGGGTCGTGGGTGGCGATCATCGGGTAGGTGGAACCGCTCAAGAGCAGGTTCAGGCAGCGGACGTAGGCGCGGTCGATGTCGCGACGCCGGGTGTACGCGACCGACGCCGGCTCCTCATACGCCCCCTTGCACAGCCGGACCCGAACCCCACGGTCGGACAGATTGCGGCAGTCGCGTTCGGTCCGGAACAAGGCCGACTGCAGGACCACGCCGGTGTCGGGGAAGTCCGGCCACAGGTCGTTCAAGAGTTCGCAGCGTCGCTTCGGTGGTGGTGTGGTCTTCCATGTCGACGGTGACGGTGGTCCCCATGCCGGCGGCCTGGGCGCAGATCCGCCGCGCATGCTCGGTGCTGATGGCCGAACCGTCGGGCAAGGCCTGACCGAGCGCGGAGAGTTTCACCGACACCTCGACGGAGTTGCTCAGACCGGCGCCGGCGATCAGGTCCAGCAGCGACAGGTACGCCTCCGTCGCGGCCTCGGCCCGGCCGGGGTCGGTGGTGTGCTCACCGAGGTGATCGACGGTTGCGGTCAGCCCGTCGTTGGTGAGTGCGCGCACGGCGACCAGCGCGTCGACGACGCTCTCGCCGGCCACGAAGCGCTCAACCACCCCGGCCGTTACCGGGCTGGCCATGACGGCCCGGCGCAGGTCATCGCTGTCCGACATGGCGATCAGGGCGTGCCGCAGCATGTCCTCAGGCTAGGCCGCTCCTCTACATCTCGATATGCAACCTGGACGCCCGAACGCATCCGCGGCGGATGCGATTCAGCTGCAGTGTTGCGGATCGAGTGCGGTGTCCGGCCGGGCGCGGTGTCCGTTCCGACCGGCCGCCGCGACGAGATTCACCCGATGGGTGTGTGCAGGTGCAGTCGCGCGAACGCCAGCGCCTCCGCCAAGTCGCCCTCCCGCTCGTGCCGGGATGCGGCCTTGCGGGTGGACACCTCCACCACCACGATCCCGTCGAAACCGCGGGCCGAAAGCGTGTCGAGCAACTCCCCGCACGGCTGCTGGCCACGCCCAGGAACCAGGTGCTCATCCCGGTTCAACCCGGTCCCGTCGGCCAGGTGCACGTGCGTGAGGCGGTCACCGAGTTCGTTGGCCATGTGCATGGCGTCCGAGCGCGACACCGACGTGTGCGACAGGTCCAACGTGACGTTCGGGAAGTCCTCCTCGAGCGGGTTCCAGACCGGCGCGTACGCCTGCATCTCCCGTTTGCCGGCTCGCCAGGGGTACATGTTCTCCACGGCGAACCGCACATCGGTCACGCCCTGCATCCGCTCCAAGCCGACCGTGAACGCGCGGGCGTACTCCCGCTGCCAGCGGAACGGTGGGTGCACCACGACGGTGCCGGCGCCGAACATCTCCGCCGCCTCCCGCGCGCGCACCAACTTCGCCCACGGGTCGGTGCCCCAGACCCGCTGGGTGATCAGCAGACACGGTGCGTGGATTGCCAGCACGGGCACCTCGTACTGCTCCGACAACTGCCGAACGGCGTCGGGGTCCTGCGAGACATCGTCGGTGAAGACCATCAGTTCGACACCGTCGTAGCCGAGACGGGAAGCCATCTCGAACGCAACCGAAGTGGGTTCCGGGTACACCGACGCTGTTGACAGCGCCACGCGCGGCTCCACCGGCGACCTCACGCCACGAGACTAGACGTGCCAACTGGCCGCTTCGGCGACCCCGAGTTGGTCGATACGCCGCAGGATGACGCCCTCACGCAGCGCCCACGGGCAGATCTGCAGTTCATCGAGCTCGAGCAAGTCCATCGTCGCCTCGGCGACCACGGCACCGGCGAACAACTGCACGGAGCGACCGGCCGATACCCCCGGCAGTCGGCACCGCTCGGCGTCGTCCATGGTCGCCAGTTTCGGCACCCACTCAGCCAGCGTCTCGCGCTGCAGCACCCGCCGCACGTACGGGCCCTCACTGGACGGCGCCGCCCCACCCAGCCGCGCCAGGGACCGGAAGGTCTTGGAGGTCGCCACCGCCAGATCCGGCTGCCCGGCGCGGCGGACGCGACCCAGATCGCGGGCCACCTCCCGGCGCACATGGCTGCGCAACTCCGCGGCCTCCTCGGCCGTGGGTGGGTCGTTCGGCAGCAGCGCCGAGGTGAGACGGCCGGCACCGAGCGGCACGGAGAAGGCGGCGCTGGGTTCCTCGTCCTGGCCGACGGCCACCTCCAGCGACCCGCCGCCGATGTCCAGGACCAGCAGTTGCCCCGACGACCAGCCGAACCAGCGTCGCGCCGCGAAGAAGGTCAGCCGGGCCTCATCACTGCCCGAAAGCGTGACCAGGTCCACCCCGGCCTCGGTCCGGACCCGGCTCAGCAGCGCCTCGGCGTTGCTGGCGTCACGGATCGCCGACGTCGCGAAGGCGACTATGTCCTCGGCGCCCTTCTCCTCGGCCAGGGTCCGCGCCCGCGAGATCGTTTCGACGAGTCGGTCAGCGCCGTCCGCACCGATGGAGCCATCGGCGTCCAGCAACTGCGCCAGCCGCAGGTAGGTCTTGTCCTTGAAGGCCGGGGTGGGCGGGGCACCCGGGTGGCCGTCAACCACCAATAGATGCACGGTGTTCGACCCGACGTCGAGAACCCCCAAGCGCACGGACGGACGCTATCGCGGCACCAGGCGCGGTGGCGCATACGCTGACCCGGTGGCCGAGGTCTCCCTGGATTTTCCGCGTGCGTGGGTGGAGTTTCACGATCCCGACGACGTCAACGAGTGGTTCCGGTGCGATCTGACCTGGCTCACGTCCAGGTGGACCTGCATCTTCGGCAACGGCTGCAAGGGCATCTACGCCAGCCGACCCGACGACGGCTGCTGCACGCTGGGGGCGCACTTCTCCGAGAAGGCCGACGAGAAGCGGGTCAAGCGCTGGGCCAAGAAGCTCACCCCGGACCTTTGGGAGCACCACGGAATCAAGCGCGTGGTGGAGCAGGACGAGGATGGCGAGTCCAAGACCCGGGTCGTCAACGGCGTCTGCGTGTTCTTCAACTCCCGGGAGTTCGACGGGCCGTTCGGTTGCGCGCTGCACCATCTGGCCGAGCGCGAGGACGTGCACTTCGTCAAGACCAAGCCCGAGGTCTGCTGGCAGTTGCCGATCCGGCGCACCTACGCCAAGGAAGACCTGGGCGACGCCAAGCGCCAGTACACGGTCATCGGGGAGTACGACCGGCGCGGCTGGGGCCCCGGCGGTCACGACCTGGACTGGTACTGCACCGGGGCAACCGAAGCCCACGTCGGCAACGAGCCGGTCTACCTGTCCAGCCGAAACGAACTGGTGGAGTTGATGGGCGAAACGGCATACGCCGAACTCGTCCGGATCTGCGAGGAACGGCTTGCGGGCAAGACCCCGGTCGCCCCGCACCCCGCCGACGCTGAATGACCCGGGCCGTGTCGGACCCGGGACCTAGGTTTGCCCGACATGACCGCTAGTTCGACCCGTCGCCGCAAGCAGTCCGATTTCGGCTGCTCCGAATGCGGCTGGTCCACCCCCAAGTGGGTCGGCCGCTGCGCCGGTTGCGGCGTCTGGGGCAGCGTCGTCGAGGCGGTTTCGACCGTCGACCTCACCGTCGCCGGTGGCAGCGGACCCGGTCCCGTCCGCCCAATCGCCGAGGTCAGCGCCGACGAAGCCGAGCACCGGGCCACGCAGATCGGCGAGTTGGACCGCGTGCTCGGTGGGGGCGTCGTGCCCGGATCGGTCGTGCTGGTCGCCGGCGAGCCCGGCGTGGGCAAGTCGACGCTGCTGTTGGACGTCGCGGCGCGTTCGGCGCAGGCCGGCTCTCGCGCGTTGTACGTGTCCGGCGAGGAGTCGGCTGCGCAGGTGCGCGCCCGCGCGGGTCGCATCGGCGCGCTGGCCGATGACCTGTTCCTGGCTGCGGAGTCCGACCTGGCCGGGGTCCTGGCCCATGTCGAGTCGGTGGCGCCGAGCCTGCTGGTACTGGACTCGGTGCAGACGGTGTCCATGCCGTCGGCCGACGGTGCCGCCGGCGGCGTGGCCCAAGTGCGCGAGGTGACCGCTGCGCTGGTGCGGGTTGCCAAGGCCAGGGCGATGTCCGTGCTGCTGGTGGGGCACGTAACCAAGGACGGCGCGATCGCCGGACCACGCACGATGGAACACCTGGTCGACGTGGTCTTGTCCTTCGAGGGGGACCGGCATAGCCGACTTCGGCTACTGCGGGCGCTGAAGAACCGGTTCGGTCCCGCCGACGAGGTCGGCTGCTTCGATCTGGGCGACGACGGACTGACCGGGCTCGCTGACGCCAGCAGCCTGTTCGTCAACAGCCGATCCGATCCGGTGCCCGGCACCTGCGTGACCGTCGCCATCGAGGGACGCCGCCCGCTGGTGGCCGAAGTGCAGGCGCTGGTTGCCCCCAGCCCGTTGGCCGCGCCCCGGCGCGCCACCAGTGGACTGGACACCTCGCGCACGGCCATGGTGCTGGCCGTCCTGGAACGCCGCGCCGGAGTACGTCTCGCCGACCGCGACGTGTTCGCCGCCACCGTCGGCGGCTTGCGCCTGACCGAACCGGCCGCCGACCTGGCCCTCAGCCTTGCGGTGGCTTCGGCAGCGCACGACCTCGCGGTTCGGCCGCGTTGGGTGGCGTTCGGGGAGGTCGGTCTGACCGGTGAGGTCAGGCAGGTGCAAGGCCTACCCCAGCGACTGGCGGAAGCCGCCCGACTGGGCTTCGAGGTTGCGATCGTGCCGTCCAGTTCTGCTGCGCGCGCACCGGAAGGAATGCGTTGCCTGGCCGTGCCCGACGTGCTCGCCGCCGTGAACCTGCTGCGACCCGGCTCGAGCTCGTAATCCCACTAGGCTGCGGCCCAACGATCGACTGCAGCCAAACGAGGTGGTAAGTGGCTCCGCCCGCGGACAAGTCCGACGATCCCGTCGAGCGTGAGGCCCTGTTCCGCCGCACGCTGCAAGCAGTAGCGCCCGGCACCGAACTGCGCGACGGCCTGGAGCGCATCCTCCGCGGTGGCACCGGCAGCCTCGTCGTCTTCGGACACGACCGGGTGGTCGAATCCGTCTGCAGCGGCGGCTTCACCCTCGACATCGAGTTCAGCGCTACCCGGCTACGCGAACTGGCCAAGATGGACGGCGCTGTCGTCCTGTCCACCGACGGCTCGCGCATCCTCAAGGCGAACACGCATCTGGTTCCCGACCCGACCCTGCCGACATCGGAGTCCGGCATGCGCCACCGGACCGCCGAGCGCACCGCTCGCCACACCGGCCTACCGGTGCTGTCGGTGTCCAGCTCGATGAACATCATCGTCTTGTACCTGGACGACCGCCGGTACGTCCTGGAGGAGCCGGGCTCGATCCTCGGCCGCGCCAACCAGGCTCTTGCGACGCTGGAGCGCTACAAGCAACGGCTGGACGAAGTGGCCGGGTCGCTGTCTGCGCTGGAGATAGAAGACCTCGTGACGGTCCGCGACGTGATCCAGGTGGCGCAGCGGTTGGAGATGGTGCGCCGGATCGCCGACGAGATCGACGGCTACGTGCTGGAACTGGGCACCAGCGGCCGGCTGTTGTCGCTGCAACTGGAGGAACTCGTGCGCGGCCTCGGCGCCGACCGCGAACTGCTGGCGGCCGACTACTTGCCGCGCCCGGCTCGGCGCCGCCGCGCCAAGGAGCCACACCCCGACCTGGACGCACTACGCAACCTGTCGTCAACCGAACTGGTCGACCTGGGCGCAGTCGCCCGCGTGCTCGGGTTCAACGGAACCGAAGTCATGGAGCAGCCGCTGACCCCGCGCGGCTATCGGTTGCTCGCCCGAGTGCCGCGGCTGCCGGCCGGCGTCGTAGACGGTCTGGTCAAGCACTTCGATGGGCTGCAACCGCTACTCGGCGCCACCGTCGATGAGCTGCAAGCCGTCGAAGGAGTCGGTGAGAGCCGGGCCCGGACGATCCGCGAGGGGCTGTCGCGCATGGCGGAGTCCTCGATCCTGGAGCGGTACGTCTAGGCACGCACGGCTCGACCCGAACCCTGGACAGAACTGAACGGCGCAGTCGTGTCACTGCTGCGGCACCAGTCCGGCCAGCCGCCAAAGGTCGACCACCAGCACCTCGTCACCGCTGCCGGCCAGTTGCGTGGTCCCGGACACGTAGTCGGGTAGGCCGATCCCAGCAGGCCGAACGGCGCCGGCATCACCGTCACCCAATACCCGGTCGACCGAGTCGACGGCGAGGACGACCACGTCCCCGTCTGCCACTCCCGGGGCCGGGGGCGCCTGCACGACCAGCGCGTCGCCGGTCTTGCCCGGGTAGGCGCGGCTGCGCAGGTCCACCACGGGCACCGGACGACCTCGCAGCGAAAGCACGCCGGTCACCGGAGCCCGGGTTCCTTGCAGCTCCTCAACGCCAGCGGCCCGAAGCACCTCCTGAACCTGATCCAGGGGCGCGGCCAACAGCCGCTCGTCGAGCCGGAACAACACGCTGGCGCTCATCGGCGCACCTCCGAATCGGCTTCGGCCAGTTCACGACACAACTCGATCAAGTCGGCCACGGGTCGGCCGTCCAGCAGCGGCTCGATGTCCGCCACTGGCGTGCGCGGCAAGGTCTCCACCGCGGCCCGGAACGCACGCAAGGCCGCGGGTCGGTCGTCCAGACGCCGAAGTGCCGCACCCAGCAAGAAGTGCACATGACCGGCGGCCGGGTTCAGGAACAGTGCCTTGCGCAGCGGGTCGACCGCGTCGATGTCGCGGCCCAACGTGGACAGCAGGTAGCCGCGCAGGACGTAGGCGTCAGCGAGCAGCGGGTCGGTCGCGATCGCCCGGTCGGTCAGTTCCAGGGCTTCGAGGTAGTGACCCAGGGTTCGCGCCGATCGGGCGGACTCCAGGAAAGAAGCGGCGACCTGCTCCGTCGACGGCTCGCCCAACTCGTCGGGGAGTCCGGTGAACCTCGACGGCGCCGTGGCAGCCGCGCGGGACGTGCCGCGAACGTCGGCCGGCTGTCGCCCGCTGTGCCCGCTGGCGGCGTTGCCCACCGGGGCGGTCGCGAAACCGGGCGCGCCGCCGCCGATCTTGGCGGCCGGTGGAACGTTGACTGAATTGAGCAGACGACTGCGGGGCCGTCGCCGGGCCGGCTTTCGATAGCCGAACGCCTCGCCGAGGGGCACCAACTCGAAATCGTCGCTGATCTGCCAGAGCGTCTCGGCGTGCCCGAGCAACATCCAGCCATCAACCCGAAGGGCCCGGCCGAGTCGCTCGATCACGGCCCTGGTGGTCTCGCGACCGAAGTAGATGGTGACGTTGCGGCAGAGGACCAGGTCCACCTCGCCCGGGCTGAACGGCGGGTCGTCGAGCAGGTTGTGCACGCCGAACGTCACCAGTTCGGCCACCTCGGACCGGACCCGCATGCGCGGACCGTCGAGCGGGTCGAACCAGCGCGCGACCGCACCGTCCTCGGCCAGGTCCAGGGTGCGTCCCGAATACTCGCCGGCCTGGGCGCGCTCGATCGCTCGCGGCGACACATCCGTGCCGACGATTCGTACCGGCGGCGGCGCGGGGATCGCGCCGAGCAGTTCCGCCACGAGCATCCCGACGGTGTACGCCTCCTCCCCGGTGGAACACCCAGCGCTCCAGATGGTCACTGGCCGGTTGGCCCGGGCGCCGCGCAGCAGCACCTCCGGAAGAACGTGCCGCCGCATCGCTTCCACCTGCGGGCGGTTGCGGTGAAAGTGCGTCTCCTGGATCGTCGCGCGGTCGATCAGCGCGCCGCGTTCGACCGGGTCGGAAGTAACGCGATCTAGGTATTCGTCCACACCGGCGCATCCCAACGCCGCCACTCGTTGGTTGATGAAGTCCGCCAAGCTGGCGGCGCGTGTTGCCTCGGGGTTCAACCCGACGTGGCGCTCCAGCCAGAGCGGGACCGGCTCACCCGTCATCGGTTCACCGCCTCAATTTGCTGCAGCGCCACCCGAATCGCGTCAGCGACATGCTCCAGAGCCACGACCTCGGTCACGAAGCCGGCGGTCGTGGCGGCGCCGGGCATGCCCCAGACCACCGCGGTGGCCTCATCCTGCGCAATGGTGTGCGCGCCGTGGTCGGTCAGCGCAGCCATTCCGTTGACACCGTCGCGGCCCATTCCGGTCAGCAGTACGCCGACCGAACGCGGGCCACACACCTCCGCCACCGAGATCAAGGTGGTGTCCACGCTGGGGACGTGGAACTGCGCCGAGGCCGGCGCGGTCAGATGCAGGCGCATGCCCGGATGCAGTTCGAGGTTGGCGCCGAAGGGCGCCAAGTACACGCAGCCGGGGATGGCGCGTTCGCCGTCGACCGCGACGCGGACCGGCAACGGGCACACCTCGTCCAGCCAGCGGGCCAGCCCTTCGACGAACCCATCGGCCATGTGCTGCACGACGAGCACAACCGCGTCCAGGTCCTCCGGTAGCGATCCCAGGACCGTGGCCAAGGCCGGCGGACCGCCGGTGGAAGCACCGATCGTGACCACCGGACGACGGACCGGCGCGGCTCGGCCGCGCAGACGGGCCCGCGGATGCGTGATTACGGGAGCCCTCGCAGCGACCGCGAGGTGCTTG
The DNA here is from genome assembly GCA_963753435.1 of uncultured Actinomycetota bacterium. GTDB lineage: Bacteria > Actinomycetota > Actinomycetes > CAVWCF01 > CAVWCF01 > CAVWCF01. The sequence goes on from CAVWCF010000001.1 coordinate 1,221,667, forward strand.
CGCACGGCGACGGCGTGCTGGGGGCTGTTGACATCGGCAGCCACGTCGATGAGATCCACGGCGCCGGCGGCCAGGGCTGTTGCCGCGTGCTCGGCCGCGGCCCGGTAGACGACGATCGGAGTGGCCCTGGTGGCCATGATCTGCTCGATGACCTCCAGGCCGCCATCGTGAAGATCCAAATCCAGTAGCAGCACGTCAACTGCGGCGGTGCGCACGATCTGTTCGGCTTCATCCGCATCGCGAACCTGACCGCAAATCACGAAGCCCGGGTCTTCCAGCAGCCTCGCGAGCGCGCGCAGACGCGTCCGGGTGCGGGCGACGAGCAGCACCCGGGTCGCGGCGGAACCGTCCGCGGTCGGCTCGGCAGGCGACGCCATTACGGTCACCGGCACCTCCCGGGCACGACACGGCATCGGGGGCTGTCCCCTCTGAGGCGGTTGTCGTCGCGTTCGCCGGTGGGCTTGAGGGCCCCGCTACTGCAGAGTGAAGGCGCTTTCGCCGCTGTTGAGCGACCCGACCCGCGCGACGGCGACGTAGTCACCAGCGTCGACGTCGCCGAGATCGTCGGGGCAGCCTTCGGCGGACCGGCCGCGATCCCACAGCACGGTCACCCGTTCGCCGTCGCCGGGAGCCAGGGAGACGACCTCCGGGTCGCCGCCGGGGTTGCAGTGGTCGCTGGACCAGAGGACCTGCTCGCCGGACCGAACCTGCAACTCCAGTGCCGCCTGACCGACGTCGCGTTCACAGGTCCGTTGTGAGGAGTTCACCACCCGCAGGGTCAGCCGCGGATCCTGATCGGCGGCGTACTCGGTGCGGTCGGTGAGCACGTCGAGCGTGAGTTCGTCGTCAGCGCACTCAGCCGAGGAAGGCGCGGTCGTCGCCGTGGGTTCGGCGGAGTCGGTCGGGGTGGCTGCCGGCGTCGGTGTGGCCGCGGCGGACTCGCTGGGGGCGGGCGCGGTCGTTGCGTCGCCGTCACCGCCGGTCAACGCGGTGATCAACCACCACAGCAGCGCCAGCACCGCGATGACGGCCACCAGGAACAGCAGGCGTCGCCGCCAGTAGACCGACGCCGGGTGCGGGCCGACCGGGCGCAGCAGGCTGGACACGGCGGCCACTCTAGGTGGCGGCCGTCAGCGACTCACGAGGACCGTTTCGGTTGCCCCAACGCTTGAATGCGGCTTTCAGGCGATCTATTCGCGTGAAAGCCGCATTCAAGGCGGGCAGTTGGGGTGGGTCAGTCGGAGTCTGCGGTTTCCACCGGAGGTGCGTCCGGAAGGTCGGCCTTGGGGGTCGGGGTGAACGTGAACTCCGCGTCCGCGCCCTCGCCCTCGACGTCGACCACCACGATCGAGTTCGCCGGGATCTCGCCGAACAGCATCTTCTCGCTCAGCGGATCCTCGATGTCCCGTTGGATGGTGCGCCGCAACGGCCGCGCCCCCAACGTCGCGTCGTAGCCGTGCTCGGCCAGCAACTCCTTGGCCCGCTGAGTGACCTCGATCGCCAGTTCCTTCTCGTGCATGCGGTCGTCCACCTTGGCGACCATCAAGTCGACGATCGAGACGATCTCCGCCCGGCTGAGCTGGTGGAAGACGATCGTGTCGTCGATGCGGTTGAGGAACTCCGGCCGGAAGTGCTGCTTGAGCTCCTGCTGCACCTTCGACTTCATCCGCTCGTAGGCGTCGTCACCGTCGCCGTCAGCAGCGAAGCCCAGCATGACGCCCTTGGAGACGTCCCGGCTGCCGAGGTTCGTCGTCATGATGATGACGGTGTTCTTGAAGTCCACCGAACGACCCTGAGCGTCGGTCAGGCGACCTTCCTCCAGCACCTGCAGCAGGCTGTTGAAGATGTCCGGGTGCGCCTTCTCGACCTCGTCGAACAGCACCACGCTGAACGGCCGGCGCCGAACCTTCTCGGTCAGCTGGCCGCCCTCTTCATAGCCGACATAGCCGGGAGGCGAGCCGAACAGCCGTGACGCGGTGTGCTTCTCGGAGTACTCGCTCATGTCCAGGGAGATCAACGCCTGCTCGTCGCCGAACAGGAACTCCGCCAGCGCCTTGGACAACTCGGTCTTACCGACACCGGACGGTCCGGCGAAGATGAATGAACCAGCCGGACGGTTGGGGTCCTTCAGGCCGGCGCGCGTACGGCGAATGGACTTCGACAGCGCCCGGATCGCCTGCTCCTGGCCCACCACGCGGCGGTGCAGTTCGGCCTCCATGCGGATGAGCCGCTTGGCGTCGTCCTCGCTGAGGTCGGTCACCGGAATCCCGGTCATCAGGCCGAGCACTTCGGCGACCAGCTTCTGGTCGACCTCGGCCACGACGTCCATGTCGCCGGCCTTCCATTCCCGCTCGCGGTTGGCCTTCTCGTTCATCAGCTGCTTCTCGGTGTCGCGCAGCGCAGCAGCCTTCTCGAAGTCCTGCCCGTCGATGGCGGATTCCTTCTCCCGCCGCACGTCGGAGATGCGCTCGTCGAACTCGCGCAGGTCCGGCGGGGCGGTCATCCGGCGGATGCGCAGCCGGGAGCCGGCCTCGTCGATGAGGTCGATCGCCTTGTCCGGCAGGTGCCGGTCGGCGATGTAGCGGTCGGACAGGCGCGCCGCCGCGGCGATCGCGTCGTCGGTGATCGAGACGCGGTGGTGCGCCTCGTAGCGGTCCCGCAGGCCCTTGAGGATCTCGATGGTGTGCTCGATGTCCGGCGCAGCCACCTGGATGGGGGCGAACCGGCGCTCCAGCGCGGCGTCCTTCTCCACGTGCTTGCGGTACTCGTCCATCGTCGTCGCACCGATGGTCTGCAGTTCGCCGCGCGCCAGCATCGGCTTGAGGATGCTGGCCGCGTCAATGGCGCCCTCGGCGGCACCGGCGCCGACCAGCGTGTGGATCTCGTCGATGAACAGGATGATGTCGCCGCGCGTGCGGATCTCCTTCAGAACCTTCTTCAAGCGCTCCTCGAAGTCACCGCGGTAGCGGGAACCGGCAACCAGGGCGCCGAGGTCCAGCGTGTACAACTGCCGGTCCTTCAGCGTCTCGGGCACCTCGCCGCGAACGATCGCCTGCGCCAGCCCCTCCACGACCGCCGTCTTGCCGACGCCGGGTTCCCCGACGAGCACCGGGTTGTTCTTGGTGCGCCGGGACAGGACCTGCATGACGCGCTCGATCTCGGCTTCGCGACCGATGACCGGGTCGAGCTTGCCCTCGCGGGCCGCTTGGGTCAGGTTGCGGCCGAACTGGTCCAGAACCAGCGACGAACTCGGGGCCTCCGCCGCCGGGCCGCCGGCCGTGGCCGGCTCCTTGCCCTGGTAGCCGGAGAGCAACTGGATGACCTGCTGGCGAACCCGGTTGAGGTCCGCTCCCAACTTGACCAGGACCTGCGCGGCAACGCCTTCGCCCTCGCGGATGAGGCCGAGCAGGATGTGCTCGGTGCCGATGTAGTTGTGGCCCAGTTGCAGTGCCTCGCGCAGCGACAGTTCCAGGACCTTCTTGGCGCGCGGGGTGAAGGGGATGTGTCCGCTGGGGGCCTGCTGGCCCTGACCGATGATTTCCTCGACCTGCTGCCGAACGGCCTCCAAGGAGATGCCCAGACTCTCCAGTGCCTTGGCCGCGACGCCTTCGCCCTCATGAATGAGGCCGAGCAGGATGTGTTCGGTCCCGATGTAGTTGTGGTTGAGCATGCGGGCCTCTTCTTGGGCCAGCACCACAACCCGCCGCGCGCGGTCGGTAAACCTCTCGAACATCTCGCTCCTCCTGGTCCCGGGACCACGGATCGTCTGATCCGGTGCTCCGGTTCGGCCATGCTAACCCCGTGCACCAAAGGTTTCAGGGGAGCATTCCGCTCCCGTCGCCCAGTTGGATGCGCCGGCTCTGCTGCAAACGTCGGCCGGTTTCGGGTGCTTCCGTAGTCCGCGCAGGGCGAAACCGGGCCGGGGGCCGCTGCGCTCCTGCGTCTGGATCGGTGGGGTCGCGGTGAGCGGGGTGATCGTCGTCGGCGCCGGACCGGGCTTGGGGATGGCGCTGGCGCGGCGGTTCGCCGCCGGCGGGCTGCGCCCGGCCCTGCTGTCCCGGCAACCGTCCGAAACGGCCGCAGCTGAGCTCGACGACCCCGTCCTGATCGCCGCCGACGCGGCCGATCCGGACGCCCTGACCAGGGGCATCGACGCCGCCGCGGCCCAGGTGGGGCCGGTGGAAGCCCTGCTGTTCAACCCATCAGTGACGCTGATGGGGCGGCCGTCCGAAGTCGACCCGGCAGCGGTTGCCGCGGCTTTGGCGGTGGGGACGGTGGGCGCCATCTCCGCAGCCCAGGCGGTACTGCCCGGCATGCGGGAGCGCGGCCGCGGGACGCTGCTGTTCACCGGCGGCGGCACTGCGCTGCAGCCCTGGGTGGACGCGGTCGCCATCGGGTTGCAGAAGGCCGCGCTGCGCAACTACGCCCTGGCGCTGGCAGCGGAACTGCGTGGCGAGCCGGTGCGCGCGGGCACGGTCACGATCACGGGCATGATCGGGTCGGCGGGATTCGAACCGGACCGGATCGCAGACGCCTTCTGGGCGTGGCATCTGAACCCGGCCGCCGCCGACGAGGTCGTTTTCGACGGCTGAGCGGACCGTTATGGGGTCGGGCTAATGCGCCGCCTCGTAAGCGGCGCGCAATTCCGCCGAAATCCGGCCGCGCTCGTTTACTGCCCGACCCTGGGATTTTGCCCATTCGCGAATGAGGGCGCTGTCCCCGGGGCCGGAGCGGCGACGGCCGCCGGTGCTTCGCCCAGCCCGCCTGCCGTTGGCCACGAAGTTCGCGAGCGAGTCGCGTAGACGCGCAGCATTTGCCGCCGACAGGTCGATTTCGTAGTTGGTGCCGTCCAACCCGAAAGTGACGGTTTCGTCGGCTGGACCCCCGTCAAGGTCATCCACCAGAGTTACGACAACTCGCTGCGCCATTTGAACTCCATTTCCCGAAAATCAATACGGACATTATTGCCGGAAGTCCGTACCGCGCATTCACCGGGCGGAAAATGGGCCCCGCCGAATCGCGCGGCGTGACCGCCTCCGTCGCTTCGGGGGTGCACATCCGTAGGCTGATGCCGTGGGTTACCGAATCGAAGCCGCCGACCCGACCGACGAGCGCGCCCAAGGGGCGCTGACTTCGTTCCTGGCGGAGATGGCCGAACGCGTCGACACGCGGTTCCTGGACGAGGACGTCCGAGCCCAGGCCAGCAAGCCGGAGTTCTTCGTGTTGGCCCTGGACGACAGCGACCGGGCCGTTGGCTGCGGGGCGCTGCGGCAGGTCTCCACCGACACCGGAGAGATCGGGCAGATGTGGGTCAACCCCGTGCTGCGCGGCCGTGGCATCGGCCGGCGGATGCTGTCCGCGCTGGAGGGCGCGGCGGCCGTGGCCAACTTGGACAGTGTTCGGCTGGAGACGCACGAGAACCTGCACGAGTCGGTGCTGCTGTTCGAAACCAACGGGTACCAGCGCGTGGAGTCCGGCGAGAACGAGGTCGCCACCCACGTGTACGAGAAGCAGCTCGCCTGAAGTTCAGAGGGTCAGCAGCATCCGGGTGTTGCCCAGCGTGCTGGGCTTGACGCGCTCGAGGTCGAGGAACTCCGCGACCCCCTCGTCGTAGGACTGCAGCAACTCCTCATAGACCTCGTGGCTGACCGGGGCGCCCTCAATCTCGGCGAAACCGTGTGCGGCGAAGAAGTCCACCTCGAAGGTCAGCGTGAATACGCGCTTGACGCCAACCGCCCGGGCGGTGTCCAGCAGGTGGCGCAGCAACTGCCCCCCGATGCCCTGGCCGCGCAGATCCTGGTGCACCGCCAGCGTGCGCACCTCGGCCAAGTCCTCCCAGAGCACGTGCAGGGCCCCGCACCCCACAACTTCACCGGCAACCTCGGCGACCACGAACTCCTGCACGTCCTCGTACAGCGTCACCGTCGCCTTGGACAGCAGGATCCGCTGCTCGGTGTACTCGTCGATGAGTTCGCGAATCACCTTCACATCGGCTGTGCGCGCCCGGCGCACCATCAGCTCGCCCATTACTCCGGCTTGACCAGCGGGAACAGCAAGGTGTCCCGGATGCCGCGACCGGTGAGCATCATCAACAGCCGTTCGATGCCCATCCCCTGGCCGCCGGCCGGCGGCATGCCGTACTCCAGCGCCCGCAGGAAGTCCTCGTCCAGCTGCATGGCTTCCTCGTTGCCTCCGGCGGCCAAGAGCGACTGTGCCGTCAGGCGAGCGCGCTGTTCGACAGGGTCGACCAGTTCGGAGTACGCCGTGCCGATCTCCGCGCCGAAGGCGACCAGGTCCCAGCGTTCGGCCAGGCGCGGATCGTCCCGGTGCTGTCGGGTCAACGGGGACACGTCCGTCGGGAAGTCCTTGTAGAAGACCGGCGTCACGGTGCGCCGTTCCAGGAGGTGCTCGTACATCTCCAGGATCAGCATCCCGTGACCCCAGCCCGAGTCGTACGGGATGTCCAGTCGGTCGCAGTGCTGCTGCAACTCAGCGACAGACGTGTCCGGCGTGATCGGCGTTCCAACCGCGTCCGACAGCCCGTCATTCACGGTGACCACCGGCCACTCGCCGGAAAGGTCGTACTCGGTGATTTCGCCGTCGTCGCCTGCGTGCCGGACTGTCTGCGAGCCGTAGACGTCGCGACAGGCCTGCTGAATCAGCGCCTGCGTGAGCGCGGCCATGGTGTCGTAGTCGCCGTACGCCTCGTACATCTCCAGCATCGTGAACTCGGGGTTGTGACTGGAGTCCGCACCCTCGTTGCGGAAGTTGCGGTTGATCTCGAAGACCTTCTCCACGCCCCCGACCAGCAGCCGCTTCAAGTAGAGCTCCGGGGCGATCCGCAGGTACAGCGGCATGTCGTAGGCGTTGATGTGGGTGACGAACGGTCGGGCGTTGGCGCCACCGTGCAGCACCTGCAGCATCGGCGTCTCGACCTCGAGGAAGCCGCGATCGGTGAGGAACTGACGCACCGACCGCACGGCCTCCGAACGCACCCGGAGCACGTCGCGGGCGTCGGGGTTGACGATCAGGTCGACGTACCGCTGCCGCACCCGGGCCTCGGGATCGGCCAATCCCTTGTGCTTGTCCGGCAGGGGCCGCAAACACTTGCTGGTGATGGCGAAGGACTCCGCAAGCACGGACAACTCGCCGCGGCGGGAGGTGATGACCTCGCCGGTGACGCCCAGGTGGTCGCCCAGATCCACGTCGTGCTTGAACGAATCCAGGGCGTCGGCGCCCAACCGGTCGAGGGAGAACATGACCTGCAAGTCCGCCGTGCCGTCGCGCAGGGTCGCAAAGCAAAGCTTGCCGCCGACACGCTTGAGCATGACCCGCCCGGTGACGCCGACCCGCTCGCCGGTCGCGTGGTCCACCGGGAGGTCGGGATGGTTGGCGTGCACCTCAGCCAAAGTGGCGGTTCGCGGGTAACCGACGGGGTACGGGTCAATGCCCGCTTCGCGCAGCCGGTCCAGCTTCTCCCGGCGAATACGCATCTGCTCCGGCAGGTCGTCGGGCGCGTCCGCGGGGGTGGGATCGGCGGGAGTCACGGCGCGCAGGCTACCGGCGCGCGCAGGATGTCCCCGTTGAGCGCCGCCGTTGCGGCCTACCGCTAACAGAGCGGCTCTGTGCGGGGTAGGCCGGAAGGGAGGCGCTCAGTGGTTGCGGTCGTGGATCAGCCGCAGGCCGATCAGGGTGAGATCCGGCTCGTGCGCCGTGATGGTCTCCGACTCCGCCAGGACCAGGCTGGCCAGTCCCCCGGTCGCCACCACCGCGGTGACCTCGCCGAGTTCGGCGGTGATGCGCCGCACCAGCCCGTCCACCTGCCCGGCGAAGCCGTAGAGCGCACCGGACTGCAGCGCTTCCACGGTGTTCTTGCCGATCGCCGCGCGCGGGCGCACCAACTCGACCTTGCGCAACTGTGCGGCCCGCGACGCCAAGGCGTCCAAAGAGATCTCGATGCCCGGCGCCAGCGCACCGCCGAGAAACTCCCCGTTGGCGCTGACTGCGTCCAGGTTCGTGGAAGTGCCGAAGTCCACGACGATGCAGGGACCGCCGAACAGCGCGTGCGCAGCAAGCGTGTTCACGATGCGGTCAGCACCCACCTCGCGCGGGTTGTCGGTCAGGACCGGCACCCCGGTCTTGGTTCCGGGCTCGACGATCACCGAGGTCGCCGACGCGTAGTCGGTGGCCAGCACTGCGCGCATCTCGTGCAGCACCGCCGGCACGGTCGAACAAAGCGCGACTCCCGTGGGAGTTGGCTCGTTCACGAAGAGGCCGCGCATCAGGAACGCCCACTCATCCGCGGTGCGGCGGGAGTCGGTCTTGACCCGCCACGCCCGGTCCAAGCGGTCCCCGTCGAAGAAGCCGAACACCGTCTGGGTGTTGCCGACGTCGATGGCGAGCAGCATCACGCCTCCTGTCGTTGCGAGCCGGCGATGTCCAGGTCCATCGCGATGTCCAGAACTGGCGCCGAGTGGGTCAACGCACCAACGGCCAGGTAATCCACGCCGGTGGCCGCGTAGTCGTGCGCCACCGCCAACGTGAGACCGCCGCTGGACTCCAACCGGGCCGCGCCCGCGACGCGCCGCACGGCTTCGGCGGTGTCGGGCACCGAGAAGTTGTCCAGCAGGATCAGGTCGGCGCCGGCGGCCAGGACCGCGTCCAGTTGCTCCAGCGAATCGACCTCCACCTCCAGCGGTAGGTCCGGGAACTGTGCGCGAACCGCATCGAAGGCGGCCACGACGCCACCGGCTGCGAGGACGTGGTTGTCCTTGATGAGCGCGGCGTCGGCCAGGGACATCCGGTGGTTGACGCCACCGCCGCAGCGAACCGCGTACTTCTCCAACGCGCGCAGCCCCGGGGTGGTCTTGCGGGTGTCGCGCACGGCGGCACCGGTGTCGGCGATCGCGTCGACCCACCGAGCCGTCAGCGTCGCGACGCCGGACAGAGTGGCAGAGCAGGTTCAGCGCAGTGCGCTCACCGGCCAGCAACGCGCGCGTCGGGCCGGCCACGGTCAGAACGATCTCGCCGCGCTGCACGAGGTCGCCGTCGCGGGCCCGGGCGAGGATCTGCAGGTCGCCGGCGGTGGCCACGTGCAGTACCGCCTCGGCGATCGGCAGGCCGGCCAGCACGCCTTCACCGCGCACCACGAAGTCGGCCACCGACCGCGCATCCGCCGCGATCGTTGCCATCGAGGTCACGTCACCACCGGCCGCGTCCTCCGCCAAGGCGCCCACGGCAACCCCAGCCACATCGCTCGGGTCCAGCCCCGCCTGCAGCAACTGGGCAGTGATCTGTTCGGGCAAATTCATCGGATGTCCTGATCTGCGACGGGTTCCGAACGCACCGACAACGCGCCCTTGGCGTCCATGGTCTGCACCAACCGGACCCGCCAGACGTCGTCGTCGCGGTCGGGGTAGTCCTCACGCCAGTGACTGCCTCGCGTCTCGGTCCGCAGTCGCGCCGCGCCGGCCAACCCCGCCGCCACCGTGGCCAGATTCGCGGCTTCCCAGCAGTCGGTACACGGATCCGCATCCGCGTCATGGGCCACGACGTCACCGATGACGCTGAGGGTTTCCGCAAGGCTGTCGTCCGAACGCAGCACGCCGGCTCCCGCCGTCATCGCGCCCGTCAGTGTTCGCCGAGCGCGCGCCGGCACCAGCCCCTGGTGGTTCTCCAGACCGCGGGACTCTGATTGCGGCGGCAGTCCGGCATCCAGCGCCCGGCCGACCCGAGCAGCGAACACCAGGCCCTCCAACAGCGAGTTGCTGGCCAAGCGGTTGGCGCCGTGCACACCAGTGCACGCGACCTCGCCGACCGCGTAGAGGCCGCGAACGCTGGTGCGGCCGTCGAGGTCGGTGCGCACGCCGCCGGAGGCGAAGTGGCAGGCGGGCGCCACCGGAATCAGGTCGCGCACGGGGTCCAGACCCTGACCGGCAAGCGTCTCCAGGATCGTCGGGAACCGGCGCGACCAGGTTTCGACACCAAGGTGGCGGCCGTCCAGCCAAACATGCGTTGAGTCGGTCGAACGCATCCGCCGGGTGATCGCCTTCGCGACCACATCGCGGGGGGCCAGATCCGCGAGCTCGTGCTGGTCGAGCATGAACCGGACCCCGGCGTCGTCCACCAGGAACGCGCCCTCGCCACGAACGGCCTCGGAGATCAGCGGCTGCTGCCCGGAGGATTCCGGGCCCAGGTACATGACCGTCGGGTGGAACTGCACGAACTCCAGATCGGCCACGTCGGCACCGGCCCGCAAGGCGACTGCGACCCCGTCCCCGGTGGCAACCGGCGGGTTCGTCGTCTGGCTGTAGACCTGCCCCATCCCCCCGGTCGCCAGGATGACCGCGCGGGACCGCACCGAACCGACACCGTCTCGTTGTCCTTCGCCGATCACGTGCAAAGTCGCCCCGGTGACCGCACCATCGGCGCCGGTGAGCAGGTCCAGGACCAGCGCGTGCTCGATCACCTCGATGCCGGGGTCGGCCCGCACCGCCGCCACCAGCGCCCGCGACACCTCCGCCCCGGTCGCGTCGCCGCCGGCGTGCGCGATGCGATCGCGCAGATGACCGCCTTCGCGAGTCAACTGCAGCGTGCCGTCCGGGTCCCGATCGAAGGCCGCACCGAGTGCGATGAGGTCGGCAAGCGCCCCCGGTCCTTCGGTGACCAGAACCCGAACCGCCTCCGGATCACACAAGCCGGCACCGGCCACCAGGGTGTCGCGCAAGTGGTCATCAGGGGTGTCTCCTGGGCCAACCGCAGCTGCGATGCCGCCCTGCGCCCAACGGGTTGATCCCGCCTCCAGCAGCGCCTTGGTGACCAGCAGCACCGTGCCGGACCGGCGAGCATGCAGGGCCGCGGTGAGCCCGGCTATCCCCGACCCGACCACGACAACGTCGGCTCGCGCCTCCCATCCGGGCGGCGCTGCCGCAAGCCGCCTCGGCAAGGGCGCAATGACGCCGTCGGATGCGCGGATCGAGTGCTCCGCCGCGAGGGTCACTGGGAGGTCATAGCACGATCGGGACGTTGTCGAGCAGCCGAACGCCACGAACCTGCGCAGCGACCATCAGCACGGCTGCGCCGGAGTGATCCGGGTTCACCGGCTCAAAGGAGTCGGCATCGACGAGCGCCAGGTAGTCCAGCGCCGCGCGCGGCTCACCGGACAACTCCGCACGGGCTGCGGCCAAGACGGCCGCCGGGCCGTCAACTGCCGCGGCCGCTCCGGCGAACAGCGCTCGCGACAGCACCAGCGCTTGCTCGCGCCCGTCGGAATCGAGATGAGCGTTGCGCGAACTCAGCGCCAGGCCATCCGGCTCGCGCACGGTCGGCACGCCGACGATGTGCACCGGCAGGTCCAGATCTCCAACCAGGCGCCGGATCAACGCCAGTTGCTGCGCATCCTTCTCACCGAACACGGCGACGTCGGGCCCGATGAGGTTGAACAGCTTCGCGACCACGGTCAGGACCCCGTCGAAGTGGCCTGGCCGGGACGCCCCCTCGTAGGTGGTGCCCAGGTCGCCGGCGCTGACGGTGATCGCCTGACCGGACCGGCCCTCGGGGTACATCACCTGCTCGGTGGGCGCGAAGACCAGGTCCACGCCCTCCTCCTGGGCAACGATCAGGTCGGCGTCCAGAGTCCGCGGGTAGGTGTCGAGGTCCTCCCCCGACCCGAACTGCAGCGGGTTCACGAAGATGCTGAGCACCACGACGTCGCCGAGTTCGCGAGCCTGCCGCAACAGTGCGCGGTGACCGTCGTGCAGCGCGCCCATCGTCGGCACGAACGCAACAGTGGCCGACTGCGACCGCAGCGCGGCCAACCCCTTGGCCAGTTCGCCACGGGTGCGCACCACGACTGGGGTGGTGACGGTCCGGCTCATTGCAGCTCCCCACCGATCTCCGCGGACGTTGCGAGCGCCCCAAGTAGTTCCGCCGCATCGCCTGGCCGCAGTCGCCGATCCGCCAACGCGCGATCCGCGGTCGCGCGAGCCAGTGCCACATAGGCGGCCGCGGTGCCGGGCTCGTGCGCCGACAGCGCCTCGACGTGAGCGCGCACGGTGCGCGCGTCACCGCGAGCGACTGGCCCGGTGAGGGCGGCGTCGCCGACGCGCAGTGTGTTGTCAGCGGCCGCGGTGACCAGCGGCCGCAACAGCCGCTCCGGCTGGGCGACTCCGGCCGCACGCAGCGCGTCCATCGCCTGCGCGATCACGGTCACCAAGTGATTCGAGCCATGCGCCAATGCCGCGTGGTACAGAACTCTGGACTCTTCGGCAACCCACTGCGGTTCGGCGCCCATCTCCACCACCAGCGCCTCAGCGACCGGACGCAGCGCCTCCGGCGCGGTGACCCCGAAGCAGGCTCCCGACAGTCGGCCCAGATCCAGGGAAGTGCCGGTGAAGGTCATGGCCGGGTGCAGTGCCAGCGGCAGAGCGCCCGCCTGGGTCGCCGGCGACAGGATGGCTGTGCCGTAGCGACCGGAGGTGTGGGCCACGAACGTGCCCGGCGCGATGGCGCCGGTGTTGGCCAGACCGGCCACCAGTTCCGCAAGCGCGTCGTCGGGTACGGCCAGCAGCAGCAGGTTCGCGCGGGCGGCGACCTCGGGTGGGGGGAGGATCTGCGCGTCGGGCAGGAGCGCCTCGGCCCGGTCCCGCGACGCGTCTGAAACCGCGGAAACCGCTACGACCCGATGACCGGCGGCGGCGAGCGCGGCGCCGAGCACCGAGCCGGCGCGACCCGCCGAGATGACCCCGACGTCGAGCCGGGCGTGACCGCTGTTCATTGCCGCTCCTCGCTCCAGTCCACTGGGGTACCGGTCGGTTGAGGCTGCGCCAAGCCTAACCGGTGCGGCTGGGATCTGGCTGGCGCGGCCGGGGCCTACCCGCCCACGCTCCCCGCCAAACCGGCCGGGTGTTGGACTAGCCCCGTGCGCACGTGGCGACAGGCCTGGCAGGAATCGGTGTACGGCGCCGGCGGCTGGGCGCACTCCGCCCTCGGCCCGGCTGGTGCGTTCCGGACGTCAGCCCACAGCCGGGCTTTCGCCCGTGCGGCCGCGGCGGCGCTCAGCCGCGTCGACACCGCACTTGGTACATCCGTCCACCTTGGACTTCGTAGACATGGGCGCGGGCAGGGGAGAGCTAGCGGCGGGGGTCGTGGCCGAGTTGCCGGCTGCGCTGGCCGACCGGGTGCGCGCGGTCGGAGTCGATTTGGCGGATCGACCAACCGGACTGCCGGCAAGCATCGAGTGGCGGGACGAGCCACCGGACTCGATCCAGGGCCTGGTGATCGCCAACGAGTGGCTGGATGACGTGCCGGTCGAAGTGGTGCAGCGAACCAGCGACGGGGACCGGATCGTCCTGGTCGATGAGCAGGGGAACGAAACGCTCGGGCCCGAGGCCGTTGCCGAAGCGGACTGGTTGCAGCGGTGGTGGCCGCTGGCCGTCGGCGAAAGAGCCGAAGTGGGTGCGCCGCGCGACGAGGCTTGGGCCGACCTTGCCGGTCGGGTGACCGCCGGCTACGCCATCGCCATCGACTACGGGCACGTCCGCGGCGAGCGACCCACGAACGGGTCGCTCGTGGGCTACCTCGCCGGGCGACAGGTGCGCCCGGTTCCGGACGGCAGCATGAACCTGACGGCGCACGTCGCGATCGACTCGGTGGCCGACGCCGGGCAGCGGCGCGGTCTGAAGACCAGTTGGGTCGGCTCGCAGCGGGACGCCCTGGCCGAGCTGGGCATGCTCGGCGACCGACCACCGCTGGGTCAGGCCAAGTCCGACCCCGTCGGCTACGTCCGAGCACTCGCCGAGGCCGGGGAACGTGCCGATCTGCGCAACCCCGATGGCCTGGGCGCGTTCACCTGGTTGGTGCAGTCCAGCGACGGACTGGCGCCGCTGTTCTAACCCCGCACGGGGACGCTGGTGAAGCCGCGCAGCACGAACGTCGGCCGGGCGCTTGGTGAATCCGCCAACTCCAAGCCACTGAAGCGCTCCAGCAGCAACTCCAACGACGTCTGCATCTCGGCGCGGGCCAGTGGCGCACCGAGGCAGAAGTGGATCCCGGCGCCGAAGGCCAGGTGCGGGTTCGGATCGCGGGCCACGTCGAACTCGTCGGCGTCGGCGAACACCTCCGGGTCGCGGTTGGCCGACCCGAGCAGCGCCGCGATCTTCTCCCCCGCTCGCACTGTCACCCCGGCGACTTCGACATCGACCTTGGCGGTGCGTTCGAAAAGATGCAGCGGCGAGTCGAAGCGAAGCATCTCCTCCACCGCAGTCGGCACGAGTGTCGGTGTGGCCAGCAACCGCTCCCACTGCGCGCGCCGTTGCAGTAGCGGCACCAGGCCGTTTCCGAAGCCGTTGACGCTGGCCTCATGGCCGGCGTTGAGCAGCAGCACCGCGGTGGCCACGAGCTCGCTCTCCGACAGCCGGTCGCTGCCGTCGCGTACCTGCACCAGTCGGGTCAGCAGATCGTCGCCGGGGTGCTGGGCCCGGTGCTGTGCCAACTCGGCCACGAAGCCGGCGAACTCATCCGCCGCTACCTGGGCCTCCGCCTGCTGCTGCGGAGTCGTGGCGTACTCGTACATCTTCACGATCGACTGGCTCCACGGCCGCAACGACGAGCGCTCCGCCTCCGGCACGCCGAGCAAGTCGGCAATGACCAGCACGGGCAGGGGCTCGGCCAAAGCGGCGATGATGTCGAACGGCTCGCCCGGGTCGACCTGATCGAGTAGTTGCTGGGCCTGCCGGCGGATCGCCGGCCGCAGGGCCTCGACATGGGCGCGCGTGAACGCCTTGGCGACCAGCGAGCGCAGGCGCGTGTGCTTGGGCGGCTCGCTGTCGAGGATCGATTCGGAGTGCAGCGAATTGAACGTCTCCCACTCCGGACCGGGCCGGGCGATGAACACACGCCCAAGCCCACGATGCCGAAGGACGGCATCGACGTCGGCGTGCCGGCTGGCCAGCCACATGTTCAGTTCGGGATGCCACAGCGCGCGACCGGCTGCGCGCAACTCGGCGAACGCTGGGTACGGGTCGGCGACGAAGTCTGCGTCGTTCAGATCGAAGGCGGCAACGGCGGTCACTGTTGCTCCGCCCCGGCCGCCGGGTCCGGCTTCGGACGCATCCAGTGCTCCGGCGCAGAGGCGTTTCGAGCCGCTCGCGCCAGTTGGACCTGCTCCTCGGCCAACTCGCGGACGGTTTCGACCGATCGCTGCCGGGCCGAGGTGTCCACCGGTCCGGGTGTGGAATCCACGTGGACGCTGGCCAGTGACAACGCCCGCTGCCACGGGCCCTGCGTGATGCGGACGCTCTGGGTCCGGGCGTGCGGAACCAGGGCGATGCGTTGGGTCAACCAACCCGACCTCGACGCGAAGACCAACGGGTCCTGCCCGACAGCCAGCCGGCGTGCCTGCAATGGCGCCCGCCAGCGGGCCGCCTCGGGGGCGGCGATCAACGGCAACGACTCCACGTCGACGCCAACGAGGATCCGGCTGAGCACTGCGCGGGCCTCAGCTGCATCGGCCACCGGCAACAGGACTCCGCCGCTGCTGTTCTGCTCGCCGACGACGCCGGCCACGTTGACGCTCACGCGAACCCAGCCGCGCGGCCGCCAAAGCAGCGGCTGCTCCAGTTGGACCGCCTGGACTCGCCCCGGCGGGACGGTGCGAGCTTGCGTCGTCAGCAGGCCGTGGCGCAGCCGTAGGCCATCGGGGCTCTCGGCGATGGTGAACCCGTAGAACGTCAAGAACCGCCCGATCGTGCCGGCAGAAACGGCGAACCCACCGACCAGCACCCCAAACAGCGCGGCCCACTGCCCGGTCACAAAGACGACTCCGATCGCCACGATCGCAATCAACGTGCCGACCACCAGGCCGATGTCGAGCAGCGACGACAGCACCAGGGCCCCGTCACGCACGCGCAGCAGCGGTCGCTCAGGGGCCTCCGGGGCGGGGGCGGTCCCGTCGGTGCGGATGCCCGCAGCCCGGGCCAACAGTTCGGCCCGCATCTGGCGGGCCTGCGGTTCAGCCAAGAAGCGCAGCGGTCGGTTGCTGCCCGCGCCGCCGGCCATCTCAGGGCGCACCTCAGCCAGCCCCACCAGGCGTGCGATCAGCGGCTGCACGACCTCAACGGACTGCAGCCGGGACAACTGCACCCGTCGCTCGGTGCGCTGCAACAGGCCGGACGCGATTCGCAGGTCCCCGTCGGCGTCGAACCAGTAGGTGGTGCGCCACCAAGACACCCAAGCCGCGGCCAGCCCGAGCAGCACGAACAACATCACGGCCACGAACACGGGCTGACCGAGCGCGTCGCCGAACACAAACCCGGCGCCGATTGCGGCCACGGCGACGCGGTCCAGGGAGGCGATGGGAGTCAGCGGATGGGTTCGCTGCGGCAGGGTCTCCTGCAGCGCCACCGCCGACGGCGGTTCGTACGGTTGCTGCGTCACAGGCCGCTGGACCTGGCTTCGCCCAGTGCGGCGAGTCGATCGCGCAGCGCGCCGGCGACGTCCTTGGGCAGGCCGGGGATGACTGCATCGGTGGTGGCGGCCGCTGTGTGCAACTGGAGTCGAGCCAACCCAAAGGATCGGTCCAGAGGACCGGCGTCGACGTCGACCAGTTGCATGCGGCCGTACGGCACGATGACTAGGCGTTTGAAAGCGATGCCGTGAGTGACCAACAAGTCGTCGGCGCGTTCGGCGTAACCAAGCGCCCGAACCTGGCGACCGATGAGCCACCAGGACCACGACATGAGCGCCACACCGATGACAGCGGCCAAGGCCGACCACAACGGTGCCAAGAACCAGCCCGCAACAGCGAAGGCGGCCGTCAGGATCGCCAGCAGCGAGATAGACACCAACCGCCGAACCGTCGCGAGCTTCGGCGAGACCCGCTGCCAGCCGGACTCCGGCGGCGCGAAGGCGTCACTCATGCGGTCAGCGTATGCCAGCGCACGCACCCGATCGTTCGCTACGGTCCAGCGCGGATCGGGAGGTTGCCGTGGACCGATTCGGCGTCTTCGTTGCCGCAGTGCCAGACGCTTCGTGACAACGTCTGCCAAGATCGCCGCGTGAGCGCGCGGGAGATGATGGTCGCCACCGGCGACCTGGCCACCGCGGACATGGTGCTGAACATCGGTCCGCAGCACCCGGCGACCCACGGCGTGCTGCGGCTGCGGCTGCGCCTCGACGGCGAACGGATCGTGCACGCGGAACCGGTCATCGGCTACATGCACCGGGGCGCGGAGAAGCTGTTCGAAGTCCGCGACTACCGACAGATCATCGTTCTGGCCAACCGGCATGACTGGCTCAGCGCCTTCAGCAACGAACTAGGCGTGGTCCTCGCCGCCGAACGGATGCTGGGCATGGAGGTTCCGGAGCGGGCGGTCTGGATCCGCACGCTGATGGCGGAGTTGAACCGGGTCCTGAACCACTTGGTCTTCCTCGGCTCGTACCCGCTGGAAGTCGGGGCCATCACTCCGGTCTTCTACGCCTTCCGGGAACGGGAGACGCTGCAGGCCGTCATGGAGGAACTGTCCGGCGGCCGCATGCACTACATGTTCAACCGCGTCGGCGGCCTGAAGGAGGACCTGCCCGCAGGGTGGCTCGGGCGCGCCCAGGAGGCGGTCAACGCCGTGCGGCGGCGGCTGCCGGACCTGACGGGACTGCTGCTCGGGTCGCCGATATTCGCGGCCAGAACGCAAGGCGTCGGGGTGTTGTCGCCTGAGCAGATCATGTCCTACGGCGTGAGCGGACCGATCGCCCGAGCCTCGGGCGTGGAGATGGACCTGCGCCGGGACGAGCCGTACCTGGCCTACGGCCAGCTGCAGGACGTGCTGCGGATCCCGACCCGCACGGCCGGGGACTGCTTTGCCCGGTTCGAGGTCCTGGTCGAACAGGTGGACGTCTCCTTGGACCTCGCCGACGCTTGCCTGGATCGACTGCGGTCATTGCCGCAGGGCCCGGTCAACCAGCGGCTGCCGAAGGTGCTGAAGGTGCCGGAGGGACACACGTACGCCTGGACCGAAAACCCGTTGGGAATCAACGGCTACTACCTGGTGTCCCGGGGCGAGAAGACGCCGTGGCGGCTGAAGTTGCGGTCGGCTTCGTTCAACAACGTGCAGGTGCTCTCGGAGATGCTCCCCGGTCAGTTGGTGGCCGACATGGTCGCGATCCTCGGGTCGATGTTCTTCGTGGTCGGCGACGTCGACAAGTAGCCGGTCGCAGTTCGACCCCGCGACGGGATGCGGCTAACTGGCCCGACGGGTGACGGTTGGTACCACGTCGATTAGTGGTGCCGAACGCGGCGCAGCCATCGAGAACATGTCGTCGCGCCACGAGGGGGCGACCGCGGCGTGGACGGCTTCGGGGTCGTCGGTGGCGACCAGGGGGATGTCCAGGCTCAGCGAAGGCTGCTCGGCAGGGCCGGTCCAGACCGCGGGCGGGCCGGCCCAGATGGGCGGCGTCTCCGGCAATTCGATCTGCCGGACCACTGCGGCGTACTCCGGCAAATCGTCCGGTTCCGGGACGACGACCGGTCGCGGCAGGTCCAGCGGCTGCGGCTGGTCCGCAGCGGGAGCCGTCGGGCGCGCGGACAATTCGGCCACCTGTGCCCGCAGCAGGTTCACTTCCGCGGTCACCTGTTGCGCGTAGGCCTCGACGGTTTCGAGTCGCTGCCGCAGGGCGACGACCTCCGGGTCCGGCGCCGGCAGTTGAGTCCCCAGCCGACGACGTCCGCCACGGCGACGCCACAACGAGCTCAGCTCGAAACGTTTGCGGCGTGCGTGCCGTCCCCTGCTCACGGGCTCAAGGTAAGGCTCAGCGAGGGTTCGTGACTGCCGACGCACCGACGCCGGACCGAGCGACGGCGCAGCAGCGGCACCCGCATGCGGCGTTCTCGCTGCCTATTCGCCAGAAAGCGGCATTCGCGCTTGTGGGGGTGGCGGGAGGCGGCAGAAACGTTCCAGGAGCAATCCGGCCCCGAGTAGCGCAGCGCTGCCCAGAGCCGAGACGAGTGCGACCGCCAGCGCCCGGCGCCGGTACTCGGTGTCCAGATTCCCGAGTACGACCACCGCATAGCCCAGGTAGCCACCCGCGAGTAGTGCGCCGGTTCGCGATGAGGCCAACGCCAGCGCCGCTAGCCGCGCTGCCGCAAAGGGGCTTATGGGTTTGGCGTTCTCGGCCCGGCGCAACCGCGGTCGCAGCACCAACGCCGCGACGCCGATCGCGACCGCCGCCGACCAGATGATCGCGGCCGCCGACCAGGGCACGAACGGCAGCCCGTTCGACACTGTCCAGAACCCGACGAGGGCCCACACGGTGATTGCGGCGATGCCAGCCAGCCCCAGCAGCAGTCCCGGCGATGTCGGCCTCATCCCCGCCCCACCACCAGCGACAGATCCGGGCGGATGCGCACCCCGGAGCCATCGAGCCGGACGGCCAACTCAGCCACCGGCCCGAAACCCAGCAGCACGGCGTCCGGATCCGCCTCGGCCCAGGGCAGCAGCACGAACGCTCGCTCGTGCGCTCTTGGGTGCGGCAACACCGGGTCGGGCGCCATGCGTTCAATCGAGCCGAACGAGACGACGTCCACGTCCAAGGTGCGCGGGCCCCAGCGTTCCAGCCGGGTTCGCTCGGCCGCGGCCTCAACTGCGTGGCACGCAAGCAGTAGCGCCTCCGGCGTCAGTTGCGTGGTCCCGACCGCGACCGCGTTGAGGTACGAATCCTGTCCGGCGGGGCCGCCGACCGGATCGGTCTCATAGACCGACGAAACCGCCGCTATCTGCACGAAGTCCGCCAGCGCGGTCAGCCCGGCCTGCAGGAAGCCCAGTCGGTCGCCGAGGTTGGAACCCAGGGCCAGCACGACATGCATGCGACTCGGCGGGCTCCGACACGGATCGAGATGACTCAGCCACGGACCCTGCGGATGCGCACGGCGATGTCGTCGACCGCGGCGGAGACCGGCGCCTGGGGCTTGTGCACCGCCACCTCGACGGCGTGTACACGATGGTCGGCCAGGCAGGCCTCAGCGATCCGCTCGGCCAGCGTCTCGATGAGACGCACCGGTTCGCCAGCCACCAAAGAGCGAACCGACTCGGCGATCGCGCCGTAGTCCACGGTCGCGGCCAAGTCGTCGCTGGCGGCGGCGGCCGACATCACTCCGTCGACGAGGCTCAGCACCAGATCGACCCGGAACGTCTGCCCCGCCTGCGTCTCGAACTCGAACCAGCCATGGCGGCCGCGCTCAGTCAGGCCAAGGATCTCAATGCTGTCGTTCATCCGGCCTCCCACCGTTGCGCCACGGCCACAGCATCGCGGCTGGACTGCACATCATGGACGCGAACCCCCCAGATGCCGGCTGCGGCAGCCAGGGCGGAGATGGCCGCAGTTGCCGCATCGCGCTCAGCAACCGGCCGCGGCGAGCCGTCCGCACTGAGCAGACTGCCGAGGAACCGCTTGCGGCTGGCGCCGATGAGCAGCGGTCGACCAAGTGACGCCAGCCGGTCGAGCCCAGCCAGCAGGGTCCAGTTGTGCTCAGCGGTCTTCGCGAAACCAAGCCCCGGGTCCAGGACGACCCGGTCGGCAGCCACGCCGGCGTCCACTGCGGCCTGCAGCCGCTGCGCCAGATGGGCCCGGACGTCCTCAAGTACGTCCACATAGTCGAGGTGACTGTCCATCTCGTCGCTGTGTCCGCGCCAGTGCATCGCGACGTAAGGCGCGGAGACACCCGCCATCGCCGGCAGCATGTCCGGGTCGGCCAGCCCGCCGCTGACGTCGTTGACGATGACCGCGCCCGACTGCACCGCGGCGATCGCGACCGCAGCGCGCATCGTGTCCACCGATACCGCAACCCCAGCCGAACTCAACGCGGCAACGACCGGCAGGACGCGGTCGGACTCCGCCACCGCCGAGACCCGCACGGCCCCAGGCCGGGTTGATTCCCCGCCCACGTCGACCACGTCGGCGCCGGCAGCGGCCATGGCCAGCCCGTGCTCGATTGCTGCTTGCGGGTCCAGGTAGCGGCCGCCGTCGGAGAAGGAGTCCGACGTCACGTTCAGCACCCCCATGACCAGGGTGCGCGACAGATTCAGGGTTGCCGGAAGCCCGGATGGACCCACACCCGCAACCACAGCGGCAGAACCTAGCGCGGGCGCAGGATGAGGCTCATCGCCTCGGCCCGAGTCGCCGGGTCACGCAGTTGTCCGCGGACAGCCGACGTGATCGTCAGCGCCCCCGGCTTCTTGACCCCGCGGATCGACATGCACAGGTGCTCCGCCTCGATCACCACGATCGCTCCACGCGGTTGCAGCAGCCGCACCAAAGAGTCGGCGACTTGGGAAGTCAGCCGCTCCTGAACCTGCGGCCGCTTGGAGTAGACGTCCACCAGGCGCGCCAGCTTGCTCAAGCCGGTGATCCGGCCCTCCGCGGCGGGCACGTAGCCGACGTGCGCAACGCCGTGAAACGGCACCAGGTGGTGCTCGCAGAACGACGTGAGCGAGATGTCGCGGACCAACACCATCTCGTCGTGACCCAGGTCGAAAGTTGTGGTCAGTGCGTCCTCCGGTTGCTGCCGCAATCCGGAGAACACCTCCGCGTACATCCGGGCGACGCGCTCAGGGGTGTCGCGCAAGACCTTCCCGGTCCGGGTCCTCACCGATCGCCACAATCAACTCGCGCACTGCGGCGGCGGCACGGTCATGGTCGAACGAGGCCGTCACGACCGAGTCTTCCTCCGGCCCAACCGGATCCACGTTCAGTCGCCCTCGGTTGTGCTCGGTGCCGACCCCAACTCCGCAGCCGGCGATCCCGTTCCGGCGTCGTGCGGCCCGTGCCCGTTGCTGGTCACCGGGGGCAGCGCCACCGGGCCGCGGTCCGACACGGGTCGCTTGTCGCTGGACAACCAGATCGGGCGGATGGGGCGCTTGCGGATGGGAACGAAGATCCGCTCAACCTGTTCCTTGTCCAACGTCTCGCGTTCCATCAGCTCCAACACCAGTGCGTCCAGCACGTCGCGGTTGTCCACCAGCACGGTCCAGGCCTCATCGTGGGCCGACTCGATCAGGCGGCGCACCTCGTCGTCGACCACTTCGGCCACGCCCTCGGAGTAGTCGCGTACGTGGGCCATGTCCCGACCGAGGAACACCTCGTCGTTCTGCTTGCCCAGTTGCACCGCGCCGAGGCGCTCGCTCATGCCGTACTGAGTGACCATGGCCCGCGCCAGCGATGTCGCCTTCTCGATGTCATTGGCAGCACCCGTGGTCGGGTCGTGGAAGACGATCTCCTCGGCCACTCGCCCGCCCAGCATGTACGCGAGCTGGTCCAGCATCTCGTTGCGGGTGGTCGAGTACTTGTCCTCATCCGGCAGCACCATCGTGTAACCGAGGGCGCGGCCACGCGGCAGGATCGTGACCTTGTGGACCGGGTCGGTGTGGTTCAACGCCGCAGCGACCAGCGCGTGTCCGCCTTCGTGGTAGGCGGTGATCAGCTTTTCCTTCTCGCCCATGAGCCTGGTCCGCTTCTGCGGGCCCGCCAGCACACGGTCGATCGCCTCATCCATGACCGGCTTGTCGATCAGCGTGCCGCCGCCGCGGGCGGTCAACAGCGCCGCTTCGTTCAGCACGTTGGCCAAGTCGGCGCCGGTGAACCCGGGGGTGCGCTTGGCCACGCTGCGTAGGTCCACCGTGGGGTCGATCGGTTTGCCCTTGGCATGCACGCCGAGGATCTGCTCGCGGCCGTTTAGGTCGGGGCGCTCCACAGCGATCTGCCGGTCGAATCGACCGGGTCGCAGCAGCGCCGGGTCCAGGATGTCGGGACGGTTCGTGGCGGCGATCAGGATCACGCCGCCGGACACGTCGAAGCCGTCCATCTCCACGAGCAACTGGTTGAGCGTCTGCTCCCGCTCATCGTGACCGCCACCCATCCCGGCCCCACGGTGGCGACCCACGGCATCGATCTCGTCGACGAAGACGATCGCCGGGGCGTTGGTCTTGGCCTGCTCGAAGAGGTCGCGCACGCGCGAAGCGCCAACGCCGACGAACATCTCCACGAAGTCCGAACCGGAGATGGAGAAGAACGGAACGCCGGCCTCGCCGGCGACGGCGCGGGCCAGGAGCGTCTTACCGGTTCCCGGCGGGCCATAGAGCAGTACGCCCTTGGGGATCTTGGCGCCGACCGCTTGGAACTTGCCAGGCTCGGCCAGGAACTCCTTGATCTCCTCGAGTTCCTCCACCGCCTCGGCGGCACCGGCGACGTCGGCGAAAGTGGTCGTCGGCATGTCCTTGCTGACCAGCTTGGCTTTGGCCTTGCCGAAGTTCATAACGCGGGAGCCGCCGCCGCTCATCTGCGTCATCAAGAAGAAGAAGAGGCCGAGCAGCAGGAGGATCGGCAGCAGGTTCACCAGCAGGGTGACCAGCAGGCCCTGGGTGGGCACCTCGGAGTTGTAGCCATCCGGCGGCGGGTTCTCGACCAGCAACTCGGTGATCAGCGCACCCTGGGATTCGATGTACTCCGACTTGAGTTGATCGCCGTTCTTGAGGTCCACCTCGATGCGCTGGTCGCGGTCGATCACCTTGGCCTTGGCGACCTGGCCTTCCTGCAGTGCATCGATGACCTCGGAGGTGTCAACGGACTCGTATCCACGGTCACCGCCGATGAACTGGCTGGCGACCAGCACGGCCACAAACGCAATCAGGATCCACAGCAGCGGACCCCGGGTGAATCGCTTCCAGTTCATCGAAATGACGGTACACCGCCCGTCCAATCGGCCCCGACTCGTGGGCGGGAATCAGCCAGAGGCGTACACGTGCGGGGCCAGGGTCGCCACGAACGGCAAGTGCCGGTACCGCTCGGCGTAGTCGAGGCCGTACCCGACGACGAACTCG
This sequence comes from uncultured Actinomycetota bacterium, assembly GCA_963753435.1. Classification (GTDB taxonomy): domain Bacteria; phylum Actinomycetota; class Actinomycetes; order CAVWCF01; family CAVWCF01; genus CAVWCF01. The sequence goes on from CAVWCF010000001.1 coordinate 1,245,531, forward strand.
TTGGGGATGTCGAAGCCGACGTACTTGACCGGGACGGCCACCTTCATCGCCTCCGGCTTACGCAGCATGGTGCAGACCTCAACCGAGGCGGGGCCGCGGCTGCGCAGGTTGCGCAGCAGCCAGGACAGCGTCAGACCGGAGTCGACGATGTCCTCCACCACGATGACGTGGCGGTTGGTGATGTCGCGGTCAAGGTCCTTGAGGATGCGCACGACACCGCTGGACTTGGTCCCGGATCCGTAGGACGACACCGCCATCCAGTCCATCTCGACAGGAATGCTGATTGCACGGGACAGGTCCGCCATGACCATCACGGCGCCTTTGAGCACGCCGACCAACAGCGGCGGGTCGCCGGCGTAGTCCTTGTCGATCTCCGCTGCCAGTTCCTGGATCCTCTGGGAGATCTCCTCGGCGGTGAGCAGCACCTTCGCCAGATCGTCCGCTACATCCTCTTGGTTCACGCCTCAGCTCTCATCCGTGCGCCCGGCCAGCCGCAGCCTGCCATATTCGCGACTGCCCGAAACCGGTCCAGGCAACGCCGCTGGACCTTGCCCACTCCAGTCCGACACCAGCGCCTCCAAGCAGCCAACGTGCTCGTAGGTGAGCGAACCCGCGGGACTGCCGGCAGCGATGGCCGCCCGGCGCAGCACCCGCGTTCGCACCGCCCGGGGCAGCCGGGCCAGTGACTCCAGGTCCAGCAGGACGTCGTCCCGGCGCTCCGGGTCGAAGCGGCGGGCCTGCTCCAAGCCCGAGTCGGCCGCCGCCGACAAGGCCTCGTCGTCATCGCGAAGCAGATCGGCCGTGCGGGCCAGCGCGGCCGCGACACCGGGGCCGAACGTGGCCTGCAGCCGGGGCATGACGTCGCCGCGTAACCGCGCCCGCAAGTAGCGGGGGTCGCGGTTGTGCGGGTCCTCCCACGCTTGCAGCCGCCAATGAGCGCATGCGGCCAGCGTCACCTCGCGCGGAAGGTCCAGCAGCGGTCGCATGAAGGACACCCCGCCGCGGGTGAACGCCGCCGGCATGCCGGCCAGCGAACGGGCCCCCGACCCACGAGCCAGCCCGAGCAGGACCGTCTCGGCCTGGTCGTCCTGGGTGTGGCCGAGAAGCACGCACGCGGATTGCTGCTGCCCGGCTTCGACCAACGCCGCGTAGCGGGCAGCCCGAGCGGCCGCCTCCGGGCCGTTGCCCGATTCGGTCACAACCACCCGTTGCACCTGCGCCGGCACGCCATGAGCGGTCAGCGTCGCTGCCGCAGTCGCAGCCACTTGATCCGAACCACGCTGCAGCCCGTGGTCAACGATCAGCGCGGCCACCTCGCCAGGCCGCTCCAGGCCGGCCGCGACCGCCAGCGCCAACGAATCGGGGCCGCCGCTGCAGGCCACCAGCAACCGATCGTGGCTTCGGGTCGCCGCCCGGACGGCGCGGCGCACCTGGGCGGCGGCGTCGCGGGCGGTAGTCATCGGCTCACGCGTGGACGCGATCGACCCATAGGTCCGGGTCGGCGATCTCCGCGGCGGTCGGTACTTGTTCCGGTCCTTGCCACACGACGTTGAAACCGGACATGCCGACCCGGCCGACCACGGCGCGGACGAACCTCGCGCCGTCGCGGTACTGCCGCAGCTTTGCGTCCATACCGAGCAGTCGTCGAACGACGGAATCGACCGCTCCCGGCGACGAACGCCGCCGTTCCATCCGCTCCCTGAGTTGGCCCACGCTGGGCACCACCGTGGGCCCCACCTCGTCCATCACGACGTCGGCGTGCCCCTCCAGCAGCGACATGACCGCTACCAGCCGCTCGGCCTGGGCGGCCTGCTCCGGACTCAACGCGGCTGTGAGCAGGTCGGCGTCCCCGCCACCGCGCGACAATGACGACGCAGCGGTCTTGATCCGCTCCAGGAGTTGGGCCGGGTCTTCGGCCAGCGTCGACACGAGCTCGGCTACTCCATCGAGCAGGAACGAACGCAGCCAGGGAGCTGCACCGAACTGCACCCGATGGGTCTCCTCGTGCAGGCAGACCCAAAGCCGAAAGTCGTTGCCGTCCACACCCATCGCCCGCTCGGCCGCCAGGACATTCGGCGCGACCAGCAGCAGCCGCCCGATGCCGGCACCGGGACCGGACGCCGGTCCGATGAGGTCGTACTGCCCCAGGACCTTGCCGGAAAGCCAGCCCAGCACCGCACCTATCTCCACGGCGGTTAGCCGTTGCCCGACCTCGCGGACCAAGGCGGACGAGGGCTCTGGTGCGGACTGCTCGACCGGTTCGAGCACCGTCTGAAAGGTGGCGACGTTGGCCCGGATCCAGGAGGCGCGGTCGACTACCAGCACCGGCACCTCGCGTTCGGCCACCAGCCCGGTGACCTCGCGGACCGGATCAACCGCCCGCAGCGCCGCCGTTCGCAGCCCGGTCACCACCGATCGGGCCTGCTCGATCTCCACCCTCGGCCCGCGCCGGGCGGCCTTGATGCCCAGGGTGACCGCCAAGTCCCAGTCAACGAGTTGCGGCATGTGCGGACCGTACGCGGTTCAGCGGCATCCGCACGTGGCCAATGCGGCAGCCACCTGATCGAGGGCATCCCGGGCGGCCAGCGTTGCGCCGGGCGGGACCGCGTCGGCGATCACCGCGAACGCCAGGAGCCGGCCATCCGCGTCGACCACAAGGCCGGCCAGGCTGCTCACGCCGGTCAAGGTGCCCGTCTTGCCGCGGACGAGCCCGGCGCCCGGCTCCGAATCCGTCGTGTCGAACCGTTCGGCCAGCGTTCCGCTGAAGCCGGCGACGGACATCCCGGCTGCGACCGCAGTGGCGTCCGCAGCCGCAACCGTCAGTGTGTCGGTGACCGCCTGCGCCGGCAGCCGGGTGGACCGGGACAGGCCGCTGGCATCGGCGAGCGCGGCACCGGTCACATCAACTCCCAGGCCGGCGACCGTCTGCGTGATGGCCAAGGTCGCGGCGGAACTGGTCCCGGCGGCTCCGGTGGCGATGGCCACGTGCCGACCGAGGGCTTCGGCGTAGTCGTTGTTGCTGGTTTCGAGCATCCGCTCGACCAGCGCCGACAGTTGTGCGGACTCGACGGCAGCCACCTCGGCTGCCTGCGCCGCGTCCGCTGCGCCGCGAGTTGGGGGTCCACTGACGCTCACCCCGGCGCCGGTGAGCGCGGTCGCGAACGCCGCCGCGGCGCGGCCGGCCGGATCGGTCACAACCTCGTCCTCGTCCCGGCTGATGCTGAGCGCCGAAACCGGGGCCACAACCCCGCTGGCGACGTACCCGTCCGGCCACGTTTCGGGGTTGGCGCCGACGAACAGGGAGTCGTCGTAGCGCAACTCGACCGGCCCAGTGATGCCACGAGCGGTGAGCGCGTCGGCCGTGCCGGCAGCCAGTTCGGTGAGCGTGCCGCCGGTCGGGGTGTCCGCAGCGGTCGCCCCGAGTCCGGGGTCACCGCCGCCAACAAGGGTGAGTACCGGCGCCGAGTTCGGCGGCGTTTGCAGGAGGACCGTCGTCTGGAAGCGGTGCTCCGGCGACAGGGACTGCAAAGCAGCTGTGGCGGTCAGGATCTTCACGACCGAGGCGGAGATGAGGGACTGATCCGCGGACGCGCCATAAAGCGAGGTGCCGGTGACGGCGTCCGTCACCGAGACCGAGACGGACTGGCCCAGGTCGGGGTCCGCCAGCAGGGGGGTGAGCACGGCCGCCAGTCCGGCCGCCGTGGGGAGCGTGGCGGCGTCGCCGACCTGCTGCAGCAACGCTTCGGTGCTTGGGCTCGGGGAAGGCGACGGCGTGGGTTCGACCCGTTCCGAGTCGTTGTCCCAGGTCCCGGCCCAGAACAACAGGACGGCGGTGATGACGAGCAACACGCCGATCGCCACGAAACGCGTCCGTGTGGACCAATCCGCGGGGGAGGTAACGCGCATGCGCCCTCCTTACGACTCGTGATCAGCGTCCACCGGCGGTACCGGGACCTGCGAACCGGCACACTAGGCGGCGCAGCAGCCAGTGAGGAGGGCCGGTGGAGTTCGACGTAACGATCGAGATCCCCAAGGGTCAGCGCAACAAGTACGAGGTCGACCACGCGACCGGACGCATCCGCCTCGACCGGATGCTGTTCACCTCGACCCGCTACCCGGCCGACTACGGCTTCATTGAGGACACCCTGGGTGAGGACGGCGACCCCCTCGACGCGCTGGTCCTGCTGGACGAGCCGACGTTCCCGGGGTGCCTGATCTCGTGCCGGGCGATCGGGATGTACCGGATGACCGACGAGAAGGGCGGCGACGACAAGGTCCTGTGCGTGCCGGCCGGCGACCCGCGCATGGAGCACCTGCGCGACGTCTACCACGTCGCCGAGTTCGACCGGCTGGAGATCCAGCACTTCTTCGAGGTCTACAAGGACCTGGAACCGGGCAAGAGCGTCGAGGGCGCCACCTGGGTGGGCCGGGAAGCGGCCGAGGCGGAGATCACCCGGTCCTACGCGCGGGCGAAGGCAAGCGGCCACTGAGCACTGCGCTGGACTGTGCGCCGAAATTCCGGCGTAGCGCTAACAGAGCGGCTCTGATCGAGGTCAGGGGCGGGCGAAGCCGAAGAAGCTGGCCCGGTTGACGCTGGAGATCCGGACGTTGGCACCGGTGTAGGGCGCCTCGATCATCTGCCCGTCGCCGATGTACAGGGCCACGTGGTAGATCGAACCGGCGTCGGTCGGATCGGAGCCGAAGAACACGAGGTCGCCCGGCCGGGCCTGTGAGGTCGGCACCTTCAAGGACTGGGAGTACTGCGCCACCGACCAGTGCGGCAACGACACCCCGCCGGCCTGCCAGGCCCGCATGGTCAATCCCGAGCAGTCGAACCGGTCCGGCCCGGCGGCAGCCCACTGGTACGGCTTGCCGATCTGGGCCCGCGCGTACTCGATAGCCGCCTGCGCCCCGCTGGTCGTCCCGGAACTGCTCCCCCCGGTGAGTGGGGGTGACCACGATGGCGCCGGCGTAGGTCGCTGCCCGTTGCCGCCGACTACCTCCGGCGCAGGAGCGGCCGACCGGCTCGGGGCCGGGGCCGCCCGGGATGCCCGCTCAGCTGCTGCCTGCGCAGCGGCGCGCTCGGCGGCCTCCTGGCGTTCACGTTCCTGCCGAGCCAACGCGTCGCGGCGTTGCCGCTCAAGTGCGTCCGTTTGTGCCGTCGCCGCCTCGAGGTCGGCTTCGGCGGAGTTGCGGGTCTGCTCGATGTTGGCCAGCAGTTGTTGCTGGGTGGCCACCCGTGCTTCGGCGTCGGCCTTGGCGGCGCGCACGGCTTCGGCAGCGTTCTTCGCCGCGGCGAGCGCATCGGCAGCCTGGCCGTCGAGGATGGAGTTGACGACCTCCTGCACCCGGACCTGATCGAGCACATCGCTTTGGTGCGAAGCCACTGCTTCCAGCGCGCTGCTGCGCTCAACGAGCGCCTGCGGACCGGTCGAGTCCAGCAGCGCCGACACCTGACCCAGGTCACCGCCGGCCCGGTACGCCGAAGCCGCAAAGCGGCCTACTCGGTCACGCGCGTCGGATAGTTCCGCCGCTGACGCGGTGGCGCGCGCTTGCGCCGCGGCAGCCGCGTCTTGGGCTTGCTGCAGTTGCCAGACGGCACCGTTGTAGGCCTCCACCGCCCGCGCGACATCGGCGCTGAGGCGATCCAGTTCGGCGTCGGCGATCGCCAACTGGGCGTTGGCCCGACCGACCGTGGCCGCGGCCGCCTCGCCGGCGGCCCGGCTCTCGGCGATCTGGGACTCACTCGGAGCGTCCCCGGGTTCAGCCGCCGCCGGAGCCGCCATGACCCCGACCGCGATCGCGGCCGCCAAGGGGATGACCAGGCGTCGAACTGACGGCTGCACGAACCCTCCGGGGGAAGAGGCCAAGCGGGACGCCTCACGTATCGGCATCCAACGCCGGAAACGTTAGGAACGACTAGTCCCCCCAGGGAACTCAAATCCCACAAGTCACACCTGTTACACGGCGCGTCCGGACTGACACGCCGGTGCTACACGAGTGTGATTTGTGGCTTTGCGGATGCGCTCGGGCCGCCGCGACGAAGGGGTCAGACGTCGGTGGGGATCATTGACGTGCCGGACTTCATCCGGTCGCGGAAGGAACCGGCCGGGTATTCGCGGTCCTTCAGCTTCTCCATGAACTCCCGCAACGTGCGGGTGCCGTACGGCGGCGCCAAGTGGCTGACGACGGACCAATACTTGGCCGCTTCCAGATAGAACGCGACGTTCTTCATCCGCGGGTACACCGTGCCGACTCGGCGCATGCGCGCGATCGTCTTGTCCCAGGACTCCAGGGTCTGCACTTTGAACTGCGGCTCAGTCCCGAGAACGTCGAACATCATCTCGCCGGCGCTGCGCAGCGTCACGACGTTGTCCTCGTTCCACGGCCCGCCGACCGGCAGGATGCGTCCGGCCGCGTCGTCGTCGCACAGCGCGTTGACGATGAACTCAGCCAGGTCTTCGCGCGCGATCGGGTTGGTGAGGGAGTACTCACCGTGGTCGAAGATGCGGTACGGCTCGCCGTTCTTAACCGAGCCGAAGTTCACCGACAGGTACGGGTAGTAGGCGGTCGGCCGCACGATCGTGTACGGGATGCGGCCGAAGTGACCGCCGATGAGTTCCCCCTCCACCTGGAGTTTGTAGACCTGCGGCAACAACTCCGGGCGGTAGACGCCGTAGTCGGAGATGTGCACGAAACGGCGTGCGCCATGAGCCGCCGCGGCGCGGATCCCGTTGGTCACCGCCACGTAGTCGACCTGGCGACACTCCTCCGGATCGTTCGGCCGCCGCGAGCTCAACAATGAGATCGCACTGCGGATCGGGTACTGCGCGAACGCCGCCTCGATGTCCTCGGCACGAGTTGGGTCACCGACAACGACTGGTACGTCCGGCATCCCGTCCACCGACTGCGTCGACCGCGCCAGGACCACCGGCGTGAAGCCGCGGTCCAGCAGCTCGGGCACCAGGGCCCGGCCGATGTAGCCACTGCCGCCCAGGACGAGCACATGCTCGCCATCGCCGCTGCCGCGACGCCCGGTCGCGTAGGTCTGCTTGACGGGTGAGTCACCGAAGACCTCGGCGCGCAGTTCGTCCACGCGGCGCTTGGCGGCGACCGGGTCCACCTGGCTGATGGTGCTGAACATGCAAACGCCTCCTCGGGTGGTGATATCGAAGCGGCCCCACTTTGGCGGCGACAGGGACGTTGGACCCGCCGGTCCGTCCGTCGCTACTCCACGATGCGAACCACGCCGCCCCGGCGCGGATCGGCCGCAGCCGTGACCGCCCCGTCCGGATGGCGTTGCACCGCGTGCACACCGCCGAAGTAGAGGTTGCGCTCCTGCCAGACCCGCACCTCGCCGAGGGCCGCCAATGCCGACAGTTGCTCGTCCGTGGCACCCGGCTCCACGTTCACCACTCCGTTGGTGGGGTGCGCTCGGGCTGCCGCAATGGCCTCGGGCAACGACATGCCGCGGTCGGTCAGGTTCACCGTCATCGCCAGCAATGCGGACCGGATCCGCTCGCTGCCGCCGCTGCCGAACCCCACGAGGGAGCCATCGGCGGCGCGGAGCAGGCTGGGGGCCATCATCGAAGCGATCCGGCTGCTCGGAGTTGCCGTGTGCAGGCCCCCGGGATGCAGGTCCTCCTCGCCGAGCATGTTGTTCAACTGAACCCCGAGGCCCGCGGCGTACTGCCCCGATCCCGAGCCGTTCGACGTGGTCATCGCCGCGATCATCCCGGCGGAGTCCACGACACTGACATGGGTGGTACCGCGAACGGACATTCGCCGCTGCGTGCGGTGCTGCTCGGTAGCCGTGCGAATTGCCGAAACCTGATTGGCCAGGCCGTCGCTGGTGTCAACCGATCCGGGACCAAGCAGTCCGATGGCTGAAGTGATGATGCTGCCGCCGAGGGAGGGGGGTGGATTCGTCAGCAGCGATGCCCCGCTGCGGCTTGCCACCAAGGGCCGGCGCAGGACCACCCGGTACCGCTGCTGGTCGGCGACGGTCAACAGTCCGCCGCCGGCCGTAACCGTTTCAACCGCGGCAAATCGAAATCGGTCCACACCCCGGGCCGGAGATGCGGCCAGATCGCCGAGGAAGCTGGCATATGCCGGGTTCCGCAACCGGTCACCGGCGACGGGGTAGCGACCTCCTCCGCCAAACAGCGCCGCACCCTCGTCGGTGCTGGTGAGGATGTCGCCGATCAGGGTGAACACGTGTTCCTGGGCGGCATCCATCACCGCACCAACATCCGCGAGTTGCTGGGCCGGGCCGACTACGGATGCCAGCGGGATGGCCCCCCACGCCTCATGGGCATGCAGGTAACCGGCCAAGCAGCCAGGTACGGCTACCGAGGCCGGTCCGACGTGGAACACCTGGTCGGCGCCGAGGAACCTGACGGTGATCGGGACTAGTGGTGCCCCGGAGCCCGGGGGCGCAGCCGGGGTGTTGGTGAAGAAGTCGCTGATCCAGGTCTCCCCGTCCGGCGTGTGGACCATGAGAAAGCCGCCACCGGCGAGACTGCTCAAACCCGGCTCGGCTACTGGCGCCGCGAAGCCCGCCGCCAGGACTGCGTCGACGGCGTTGCCTCCATCGGCCAGCACGGACGCAGCCGCGTCTGCGGTGCCGACGCTGCCAGCGGCCACGGCTGCGCAGCCCGGTTGACCCGACGCGTAGGGCACTGAACTCACGACGGACGACGCTAGTCCAGTAGCTGACCAGTGCTGCGTCGAGCATCCGCAAACAACACCTGGCCGACGATCGCGGCCGAGTCGAGGTTGCTCAAGCGCTACTGAATCGCGGGTCCTCAGCCAGCGGTGGCACTGTTCGCGGAGTCGGCGGCAGGCGCAGCAACCGCGGCCGGATCGCGAACGCCAGCGCGACAACCACGACGACCAGGCTCAGGGTCATCGGCCACGACCACCGGGAGTCCGTCGCTGCACCGTTGATCGCCAGGACGATGGCCACGACCGACAATGCGTTCACCAACGTGGTGAAGCCGTGCATCACCTGCTGCTTGGTCCGCAGCAGCACATCCAGGAAATAGATGGTCAAGAAGACCGTCAACAGCGTAAGCACGATCACCGGGTCGCGGGTGGCGGCGTACAGGGCGCCTACCGACGCCAGCCCGAGGATCGTTTGCACCGCCTCCTTGGGGCCACCGGTCAGGTAGACCACCGCCAACAGGGCCACCACCGCGCCGACGGCCCACCACATCCAGCCGGTGTCGCCGTAGACGGCCAGCACATTGAGCCCCAGCGCGAGGCCGACCAGCGACGTGAACAGCCAGTCCAGCACGCTTGGCGGCACCCCGATCAGATACCACCGGTCAAGAGTGTTCTGCGCGCTCTCGCAGACGCTGGCGACGATCATGACCACCGCTGATGCGTAGAGGAGCGCGGGTCGCTCGAAGATCTGGTCCACGAACGCGCGTTGGTCGGCTACGGCCCAGACCAGCAGCAGCGGCGACAGAATCGTGAGCACATGAGCGAGCAACACCCAAACAGCTGTGGGGACCGGCAGGTCGATCTCGGACCGCACCCGCTGCCACGGCCGCGCCGCTACCTGTTGCACCGCTTGCGCCACGCCTACCAGGCTACGACGCGGACCTACCAGGCGTAAGCCTCCGGCGCGGGCCCACCGGGTCCGGGGAAGATTTCGTCCAACTGCTTCAGAACTGCTTCGTCCAACTTGATGTCCAACGCGCGCAGTGATGCCTCCAACTGGGCGTTGTTGCGGGGACCGATGATCGGGCCGGTGACCGCCGGCTGGTGCAGCAGCCAGGCCAGGCCGACATCTGCCGGATGCTCGCCCAATTCGTCGCAGAGGTTCTCGTACCGCTGGATCTGCTCGCCATGAAGTTCCAGGCCGCGAGTCGCCATTGCGCCCGCTGACCGGCCTTCCTTCTGCTTGCGCAGGATCCCGCCGAGGAGTCCCCCCGACAGCGGCGACCACGGGATGACACCGAGGCCGTAGTGCTGTGCCGCTGGCAGCACCTCAAGTTCCACCTGGCGGCGCAGCAGCGAGTAAACCGATTGCTCGCTGATGAGGCCCAGCATCCCGGCGTCGGCCGCCTCCTGCATGGATGCGATGTGCCACCCCGCGAAGTTGCTGGACCCGAAGTAGGTCACCTTCCCCTGCTGCCGCAGCACGGAGAACGCCTCCCAGACCTCCGTCCAGCTGGCTGAGCGGTCCACGTGGTGCATCTGCAGCAGGTCGATGTGGTCGGTCTGCAACCGCTGCAGGGACGCGTCCACCTGACGCCGGATGTTCAGCGCAGACAGGCCCCGGTCATTGGGCCACGGCTCCGGCTTACCGAAAGGCACCATCGCCTGGTAGCACTTGGTGGCCAGGACAGTCCGTTCCCGGCGATCGCCGCCCTGCGCGAACCAGCGACCGATCACCTCCTCGGTGAAGCCCGGATGGGTGTGCCCGCCGCCGTAGATATTCGCGGTGTCGACGAAGTTGATCCCCAACTCCAGACCGCGGTCGAGCAGCCGGTGCCCGTCCTGTTCGTCGGTGGTCCAGCCGATGTTCATGGTGCCCAGCACCAACCGGGAGACGCGCAGCCCACTGCGACCAAGGTTCACGTATTCCATGGGGAGGCACCCTCTCGCACGCGATCACTTCGCGCACGAGGGGTCAGCCGGTAGGCGCCTGAACCATCTCGGCCGTTCGCTCGAACACCTCACGCCGCAGTGCTTCCCCCTGCGCAAGTTGGCTGGGCCGGGTGGGGCGGCGGTCCTTCCAGTACCAACCGGTGACACCGGCCACCTCGGGTGATGCGGCCAGGTAGATGGCCGTCTGCGCGGCTTCGGTTGGGGTGCGCAGGAGCGGCCGCGTCACGGCCACGAACCAGGCGAAGGGGCCGGTGACCTCCGCGTAGATGTTCGTCGGGACCAGAGCGCCGGGGGCCACGATGTTCACGGTCACTGCGGCGTCCGCCCACCGCTGGGCCAGTTCCAGCGCCGCTGCGGTCACGAGCAGTTTGGACTGGTTGTACGCCGCGAATCCGGCGTTGAGATCCACCTGCTTTTCCGGCCATCCCGACGGGCCGTTGAGGTCCTCGAAGTCCGGGCTGCTGGCCTGGCGATGTGCATCGGAGGACACGAAGAGGACGCGGGCAGACGAGTCCCGCAGGCGTTCGGCGAGCAACGCCGTCAGCAAGAAGCCGCCCAGATGGTTGGTCGCCAGCGTGCTCTCGTAACCGTGGGGTGTCTCTTCGTAGCGGGCACGGAACACGCCGGCGTTGTTGATGAGTACGTCGATGCGGGGGCAGGTTGCCTGCAGTTGCTCAGCTGCCGTGCGCACCTGTTCGGGCAACGACAGGTCACACACCAACAACTGGCCGCCGGTCTCCTCAGCGACCGACTGACCGTTCACCGCGTCCCGGTCCACGATCACCACCTGCGCCCCGAGGCCGGCCAGGGCCCGAGCCGTTTCGGCCCCGATGCCGTTGGCGCCGCCAGTGATAACGATCGTTCGGCCGGTCAGGTCGCCGAGCGGAGCGGGTTCGCCCAGCGCCGGTCCGTCCGGATCGACCGGGTGCGGCCACCGGAAGGTGGGGAACGGCATCGCCATCGTCGACAGCAGCAGGGCCAGCGCCTGCAGTGCCACGTACAGGCCCAGGTTCTCGTAAGCGGTCACCCAGATCCCCGCGACGACCAGGTTCGGAGTGTGCGCGAGCAGGACCTTGCGGCTGTTCCACTCGGCGATGTTGTGCTCCGGGGATACGTGGATGTCCCAGTACAGGGCATGCCACAGCCCGACGAACGCGCTCAGCACGATCACCAACGTCGCCAGCGTCAGCGCATCAGCCAGGCCACCGGTTCCCAGCCAAGCCTCATACCCGCGCTTGGCCACCAGCCAAACGGATCCGAACAGCAACCCCTCGCTGACACCCCAGGCCAGGCCGAAGACCAACGTGTCCGGCCAGACGATCCGTCGACCGTGCGGGCGCGTGCCGGCGGGCCAGATGAAGCCATACCCGACCAGGACAACGGCCAGGGCGGCCAAGCCCGTGACCCACCACAGCCAGTTGCTGGTCTGGCCGGGCAGAACCAATGGATTCGCGGCGATGGTCGACACAGTGCCGCTGGCGAACGCGATCGCCCAGGCAGCAGCGAAGTAGGTGCAGGCACGCAACCACGCGGCCCTGGTGTCGTAGCGCCACACTTCCCGGTCGCGCAGGTAGCGGCGCAGCAGCACGGCAAAGGCGAGCGCGATCAGGGCGGCGATGCCGGCAGCGGGCCAGTTGGCCGCTGCGATGGTGAAGTCGCTCATCCGGTCGGCTCACCATCTTGGGCGCGGAATGCGGAGACCACAGTCGGCAGCGTAGGGAAGATCATGTCGGGGCCGACCTCGTCGAGAAAACCCGCGCGTTGTAGATCTGCGCGCAGTTCGGTGGTGGCCCGAGCCAGGCCGAACCGAATACCTCGTTCGCCCAAGGTCGAGCGCAAAGTCCGCAGGGCGGTAATCGCGGTGGAGTCCATCTCCGGCATGGCCTCAGCATTCAGGACGAACCACCGCACCGGCTCGATTTCGAGGTCGATGGCTGTCAGCGCCCGGCGGAGGAAGTTCTCGGAGTTAGCGAAGAACAGCGGCGCGTCATAGCGGTAGATGACCAGTCCCGGGACTGTCTGCACACCGCGGTAGTCCTCCACGTCATGCATTCCGGCCAGCCCCGGCACGAAGCCGAGGACCGCGTCGTGCGGTCGGGCGATTCGTCGCAGCATCGCCAGCAATGACAGCCCGACCGCTACGAGCACTCCCGGAAGCACGCCGACGGCCAGCACGCCGACCAACGCGGTCAGCGCCAACCAGAACTCGACGCGGCTGTACGCAGCCAACGCGCGGAATGCGGTCCACGTCGATCAGTCGCAGTGCCGCGTAGATGACCAAGGCGCCCAGCGCGGCCTGTGGGAACTCCGCCAGCAGCCCCCGGCCCAGCAGCAGGATCAGTAGCACGGCAACAGCAGCCACGATGGAGTGCAGTTGGGTCCGACTGCCGGCGGCATCCCCGATCGCGGTTCGGCTGCCACTGCTGGAGACCGGGAAGCCGGAGAACGCTCCCGCACCGATGTTGGCCGATCCGAGCGCAAGCAACTCAGTGTTGGCGTCGAGACGTTCACCGCGGCGGGCGGCAAACGCGCGCGCGGTAAGCACGTTGTCGGTGTATCCGACTATCAAGACGCCCACGGCGGCCGGGAGCAGGTCGAACAGGTCCGCTGCCCCCACCCCAGGCCACCCGGGTACCGGCAACCCCGCGTCGATCGGGCCAACGACCGCAAGGCCACGGTCGGCCAGACCCAACACCGCAGACAAGGCGGTGGCGAACAGAACGGCCACGAGCGGAGTCGGCAACCAGGGGCTGGACTCTCGGGCCAGCAGCAGGAACGCCAGCACCCCAGCGGCCACCACGGCAGTGAGCGGGTCCACCTGACCCAGGTTCGCCGCGAACGATCGCAACTGCTCGAGGGTGCTGTCGCCGGTCACCGCAACGCCGGAGACCCGACTCAGCTGACTGACGATCATCAGCACCGCGACCCCGGCGAGGTAGCCGACCAGCACCGGCCGGCTCAGCAGGTCGGCGATGAATCCGAGGCGCAGCAACCAGGCCACCAGGCAAAGGGCTCCGGTAACGATGGCCAGAGCCGCCGCCAGCACCGCGTATCGACCCGGATCACCGCCGGCCAGTGGGCCGATCGCACCAGCGGTCAGGAGCGCGGTCGTCGATTCCGGACCCACTGACAGCTGTCGGGAAGTCCCCAGGAATGCGTAGATGACCAGCGAGGGCAGGATCGCCCAGAGGCCGGTCACTGGTGGCAGACCGGCGATCGCCGCATATGCCATCACCTGCGGCACCAGGTACGCGGTGACGGTCAAGCCGGCGGCCACATCCGACCGCAGCCAGTCGCGCTGATAGTGCCGAAGCACGAACCAGCCCGCCACCGGAACGGTGGCGGGCTGGTTCATCGAACTACTGCAGCCAGCTGGGAACTGTCCGCTCCCACCAGCGGCCCAACCCTAGGTAACGGCCGGCGTAGGCGACCATCAGGAACAACAAGAAGACCGCGTAGATGATGTGGTCATCAATGAGCGGGTTGTTCGACGTCTGCTCGACCCCTTCGACCGTGAACTTCTGCCACGGCGCGATCGCGAGGTACATGAGGAAGAGCAACACCGATGCCCCGATGGCTGCGATTCGCATCGCGATGCCCAGGCACAGGAACACCCCGGCGCCCAGCAGGGCGAGCATGAAGCCCCAGTTGGCCCAGTTGTTCGGGTCCTGAGACGCCAAGTCCTGGAAGACGCTGGCGAACGGGCCCTCCGGGTTGCTGCCAAATGCCAGGAATCCATACACCGGGCTGCCATCGCCGGTCCCGAACTGCCATGCGGAATCACTGTTGGTCGCGTAGCCAAGGCCGAAGTTCTTGTCCAGGAACGCCCACAAGAACACAAACCCGAGCAAGATCCGACTTACCCCGGCAAGGTTCTGCGCTGCCTTGGTGGTGATTCGGTCTTCGCTTGTCTGCTCTAGTGCGGTGTCGATAGCCACGGTTGCCACCTCCCCAGATTTCATATCCGTAGCAGTGCAAGCCTGACAGGTTTGCTCACCGGATTCCGGGACCTAGGACCGGACTTCATTGGGTATGTCGGCCCGCACTTGGCTCCGAAGGACTCAGGACGCGACGACAACGAGCGTGCTGAGGAGCACCACGCCCAGCATCGCCACGATCGCGATGACGGCCCACCGCTTCTGCCGGTCGCGGTCGTTGAAGAACGACATGGCCCGACCTTACTGAACCGACCTTGCCAATGGCGCAAACGCGACACAGCGCCAGCAAGTACACGAGAAGTCAGCGTGGATGCTTCGGTCAATGCTTGAGTAGCGCCGCCATCGCAGCATCCCAGCCCGGGCCGCTGCCTGAACAAGTCTCGAAGGGCGGTGCTGCGGATGCCAACCCAACGGGTCAAGCATCTAACTGAGTCGGAGCGGAGCGCGCGAGGTGCGGAGGCCCGCAGCCGGGTTCCTGCGGACAGCCACCGCCGCTGGGTCCCAGCGGCGGACAGGGTGGATCCGGTCAGCATCATCCAGGCGCAGGACGCCACGCGCGATCAGGACTTGGTGCCAGTTCGACACGGGCGCATGTCGCTTTCGCCTTTCGCGTTCTTCCGCGGCTCGGCCGCGATCATGGCCGCGGACCTGGGCGAGACACCACGAGCCGGCCTCAACGCCCAGCTGTGCGGGGATGCGCACCTGGCCAACTTCGGGTTGTTCGGGTCACCGGAGCGCCGCCTGCTCTTCGATCTGAACGATTTCGACGAGACCCTGCCCGGCCCAGTCGAGTTCGACCTCAAACGGTTGTGCGCCAGCCTGGTCGTGGCGTCTCGCCACAATGGCTTCACGGACGCCGACGCGGTCCAGAGCGCCAGGGCCGCCAGTCGTGCCTACCGGCACGCGATGCGGGACTTCGCCAAGCTCACAAGTTTGGAGGTCTGGTACGCATCGCTGGACATGGAGCGGATCCAGGAGTCCGTCCGCACCTACACCCGCGACGTGGAGTCGAGAAGCAAAGACCAGGACGTCCGGGATAGGGCCCGGCTGGCACGGCAAAAGGCCAAGGCGTCGGAGCGCAAGGCCCGGGGCCGGACCGGGCTTCAAGCGCAAGCGAAACTGACTGAGTTGGTGGACGGTGCCCGCCGCATCATCCACGACCCGCCACTGGTGGTGCCGGCTCGGGAGCTTCCACGGCTCTACGGACTCAGCGCCGACGAACTGAGACTCGCAGTGCAGGAACAATTCCGCGGCTACCGGCGCACGCTTAGCCCGGATCGCCGACTGCTGCTCGAGCGCTATCGATTCGTCGATCTGGCTCGCAAGGTCGTGGGCGTAGGCAGCGTCGGCACGAGGGCGTTCATCGTGCTGCTGCAAGGGGCCGCCGATGACGACGTTCTCTTCCTGCAAGTCAAGGAGGCGCAGACGTCCGTGCTGGAGCCCGTGGTGGGCAAGAGCCAGTACCGCACTTCCGGGGAACGAGTCGTTCAGGGGCAACGGCTCATGCAAGCTGCCAGCGACATCTTCCTTGGCTGGACGACCGGCAAAGCCGACGGCCGGCACTACTACTGGCGGCAACTGCGGGACATGAAGGGCTCAGCCGACATCGAGAACCTGCGGCCAGAAGGGATGCGCTTCTACGGCGAAACCTGCGCTTGGACGCTGGCCCGGGCCCACGCTCGCTCGGGCGATGCCGTGGCCCTGGCCGCCTACGCCAAGGGAAAGGGGTTCGACGACGCCCTGGCCGACTTCGCCAATCGGTACGCCGACCAGAACGAACGCGACTTTGCGGCGTTCACGAAGGCAATTGATTCTGGACGGCTGGTAGCGCAGGCCTGACCCACGCGGGACGGCCGAACGGTGGCGTGGAGGCACGGAGGGGCGATGAGTGAACCTGGGCAGATTCGGGGCCTGTCCGTAGTGGTGACGGGCAACACCCGGGGCTTCGGCCTGGCCGCAACGACGCTGCTGGCGCGCCTCGGGGCGCGAGTGGTTCTGTCGGGACCCGACCGCGCCGAGAGCGAGCGGGAGGCCGGCAAACTGCGCGACGCGGGCGCTGCTGCAGTCGCAGCCGACGGCGACGTGACCGATCCCGAACAGGTGGCTGCCCTGGCTGCGACCGCTGTCCACGAATTCGGCGGACTGGACGTGTGGGTCAACAACGCCGCCTTCGATACGCCCGGGATGGCGCGAACGCTGGAGTTCGACCCGTCAGTCGTGCCCGGGGTCACGGCGGTGAACATCCTCGGTACCTACTACGGCAGTCGCGCAGCCCTGGAGGTGATGGTCCCGCAGGGCCGCGGACTGCTGGTGAATGTGACCGGCCGCGGCGACGATCTCCGCCCGGCCAGGTACACCTCCGCATATGCGGCGTCCAAGGCCTGGATCCGCTCCTTCACCCGCACCGTTGCCGCGGAGTATGCGGACTCCGGCGTCCACATCGTGGCTTTCAACCCCGGGATGATGACGACGGGTCGGCTCACGACCGACGCGACCGACTCCGTGCTGGCCGACGAGCGGACCATGCGGCTATACGGGTTCATCACACGGGCCATGGCTGACCCACCCGAGGTTGCCGCGAACCGGCTCGCCCGGATGGTGGCCGATGCTCAGGATGGCGACGTGCCCGGCGAGGTCCGACTGATCACGCCAAGCCGCGTCGTTCGAGGTTTGCTGTCCGAAGGAAGGCGCGCAGCCAGAACCGGCAGCAGGGTCGTGGAGCGCTAGTCGTTGAGGTCAGCCCGCCACACGTCGTTGTCCTGTGGCCAAGGCGACAGCACCTCGCGGTCGCCGCCGAAGGTCCACAGGGCACCTTCGCGGACTTCAAGCAGGAAGTCGCTCTTGCCGGGCAGACCGCCAGGGGTGCCCGCGCCCCATGCCGACTCGCTGACCAGGTTCCAGCCATCCATGCTGTCTGCGCTCGCGACCGGGTCCCAGGCCCAGACGTCGCTGGCCAGGAACTGTCGCCAGCGCTGCCCCTTCGGTCCGCGGACGTGTCCGCCGATCACGTAGACCACACCATCAACGACCGCCGCCTGGTGCCCCGTGCGGGGAGCCCAAGGAGCGTGCCCAAGCAGTTCCCAGGACTCGCCCCGGTCCCGGGAACGCCAGACGTCGTTGCGCCGGCCATCCCACGACGGCTGGAACACGGGCCGGTCGTGATCGCCGCCCATGAAGTAGAGCGTCTCGCCGATGCTGACCACCTGCATGCCGGCACGAGCCATGTCCTCGGGCAACTGGGCCCGCAGGGACCAGGTCTCGCCCAGGTCCGGGCTGACCCACAACTCCGGGTAGAAGATGCGTTTGACGGAGTTGCGGGCCCCGGCGAACAACAGGAGTTCGTCCCCGAGCATGTGCGTGTGGTGCCCGGCGCGCACGCCCCAGGGAGCATCGGCACAGACCTGCTCCCAGCTACGGCCCTCGTCCCCGGAACGCCAGACGTCGTTGTAGAAGGTGCGCAGATCCTGACCGGCGATGAGCAGGATCTGCCCGTCTGCGATCTCCACTTCCGGGTAGCACCGCTTGCCCCAGCCGGGTTTGTCCGACATCAACTCCCAGTGCACACCGTCCGGGCTGCGCCACGTGTCACTGAAGACCTTCGAAGGGCCGGCCCGTCCGGACAGCAGGTAGAAGTGGCCATCGAGTTGACCCCCGCGCGGCATCGCCCGCTTGCCCCACGCCGACCTTGCCTGCAACCGGGTCCACCGCATGAGGCGCGACTCTAACTAGCGCAAGCACGACCCCGAGCCAAATGCTCAAAGGCAGGTGGCGTCACCCCCGGGGAACAGTTGATCCCCGGCGTCGGCATCGTCAACGACACCCAGAACCAGAGGTGTCGCGGCAGTCACCTCGCCTCCTAAGAAGTCCACAAACTGCGTGGTCGATCCGGCCGCAGCAGCGCTCTCCAGACCAGTGAACGTGAACTGGCCGTCAGCGCTAGAAGGACCGCCGGGGCCAGCGCCCCAAGCGCCGCCACCTTCCGTCCCGCCCTTGCGGAACTGACCGGACCCCGGTGTAGCGCTGACGACGACCTGGATGCGGGACCTGGTCGGGGTCTCGAGGCTGTTCACCAGACGCAAAGTGATCCGGGTAACGGTGCCGCCTGACTCCTGCCCTATCGGTGTGATTGACGCGACCGACACGGCAACCGCATCGGTCGGCGGACACACCTCGCCGGTCGGGCTCGGGCTGCCGGACGCCGCCGAAGTACCGGCCGGATCATCTGCCGAGGCAGGCGCCGGGGACGACTGCCCTGGTTCGGCAGTTGCGCCCGCCGCACCCGATCCATCAGCAGTACAGGCGGACAGCGCCAGCAGCACGGACAGAGCCAACCCAGATGCATGAACTCCAGCGATCATCGGCTCATCCCTGCCTCGCACCGGAACAGCAAGAGAAGTAGACACCCGCTAGCGGGCCGGGGGGCGTCAATCCCCCATCCGGACTCGTTTCCAGATGGGGTCTCCAGGCTGAGCTGCTGGGCGCACGGAGCCGCCTATCGGAATCGAACCGATGACCTACGCATTACGAGTGCGTCGCTCTACCAACTGAGCTAAGGCGGCCTGCGCCCGCAGGCGCGGTCGCGAAGCATACCTGCGAACAGGTAGTGCCAATTCGGTCGATATCCGGCCCGGATCGAACCCGGTGAACCTAGTTCGGCGACGTCGGCCGCAATGGCTCAAGTGGCCGAGCCGACTAGCCCGCGCCTGACTCCCCGGGCGCAGCCGAACGCAGCATGCAGGTGAGCCGTGCGGTGCAGATCCGTCGATCCTGCTCATCCGTCACGACGATGTCGTAGGAAGCCAGGTTGCTCCCCTCGGACAGCGGAGTGGCGACCCCGGTGACTACCCCGCTGCGGGCAGCGCGGTGATGGGCGGCCGATACCTCCACGCCAACGGCAACCCGATCCGGACCCGCGTGCAGGGCTGCTGCCAGGGACCCGAGTGACTCGGCCAAGACAACCGAAGCCCCGCCATGAAGGAGCCCATAGGGCTGGGTGTTCCCGGCGACGGGCATACGACCAACGACCCGGCCCGGCTTCGCCTCAACGATCTCAATGCCCATGCGCTCCATGAGCGTTCCATCCGTGGAGATACCCAACCCGGCGAATACCCCGTCAGCAGCCATGGGCCGAGCCTAAGTGCGGCTCAGAATCAGGTGCAGACGGTGTCAGCCGGCGGCAAAGCGCCGGTCAACAGGTACTCGTCAACTGCGTCGTCGATGCACCTGCTGCCACGGGTGTACGCCGTGTGCCCGTCGCCGTCGTACGTGAGCAGTGAACCGGACTCCAGTTGATCGGCCAGGTTGATCGACCATTGATACGGCGTGGCCGGGTCCCGGGTCGTGCCCACCACCAAGATCGGTTCCGCCCCCGCCGCCGTGATCGGGGCCGGCAGCGACTCCCCACGAACCGGCCAGTTGATGCAGGACAGGCCACCCCAGGCGATGTACTCACCGAACCGCGGTGACACGGCCGCGAACTCCACCGCGTCGGCACGGATGCTGTTCAGATCGCCGGACTGGGGTCGGTCCAGGCAGTTGACCGCCACGATGACCTCGTTGGCGTTGTTCGCGTAGCTGCCGTCCTCCTGCCGGTCGGCGTAGATGTCCGCCAGGGCCAACAGCAGGCCACCATCGCCATCGAAGGCGTTCGCCAAGGCGTCGCGCAGAATCGGCCAACCGGAGGTCTCGTCGTACATGGCGGTGATGACGCCGAGCACGACCAGCGATTCGGTGACCGGGCGACCCGACTGCGACGACAGCGGCTGCCGATCCGCGGCCGCGAACAGGTCCTCGATCTGCTGCAAAGCCGCCGACTTGGGTTCGACGAGCGGGCAGTCGCTGCGGGTGTAGCAGTCGTCGATGAACGCCGCCAGGGCCTGCTCGAAGCCGACCGCCTGCGTCTTGCCGACCTCGCGGCCGGGAACGGCGGGATCTACCGCGCCGTCCAGCACCAAGCGGCCCACCCGCTCCGGGAACAAGCCGGCGTAGGTGGCCCCGAGGAAGGTTCCGTAGGAGGCCCCGAAGTAGTGCAGTTGGGCGTCGCCGACCACCGCTCGGATGATGTCCATGTCGCGAGCGGCGTCCTTGGTGCCGATGTGCGGAAGCAGGCGGGCGCCCTGGGCCTGACAGCCGTCGATGAAGTTCAGCGTGATGGCGACCGCGCCCTGCTCCTCCTCCGGCGTGTCCGGGGACCCGTCGAAGGCAAGAAGCTCATCCAGCTCAGCATCGTCGATGCATTCGAGTGGCTCACTGGAGCCGACCCCGCGCGGATCGAACCCGACGATGTCGTACGCCGCGCGGATCTGCCTGGTGACGATGCGGTCGGCCGCCGCGGCGTACTCGAGGCCGCTCGAACCAGGTCCACCCGGGTTCACCAGCAGGGAGCCGATCCGCGCGTCCGGGTCGTCGGCGGGGCGCCGATTGACCTGCAACTGGAGGCTGCCGGCACCCGGGTCGTCGTAGTCCAATGGCACCTCGACGGCTGCGCAGAAGAACCCGTCGCCGCAGTCGGACCATTCCGGCGTCTGCGTGTAGAAGGCGGTCAAGTCCGCAGGAGCACTGGCGGTGGCCGCCGGGTTGGGCGACGGCGACGCCGACTCGGCCTGCGTCGAGCCCAGCGTGCAGCCGCTGAGGAGCAGCGCCGCCCCGACCGCCAGCGCAGCCGACTTGGTGAGCACGTGAACTCCTTCGCGGTGACCGGGCTGCCGAAGCATTCGACGGCGCAGGTCCGTCATCGGATCCATCATGCGTTCACCCGTCGTGGCGAAGTGGCCCGCGCCAGCGCCACCGCCATCGACTCCAGCACCAACTGCTCATTCGCTTCGGTCTCGCGCAGGGCGGTGCGCGCCGCGGTGACGGCGTCGATGCGCCGCAAGGTGGCCTCCGGGGTGCTGTCCCGCGCGGTGTCGGCGGCCTCACGGCTCAAGTCGGCGTGCACCGCCTCCTGGCCGGTGGACAACTGCAGCGCCAGGACGTCGCGGTAGAACGCGAGAACGTCCAGCAAAGCCAGGTCGATGCTGTCCCGGCGCAACCGCTTGCGACGCGCGGCATGGTCCTTCTTCAACTGGTCCAACGGCCCCTTGGCGCCACGGGGCAGGCGCGTGCTGCCCGCTAGTACGCCCAGCGACGCGGAGAGGTCCGCGACTTCCTGCTCCTCCCGCGGGGCACTGACCAAGTCCGCCTCTTCGCTGGCGGCCTCGACCAGGTTCGCCGCGACGTCCAAGCAGTCGCCAAGTCGGTCCAGGTGCAGCGGCAGTCGCAGCACCTCCGCCCGCCGCAGCCGGGCACCCTCATCCGTCGCCAGCCGCCGCGCCCGCCCCACGTGTCCCTGGCACGCCCGGGCCACGAAAGCGGCCATGGCCGGATCGACCTGATCTCGGCGCACCAGGATCTCGGCCACCTCGCCCGCGGTCGGGGTGCGCAGGCGAATATGGCGGCAACGCGACTGCAGCGTTGGCAGCAGGTCCTCGGTGCTCGGGGCAGCCAGCAGCCAGACCGTCCGCGGTGGGGGTTCCTCCAGCATCTTGAGCAGCGCGCTGGCAGCGGAGTCGTTGAGCCGGTCCGCGTCCTCGATGCTGATGACGTTCCAGCGGCCATCCGCCGGAGCACGCGCGGCCCACGCCGTCGCCTCGCGCACCTGCGCCACCTGGATCTGCGACTTCTCCGTGTAAACGTTTCGTACGTCCGGATGCGTTCCAGCCAGCACGGTCCGGCAGGCGGCGCACTCCCCGCAGCCATGCTCGCGGCACTGCAGAGCCGCCGCCAAAGCTCGCGCCGCGGTGGTGCGACCGGATCCCGGCGGTCCGGTGAACAGCCAGGCATGCGTCATGGCCGGTCCGGGCTCGGCCGCATCAGCGGCGTCGCGAACGGCTGCGACCAGGCTCTCGATGACCGCCTGCTGGCCAACCAGCGAATCAAAGACGCTCACCGGGCCACCCGGGCCGACACGGCCGCGTAGGCGGCCTCGGCGATCTCGTCCGCCGGTCGCGCAGCATCCAGAACCACATAGCGGTTCGGGTCACTGGCCGCCAGTGCCAAGAAGTGTTGCCGCACCCGGTTGTGGAACTGCAGTGGTTCCGCCTCCAACCGGTCCGTTTCCCCAGCCGCTCGTTGCAGGCCGGTGACTGGGTCGACATCGAGCAGGACGGTGAGGTCCGGAAGCAGCCCATCGGTTGCCCATTCGGACAGGTTGCGGATCTCGTCCACGGACAACTCCCGACCGGCCCCTTGGTAGGCGATCGAGGAGTCCATGTACCGGTCGGTCAGCACCACCGCGCCGCGCCGCAGCGCTGGCCGAACCAGCGTGTCCACGTGCTGGGCGCGGTCGGCGGCGAACAACAGGGCCTCGGCGCGCGGTGCCAGCCCGTCGGTGTCCCGACTCAAGAGCACCTGGCGGATCGCCGCCCCCACGACCGTGTCCCCCGGCTCGAAGGTGGTGACCACCTCGCGGCCGTCCGCACGCAACCGCTGCGCAACCCGGCTGATCTGGGTCGACTTGCCCGACCCCTCCCCGCCTTCGAAGGCAACGAAAAGGCCCGGCTCGGTCACGCACGCACCCTAGGCGAGGGTGGCGACTACGACTTCTTGGCCGCCTTCTTGGCGGTCTTCTTCGTGGCCGACTTGCCGGCGGGCTTGCGAGTGGACTTCTTCGCCGTCCGTTTCGTTGACGGGTTGGCCCGCTTCTCCGCGAGCAGTTCCGCAGCACGCTCCAAGGTCACCGCCTCCGGGGCGTCGCCCTTGCGCAGCGTGGCGTTGGTTTCCCCATCGGTCACGTAAGGCCCGAATCGGCCTTCCTTCACCACCACCGGCTTTCCAGTCGCCGGGTCCTCACCCAACTCGCGCAACGGCCCAGCCGCCGCACGACCCCTGGCCTTGGGTTGCGCCAGCAATGCCAGCGCCTCCTCGTTGGTGATCGCGAAGATCTGCTCCTCGCTCTCCAGCGAGCGGGTGTCCGAGCCACGCTTGATGTATGGCCCGTACCGGCCGTTGGTCGCCACGATGTCCACACCCTCGGCGTCCTGGCCCACGAGCCGCGGCTGCGACAACAACCGCACTGCGTCGTCCAACGTCACCGTGTCCAGGCCCATCGAGTCGAACAGCGAAGCCGTCTTGGGCTTGTCCTTGCTGCCCTCCGCCAGCACCTCGGTCACGTACGGGCCGTACTTGCCGGACTTGGCCAGCAACATTCGCCCGGTCTCCGGATGGGTGCCGAGTTCCCGGTCGCCGCTGGGGGCGTCCAGCAACTCGATCGCCCTGGCGGGAGTCAATTCGTCCGGTGGCAACTCCTCGGGCACCGAGGCGGTCCGCAGTTCTCCAGTGGACTCATCCACCTGCTGCAGGTACGGACCGAACTTGCCGACGCGCAGCACAATGCCGTCGGCAATGGGCAATGAGTTGACCGCCTTGGCGTCGATCTCGCCAAGGTTGGAGACCATCGGGTGCAACCCCCGGAACCGCTCCGGCTCCCCGTAATAGAAGAGCCTCAGGCTGTCGCGGCGGGCCTCGTCTCCGGAGGCGATGCGGTCGAGGACCTCCTCCATCTGCGCAGTGAAGTCGTAGTCCACCAACTGGCCGAAGTGCTGCTCCAACAAGCCGACCACGCTGAACGCCACCCAGGACGGGACCAGGGCGGTGCCGCGCTTGAAGACGTAGCCACGGTCGGTGATGGTGCCGAGGATGGACGCGTACGTGCTCGGCCGGCCGATCCCGCGCTCCTCCATGGCCCGAACCAGCGTCGCTTCGGTGTACCGCGACGGCGGTGAAGTCTCGTGGCCTTCGGGATTGAGGGTGGCGATCGTCACCGTGTCGCCGACGCTCAGCGGCGGCAACCGGCGCTCATCGTCTCCTTCGGCCGGCTCGTCGCGCCCCTCCTCATAGACCGCTAGGAAACCGCGATCGGTGAGCACAGTTCCGGAGGCGGCGAACTCGACGTCCTCGTCGGCGGCGATGCCACCCAGCCGCAGGGACACGGTCACCCCGGTCGCGTCGTTCATCTGGGACGCGACGGTGCGCTTCCAGATCAGTTCGTACAGCCGGAACTCGTCGCCGCTCAGCTGGCTGGACAACTCCCCCGGCGTGCGGAACCGGTCGCCGCTGGGCCGGATCGCCTCGTGCGCCTCCTGCGCGTTCTTGGCCTTGCGTGCGTACTGGCGCGGCGCATCGGGCAGGTTCTGGGCTCCGAAGACCTCCGTCACGGCCGCCCGAGCGGCCGCAAGCGCCGTGGTCGAAAGCGTGGTCGAGTCGGTGCGCATATAGGTGATGTGACCGTTTTCGTACAGCCGCTGGGCCACCCGCATCGCGGTCTGCGCAGTCATGCGCAGCTTGCGGCTGGCCTCCTGCTGAAGCGTCGATGTCATGAACGGCGCCGCGGGCCGCCGCCGGTACGGCTTGTCCTCGACGGACCGGACGGTCAGGGCCGAACCCTGCAGCGCCGTCGCGAGGGACCTGGCCTTGGTCTCGTCCAGCACCACGATGCCGGCCTTGGCCGCCCCGTCGGAACCGAAATCCCGACCGGTGGCGACGCGGGTGCCCGCGACGGTGACGAGGCGGGCCGGGAAGGCGCCCGGTTCGCAGAGCGCTTCCAGGTCCCAGTACCCGGCTTGGACGAAGGCGATGCGCTCGCGCTCACGTTCGACCACCAAGCGAACAGCGACCGACTGCACGCGACCGGCGGACAGCCGCGGCAACACCTTCTTCCACAGCACGGGGCTTACCTCGTACCCGTAGAGACGGTCGATGATGCGGCGGGTCTCCTGTGCGTCCACCAGGTCCTGGTCCAGATCGCGCGTGTTCTGCGCAGCATCCTGGATGGCGGCCTTGGTGATCTCGTTGAACACCATGCGGCGGACGGGGACCTTCGGCTTGAGCACCTCCAGCAGGTGCCACGCGATCGCTTCGCCTTCGCGGTCCTCGTCGGTGGCCAGCAGCAGTTCGTCCGCCTCGGCCAGTCGCTGCTTGAGCTCCTTGATCCGGGCCTTCTTCTCCGCGGGCACCACGTACAGCGGCGCGAAGTCTTCTTCGATGTGGACGCCCAACTTCGCCCACGGCTCCTTCTTCAGGGTGGCCGGAACGTCGGCAGCCCGCTGCGGCAGGTCGCGGATGTGGCCTACCGAGGCCTGGACCTCGTATCCGGGGCCGAGGTAGCCCTGGATGGTCTTGGCCTTGGCCGGCGACTCCACGATGACGAGGCGGCGGGGAGTGTCGCTTGGGACGGCCACGCGTTCCCTTCTTAGAGCACTAGTGGGCGGCGGTAGGGGACAGTAGACGGATGCCGGTTGTCAAACGGCGGCGACCGGGCTGGTCCGCCTGCCCCGTAGGGGCAGACCCCGGCGCGTCGCGGCCTCAGAGTTGCCGAGGGTTGGCCGCGAAGAAGTCCAACATGAGCGCGTTGGCGTCGATCGTGGCCGTGGTCAAGCCGCAGCATTCCTCACGAGCGGCTGCCGCAGCTCCCGGCCAGGTGTGCCCTCCCTCGGCGATCGAATACTGCTGCACGTCCACGCCGGCGCAGCCGTCCCAGTCCCGCAGGCTCACATCCGGCGGGGTCTCGGTGTCGGCGAAGTCACCACAACTGGCTCGCTGGGCCCAGGCCGCAGCCACCTCCATGGCGGGCCCGTTGTAGAAGTCGCCGTTCTCCGGCGCTTCGGCGATCCCGTCGTAGGACACGAAGAAGTCGGCCGTCCCGTGGAAACCCAGGTAGGCGACGGGCCGCCCCTCCGGGCAGGGCCGGACCAGGTTCGCGCCCGCGATCGGCGCGATGCCGGCCACGACGTCGGAGCTGCAGGCCAACCATGCTGGGAAAGCACCGCCGGCGGAGATGCCGGTCGCGTAGACACCGTTCAGGTCCAGACAGGCGATGCCACCCACTTCGGCCAGCAGCGCTTCGACGAACGCGACGTCGTCGGCAGGGGTTTCAAAGCCGGGCACATTCCAGGCGGCGGGCAACTCCCCCTGCGGAGTAGTGCGCGACAAGCCCTGCGGGGTGAGAACGGCGAACCCACGGGCGTTGGCGTCGGCCACGAGGCCGGTGTACTGCTCAATGTCGTCGATGGTCCCGCCGGTTCCGTGGAACAGCAGGATGACCTTTGTCGGCTCATCTGCGGAGTAGTCGGACGGCGCGGTGAATCGATAGGCCCTGGAAACCTCTTGGTCCTCCAGCGTGGCCTCGTATGCCTGTCCCGGCTGGATCTGCCCGGTCGCCGACCCGCACCCCGCGGATGCGGCCGCCACCGCGGTGGTATCGGGATCGCCCTTGGTGGCATCCGTTGTGGTGGAGCCCTCAGTCGCAGTAGCCCGGAAGCCGAACACGGCCGCAGCCAGCACGGCCAGACCAACAAGGCCGAACAACCACGAGGTCCGGGCGTCACCGCCGAACGGGCTGGCAGGGTTGCGGGACACGCGAAGAGCATAGGTAGCAGTGGGCGCCCCGGCCCTTCGGCCGGGGCGCCCACTGCAATTTGGCTTAGCGGATCACCACGATCAGTGACTTAGGACTTGGCGTCCACCCGATCGGCTTGGTCGCCCACGGAGATCGGCCGGCGCTTGGAAATCCAGACCGAAACAACAACGATCAGCACAGCAGCCCCGGCGATCAGCCAGCGAAGCGCATCGTTCTTGTCCTCGCCGATAGTCAGCTGAACAGCCAGCGGGGCCACGAGCAGAGCCACCAGGTTCATCACCTTCAGCAATGGGTTGATGGCCGGGCCAGCGGTGTCCTTGAACGGATCGCCAACTGTGTCACCGATGACGGTGGCGTCGTGCGCATCGCTGCCCTTGCCGCCGAAGTGGCCATCCTCAACATGCTTCTTGGCGTTGTCCCAGGCGCCACCGGAGTTGGCCAAGAAGACCGCCATGAGCACGCCGGAGGCGATCGCGCCGGCCAGGAACGCGCCCAGGGCACCGATGCCGATGGAGAAGGCCACTGCGATCGGGGTGAGCACGGCCAACAGGGCCGGTGTGGCCAACTCGCGAAGCGAGTCACGGGTGCAGATGTCCACGACCTTGCCGTACTCCGGCTTGGCGGTGCCTTCCATGATCCCGGGGATCTCGCGGAACTGGCGACGCACCTCGAAGATGATGGCGCCAGCGGCGCGGGAAACCGCGTTGATCGCCAGGGCCGAAAAGAGGAACACGACCGAGCCGCCGATGATCAGGCCGACAAGCGTGTTGGGCTGGCTGATGTTGAGGCTGAAGTTCAAGAACTCCGTACCCGTCAGTTCGTCCAACTCAAATCCTGCGTCGCGCAAGGCCTCAGCCACCGCGGTGTTGAACGACCCGAACAGCGCCGTCGCGGCCAGCACGGCCGTCGCGATGGCGATGCCCTTGGTGATGGCCTTGGTGGAGTTACCGATCTGGTCCAGCTTGGTCAGGATGACCGCCCCCTCGCCCTGCACATCGCCAGACATCTCCGCGATGCCCTGGGCGTTGTCGCTGACCGGGCCGAAGGTGTCCATCGAGACGATGACCCCGACCGTGGTGAGCAGGCCGGTACCCGCCAGGGCCACAGCGAAGAGCGACAAGAGGATGACCCCGCCACCGAGCAGGTAGGCGGCGTAGACCGCCGACCCGATGAGGAGCGCGGAGTAGACCGCGGACTCCAACCCCAGCGAGATGCCGGACAGGATCACCGTGGCCGGGCCGGTGAGCGAGGTCTTGGCGACGTCGTCCACGGGACGGCGGCCGGTCTCGGTGAAGTACGCGGTCAACTGCTGAATCACAACCGCGAGCACGACACCGACGAGCACCGCCAGCAGTGCGAACAGGCGCGGGTCGCCACCAAGGCTGGCGATTTCCTCCGGGGCGCCGGACAACTCCGAGTAGGTGCTGGGCAGGTACGTGTACGTCAGCGCCACGACACCGGCCACGGAAATGAGTGCCGACAAGAAGAAGCCCCGGTTGATCGCGGTCATGCCGGAGCGGTCATTCGGGCTGGGGCGCACCGCAAAGATGCCGATCACCGCGGTGACCACGCCGATGGCCGGTACGGCCAGCGGGAACACCAAGCCCTCGGTACCGAAGGCCACCGAGCCCAGGATCAGGGCCGCGACCAGGGTCACGGCGTAGGACTCGAACAGGTCCGCGGCCATCCCAGCGCAGTCGCCGACGTTGTCACCGACGTTGTCAGCGATCGTGGCGGCGTTGCGGGGGTCGTCCTCGGGGATGCCCTGCTCGACCTTGCCGACCAGGTCTGCACCTACGTCGGCGGCCTTGGTGAAGATGCCGCCGCCGACACGCATGAACATGGCCAGCAGCGCCGCACCGAAGCCGAAGCCCTCAAGGACCTTGGGCGCTTCGCCCTGGTAAACCAGCACGACGATCGCGGCACCGAGGAGGCCGAGGCCGACGGTGAACATGCCCGCCACACCACCGGTGCGGAAGGCGATCCGGGTGGCGGCCAGTTCGCCGCTTGTCCGGGCAGCTGCCGCGACACGCACGTTGCCGCGAACCGCCAGCCACATGCCGGTGTAACCGGTGACGGCGGAGAACAAGGCCCCGACGAGGAAGAAGATCGACCGGCCCAGGCGCTCACTGTTGGAGTCGGCCGGGAGCAGGAACAGCAGTCCGAAGATGATCACGGCGAACGGCAGGATCGTGCGGAACTGCCGGTTCAGATAGGCGGCCGCACCCTCCTGCACGCCCTTGGCGATCTCTTTCATGCGGTCGGTGCCCTCATCGGCGGCCAATACCTCGCGGGCCAGCAGGCCCGCAACGCCCAAGGCCAGAGCCGCGATGATCGCGGCAATGATGACCAGGGTGAGGTTGGTTCCGGTGAGCGACACCTCGTCGCTGATGGCGACGATGGCTGCGGACATGGGGGTCCTCTCCACGTGTCTTTATCGGCGCAGGCGGCAACACTGCCCTGCGAGTTTCGGATCACCCGGCTCAGCCGGGTAGGTCGGCGGCGGAGTCTAGCCGCCGCTCAGGAGCGGCTTGGCAACGGCCAGGACATGCGGATGCGCGTGCCGGTGCCGGTGTCGGTGACCTCCAGGTCCTCCACCAACCCGCGCAGCACTGCGACGCCAAGGCCCTCGGTCAGATCCACTCCGAACAGGTCGTCGTGGTCGGCCGCGGGCGGGACCGCGCCGGAGCCGCCGGAATCCTCCACAGCTGCCACGAACTCCTGGTCGTGCTCAAGTAGCAGGCGCACCGGTACGTCAGCGTCGGCTAGCGCCTGGACGGCGACGGCCCGCGCGCACGCCTCGCCGACCGCCAGGCGGACTTCTTCGACCAACTCATCGGGAAGCTCCAAGCGGCGGGCCAAGGCCGTCGCTACTGCCCGAGCGGTGGCGACGTGCCCCGGCTCGGGGGGAAGGTTCAGGGAGACGACACCCATGGCTTCGGTCGCTCCGGTCAGGACTCGACCGCGCCGAGCGCGGTCGGCAGGTCCGGGTGGATGTTGAGGACGCCGAGCAGCCCGGCCAGCTTGAAGGGCCGTTCGACGCGGTCGGAGCCGATCGCCAGGGCGAGCCGTCCGCCGCCGTCGCTCAGGCGTTGGTGGGTGGCCACGATCACGCCGAGGCCGGTGGAGTCGATGAAGTCCAGGCCGGACAGGTCCACGACCAGCCCCGCTTCGGCCGGCTCGGCGTCAAGCGCCTCGCGCAGCCGCGGCGCGGTGTACACGTCCAGTTCGCCGGTGGCGGTGATCACCGCCGGTCCGGACGGACTGTCCTCACGATGCACCTGCAGGTTCAAGTAGGGCCTCCTCCGCGCGGTCAAGTGAACCATCCGACGGCGGCCAAGGGGAGAATCACGGCGATGTCCCCTTCCGAAAGTCGACCTGCACAGCCGGTGTTGGACGTGCTCGCCGAAGGGCGCTCCGAGCGGTTGGTGCACGTTCGGCACGTCCCCGGCCGGGTGGGCGAATTCGCTGACTGGCCGGGTTGGCTGGACCCGCAGGTGCTGTGGTCCATGCAGGCACGCGGGATCGAGCGGCCGTGGCGGCATCAGGCCGAGGCAGCCGACGCCGCCTGGTCCGGTCGCGACACCGTCTTGTCCACCGGCACTGCCTCCGGCAAGTCCCTGGCGTACTTGATGCCGGTGTTGACCGCCCTGCGAAATGGGCGGCCGAACGCACCGGGGCGGGCCGCCGACCGGGGGACGGCCATCTACTTGGCACCGACCAAGGCGCTGGCCGCGGACCAGTTGAGTCTGGTGCAACGACTCGAGGTACCCGGAATCGTCCCGGCAGCGGTCGACGGTGACGCCAACGCCGAGGAGCGGACGTGGGCCCGGCAGCACGCCAACTACCTGCTGTCCAACCCCGACATGCTGCATCGGTCGTTGCTGCCCGGGCATCGTTCCTGGGAGCGCTTGTGGCGCCGCCTTGCGTTCGTGGTCGTTGATGAGGCGCACGTCTACCGCGGGGTGTTCGGCTCCGGAGTAGCGGCGACGCTGCGGCGATTGCGACGGGTGGCCGCCAGCTATGGAGCTGACCCCGTGTTCGTGCTGGCGTCGGCCACGATGGCGCAGCCGGAGGTGCTTGCTGAGCGCCTGATCGGCCGATCGGTCCACGCGGTGACTGCGGACGGCTCCCCAGCCGGCGGACTGCAGTTGGCGGTTTGGCGGCCGCCCGACCTGGCCAAACGCGGCGAGAAGGGCGCCCCGGTCCGGCGGGGTGTGGTTGCCGAGACCGCCGAACTGCTGGCCGACCTGGTCAGCGCCGACGTGCAGACGTTGGCGTTCGTGCGGTCTCGCCGGGCTGCCGAGGCGGTGGCTGCGGTGGCAGCGGAGACGGTGGCCGAAGCCGATCCGCAACTGCGCGACCGGGTCGCCGCCTACCGCGGCGGGTTCCTGCCCGAGGAGCGCCGGGCGTTGGAGAACGAGTTGCGCCAGCGGACTCTGCTCGGCGTGGCCACCACCTCCGCCCTGGAACTGGGGGTCGACCTGCCCGGTGTTGACGCCGTCCTGGTGGCCGGCTGGCCCGGCACCCACTCCTCGCTGCGGCAGCAGGCCGGGCGCGCCGGTCGCACCGGGCAGGAGTCGGTCGCGGTGTTCGTCGCCCGAGATGAGCCGTTGGACTCCTACTTCCTGGCGCACCCGGATGCCCTTTGGGACTCCCGGATCGAGACGACGGTGGTGGACCCGGACAACCCGTACGTCCTGGCCGGCCACCTCATGGCCGCGGCGGCGGAACTGCCGATAACGGCTGCCGACTTGCCGCTCTTCGGCCCGGGAACTGCCGAACTCCTGGACCGGCTCAGTGCGCAGGGGAACCTACGAAGGCGGGACACCGGATGGTTCTGGACGGGTCGGGGGCGGCCGGTCGACGCGGTTGACCTGCGCGGCTCCGGGCAGACGGTCCGGGTGGCGGAAGCCGACACGGGAAGGCTGCTGGGGACAGTTGCCGCTGGTTCTGCTGATCGCACGGTCCATCCCGGCGCCGTGTACGTGCACCAAGGCGCGGCGTTCCGAGTCGATTCCCTGGATCAGGACGCCGCCGTTGCGATCGCCCGCCCGGATGAGTCCGGCGAGTCGACCACGGCCCGAGTCGTGACGGACCTGCGCGTTCTGGGCGAACGCGAACGGAGCCGACTGGGCCTGGCCGATCTCGTGCTCGGCGAGGTCGAGGTGACCAGCCAGGTCGTGTCGTACCTGATTCGGCGAGCCGACACCGGCGAAGTGCTGGGGGAACGGCCCTTGGACCTGCCGGAACGTTCGCTGCGCACCGTGGCGGTCTGGTGGACGCTGCCGGAGGCACTGCGACAGCGGGCCACCGTCGCCGATGACGCACTAGCGGGCGCCGCACACGCCGCCGAGCACGCGGCAATCGGCCTGCTGCCGCTGTTCGCAACCTGCGACCGGTGGGACATCGGCGGCCTGTCCACTGCCGCCCACCCGGACACGGGGACGGCGACCGTCTTCGTGCACGACGGCCATCCCGGCGGCGCGGGCTTTGCCGAACGCGGGTTCCACACCGCTAGGCAGTGGCTTCGGGCAACCGCGGATCTGGTCACCGAATGCCGATGCCAGCATGGCTGTCCGGCGTGCGTGCAGTCACCCAAGTGCGGCAACGGCAACGACCCCCTGGATAAGGCCGCCGCAGCCGCACTCCTGCAGGCCTTGCTGGCGGCCGACTAGCGCTGATTCCAGTCTCGGTGGCCTCAACCACCGGGGACAGCTTCGGCAACCCGCCGAACCTCCCCACCCCACGGCAAGGCGACGGCGACCTCGACGCGGCTGCGCGACGAGTCGGCCCGGCAGGCAAGCAGCCGTGCGCCGTTGGCCGCCGCTACCCGTTCCCCCAAACCGCAGGCATCAGCAGGACCCCCGACGATTTCGCCCGGGCCGACCTGGCCTCGTGCCGACTTGACCCGTGCCGACTTGACCCGTGCGGTCGGCAACAGCCAGAGCCGCCAGGTCCGCAGCGGTTCTGGCTCGCTGACCAGACCCGGCCAAGCCGACACCGGTCGCCAGGGCCGTGGCCAGCAGCACCAAGGCCATGGCGAAGGCCAGCACCAGCACCGTGGCGGAACCGTCCTCGGCGCGGATCAGTTTCTGGCAATGGCGCTTGGGCCCGTGCGGCTTCATCTGGCCTCCGCGGCCACCGCGGCCGTGCCAACCACTTCGCGGATCGGGGCCACCCGGCCGAGCAGCCCGGACCACCCCAAGGGCCGACGCACCTCGACGACCACAAGGCCGGCATCGCCGCGCGCATCAACCGCAACTCCCGGCCAACGGCGGGCGAGGTCCTGACTCACCGCGTCGATCGACCCACCTCGAGCCAGTTCGCGTGCGGTTGACCTGGCCGCTTCGTCGACCGCGATGTTCGCCGACAGCAGTGCGAGTAGCCCGGCCAGCAGCAGCGTCACCAAGGCCAGCACCGGCAACACGACCGCCGTCTCAGCGGTCACCGTGCCCGGGTCCGCCCGGACTGCGACTCGCAACCAGTCCCGCTTTCGGCTCCCACCCCGCCCTCGACGCCAAACCCGGCCGGCGGCGCGACCGCCGCCCCCGGCGCCGGAAGGGGGCGGCGCCGGGGGCAGTGGCCGCAGGGGTTGGCCGGTACTCAGAACAGGAATTCGAAGCCCTTGCGGATCACGTCCCCGATGAGCTCGAGGATCGAGTCGGACGTGAGCACCTTGTAGAGCAGTCCGCCGAAACCGCACGCGGCGACGGTTCCTACGGCGTATTCGGCGGTTGTGAACCCCTCCTCGGCTGGGGCTGATCGGATCAACTGCCCGACGCGACGCGTCAAGAACATGAGCGACTCCTAGGACCGGCTTCGGCCGGGACGTCCCCCGCGGTCGCGGCGGCACACGCAGCCCACCGGCTACTGGCGGTGCAGGGAGGTGGTCGCACCCAAGCTGGGGAGGAATCGAGTTGTGAATCCCTTGTGGACGACGGCGATCGCGACGTCTTGGCGGAGCAAAGGCCGTTGGCCGGCCTAGAACAATCCCGATGCGATCCCGGCCACGATCGGAACCACACCGACGAGCACGAAGGCCGGCAGGAAACACAGGGCCAGCGGGAGGACGACCCGCACGGTCGAGGCGTGCAACCGCGCCTCGACGTCGACGGCGGCGCCGCGGCGCATGTGGTCGGCGGCACGCTCCAGCGCGTCGGCTAGGCCCGAGCCCGAACTCAGCGACCTGCGCAGCGCGGACCGGGCGATCGCGGCGGACGACCCACCTACGGAAAGCAGTTCCGACCACGCCGATGTGGCGTCGACCCCGCTATGCAAGGCCCGCGCGGCCTTGGCCAGTGAACCCGCCGTGGGCTCCCCGAAGCAGCGGCTCACGGATGCCGCGGCGCGGCCAGGAGAAGCGCCGGAGCGAAGACAAGCAGCCATCAGGTCCAGCGCGACGGTCACGTCGGCAACCGCTGCCGGCGGCGGGCGGGGCTGAGCCCGCTGCAGCGCCCAGGTCAACACGGAAGCCGCCGCCCAGCCGACCGCCATGGACCAGGGCAGCGGGGCCAGGAGCAGGGACACCAACCACGCTCCCGCTCGGGCCGGGACAAGCAGTCGGTGCGCGGGCCCCGCGTCGGCAAGCAGCCGACGCAATCGCGCGGCCGGAGTTGCAGACCAAAGCAGCACCGCCGCGACGGCCAGCGCGGTGCTCACAATCGGGTCAGGACGCGGATCCACCACCAACCGGCGATGTCCAAGGCGACAGCACTCGCCAGACAGACGCGGCCAATACTCGTGCCGAACAGGAAACCAAGCGGGTCGGCACCGAAACCCCAGCCGAGCAGCACGCCGAGCAGCGGTAGCCCGAGCAGGACCCTCGACGTCGCCCTGGAGCCGGCCAGCAGCGCTCGTTGCTGCTGACGATGTTTGCGGTCTTCGGCTGCGAGGTCCCCTATCCGTTGCAGCGCTTCGGCCAGCCCCGCACCGTCTTCGTTCGCAACCTCCACGGCTGCGGCTGCCCACTGGAAGGAGGGCTCGGGGATCTGTCGCAGCCGCGAAGGCACGTTCAGCCCCAGCGAAGCGGCAGCGACAGCCGGTCCAAGCGCCAGGGCCGTCGGCTCGGTGGCCTCGGCGGCTGCCGCCCGCAACGCCACAGCCAGTGCGGCACCGGAACGCATCTCCGTTGCGCTGTCCCACCACAGCCGCGGCGCGTCACCCGCCAGCGCCCGTTGGACTCGACGGTCGCGCAGGCGTCGGCGGGGTCGCTGCCGGCCTTGCCGCATGGACGACAGCAGCACCCGGCGGCGCGGCGCTGCCGTGACGGCAACCCAAGCAGCGCAAGCGGCCAGGCCAGCAGCCAGTTCAGCTGCCATCGGAGTGGATGGGTAGTGGTGGCGCGAAGGCACCGAGGCGACGGCGCAGTTGGGCCAGTCCCGGCCCGGGACGCACCCGGTCGGCCTCGAACAGAACCGCCGGTTGCACGGAGACCAGGTCGCCATCACGGCAGCAGACACCGATCCCCCATACCGTCCGACGCCCGGACGGGGAGCGCAGCACGTGTACGACTGCGTCGAGCCCGGCTGACATCTGCGCATGGACGGCCGCGCGAGGCCAACCCGCCGGGGCCGCCAGCGCCTCGATCCGGGCCGGGAGGTCTGCCGCGGAGTTGGCGTGCACGGTGGCGCAACCACCTTCGTGCCCAGTGTTCAGCGCACTAAGTAGGTCGATCACCTCCACACCGCGCACTTCTCCGACGACGAGCCGGTCCGGGCGCATCCGCATCGCCTGCCGAACGAGGTCCGTCAACGTCACCGACCCCGCGCCTTCGACGTTGGGTGGTCTTGCCTGCAGTAGCGCCGTGTGCGGATGCTGCGGGTCGAGTTCGGCGGAGTCCTCGACCACGACGAGGCGTTCCCGCTCCGGCACGAGTTCCAACAGCGTGCTCAGCACGGTGGTCTTGCCGGTCCCAGTTCCGCCTGTGACCACGTAGGAGGCCCGCGCATTCACCAACGCGGCCAGCCACCGCGCCCCGACCGCATCCAGGCCGCCTTGTCGCACCAAGTCGGCCAGCGTGAGCACCCGCCGACGCGGGATCCGTAGCGAGAGCAATGCGCCACCACGCGCGACCGGTGGGATTACCGCGTGCAGCCGCACACCGTCGGGCGTGCGCGCATCCACGAACGGCTGTGCAGCATCCAGGCGTCTACCAGCGGCCGTCGCCAATCGCTGCGCCAAGCGCCGGATGGCTTCGTGGTCGGCGAAACGGACCGGTGACCGGACCAGGCCCTCGCCGCGATCGACGAACACCTGGTCTGGACCGTTGACCAGGACGTCGGTTACCTCCGGGTCTTCCAGAAGCGGTTGCAGCGGCCCGGCCCCGAGCAGTTCCGAGCGGACCTCTGCACACAGGCGGCGCGTTTCCGGGCCGCTGAGCACGACGCCCTCGGCGCGAACCGCGGCGACGATGTCGGGCTCATGCGCGGCAGCACCGGAATCGACCAACCGATCCCGGACCCGTTCGACCAGCGGTCGATCACCCAGCACCCGCACACTCACGCCGCGGCCCCGAGTTCGTTCAAGTACTGCCGGCAGAACCGGCGCAAGGGGCCGCGTGGCCGCGGCAGGTCCCCGTGCTCCAGCGCCACATCAAGACCGGGTTCGGCGCGCACCGAACCGGCTAGCGGCAGTCCGACGACCTCCGCGATCACTTGCGCGTCCATGCCCGCCGGAGCCGGACCGCGAACAAGCAGGCGCACGTCCCGCACCTGGCTGGCCAACTGCTTGC
Organism: uncultured Actinomycetota bacterium; assembly: GCA_963753435.1. Lineage (GTDB taxonomy): Bacteria > Actinomycetota > Actinomycetes > CAVWCF01 > CAVWCF01 > CAVWCF01. The sequence goes on from CAVWCF010000001.1 coordinate 1,282,216, forward strand.
CCGCGGCAGTTGCGGACACGGTTGCCCGGGCTTCTGCGGGCACGACGAGCAGGGCGTGCGCAGCCATCCGGCAGGCCAGCGCGGTGGCATCGGTTCCGCCCCTGGCCACATCAACCACGATGAGATCGACCACGGAAGCCGCGGTACCGATCACCGCGGCAACCGCTTCCGCCGGGATCGCGACCGGGTCCCGATCAACAGAGACAACACTCAGACCACCAAGCCTCGGCAAGACGGGCAGCAGTTCCTCGGCCGCAACCGGCTCAGTCAGCGTGACCAGACCCGGCCACCGCACCCCGGGCGTCTCCTCCATGCCGAGGACAAGGTCCAGTCCGGAGCCACGTTCGTCGACGTCGACCAGGAGCACCTTGGCGCCGTCCTCGGCGCCGGCCAAGGCCAGTGCGGCTGCTGCCACCGACGCGCCGGCCCCGCCGCGGCCAGCCGCGACGACTACTGCCAGCGCGGTTCGCTCGACGCTGCCACGACCCCCGGGCCCGTAGCCCCATGGCCGCGGGTGAGCATCGCCGCTGACCGGTTGCACATCTGCTCGTTGCACCGTGAACACCTCCGGCGCGGACCCTGCTATGGCCGGACGTCCGACCACGGCGAGGAGAACCGGCTGTGCATAAGTGGGCCCGGTGGCCGCCTGTGGAACTCGGCGACGACGGGAGCGGCGCCCGGAAAGGCAGAGACCCCCGCCGGGGGGGTTGGCGGGGGTCTAACGACCTGGGCCCGGGGGGAGGGGCCTCCCGGTCGTGCGAGCGAGCTCGCTGAAGTCATCATTGACCCCCGACCCGCGGAATGCAAACCGAATCTGTGGACACCAACGCCCTATCCTGAAGCGGTGCCCGTGACCCCCCGCGCGGCGGCCTTCTTCGATCTGGACAAGACGATCATCGCAAGGTCCAGCGCCCTGGCTTTCAGCACGGAATTTGCCCGCGCCGGCCTCATCAACAGGCGGGCGATGCTGCGCAGCGCCCTGGCCCAACTCGTCTTCAGCTCTGCCGGCGCCGACCACGACCAGATGGAGCGCCTGCGGGTGGCAATGACCGAACTGGTCACCGGCTGGGACGTGGCGCAGGTCAGCGCAATCGTCGAAGAGACACTGCACGAACTAATCGAACCGATGATCTACGCCGAGGCCGCGCAGTTGATCGCCGCGCACCAGGCCGAGGGTCGCGACGTGATCATCGTGTCGTCCTCGGGCCAGGAGGTGGTGGCCCCCATCGCCAACCTTCTTGGCGCAGATGACGCCATCGCCACTCGCATGGTCATCGAGGACGGCCGCTACACCGGAAACATCGAGTTCTACGCCTACGGCCCGACCAAGGCGGAGGCCATCCAGGTCCTGGCTGCGACCAAGGGGTACGACCTGGCCGCCAGCTACGCCTACAGCGACTCGATCACCGACCTGCCCATGCTCAACGCCGTTGGCCATCCGTTCGCGGTCAACCCCGACAAGGAGTTACGGCGCATCGCGATCGACCGAGGCTGGGGCGTACTCGACTTCGCTACGCCTGTCGCCCTACGCCGCATGCCAACTGGCGAGGATGTGCGGCATCGCGTGACCGACAGCGCCCATTCACTGCACGAACGGATGCAGGACATCCCGCGTTCCCAGCGAGTCGCCGCTGGCGTCGGCGTTGGCGTCGCCGCGGCGGGCCTGGTCTGGTACGCGTCGCGCCACCGCCGCGTTTGACCGGCCGACACGCCGTCGGGGGGTTCCCTCCGACGCCGACGCGTACTAGGAAAGGTCCTGTCGACAAGCCGCAAGGCCCGCCGACACACAACTGAGACCCGCTTTGGAACCCACGCGGCGGTCCCCCCACGTAACGGGGTGCAGGCGGAACCGGCTGGCCCGACCGTCCGAGCGACCCGCACGCACTGTTCCCCAAAGCCGGATTTCATTTGCGGCGCCGAGTGCTAACCCACCCGGCGCCGCACCCATTTCGAAGCCTCTCGCCGCTGGTCTATCCCAGCGAATCGCAGATCTCCCTGGTCTGCCGCGCCCCAACGCGCAACGCGTCGGCACAGTGGATCAGCCAACGTCGCACCCCCGCCGACGTACCGGTGGCGTATTCGGCACCGGCCATGCCGTACTCCTGCATCTCCTGGAGATGACCCAACTCGGGAACGGTCACGGAGTGCGGGTCCAAGCCGCGGGCTGTCATCAGCGTCCGCGCCAACTGCCGGGCGACCAGACCATTGCCGGTCTCGAAAGGCTGCACGGCGAGCACCTCGGCGTGGGCAACTGCGGCGACCACCACCGCCGGTGCCTGCGTCGGTTGCACCAGTTGCTGCGCGAGCGCAGCCAGCCGACTGACATCGGCGCCGGGCCGGGGCTGCCCAAGAGCCCCGACGCTGTCGGAACCGGCCGTCGCAAGTACATGCATCCGGGCCATCGCCTGAAGCGGTGCCGTTCGCACGACCCCGGCCAGTTCCGGCGTCGACGCCAACAGTTTCAGCGGCGGTTGCGGCCAGCCGTCCAAGCTCGCGGTGGCCGTGGCAGCCTGCGCCAAGGCCTCCGCGGTGACCCTTGGGTCATGCCGGCGACGAAGCCGCTCGTGCCGCAGCGCCGCGTCGACCGCGGCCCGCGCGGCTTCGGTGGCTTCAAACACATCGGGCAAAGCCACGAGGGCCGCGAACGGATCCGGCACCGACATGACCGCAGTTGTAGCCGATCCTGGTTGCCCCCAGCCGCCCGCCCTGATTGCCTAGGCCCGCGCGCTACCCAAGACAGTCGACAAGTGGAGGCACCCGTGGCAGACGAGGCGTTGGAAAACCTGCTCACCGAGAGCCGCAGTTTTCCGCCACCACCGGATCTGGCCGCCAACGCCAATGCCACTGCCGACTTCTACGAGGCCGCGGCCAGCGACCGATTGGACTTCTGGGCCGAGCAGGCCGGCCACCTGAAGTGGGAGCAGCCCTGGACACAGGTGCTGGATTGGACTGAGGCGCCCTTCGCCCGCTGGTTCGTCGGCGGGCGGCTCAACGTCTCGGTCAACTGCCTCGATCGCCATGTGGAGGCCGGTCACGGTGACCAGGTCGCGATCCACTTCGAAGGCGAACCCGGCGACACCCGCACCATCACCTACTCCGACCTGCTGGCCGAGGTGAGCCGCACGGCGCACGCGCTGACCGAACTCGGAGTGCGCGCCGGCGACCGCGTCGCGATCTATCTGCCGATGATCCCGGAGGCGGCGGTGGCGATGCTTGCCTGCGCGCGGCTGGGAGCAGCGCACTCAGTGGTCTTCGGCGGTTTCAGCGCCGAAGCCCTGCGTTCGAGGATCGAGGACGCGTCCGCATCCGTTGTGATCACTGCCGACGGCGGCTACCGCCGTGGCAAGCCGATGGCCTTGAAGCCGGCGGTCGATGAGGCGGTTGCCGGTGCTGAGTCGGTCCGCCATGTGCTGGTCGTGCAACGGACCGGCCAGGAGGTCGACTTCGAACCGGGGCGGGACGTCTGGTGGCATGACATCGTGCCGCGCCAGTCCGCCGAGCATGCGGCCGAATCCTTCGACGCCGAGCACCCGCTGTTCATCCTGTACACGTCAGGCACCACCGGAAAGCCCAAGGGAATCCTGCACACGTCCGGCGGTTACCTGACGCAGGTCGCCTACACCCACCGTGCGGTCTTCGACCTGAAACCGGACACCGACGTGTACTGGTGCAGCGCCGACATCGGCTGGGTGACCGGGCACAGCTACATCGTCTACGGGCCGCTGGCCAACCGGGCGACTTCGGTCATGTACGAGGGGACCCCGGACACGCCGCACCGCGGCCGTTGGTGGGAGCTCGTGGAGAAGTACTCCGTTTCGCTCTTCTACACCGCGCCGACGGCGATCCGGACCTTCATGCGTTGGGGAGATGACATCCCCGAGCAGTTCGACCTTTCCAGCCTGCGGCTGCTTGGCAGCGTCGGTGAACCGATCAACCCTGAAGCCTGGATGTGGTACCGGCGCGTTATCGGCTCGGACCGTTGCCCGATCGTCGACACGTGGTGGCAGACCGAAACCGGCGCCATCATGATCAGCCCACTGCCGGGCGTCAGTTCCGCCAAACCAGGATCTGCGATGGGGCCGCTGCCCGGCATCGGCGCCGACGTCGTCGACAAGGACGGCACCCCCGTACCAAATGGCCACGGCGGCTTCCTGATCCTCACCGAACCCTGGCCGTCGATGCTGCGCGGCATCTGGGGGGACAACCAGCGCTACGTAGACACGTACTGGTCGGAGTATCCGGGCCGCTACTTCGCCGGCGATGGCGCCAAGAAGGACGCTGACGGTGACCTGTGGCTGCTCGGCCGCGTCGACGATGTCATGAACGTCTCCGGACACCGGATCTCCACGACCGAGGTGGAGTCGGCCCTGGTCAGCCACCCCGCGGTGGCCGAAGCCGCGGTGGTCGGAGCAGCCGATGAGGTCACCGGCCAAGGCATCGTTGCCTTCGTCATTCCGCGCAGTACCGCGGAGGGCACGACGGAGGGCCCCGAATTCGTCGCAACGCTGCGCGCACACGTGGCCGCCGAGATCGGGCCGATCGCCAAGCCGCGGCAGATCCTGGTCGTGCCCGAACTACCCAAGACCCGCTCTGGCAAGATCATGCGCAGACTGCTTCGGGATGTGGCCGACAACCGCAACCTCGGGGACGTGACCACGCTGGCTGATCCAGCCGTCATGAGTCTGATCGAGCAGAAGTTGCCGACCTCGACGGAGGACTGACACCGCAATGGCTGCGCCGCCGCCCCCCGAGGTGCTGTTCGAGCAGCCGTCCTCGCGGGAGCGACGCTTCCTCGGCGACATCCTGCGGCAGGAGACCGTCGGCGGCGCGATCATGCTCGCCGCGGCGGCCCTCGGCCTGGTGCTGGCAAACACCGCTGCGGTCGACTGGTACCAGTCCGTGCAGAACTACGTCATCGGCCCCGAGGCGCTGAACCTGGACCTGCCGCTGAGTAAGTGGGCGGCGGACGGGCTACTGGCCATCTTCTTCTTCATCGCCGGGCTGGAACTCAAGCGCGAGGTGGTTCTGGGCAGCCTGCGCCGGCCCGCGGCGGCGGCGGTACCGATCGCCGCGGCCATCGGCGGGATGGTTGCCCCGGCCCTCATCTACTCAGCCTGGACCCGACTGGACGGCATCGCGGCTGAGGGCTGGGCCATCCCCACCGCAACTGACATCGCCTTCGCTCTTGCCATTCTCGCAATCGCCGGCACCCATCTGCCGTCGGCCATGCGCGCGTTCCTGCTCACCTTGGCGATCGTCGACGACGTCCTCGCCATCATCATCATCGCGGTCTTCTTCACCGATGCGCTGATCCTCTGGCCGCTGGCGGTCGCGGCCGTGCTGTGCCTCGTCTACTGGCTGCTGCAGCAGCGACACGTTCGGGCCTGGTACGTGTACGTGCCAATCGCTTTGACCGTCTGGGCGCTGTTCCACGAGTCCGGGGTGCACGCAACGGTCGCCGGTGTCGTACTCGGCCTGCTCACCAAGGTGCGGCCCGGACCCGGCGAGACCGTCTCCCCGGCGGAGCGGCTGGAACACGACTTGCGGCCGGTGTCGGCGGGCTTCGCGGTTCCGGTGTTCGCCTTCTTGTCGGCCGGAGTCGTGCTGACCGGAGGCAAGATCGGCAACGTCTTGGCCGACCCCATCTCGCAGGGCGTCATCCTCGGCCTAGTCGTGGGCAAGCTGATCGGTGTCTTCAGCGGCGCATTCCTGGTGGCGAAGCTCACGCGCGCTCAGTTGAGCAAGAACCTCGTGTGGGGCGACGTCGCCGGGCTGGCGATGGTCTCTGGCATCGGGTTCACGGTTTCGCTGCTGATCGCCGAATTGGCGTTCGAGTCCGACCTGACCGAACTGGACAACTCCAAGGTCGGCGTGCTGATCGGATCCGTCATCTCCGCTGTGATCGCGCTGGTGATCCTGCGGCTACGCAACCGGGTGTACCGACAGTTGGCGGCCGAGGAGACATACTCCGAGACGCCCGACACGCCTTCCGCCATGCTTGGGGACAACCCGGGCAAGCCAGACGATGCCGGGCCGCAGCCCGGAACGCGCGATGAGAAAGGAGCGTCCCCATGAGCGACAGCCAGAATGGCGCTACCGGCACCGACCGAACACTCTCCGACGCCTCCATCGGCGAACTGGTCTCGCAGGCCACCTCGGACCTACAAGCGCTGGTGCAGTCGAACATCGACCTGGCCAAGGCCGAGATGCGCGAGTCCGCCCAGCGCGGCGCGACCGGCGGCGCCCTGGTCGCCGTTGCCGTGGGGCTCATCGTCCTTGTCGGCCTACTGCTGACCTTCGCTGCGGTCTACGGGCTGGTGGCCGCCGGCTTGGCCGTGTGGGCCGCGTTCTTGATCATCGCCGGCATCTACCTGCTCATCGCATTGATTCTGGCTGGGATCGCTGCGGCCTTCTTCAAGCGAATGAAGGGGCCGGAGCAGGCCAAAGCCCAGGCCCAGGAGACCGTCGACGCGCTGAAGAGTTCGGTGTCCGCAGGCGCGGCGGCAGCGCACGGTGAGCCGGTGCTGCCCACGCCGGAGCCCGCTTCCCAGCCGTCCGCCTGAAGGCGGTGCTCCCAGACCCCGTCCTGCGCCCTCCGGGTTGGTCCCACCGTGAGGTCAGCGCCAACGGCGCCCGGTTCCATGTGGTCGTGGAAGGCAGCGGCCCAGCCGTGCTGTTGCTGCACGGCTTCCCCATGTTCTGGTGGACCTGGCGCGAACAGATCCGGGCCCTGGCCGCAGGCGGCTTCACTGCCATCGCGATGGACCTGCGCGGCGCCGGCGGTAGCGACAAACCACCCCGCGGCTACGACCCGCTGACCCTGGCCCTGGACGCAGCTGGGGTGCTGCGTTCACTGGGACACAACTCTGCGGCCGTGGTCGGCAGCGGATTCGGCGGCCTGCTGGCGTGGACGTTGTCGGCTGCAGCCCCCGACCTCGTCGACAAGGCCGCCATCGTCTCCAGCCCGCACCCACACGACCTACGCCGCGCGCTGCGATCGCCGGCCTACCTGCGCTCCAACAAGCACCTGCTGCAGTACCAGGTGCCGATGGCACCGGAGCGATCGTTGGTCGCCGATGACGCCGCTGAAGTGCACCGGATCCTGACCGAATGGTCCGGTCCAGGTGGCTGGCCGGACGCGGCGGCCGCTGACACCTACCGCCAGGCGATGCTGCAGTCCCCCACAGCGTTCTGCTGGATGGAGACGTTCCGGTGGCTGATCCGCAGCCTGCCGCGCTCGGATGGGCGCCGGTGGATGCGTCGTACGGCCGCCCCACTCCGGCAGCCAGTGCTGCTGCTCGACGGCGCCGACGACCCCTTGACCGCCCCGAACCTGGATGCCAGCCGGTGGCTTGCCGGACCGGTACGCACCCACACCCTGCGCGACGTCGGTCACTTCGCCCAGGAGGAGGCCGCCGATCAGGTGTCGACCGCGCTGCTGGAGTTCCTGACCACCGGGTAGTCGACCCGGGTAGTCGACCCGGCTATTCGAACTGACCAACCCGCCAGGCCTACGTCAGACGCACGGCCCGCTGGAGACCTCGGCCCCGGTCCGTACCCCGGCCGCCGCGGCTGGTGCGACCTCCCCTGTCGAAAGCGCGTAGCCGGTCTCAGCGTCGGTCGTGCTCGCGGCGAAGATCACCCCAACCACTCGACCGTCGGCGGCCAGAAGTGGGCCGCCGGAGTTGCCCGGACGCACCTCCGCGCGCACGGACACCACTTCCCGGGCCACCGACTCCTCGGAGTAGATGTCCTCACCCAGCGCGCGGATCGTTCCGCGCACGCGCGCGGGCGTCGCGACGAGCGGGCCGTCGCCGGGGAAGCCGGCTACTACCGCGTCCTCGCCACGCTCGACGTCGGGGTCGAACGCCAGGACCGCGGCAGTCAATCCCGGTACCGCCAGCACGGCGACGTCGCGATCGGGGTCGAACACCACAACTCGCGCGGCCAAACGCGGGCCCACGCCACTGACCTGAACCAGCGGCTCCGCCACCCCGGCGACCACGTGCGCATTCGTCATGACCCGTTCGGACGCGTAGACGAAGCCACTGCCCTCCAGGCCGCGGTCGCAGGCGATACCAGTCACCTTCACCAGGCTGCCGGCCGCGGCCGCAACAACCGGATCGGCGACGGTCACGTCCGGCTCGGGAACGGGGACGATCTGCTCCAGGCCGAACGGGCCGAAGACCTTCGGGAAGCCGGACGCGTCCACGACGGACTCGAACGAACTCACCAGGTCCTGGGCCGTCGCCGGCAAGGCCCGGTCCACCGCGGCCAGAACCCTGGATCGCTGCAGCGGTCCGCCAAGGCCGGGCCCGGTCACCTCCACGAGCAAGCTGGCCACCAGCCAGCACGCCAGCAGCAGGCCGGCGACGCTGATGGCGGACCCGCCCAGGGAGTCCACCACCCGCGCCGGGCGTGACTCGACGGAGTCGCGCGCGCGACCGGCCAACGCTGAGCCGAGCAACTGCAGGCCGACGGCGGCGCCGAGAACGATCGCCACGGCCAGCAACGACTGCACCAACCCCGGCTCGCTGCCGCCCAGGATCAGCGGCGCCAGCCAGAGGCCGAGCGCGCCACCGATCAGGAAACCGACCAATCCGGCCGCACCCACGAGCAACCCCTGGCGGTAGCCCATCAGGCCGGCCAGAACCACCCCGGCGATCAACAGCAGGTCGACGGGAGTCATCGTTGCTCCGGCAGGGGCACGACACGTTCGATGTCCCAGGGCAGTTCCCAGTTCCCTAGGCGCAACAGGCGGTCCAGCAGGCCGCCGGTGAAACCCCACACGACCATGTCGCGTACCCCGAACGCCGGCCCCACGTATCCGGACGGGTGCCTGATCCGGAAGCGGTTGTCGGGGTTGGTCAGCTCAGCGATGGAGACGCGGTGCACGGCGCGCACCTCGTCGGGATGGCCCGGGCTCACGGTGGTGGGTTCGGGCCACCAGCCAAGAACCGGGGTAACGACGTATCCGCTTACCGGAACCCAGAGCGCGGGCAGCTCGGCGAAAACCCGGACCCCCGCAGGATCCAGGCCGGTCTCCTCCTGAGCCTCACGAACCGCAGTCGCCACCGGCCCCGCGTCGTCGGGATCCTGCGCGCCACCCGGGAACGCTGGTTGCCCGCTGTGGATTCCGCCGGAGGTGGCCCGCTGAATCAGTAGTACGTCCGGCCCCTGCGCACCGACGCCGAAGAGGATCAGGACCGCCGATGCGCGGCCGGCTCCCGGTGACGGCGGCAGGAACCGCGAGAGGTCCTCGGGGCGCACTGACGCCACCGACTCCGCCAGGGGCAACAACCAGTCGGGCAGATGCGGCGCCGTCGACGAAGTCATCAGGCTGCCGGTTTCGTGCCCTTGAGCATTCGCGCGGCCTTGACCGGATCCGTCTCGCCCTCCCCGAAGGCCGGACACAACTGGCTGATCGGGCAGGCCCCGCACGCCGGCCGGCGGGCGAAGCAGCAGCGGCGCCCGTGCCAGATGAGCCGATGCGACAGCTCGGTCCACTCCTTTCGCGGATACAGGGCCATGAGGTCGGCCTCGACCCGATCGGGATCCGTGTGCGCGGTCAGGCCGAACCGCCGCGACAGCCGGCCCACGTGGGTATCCACGGTGATGCCGGGAACACCGAATGCGTTGCCGAGCACCACGTTCGCCGTCTTGCGACCGACACCGGGCAGCGTGACCAGATCGGCCAGCCGGGCCGGCACCTGGCCACCGAATCGATCGCACAGCGCCTGCGACAGGCCGAGGATCGAGTTGGCCTTGGACCGGAAGAAGCCGGTGGACCGGATCAGTTCTTCCAGCTCGGCGCGGTCGGCTGCAGCGAACTCCGCGGCGGAGTGGTACCGATCGAACAAGGCCGGCGTCACCGCATTGACCCGCTCATCGGTGCACTGCGCCGACAGGACGGTGGCCACCAAGAGTTGCAGCGGATCCGCGAAGTCCAACTCGCAGTGGGCGTCCGGGTAGGTCTGGGCCAACTCCCGGCCGATCCGCCGGGCCCGGCGCACCAGCGCCAACCGGGTTTCGCCGGTGGGGGTGCTCGAGTCGGCCGGATTCACCCGAGCAGCGTAAGCGGCGCGCTCAATCGGCCATTCGTTCTGCCCCGTCCGGGTGAGGCGGGCTCAAGGCGGTTCCCCACTTCCCCGACGCTCATCCCAGGAGGGACACAATGCCGACTTCACGCCGCCGCGAGCAGCCACAACGCAGCGCCGCCTTCGCCGGGCTGAGCCTGGATGAAGTGCGCACGTACCGCCGTGGACTGATGGACGAGGAGAGCCGCGTCTCGTATTGGCGCAGGCTCGTGCAGGCAAGGCGACAACTCCTGGAGAGCTTGGCCAATACCGGGGCTGAACCCAACACCGTGGGTCGCCTGGAGGCCTTGTCCGGCGCTCTGACGGAAACCCGACCGGCGTCGGGGCGGCTGGCATACCTGAACGTCGCGGTCCCCGAAGGCACCCCACCGCTGCCGGACCTGGAGCGGCTTTGGGCCGCGGACCCAGCACCTGCCAACCCCGCGGCCGCCGCCGCGCTGGCCAAGGACTTAGCCGCCGCTGAGGAGGCCTTGACCGCCTACCGGCAGACCGTGCACCAGCGGCTGGATGAGACCACCGGTGAGTTGGTCGCCCGGTACGCGGAGGACCCAACGTCCTGCTTTGCCGCCCTGCCGGATCCCCCCGCGACTGCGGTTGCGCTGCACGCCTGACCGCGTTGCGCCAGCATGGCGCCTGGTCGTGGGAGACTCCGAGCGGCCAATCAGGGAGGCGGGCAGTGAGCGACGTGCTGCGGCGGGCGCCGCTGTTCGCCGGACTCAGCGACGACGAGGCTGCGTCGCTGACCGAGCAACTGCGCGAGGTATCCGTTCGAAAGGGCGAGATCCTGTTCCGCGGCGGCGATCCGGGCGACCGGCTATTCGTGATCCTCGACGGCAAGGTCAAGTTGGGCATCACCTCATCGGATGGCCGCGAGAACCTGCTCGCGGTCCTTGGTCCGGGGGAGATGTTCGGTGAATTGTCGCTGTTCGACCCGGGCCCACGCACGGCCACGGCGACAGCGCTGACCAACGCCAAATTGACCTCGCTGGGGCGCGACCGCCTCAACACCTGGCTGAGCGGGCAGCCCGAACTGGCCAGCGCGTTGCTGCAAGCGCTGGCCCGACGGCTGCGGCGTACCAACGAGCAGATGGGCGACCTCGTCTTCTCCGACGTGCCTGGACGGGTGGCCAAGGCGCTGCTGGACCTGGGCGAGAAGTTCGGCACGCCCACGGAGGACGGGCTGCACGTCGTCCACGACATGACCCAGGAGGAGCTGGCCCAACTCGTCGGCGCCTCTCGGGAGACGGTCAACAAGGCTCTGGCCGACTTCGGAAACCGCGGCTGGATCCGACTGGAGCCCAGGGCGGTCTACTTGCTGGACCTGCCCCGGTTGACCCGACGCGCCGCCTGAGCGGGGCGCCGACGCCCGAAACCTGGCCTAGACGTCCAGGCCTAGACGTCCAGACCCAGGTAGTGCATCTGGGCGGCAACCGATCGACCGGCAGCCGGCCACAGATGCTCCGGCACGTCCAGGTAGCAGACGGACACGACCTCTTCGACTGTTCGGGCGCCGGCGGCCACGGCTTGACGCACCTGCTCCAGGCGATCGGCACGGTGCTCGCGGTACATCCGCAGGACGCCGACGGGATCGGTGATTACCGGGCCATGCCCCGGTAGTGCGGCCGTCAACTGCGCCGCCGCCGTCAGCTCGTGCAGAAGTTGCAGTGAGTCCAGGTAGTCGCCCAGCGACCCCTCCGGATGATCGATCAGCGAGGTGCCGCGTCCCAGCACCGTGTCGCCGGTCAGCACGAGGCGCTCCGAAGCAATCAAGAAGCAGACCGAGTCGCGGGTGTGGCCTGGGGTGGCGAGAACGTCGATCTGCAGGCCCGCGGCGGAGATCCTGCTCGGCAGCTCGGCCGTTCGCAGCGCCGGGTCAGCCGCCAGCAGCGGTGCACCCGCCGACCTCGCGAACTCCGCTGCGGACGCGGAGTGGTCCGCGTGCGAGTGCGTGAGCAGGACCGCAGCGACCCGCCTGCCGGCAACAACGTCGGCCACCTGCGACAGGTGATCGGGCTCCTCCGGGCCGGGGTCGACGACAACCACCTCGGCGGACGCGGGTGTCGCCAGGAGCCAGGTGTTGGTGCCGTCCAGACGTCAGCGGTCCGGGGTTGTCTGCGGTCACGCAGACCGCCACCGCACCGAAGTCGGTCGGCGTCATGATCGCGCCTCGGGCAAGCCCGTCGGGGCGGCGGCGAGTACGTGGGCGGCCTTGGCGTAGCCGCGCAGCGAAACGAGGGTGGCGCTGGTGGGTCGCATCAGCGGCAGCCCGAATGCATCGGCAGGGCGCACCCAGAACAAATCGACCGCCTCACTCGTACGGTTGCCGGCTTCCTGATCCGGTGGGGCCGCGGCAACGAAAAATCTCGCGTCGTAGCGCAACGGCCGCCCGTGCGGGGTGACCCATCGGGACCAGGGCCGCAGTTCCGCACGGCTCAGCCGCACCCCGACCTCCTCGAAGACCTCGCGGATGGCCGTGTCCACGAGGTCGGCGTCGGAGTCCTGAACGGCCCCACCTGGAAACACGGCCATTCCGGGAGCGAACGCCATGGTGTCGGCTCGCCGTTGCATCAGCACGACCAAGCCCGCCTCCGTGTCGCGCAAGAGGACGACGGTGGCCGCGTCGCGAGGGGTGCCGCTCAGCCGCCCACCTCGACGATCAACTCCACCTCGACCGGTGAACCGAGCGGCAACTCGGCCACCCCTACCGCGCTGCGGGCGTGCACTCCGGCGGCTTCGAACGCCGCGCCGAGCAACTCGCTCGCACCGTTTGCGACGGCCGGTTGACCGGTGAAGCCCGGCGCGCTGGCCACGAAGACCACGACCTTGACGACACGGGTCACCGCGGACAAGTCCCCGACCTCCGCGGCCACAGCCGCCAACCCGTTCAGCGCAGCGATCCGCGCCAATTCCGCGGCCCGCTCGGCGGTGACTTCGGCGCCAACGGCACCGGTGGCCGGCAGCGCGCCATCGACGAAGGGAAGCTGCCCGGCCGTGAACACCAGCGGACCCGTGCGAACCGCCGGGACATACGCGGCAACGGGTGCGGCAACCGCCGGCAACTCAAGGCCGATGTCGGCAAGTCGCTGCTCCGGTGTCTTCACGATCGTTCCCGCTTCAGATAGGCGACCAGCTGGTCCGAACTCGGACCGGGGACAACCTGAACCAACTCCCAGCCGTCCTGGCCCCAGGTGTCCAGGATCTCCTTGGTGGCGTGGATCAGCAGCGGCACCGTTACGTACTCCCATTGCGTCATGGCCGTGAGGCTAGCCCCAGGACTCAAGCGGCGGTTCGCTCTACGCTCGAACCGTGGATCGGTCCCTCGCACACGTACGTCTGCACGTCGTGACCGGCAAAGGCGGCACCGGCAAGACGAGCGTGGCGGCGGCCTTGGCGCTTGCCTTGGCCGCCGATGGGCGCACGACCCTGCTGTGCGAGGTCGAAGGCCGACAGGGCATCGCCCAGGTGTTCGACACTGCACCGCTGCCCCACAGCGAGACCCAGATCGCATCGGCTCCCGGCGGGGGGCGGGTCTTCGCGGTGGCGGTGGATCCGAAGGAAGCCCTGCGCGACTACCTGCAGTTGTTCTATCGGTTGGGCCCGGCCATGGGCATGCTGGACCGCGTCGGTGCCGTGGACTTCGTCACCACGATCGCGCCGGGGCTTCGGGATGTGCTGTTGACCGGGAAGGTGTACGAGGCGACCGGGGCCCGACGCAAGGGACGGCAGCGCTACGACGCCGTCGTGGTGGACGCGGTACCCACCGGCCGGGTGGGCCACTTCCTGAATGTGAACGCGGAGGTATCCGGGCTGGCCCGGGTCGGACCAGTGCACAAGCAAGCGGAATCGATCATGCGGCTGCTCAAGTCCGATACGACCGCCGTGCACATGGTCACGCTGTTGGAGGAGATGCCCGTTCAGGAGTCCATCGACGCCATCGCCGAACTTCGGGGGTTGGGACTGCACATGGGCGCCGTCGCGGTGAATCGGGTGCGCAGTTCCCCGCTCAGCAAGGCCGATCTGCGCGCAGCCGCCAACGGCACGATGGACGCCGACCGGATCAGCCAAGGGCTAACCGACGCGCGCCTGGATCACCGATCGCATCCGGTGGGGCCGACGGCCGCTGCGCTGATCGAGGAAGCCGCGGAACTGGCTGAACGCATCGAGCTGCAGCGGGCCCAGCGCAAACGCCTGGAGGGGACCGGGCAGCCGCTGATCGACCTGCCCGAGGTGCGCTCCCCCGGAACTCTCGCCGCGGTGCACGAACTCGCCGAGACGATCCGCGAGGGCCTGCGATGAACGCGCGAATAGACGTCGACGAACTACTGGCGGACCCGCACACGCACACCATCGTTTGCTGCGGTAGCGGCGGGGTCGGCAAGACGACGACGGCCGCCGCCCTCGGCCTGCGGGCGGCCGAGAACGGTCGGAACGTGTGCGTTCTGACCATCGACCCGGCCCGGCGCCTTGCGCAGGCGATGGGCCTCGATGGCTTGGACAACACGCCAAGAAGCGTCGGCGGGACGTCGGGCGGCGGTCGCCTCGACGCGATGATGCTGGACATGAAGCGCACCTTCGACGAGATCGTCGAGGCGCATGCCGACCCGGTGCGGGCCAAACAGATCCTGGAGAACCCCTTCTACCAAGCCCTGTCCACCAGCTTCGCCGGTACGCAGGAGTACATGGCCATGGAGAAGCTGAATCAGCTTCGCCACGAAGCGATCGCTGAAGGGACCTGGGACCTGATCGTGGTGGACACCCCGCCGAGCCGATCGGCGTTGGACTTCCTCGACGCCCCGAAACGGCTCGGGACGTTTCTGGACAGCCGCTTCCTGCGCTTGCTGCTGGCGCCGGCGCGCGGGTCCGGACGAGGAGCCTTGCGAGCGTTCTCGGCCAGCTTGGGTGCGGTCACCGGAGTGCTGCACCGCATCCTTGGCGCCCAGTTGCTCGCGGACTTGCGGACCTTCGTTTCCGCGCTGGATGCGATGTTCGGCGGTTTCCGCGAACGCGCGGAGGAGACCTACTCGGCGCTGCAAGCCCCGGGTACCGCGTTCCTCGTCGTCGCGGCCCCCGAACCGGACGCACTGCGGGAGGCCTCGTACTTCGTTGATCGGCTGGCGACCGAGCAGATGCCGCTGGTCGGCCTCGTGCTGAACCGAGTCACCGTGAGCGAGGCTCGGGGGCTGAGCGCCGAGCGGGCCGGTGGCGCCGCCGCTGGGCTGCGCGAGCAGGGATCGGACGCAACCCTGGCCGGCCTGCTGGAAGTGCACGCGGACCGAATGCGACGCATCGATCGCGAGAAGACGCTGATTGCGGGGTTCGCCGCGGTGCACCCGTCGGTGCCCCAAGCGGTGTCACCGGCGTTGGCCGGTGACGTTCACGATCTGGACGGTCTGCGTCAGGTTGGTGAAGCGCTGGCGCGAACCTGAGCGGTCTCGCGCGGCAGCACGATGGTGTGCGGCGCCCGCTGCCTGGGCACGCTTCGCTCGTACTCGTCCTTGGCCGACATGAGCAGTTCGCGCCAATCGTCCACATCGGGGCGGCGGCGCAGCAACGCCCGTCGCTCACGCTCAGTCATGCCGCCCCAGACACCGAACTCGATGCGGTTGTCGAGGGCGTCAGCCAGACATTCGGTACGAACCGCGCAAGTCATGCACAGCGACCGGGCTCGGTTCTGCGCCGCACCCTGTACGAACAGTGAATCCGGATCGGTCCCCCGACATGCGGCCCGCGCCGTCCATTCCGCCGCCAAATCCATGATCACAACGTAGGGACCGAGTACCTAGCGGTGTAGGCCCGAAAGTATCAATATCAAATAGTGCTTTCTAACTACTTCTAGTGAACATTCCGCGAACGTGCGCCAGCCCGGAGGCCACGTACCCTTATGGATCATGTCAGCGACCGATGGTGGTGACACCGGGAAACGCGTCGGCCTCTTCGTCGGGGTCGCCGCGCTGTCCGGTGTGCTCGCGGCCGGGTTGATGCTGCCGGCCGTCGGCGCTGCGGGCGTGGCCGCCCGGTCCGTGGTCGGCGACTTCGAGGCCTTGCCCGCCTACCTGCAGACCCCGCCGCTGCCGCAACGCTCCGTGATCCTGGCCGCTGACGGCAGCCGGCTGGCCACCTACTACGCCGAGAACCGCATCGTGGTGCCGCTGGCGGAGGTGGCTCCGGTCATGCAGGAAGCCGTCCTGGCTATCGAGGACTCCCGGTTCTACGAACACAACGGCGTCGACATCAAGGGCACGGTGCGTGCGCTGGTGGCCAACCTGGAATCCGGTGCGGTGTCCCAGGGTGGTTCCACGCTGACCCAGCAGTACGTGGAGAACCTGCTGGTGATCAACGCCGACACCGAGGAAGAGCGCGACGCGGCTCGGGCCCGAAAGGTCAGCGCCAAGGTCCAGGAGGCGCGATACGCGATCGGCCTGGAGAAGCGCTTCACCAAAGACCAGATCCTCGAGGGCTACCTGAACGTCGCCTACTTCGGCAACGGCGCCTACGGCGTTGAGGCGGCATCGCGCACCTACTTCTCCAAGCCGGCCGCCGACCTGACCCTGATCGAGGCGGCCCTGCTCGCCGGCATCGTGCAGCAGCCGAACACGTTCAACCCGATCGACAACCCCGAGGCGGCGCAGAACCGCCGAAACGTCGTCCTACAGCGGATGGCCGACCTTGGCCTTGCCGACCCGGTCGAGGTGGACGCCGCCCAGGCAACCCCGGTTACCGACACCCTGCGCCCGTCGGAGGTCTCCAACGGGTGCACCTCGTCGGTGGCACCGTTCTTCTGCGACTACGTGATCCAGGTGGTCCGAAACAACGAGATCTTCGGCGCGACCGAGAACGACCGCGAGGCGCTGTTGCGCCGCGGCGGGCTGACCATCCGCACCACCCTCGACCTGAAGGCCCAGGCCGCGGCCCAAGAGGCCGTCGACAACTACATCCCCCGCGAGGACCCAAGCCGCAAGGCCGCGGCGATCGCCATGGTGGAACCGGGCACCGGCCAGATCCAGGCCATGGCCCAGAACCGAAACTGGGGCACCGAGGGCATCGGCAACACCACGTACAACTACGCCGTCGACCGCGCTTACGGCGGAACGGTGGGCATGCAGGCCGGGTCCACGTTCAAGCCGTTCGTAGCCGCGGCCGCGCTGGAGCAGGGCTTCTCCGAGACGCAGCGCATCTCCTCGCCGTCGAAGAAGACGTTCTACAACTTCCGCAACTGCGCCACCGGCATCAAGTACGAGCCGTACACCGTGCGCAACTCCACCGGGTCGGGTTCGTTCAACCTTCGTACCGGAACGGCGCTGTCGGTCAACACCTTCTACGTCGGCCTGGAGGAGCGCATCGGCCAGTGCCGCCCCGCGGAGATCGCCGAGTCGATCGGGGTGACGACCGGTTCCGGCGAACCACCGGCCCGGGTGCCCAGCTTCACGCTGGGGACGGCCCCGGTGTCACCCTTGACCATGGCCGAGGCCTACGCCTCGTTCGCGGCTCTGGGTACCCACTGCGACAGCATCGCGATCCTCGACATCACCGACCGCGACGGCCGCTCGTTGCCGGTGCCCGGCGCCAACTGCACGCAGGCCCTGGATCAGAAGGTGGCTTCGGAGGTCACCGAACTGTTGGCCGGTGTGATCGACGGCAGCATCAGTGGACGGACCGGGCGGGCGATGTCCCTGGGTCGGCCGGCCGCCGGCAAGACCGGAACCATCAATGACAACGCCGCGGTCTGGTTCGTCGGGTTCACGCCGGACCTCGCCGCCGCAGTTTGGGTGGGCGACCCCCGCGGTGGCACCAAGTACCCGATGGAGAACCTGACCATCAAGGGCCAGTACTACCGCCAGGTGTTCGGCAGCACCCTGCCGGGCCCGATCTGGAAGCAGGCCATGTCCGGCGCGCTGGCCGGATCGCCCCCGGCGCCGTGGCCGTCGCTGGATCCGCGTCAGGTGGCCGGCGTGCCGGTCAAGGTCCCGCAGATCTACGGACTGCAGCCGATCGATGCCGTTTCGCGATTGGCCGAGGTCGGACTGGTCGGACAGGTCAGCGACCAGCCGATCAACTCCAACGCGCCGCTGGGGACGGTCGCCGGTTCGTCGCCACGCTCGGGGGCGTCGGCCCAGTCCGGCGACACGATCACCATCCTGCTGTCGAACGGCGAGCCACCCAGGCCCAGCCCCACGCCGCGACCGCAGACCGCAAGCCCCACGCCGACGCCGTCCACGACCGGGTCGGTTGCGCCGCCACCGCCGGCGACTCCTACTCCGGCCCCGTCGGGCTAAGCGATGCGGTTGGGCAGGCGGAGGTAAGCCACCCGACTAGCCCAGCCCCAACCGCTTCTTGACCGCAACGGCCACTGCGGCGCCGTCGGCCCGGCCCATGGTTGCCGGCTGCACCTGCTTCATGACCGCACCCATGGCTTTGCCACCACTCAGCCCCGCCGACTCCGCCGCCGCAACTGCGTCCTCGATGAGCGCGGTCAGTTCCGCCTCCGTCAACGGTTCGGGCAGATACCGCGCCAACACCTGCTCTTCCAGGCGCTCGCGTTCGGCCAACTCCACCCGGCCGGCGTCGTCATAGGCGGTCGCCGCCTCGCGGCGCTTCTTCACCTCACGGCTCAACACGGCGACCACGTCCGCATCGGACAACTGCCGCGCCTCCTTGCCGGCCACCTCTTCGTTCGTGATCGCCGTAAGCGCCATGCGAAGAGTGGAGACCGTCGGCTCGTCCTTGGCACGCATCGCCGCGGTCAGGTCGGACTTCAGTTGTTCCTTCATCGTGGTCACGGGCACATCGTGGCACTACGCGTTCGCGCCAACGCAGGCGTCTGGGACGATGACCCGGCCATGCCTGCCCCTCGCCGCGTTCTTGCCGCCGTTGCGGGCGCCGGCGCCCTTGGCTTGGGCTATTCGCTGGCCGAGGCGCGCGCGCACCGATTGCGACGCTTCGCCGTCCCCGTTCTAGCCCCCGGGCAACGCAGCGTTCGGCTGCTGCACTTGTCCGATTTGCACCTGACGCCGTGGGACGGCCACCGGGTTCGCTGGCTGAAGTCACTGGCTGATCTGCGCCCAGACCTGGTGGTGGTTACCGGCGACTTCCTGGCGCACCGCGATTCGGTGCCGATCGTGATGGAGGCACTGGGTGGACTGTTGGACGTCCCCGGCGCCTTCGTCTTCGGCTCCAACGACTACTACGCACCCGCGCTGAAGAACCCCGCCCGCTACCTGTTCCCGGATACCGGCAAACGCAAGCATGGGCGGCAGTTGCCGTGGCCGGAACTGGAGTCCCAACTCAGCGCCGCGGGCTGGCACAACTTGACCCACCGTCGCGTGCGGATCCAGGTCGGGACGACAGCCGTGTCCTTGCGCGGCGTGGACGATCCGCATCTGGGCCGAGATGAATACACCCAGGTGGCCGGCCCGGCGGATCCGGATGCGCTGGCGATCGGTGTCACCCACGCCCCGTACGCACGGGTCCTGACCGCGATGGCCGAAGACGGGATGCAACTGATCCTCGCCGGGCATACCCATGGAGGGCAGTTGTGCGTGCCGGGCTGGGGCGCGCTGGTCACCAACTGCGACCTGCCCCCCAGGCATGCCCGCGGCCTGAGCCGCGTGGGTCACGCTGTTCTGCACGTGTCCGCCGGTGTGGGCACATCGCCCTTCACGCCTGTCCGCTTTGCCTGCCCGCCGGAGGCCAGCCTGCTCACCCTGCGGCCGCATGAGGGGCCGAATCGGCCCGATTGATCGCGTTGGGGACGGGTCCGGCCCTCGGATACAGTGACGCCTCGCATCGGGGTGTGGCGCAGCTTGGTAGCGCGCTTCGTTCGGGACGAAGAGGTCGTGGGTTCGAATCCCGCCACCCCGACGATGTCGAGTAGCGCAGCGATCTCAATCGCTCGCGACTTCGCGCAGCATCTTTCCTAGCTGGGCATAGCGCTGCGCGCCGAGGCGCTCGGCGTAGCGCTCCTCGACCCGGGCCACGGCCTCCTCGAACCGAGCGTTCAACTCATTCCCACGCCCCGACCTTCGGACCAGCCAGGCCCGCCCGTCTGCGGGATCGGGCGTCCGCTTGATCAAACCCTCAGCTTCCAGCCCTTCGATCGCTTCGGCCATCGCCTGCTTGCTGATGCCGGCGCGATCAGCAAGGTCCTGCTGCCGGGCACCGGCAGCAGGGATCAGTTGGAGCAACCGGATCCGCCGCAGCCCCAGATGCGCCAGTTCCTCGGGTAGGACAGCGCCAAGCTCAACAGCGGTACGCGCCTGAACAGCCTCAAGAAGCACCAGCAGATGGTCTGGCGATGCAGGGTCGATGTCGAACTCCCAGTGGTCAATCTTCTTGACTAAAATGGTCAGGTAGGTTGACGATACTCCGGGATCGCGAAGAAGGGGAACGGCATGCGGGTACTTATCGTCGGTTGTGGGCTGGTCGGCAAGGAGTTGGCTCAGCAACTCCGGGCGGATGGCCACCACGTCATCGGCACCACCACGACTCCCGGCAAGGTCACCGCGCTGCAGCAGGTGTGCGACGACGTTGCCGTGCTCACCGGCGCCGACACCGCGGCCGTGCACGCCGCCGCCAAGGACGTCGACGCGATCGTGGTAACCGCCGGTCCCGCCGCCGCCCAGGCCATGACGGTCGAGCAACGGCAGAAGACCTACCGCCGTGTCCTTGTCGACACCGCCGAGTCGGTGTCGAGTGTGCCCGGCGACCCCTACCTCGTGATGCTGTCATCCCTGTCGGTCTACGGGGACGCGGCCAACCACCTGGACGTCATCGACGAGTCCAGCCCCCTGTCAGACAGCGAGGACCCAAGCCCGGCCATGTTCCAAGAGGCGGAGCGCACCTACCGCAACGCCGCCGCGGATCGGCTGGCGATCTTCCGCTGCGCCGACATCACCGGTGGCGAGGATCCGCCGATCATGGACAAGCTGCGCATGGCCCATCAGGTCTTGGGTGGTTCGGTGCCGTTCCACGACGAGGCGCTCTTCTACCGCGTCCACATGCTCGATGTGGTCGGAGCCGTGAAGTACGCCCTCGACCGCCGCTTCACCGGCACCTACAACCTCACCCACGCCGAGGTGCCGCCGCCCATGCAGCCGTACTTCGATGCCCTGTGCGCCCTGGACGGCCTGCCGCCGCTGCAGTACCGCAACGAGTTGACGGCACCTACCAAGCCGGTATCCGTGGACGCCCTGCTGGCCACTGGCTTCACCCTCGCCCACACGCAGGTTGAGGAGATGCCGGCCGCGGACGCGGTCGCACCGCCGAGCGCACTCACCGGCATCGACCGGACGGGCCGAGAGATGGTCACGGCCGTTCTCGATCGACTCATCTCGGAACTGGAACTCACTGAGGAAACATCTGCGGACGGCCAGCCCGTGCTGCCGATCACCGCAGTCGGTGGCGTCAAGGACGGGCAGCGAATCGGCGAGTTCCGGGTGTTCTCCCGCCCGGGTGGTCCCCGCGTCGTCTACAGCGCGCTCTCAATCGACGACTTCGGCATGGACACCCACCAGGTCTACGCATTCACCGGCGCGGACAGTGCGGTACCGCACCTGTTCGTCGACACCGCGATCTCGCCCAACACCGATGGCACGTTCCACTTCGGCCTGGACCTGGTTGCGCGGGTCGATCTGGCCGCTTCCTTCGACTACACGCAGGCCGTGTACGGAGAACTCACCGACGTCCGGGGCGACGCCCTAGCCACACCCGGCGTCCTGCCGGTCCCGTCGCTCGGCCCGTTGCAGTGGTCGCTGCGCTCACCCTGGATGCTCGCAGCCATCGCCGCGCCCGGTGACCTGAAAGCGCTCGCTCCCGCGGTGGATGCCTACGTTGACCAGTGGCTGAACCTGGTCAAGTCGGGGCTGCCGGAGGCCGCGGCCGCCGACGCGCAGTGGCAGAACGTCGCTGAGCGCGACCGACGCAATCGCGCCGCAATCTTCTCCCCCGCGGCCAACCCGGTCTGGTTCCTGCTGGACCGGCTGGTGGGCGCCGAGCAGTCGGCCGCCATGCGGGCGCTGCTTACCGCGCAGGACTGAAGTGCGGCGCGGACCCGCTGACGGAGACTGGGTCGCAAGCCCACTACGGGACAACTGGTACCAGTCCAGTTCCTATTGGGCCTCGACGTTCGGCCTCGTCACCACCGTGGACGAGGACGGCCAGACCAACGTTGCTCCGTACCAACTGTCGTTCCCGTTCGAAGTGATCGGCGGGCGCGCGGTGCTGTTGATATCGCGCCCGGACTCAAACACGGCGCGCAACCTGCGCCGTACCGGCGTGTGCGCCATCAACTACGTGGAGGCCAAGCGCAAGGAGCTCAAGCGCATCGTCGCTCTCGGCTTCCCTGGTCAGACAACGGCGGAGAAGAGCCCAGACAACCCGTACTCACTGACCGGCAGCCCAACTCCCGGTCGGTCGCCCGACGGCCGGCGGTTCCCCCATCTGCTCCAAGAGGCGTTCCAGGTATACGAGTGCACGTGGGACACCGAACAGCCGCTGCACGCCGACCAACCGGCGCCGGCCTACTTCGTGCTGCGGCTGGACGGGATCCTGCTTCGGGAGCGGTGGGCCAAGAACCTGGAGGACGGGGGCCGGGCAATGCCCCGGCTGCCAATCACGTACGGGTTCCGCGGGGGCACCAGATTCTGGTTCGCCAAGGTGCGCAAGCCGTTCTGGATCGACACCCCCACCGATCGTGGGCCCAAAGAGGAGGCGATCCTCTACGAGGCCAACCGAATCGACCCGGACGTCCGGTTCACCCGGGAGGCGTGCCAGCAGTTGACGGGAGTGCCGCGACCGTTTCTGAAGATGGCGCTGAAAGGCATCGTCAAGAAGGCCAAGGAACGTGGGCTGACCGAGGTCGACGTCGACTTCGTCCGCGAAGTCGACGAGCAGCGCCGGGCCGGCTGAACTAGAAGCCGTCAGCCGGCAGGTCGCCATCTCGATACGGCACAGGTTCCGGTGGCGCTGCGTCGGGCCTGTTGCAGTTCCACCTCGGCGCCGCTGGCGTCGGCGAGGCTGCGCACGATGGCCAGCCCGAGCCCGGATCCGGTCCGTTCGGACGTGCCGCGCCAGAAGCGGTCGAAGGCATGCGCCCGCTCCGCCGAGCTCAATCCGGCGCCGGCATCCTCGACCGATACCTCGATCCAGTCACCTGCTCGTTTCAAGCCGACGTGCAGTTCGCTGTCCGGAGGTGCCGCCTCAAGCGCGTTGTCGAGGTAGTTGTCGAGCACCTGGCCGACGCCATCGGACACCGACCACACCAGCCACGAGCCCGCAGCGTCGGCGGTGTCGGTGGTGATGGACACACCCCGCTCAGCCGCCAACGCCTCCCAATCGCTGACGCGCTGCCGAACCGCCACGGCCACGTCTACCTGCTCTCGCTCCTGATCACCGCGGTCGGCGCGGGCCAAGGCGAGGAGTCCTTCGACGAGTCGCTGCATGCGTTCGACGTCACCGGCCATCTGCTCCAGGGCTTGCGCCGACGCCTCCGGGTCGCGGTCAGCAAGTTCCTGGGCTGTCTCGATCCGCATGCGCAGAGCCGTCAGCGGACTACGCAGCTGATGGGAGGCGTCGCCGGCGAAGTTGCGCTGCGCGGCCACGACGGTCTCCACCCGTTGGGCCATCGTGTTGAAGGATTGAGCGACGTCGCCGAGTTCACCAATCGCCTGTGGATCAACTCGGGCACCAAGATCGCCACCGGCAATCGCCTCCGAGGTCTGCCGCAGGCGGCTGAGTGGCTCGGTCACAAGCCGCGCGATCAGAACCGCGATAAACGCTGCCGCCACCAGGGTGATGAGGGCAACGACCAGCAGTCCGCGGACCCGTTCGTCGACGGCCTGGTCCACCTCCGCAGCCGGATAGGTGATGCGCACTGTTCCCAAGATGTCCGCGCCGGAGCGCACCGGAACGGCCACGTAGAGCAGGTCCTCACCGGCAGAGTCGGACGGCCGCTGGCCCGCAACCGCCTCCCCGCTGAGGGCAGCCGCTATCTCCGGGCGATTGGTGTAGTCCTGCCCCAGGTCGGTGCCATCGGAAGTGACCACCGCAATGCCGGCCGCGTCGGTGACCACCACGCGCGCACCGGTCGCCGTGGAGTACTCCGACACCACCGAGGTCACCTCGTTCAGCCCTGCGGGGTCGCCACCGCCCAGTACGTCCTCGGCCTGGCCGGCGATTGTGAACGCGTCTCGCTGCAACCCGGTGACGATCCGATCGCGTTCGACACCACGAAGATGCGACGCAAGCGGGATGTTCTGGACCAACAGCACCGTCGCGGTGAACGCGACCATCACTGCCACCAGTACCCATCGAAACGATGCCCGGCGCCAACTGCTCATTGCGGCGTACCCAACCGAAAGCCGACGCCGCGAACCGCCTCGACCCAGCTCGGATCTCCAAGCTTGCGCCGGATGGCTGCCACGTGTGCGTCGACTGTCTTCGTCGGCCCATACCAGTGGGCATCCCAAACGTGTTCCAGGATCTCGGTCCGGCGCCGCAGCGCACCAGGATCCTCGGCGAGGAAGGCGAGCACCCCGAACTCCTTCGGGGTCATGGCGACTTCGGCGCCGTCGAGGAAGACGCGTTGGGTGCGGCGGTCGATCGCCAATCGACCCAGCTCCTGTTGTGTCGACTGCTCCGCCAGCGGTGCCGACCCCGACCCTGCCCGCGCCCGTCGGGATACGGCTCGAACCCGGGCCACGAGTTCCCGCAACCCGAAGGGCTTCACCAGGTAGTCGTCCGCGCCCAGCTCCAGCGCCAACACTCGGTCGAACTCCTCAGACCTGGCGCTGACCACCACGATCGGGACGTCCGAAGTCCGCCGGATCTCCCGAGCCACGTCTTGACCGTCAAGGTCGGGTAGGCCCAGATCGAGCAGGACGACATCCGGCGTTGCAGCTGCGACAGCTGCCAGCCCACTGCGACCGTCCCGAACGTGCTGGACCTCGAAACCGGCCGACTCCAGGCCGGCCACGGTTGACGCCGCAATCCCGGAGTCGTCCTCCACCAGCAGAACTCGCACCCACACATGATGCCGGTGCCATGGGCCCATCCCTGGTCACGGCCGCGGGTTCCTGGGCCGAATCTTGGGAATTCTTGGACGTTTCTTGGACAAGCGGCACCCAGAACCACGCCGATGCATCCATAGCGTCGGCACTGCCGATCGAAACACCCGATGGCAGAGGAGGAAGACCAATGGATGCAAAGCTCGCAGTGGGCCTGTCCGTAGCGGGGATCTTGGTGGCAGCCGGTTCGGCTGCCGCGGTCAACGCCCGGGTCCTTGAGTCACAGGACGACTCACCAATCGGAAGCGCCGAGGACTTCGTGGTGCAGACCGATTCACCGTCACCGCAGCCGACGCCGACACTGACCGAGGTCATCACGATCCCGCCCAGCCCGGCGCCGTCCGCGACACCCAGCACCGCAGCGAGCAGCCAGTCGACTCGTTCAGCGGCCCCAAGTTCTTCACCGAGCCCCAGCGCCAGCGCCTCCGACGACGACCGCTACGACGACAACGGCGGCGACCGCGACGACTCCGACTCCGACGACGACAGCTATGACGACAACGGCGGCGACCGCGACGACTCCGATGACGACAACTCCGGGTCCGGTTCCCGAGACGACGACTGAGAAGGACGGAAATGGCACTCGGCAGGTTGAAGTTCCGGCGGCGACCGCACCCGGCGCGCGGCGCCCGGATCATCACCGGCGGGATGTCTGCGGCGGCAATGATCGCGCTGTCGGGTGCCATGACCAGCCAAGTGGTGGCGACCGCCACAGCGACACAGCCCGTATCAGCGGAACTGGAGCCGGCGCCGACAGCGACTCCGGCCGCGCCGGAGCCGCAACACGTGGTCATTGTGCGCAAGTACGTGTACGCGCCGACGCCCTCAGCTCCGGCAGCCAAACCGTTGCCACAAGCCGTGACCGCACGGGCGGGCGCTCCTGCGCCCGCCAACCCGGCCCCGCCGGCGGACGCCACCTCGGGCGGTTCCGGTGGCTGAGACGGCACAGACGTCGGTGGTTCGCGCGACGTTCACGCAGGTCATGGGCGGCAGCGCGTCCGCCGTGGTCGTGGGACCGGACTCCGCAGTCGGTCCCGCGCCAGCGGAGTTGCTCGCCCGGGCCGAAGCCCGGCTGCGGGAACTGGAAAGCAAGTGGACGCGCTTCGATGCCCGCAGCGAGTTGTCCCAACTGGCCAGCGCCAATGGTCTCCCGGTCGCGGTCTCAGCGGACACCCGCGCGCTCGTCGCCGCCATGGCCGACGCCTGGGCCATGACCGGGGGCCTCGTTGATGCATCCGTCCTGCCCGCAGTCCTGAGCGCCGGGTACACCAGGAGCGCGCTGGACTCCCAAGTGGCCGCCAGCCAGCCGAAGTGGGCGTGGGTGGGGGCCGATTGGCGGCAGGTCGTGATCGACGAATCCGCCGGCACGGTGACGCTTCCCCCCGGTTTGGCGCCGGACCCCGGCGGTATCGGTAAGGGACTGGCCGCAGATCTGGTCGTGGCCGAATTGCTGCAGGCCGGCGCAGCGGGCGCGCTCATCGAGATCGGCGGCGATCTGCGCTGTGGCGGCCAGCCGCCTCGGGTAGACGGATGGTCAGTGGACGTGGACCACCCGCTGCACGACGGATCGTTGACGAACGTGACCATCCATGAAGGTGCCGTCGCCACCTCAAGCATCATGAAGCGGCGATTCGTGAACGGATCCGGCAAGCCGAGCCATCACCTCATCGGCCGCGACGGCCAGCCCGCCAACCACGGTCTCGCTACGTGCACCGTGGTCATCGGCACCGGCGTGTTGGCCGAGACGCTGGCCAAGGTCCCGATGCTGGCCGGTGAGGAGTCCGGCCTAGCGCTGCTGGAGCAATACGAAGTGCCGGCGCTGGTGGTCCGGCTGGACGGGACTGTTGCCAAGACAACCGGTTGGGGGCGAGTAGGGCGGTGATCGCGGAGTTCTGGTGGATCGTGGCTCGCGCCTCCGGGCTGATCGCGTGGGGGTTGCTCACCCTCAGCCTGATCTGGGGCATGTTGCTGGCCACCCGGGTCCTCAAGCCGCGCGACAAGCCGGCATGGCTGCTTGACCTGCATCGCTGGCTGGGGGCGCTCACGGCGGGATTCGTCACGTTGCACATCGTGGCCCTGCTGGCCGACACCTATGTCACGTTCTCCTGGTCGGACATGCTGATCCCCTTCGCCTCGTCATACGAGACGGTCGGGGTCGGCCTCGGCGTTATCGCGCTCTACCTGATCGCCGCAGTTCAGATCAGTTCCATGCTGATGCGACGCATCCCCACCCGATGGTGGCGGCGCATCCATCTCACCAGCTACCTGCTGGTGCTGATCACCTCATGGCACGCGGTTCTGAGCGGCACCGACATCAGCCGTGGGATCTATGCGGTTGCCGCGGTCGCCCTGTCGGTCACCCCGATCTTCGTGCTCGCGATCCGGGCCGCCAAGCCACCCATACGCCGCAAGCGGCGGTCCGCCGGCGCCGCCGCGGCGCCAACTCAGCCGGCGGAAACGAGCAACTCGGCGATCTGAACCGCGTTCAGCGCCGCACCCTTGCGGAGGTTGTCGTTGCTGACGAACAACGCCAAGCCGCGGCCGTCGGGAACACCGGGGTCCTGCCGAATGCGACCCACATAGGACGGGTCGGCTCCGGCCGCCTGCAGCGGCGTGGGGACGTCCGTCAGTTCCACCCCAGCCGCGCTGGATAGCAACTCGGTGGCCTCGGTCGGGCTCAGCGGGCGGTCGAACTCCGCGTTTATGGATAACGAGTGGCCGGTGAACACGGGCACCCGAACACACGTGCCGCTCACCAGCAGGTCGGGGATCTCCAGGATCTTGCGGCTCTCGTTACGCAGCTTCTGTTCCTCGTCGGTCTCAGCTGACCCGTCCGCAACGATGCTGCCTGCCAGCGGAATCACGTTGTAGGCAATAGGGGCCACGTACTTCTTCGGCGCCGGGAAGTCCGCCGCTGCGCCGTCATGGACCAGCGCGGTCGGATCCTGTGCGGCCGCAGAACGGATCTGCTGGTCCAGTTCCTCCACACCGGACAGCCCGCTTCCGGAGACGGCCTGATAGGTGCTCACGACAAGTCGGCGCAGCCCTGCGGCACGATGCAGCGGCTGCAGCACCGGCATTGCCGCCATGGTCGTGCAGTTCGGGTTGGCGATGATCCCCTTGCGCATCTCGGCGATGGCGTGCGGGTTCACCTCGCTGACGATGAGCGGGACATCCGCGTCCATGCGCCATGCGCTGGAGTTATCGATGACGGTTGCGCCGGCCTCGGCGTACTTCGGTGCCAGCGCCTTGGAGGTGGCCCCGCCGGCGGAGAAGAGGGCGATGTCGATGCCGGACAGGTCTGCCTCGGCAGCGTCCTCCACCAAGACTTCGCCACCACGCCACGGCAACGTCGTTCCGGCTGAGCGCGCAGATGCCAGGAAGCGCACACCCTCCATCGGAAAGTCGCGCTCATCCAGCAGTCGGCGCATAACGGCCCCGACCTGACCGGTCGCGCCCACAACGGCGACTGTGCGGCCCATCAGCGACCAGTCCCCGCGTAGACGACCGCCGCCGAGTCGCCATCCAGCCCGAACGCGGTGTGCAGGGCGGTGACCGCGTCGGTGACGGACTCCTGGCGGCAGACGACCGAGATGCGGATCTCCGACGTGCTGATCAGTTCGACGTTGACGCCAGCGGCCGCCAGTGCCGAGAAGAAGGTCGCCGACACCCCAGGGTGGCTGCGCATTCCGGCGCCGACGAGGGAGACCTTGCCCACCTGGTCGTCGTACTGCAGCGACTCGAACCCGATCTCCGGCTGTGCCTGGCCCAACACATCCATCGCGCGCTGACCTTCGGCGAGGGGCAGCGTGAAGGAGATGTCGGTACGCCCCTCGGCGGTGGAGACGTTCTGCACGATCATGTCGATGTTGATCCCGGCGTCGGCAATCGCGGAGAAGATGGCGGCGGCCTCGCCCGGCTTGTCCGGCACGCCGACGACGGTCACCTTCGCCTCGCCGCTGTCGTGTGCGACTCCAGAGATGATCGCGTCTTCCATGTCGTCCCTCTCCTTGACGATCCAGGTGCCCTCTCCCTGGCTGAACGAACTGCGCACGTGGATGGGCAATTCAAAGCGGCGCGCGTACTCCACGCAGCGCAAGTGCAGCACCTTGGCTCCGGCCGCCGCCAGGTCCAGCATTTCCTCGTAGGTGACGAAATCGTTCTTACGGGCCAACGGGACGACGCGGGGGTCTGCGGTGAACACGCCGTCGACATCGGTGTAGATCTCGCAGACATCGGCGCCCATCGCCGCGGCCAGCGCCACCGCGGTGGTGTCCGAGCCACCACGCCCCAGCGTGGTGATGTCCTTGGTGTCCTGGCTGACTCCCTGGAAGCCCGCAACGATGGCGATGTCGCCGTCGCCGAGCGCCTGCTGGATCCGCCCAGCGCGCACGTCGATGATCCGGGCCCGGTTGTGGGACGCATCGGTGATCACGCCGGCCTGCGAACCGGTGAACGACTTGGCCTGCATCCCGAGGTCGGCGATTGCCATGGCCAGCAGCGCCATGGAGATGCGCTCGCCTGCGGTCAGGAGCATGTCGAGTTCGCGGCCGGTCGGCGACGGGCTCACTCGCTCGGCCAGGTCGATCAACTCATCGGTGGTGTCGCCCATCGCGGACACCACAACAGCCACGTCGTTGCCGGCTTTGCGGGTCTGCACGATTCGCCGCGCCACTCGCTTGATGCCCTCGGCGTCGCCGACGGATGAGCCGCCGTACTTCTGCACGATCAGGGACACCGGTTACTCCAGCCGAACTCTTGGGAAGTGGGAGCGGAGGCGCCATCGTACCGGCGGCCAGGGCGGGTCCCCGAACTCACCGTGGCGGGCGGATCAGACCCCCAGGTCAGGCTTCCGGGCTGAGCAGGGCGTCAGCCTCGGCTGCCTGGGTTTCGATCGCATCCGCGTCCAGTCGCTGGTGCGCCAACACCGACAGCAGCGACCGGTGGGCGCACAGCGCGTGGTCACCCCAGTTGGACAAGTAGGAGAACTGCCACCACCACAGCGCTTCCAACGGACGGTCGGCCTGGTAGTGGCGCAGGCCGTGAGCCAGGTCGACGGCGATGTCGGCCACGTCGTCGGACACCCGGCCAATGACCGGCTTGTCCGGGAGGAGCGGATCGACCACGTAGGCGTACTCGTCAAGACCTTCGAGCAGGGCGGCCAGCCGATCCCGGAGCGGGTCCGCGTCGGGGTCGCGCCCAGCGTCGGCTTCGAACCGCTCCGGCGGGATCACATCGTCGATCGCCCCGAGCATGGCGCCCACGCCCAACGCCTGCGCGACGTGAACCAGCAACTCCGCCACCGCCGTCTGCGGTGAGGCGCCGGTGGACACCTGCTCGACGCCGGCCAGGAAAGCCCCGGCATGAATCGCCGCATCTGCGGCCAGCGCCTGTAGGTCCTCAGACATCGAGCAACCGCCTCCCCTCAAACGCCCGACCGAGGGTGACCTCATCGGCGTACTCCAGGTCACCGCCTACCGGAAGTCCGGATGCCAACCTCGTCACCTGCATGCCCATGGGCCGCAGCAGTCGCGCCAGGTAGGTGGCGGTGGCCTCGCCCTCAAGATTCGGGTCGGTCGCCAGGATCACCTCGGTGATGGCGCCGTCGGCCAACCGCTGCATCAGTTCCTTGATGCGCAAATCGTCCGGCCCGATGCCTTCGATCGGGGAGATCGCCCCGCCCAGCACGTGGTAGCGCCCCCGGAACTCGCGGGTGCGCTCGATGGCGACCACGTCCTTGGGTTCCTCCACCACGCAGATCACCGTCGGGTCGCGGCGCTCATCGCGGCACACCCGACAACGCTCCTCCTCGGCGACGTTTCCGCACTCGGTGCAGAACCGCACGGTGTCCTTGACTTGGACCAGCACCTCCGCCAGGCGCTTCACGTCGTCACCGTCGGCGGCCAACAGGTGGAAGGCGATCCGCTGTGCCCCCTTCGGCCCGATGCCGGGGAGTCGACCCAATTCGTCGATCAGGTCTTGAACGACGCCTTCGTACATGACCGGCCCTCAGCCGCACTCAGTCCGGGACCCGGGTGGCGCCCAGCGCCCGCAGCAGGTCCTCGGGGTTGCTTGGCTCGTCGGCGTCGACCGAATCCTCTTCGTCCGCTGCACCACCACCTGCATCGCTGACGGCGGCAGAGTCATGGGCTGGATCACGAGAACCATCTTGCCCCGCCGGTACCGCAATGACCTGCACATCCAGGTCGGCCACGTCGATGAGTGCCTGGCGCACGTGTTCGCCGTAGCCGGAGTCGTTGAAACCCTTCACATCGCCGGCTCGCTGCAACTCGACAGACAGGACCCCATCACTGAGGTCGGCTAGGCGGGACTTCTCGTACAGCAACAGCCAGGCCGTTCGCTTGCGGTGCTTGAGCGCCTCCATGACATCCGCCCAAAGGACGCGGATGCGGTGCAGGGGGGAACTCGCATCGGCGGCCTCGGCCGACTGCGCCGCAGCAGGTTGGGCCTCGGCGGGTCCCGTTTCGGCGGATTCGGTCCCGGCGGATCCGGTCCCGGCGGATTCGGTCCCAGTGGGTCCGGACGCAGCGGGCTGCGTCGCCACCGCGGGGGGCGAACTAGCCGCCGCGCGCTTCCTTGGTGCGGGCTTGTCCGCACCCGCAGCCGCAGCGACGGTGGCGGCAGGCGCGGCCGCCACCGCATTGGGAATCCCGCCGGCCAACAACCGTTCCAACTTTGCCAAGCGGGCGGTCTGGCCCAGATCGGAGTCGTCGGCCGCCGACAGCATCAGGCGGGCCACCAGGATCTCCAGCAGCAGCCGGGGCGCGGTCGCACCCTTGATCTCGTTGAGAGCAGCTGCGGTCACATCCGCCGAGTGCGTGAGCTCGGCGAAACTCAACGCCTGCGATTGCCTTGCCAGGACGTCCATCTGGTCGGCCGGGTGGTGCATCAACCCCTGCTCGAGGGCGTCGGGCACCTGAGCAAGGATCAGCAGGTCCCGCCAACGCTCCAGCAGGTCACCGGCGAATCGGCGCGGATCCACCCCGGAGTCGATGACCCGGTCGACCACTGAGAACAGGGCCGCGCCATCGCCTGCGGCGACTGCATCCACGGTGGCGTCCAGCAGCGCTGCTGGGGTGAACCCCAGCAGCGTGACCGCCCGCGCATAGGTCAGGCCCTCCGGGCCGGCGGCGGCCATCAACTGGTCGAGGACGGACAGGCTGTCGCGCACCGAACCGGCGCCGGCGCGCACCACCAGGGGCAGCACTCCCTTTTCGGCAGCGACGCCCTCGGACCGGCACAGCGATTCCAGATGTGTCTGCAGCACGCCGGGCGGAACGAGCCGGAAGGGGTAGTGATGCGTTCGGGAGCGGATGGTGCCGATGATCTTCTCCGGCTCCGTCGTCGCGAAGACGAATTTCAGGTACGGCGGCGGCTCTTCGATGATCTTCAGTAGGGCATTGGCGGCCCCCGGACCCAACTGATGGGCCTCATCGATGATGTACACGCGATAGCGCGACTGCACCGGCGCGTAGATGGCCCGTTCCCGCAGGTCGCGAGCGTCGTCGACCAGGCCGTGCGTGGCGGCGTCCAGTTCGGTCACGTCGATGCTGCCCGGCCCGTTGGGCGCCAAGGCAACGCAGGAGTCGCATTTGCCGCAGGGGTCCGGTGTGGGTCCCTGTTCGCAGTTCAGCGACCTGGCCAGGATGCGCGCCGATGAGGTCTTGCCACAGCCACGCGGGCCGCTGAACAGGTAAGCGTGGTGGACCCGGTCGGCGCGTAGCGCCTGCTGCAACGGCTCGGTGACGTGTTCCTGGCCCACCACCTCGGCGAACGAGGCGGGCCGGTACTTGCGATATAGCGCCAACGACACCTGAGTCACCCTAGACGTCGGTGCGGACATGAAGGGACCCCCCGCGCACCCGGCAGAGCCCACTGACCCTTGCTGCCTTCCGGCCCTGGGGGATTGGGCGGGGTGCCGCCGCACGGGGGGTCGGTGTCGCACTCTACGCCCGGCCGGGCCACGGCGATTTCGGGAGCGACCCGGCCGCCGGTACCCTCCGGCGCGGAGGATTCGCATAGTGGCCTAGTGCGCACGCTTGGAAAGCGTGTTGGGGGCAACCCCTCGCGGGTTCGAATCCCGCATCCTCCGCCATCTCACCTGCGGCGGGTCTGCTTGGTGCAGCGCCCCGCATCGGATGAACTGTGGTGGCCGCCGACGAGGAGACACCCACGTGAGTTCGCTGCAACCAACCAGCACCGGCCGATCCGGGTTCGGCTGGCCGGTGCTGGCAATAGCTGTGGTGCTGGCCCTGGCCGCCGGGGCGATCTTCGGCTGGTGGCTGTCCGGACGCGACATCGGCGGCTCGGCCGAACCGGTGCCGACTGCGACCCCGTGCCCAACACCGAGCCCGCTGCCGGCGCCGGCGACGGTCACGGTGAACGTCTACAACGCCACCGCCAAGGGCGGCCTGGCCAAGAGCGCGTCCGAACAACTGGCCGAACGCGGCTTCGCAATCGGCGACGTCGACAACGACCCGCTCGACGCCGCGGTCACCGGGGTGGCCGTGGTCCGGCACGGCCCCGACGGCGAGCGCTCAGCGGCACTGGTTGCGGCCAACGTCGCCGGCAGCGCCACGCTGCAAGCGGATACCCGCACTGACGCCACCGTTGATCTGGTGCTCGGTGACCAGTTCACCGCGCTGGCAACCCCCGCGGATACCCAGACGGCTGTCGATGCCGCCAACGCGGCACCGGATACGTGCTGAAGGTTGTCCCGAGCCGGCCGAATCGCCCTCTGGTCGATCGCAGCACTTGCGGTGGCCGTGCTGGCTTTCGGGCTGTGGGTCCTTGCCGTATTCAACGGTGGTCTTGACGACGTCTTGGACTTCTCCAAGCCGTCTGAAACCGATGAAGCAGTGCAAGAAGCCAGGGCGGAAGCGGCAAGCCAGGCAGTGGCCCAGGCTGAATCGGTGGCGACGCTCGCAGTGACGGCCTTCGGCGGCGAAACCGCGGCCGCGGCGGCGGGGCCGATCCAGGAATGCGAGGTAGGCGAGAACTCCTACCTCCGGGACGACCCGTACGACCTGCTCTGCTTCGACGACGCGGCAGTCGCCATCGGCAACGCCACCGTCACCGCGGCCAGCGCCGCCCGATTCGATGCTGCGCTCGAGGACGACGGCTGGAGCCCCGGTCTGTCGCTGTCCCGCGTCGCGGTCGACTACCCCGACCGGGACGACCCGCCGGCGGCGGACTACTACCGCTCCGCCGAGCGCCTGACGGTCGATCCCGTCGTGTTCGGCGCACCCGCCGATCTGCTGGTAACGGTCACCGTCGAGACCGCCGTCGACTGAGCGACTCAGCGACTCAGCGCCGACGGCAGAGAGTCGACCATGGTCCGAAACGACGGACGACCGGCCCCGTGATCGGAGTCCGGTCGTCCGTCGATGCCGGCGGGCATCGCAGCGCGGTGGCGGTGGGATTTGAACCCACGGAGGGCGTGAACCCTCACACGCTTTCGAGGCGTGCTCCTTAGGCCGCTCGGACACGCCACCGCCGCGAAGGGTACCCGAGCAATCTGCACGGTTTTCCGAGCCGATCAGAGCCCGGCAGACCGCTGCGAGGCGAAGAAGTCGCGCAACAATTCGGAGCATTCCTCCGCACGAATGCCGCTGACGACCTCGGGCCGGTGATTCAACCTGCGATCCCGGACCACGTCCCACAACGTGCCGACCGCACCCATGTCTTCGTTCCAGCTGCCGAACACCAGCCGGGTCACCCGGGACAGCACCGCTGCACCTGCACACATGGTGCACGGCTCCAGGGTGACCACCAGCGTGCAACCGTCCAGTCGCCAGGTCCCCCGGACAGCAGCGGCTGCGCGCAGAGCGAGCACTTCGGCGTGAGCCGTGGGGTCCTGGTCGGCCTCGCGGCGGTTGCGCCCGGTGGCGATGACCGCGCCGGCTTCGTCGACCACGACGGCACCGATAGGAACGTCAGCGGTGACAAGCGCCGCGCGAGCTTCAGCAAGCGCCGGGCCCATCCACTCGTCGTACTGCGCCCGCACGTCAGTCGTCCTCGACGATCCGCTCCCATTCGGCGCTGAAGCCGAGACGCTGGGCAACCTGCTCTGCCAGTTCGTCGTTGAAGAGGTCCAAGTCCTCGCAGATTGAAGCGAACTCGTCGGCAGCGAAGCCCACGTCGGCGAGCAGTTGCAGGTCGCCGACCGGCTGCACGCGCTCCAGGTCGTCATCGTCCGGTTCGGGAAGTGACAACCGGTCCAGAACATCCATCGCCAGCGGCCATTCCGTTGTCGCCGCGACGTCGTTGAGCATGAGTCGGGAGTGGTTGGCTTCCCGGCGCGCAATCAGGAGGTACTCATCAAGCACGCCGAGCAAACCGATGGCCACCCCGTCGACGGCCCAGGCCTGCAGCATCTCCTCAAGGCCTTCCAACGACGACCAGGCCCGCGGCGTGAGTTTCTCCAGGCGCCATCCGCCGTCCTCGCGGACGGCCACGACGGCGAAGTCGGGATCCACTACGTCGGCAACCACGGTTGCATCGTGACAGAGCGACGGTCGGACGGTCAGCCGTTCCCCGCATCCGCACCGGGCCGCTACTCTCAATGGCCATGCGCACACTGGTCGTCGACCACCCGCTGGTAGCTCACAAGCTGACGACGCTGCGTGATTCGGCCACGGACAGCCCCACGTTTCGCCGGCTGGTGGACGAGCTGGTCACCCTGCTTGCCTACGAGGCCACGCGTGACGTCCGCACGGCACCGGTACGAGTCGAGACACCGGTGGCACCGGCCGACGGGGTTCGGCTGGCTGCACCGAAACCGCTGGTCGTCCCGGTGTTGCGTGCCGGCCTTGGGATGCTGGACGGGATGACCCGGCTGATGCCCACCGCCGAGGTCGGATTCCTCGGCATGATCCGTGACGAGGAGACTCTGGAAGCGACCACGTACGCGACCCGGTTGCCCGCGGATCTGTCCAGCCGGCAGTGCTACGTCCTGGACCCGATGCTGGCCACTGGGGGCACCCTCGCCGCCGCCATCCGCTACCTCATCGAACGCGGCGCCGCCGACGTGACGGCCATTTGCCTGCTGGTCGCACCGGAGGGCATCGAAGCCTTGGAGCGGCAACTGTCACGGCTGGACGTGCCGATCACGGTGGTGACCGCGGCGGTGGACGAACGCCTCAACGACAAGGGCTACATCGTCCCCGGGTTGGGCGACGCCGGGGACCGGCTGTACGGCGTGGTCTAGAGCTCCCGTTCGGCTCAGACGGTGTCCATCGCGGCGACCACCTTGGACAACGAGTCCTTGGCATCACCAAACAGCAGCGCCGTGTTCTGCTGGTAGAGCAGTTCGTTGTCCACTCCGGCAAAGCCCGGGCGCATGGAGCGCTTGAGGAACACCACTTGCCGGGCTTCGTCGACGTTGATGATCGGCATGCCGTAGATCGGCGAATCGGTCTCGGTGCGGGCGGCCGGGTTGACCACGTCGTTAGCCCCAACCACTACGGCAACGTCCACCGTGGACATGTCCCGGTTGACCTCCTCCATCTCCTTGAGGTCTTCGTAAGGAACGTCGGCCTCGGCCAACAGCACGTTCATGTGCCCCGGCATCCGACCGGCCACGGGGTGGATGCCGTACTCCGCCTCGACGCCGCGGTCGTGCAATGCCTCCACCAGGTCGCGCAGCACACCCTGGCCCTGGGCCACCGCCAGTCCATAGCCGGGCACGATCAGCACCCGTTCGGCGGCGCTGAGCAGGATCGCCACATCCTGCGCGTTGACCCGACGTACGGGGCGGTCGGTCATCTCCTGGGTCGAGCCCAGCGTCGAGCCACCCGTCAGGGCCCCGAACAGCGTGCTTGCCAGGGAACGTCCCATGGCGTCGGCCATCAGCTTGGTCAACAGGGTTCCGGAGGCGCCCACCAGGGTGCCGGCGATGAGGAGTAGGACGTTGTCCAGCGCGTACCCGGACGCTGCCACCGACAGGCCCGTGAAGGCGTTGAGCAACGAGATGACAACCGGGACGTCGGCGCCGCCCACCGGCAGCACGAAGAGCACTCCCGCGAGGAGGGCGACTCCGCCGAGGACCAAGAGCACCGGCATCGATTGGGTGACCACTGCGGCCACCGCGAGTCCGACCGCAGCAACTGCCACCGCAGGCGTGAGGACGACCGCCCCCGGCAGCACTACAGGTCGCGCGGTCATCCAGCCCTGAAGTTTTGCGAAGGTGATGAGCGACCCGGAGAAGGAGACCGACCCGATCAGCACGCTGAAGGCGATGGCAACCCGGACCGCCGGCGATTCGTCCGCGCCACCGGCGTCGAACTCGATGAGACCGACCAGTGCGGCCGCCCCGCCGCCGACGCCGTTGAACAGGGCGACCAGTTGCGGCATGGCGGTGATCGCCACCCGACGAGCGGCCACCGCTCCCACCACCGAGCCGAAGGCGATCGCCGCCAGGATCCAGCCCACGTTGCGCAACTCGGCCACGAAGAACGTGGCCAACACCGCGACCACCGCACCGGCTGATCCGAGCCAAACCCCGGCCCGGGCCGTGCGGGGTCCGCTCAGGCCCTTGAGCGACAGGATGAAGCAGACCGCCGCCAGCAAGTAGGCGACATCGACCCAGGTCACCGATTCGCTCCGCTCGCATCTTCGCGTCGACGCGGCCGGAACAACTGCAGCATCCGCTCGGTGACGACGAATCCGCCGACCAGGTTGATGGTGGCCAGAACGACCGCCACCAACGCCACCACGAGAACCCCGGTGGTGTCCGTCGTACCGGCGACCAGGATCGCGCCGACCAGGATCACACCGTGGATGGCGTTGGCGCCGGACATCAGCGGCGTATGCAGGGTTGAGGACACCTTGGAGATGACCTCGTAGCCGGTGAAGGCGCTGAGCACCAGGATGGTGATCAACGCCAGATCGGTGCTCACAACAGCTCCTCCAAATCCGCGTGCCGCACCCGACCTGCGTGCGTGACCGAGACGGAGTCGACGATCTCGTCTTCGAAGTCCAGTTCCAGGCTGCCCTCGCGCACCAGCAACAACAGCAAGTCCGCGACGTTTCGCGCGTAGAGCCGGGATGCATGGTCGGGCATCTGGGCGGGCACGTTGCGCCCGCCCCAGACCCGGGCCGGGCCGATGGTCACGGTCTCACCGGCGACGCTGCCTTCGACGTTGCCGCCGGAGTCGGCGGCGAGATCGACGACCACCGCACCGGGTGGCATCAGTTCCAGCATCGCCCTGGTGACCAGCAGTGGCGCCGGCCGATTCGGCACCGCCGCCGTGGTGATCACCACGTCCGATGCGGCCACGTGCGGGGCCAGCGCCTGCTGCTGTGCGGCGGCGCGGTCCGCGGTCATCTCGCGCGCGTACCCGCCCGTGCCGGCGAGGCTGTCCAGACCCAGGTCCAGGAACGTCGCGCCCATGCTGCGCACCTCCTCGGCACTGGATGGGCGCACGTCGTAGGCGCGAACTCGGGACCCCAGCCGCTTGGCGGTGGCGATGGCCTGCAGCCCGGCGACCCCGGCGCCCAGAACCAGCACACGCGCCGCCTGCATGGTCCCGGCCGCGGTCATCAGCAGCGGGAAGAACCTCGGCGACATCTCCGCGGCCACCAGTCCGGCGCGGTATCCGGCCACCAGGGCCTGGGAGGTGAGCGCATCCATGGACTGAGCGCGAGAGATTCGCGGCAACCGCTCCATCGCCATCAACGTGACCTGGGCCTCGCGGGCCGCGACCACGGCGTCTACCGACCCGGGCAGGGGCAGGAAGGAGATCGCCACCGCGCCGGGCCGGAGCCGGGCGTAGTCCGCAGCCGCAAGCGGCCCAACCGACAGGACCGCATCGGCTTGCGTCAAGGCATCGGCATCAAGGTCCGCGCCGGCGGCCCGAAGCGACTCGTCGTCCTGGTAGGCGCCGACACCAGCACCCGGTTCGATACAGACGGACAAGCCGGCCTCGGTAAGGCGGGCGACAGTGTCGGCCGTGGCCGCCACGCGTGGCTCCCCCGGCTGCGCTTCCCTCGGCACGGCCACTTTCACAGGTGGGACGCTAACGGGGCCCGCGCGTGGGACGGCACACGGCCACGCGCGGCGGGCTACCGTGGCCGCGATGAGCGCGCAACCAAGGAGGCGGGTCGTGGAACTCAGCCAGACCGCGCCGATCCCGGCGACCTTGATCTGGCGGCGAATCCCCGTCGTCGGGATCCTGGCGCTCGGCGCCAACCTGCTCCTGCTGGTTGCAGCCCAGGCGCTGGGTGCCGAGATCAGGCTGCCCACCGAAGCGGGCGCACCAGACGCCGCCAACCTGACCGACGACCAACTGTGGCTGCCCGTGACGATCATCACCCTGGGGGCGATCATCGCCGCCGGGCTGCTGTTCAGCCTGCTCCTGCGGTTCGGGCCCTCCGGGGTCATGTGGTTCAACGTCAGCATCACCGTGCTGGCGCTGCTGTCGCTGGTCGCACCCCTCACCCTGCCGATCGGTTGGCTGGGGCGTTTGGCGCTGGCCGCCATGCACATCGTGGTCTGGGCCGGGCTCTTCTTCGGGCTCGGCCGCGCCGTGCTGCGCTGAGCCGCGTCAGGCGCGCAACTGCCGCCGGTTGAAACCCCACACACCGATGAGCAGCAGCACCAGGGTTGCGGCTGCCAGCACTGCGATCCCCGTCCAGTCAAAGCCGTTGGCCAACGGGTCCTCGCCGAAGTACCAGCGCCAGGGGCTCAGTGGGCGCAACGGCTCCAACCAGTCGATCGCCTTGCCCAGGCCGTCGACCAGGTAGCCCAGGAAGGCGACTGCCGAAGCACCGGCGATCCCAGCCGCCCTGGACCCAAGCACCGCGCCGATGGTCTGGGCGCCGACCGCGAACAGGAACAGGAAGAACAGCATCTGCACGTGAATCGCCAGTTGGTCAGAGAACGGCAGGTCATAACCGACTGCGCTGTTGAGCAGCAATAGCGGGACCCAGGACACCAAGACCAGTCCGACGATCACGACCGCAACAGCCACCGCCTTCTGCACGAACAGTGAAGCCCGGGTGAGTGGCTGGGAAAGCAGCAGATCCAGCGTGTGGGCCTCCTCCTCCCCGGCGACGGTCGCGGCGCCGCGGCCGATTGCCAGCACCAGCAGAACTGCCGGAAGGAAGAAGGCGAACCACTGGCTGTTCAAGTAGCCAACCGGCGAGGTGATGTCGCTGGCGCCGAGGAGGGCCTGCAACTCCGGCGGCAGCGATTCGTAGTAGTCGTCCAGTCCGGGTTGGTCGGCCAGGGACGGGTAGAGCCCGTGAATCATCAACGCCAGCAGTATCAGCGCGATGGCCCACACCACGTTCGACCGCCAGCGCAGCCGCAGGTCCTGCCACGCCAGCGTCATCGCACTGCGTCCCCGCTGTAGAAGGCCAGGAAGACGTCCTCCAGGTCCCCGGAGACCTCATCGAGGCCCTCCACGGTGAACCCGCTGAGGGTCTTGATCAAACCGTCGACGCTTCCGGTTATCCGCAAGTAGATCGAAGTGCCGTCCACGCGCACCTCGCTGACGCCGGCGACGTCGCCCAGCACTGCCGCGGCAGCGTCAACTTCCGCTGGCGTCAACCGGAACCGCAGCAGCCGGCTGGCCTGGTCGAGCAGACTCGTGACGGTGTCCACCGTCACGAGTTGTCCTTGACGCAGCACGCCCACCCGGTCAGCCAGATGCTCGACCTCATCAAGGACGTGGCTGGACAGCAGGACCGTGGCGCCTTCGGCCACGCGTTCCCGCACCAATGCGCGGAACTCCCGCTGCAACAGCGGGTCCAGGCCACTGGTCGGCTCGTCCAGGACCAGCACGTCCGCGGGCGTGGCAAAGGCAAGCACCACACCCACCTTCTGTCGGTTGCCCTTGGACAGGTCGCCGACGCGCCTGGTCAGGTCCAGCGCGATGCGCTCGGCCAGCTGCTGGCCGCGGGCCAGGTCCACTCCCGAGCGG
Source organism: uncultured Actinomycetota bacterium (assembly GCA_963753435.1). Lineage (GTDB taxonomy): Bacteria > Actinomycetota > Actinomycetes > CAVWCF01 > CAVWCF01 > CAVWCF01. The sequence goes on from CAVWCF010000001.1 coordinate 1,323,319, forward strand.
GCAAACGTGTACCGGCGTAGGGCCTCGAGTCCGGTCAAGCGCGGCGGCACCATGAAGTCGCCGGGCAGGTAGGCGCAACGTTGACGCACCGCGACGGAATCGCGCACCGAGTCGTGACCGAAGACGCTGATGGATCCCGAGGTGGGTCGGATGAAGTCCAGCAGGGTCCGCAGCAAGGTGGTCTTGCCCGCCCCGTTGGGTCCGAGGAGCCCGAACACCTCGCCGCGCTCCACCTCGACACTGAGGTCTTCGATCGCGCGCACCTTGCCGTAGTGCTTGGTGAGCCGATCGAAACCAATTGCCGCTGTCGACGTCACATGAACACGCTAGCGAAAGCGGGCTAGAACCACTTCGTGTACGCCAAGGAACTTGGTGTCCGGAAGGCCTGCTCCGGGGGGACGCCGGCGAAGCGGCTGCCGATCGCTTCGGCCCAGGCCCTGGCCCGGTCCGTCAGAACGCGATCATCGGTCTGCATTCGGCCCCGCGTCACCAGGATGCCGATGTCCGCGCCGGGATAGCGGTACTCCCCGGAGCCGTAGACCTGCATGTAGAAGGCTTCGTCCTCGCCGCCGACGGCGTGCCAGTCATGCTCGTTGCGCAGGAATCGGACCGACTCCGTCATCGCTCATCCGCCACAGGCCCGACGGCGGGGCCTCGGTGATGAGTTCCACGTCGTCAGTCACCTGCTTGAGGACCAACTGACTCCACGTGTCGAACTCCGCCCACCGGTCCTGCACGGCTTCGAGGTCTACCTCCCAGTCGACGTCGGAGAACTCCAGCAGGTGGAACAGGAAGAGCGGAACACCGCCGTAGAGAGTGGTGATCAGACTGGTTAGCGGCGAGGCGCCGGAGATGCGGGGGTTGATCTCGCCCAGGTAGACGGTCCCGTCCTCCGCGACCAAGTAGTCCATGCAGAAGACGCCGCGGTAGCCCTCCGCGTACAGCCGCGCGCCCAACCGCTGCGCCATCTTGCGGATGCGACGACGAATCTTCTTGCTGAAGACGTAGGGCGAGATGTCGTTGCCGCACCACCCGCCGCGGTAGGGGGTCAGTTCAGCGAAGCCGGTGATGTCGGTCTGCACTGGTCCCACCAGCGTGCCGTGCCTGGTGGCCACCGCCTCGACGGTCCCCGGTAGGTGCCGGACGAAGCGCATGACCTTGAGCGGCTCGCTGGTGAGCGCCTCCTCGTGCTTGCTGAAGTCCTCATCGGACCGGATGAAGAACGTGGTGCGGCCGGAGTCGCCGTACGGCGTCTGCACCACCAGATCGCGACCGAGACCGTGCTTCTTGGCCAGCTTGCGTAGTCGCTTGTAGGAGTCGACCTCGGCAAGAACGTTCGGCACGCTGGCCACTTTCGCCTGCTCCCCGAGCCGGGTCGTCTCCAGTTTGGAGTCGATGCGTTTGCGAAGTGCAAGCGGTGGCAGGGCGATCGAGAGACCGAGTTCTGCGGCCAGCGCCTCGGTTTCTTCGTCGAACATGACGAAGAGCGCCTGCCCCGGGCCGTGTGCATCGATGTAGTCGCGAACCTCCTTGTGGCCAAGCAGATAGGTGTTGACCGACTCGAACGACTCGAAGTCGCGCGGACCGGTGTGCGTCGGGCTGAATGAGTGCGGTTGCGCACCGGCGAAGCTGTCGAAGTAGGTCACGTACCGGAACCCGTGCACCCACTGGTCCATCCCCAGCAAGTTGTACGCGGTGGGCGAGATGAAGTAGATCGGCGTCTCGTTGTTCCGGAAGTAGCGATAGATGTCGGTCATACCGCGCAGTCGTACGGACCCCGCCGCCTTGCGGCCTTCAGTCCTCTGCCCGGACCGTCCGCTGCCCACACCGAGACGCTAGGAGTCTGCGGCCACCCTGGCTACAAGAATGCTGCTATTCAGGCGATGAGCAACGGGCGATGGGTTGGTCCATGGCCGGTGTGGATGCGCGCTTCGGGAGGGACGTGGATCGGCATGCGCCGCACCCGAACCCCCTCAGCGAAGTCCCACAAGGACTGCTCCCAGGTCGTGCCCGGCCACGCGATCGTGGCCGTCAAGGACCGGGTGTCGTACACGCTGGTGTACACGGTGCCCCACGGCGAATCGGCGGTGGACCGATACACCGGTGGGGTCAGCATCCGGTCCAGCAGTTCCTCGGCCGTTGGCCCCGAGGCAACTGACTCGTCCAGGAGGACTTCGCGCTCGACCGTCCCGCAGAACTCCTCGTACTCCGGCCACTCCGAGGACCCCTGCCGGTTGGCCGCGCTCAGCCGGTCGGACACGACCAGAGGCCGGTCCGGCGCGATGAAGGCGACCGCTGCTGAGCCAGCCGCATCCAGCAGGGCCACGTTGTAGGGCATCCGCACCGGAACCCGATCCAGCACGGCCAAAGCCTCCGCCACAGTTGCGGTTACCTGCAGCAGGTAGCGCACGATGAGACCGATACCGAAGCCTGGACCGACCACCGGCCTGCCACCGAACGAGATCGCCACGGCCAAGCCGTGTTCGTTGATGCCGTCCAACGCGCCCCAGGTGCAGTCCGCCATCGCTACGGTGCGGACCCCACCCCAGGAGGCAGCCAGCAGGGTCGCGTCGCACATCGCCGGTGGATAGTCATAGTTGCGGAGCAGCATCGATGCGCCCGGCCAGGTGACCATCGAGCAAGCCGCAAAGAGCGGCGGTGGACACCAGTGCGACAGGAACCGCGCCTCCAGGTCGCCGCCGCCTACGGACTCGGTGAGCAGGTCGTAGGTGGCCAGCAACTCCGGCATGTGCACGGCTAGGGCATGGCGACCTTCGGCGTACGTGGGTCGCGGCTCTTCGCCGTCGCGTAGGAACCAGTCCAGGTAGCTGGGCCAGGCGGCTGCGAACCCGGCTCGTAGCGCGTCGCTGGCACCGGCGCCGGTTTCCACGGCCCGGTAGGACACGTCCGAGACGACGACTTCCGCCTGGGCCTGGGTGTCCTCCATCGCCGAAAGTATGGCTCAGCCGGACCAAACCAAGCGGAGCGCGCGCCTACGATGCCCACGATGAACCTGCATGAGTACGCCGAATTCGACGCCATCGGGCTGGCGGAGCTGATCCGCCGCGGCGACGTCACGGCGGCGGACTTGGCCGAGCTGGCCCTGGCCGGTACCGAGGCGGTCAACCCAACGCTGAACGCGGTGGTGCAGACGTTCCCGGACCGAGTTGAGGGACTGCGGTTCGAGTACTCCCCGAGCGGGCCATTCGGCGGGGTGCCGACAATGCTGAAGGACCTGTTCCACGGCGAAGCCGGCTCAGCCTGCGGCAACGGCAGCCGGCTGGCCGACGGCTGGGTGGAACCGACGGACTCCGAGTTCCCGCTGCGGCTGCGGGCAGCAGGGCTGGTGAACCTAGGTCGGACCACCGTCCCGGAGTTCGGGATCCTGGGCACCACCGAAACGTTGGCCCAAGGGGCCACGTGTACGCCGTGGAGCACCGCGCACATGTCCGGTGGCTCAAGTGGTGGCGCTGCTGCCGCGGTGGCCGCGGGAATCGTGCCGGTTGCCGCCGCCAGCGATGGTGGGGGTTCCATCCGCATCCCGGCATCGGCGTGCGGGGTGGTCGGGCTGAAGACGAGCCGCGGCCGGGTCCCGTGGGGTCCGCATATCTCCGAGGCGCTCATGGGCTGGGCCGTCCACTTCATGGTCAGCCGCACGGTCCGCGACACCGCCGCCTTGCTGGACGCCGTCCACGGCCCACTCGCCGGGGATCCGTTCGACATCGCTGCACCCGCGGGCGCCTACTTGCCCAGCCTCTATGAGCCCACCGGGCCGCTTCGGGTCGCCGTGTGCGCGGAGCCGTTCGCTGGCCGAGCCCCCGATCCACAGGTAGTGCAGGCCACCCGGGTCACCGCCGACGTACTCGCTGACCTAGGTCACCAGGTGGTCGAGGCGGTGCCGGCCTTCCCGTGGGAGCCCTTCCTGCAGACGATGACCGACACCTGGTCGGCCACCACGGCGCACACCGTCGACGGCTTTGCGGCCGCGTTAGGTCGGCCGGTGGACCTCAGCACAGTGGAGGCGCCAACACTGGAAATGGTCCACTACGGGCGATCGGTCACAGGGCAGCAACTGCTGGACGGAATCGGTGTCATCAACTCCGTCGCTCGAGTCATGGGCGAGTTCTTCGGCCGTTACGACGTGTTGCTGACGCCCACGCTCGGAGCGCTGCCGGCCCCCCTCGGCCAATACGACCCGCATGCTGCGCTGCCGCCGCGGGAACTGTTTGACTCGTGGTCACACCTGGAGTCGTTCCTGCCGGTCTTCAACGCGACTGGGCAGCCGGCGATCAGCCTGCCGTTGCACATGTCCGCGGAAGGACTTCCCATCGGGATGCAACTGGTGGGCCGATTCGGCGCGGAGGGCTTGCTGCTTCGAATCGCGGCGCAGTTGGAGCAGGCGCTGCCGTGGGCGAAACGACGCCCGCCGATCCACGTGACCGGCTGAACGTCGACCCCGTCGGGACCGGCTCTCCGGATGGGTCGGCGTGCCGACTATCAGCGGGAGTAGACCGGCGCGATAACCGCACGCGCGAGCGTGTGGAAGGTCAATTGAAAGCCGACCGCGGCGGCGCGCGCATCCCTGCCGACCCCCAGTGACTCACTGTCCACGGCGTGTACGGCGAACAGGTATCGGTGCGGGCGGTCGCCCGGCGGTGGGGCGCTGCCGCCGTATCCGCCGTTGCCGAAGTCGGTTGGGACGTGGAAGGCCCCGGCTGGCAGTCCACCGCCGTCAGCAGCACCGGCGCCGCGCGCCAGCTCGGTGACGGAAACCGGGATGTCGACTGCGAGCCAGTGCCACCAGCCGCAAGCCGTCGGCGCATCCGGGTCGAAGCAGGTCACCGTGAAGGACCTCGTCGCCGCCGGGAAGCCAGACCAGGCCAGATGCGGGGACTGGTTGCCACCGTCAAGGACGAACTCCTGGCCCAGTTGTGCGCCGTCGACAACGTCGTCGCTGACAACCGAGAAGGCGCCGACCGGAGGGAGCAGTTCGTAGGGGTTCGGTGCCACCGGTCGCTGCAGATTCACCTAGGTCCTCCCGCAATAGGTAGCGGGGCCCCTCCACGTATGAGGTGCAGGGGCCCCGCTGTGCCGGATCTCCGGCGGTGAGTTGGGCTTGCGCCCGCTCTTCCGCCCGAGGCCGCGGCCTCGGCTGACGCGAACCCTGCGGATAACCGTCCGGGTTTCCCCGGAGGTTCCCCCTCACCGTTCCGACCTAAGTCTTCTGGTGCGGTCCCGCCGTCAGGCGATGGGAGATTTCTAGGGGCTACCGGTCGATGCACGCAAGGGGTCCGGAACAAGAAATTCCGATGAATCTCGTATCCACACTCTTGTCCACACGGCGCCTCGCATGTGGCATTGGTTCCTCCACATCGAGCCCACAGCGTCATCAACAAGCGGGTCGTACTCGGTTCGGCGTCGATCGTGACGAGACGCAGGCACCGTGTGTCGCTGCCAGGTTGGTCAAGCCGGTGCGGGCATTCTGATCCCCAGGCCCCTCCAGGTATGAGCTGGAGGGGCCTGGCTAGTCCGCAACTCTTACCCTGCCGTTGTGAGCAATCTCGAGTCACGCCCGGCGGAGACCGACTGCCACAGCGACGCGACCGGCGCTGCGGAGACTCTGGCTCCACGCGAGGTGCCGCTGGGTGGACCGCGAGCACTGACCGTTCGCCGCACCCTTCCCCACCGTGACCGTCGCATGGTCGGGGCTTGGTGCTTCGTGGACCACTACGGCCCGGACTCGGTACACGACGGTGGAATGTTCGTTCCCCCGCACCCGCACACGGGACTGCAGACCGTTTCGTGGTTGGTCTCCGGTGAGGTGCTGCACCACGACAGCCTTGGTTCCGAACAACTGATCCGACCAGGCCAGTTGAACCTGATGACGGCCGGCCGTGGCATCGCACACGCCGAGGTGACACCGGCCGGTAGCACCGAGCAGTTGCACGGGGTGCAGTTGTGGGTGGCCCTACCCGGCACCGCCCGCGACACCGCCCCCGCCTTCGAGCACCACGCCGAACTGCCGACTGTGGGCCTGCCCGGGTGCGTGGCCACCGTCATTGCCGGCGATTTCGCTCGCGTGCAGTCGACGGCCACGACGTTCACCGACCTGCTGGGGGTGGAACTCGACCTCGCTGCCGGGGCTGACCTGGACGTCCCAGTTCGGCCCGAACACGAGCACGCTTTGCTCGCGCTGGATGAGGACGTGGCGATCGGAACGGCAACCGTGCCCCGCGGCGCCCTGCACTACCTACCCCCGGGGCCGGATGTGATTCGAGTGCGCAGCCGGACGGCATCCCGGGTGCTCCTGCTCGGCGGGCTTCCATTCGACGAGACCGTCGTCATGTGGTGGAACTTCCTCGGCACCGATCACGACTCGATCGCCGCTGCCCGTAAGGACTGGGAGGCAGCCAGCCCACGGTTCGGCGAGGTGCCGGGATACGACTCCCGGCTGGCTGCACCCGCGTTGCCGGGGACCCGGCTCAAGGCCAGGGGCCGAAAGCGGAACTAGATAGGAAAAGCCCAATCACGCCCGCTCAACAAAAGGTAAGGCCCCTCCAAGTATGAGTTGGAGGGGCCTTACTTTCGCGGCTTGCGCCACTGCTTCCGCTTCCAATACCCCCTGGCCGGATCCCTCCGGGCCGAGGCCCTTCCGGTTCTTGCCAGTCCCTTCAGCCGAGGCCTTCGGGTTTGGTGCACCTTCCGAGGAAGTAGCCGATTTCTATCCCCTGCGGCGGAGGTAGGGCAAGACCTTTGGAGCAAGTTCTTGCTCCCGACGGGAAATCCCCAATGTCATACACAGCAATCCAGGGCATATCCCCATCATGTCCACAGCTTGATGCACAAGTCAGCGCTCAACCGGCCTGATCGCACTGATCGGAACGCGAGGTGGGCCCGAACCAGCGTTAACTGGCTCGGGCCCACTCGGAGTCTGCAGTCGACTACTTGGTCTTGGTCACTGAGGTGAACGCCCCCGTGACTAGCGTGAAACCGTCCTTGGCGACCTTGACGCTGCCCGCCGCGATCGAGTCGATCGTGCCGGTGATTCCGGTTGCCATCTTCTGGGTGCCCTCCCGGACACCGTCGGTGGTCTCAGCGGAGACGCCCAGGCCCGACAGGACCGTGAACGGGATCTCCATAGCCGCCAGGCCGGTCTTCTCGACCGCCCCCATGCCCTGACGGAAGATTCCTAGGAACGCCTGGTCGGCGCTGGTGCTGCTCTTCTGCTTCGTGCTGGTGGCCATGACGCCACCTCCCTTTCTTTGCGGCGGCTTCGGGCCGCCGGTGGTGGTTCCTTGCAGTGCCTAGTGAACCACGTTGAGTGAACACTTGTCCACCATTTCGGTAAACAAATGTTCACTGGATTTCAGGAGCGAACCAGCCCTCTTGCGGACAGCGCAGCCAGCACGACGTCGCTCCAGTTCGACAGCGACGAGTCCGGCAGGAAGTGCTGCACAACCGTCTCTTCAGCGCGCTGCCCCAGTTGCCCGCTCAACGCCTCGTCCCGGAGCAGCCGACGAACGGCTTCGCCGAACTCGGGAAGGTCGGTCGGTTCGACCAGCAGTCCGTTGACGCCATCGGTGATCTGGTCCTGGATACCGCCTACGCGGCTACCAACCACGGCCTTGCCCTTGAACATGGCCTCGGCCACCGTGAGCCCGAATCCCTCCGCCAGGCTCTTCTGCACGACGACACTGGCGTGCCGCTGCAGCGCGTTCACAATGATTCCGTTCTCGTCCGCGTCAGCCATCGGCAGGCACACAAGCTGAACCCGGCTGCGAGCCGCATGCGGCAGGTTCATCCACTCCACCCGCACGGCGTCCAGCACCTGCGCTGCCTCCGGGTCGTCGGCGATGCTGGTGACAACGGGCCCGGCGAGGACGAGGTGGGCGTCGGTGCCGTCCAACACGTGCTCGACGAAGCCGTGCATCACGCCGGACATGTCCTTCAGCGGATCCCAGCGGGAAATCTGGGTCACCAGCGGCTGACCTGGAGCCGGCGGCGGGCCGGAGCGGATGATGTCGGCGTAGTGCAGCACTCGGCCGGGGGTGCCGTCAGATCGGGTGAAGGAGACCGGGGTCGCTGGAGCGCCGTCGATGATGCCGACGTAACGCAGGACGTCCTCCGCCTCCGCTGGGCTGATCTGCCGGTTCTTCGGTGCCATCGGGTCGATGGCCGGGTGGATTACGTGGAGGCGATCCGCCGGAACCCAGTCCGGCACGTAAGCGTGCCGGGTGAACACATACGCGTCGATGTACGGCTCGAGGAACGGTCGCAAGAACTCCCAGACCTCAGCGCTGTACTCGGTGCCGTTCTCGGTGCCGACGTGACAACGCCACACCAGTGGCACTCCCCAGTTCGCCATCAATGGGGCCAGCGCGGCCGGCTGTGGATCATGTAGCAGCACGACGTCACCGGCGACGACGTTGGCCGCCAGTTCCTCGGCATTGGCAGCGGCCACTGCCGCCAAGTGCTCGGCCTGCTCCGGACCAAGCGGACCCCCGTCGCCGGGGCGGCCGTGCAGACGGTGATGAATGCGCTTGGTGATCTCGAAGAACTCCGGGTCACCGTCCATGACGAACCAACTGGCGTCGATGTCGACACCGCGGGTGTACGGGAGCAGCACATGCAGCATCTCCGCCACCCCGCCACCGTGGGCGGTGGAGCTGACGTTGACGATCCCGCGGCCGGCCAGCGCTTCGCGGACAGCGGTCGCGCTGCCCTCAACCAACTGTGACAACCGGCCGGACTCCACGACCCGGGCCAGGTCGCGAATAGACCGCGCCTGAACGTCGACCTTTTGCATGGTTCCCCCGTCTCACCTGTTCACTCGGAGCGGGAACAGCATGAACGATCCGCGATCTGGATTCGAGTGCCAACGGCCCCGGCCGTTGGGCCCGGTCTTATCTTGACTCATTCCAGAATACAGTCCAAGGTGTGCCCGTGACAGTCGGGGCCGCAGCAAGCGCGCAGTCGCTGCGCGCGGCCGGCCTCCGGGTGACCAGGCCCAGGCTCGCCGTTCTGGGTGCCGTCGGCGACCACCCACACGCCGACACCGAATCCATCGTCAACGCCGCCCGGGCCGAAACCGAGGTCTCCACGCAAGCCGTATACGACGTGCTGCGCGCGCTCACCTCTGCTGGACTCGTGCGCCGCATTGAGCCGGCCGGTTCGGTTGCCCGCTACGAGTTGCGGGTCGGCGACAACCACCACCATGTCGTGTGCCGCACCTGCGGCAACGTCGCCGACGTCGACTGCGCCGTCGGCTACACACCCTGCCTCACCGCCATGCAAGACAACGGCTACGTCATCGACGAAGCCGAGGTCGTCTACTGGGGCTACTGCCCCAACTGCGCCGATGCGCCACCCACACGAGCCCCAGCCACCACCATCGCCGAAGGAATCCACCATGACTGAAACCAACCCCGCCAGCGCTGCCGAAGGCTGCCCCGTCGTGCACTCCCCCAGCGGCACGACCAACAGGGACTGGTGGCCGGAGCAGTTGAACCTCGGCCTGCTGAACTACAACCCGCCGACGGCCGACCCGATGGACGCCGACTTCGACTACGCCGCGGAGTTCGCCGCCCTCGACCTCGCCGAGGTCAAGCGCGACATCGACGCCGTGATGACCGACTCGCAGGACTGGTGGCCGGCCGACTACGGCCACTATGGGCCGTTCATGATCCGGATGGCCTGGCACGCCGCTGGCACGTACCGCATCAGCGACGGGCGCGGCGGGGCCGGGTCCGGCCAGCAGCGCTTCGCGCCGTTGAACAGCTGGCCCGACAACACCAACCTGGACAAGGCCCGTCGACTGCTATGGCCGGTCAAGAAGAAGTACGGCCGCAAGCTGTCTTGGGCGGACCTGTTGGTGCTGGCCGGCAACGTCGCCCTGGAGTCAATGGGCTTCAAGACGTTCGGCTTCGGCGGCGGTCGCGAGGACGTCTGGGAGCCGGAGTCGGTGAACTGGGGCAGCGAGGCGGAGTGGCTCGGCGACGCCCGCTACAGCGGTGAACGGCAGTTGAGCAACCCGCTGGCAGCGGTGCAGATGGGCCTCATCTACGTCAACCCCGAAGGCCCCAACGGCGAGCCCAGCGCACTGGCCGCCGCCCATGACATCCGCGAGACCTTCGCGCGCATGGCCATGAACGACGAGGAGACCGTCGCGCTCATCGCCGGCGGCCACACGTTCGGCAAGACCCACGGCGCCGGTGATGCCGCGCTGGTCGGCCCGGAGCCGGAAGCCGCCCCGCTGCAGGAGCAGGGCCTGGGCTGGTCCAGTTCATACGGCTCCGGCAAGGCCGACGACACCATCACCAGCGGCTTGGAAGGGGCCTGGACCCCTACCCCCATCGCCTGGGACAACTCCTACTTCGAGACGTTGTTCAAGTACGACTGGGACCTGACCCGCAGCCCCGCCGGCGCGTATCAGTGGGTTCCCACCGACCCGGAGGCGGCCAAGACCGTTCCGGACGCGCACGACTCTGCCAAGACGCACGCGCCGATCATGCTGACGACCGACCTGGCGTTGCGGATGGACCCGATCTACGAGCCGATCTCCCGCCGGTTCCTGGAGCACCCAGACGAGTTCGCCGATGCGTTTGCCCGCGCCTGGTTCAAGTTGACCCACCGGGACATGGGTCCGCTCGCCCGGTACCTGGGTCCGGAGGTGCCGGCTGAGGAGCTCATCTGGCAGGACCCGGTTCCCGCAGCCAGCGGCACTCCGATCGGCGACGCCGACATCGCCGCCCTGAAGCAGCAGGTGCTGGCCTCCGGGTTGTCCGTGACCCAGTTGGTTGCCACCGCGTGGGCGTCGGCGTCGACTTATCGCGACAGCGACAAGCGCGGCGGTGCCAACGGCGCGCGCATCCGACTGGCCCCGCAGAGCGGTTGGGAGGTCAACAACCCCGCTGACCTGGCCGCCGTCCTGGGCAAGTTGGCGGAGATCCAGACCGAGTTCAACGCGTCCGGAGCGCAGGTCTCAATGGCTGACCTGATCGTGTTGGCCGGATGCGCCGGCGTCGAGGAGGCCGCTCGCAGCGCCGGGTTCGAAGTGACCGTTCCGTTCACCCCAGGGCGCACGGATGCATCCCAGGAGCAGACTGACGTCGACTCTTTCGCCGCGCTTGAGCCAACCGCGGACGGCTTCCGCAACTACCTGGGCAAGCCCGGGGACGCACCTGCGGAGAGCCTGCTGATCGACCGCGCATCGCTGCTGACGCTGACCGCCCCGGAGATGACGGTGCTCGTCGGCGGTCTGCGTGCTCTCGGGGTCACTCATGACCGATCTGCGACCGGCGTGTTCACGGACCGGGCCGGGACGCTGAGCAACGACTTCTTCGTCAACCTGCTGGACATGGGCACCGTCTGGGAGCCGACGACGCCGTCGGAGGACACCTTCCATGGTCGGGATCGCGAAAGCGGTCAGGTCAAGTGGGCGGGCAGCCGCGTGGACCTGGTGTTCGGGTCCAACTCGGTGCTGCGAGCGCTCGCCGAGGTGTACGCCAGCGACGATGCGCAGCAGAAGTTCGTGAACGACTTCGTCGCCGCGTGGGACAAGGTCATGATGCTGGACCGCTTCGACTTGAGGCCCTAAGGGCACTTGCCGGTAGGCCGCCCAGGCGAAAGCCTGAGAACCGTGGTGAACCTGACGTTCCTGGGCGGCACCGGCACGGTGACGGGTAGCAAGTTCTTGCTGCAAACGCAGTCTTCGCGCGTCCTGGCTGAGGCCGGCCTGTTTCAAGGGCTGCGCGACCTGCGCCGTCGCAACTGGGCGCCGTTCGCAGTGCCACCGGAGAGCCTGGACGCGGTGACGCTCACGCACGCCCACCTGGACCATTGCGGCTACCTGCCGCGGCTGGCCCGCGACGGCTTCACCGGTCCAGCGCTGGCGTCGCGGTGGACAGCAGAGTTGGCGGCGATCGTTCTGCGCGACAGCGCGCATCTGCAGGAAGAAGACGCGAAGTACGCAGAGCGCAAGGGCTTCTCCAAGCACTCCCCGCCACTGCCGCTGTACGACTCAGGAGACGCCGAGCGCGCGATCGCCCTGTTGCGCTCGTTGCCGTTCGGGCAGCGAACTCAGATCACCGACGACGTCTACGTGCGTATCGAGCCGGCCGGGCACATCCTCGGCTCAGCGATCCTGCAACTGGAGGCCGACGGGACCAGCGTCGTACTCAGCGGTGACCTCGGTCGCAACACACATCCGATTCTCAAGGCCCCCGCTCCGCCGCCGGACGCTGACTTCGTTCTCGTTGAGTCCACCTACGGCGACCGGGACCATGAGGACCCCGGCGAGGTGCTGGCGGACGCGATCCGACGCACCGTCGCCCGCGGTGGATCGGTGGTGATCCCCGCATTCGCAGTGGACCGCACCGAGATCTTGCTCCACGAGTTGTCCCGGCTGCTTCGAACCGGTGCGATCCCCGACGTCCCCGTCTACGTCGACTCGCCGATGGCGTTGGCGGCCCTGCGGCTGTACCGGGAGGCGATCCGGGAAGGGTCTGAGGAGATCCGACCGGAGTTGCTCAACGGCAACGACCCGTTCGATCACGAGTACTTCAACGAGGCTCACACCGTTGAGGAGTCCAAGAAGCTCAACGACCCCGTCTCGCCGGTGATCATCGTCTCCGCATCCGGCATGGCGACCGGGGGCCGCGTCGTCCACCACCTGGCCAGCATGCTGCCGGACCCCAAACACACGGTCGTGCTGTCCGGCTTCCAGGCGGTGGGTACCCGCGGGCGCGACCTGCTCGAAGGCGCCCAACAGCTGAAGATGCACGGCCGCTACGTCCGGGTTCGGGCCGAGGTTGTGAAACTGCCCGGCTTCAGCGCGCACGCCGACGCCGACGAGCTCGTGCAGTGGTTGGCTCGAGCCGCACGCCCGCCGGAGACTTGCTACGTCGTCCATGGCGAGCAGGAAGCCTCGGCGTTACTGGCCGACCGCATCCGGGAGGAACTGGACTGGACGGTCGTGGCGCCGAGACCTGGCGAAGTCGTGCGTCTCTCCTAAGCCGGATCCTCCTAAGCCGGATGCGTCTTATCGGAGGGCCGGCCGATCTGCAGGAAACGATGTGCGCCAGCGGCCACCAAGGCGGCGAGACCGGCAGCCAGCAGGATGGCCATCGCCCACTGCGCATAGAGGAGTCGACCGGCGTCGGCAATTCCCGGCCCTTCGTCCCCGGCGTTGCGGGCGAGTACGAACAGTGGGGCGGCCAGGGCCAGCACCGCCCAGGCGCATACTCCGGCGACGTAGGTTGACCAGGAATCGGCAGAGTGGCTGTCGGACCGCAGCAGGCGCGACATCGACCAGCCGGCCAACAGCCCACAAATGACGAGCGCCAAACCAGCGGCACCCCAGAAGAGAGGTCGCTCAACCCCGCCCACGGTCCCCTCCGCCTGTAGCCACTCCAATACCCAGGCTGGTGTGGTGCCCAGGAGCACGACAGCAGTGCCAGCGAGTGCGACGCGCGCGGTCATGGCGCGCTCCCGGGCCAAGCCTTGTTGAGTTCGAATTGGTCGAAGACGCGGCCGCGATCGTCGATAGCTTGGGCGCGCAACTGGCCCGCCTCGACGTCGATCAGCATGAACTGCAGCGTTTCCTTTGCCATGGCGGTGAAGTCGCTGGCACCGACCCGGGAAATCTTGCAGCCACCGCCGGAGATCACATACACGACGCCCTGCTGCGGCTTGGTGCGTTCGTAGAAGTGGTCGTGGCCGGTAAGCACAAGGTCGACCCCGTACTCGACGAACAGCGGCTCCACCGCATTGCGGACCTGCAGCCAGGAACCGCGCTTGCCCGACGAGTAGGGCGGGTGATGCAGGGCGGCGACCTTCCAGGGCGCGTCGGAGGCGGCCAACTCCTGTTCCAACCAAGCCAGTTGTTCGGCGGCAGCGTTCCCGGTGATCAGTGGGGTGCTGGAGTCAAGGATGAAGAAGTCCACCGGACCGCGGCGCACCCGGTAGTAGCGGCCTTCCTCGCCGGCGAGCCGCAGGAGGTCGGCGATCTCGGCGTTCGCGTAGGCGCTGGGCTTCTCCTCGTACTCGTGATTGCCAACGGCAATCTCAAACCGCACGCCAGCGTCAAGCAGGGGTGCGTACGGGCGCTGGAAGACCGCTTCCCATCGATCGGCGATGCTGCCGTAATAGGAGACGTCCCCAACGTGGATAACCAACCCGTAAGGGGAGCGCTCATAGGCCTCGGCCATACGCGTGGCGATCGCCATCGCGTTACGACCGCCACTGCCGCTGTCGCCGAGCACGGCGAACCGAATGAACTGTTCGTCCTCCACCCAAGCCCGCGGCTGCAGGCGCAGGTTCGGCGGCTGCCCCGGGAAGAAGTCCTCGCGCCACCGGGCCCAGGGATAGACGAACGCGGCCAGCACCGCGGTGCCGACCAGGGCACCGATCACGGAGATGGCGACCACCGCCGTCCGGCGGCGCGCCAGCCGCCCGGCCACAACTTCACGCTAGGTCAGACCCGCTTCGCAAGAGCAGGGCCGGAAGGCCCCGCCGCGAGGTGTCGAGCCGCCGTAGGTTGGCCTCGTGGTCGAGTCAGCGCGGCCTTGGCCCGGTCGATGAGCAGCCCGCCGGAGCCCAGCGCGCGTCAGTGGTGGGCCGAGCGCGGCGACGAGGTGCTGCTGGTCGTCTCGCTGGTCCTGCTTGCCGCTGGCGGTGTGGCCTTTGTAGCTGGAACCAGGTCGACCGCTGACGGCCTGTGGAATGCCGCCACCGCTCTTGGTCTGGTGCTTTCCGTTACTTGGACCGCCAGCGCGCTGCGCCAGCGGCGCCCGACCGTGGACGTCATCGCCGTCTTGGCGCTCGGAGGCGCACTGCTGGTGGACGAAGCGTTCGCCGGGGCAGTCATCACGGTGATGCTGACAACCGGACAGGCGCTTGAGGCGCGGGCGGCCGCCCGGGCCCGGCGAGAACTCAGTTTGCTGGTGGAACGGGCCCCGCGTCGAGCCCGGCTCCGAGTGGAAACCGGGGTGGTTGACGTCCCCGCTGAGGAGGTGGGCGTCGGCGACCGAGTGCTCGTCGGCAGCGGCGAAGTAGTCCCAGTCGACGGCCGGCTACAGGCCCCCGCGGTCCTGGACGAGTCCGCCCTGAGCGGCGAGCCACTTCCCGTGGAGCACCCGTTCGGCGACGAGATCCGCAGCGGCGTGGTCAACGCGGGTTCGCCATTCGACCTTGTTGCCACCGCTTCAGCGGCCGAGTCCACCTACGCAGGTGTGGTCCGGCTGGTGGAGCAGGCCCAGGCCAGTTCTGCCCCCTTCGTTCGCATGGCAGACCGCCTGGCCGTGCTGTTCGTTCCACTAACCCTGCTGCTCGCCGGAGCAGCGTGGGCGGGCAGCGGCGACGCGGTGCGAGCGGTGGCGGTGCTGGTGGTTGCCACCCCCTGCCCGCTGCTGCTGGCCGCACCGATCGCGATCATGTCGGGGCTTTCCCGCGCTGCCAGATCGGGTGTGGTCGTCAAAGGCGGTGCGGTGCTCGAGCGGCTCGCTGCAGGTGAAGTCATGCTCTTCGACAAGACCGGAACACTCACTCACGGTCGGCCAACTGTTCGCGACGTGGTGATGGCCGATGGCGGGATCGACCCCGATCAGGTCGTGCAGTTGGCGGCCAGCCTTGACCAGGTTTCGCCGCACGTGCTCGCGACGGCCATCGTGACGGAGGCAGCCCAGCGGGGTCTGTCGCTGCGAATGCCTGACTCAGTGCAAGAAGTCGCCGGCTACGGCCTTTCGGGGCGCGTCGGTGAGCACGAGGTCAAAGTCGGAAAGTTGTCCTGGGTCGTTGGCGACGCACACCCGCCCTGGGTGCGGCAAGCCAGACGGAGGGCGGCGCTGGATGGATCGCTGATCGTGTTCGTCGCAATCGACGACAGACCCGCGGCAGCATTCCTCCTGGAGGACGTGATTCGCCCCGATGCCCCGCGAATGGTGCGCTCCCTACGGAAAGCAGGCATCCGACGCGTAGTCCTTGTGACAGGCGATCGCAGCGACATCGCCGACATGGTCGGTCGGGTGGTGGGAGTCGACACCGCGCTGGCCGACTGCGATCCCGCCGACAAGGTCGCCGCAGTGGCCGAGGAATCCGCGAAGGCCACCTCGGTCATGGTGGGCGATGGCGTGAACGACGCTCCCGCTCTGGCCACGGCCGACGTCGGTGTCGCGCTCGCCGCCCACGGCTCAACCGCCTCGTCTGAGGCGGCCGACGTCGTACTGACCGTCGACAGAGTTGATGCCCTTGCCGAGGCGATGCTGGTCGCCCGTCGATCCCGGCGCATCGCCTGGCAGGCGGTCGGCGTCGGCATGGGCCTATCCCTGGTGGCGATGGGCGCCGCCGCCCTCGGCCTGCTCCCACCGGCGGCGGGTGCCGTGCTGCAGGAAGGCATCGACGTGCTTGCGATCGGTATCGCCTTGCGCAGCGTGCTCCCCGGTCGCAGCCACGTCCGGGCGCTGCCCCCGGCCGACGTCGAGACCGCTAATCGCCTGCGCGTTGAGCACGACTCGATGCAGGACCTGGTGGAAAAGGTCCGCACCGTCGCCGATGGCCTCGTGGAGACCGACTGCGATCTCGGCCCCGTCAAGGTTGTCGCCGAGCGCCTCGAACTCGAACTCCTGCCCCATGAGCGGGCGGAGGAGGAGCAACTGGTCCCTCTCGTCGCGCGAGCGCTGGGCAGTGAGGCAACTGCGGCACTCAGCCGTACCCACGCCGAGATCGAGCACCAGACCCGTCGATTGCAGCGCCTGCTGCACGAGTTGGAGGACGACGTCGCGCAGCCAGAGGATGTGACCGAACTGCGGCGGATGCTGTACGGGTTGTACGGGATCCTCCGCCTGCACAACGCCCAGGAAGAGGAGAGCGCCTTCAGCCTTGTTCCCCCGATGAGCACGAGCACGACTAGTCCGAAATAGGTTTGGCCAATGATCGAGAACGCCGTCGCAGTCACTGGACTGTCCGTGGCGCGCGGCGGGCGCGACGTCGTCTGCGATCTCAGTTTCAGCCTGGCTCCAGGCACCCTCACCGGTTTGCTCGGGCCCTCCGGGTCCGGCAAGACGACGCTCATGCGCGCCCTGGTTGGCGTGCAGGCAAACGTTCGCGGCGACGTCGAGGTACTCGGACTCCCGGCTGGAACCCCGGCGCTGCGCAATCGGGTCGGCTATGTCACTCAGGACGCGTCGGTCTATCTGGACCTGACGGTGCGGGAGAACCTGCGGTACTTCGCGGCATTGCTGGATGCGCCGGCGGCGCAGGCTGATGAACTCCTTGAGTCGGTTGACCTGACCGAGCGGGCCGATCAGCTGGTTTCCACGCTCTCCGGCGGCGAGAAGTCACGGGTGTCCTTGGCCACCGCGCTGCTGAACGAACCGGCACTGCTGGTGCTGGACGAGCCGACCGTGGGTTTGGACCCGGTCCTGCGCCGCGACCTGTGGGACCTGTTCCGCCGCTACGCCGGTACCGGGGTGACCGTTCTCGTGTCCAGCCATGTGATGGACGAGGCAACCCGATGCGATCGTCTGCTGCTGATGCGCGAAGGGCAACTGATCGCCGATGGCACCGAGGCGGAGTTGCTGGCGGCGGCCGGTTGCCAGGACGTTGAGTCGGCGTTCCTCGCACTCGTCGAGGAACAACAAGGGGAGGCCGGGCGATGACCGGGCGCATCCTCTTCGCCACGACTTCACGCGTGCTGAGGCAACTTCGTCACGATCCCCGCACGATCGCGCTGCTGTTGGTGGTGCCGTCCGTGCTCATGGGCCTGTTGGCCTGGATCCTGGTGGACACGCCAGGCGCCTACGACCGCTTCGGGCTCTCGCTCCTCGGTGTCTTCCCGCTAATCGTCATGTTCATGGTCACCGCGGTGGCCACCCTTCGGGAACGAACCACCGGAACGATGGAGCGACTGCTGGCGACCCCGGCTGGCAAGGGCGACGTGGTCCTCGGCTACGGCCTCGCCTTCGGGCTCGCCGCCACCGTGCAAGCAGTCGTAGTCGCCGGCTTGTCCTTCGTCTTGTTCGGGCTGGACGCAGCCGGGCCGTTCTGGGCCGTGGTGCTGGTGGCCGTGAGCGTCGCTGTCCTAGGCACCGCACTCGGACTCGGCGCCAGCTCGATGGCCGCGACGGAGTTCCAGGCTGCTCAGTTCATGCCCGCAATCATCCTGCCGCAGCTGCTGCTGTGCGGGCTGGTCGTTCCCCGTGACCAACTGCCCGCACCCCTGGAGGCGTTGTCCAACATCCTGCCGATGTCCTACGCCGTTGACGCGATGCAGGAACTGACGACTTCCGCTGAAGTGGGTTCGCAGGTGTGGACGGACCTGGCCGTCATCGCTGCATTCACCGCCGGCGCGCTGATCCTCGGGGCAACCACTTTGCGTCGCCGTACCGCCTGAATTCACCACCGGTGGGGACCTCGTGGAATCAGTCAGTGCCCCGCAAGGCGCTGTCCTCCTGATTCCGGTCGCGCACCGGCGACCGCCAAGCCCAGACCATGAGCGGAATCTGCAGTGGTAGCCGTAGCCAGACCGCTGCGGTGGCGGCCGCGGATTCGTCCGCGGCGGTCACGTCGATGGCCATCTGCCAGTTCCCGACCCAGATGACCGCCAGCGTCGCGGTCGCCGCAGCCGGGGCCCAGCGGCGGCGAGCAAGCAGGCCCGCGGCGCAGACGAGTTCGGCGACTCCGCTGCCGATCACCCATGGGGTCGGGTCGCCGAGCGCCTCCGGGATCAGCGGCTCGAATACCGACGGGCGGACCAGGTGCACTGCACCGCTAAGAGTGAAGGCACCAGCAACTATGCGCGTGCCCCACGGCAGCCGAGGTGCCATCACGCGCTGAACCCCGGCCACGTCACACCATCACCCTAGGCCTGCCTGGGAACTTCCTCCGGGGGACCTGGACAGCAACGTTCAGGACCTCCTTCTCTAGCCGCGATCCGGCGGCGCAAGTTGACTGGAACTCCCGGAAGGGGAGCGTCGCTATGGCGAACCTGAGTGGGCAGCCTCGCTATCAGCGAGAGCGGAACCACGGTCGCGTTGCCATCCGACGTACCCGTCCGTGGCAACGGCGAGTTGGCATGGCAACTCTTGTCGGCCTAGCGGCAATCGCAGTCCCAACGCTTCCAGTGGGTGCGTCGGATCTGTCCTCACCAGATGCCGCCGCCATCCAGCGCTACGCCGGGTCGGACAGGTACGAGACATCCGCGCTCATTAGCGCTGCCACATGGACCGGATCGGTGCCCATCGCCTACCTGGCCTCCGGTGCGGACTATCCCGATGCGTTGTCCGCCGGACCGGCGGCCGCCCATGACGGCGGACCGTTGCTGCTGACCCGGCCCACCCAACTGCCGAGCGCCGTCCGGGCGGAGTTGTTGCGGCTCGCGCCAGCGAAGGTGGTCATCGTCGGTGGTCCAGGGGCCATTTCTCCTTCGGTGTCGTCATCCGTCCGCGCACTCGTCCCGGAGGTCGTACGGATCGCCGGCGCTGACCGCTACGAAACCTCCGCGACGCTGGCGTCGGAGCGTTTCTCGGCTGGACTCAGTAAGGCGTACGTAGCCCGAGGCGATGACTTCGCCGATGCACTCAGCGTCGGCGCCGCTGCTGCCAACAGAGGCAGCCCGGTCCTACTCGTCGAACGCGGCTCGGTTCCCGCCCCGATTCGATCAGCGCTTGAATCCCTGGCTCCTGATCAAGTCGTCGTCAGCGGCGGCCCGGCGGTGATTACCGATGACGTGCTCCTGGCTCTGGAGGGCATAGCTGCCGATGTCACCCGCGTGTTCGGAATCGACCGCTATGAGACGGCTCGCGCCATTGCGGCGGCGACCTTCGATGACTCAGCGGTGGCCATCGTGGCGAACGGACTGAACTTCCCTGACGGGCTCAGCAGCATCCCGATGGCGGCCAGGCAGGGTGCTCCACTTCTGCTCACCCAGGCCCGCTGCGCCCCCGACCCAACGGTTCTAGCGGCCGAGGCCTTGGGAGTCAGTTTGGCCTTCGCCGTTGGTGGTCCAGCCGTTGTCTCCGCAACCGCCGCGACGCTCCTCCCGTGCCCTCCGCCAGCAGTGTCGGTCAATCTGCCCTCGTCCACCCACCTGTCCGACCCCGGCTACGCACTGGTTGACGGTGTCGTGCAGCACCTGCCAATGATCATGCGGCCCCTGACCCGCCTCGCTGCGCCAGCTGGCGCAGCGGCTGGTGTTCGAGTCCTAGCGGTCGACCTTGCGGTTGAAGTCCCGCTGCGACATGCCTTCTCCCTGCTCGCCTGGTGCCATCCACGTACGACATATGCGCAAGATGCCCCTTCGACCGATCAGTTCGGCATGGCGTTGGTCATAGGGCAGAACCCCATACCGGGCTCGGATACTCAGGCGACGGTTTCGAGGCGGATCGTGGGGCGGATCCCCGTCGATATCCCCGCCGGTGAGGCGGTCTCCTGCGAAGTGCAGATAAGTCCACGGACCGAGGGATTCGAGGCATCGTGGATTCGAATCCGATCCGGTCAGGTGCGTCTGGCCCCGGAACCTGTCGTGACTACGGCAACCACCAGCGGCCCCACGGTCGTCGGTAGCGGCGCGGGCACAGTGCCCTTTGCCTATCTGGCCACGGCTGCCGTGGAAGGCGCATGGGCCAGCGAGATCCGCCGCGCCGACGCCGACGTCTCGCTGTCCAACTGCTACGCGGGGTACGGCGCATGCGAGGTCGAGGGATTCCGCGATGCGACTGTCGATGCGTGGGTCGAACTCATCCGCCTACGGGGCGACGGAAGCACCTGCGGCGTCGCCCGGGGAGTAGTTACGCGCATCGTCATAACCCCAGCGGTCCACCATCTACGGGCGGTACTGCCTCCCGCTTTGGAACCGGCTGTGCAACCTTGTGGGGAGAAGGCGCTGTCCCGAATCGTCCTCGTGCACGTGGCGGGCAACTCAGTCAACGTCGAGGGAACGCTCTATGGGGGGACGGCCCCGCAGTCGGCGTCCTGGCTGCGCGCCAGTTAGTTCTCGCTGACCGCACGGTGGCCGCTCATGCGGCACTTGCAGCGACTCCTGATGGGCCCCGGTTGCGGACCAGCCGGTGGCGCGCCCGAAGGGATTCGAACCCCTAACCTTCTGATCCGTAGTCAGATGCTCTATCCGTTGAGCTACGGGCGCGTGCCCCGAAGGACCGCCAGAGTGTATCCGCGGACTCCGATCCACCCCTAATCACGGGCGGGGCGGGCTAGCGTCCCATGAGTGGGTACGCCGGCGCTGGTCAAGCAACTGGACGCCCAGTTGCGGGAGCAGGCCGACCCCGAACGGGCTGTCAACGAGAAGCGCTACCTCAAGTCCGAGATGACTCACTACGGCGTTCGGGTCCCGGAAATGCACCGCATCGCCCGCAAGGCCGGCCGCGGCCTGGACCGCTCTGTGCTGATCGGCACCGCTGGGCAACTTTGGGACCGGCCCAGCACACCAGTCTTCGAACGTCGGTTCCTGGCGGCAGACCTGCTAGCCGCCCGCACGGACCTGCTCGACGCCAATGACGCGGACCTGTGCGAGCGGATGCTCCGGCAGTCCCGCACGTGGGCCCTCGTGGACTTGATCGCGCCCAGGGTGGTGGGGCCGCTGGTTGAGCGCGACCCCGACGCCTGGCGATCCCGCCTAGCGAGCTGGCGTGACGACCCCGACTTCTGGCTGCGGCGGTCATCGCTGCTGGCGCTGTCGGTGCCACTGCGACGGGGAGAAGGCGACTTCGAGTGGTTCGCTGAATACGCAGACACCCTGCTGGAAGATAAGGAGTTCTTCGTCCGCAAGGCGATCGGCTGGGTGCTGCGCGACACCGCACGTCGCCGGCCGGACCTGGTCGCACAGTGGGTGCTGCCCCGGGCCCATCGCATGAACTCCGTCACCATCCGCGAGGCGGTCAAGCCGTTGGACCCCGCCGACCGCGAGCGCATCCTCGCCGCATGGAAGGACCCCGGCACGTGATGGCCGGGGTCCGTGCATCCGAGAGCGGAGGCGGCGGGATTTGAACCCGCGAGAGGGGATGAACCCTCAACCCGCTTAGCAGGCGGGCGCCATAGACCGGACTAGGCGACGCCTCCCCACGGCCTCGGCCGCGGTGCGCAGGGTACCCGTGGCGCCGAACCCGGCACAAAGTGCGATCAGAAGGTGTGGCGCAGCGGATACCCGGAGTCGCCGGATCGCGTTGTGACGGTCCCGAGTACCTGGTGCAACTGGATGCGGTTCAGGTCGAACCCGACGCGCGAGGCGGCCAGGTACAGCCGCCAGATGCGGGCCTTCGCCTCGCCGACCTCGGCCACGGCGTCGTCCCAACGCTGGTCCAGGTTGGCGCTCCAGTCCCGAAGCGTCATCGCGTAGTGCTGGCGCAGGTTCTCCTCGTGCTGGATCTCAAAGCCGCCGTTGTTCATTTCGTCGATGATGCGACCAGGACCTTCGAGTTCGCCGTCGGGGAAGATGTAGTGGTCGATGAACCCGCCCGCGCGGGCCCGTTGCTGGCCGTCGAACCGGGTGATGCAGTGGTTCAGCAGCCTGCCCCCGTCGCGCAGCCGGCTGCGCAGGAATCGGAAGTACGCCCCCAACTGCGCCTCGCCGATGTGCTCGGTCAGGCCGATCGAACTCACCGCGTCGAAGCCCCGTTCCCGCACGTCGCGGTAGTCACCGAAGCGCACCTCCGCGCGGCCGGTGAGCCCGGCCTCGGCCACGGCCTTGGCTCCCCACTCGGCCTGCTTGCGCGACAGCGTCACCCCGACCGCGGTCACGCCGTACTCGCGCACCGCATGCAGGACCATCCCGCCCCAGCCGCAGCCCACGTCCAACAGCCGCATCCCAGGCTGCAGTCCGAGTTTGCGACAAACCAGGTCGAACTTGGCTGCCTGCGCCTCTTCCAAGCTCGCATCCTGCGTCGGGTACAGCGCGCAGGTGTAAGCCATCGACGGTCCGAGCACCATGCGGTAGAAGTCGTTGGACACGTCGTAGTGGTAACTGATCGCGGCGGCGTCGCGCTGCTTGGAGTGACGGCGTCCGCTCAAGTGCGCTTCCTGCGCCGGAACCGGCGGTCGACGCAGGTTGCTCAGACCTACCGATCGGAACAGTCGAACCTTCTCCACCCAGGAGACAGCCGCGAAATCATGCGAGGCGATAGCACGCAAGGCGGCGTATAGATCTCCCTCGATGTCCAGCTGCTCCGACACATAGGCGCGGGCCATCCCCAGATCGTTCGGCGCAGTAACCAAGTACTGCAGCGCCTGCGGTGAGCGCACGTGCAGCGTTGCCGCCGCGGTTATCGGCCCGGTGCTGCTGCCGTCGTACGCCTTGACCGCAACTGGTGACTCGTCCCCCAGCACGGCCTCGAAGATGTCTGCAACCGCCATTGCGTCAACCCCTCCCAACCGTCTTTGCATACAGGTCCAGCAGGCGCGAGTCCGGGTCGTATTCCTTCTTCAACCGCCGGTACGCCTCGCCGTTGTAGATGCGCCAGAAGTCGTCCTCGTCGTAGAACGCATCCGAGTACAGGGACTTGCGGCCGCCGAGCCGGTCCACTTCCGCCTCGATGGCCCGATTGATCGCATCTGGCGCTTGGTCGTCGGCTCGTTCCACGCTGGACCAGAACCCGACGTTGACGTACGTGGTCGCCGGGTCGAACTGGTACAGGTCCCACCTGGCATTGGGATCGCGCTGCCGCATCGGACACAGCCAGATCGGCAGGATCCCGACCCGATCGTGGAAGAAGGCGAGGAACTCCGGCAGGGCACTCACCGGGACTTCGACGTCCTGAATGACGGTCTCCCGCTCCGGTTTGCCACGCAATCGATCGATGCGTGCGAAGAACCCATTTCGGCGTTCCCAGCCGACCGCCCGGAAGTACACGTCCGAACGCAGGTACCGGCTCGGGATCAGGCGCCGCACCGTCGGCTGCTGCACTCCCAGTGCTCGGGAGCACCAGAACCAGTCGGTGTCCCAACGCCAGAGGTAGTCCCGAACCGTCAGGTAGTCACTGCGGCGGGTCTGCTGAGATCGGTAGTAGATCTGCTGACCGGTGTAGTCCGACGTGTACGGAGCTTCATCGACGAACGATCCGAACGTCACCACGATGTCGTCTTCGCCGTAGACCGCGCCGTCGAGGAAGTCCACGGCCGAGCCCTCGTACTGACCGCTGTCGACCACCGCAGCCAACAGGTCTGCGGCAGCTTCGGCTGTCGGCACCCGCACATGACGCAGCGCCACATACGGACGAACCGGCTGCAGTTCGATGCGTAGCCGGAGGGCATAGCCGAGGGAGCCGTAGGAGTTGGGGAAGCCATGGAACAGGTCGGCATGGCCCCCGTCGGGAGTAACGGTGATCACGTCGCCGGCGCCGGTGAGGACATCCATCTCCAGAACGGACTCGTGCGGGCAGCCGTTACGGAAGGAGGTGGACTCCACTCCGAGGCCAGTCACCGCGCCCCCGAGGGTGATCGTCTTCAGCTCGGGCACCACCAGCGGCATCAGCCCGTGCGGCAACGTTGCATCGACCAGTTCCTCGTAGGTGGTCATGCCGAGCACGTCCGCGGTGGCCGCTTCGACGTCAACGTGCAGCACCCCGGCGAATCCGGAGACGTCCAACGCCACGCCCGCAGCGGGCTGACGAACACGGAAGAGGTTTGAGGTGTTCTTCGCGAGGCGAACCGGACGGTCGGCGGGCAAACGTCGGTACTGCCCCTGCAGGTTGTCCAACAGGGACTGGTAGTGGTTGCGCGCCGATTCCGGCAGTTGCACACCCATCGGTTCAGGGTAGCCAGCCGGATCGTGGCAGGCTGGCGTCGTGACAGAACCGGGACCGATTGCCCTGGTTGGTTCGGGCGAGTACCTGCCGGTCATGCTGGACGTGGAGCGCAGCCTGATCGCCGGCAGACCCCAGCGCTACGTGCAACTGGCCACCGCGGCTGCCCCCGAGGGTGAGGCGTCGCTGCGGCGCTGGCACCGCCTCGGCGAAGAACAGGCCCACCGCTTGGGTGTTGAGCAGGTGGTGGTCGACGTCCGTAGCCGCGCCGACGCCGACGATCCGTCACATGCCGCCGCCATCGCCGGGGCCGGCCTGATCTACCTGTCCGGTGGCGACCCCGGGTTCCTGGGGCGCACGCTGCGGGGAACTCTCGTCTGGGACGCCATCGTCGACGAGTGGCGCAGCGGCGCAGCGTTGGCCGGCTGCAGCGCCGGTGCGATGGCCATGACTTCGTGGGTGCCGACGCCCATGCACCCACGCTCCGGTGTCGGCGACGGGACCGGCCTGTTGTCCCACCTGCGGGTACTACCGCACTTCGATCAGATGACCCGCTTCATGCCCAAGTCGGTGGTGCAACTCCTGATGACGCCTCCGGACGAAGGGTGGCTGGTCGGTGTGGACGAGAACACCGCCCTAGTCGGCGGACTGGAGGACTGGGAAGTGGCTGGGTCCGGGCAGGTGTGGCGCTTCGGCCCCGAAGGCCGAACAGCGCACTCCGCCGGCGAGCGGGTGTCGACGCCGATCAGCTAGCCAGTCCGCCGGGTGAGCGCTCTAGGCGTTCTCATCCCCAGCGAAGACATCCAGCAGCAGGGCGGTCGCGTCCACCACGCCTTCGGGTACGACATCCGTGACAATCCCGCCGAGTTCAGCCAGACCCGGTTCGCCCTGCACCGCAGCCGCACTGGACAACGGGAATGACGCCCCCGGCCAGTTATGTCCGATGCCGGTGACGGAGTACAGCGTCACCCGGGTGTCCCCGGCGCAGCCGGGCCAGGTCAGTTGCACGGCTGTGCCCGACAACTGCTCAAGGGTGTAGTCCGCGTCGCACTTGGACCGCTTGGCCCATTGGGTCATGTCGTCCAGCACGTCGCCCAGGTAGTAGCCGGCGACTTCTTCATCGAAGCCCGGCGGCGGTGCGAACGGCACCAGTGCGTCGTCGTTGTCGTGGAACGCCACAACCGACAGTGGCGGTCCATCACATGGACGCACCAGATTCACCCCCGACACCGGCGCGACACCAGCGAACCGCGGCAGAGCGCACGTCAACCACATGGCGAAGCCGGCGCCATTGTCGAATCCGGTTGCGTACAGACCGTCCGGTGCCACGCACACACGGCGGCCGATGTCGTACAGGATCGACTCCACGAAACGCACATCGTCGGCCCCGGGAACGCCGGGAATGGCCCAGGCGCCATTGGCCGGTTCCGGCTGGATAACCACGAAACCGCGGTCGAGGGCCTTGGCCGAGACCCGGGTGAACTCATCCATCTCCGATTGCCCCACCTCGGGGCCGTTGAAGACGAGCAGCGCCGGTGAACGTGTCGTGGAGCTGACCAGGCTAGGAATGGACAACCGGTAGGCACGGCTTTGGCCGTCCACGTCGATCTGCACGGTCTGCACGCCTGGCTGTGGCGGCACCGAGTCCCCGGTGCAGGCCGGTGGCAAAGCGGTCGAGGTCGACGTGGTGCAGCCGGCCGCCAGTAGTGCCCCAGCCGCCAGGCCGATCACCCCGGCGATCCCCCGACGCGAAAACATCCTTACCCGGCACCCCGATTGCGCCACCAGTCGATGACCGCGTCAGCGTCCAGCACCTCGCCGTACTTGGCTTGGATGTCGAAGAGATTCGCCTCATGCGGCTCCGGTCGCCGGTCGCCCACGCCATCGCGGGCGACCACGGTGACGAAGCCGTGCTGACAACCGTCCACTGCCGTGGCGCG
The DNA here is from genome assembly GCA_963753435.1 of uncultured Actinomycetota bacterium. Lineage (GTDB taxonomy): Bacteria > Actinomycetota > Actinomycetes > CAVWCF01 > CAVWCF01 > CAVWCF01. Next base: position 1,350,008 of record CAVWCF010000001.1, read on the forward strand.
GACGCAGCCGCTGGTGGATACCCCGGTGAGAACCAGGCTGTCGACACCGGCAGCGGTCAAGGTCGCAGCCAACGAAGTGCCGAAGAAACTGGATGCGTACTGCTTGGTGATGACGATCTCGTCGGCGGCCGGCTTGAGCGGTTCGGCTATCTGTGTGAGCGGGCCGTCACCGGCGAAGACCGCCAGCGCCGGCACCTTCCGGTAGAACACGCCACCGTCGACCCCGCCGGCCTGATACGCAACAACGGTCCAGATGACCGGGATGGACTGCTGTCGCGCTTCGTCGACCAGGCGCCCGATGGTCGCCACGACGTTCGGCATCGACTCGCCCGCATATAGCGGTGAGCCGGGTTCGGTGTAGGCCCCAACCATGTCGATGACCACCAGGGCCGGGCGGTTCCCCAGCGCCAGGGCCCCGTCGAAGGCGCCCGCGTAGTTATCTCGCAGGTCCGCGGAACCCGCTGCATGCGTGCCCGCAGAGTTGGCCGTCATGCGGCCGCAGCCTACTCTCGGCCCGTGAGATCCCCCCTCCCACGGTCTGCTTCGTGAGTGGCCGTACTCCGGGAGCGGAGAGCGGACGCAAGTTGCTGTCGGTGCTCCTGGCGTTCGATGAGCAGCGCCCCACTTGGACCGTCGGGCTGTTGTCGGAGCACCTGGCCTTGCCGCTGTCGACGACCTACCGCTATATCGCGTTGCTTCGCGAACAGGGCCTGCTGGACGCGTCCGGAGACGGCACGTATCGGGTCACGCACCGCGTCGCGTCGCTGGCTCGGGCCGCCGAAGCCGCGCGCGAAAGCATGGTCGAGTTGGCCCGACCGATCCTGGAAAGCACCCGCGACGCGGTCGACGAGACCGTCGTGCTGGTGACCCGCGGCGGCACCTACGCGTACTGCGTTGACCGGGCCGAATCGCGGCAGCCGGTGCGGCTGCAGTTCTCTGCGGGGCAGGCAATGCCACTGCATTCCGGTAGTGCGTCGCGGGTCCTGCTGGCAGCCATGCCGCGCGGGGAACGAAGCGAGTACCTGCGCGGGGTGCTGCCCACCCTGCCGGTCGAGCGGGCGGGCAACCTCGCCGACGACGCCCTGGACCGCGTCTCGGCCGCCGGATGGACAGAGTCGTTCGAGGAAGTCGACGACGGCATCTGGGGTGCGGCCGCCGCCGTGCGAGCCGAGGGCGACGTGATCGCCGCACTCGGTGCGGCCGGCCCCATCTACCGACTGTCGCCAGGCGACCGCAAACGCATCGTCACCGCGGTGCGGTCGGCCGCCGCGCAGTTGTCCGCTGCGCTGGGCTAGCGATCAGCCGATCTCGGCTCGAACCCGCTCAATGCTCGGGATCGCCGAGGTCATCATCGACGCCGCCCGCAGGTACTCCCGGCAAGCCTCGTCGTCATCCTGCAAGGAGCGCAGGAAGGCGTTGCGCTCCTGCCGGGCCGCCTCGTCCTGCTCCTGCATCTCCTTGAAGTTCTTCTTGGTGGTGGCCTGCACGTAGCCGTGGCAGATCTCACTGCGAACCCGGCCGAAGACCTCGCTGGCGTGCTCAGCGTCAACACCGCGCAATTGCACGGCCTCGATGGCGTCGGTGGCCGACCACGCATCATGGATTCCGGAGTTCATGCCCATGCCGCCGAGCGGGTTGTTCATGTGCGCGGAGTCACCGGCAAGCAGCACCCGGTTGTGGCTGAAGTCCTTGGCGACGCGCTGGTTCACTCGATACAACGAGTGCTGGATGACTGGGAAATCGATCGGTCCCGCCCCGGCGTCGGCTAGCACTCCGTTGAGCCGCTGCTGGATTCGCTCCGGCGAGGTGGCCACTTCGTCCGGTTCGTCGGCCGGGATCGGCATCAGCACGCGCCAATGGTCCGGCGTCTTCAGCAGGACGCACCATTCGACCGGGTCGGTGATGTAGGCGACCTCCACCAGGTCCGGGATGGCGTCGCGGAACTCGTAAGTCGTGGACATGACCAGGAACCGCTCAGGGAACGTGTCGCCGGGGAACTCAAAGCCGAAGCTCTGCCGAACCATCGAGTTGGCACCGTCGCACCCGATCAGCCAGTCGCACTCCACCCGCGTCCCGTCGTCCAGGATCGCCACCGCGTAGTCGCCGTGATCCTCTGCACTGGCCACGCGCGTCCCGAAAACGATCTCGGCGTGGTCCATCTGGTCCAGGTACGGCTTGATGATGCGGGTGAGCTTGGACTGCTCCAACTGCAGGCGATACGGGTACTTGGTTTCGTCCGCGAGCAGGCTGAGATCGAGTTGGGCAATGACGCCACCCTTGCGATCCCGCTGCTGAAAGAGCGGGACCTGTAGTCCCTGCTCGAGCATCTCCTCGACGATGCCGAGCGTCTCGAGCAGTTCGAGGCTCGGGATGTGGAACGTCGACGCCTTGGAGTCGGTCGACAAGTCGTCGCCCATCTCGTAGACCCGCACCGCGATGCCGGCCTTGGCCAGCTTCAGCGCAGCAACCATGCCAACCGGACCGGCGCCGGCGATCACAACGGGAAGACGCTCGCTCATCTCTTCTCCATATTATGAGAATGGGGATTCCGTAAGGTGGGAGGAGTCTGGGCCAAGCCTCGGCCCAGGTCAACACCCGCCCCCCAAGTCGGGTCCAACGTCCCGACCAGCACTGTCAGTCGTCGACACGGCGGACCAGCCAGGCACCCACACCGGCCTGGTCCCACCGGTACTGCGACAGCAACCCGTCGGCGTCAACGGTGAACTCAGCGCCGGATTCATACGAGCCACCGACGACCCGGTGCGTGCTGGAGCCGCCGGTTTCGTCCACCAGCTCGGCGGTGCGTACGTCCACGACCGGTGCCAGCAGGTCCATCGGGTCAGCTCCCGGCCGGATGTCCGGCACGCACACGGGCGCGCCTTCGGGACCGGCCGCACCAAGAGCACGCACTACCGGGCCGGCGTAGATACGCAGCAACGGCAGCAGGAGCGCCGGACCGGAGACTTCGTCCTCGTAGGCGTGACCGTCGACGGTGCGCAACACCCGGATGCGGTCATCGGCCCGGCGGTACTCCGCAGTCACAGTCACGTTCGGCATCGTCAGGGCAATCGAGGCGGCCGCGAGGGCGGAGTCGAAGTCATCCAGATAGACCGCCGTCACAGCCAGGTCCACACCGAAGTCCGGTGCCTGCCGCCGGGAGGTCACCAGCGATCCGTCGACCGCGAACGTCTCCGTCAGCGGCTGCTGCTCACCGCCGAGGAAGTACTCAAACCGACCGGTCCGCTTCACGGCGCGCATCGTCGCATGCGCCCAAGTACCCATCGATCGCGGCGGCTATTCGCTTACCGTCGCCCATCGCCAGAATGACGGTGGCCGCGCCACGGACGATGTCGCCGCCGGCGAACACCCCCGGCATGGACGACTCCCCCTCTTCGTTGACGACGATGTAGCCGCGGGAGTCGAGTTCCAGGTCCGGTGCGGTTGCGGTCAACAGCGGGTTTGCCCTCGTCCCGATGGCCATGATGACGTTGTCGCATTCCACCGTGAACTCCGAATCGGGGATCGGCTCGGGACGCCGCCGGCCGGATTCGTCCGGCTCCCCCAGTTGCATCCGCACACACCGCAGCCCGCGCACCCAACCGTCGTCATCGCCGAGCACCGCCACCGGCGAAGTCAGGAAGTCGAACTCCACGCCCTCGGCCTCGGCATGCCCAACCTCCTCCGCCCGGGCGGGCAGTTCGGCGGCGGACCGTCGATAGACGATCCGCGCGTGCTCGGCACCCAGGCGTCGGGCTGTGCGGACCGCGTCCATGGCCACGTTGCCGCCGCCGACGACGGCGACGCTGTGCCCGTGCAGCACGGGGGTGTCGGAGTCCGGCCGCCAGGCGCCCATCAGGTTGACCCGGGTCAGGTACTCGTTCGCGGAGAAGACCCCCTTCAGGTTCTCTCCGGGGATGTCCATGAACACCGGTAGTCCCGCCCCAACTGCCACGAACACTGCGTCGAACTGCTCACGCAACTGCGGCAGTGTGTAGGTGCGGCCGATGATCGCGTTGCACTCAATGGTCACGCCCTGGCGCTCGAGCCGCTGCACCTCCCGGCGGACGATCTCCTTGGGCAGCCGAAACTCCGGGATGCCGTAAAGAAGCACGCCGCCGGGTTCGTGGAAAGCCTCGTACACGGTGACCGCGTGACCGAGTTTGGCCAGTTCGCCGGCAGCCGTGAGCCCAGCAGGCCCCGACCCGATGACCGCGACGCTACGCCCGGTCGGCGCGGCCGACTCGGGAATCAGATCCAAGTTCTCCGCAGCCCAGTCGGCGACGTAGCGCTCCAAGTAGCCGATACCGACCGGGGTGCCGTCCACCCCCAACATGCGCGTGCCGCGCGGGCACTCCCCTTCGCACTGCGTCTCCTGCGGACACACCCGCCCAGTGACGCCCGGCAGCGCGTTGCACTCCAGCAGCACGCGGGCGGCCGACTCCAGATCCCCGGCGACGACGTGACCGATGAACTCGGGCACGTTTACACCGACCGGGCACCCCTCCATGCAGTGCGGCTTACGGCAACCGAGGCACCGGCGCGCTTCCAGCACGGCGATGTCTCCGGGCAGCCCCAGGTTCACCTCGGCGAAGGTGTGTGCGCGTTCGGCCGCATCGCGCTCGGGCATGGACTGCCGGGCGATCTGCAGCCGCTGTTTGTTGTTGAGCGGCCCGTCAGGGATCTGCTGGGCGTCCAGGTGTGGCATCACACCTCCACCTGGCAGGCTCGACGTCGCATGGCTTCGGCTTCGAAGTGCGCGTAGGTCGTGAGGCGATCGGCCAAAGAGTCGAAGTCGACCACGTGACCATCGAACTCCGGACCGTCCACACAGGCGTACTGGGCCTGCCCGTCGATGCTCACCCGGCATCCGCCGCACATCCCGGTCCCGTCGAGCATGATCGAGTTCAGCGACACGACAGTGTCTATCTGCATCGGGCGGGTCAGCTCCGCGCAGGCGCGCATCATCGGCACCGGCCCGACCGCGTAGACGCGGTTCACGGATTCGGTTGCCATGACGTCAGCCAACGCATCGGTCACCAGACCCTTGCGTCCGGCGCTGCCGTCCTCGGTGCAGACCACGACGTCGCCGATCTCGGACAACTCGTCGGTCAGGATCAAACCGCCTGCTGTCCGGGCGCCGACTATGGAAGTCACTGCCACACCACTGTCCGCCAGCGCACTGGCGATGGGCCAGGTGACCGCGGTCCCCACGCCCCCGCCGACGCAAACGGCACGTCCGGCCGCGAGCAGATCCGTTGGCCGTCCGAGCGGACCGGCGACATCCCTGATGTCATCGCCCACTTCGAGATCGCAAAGGTCGGCCGTGCTCTTGCCGACGGCTTGAATGATCAGCGTGATCGTCCCGGCGTCCGGATCCGCCGCGGCGATGGTCAACGGGATGCGCTCCGCACCGTCGCCCAGGCGAACGATCACGAATTGGCCCGGTCGGCGTACCTGCGCGATGCGCGGGGCTTCAACGTCGAAACGGGTCACCGTTTCCGACAGCGGGTCCTTGGCTCGAATCAGCGCCACTGGCACCTCCGGCTCCAGGAAGTGCCTTCAGTCTTGTCGAAGCAACGCAGACCCGGCAGGGCCCGAGGTCCCCGCGACGGCCAGCCCTTCTCCGCGTGGGCGCCTTTGTCAGCGAGGCGAGCGCTTGCTCGACCCCTGGCTGCTGCCCCGGCCGCGCCCACTTCTGCCGGCACCCCGATCGGAGTGCGCACCGTGCCGCTGCTGCGGACGACGCGACCGGCCACGAGCCGGCCTGGCAGCGGCGGGTTGAGCCGGGCCCGAGTGGCTCACGACGGGCTCCACGTGCGGTGCTCGCGGGCCGCGCAGCTCTTCAATGACCGAGTGTCCCTCGGAGACGTTCGTCCGCGTCGGGTTGATGCCTGCGCGCTTGGACAGGCCCCGGACGCTGCCGTGCTGGTCAGGCGTGGCCAGGGTGATGACGGTGCCACCGGAACCGGCGCGGGCGGTACGCCCCGACCGGTGCAGGTAGGTCTTGTGATCGGCGGGCGGGTCGACGTGCACCACTAGGCCGATGTCATCGACGTGGATGCCGCGGGCGGCGATGTCGGTGGCGACCAGAACCCGAACCTGCCCGTTTGAGAACGCGGCGAGGTTGCGCTCGCGCTGCTTCTGGCTCAGGTTGCCGTGCAGGTCCACTGCCGGGATGCCGGCCTTGGTCAGGTTCGACGCCATCCGCTTGGCCATGTGCTTGGTGCGGGTGAAGAACAGGGTGCGCCCATGACCGGCGGCAAGGTCATGCACGATCGCGGTCTTGTCGTTGTGCGCCACGGCGAACACGTGGTGCTCCATCGGCGTTGAATCCACCGAGACCGGCGGGTCGACCTCAACCACCAGCGGATCGCGCGTGTACCGGCGAACCAGAACGTCGATGTCCTTGTCCAGGGTGGCGGAGAAGAACAGACGCTGGCCCGTCTTGGGCGTGGCGTCCAGCAACCGCTTCACCGGGGGCAGGAAGCCGAGGTCGGCCATGTGATCGGCCTCGTCCAGGACCGCGACCTCGACCGCGTCGAGGTTGCAGTTACCGGACTTGATGAGGTCCTCAAGGCGACCCGGGGTCGCAATCAGTACGTCGACGCCCTTGCGCAGCGCGCTGAGTTGCGGCCCATAGCCAACGCCGCCGAAAACGGTGGTGACCGTCATTCCGGCTGCGCGCGCCAGCGGTGCGAACGTCTCAGCGACCTGACGTGCCAACTCACGGGTCGGCACCAGCACCAGCGCCCGGGGCCGAAGCACCTGGCGCCGCTTTCCGGAGGCGTCCAGTGCCATCACGGTCGGCACCGCGAACGCCACGGTCTTGCCGGAACCGGTACGGCCCCGGCCAAGGACGTCGCGTCCGTTGATGGCAGCCGGGATGGCAGCGGTCTGAATCGGGAACGGATCGGTGATGCCCTGCTTGGCAAGGGCGTTGATCAAGTGGTCGGGGAGCCCGAGCGCGGCGAATCCGGGCGCAGACGTGCGGGACTGTTCGGTGTGCGTGTTCATTGCTTCCTCAAACTGAAGGTGGGCGGCCGCGGGTGCGGGATACCCAAGCGTCAGCGGGGAATCAGCGCGCCGAATCGGCGCTCGCAAGTCGACCCGGAATTCGCCCGGCGGGCGCGTTCCGTGCCGGAATCGTCTCACGGATGCGCTGCAGAACCTATTCGCGACTTCGCCCGGGTGCCACGGCTTGCAGCACCGCCTCGCTGCCGGCGTACACACCGTCGGCCCGGGGCCAGTGCACGAGCAGGTCGGTGAAGCCAAGTTCGGCGGCGCGCCCGGCGCAGTCCTCGAAGAAGTCCACCGAAGACAACGCGGCTCTGCCGTTCGAATCGACCATCAGGTATCGGTCCACCGAATCTGCGTTGCGGCCGGCGGCAGCAAGGGTTTCGGTGAACCGCTGACTCAGTTCAGCCACGCCGTCCCACCACGCCGTCAATCCGTCGGCACCCTCGGTCGTTCCGGTGGTGACCCACCCCTGCCCGAACCTGGCGGCCAGGCGCATCAGGCGCGGGCCGTTGGCGGCGACTACGAATGGCGGTCGGGGCTGCTGCACCGATGCCGGGATCATCCTCGCGTCCACCGCCTTGAAGTAGTCCCCGTCGTAGTCGGTACGCGGCCGGGTGAGCAGGGCGTCAAGCAGTTCGACGAACTCCGCGAACCGGTCGGCCCGCTGCGACGGCGGCAACACTTCGCCGCCGAGGACGGTCGCGTCGAAACCCACGCCGCCGGCCCCCATGCCCACCAGGAGTCGACCGCCGCTGACGTCGTCGAGCGTCATCAGGTCCTTGGCCAGCGGCACCGGATGCCGGTAGTTGGGGGAGGTGACCATCGTGCCGAGGCGGATGCGGTCGGTTACCCCGGCGGCGGCTGTGAGTGTTGTTAGGGCGCCGAACCAGGGACCGTCGGCCAACGTGCGCCAGGACAGGTGGTCGTACGTCCAGGCGTGCGCGAAGCCGTACTCCTCAGCCGCCACCCAAAGCGGCCGTGCTTGTGCCCAGCGGTACTCCGGAAGGATCACGATGCCGAGCCGCATGGACACGTCGTCATCCTGGCACCGCTAGGCCAGACTCAAGTCGTGGACTTGACGCGACCCTGGCGGGAGTACCCGAGTGCGGCGGAGCTGTCGGCGCGCACGCCCCCTGCACGGGATCGAGTGGTGGACCTCGTTCGCGCGTTCTCGCTGGTGGTGGTCGTCTTCGGCCATTCCTTCATGGCTCAGGTCGCCTTCGTCGACGGCGGCCTGGAGTTGGGCAACACCTTGGCGCAAACACGGTGGCTGCAGCCGGCCACGTGGGTGCTGCAGGTGATGCCGCTGTTCTTCGCAGCAGGCGCCTGGGCCAACGCGCTCAGCTACCGCAAGGCCACGGCCTACCCGCAGTGGCTGAACTCCCGGGTGCGCCGGCTAGTCCGCCCGGTCATCGCCTACACCGGGTTCTGGATCATCGCCTCGCCGCTGCTGCTGGCCTGGAACTACGACGTCGCCCTCGCGCTGCTGCGGATCTCCACGCAGTTGCTGTGGTTCCTGGGGGCATATCTCCTGGTGACCGCCCTGACGCCGGTACTGATGCGGCTGGCGACCCGACCGGTACTGGCCTGTGTCGGCTGGCTGTCGGGTGCATTGCTGGTGGACGTAATCCGGCTGGCCGGAGGTCCCGGTGCCGTCGGCCTGGCCAACTTCGTTGTTGTCTGGGCACTGGCGGGCCAAGCCGGATTGTGGGCCTTCTCGGCGCGGCACCGGCCGAGCGTTCCCGCGGCGCTGGCCCTGGCCGCGGCCGGCATCGGCACCAACGCCCTGCTGGTCGGGCTCGGTCCGTGGCCGCTGAGCCTGGTGGGCCTGTCCACGGACGAGATCTCCAACATGGCGCCGCCGTCGGTGGTCCTGGCGATCCACTGCATCGTCCTGGCGAGCCTCGTCGTCGTCGCCTACTCCTGGCTGACCCGGGTCAGCCAACGGGAGTGGGTGTGGCGACCGACGACGGTCGTGAACGCCGCCGCGATGACGGTCTACCTGTGGCATCTGGCGGCCATGATCCTGGCGCTGTCCGTACTCGCCGCTGCCGGACAGGACCTGCCCGGCTTCTCCGGCGGTTCCTGGCTGTGGCCGCGACTGGGGTTCTGGCTGCTCTTCGCCACTTTCACATTCGGGCTGGTCTGGTTGATGCGGCCGTTCGAGCACATCCCGCTGCCCTGGTGGGACGCCCCGCCCAAATTGCACCCCCTGCAGTCCTGGCCGTACCGGCTGCGCAGTTCGGTCTCGGTGTTGGGCGTCGTCCTGGTCGCGGTCGGGCTGCTGGCGCTGTCGGTGACCGGACTGGTCGGCTTCCCCTTCGGGGTGACGTCGTCCTACGCCGGGTTCGAGTTCACCCCGGGTCTCAGCATCCTGGTCGCGCTGGTCGGCATCGGCCTGATCCGTGCCGGCGCCGTGGGCGTGGATCGCTCCGGCTCATCCATCGCCGCCCACTTCGAGTAGAGCGAACCGCACTCAGCTGGATCGGCCTTTTCCATCGAAGACTAGGGACCTAAGTCACGTTTACCGAATCTCGGGAACGCGACCTCATGCGGTGCCGTCTCCTAATTGTCCGACCAATGCACAGATCAGGAGGATCTGAACCTAATGAAGAAGACTTGGATGGCAGGCATCGCAACCGCAGTCGCCGCCGGTGCGATCGCCGTTCCCACCGTGGCCGGCGCAGCCGAGGGCTACGAGACCAACAACGGGCTTCGCTTCAGCAACCTGACCACCTACTGCGCCGAGGTGCAGATCAAGACCGCCGGCCTGGACCGTGGTGCCGTCGCGATCGTTGTTGACGAGTACACCGCCAACGCCGATGTCACCGACCCCAAGGGCTTCAGCGCCTTCAAGAAGTCCAAGCCCACGGCCAACGCTGATACCGGGACCATCACGGTCAGCCAGCTCGTCGCTCGCGATGCCGCGGGCAACCCGACGCAGGTGCTGTGCAAGACGAAGGCGTTCGACGGCCTCGAGGCCGCGTTCGGCCCGGAGATCTTCGACCCGGAGACCCCAGCAATGCCCGCCAACGCCGTGACCGAGTCGGTCTTGCGCGAGGCGCTCGTCACCACCGACCCCGCGGAGCGCGCGAAGGTGGCCAAGCGGCTAGACACCACCATCGTTGACCCGACCACCTACCAGTTGGGCGGCAACGGCTGGGCCGTGCTGAACTTCGAGACCATCAAGGCCGACGCCGGTCTGACGCACCTGCGCACCAACGCGCTGTCGACGTCCGCCGACCCGGCAGCCACTCTGCCGAACCCGGTTGTGGACGCGCTGAACGCCCAGTTCGGCCGCTTCATGCCGGCACCGCTGCCCTACGGGACCACCCAGGGCGACCTGATCCGGGCCGGACTGCTGGACGCCGGAATCCTGGGCACGCTGTACACCACGACCCCGACGGTGAACGCGGTCGCGGACGCGCTGACTGCCTGATCTACGCAGCCAACTCAAGGGCCACGCGGTCTCCACTCGGGGACCGCGTGGTTCTTTGCTTCGAACGGTTGCCCCGCACCTGCACCTGTGCGCTTGCGCGGCCTGGGCTAGGTTCCGCCAGCCGTCGTGCATCAGCACACTGAGGTAAGGAGTCCGCGTGCGTTACTTCGTTCTCGGCGCCGGGTTGACCGGTCAAGCAGTCGCCCGCGAATTGCGCTCTGCCGGGCATCACGTCATCGGCAGCACCACGACCCCAGCCAAGGTCGAACCGCTGCAGGAGCATTTCGACGAAGTGCGGGTGCTGCGCGGCTCTGATCGCGAGGCCATTACGGAGGTCCTAGGTGGCGTCGACGGCGTAGTGATCTCAGCCGGCCCGCCAGCCCTGTTCGACGAGGCCGAACGCGAACGCATTTACCGCGCGGTGTTGGTGGACACTGCCGAATCCATCGTCGCCGGAGTACGAGCCTCGGGGATGTCCGGCCCGGTGGTCGCCATGTCCTCGATCTCGGTCTACGGCGACGCCCAGAACGACCGGGACGAGATCACCGAGGATGGGCCGCTGGCCGAGCCGACCCTCGCCAGCCCCCGCAACTTCCAATTGATGGAACGCACATATCTCGACGGTCTACCCGAGCAGGCGTGCATCTTCCGCTGCGTCGAGATCTACGGCGCCGACGACCCGCCCGCTGAGGTGCAGCTGAAGATGGTCGTTGACAACCTGGGCGGCCGGTTGCCGTTCGCGGCCGATGCGTTGCTGTACCGGACCGAGGTTCGTGAGGTCGCCAAAGCCTTGGCGCACGCGCTGGAGCATCGGATGTCCGGCGTCTACAACCTCGCAGCCCAGGAAGTGCCCGAGACGATCCAGGCCAAGTGCGACGGCATTGCCGCTGAGCAGGGCTGGCCGCCGTTCGAGTACCTGGCCGAACTGGCGAACCCGACCAAGCCGCTGTCGGTCGAGCGGCTGACCCAGGCCGGCTTCGCGTTCAGCGGCAACTGAGCGGAGGGCGTGGGATTCGAACCCACGAGGAGCGTGAACTCCTAGCGGTTTTCAAGTTCGCCGGTTGCCCTGCTAGGTAGTCCAAGCCCATGTCATTGAGCCAGTACAGGGTGGTAGTGGGCCGATCCCACAGGCTGCCTGTCCTGATGCGAGTCGTCTCGCCGCGTGGTTTCGTGACGATTTCGTGAAGCGGGCTTGAGCCTGATTCCCGTCGATGCCGACGACTCACCGCGTCATCACTCTGGGCTAGCGCACAGCACCCAAACCGGCCCCTTCGAGTCCAACCGCTCTCGTGCAGGGCGGGCCTTGCGACCCTGACTGCGGGTGGATCGCCGCTTCTAGTCTGGGGGTGTCGCACCGGTACCGCTGATGGCGGGACTGCGGGGCCCAGGCGAGGTGATTGCTCGTGTCCTCATCCTCATCGGTGTCCGTCGATGCCCGGCTGGGCGCCGTCGGCTCGCGGATCGACCTTGATGACGTCCACCGGGCGTATCAGGTGGGCGCGACGCAGGTGGTCGCGCTGGACGACATCAACCTGCACGTCGATGAGGCCGCGTTCGTCGTGGTGCTCGGTGCGTCGGGATCGGGCAAGACGACGCTGCTGAACATGATCGGGGCTCTCGACACGCCGACCAGTGGGACCGTCGGGATCAACGGCGAGGACATCACCCACGCCTCCCGGGAGCAGCGCCGCAAGATCCGCCGAGGCACGGTCAGTTTCATCTTCCAGAGTTTCAACCTCTTCCCCGCGCTCACTGCGCTGGAGAACGTCCAGTTCGGCGCCGACGCGGCGGGCCGGGACGACTCCTCCGCCGTGGCGGAGGAGACCCTGGCCGATGTCGGCCTGGCCGAACGGAGTCGCCACTTCCCCCATCAGCTGTCCGGCGGAGAGCAGCAGCGTGTGGCGATCGCCCGGGCCCTGGCCACCGGCAACCCGATCCTGCTGGCCGACGAACCGACCGGTGAACTGGACTTCCACACCGGCGTACAGATCCTTGAACTGCTCCGCGAGCAGGCAGTGGCGGGCAAGACGGTCCTCGTCGTGACGCACAACCGCGAGATCTCCCGCGTCGCCGATCGGGTGATCGAGTTGAGCAGCGGGACGATTGTGGGCGACGGACCGCCGGCTGGTGGCCGGGCGGACATCTCGGACCTGCGCTGGTAGCCCATGGGCGGCCTTTGGACACGGTGGATCGCCCGGGACCTGCGACGGCGGTGGCTCCTGGTTCTTGCGATCGCCTTGGTGGTCGCATTGGGCACCGGCACCTACGCGGCCCTCATTGGGACCAGCACCTGGCGGACGCAGTCCAACGACGCGAGCTTTGAGGCGCTGGCCTTCCATGACGTGCGGGTCTCGCTCACGACCGGAGCCACAGTTCAGGAGGGCAGGCTCGCCGGTTTGCTGAGCGACCTACCGTCGGCGGCAGCGGTCACCGCCGCCGAGGAGCGTCTCGCCGTGCCGACCCTGGTGGAGGTTGGTGAGTCGCTGGTGTCCGGGCGCCTGGTGGGGTCCGGGTCCGGGGCGCAGCCGCTGACCGTCAACCGTGTTCACATTGAGGCGGGGAACGCACCTGTCGCCGGACAGCCTGCCGGGATCCTGGAGTACAAGTTCGCGAGCGCCGTCGACGCGCCCGCCTCCGGAACGGTCCGGCTGAGCGGTGGTGCGCCGCTGGCCTACACCGGCCTCGGCTACCCGCCCGACGACTTCATCGTCTCCGGCGGCGGTGCCGGCTTCTTCCTCGCAGACAGCGGCTTCGCCTCGGTGTACACCTCGCTGCCGCTGTCCCAGCAGATCAGTGGCGCGGCCGCCCAGGTCAACGAAGTGGTTGTCAGGCTGGCGCCTGATGCCCAGCCCGCCGTGATAGCGGAGGAACTGACCGCCGCCTTGGCGGCTGCCGAACCGCCGATCAGCGCGACCGTGACCGTCGGGACCGAGGAGATCTCTTACCGCGTGCTCTACGAGGACATCGAGCAGGACGAGGAGTTCTGGACGATCATCGCGATGCTCATGCTGATCGGAGCCACTTTCGCCGCGCTGAATCTGATTGGCCGAGTGGTGGAGGGCGAGCGTCGCGAGATCGGCGTCGGCATGGCCCTGGGAAAGCCGACCTGGACCCTGGCGGTCCGTCCGATGCTGCTGGGCCTGGAGATCGCCGTGGTCGGCGTAGTGCTTGGCCTGCTGATCGGCTGGCTTCTGACCATTCCGTTGGAGAGTCTGTTCACGTCCCTGCTGCCGCTGCCGGTGTGGGAGACGCCGCTCGTTCTGGCTCCATTCTTCCGTGCCGCGGCCTTCGGCGTGCTCCTTCCGATGGCTGCGGTGACCTGGCCAGTGTGGCGGGCCGTGCGGGTTGAGCCGGTCGACGCCATTCGGGTCGGCCACCTCGCGGCCCACGGCGCCGGCTGGTCCGGGCTGCTGCGACGGATCCCAATGCCGGGCCGTTCCTACTGGGAGATGCCGCTGCGCAACCTGCTCCGCACCCCCCGCCGCACCGTGCTCACTGCACTCGGGGTGGCCATGGCCATCACCGTGACCATCACCGTCAGCGGGTTGATCGACTCCTTCAGCGCCACGATCGACGAGGCGGAAGCAGAGATGACGACCACCTCGCCCGATCGGTTGTCGGTCCGGCTGGACAGCTACCGGCCGCTCAACGACCCGGTCTTCGCCGAGGTGTCGGCCCTGCCAGGGGTCGCCGAGGTGATCCCCGGGCTGGTGGTCGGGGCACGAGGGGCCAACGGCGACAGTGGGGACGTCGACCTCCTCGTGGAGGTCCTCGACCCGGCGACAGCGCCCTGGCAGCCCACCGTGATCGAAGGCGCCACCGGCGACGGGCTACTGCTGACCGAACCTGCACTGCGGGACCTGGGTGCCGCGGTCGGCGACGAGGTGACCCTGACCCATCCGGTCGTGACGGCGACCGGCGTCGCCCTCACCGACAGCCGGCTCCCCGTGGCAGGGGTCCACCCCTATCCACTGCGCCCCGTCACCTACCTTGATCCCGCCTCGGCGGTGGTCTTCGGCTTGAGCGGTGCGGCCAACCAGTTGACGGTGCTACCCGAGGGCGACGCGAACCCCGACGACGTGAGGCGGGCCCTGTTCGGTGTCCCAGCAGTCGCCGGGGTCACTTCGCCTACCGGCCTGGCCGATGCCTTCCGTCAGGCGGTCGACGATTTCGTCGGAATCCTCGCCGTGGTCGCCCTGGTGACCATTGCCCTGGTCCTGCTGATCGCGTTCAACTCGGCCAGCATCTCCGCCGACGAGCGCCGCCGCGAGCACGCAACGATGTTCGCGTACGGCCTGCGCAGCCGGACGGTCCTCGGTATGACGATCACGGAGAGCGCGCTGCTCGGCGTTCTCGGGACGGCGTTCGGCATCGCTTTGGGGTCCGTCGTGCTCCGCTGGATGATCCTGTCGCAACTGCCTGACACCCTGCCCGAGATCGGCCTCACGGTGGACTTGACTCGGGCCTCGATCGTGCAGGCGGCCGCGCTCGGCATCATCGCGCTCTCAGTGGCACCGCTCTTCACCGCTGGCCGGCTACGTCACATGGACATACCGGGAACCCTGCGGGTCGTGGAATGAGCGGAGGGCGTGAACTCACGAGCGGAGGGCGTGGGATTCGAACCCACGAGGAGCGTGAACTCCTAGCGGTTTTCAAGACCGCCGCCATCGGCCACTAGGCGAGCCCTCCCGGCTCGACAAGGGTAGGCGCTGCGCCGAGCGGTCGATGCGGCGTCATGTCAGGGTGTCGACATGACGCATGACACCCATCATCGCCAGGTCCACATCGAGCGCACCGCACCCAAGCGGCTGACTGCCGTCAATGCCCGCGGCGGTCGGCTGGAAATGGGCACCGGGGACGACGCCGACTTCAGCCCGACCGAGCTGCTGCTGGCGGCACTGGGTGGCTGCACCGCCATCGATGTCGACGTGGTCACCAGTCGTCGCGCCGAACCGGAGGAGTTCAGCGTCCAGGTCGACGCGGAGAAGATCCGCGACGACGACGGCAACCGGCTGACTGATCTCGCGATCACGTTTCGCATCCGATTCCCTGAGGGCGAGGCCGGCGACGCGGCCCGCGAGGTCCTACCCGAGGCAGTGCGCAAGTCGCACGACCGCTGGTGCACCGTCGGTCGGACCGTGACCGTGGGTACGCCGAGCACCGTCACGATCGAGTGACCGCGACGGCTGAGAGGATGACGCCGTGAAAGGCGCGCTGCTCCGCTACCGAGTGATGTCCTACGTCACCGGCGTAGTGCTGGCGCTGGGCACGATCGCCGCGTTGCTGAAGTACGCCGGCGGCCCGGAGTTGCCCGGATACAGCGCGTTGTGGATCGGCCACGGCTGGCTCTACATGATCTACCTGGTCACCGTTCTGGACCTTGGTATTCGCGCCCGATTCGGGTTGGCCAAGATCGTCGGCGTCTGTCTGGCCGGGACGATCCCGTTCGCCGCGTTCTTCGTTGAACCCCGCATCCACCGCTCGGTGGAACGGCTCAGCAACGACCTATTGGCCTGAATGGCGCATTCACGTTGGTGGCCCTGTTGGGGTTGAGTGGGCGTGCGTGCCGATCGCGCGGATGGTCAGGAAGCCGGCGACCGCGGCGACCACCCACCACTGGATCGCGTAGCCCAACGACCGCCACGACGTGCGCACCACGGGCGCCGTCTGCGGTGACGGCAACGGCTCCACGCCTTGAGGCGTCGGCGTCTGCTCCGCCAACTGCAGCACCGCGTTGACGAGCCGATAGTCGACCTCGCTCACCAAGGGCACCGGGCTCAACGCCGGCAACTCGGTGGGTGTGAGCCCGGCTAGATCGGCCGGGTCCAGCGGTTCAGCCGCGATCAGCCAGCCGAGCACCTCGACTTCGCCGCCGTTCGGCGGCGGTGCCGCCGATCCGGTGGGCACTGTTCCCCGGGCGACCAGGACCGCGTCTCCGGTAGCGAACAACAACGGCGTCATCACTACGTCCGTAGCTGGAACCAAGCCCGGGTCGACGACGATGCGCTGCTGCGTCTCGTCGAAGCGGCCGATCACCCGGACCGCGCGCGGCGGCTCCCCAACGCGCACGATGCGGTCCTCGCCGATGGCGTCCGCAAGGTCCACGGCCTCGTCCAGACCGACCTGCGGCGGCGGTAGTTCCGTGCGCGCCCGGTCCCACTGCCAGGCACCAAGACCGACGAAGAACACCATCGTCACCAGTGCCACCAGGATCAGTGCAATCCACCGGGGCGAAAGCAGGAACCGGTACACCGGGAAATCGTCAGGCCCGCGGCCGGCGCAATCCGGCGGCGCCCTTGGCCCCCCTGGCGATCACCAACTGGTCGCCACGCTCCAGCTCGGCGACCACCGGCTCGTCGTAGCGACGCTTCACGCCATCGCGGATGACGGCGATTACCGGTTCGTTCACTTCCCGCGGGGACTTGCCGACCTCGTCGGGGGTGATGGGCCGCTGCGCCAGTTCCAGCCCCGAGCCGGCCGACAGCAGATCCTCGATGACCTCGCCGACCAGTGGGGCGTTTGCTGCCAGACCCATGATCCGGCCAGCGGCCTCTGAGGACGTGATCACGTTGTCGGCGCCGGACTCCCGGGCCAGGTCAACGTTGGAGTCCTCCCGGACCGACGTCACGATCAGGGCGGTCGGGTTGAGCCGACGAGCGTTCAGCGTGGCCAGGATCGCGGTGGCGTCGTCCTTGACCGCGATGATGAACCTGCGCGCCCGGAGCGCCTCGGCCTGCCGCAGGATGTCCGCGTCGGCACCGGAGCCGGTGATGGCGGTGTAACCGTCGGCCTTGGCCCGGCTGAGTTCCTCCTCGCCGGACTCGATCACCACGATGTCCTTGCTCGGCACGCCGGAGTCGATCAGCGACTGCACAGCCGCGCGACCCTTGACGCCGTACCCGATGACGATGTTGTGGGCGATCACGCTCTTCCTCCAACGATCTCTTCGGTACCCGGCCCGCGCGTCCTTGGTGAGCAACTCAACTGTCGTCCCGACCAGGGTGAACAGGAACAGGACGCGCAGCGGCGTCACCAGGAAGACGTTCGACAGCCGGGCCAGGTCCGACACCGGCGAGACGTCCCCGTACCCGGTTGTCGACAGCGTGACGGTCGAGTAATACAGCGCGTCCAGATACGAGACTTCGCCGTCGGCGGTATCGGTGTAACCATCCCGGTCCAGCCAGACCAGCACCGACAGCAGCACCAGCAGGAACACCGCGAACCCGACGCGGACGGCAACCTTCCGGAGTGCCGGCACCTCGCGCTCGGGCAGAATGACTTCGCCGTACGCGTACTCCGCACGCGGGCCGTCGGCCACGGCGCTGGGTCTTGCCTCGCTCACGAGCCGAACCCTACGGCGGCTTCGGCGCCCAATCCGGCAGGCGCTGCTCACGGAACGCGGCTATCCCTTCGGCCGCCTCCGCGGACGCGAACCGTTCCGCCGACACCTCCGCCGCCCAGGCGGCTGCGGACTCACCCGACTCCGGCCCCCGCCGCAGCACCTCCTTGGTGGCCGCCAGCGCTTGCGGACCGCCGCGGCGGATCGACGCCACCCAGGCGTCCACCTGCTCATCCAATGCGGCAATGTCGTCGGCGGACCGGGTGAGCAGACCCGCAGCTGCCATGAACTCCGCGTCCACGCGCTCGCCGGTGAGCATCAACTCCGCGGCCTGCCGCGTTCGCATCACCCGCAGGCAATGCCCGGCGATCACGGCCGGGGTCACCCCCAAACGCACTTCGGCGAAGGCAAACCTCGCGGTGCGCGGCGCGATGGCCAGGTCGCAGGCGGCTATCAGTCCCAGGCCACCGCCGTAAGCGTCACCGTTGACCCGCGCGATCGTTGGTACGGGCAGCGCCGCGAGGGCGCCCAGCAGCCCACCCAACTGTTGCGGCGCGTCTTCGTCGAAGCCGCTGAGGTCGGCGCCGGCGCAGAACACCGGACCGGCCGCCGTCAGCACGACGACTCGCACCGACCCGTCAGCGGCCACGCCGGTGAGCGCTGAGCCCAGCCCGGACATCAGCTCGCGGCTCAGGCGGTTGCGGTGCTTGGGGTCGGCGAGGGTGATCGTGGCCCGGCCGTCAGCCACGGTGACGGTGACCAGGTCGGAGCTCACCCGCCCACCTTGCCGTAGCCGGTGCCGTCCGCGCAGGCGCTCGCTCTACGCTCGCGCAGGTGCGCGCAATAGTCATCACGGAACCGGGCGACCCTTCGGTGCTGTCCTGGGAAGAGGTCATCGACCCCGTACCCGCTGCCGGTGAGGTGCTGGTGCGGGTAGCCGCCAGCGCCGTCAACCGGGCCGACGTCCTGCAACGCAAGGGCTACTACCCCCCGCCGCCGGGCGCCTCGCCGCTGCCGGGCCTGGAGTGCTCCGGAACCGTCGCCGCGTTGGGGCCTGGCGTCACCGATTGGACGGTCGGCGACGAGGTGTGCGCGATCGTGTCCGGCGGTGGCTATGCCGAATTGGTGGCGGTGCCCGCCGGCCAACTCATGCCCGTGCCGCCCGGCATCGACCTGGTTACCGCCGCCGCAATACCGGAGGTCGCGGCCACCGTCTGGTCGAACGTGTTCATGCTCGCCGGACTGCGGCCCGGCGAGACGCTGCTGTTGCATGGCGGCTCCTCCGGAATCGGCACATTCGGGATCCAGTTGGCAAAGGCGCTAGGCGCCCGCGTCGCCGTCACCGCCGGGACCGACCAGAAACTGCAGCGCTGCGCGGAACTAGGCGCGGAGGTGCTGATCAACTATCGGGAGCAGGACTTCGTCGCCGAGGTGCTGGCTGCCACCGAAGGTGCCGGTGCGGACGTGATCCTGGACAACATGGGGGCCAAGTACCTGGCCCGCAACGTCGAGGTGTTGGCCGTGAACGGCCGCCTGGTCATCATCGGCATGCAAGGCGGCACCACCGCCGAACTGGACATCGCGAGGCTGCTGAACAAGCGGGCTGCGGTGCTGGCTACCTCACTGCGGCAACGCAGCGAGGCGGAGAAGGCCGCGATTGTTGCGTCCACCGTCGAACACGTTTGGCCGCTGCTGGCTGACGGCACGATTCACCCGGTCGTGGATCGCGTCCTGCCCATGAGCGACGCGGCGGCGGCGCACGCGCTGATGGAGTCCTCAGAGCACGTCGGCAAGATCCTGCTCAAGACGCCGTGACCGGGCGCAGCCGAGTCGGCACCAGTCGACTGGTCAGCGGACCCAGGATCGCCAGGATCAGGACGTAGGCGGTCGCCAACGGCGCCAGCTCGTTGTTCACGCCGGCCGCGATGCCCGCGATCACCAGCGAGAACTCGCCCCGGGCCACGAGCGCGGTGCCGGCCCGCAAGCGGCCGCGGGTCGCCGCACCTTCGCGGGCAGCGGCGTTGGCGCCCGACCACACCTTTGTCACTGCGGTGACGACGGCCAGCAACAGCGCGGCCGGCAGAACTGGTGGTAGGTCGCTCAGGTCCACGTTGAGCCCGATGCTGACGAAGAAGAGCGCGGCGAACACGTCCCGCAACGGTGCGATGAGCTCTCGGGCCCGCCGCGCCTCCTGTCCGACCAAGGCCAGGCCGACCAGGAACGCGCCAACGGCGGCCGAAGCGTCCACGAACTCCGCAAGGCCGGCGACCAGCAGGGTGAGACCCAGGACGCGCAGGAGCAGATGCTCGTCACGCTGGGAGGAGACCGCCCGGGCGACCCGCTCGCCCTGCCGTGCCGACAGCCAAAGCGCGGCGGCGACCACGGCGACAGCCAGCGCCACCCCAAGCAGCGCCCGGGGCCACTCGCCACCGCTGGCCAGCACCGCCAGCACCGGCAGGTAGATCGCCATGGCGATGTCTTCCAGCACCAGCACGCTCAGCACTGCCGGTGTCTCCCGGTTGGCCAGTCGACCCAGGTCGGAAAGCAGCTGCGCCACGATCCCTGATGACGAAATCCAGGTAACCCCGGCCAGAGCGAAACTGCCCACGAAGCCGAAACCCAACAACCAGCCGATGACGAAACCCGGTGTTGCGTTGGCCAGCAGGTCGATGAAGCCGGAAGGCAAATGCCGACGCATGGCCGAGGAGAACTCCGCGGCGGTGAACTCCAGGCCCAGGCTGAGCAGGAGCAGCACCACGCCCAGGACCGCCGCCACCTCTATGAATCCGGCCGCCGGGTCGGTGTCGAACCACGGAGTGGCGCCCAGCCCCAGCCCGGCCAGCAGATACAGCGGGATCCCCGGAAGGGAGAGGCGACTGGCGAGCACCCCAAGTAGACCCAGCCCGAGGAGTACGGCGCCGAGTTCCAGCAGTGCCGAGGCGCTATCGCCTCCGGCGGCCATGACGAACAGGTCAGGCCCCCAGAATCCGCTCGACGCCGTGGATGCCCTCATGGGTCCCGATCACCACGAGCACGTCCCCGGCCCGCAGTGGCTCCGCCGGACTCGGCGACGCAACCACGTCGTCGCCGCGCACGATGGCAACAACGCTTGCCCCGGTGAGGGTGCGCGCCCTCGTGTCCCCAAGGGTCTTGCCGTCGTACTCCGAGCCCGGACCAATAGCCACCTGGCCCGCCGACAGCCCAGGCACCTCTTTGGTGAGGTCCGCGAACCGTTCAGCGATGCGCGGGGCGCCGAGGATCTCGGCCACGGCCTCAGCCTCGTGCGGGGTCAGGCTGATGAGTTCGCGGCACTCGTCGGGATCGCCGGACTCGTACAGCGCCAGATCTATCTCGCCGCTTCGACGCGCGACCATGGCCATCCGCTGCCCGGCAGCGGTGGTGAACTCGTAGCGCAGCCCGACGCCGGGCAGCAGCACTTCGGTGACGTCCATACCCGCATCCTGCCGCGAACGTTGGCCGGCGGCAGCAGCGCTACTCCTCGTCGCCGAAGACGCTGAACACCGCGAGGGCATGCATTCCCACGGATTCGTACAGCCGGACCGCGCCGGTCGGGTTGGCCGCGTCCACGGTCAACTGCAGTTGGCCGTAGCCGGCATCGGCCGCGTCGTGCATGGCCCGGTGCAGAAGCGCCTTGGCCAACCCCCGGCCACGGTGCTGCGGCACCGTCGCCAGCGTGTACACGAAACCGGCATTCAGCTCAGCCATGCGGTGACCACCGATCATGGTTGCCGCGATCTGCGCGTCGTTGGTCTCAACCAGCCACCACAAGCCGGGGTCGTGGCCGGCCACACCTTGCAGGTCGCTTAGCCAGACCTCGTAGGCACGCGGATGCGAGCGCCAGTGGTCGGCAAAGCCCGCCTCGGTGGCCGCATGAAACGCCCGCAGCTCCGCGTCCGTCGCCGCTGCCCGCCGCAGCCGGTACCCGTCCGGCAGTGACACCGAGGGCAGAACCGGCGGCAGGTTCATCCCCATCCGCCAGAACATGCGGACCCGGCGCAGCCCAGCGGCCTCGTAGTGGCTGATGCTGCGGGCATCGTGTTGGTGCACGCCAGCTGTGAGCGGCAGACGCAGTCCGCTGATTTGCCGCGCCGCCGCCACCGCCTGTAGGCCCCGGGTCAGTAGCCACGTGATCACATCTTCGGCGACTTCGGGATGCGGGTAGACGTCGATCTCCGCCTCGTCGGTTGCGGTGTCGACGTAGACCAATGCGGCGGCGCGCAACTGCCCGGCGGGGTCGTGCACCAGCCAGGCCCGGGAAACCAGGTCGACCGTGCGCTCCTGCAGCAGCGCCTCGATCTGCCCCAAGGTCACATCCGGCGCAGCCAGAAACTGCGCGTCGTGAGCCAGCACCAAGTCGGTGATGGCGGGTGCATCGGACAGTTGCGGGTGCCGCCAGGAGTAGCCCAGGGGCAGCGTCGGATCGGTCACGCAGCGGAGCCTGGCGCAGGGGTGGCGTCGCGGTCCAACCCGACCTGCGTGAAGATGGCGGGATGACACAGCAACCGCCATTTCAGCCAGGCACCGACGCGATCGTCGTCGTCGGCCCGGACAGCGGGCCAGTGGGCGAGGAGCAGGCGGGTACACAGCTGACCGACTTGGTTGAGCAGCCGGCCAAGGTCATGCGCGTCGGCAGCATGATCAAGCAGTTGCTGGAGGAGGTGCGCAACGCCCCGCTGGATGAGGCGGGCCGCCGTCGCCTGCGCGACATCCACCACCGCAGCATCGCCGAACTGGAGGACGGACTGGCTCCCGAACTCGTGGCCGAGTTGGACCGACTGTCACTGCCGTTCGGCGATGACGAGGTACCCACCGAGGCCGAACTGCGCATCGCGCAAGCGCAACTGGTCGGTTGGCTGGAGGGCCTGTTCCACGGCATCCAGACCGCGCTCTTCGCCCAGCAGATGGCCGCCCGCGCCCAGTTCGAGGAGATGCGCCGCCGGGCACTGCCGGCCGGCGAAGGCGAGCAGCCGGAGCAACCGGGAATTCACGGCAACTACCTGTGAGTACCTGGTGGGTCGTGCAGCACGTCCCCTACGAGGCGCCCGGGCTCATCGCTGACGTCGTCGCGGGCGGCGGTGACGAACTGCGGCTGTGGCCGACGTGGGCGGGTCAGACACCCACCGTCGCCGACTGGGATGCGCAGGCGCCGGACGCCTTCGTGGTCATGGGCGGGCCGATGAGCGCCGGGGACGACGACGAATACCCCAACCTCGCCATCGAGCGGGACCTGTTGCGCCGGGGCGTGGCCGAACAGGTGCCGGTGCTCGGGATCTGTCTGGGTGCGCAACTGCTCGCTGCGGCCACCGGCGCGGAGGTTTACCGCGGCCCCACCGACGAGCTCGGGCCGGGCTCGGTGACGTTGACCGAGGCCGGGATCAGCGACCCAGTGCTGGCTGCAGCCAGCCTGGCCGAGGTTCCGGTGATGCACTGGCACCACGACACGTTCGACCTACCGGACGGCGCGGTGCACCTTGCCCGGTCGTCGCAATACGAGAACCAGGCGTTCCGCGTCGGGTCGTCCGCCTACGGCCTGCAGTTCCACGTGGAGGCGTCACCGGCGTGGGCCGAGGCGGTTAGCCCGAAACTGCCCCCCGGCATCGCCCTTACCGCTGGGGACGTCGATCGCATCTCGGGGCCGGGCCGACTCATCCTTGCGGCATTCGCGCAACTGGTCCGGACTGAGCCGCGCTGATTCGCACCGCGAGGTACGGGGAGAACCAGCCTCGGTACTTCGCCTGCAGATTCGGATCGCGCCAGTCGTTGCCCGTAACGAGCCCTCGACAGGTGCTCGCGCCGCACCCGCAGGCGAATTCGTCGTAGTCGGTGCCGTCGCACATGGCGTAGTCGAAAGTGATCTCCTCGCCGACGGCGATGTCACGCATCGCGACCACGACCACGCCGCCGCGCAGCCCGCAGTTGGGTTCGCAGGAGTGGTTCACCATGTCACCGGGCTCGGGCTGCTCGGCCGACAACATGAACAGGTTGTCATCGATCTGAATGGATCTGCCTTGTCGCTCCTCCGGGAGGGTCCGGAATACGTCACCGCCGACGACGTGCCCACCGAAGGCAGCGACCGTCGTACCCGCGGGGATCGACGTCTGGGCGAAGGATCCCCAGCCCTTGTCGCCACTGGGGCTCGCCTGGCACAGCGGACTCAACCAGTTCAGGTCCATCAGTTCTCCATCACCGAAAGCAGCTCCTCCAGTTGGGCTGCGACACCATCTTCAGTCACCGGGGCAACGGTCGCGTCGGCGACCCGTTGCGCGGCCAGGTGGCCATCGGCCATGGCGTAGGAGCGGCCGGCCCAGGCCAGCATCTCTACGTCGTTGAGCCCGTCGCCGAAGGCGACCACTTCGGCTGCGTCTATCCCCCACTCGTCGGCCACGACTTGCAGGGTGTGGGCCTTGGTGACGCCGGGGGCGGAGACCTCGATCAGCCCCTCGTTGTCACCGACCGAGTGCGTCACCTGTGCCAATCCGGCCAGCACCGGCTCCACCAACGCGTGCATCTCGTCACCGGTCAGGTCATCGCGCACCAGGAGTTTGCCGATCGGTACTGAGAGCAACTCCTCGATCGGCGCCACCCGGGTATCCGGCGGCGGCGGCCAGTACGGGCGGTAGTCCGGCGCGTGCGCGTACTCCTCACCCGTCTCGATCGCGAAGGCGGCACGCGGCAGCACCGAACGGACCCGCTCCACCGATTCGGTGGCGGCAGCAACCGACAACGGGAACCTCTCGGTGATCCGCTCGGCGTGCAGGTCGTAGACGAAAGCCCCGTTGCCGCAGACAGCAGTACCGCGATGCCCGGTGGCCTCGACGACCGGGTGCATCCAGCGCGGCGGGCGACCGGTCACGATTACCAGACGCAAGCCCGCCGCCTCCACGGCGCGCAGCGCGGCCACCATCCGCGGCGACATCGACCCGTCGGGACGCACGACGGTGCCGTCGAGATCCGTCGCGATCAGACGAATCACTGGCTCGTTGGCTCCAGCAGGTCGCGCCCCAGCAGCGGCTGCAACGCAGCTGGGACCCGGACCGAGCCGTCGGCGTTCTGGTGGTTCTCCAACAACGCCACGATCGTGCGGGGTATGGCCACGAGCGTGCCATTCAGCGTCGCGACCGGGCGGGTCCCCGACTCCTCGCGCATGCGCACCCGCAGCCGCCGGGCCTGGAACTCGGTGCAGTCCGATGTGGACGTCACCTCCCGGTATTTGCCCTGGGTCGGGATCCAGGCCTCGCAGTCGAACTTGCGTCGCGCCGATGCGCCCAGGTCTCCGGTGGCAACGTCGATGACCCGATAGGGCAGTTCGAGCGCATCCAGGAACTGCTGTTCCCAGGCGAGCAACCGTTGGTGCTCGCTGTCGGTGTCGTCGGGATGGCAGAAGCTGAACATCTCGACCTTGTCGAACCAGTGAACTCGGAAGATGCCCCGGGTGTCCTTGCCGTGGCTTCCGGCTTCACGCCGAAAGCAGGGTGAGAACCCGGCGTAGCGCAGCGGAAGCCGCTCAGCGTCGAGGATCTCGTCCATGTGGTACGCCGCAAGTGGCACCTCGGCGGTTCCGACCAGGTACAGGTCATCGTCCGGCAGCGCGTACACGTTCTCCGCGGCCTGGCCGAGGAAACCGGTCCCCTCCATGGCCGCCGAGCGAACCAATGCCGGTGGGATGACCGGCACGAGACCGGCCGCGGCGGCCTGCTGCATGGCCAGATTCACCAACGCCAACTCCAGCTGGGCGCCGACACCGGTCAGGTAGTAGAAGCGTGACCCCGACACCTTGGCGCCGCGCTCGATGTCGATGGCGCCGAGCAGCCGGCCCAGGTCGACGTGGTCGCGGGGAGCGAAACCCTCGGCCTCGAAGTCGCGGATGCGGCCGTGTTCGCCCAGCACGACGAAGTCCTCTTCGCCGCCGCGAGGCGCATCCGGGTGCACGAGGTTGGACGGCACCAACGCCAGCTCGTCGAACTGGACGGTTGCCGCCTCGCGTTCGGCCTCGGCCTGCTTGACCTGATCGGCGAGGGACTTCGCGGTATCCAACAGGGCTTGCTTGTCCGCACCGGATGCCTGCGCGACCTGCTTGCCGATGCTCTTCTGCTGGCTGCGCAGTTCATCGAACCGGGTGCCCGCCGCCCTGCGGGTCACATCCGCGGCGATCAGCGCATCAACGACGCCTGGGTCCTCGCCGCGGGCGGCCTGAGAGTCGCGAACGACCTGCGGGTCGTCTCGGTAGATACGCGGGTCCAGCACAGCGGGACCCTACCGGCGGTGTCGGCGGACTCAGTCGGCCCGCAGGCCCCGCAACCACTGCCGCGCCGAGGTGTAGTCCTCATCCCGCACTCGCCGGGTCAAGGTCGGGGTGGCCCCGTCGGAGCGCGCGTAGGAACCCAGGTACCGGACGTCCTGACAAACCCGGCGCAATCCCATCAGCGCCTCACCCATGCGCTCATCGAGCAGGTGTCCTTCAGCGTCGACGCTGAAGAAGTAGGAGCCCAACCGACCACCGGTGGGGCGGGATTCGATCCGAGTCAGGTTGATCCCGCGTACGGCGAACTCGGTGAGGATCTCCAGCAGCGCACCGGGGTGGTCGTCGCCCATGAACAGCGCCAACGTCGTCGTGTCCGCCCCCGTGGGCGCCGGCGGCGGCCCAGCCGGCCGCACGAGAACAAAGCGCGTCTCCGCGCCGGCGGTGTCGCCGATGTCCTCGGCCAGCACCTCAAGTCCGTAGACCTCGGCCGCAAAGGGCGAGGTGACCGCAGCCTCCGCGTGCGGCTGTTCCTCGACCACGTCGATGGCCGCAGCCGCGTTGGAGGCTGCGGGCACGACGGTTGCTTGCGGCATGTGAGTGGCCAGCCAGGCCCGGGTCTGCGCCTCGGCGTGCGGATGTGCGGCGACCTTGCGGACCTGCGCCAACTCCCGGCCGGCGACACTGGCCAGGCAGAAGGTGACCGGCAGTCGAATCTCCTGGGCGATGACCAGGGACCGATCGCCGACCGCCAGCCCGTCGACTGCGGCTGCTACGGCGCCCTCAACGCTGTTCTCCAACGGGATCATGGCCGCGTCGACTTCGCCGCCGCGAACCGCCGCAAGGGCAGCGGGGACCGTGGCGAACGGGACCAGTTCGGCCGAGTCAGTGGAAGCTGCCGCCAGGAGCGCGGCCTCCGCGTAAGTGCCCGCCGGGCCCAGGTAGCCGTACACGTCAGCCACGAGCGACTCCCTTGTACGCGTGGTCTACCGCCTGCTGTTCTTCCGGCGACAGCTCCACGTCACCGCGGCCGCCGATGACGCCGCGGGCGTACGACCGTGACTCGGTGCGTCCGGAGATCGACGTGAGCACCAGTCCGTCGCCGGCGTCGTCGAGCAGCGCGACTGAGAACGAGAACCGCCCACCCATGTCGCCGAATGCGTCGTAGCGCACCACAGCCACGTGCCGGATGGCAGCTGAAAGGTCGGTACGCAAGGACCGGGTGTCCACCGTCAGGGCCGCGACCTCGGAACGCAGCGCGGCCACCTGCTCGCCCTGCCGACTCACTGCCTCCAGGAACGTGCGCCCGTCGCCGGCGTCGTCGAGCACCGTGAGCGCTCGGCGCAAGCGCGCCGAGCGGATGCTGCTGATCAGCGCAACCAGGACGGCCAGTACCGCAAGCGCTATTGCGACGACAGCGAGGATCGACAGCGTCTGGTCATCAAGCGTCACAAGCGTTCTCCTGGCGGCGGCTGAGCCGTTGGGGGCCGCTCAGGGTAGCCGGACGACCGGAGCCGGAACGGCGATCAGCGGGGCCGAAGCGACGTCTCGCCAGGCCCCGCTGATCGACTCCTCCAGAGGGAAGAGAGGCCCGAACGCCGCCGACGGGGGACACAACGACGTCCGGGCAGCTTCACCGTAGGGTTTCCGGGGCCTCTTGCGCCAACTATTTGCGCCGTTTCTAGCGAGGAATCGAGACCGTGACCTCGGTCTGAGCGGGCCCGGAGCAGCGCACAGTGAGCCGGCCGACGCGGCTGGCCAGCCAAAGTCCGACTCCCGAGGTCGCCCCCGGCGGCGGGGCGTGCTCCGGTGCGCCGAACCCGGTAGCGCAACCGCCGTCACGGACAGCAACGCGGACGCGATGGTGAGACCAACGGGCTTCCAGGCGGACGGTTCCGTCCGGCAGCGCCCGTCCGTGCAGCGCCGCGTTGGCCAGGAGCTCGCCCGCAGCCAGTTCGGCGTCCCGGGTCGAGGGTTCAGCGACGCCGTTTGCGGTTAGCGCCTCGACGAGGCGCCGCCTGGTCGCTGCGACCGTCTCCGGCCCGTGGGCGGGGGTCAGCAGCAGTCGCGTCACGGAGGGTTATCTACCCCATTTGGGCTCGCGCCAAACCCCCGGTCGGCCAGGACCTGCAGGACCCGGTCGGGGCGATTGCTGATCAGCGCGTCGACCCCCAGGTCCACCGCCCACTCGATGTCCGCCGCATCGTCGACCGTCCAGACGTGCACCTGCCCGCCCGACGCGTGCACTCGGCGCACGTAGTGGGGGTTGGTACGCAGGGCGGCCAGCGACGGCCCGGCAGCCGCCACCCGTCCGGGCAACGCACCACGACGCAGCCGCCAAGGCAACTCCTTCATCAGCAACACGGTGGGCAACGCCGGCGCCAGGCGGTGGACCCGGCGCACGGCGGCCAGGGAGAAGGACATGACCCGCACCAGGGACGCCTCCGGATCCTCCGGTCGGGCCAGCCCGAAGTCCTCCAGGACTTCGACCAGGCGCTCCTCCACGTATCCGCCGTAGCGGGTGGGGTGCTTGGTCTCGATCGCCAACCGGACCGGTCGGGACGCTGTGGTGGCCTCGGTCAGCAAGCCCGCCAACGTCAGTACCTCCGTTGGTGCGGCCGGGTCCTCGTAGTCGGCCATGTCCTCGCGGTGCGCACCGAAGTCCAGTTCCGCCAACTCGTCCAGGCGCATGGTGGACACGACGCCGCGTTCTTGCGCGAGACGGTCGGTACGTCGGTCGTGCACGCAAACGGGCACCCCGTCGGCGGTCAACCGAACGTCCACCTCGATTCCGTCGACACCCGCCGCGATCGCGTGCCGCACGGCCGACAGGGTGTTCTCCGGTCGCTCGCTGGAGAACCCGCGGTGGGCGATGACTTCGGGCCGCTTCATCAACTCCGACCGCCCTCAGCCGACCAGCACGCCCGGGTTCAGCAACCCGTTCGGATCCAGCGCCGTCTTGATGGAACGCATCGCTTCGATCTCCGCTTCGGATCGGGTCATCGACAAGTACTGGCGCTTGGCCCGGCCCACACCGTGCTCGGCGCTGATGGATCCACCCGCGGCCGCAACCGCCTGCAGGACTGCGGCGTCGACCGATTCATCGTCAGCGTCCGGTCCCAGCACGTTGACGTGCAGGTTGCCCACACCCAGGTGCCCATAGACGAAAGCCTGCGCCGGCGGCGGGGCCACCTGGGGCAAGGACGCCACGAAACCGGCCAACGCCACCAGCGGCAACGCCACGTCCATCTTGTGCACGACCCCGGTAGCCGCGATCGCCTCCGGTGCGCTCTCGCGGTACTGCCACAACCGCACGTCGCCGGCGACCGCGTCGATCGAGTCCGGCACTCGCGGCGTCCCGACAACGTCAAGAAGTACATAGCCCGGCCAGTGCCTGGACAGCGGATCCGGCAGGCCAGTCACCTGCTGGGTGATGCGCAGAGTCGCGTCGTCGAAGTACTCCGCTGCCAAGAGTGCGGGCTGGTCCAAGAGGTCGAGTGCCGCATCGATGCCGGCGACGCCGGCCAGCACGAGCGTCGATTTCGGTGGCGGTGGCACGAGTCGCAACCGGGCCGCGGTGATGACACCGAGAGTGCCTTCGTTGCCGACCATGAGCCCGGCCAGGTCGTAGCCGGAGGAATCGACCAGCGGTCCGGCGGTGCTGTCGATGAGCGAACCATCGGCGAGCACCGCCTGCACGCCGCTCACCTGCGCGCGCGTGTCCCCGTACGCAAGCACGCGTAGACCGCCGGCGTTGGTCGCCAGCGTTCCGCCGACGGTGGCGGAGTCGCGGGCCCCGAGATCCACCCCGTAGCGAAGCCCGGCCGCGGTGGCGTGGCGTTGCAGGGCCGACAGCGTCTCGCCGGCGCCCGCCACGACGCTGCGAGCGCGGGTGTCGACCTCACCAAGACCAGTCAGTCCCCGCAGGCTCAGCACCACCTGCGGACGGCCGTTGTCGGCCCCTGGCACAGCGGCTCCCACCAGGCCGGTGTTGCCGCCCTGCGGGATGACGGCTGCGGCGTGGTCGGCACAGACGGACAGCACGGCGGCCACCTCGTCGGCGGTCTGCGGTCGCGCCACCGCGACAGCCGGACCGCTGAACCGCCGGGTCCAGTCCGTTGTGTAGCCAGCGACCACAGCCGGGTCGGTCACGACGTCGCGAACCACGGCGCGCAGATCCGCAACCAGGTTCACGGCCGCAAGTCTGGCGGAAACTTGCACCTGGGTACGCGCACTGCCATTCCCGCACGCCGTACCAGCACGTTGCGGCAGGGTGAGACCGGAAAGGGGCGGCGATGCGTTTCGGAATGGTGGGACTCGGGCGGATGGGCGCGGGGTTGTCCCGCCGAGCTGCCCAGGGCGGTCACGAGGTGGTGGCGTTCGACCAGGACGAGTCGGTGCGAGCCGCGCTGGGCGCCGAATCGAACATCGAGACGGTGGCATCGCTGTCGGCACTCGTTACCGCCTTGCCGCAGCCGCGGACTGTCTGGTTGATGCTGCCGGCCGGGGAAATCACCGAGTCCGTGCTGCGCCAGGTCGCGGACCTGCTCGGTCGCGGTGACCTGATCATCGAAGGGGGCAACTCCCACTACCCGGACTCCCAACGGCGCGGCCAGGAACTGGCCGAACGCGGAATCAGTTTCGTGGACGCCGGGGTGTCCGGTGGGGTCTGGGGTCTGACCGAGGGCTTCGGTCTCATGGTCGGCGGCAGCGCACAGTCGGTGGCGCACGTGGAACCCCTGCTACGCAGCCTGGCCCCCACTCCCGACACCGGCTGGGTGCACGCTGGCGATGTCGGCGCCGGGCACTTCACGAAGATGGTGCACAACGGCATCGAGTACGGGCTCATGCAGGCCTACGCCGAAGGCTTCGCTGTCCTGCAGGCCAAACCCGAGTTCGACATCGACGTGGCCGCGGTCGCCGAGGCCTGGCGCTACGGGACGGTGATCCGGTCGTGGCTGCTGGATCTGATGGCGCAGGCGCTGTCCGCCGACGACCTGGACGAGATTGCCCCGGTCGTGGCCGACTCCGGGGAGGGTCGGTGGACGGTCAAGGAGTCGGTGGACCTTGGCATTCCCGCACCGGTCATCAGCGCCGCGTTGACGGCACGGTTCGCCAGTCAGGGCGATGCGGACCTGGCCAATCGCCTGCTTGCCGCCACCCGTCGCGGCTTCGGCGGCCATGCCGTCATGCCGGAGCCGCCGGACTGAGCGCAGCCTGGTCCGTAACGAGTACCGCGCCCGGTGGGATCACCTGGGCAGCGATGCTGCCCGGATCGGACGCGAGCAGCGCGGCGACGGCGTCGGTCTTGCCAGGCCCCGTGGCCAGAACCACGCAGGTGCGCGCGGCCGACAGAACCGGTGCGGTCAGCGTCACCCGACGATGACCCCGGTAGGCGCCGGTGGCGGTAGCGAACTTCTGCCGCTCCAGCCGCGCCGGGTCGCCGGGGACGAGCGAGGCGGTATGCCCGTCATCGCCCAGCCCCAGGTGCAGCACGTCGAGCACCGGTGGGTCGCCGCCAACGCCGACGAGGGTCGCCGCGTAGGCAGCAGCGGATTCGTCCAGGTCCGAGCCGATGGGGATCAGATGCACCTGCCCGCTCGGGATCACGTCGATCAAGGGCAGCAACGAACTCGCGTTGCGCTCAGCGCTACCCGCGGCGACTTGACGCTCGTCGACCTGAAACAACTCGACCTCGGCAAAGGGCACGGGCAGCTCGGCTAGGTAGCGCAACATCGGCGCTGGGGTGCTCCCGCCGCTGACGGCCAGCAGCGCCCGGCCGCGCTCGGACACCGCGGCTACCAAAGCGTCGGCGAGCAATTCGGCCGCGACCGCGGCCGCCGCATCCGCAGTGGGACAGGCAATAACGCTGCCCGGGGCCGTACTCATTGAGCCGTACTCATCGGGGCCTGTCACTCGGCCGGTTCATGCCAGCCGCCCACATCAGCAGCCAGGGCGTCACCGGCTGACGGGCCCCAGGTGCCCTGCCGGTAGGAGTCCGGGGAGCCGGCGGCGCCGTCCAGCAGCGGGTCGACGATGCGCCACGCCTCCGCAACAGCATCGGAACGGGCGAACAGGGTCTGGTCCCCGTCAAGGGCGTCCCCGATCAAGCGCTCGTAGGCAGTGGCATGTGCGGCGGAGTCGTCCACGGTGAGTAGTTCCACGTTGCGCCCGGCCATGTCCTCGCCGGGCCGCTTGACCCGGTTGCCAAGAGCGATCGTGATCCGATCCGGACCCAACCGGAAGCGGACGTGGTTGGTGTCACGAGGCAGGGTCTCGTCGAACACCCGGTGCGGCGGCCGGTGGAAGGTGACCAGGACCTCGGTCGCGGTCACCGGTAGGCCCTTACCCGCGCGAACCAGGAAGGGCACCCCGGCCCACCGCCAGGAGTCGACGTTGAGGCGAACCGCTGCGTAGGTCTCGGTGTCCGATTCGGCCGCGACCCCGTCGACTTCGCGATAACCCTCGTACTGCCCACGCACGAGGTCAGCCGGTCCCGGTGCGGTGATGGCGCGCAACACCTTGACCCGTTCGTCGCGAACCGCGGCCGAGTCCATGCCCACCGGTGGCTCCATCGCCAGCAGGGAAACCACTTGCAGCAAGTGGTTCTGCACCACATCGCGCACCGCGCCGAGTTCCTCATACAGGGCGCCGCGGCCGCGAACCCCGAACGCCTCAGCCATCGTCACCTGCACGCTGGAGACATAGGTGCGGTTCCACAACGGTTCCCACACCGAGTTGGCGAACCGGAAGTACAGGAGGTTCTGCACCGACTCTTTGCCGAGGTAGTGATCGATCCGGAAGATCGACTCCTCGGCAAAGGCCCGGTGCAGCACTGCGTCCAACTCGCGCATCGAGTCGAGGTCGCGCCCGTACGGCTTCTCCACGACCACGCGGCCACCCCGGATCGCGTCGGCGGACTCCAAGTGCTCAACCACGTCGTCGAACAGGCTTGGTGGGATGGCCAGGTAGAAGAGGGGCCGCTCGGCTTGCCCCAATGCCTGCCGCAGCCGCTCGAAAGTGGCCGGGTCGGAGTAGTCGCCCGCGACGAAGCGCAGGTTCTTCTCGATCTGGTCCAGGGCGTCGTTGTCCGGACTGCCGAACTCCGCGACGCTGTCGACGATGCGGTCGCGCAGCCAGGACTCCGACCGATCGCCGCGCGCGACGCCGATTATCGGGATGTCCAGGCGGCCGGCCTGCATGAGCGACTGCAACGCCGGGAAGATCTTTCGGTAGGAGAGGTCACCCGTGACCCCGAAAAGCACCAGGGCGTCACAAGAGCCACCGACCGACACGCTCATGGCCCGACCTTAGGACGGACCGGGTGCATCTGCCCGGGGCGCATTGCCGGAAGAAGGGGTGACAGCAAGGCCAACACGGCCCCTACCCCCTCCAGGAGCAACCATGCGCATCTCGACCCGAGTGGCCGCGCTCACCGCCGCCACCGCCCTCACCCTCGGCGGTGTGGCTCTCGCCGCCCCCGCCGCCACCGCAGCTGAGCCCAAGGGCAAGGCAAAGGGCTACACATCTGTCGTTCTGGACGCCACCGCAGCCGGAGCCATCCTCGGCCCGCTGGGCGGCGGTCTGCTGACCCCCGGTGCGATCGACCTCGGCGCCGGCTCCGTCGGGTTCCCGATCGTGGGCAACTCCAAGGGCGGCGTCATCAAGCACGTCGGCGGCCTGTCGTTCTCCGGCGCCAACACCGTGGAGATCCGCAACTTCTACATCGACACCAACGAGCTCGGCCCGGACGGCGGGGCCCTGTCCGCAGAGGTGTTCGTGAACGGCGACTCCCTCGGGCGCGCACCCGTGTTCAACGTCTCCGAAACCCTTGAGGTCACGTTGACCGACTTCGCCGCCGGCGCGCTGAGCGCCCTCGTTCTGGACTCCCCCGGGGCCATCCCCGGCGGCTTCCTGATCGGCCAGGCGGCTGTGAACGCTCGCTGACCCAACCCGCAACCGGATCCCTCGCGCGCCCCAGCGCGGGGGATCCGGTTCTTTTCGCGGACCGACTACTTCAGCAGCCGGGACAGCCGCCGGTCGGCCAACCGCTTGCCGCCGGTCTGACAAGTCGCGCAGTACTGCAATGCGGAGTCCGCGAAGGACACCTCACGCACCTGGTCCCCACACGCCGGGCAGTCGTGTCCGGTGCGTCCGTGCACACGCATACCCATCCGCTTACCGTCCTTCAGTTGGGCGGCCTCCAGCCCGCGGGCGGCCTCGACTGCGCCCAACAGCACGTCCCGCAGGGCCCCGATAGAGGACCTGGGACTCGTCTGAAGACAGGCCGCCGGCGGGCTTGAACGGCGACATGCGCGCCGCATGCAGAACCTCGTCGCTGTAGGCGTTACCCACCCCCGCGATCAGGCCCTGATCGCGGAGCAATCCCTTCAGTTGCTTCCGCGGATGGGCCTGCAAGATGGCGTCGAAGGCCACCTGATCGAACTCGTCGGCCAGTGGGTCGGGCCCGAGCCGGGCCACGCCCGGCACGTCGGCGGGGTTCAGCACCACGCTCACTGACAGGCGCTTCTGGGTGCCCGCTTCCGTGACGTCGAAGCCGCTGCCGTCGTCCAGGCGCACCCTTAGCGCCAGCGGGCCCTTTCCCGGCTTGGCCGGGGTCTGGGGCAGTTGTTCGCTCCAGCGGATCCACCCACCGCGGGCGAGGTGGATCACCAGATGCACGCCGTCGGCATCCAAGTCCAGGAACTTGCCGTGCCGCCGGACGCCGTTGATCGCCAGGCCAGCCATCGCCGTCACCGGCGGGTCGAAGGTCTTGAGCGCATTGATGGCGGCCACCTCCACGCCGGCCACGTGCCGGCCGCGGCAGCGGTCGGTCAGGAACTCCGCCAGCGCCTGCACCTCGGGTAGTTCGGGCACTGCTGGAGTCTCGCACCGTTACTCCATTCGGGTGAACGGGCCGTTCGGGGGCGCCGTGTCGGTTTCAAGTGCTCCGCGGGCGGGCCGAAACCGGGAAGGTGAACCGACTCCTCCGCGCCATCGCCGTGACCCTCGCCCTGCTGCTTTCGGGGGGAGGCCTGGCCGTCGTGGCTGCGACGGCACCGGCGCAGGCGGGCACGTCGTTCTACAGCCTGATCAACTCCGCTCGCGCCGCGAAGGGACTGCCGGGGCTGAAGTCGGACAGTTCGCTGGCAGCGGTCGCGCTGGCGCACAGCAAGAAGATGGCCAGCTCCGGCAAGCTGTACCACAACCCATCGCTGGGATCGCAGGTCTCCGGCTACAAGCTGCTGGGCGAGAACGTCGGATACGGACCGAATGAGTCCACCATCCACAAGGCGTTCATGAACTCCTCCGGTCACCGCGCCAACATTCTGAACAGCAAGTACACCCAGGTGGGTGTGGGCGTGGTTGCGGACAGCAACGGCCGGCTGTGGGTGACGGAGGTCTTCCGCCAGCCGACGACCGCGGCGAAGGCGGCACCCGCGCCAGCACCCAAGCCCACGAAGAAGGCCGCACCGGCGCCAGCGCCGAAGCCGACGAAGAAGGCGGCACCGGCGCCCAAGCCCACCAAGAAGGCGGCACCGGCGCCCAAGCCAAGCCCCAAGCCGACGAAGAAGGCGGCCCCGGCGCCAGCACCCAAGCCCACCCCGACTCCAACGCCCACGCCGACACCCACGCCGACACCGACCAAGGTGGGCCCGGTGGCCGCGCAGGTGAACGCCGAAGCCTGGTTCGCTGGGAACGCGCCCACGGAGATCAAGCCGATCGAGCGGCCAAGCCAGCCCTCTCCCGGCGTCGTGCTCGCCGCCTTCGGGGCCGCTGTGCTGGCCGGGCTGGGTCTGCGTCTGCCGCTGGGCTGATCCGCCAGTTCCGCCTACGACCACCGACGTCAATGGGCAAGATGCCCGCATGACGCAGGTCCTGCGCTACGCGGCGTTCACTGACGACCCGGCCGGCGGCAACCCGGCCGGAGTGGTGCTGGACGCAGATCTGACCGACGCAGCCAGGATGCAGCGCATCGCCGCTGAGGTCGGCTTCTCCGAGACCGCGTTCGTTCGCCGCAACGACGCCGAATCGGTGACGGTGCGGTACTTCGCGCCCGCAACCGAGGTGCCGTTCTGCGGACACGCCACCATCGCGGCCGCGGTGGCGCTGGCCGAACGCGAGGGCCCGGGCAGCATCCGCTTCGACACCCCGGCCGGTTCGGTGCCGGTAGAAACGAGTTCGGCGTCCGGGCGAATGCTGGCAACGCTGGTATCCGTGGAACCCGACGTAACCGAGGTGGCCGAGGCAGTCGCGTCCGCGGCACTTGCCGCGCTCGGCTGGCACCGCGACGACCTGAATCCGGAGTTGCCGATCCGGTCGGCGTACGCCGGGGCGGAGCACCTAGTCCTGGTCGCGCGCACCCGACAGCGGTTGGCGCACCTGGATTACGACGTCGATGCGCTGCGCGCGCTGATGCTGGCTCACAACTGGACCACAGTGCACCTGGCCTGGCCGCAGAACGCGGACCTGCACCATGTGCGCAACCCGTTCCCGGTTGGTGGCGTGTACGAGGACCCGGCTACCGGCGCGGCGGCGGCCGCTTACGGCGCCTACCTCCGCGACCTTGGCGCGGTACCGAACGACGCCACCGTCACTTTGCTGCAGGGTGAGGACATGGGCCGACCCAGCCGGCTTGAGGTCCAACTGGTCGCCGACGACGCCCGGGTGCGGGTCAGTGGCGGAGCAGTCGAACTCTGAGTCGCTCGCTACTCCTTGCTGGGCAGCACCGCGATGACGATCAGGCCGATGAGCGGCAGCACGAACCCCAGCAGGCCGTAGCCGAGCCGGCTGCGGTTCTTCCGCGCGGCGATCGCGGCACAGATGAGCCCGAAGACCGCCGCGACCACGAGGGCGACCAATAGCACCCAGACGTCCATCACATTCCTCCTGTTGTGCTGGTCCGGCTACGCTTCCCGCATGAGTGCCGTGATGCCCCTGGCTGCTGGCCGCGGGACCACGCGCGAGCGCATTGTGTCGCAGTTGCGTGATCAGATCGTGGACGGCTCGCTGTCTCCGGGGTTCCCGCTGCGCACCGAGGAGTTCATGAAGCGGCTGGGAGTGTCCAGTTCTCCGCTGCGTGAGGCGTTCGTGCAGTTGGAGGCCGAGGGCCTGGTCACGGTGAGCCCGAACCGGGGCGCATCGGTCACCACACTCACACAACGCGACGCGTCGGACCTGCTGCAAGTGACCGCGCTGCTGTGGGACGCCGTTGCCCGCTGGACGGTGCCGGTTCTCGATACCGACCAGGTCACCAAATTGCGCAGAGCAGCAGGGAACTTCGCCCTGGCGTTGCGCAGCGGGGACGTCCGGGGCGCGGTGCTTGAGGCCGAGAGGTTCCAGTCCGAACTGCTGCTTGCTTGCTGGAGCACTGAGCTCGTTCGGTCGGTGCAGGCGATCCGCTCCCGCCAGCAGCGCGTGCTGCGGGCGCTGGCGACGCCGGAGACCCTGGACCCCATCATCGATTTCCATGAAGCCGTTCTGGTCCACGCCGGCGAATCGAGCGCCGAGGCCGCCTGCGAGGCCCTGCGCGAGGTGTGGCGCGTGCAGCAAGCCGCATTGGGAGTTCTGCCAGCACAGTGACTGTGCAAGGACGCCTTCCCCAGACGGCTGAGTCAGCCGCGGAACGAAGGCGCGCCCGACAGCGATCGGCTGCGATGCGCCAACGTGCCGGCGCCTGGAACCGTCGGCTGGGCTGGATCCTGCTCCCGATCGTCCTGACCGCGGTCACCATGCACTACCTGGGCGCCCAGACCGGAACTGCCAACACCGTCGTCCTGGTACTGCAGTTCACCTTTGTGCCGCTGTGGGCTGTGCACACCGCGCTCA
The DNA here is from genome assembly GCA_963753435.1 of uncultured Actinomycetota bacterium. GTDB lineage: Bacteria > Actinomycetota > Actinomycetes > CAVWCF01 > CAVWCF01 > CAVWCF01. Next base: position 1,387,892 of record CAVWCF010000001.1, read on the forward strand.
GCGTCTACGTGTTCGGTTGGGTGCGACCCGCCTTGACCTTGCGGGTATTCCACATCTGGTTCGGGTACGCATACATCGGGTTGGTGCTGCTGTCGCAGACCACCTTCGGGGTTGAACCGCTGCACGCGATCGCGACGGTTGCGATGTTCGCCGCCCTCGCCACCCACGTCGGAATCGGTATCTACTACGCCCGCTGGCGGCGGCGCGGAGTGCTCCTGCCGTAGGCCGCGTTACCGAATCGTTACCAAAACTGGGTTGTTGTGCCCAATCTTGTACGCAAACCTAATCCGAACCCGGCGCGAACTGCGCACAGCCCATGACTCCTGGAGCCCACTTCATGAATCGCTACCTTCGAACCGGCCTAGCCGCCGGGGCAGCCGTGCTGCTGCCCATCGGCTTCGTCGGCGTGGCCGATGCGGCCACCGACCCAGTCTTTGATCTCACCCTCGTCGATGCCGCACTGCCCGGCGCCGCCTTCATCGTGAACGGCAACGTCAATGGCGACGTGCGGCCCGAACTAGTTGCCACCGCCTTCGGTCCGTACGCCGGTCCGGCGCCGGCCGGAGCGGGGACCGTCACGCTCTACAACAACACCGCCAAGAACAAGCAGGGCGGCGACATCGACAGCTGGGCGCCGACCACGATCGTTCCGCAGAGCGCGGGCATCTACGGCCCCAACCAGCCCACGCTTTCCGACGTCGACGGTGACGGCGACGTGGATGTCATCCTGCCGGGCGGCAACTTCTTCAAGTCCACGTTCTCGACGCTCGGCCCGCCGTTCAGCAATGTGGGCAGCGGCACCCTCTCCTGGTGGGAGAACCGCGCCAACGGCAGCACCTGGATCGGCCATGACATCGTCGCCGACAGCACCTTCACCGGTCCGTCGACGGCGCCGTTCGACCCGGATGGTCCCGGCCCCGCGCCCGCCATTCCCGGTACGACGCAGCGGAACTACTCCTACCACGGCGTGGAGCACGTTGACTTCGACGGCGACGGCATCAAGGACCTCGTTACCGTCGGCGAGGACGGCGGGAACCCGTCCGACGCAACCGACGACCTCACGCAGTTGCAGTACCTGCCCGGCCTCGGCGGCGGCAACTTCGGTGCGCCGGTCGACCTCGGTCCCGGTGGCGGCAGCCTCCCGGTCGTGGACGACGTGAACGGCGACGGCGACTTGGATGTCGTCTCTGCGCAGTTCTTCGGCGCGGTTCAAGGTCAGCCGTTCATCCCGCCGTTCGCACGTACCCCAGCGAGTTCGTCGTACGTGTGGTTCGACCGGACCGGTACCGCGGCCGACGGTCTGGACGCGTCTGACTTCACCCCGCGCATCATCGGAGCCGCCCAGGGCCCCGGCTTCTCCATCCAGAAGGTGGAGAACCTCCGCGGCGATGGCATCGACAGGTGGGTCGCGACCAACCACACCAACGACAAGGTTCCGTTCCCGCCGTTCAGCCTCCAGCCGAAGCCGAACGTGTACGAGTTCACGCCTGGAGCCAACCCGACCCAGCCGTGGAGCGTCGTCCAGCTGACGCAGGACGGTGACATCTCCATCACCGGCCCGCCGCCGTCGAACCCGGGCCAGGCCGCACCTGGCGTCACTTCCCCTGGCGACCTGGACGGCGATGGCGACATCGACCTGGCAGTGTCTGGGGACGGTGACCGTCAGGTGTTCTGGCTGGAGCAGGTGAGCCCCGGGTCCTTCGAGTTGAACCAACTGCCCGGAGGCACTGGATGGGGTCAGGCTGGCGCGACCGCGGGCGACCTCAACCGGGACGGCGTCGCCGAGATGGCGTTCGCCTCCTTCGACAAGAGCCAGGTAGGTATCTGGCAGAGCTAGTCACGTAACCAGAGGGAAGAGTTGGGGCCCGGCCTTACGGCCGGGCCCCAACTCTGTTCCGTAGACCGAGATTGCGGTCAAAGCGGCAGTCAGATGAAGAGCAACTGCGCGCCTTCAGTCATCTCGATGAAGTCCGACGCGGAGATGATCGCCTCGACTCCCTCGTACAGGTCGTCCTTGCCCAGGTGGTTCATGTCCGCGGACATCTTGCAGGCCCATAGGCGGCCACCGGAAGCGCTGATCTGATCGAGGAAGTCCGGGACCTCCGGAACGTCGAGCTCGGCGATCGACTTCTTCAACTTGTTCGTGGCCATCGCGGTGACGCCGGGCAGTCCGCCCATCCCTTGGGGCATGTGCGTGGCGGGGTTGCCCAGGGGCGTGAACTTGAGGTGCCCCATCGTTTCCTTGTTGATGATCTCGAAACCCCAGAAGGTGAAGAAGAGGTGCACCTCAACACCTTCACCGAGTGCGGCGTTGGCGAGGATCAGGCCCGGGTAGGCCATGTCCAGGCTGCCCTTGGAGCAGATGATCGCCAGCTTGCGCTGACCGCCTTCTTCGTCGTCGAAGGCCGGTACTAGCGGGGCTGTTGATGTGGTGGTCATTTCAATCTCCAATCAGACGCAGCCGACAGGCTTGGGTAGCCCGGCTACGTACGCCATCTTCTTGGCCGGCTTCTTCGGGAACAGGGTGAACAACTCCTTGGTCGGAATGCCGCCGACTGTGGAGACCCGGCGCAGCGTGGGCGTCTCGCCCTCGGCCTTGAAGTCCTCGCGCAGGAAGCGGATCGCCTTCCAGTGCTCATCGGTCATCTCGATACCGATCAGCGTGGCCAACTCCTTGCCGAGCGTCTCATCCCACTCGTCGTAGTTGGTCATGAAACCCTCGTCGTCGACCTGAACGTCGCGACCGGCGATGGTTGTGGTGGTCATGAACTCATTCCTCTCTTCGTGCGCCTGAGGTTGTGCATCTACGCAGCGGATTCGTCTTTGCCGGCCATGCTCATGGCCGCGGGCACTGGCATGGGGCGACCCGGCAGCAGCACGTTCCAGTACATCCAGCGGAACGCCAACTTGCCCCAGTGGTTCTGCCGTGTCTCCTTGAGCAGGCTGAACGGGCCGACCCCCGGCACCGGGTACTTGCCCGGCAACGGCTGGGTGTCGTAGTTGAAGTCGATCAGCAGGGCCTTGCCCTGGCCTGACTCGATGAAGCAGTTGGCGTGCCCGTCGAACAACTCCGTCATCGGGCGGCCGGCAATGTGCTCGACGAAGTTGTCGGCGAACATGTCGACGGCGAAGTGGGCCACCGAACCAGCCTTCGACGTCGGCAGGTCAGCGGCGTCACCAAGGGCGAAGACGTTGTCGTACTTCTTCGAAAGCATGGTGTGTTTGTCGACAGCGACGTAGTTCAACTCGTTGCCGAGACCACTACGGGCGATGAAGTCCGCTCCCATGTTCAGCGGCACGGTGACCAGCAGATCGAACGGCACCTCGCGCTCGTCCATGGAGACGATCTGCTTCTTCTCGTTGTCGACGGTGTCGATGTAGAAGTCCGGCTCCAGGGCGATCCCCCGCGACTGCAGCATGTCGCCGAGATGCTTGGAGGCAACCGGCTTGGTGAAAGCGCCGTCCAGCGGCGTCACGTAGGTGATGTCAACCCGGTCCCGGATCCCACGCTGCTTGAAGTAGTCGTCGGCCAGGAAGGTGAACTCCAGCGGAGCCACCGGGCACTTGATCGGCATCTCAGTGATGTGCACGACCAAGCGGCCGCCGTGGAAGTCCTTCAGCGTCTGAGCCAGCGCCGTCGCCCCCTCCAGCGTGTAGAACTCATGCACGCTCTTGCGGAACTCCGGCCCATCCATTCCCGGTGTTTGGTCCGGGCGCGGAGACGACCCGGACGCGATGATCAGGTAGTCGTACTCCAGGGTGTGACCACCCTTGAGATGCACCTGATTGGCATCGGCGTCCACCTTGTCGATGTCGGCCAATACCAACTTCACCCCGGGGTCGAGCTGCTTGCGCTTGGGCTTGGTTAGGTCCTCGGGTTGGTACCAACCAAACGGAACAAACAGATACCCAGGCTGGTAGTAGTGATCCGGGTCGACGTCTACGACCGTGATCTCCCACTCACCCGCGGGTAGTCGGGGACGCAACTTGTTGGCAGCCATCGTGCCTGCCGTGCCGCCCCCGAGAATTACGAGTCGACTCATGACTGGCTCCCTTCGCCCACATTGAACGCTGCCGATACCCCAGGGGGTAGTGGCCAAAGTCCCCGCGCGCAGTGTGATCTGGGCGACATGGCGGCTGTCGACCTAGCCCGGCGGACCTTCCACCAGGGTGGACTGCAAAGCCACCTCCAGCAACTCGTCCCCCAATGGATCCTCCGGGTGGGGCCGGATTCGCATGGTCGACGACTCCTCGCCCGGCGGGGGTGGCTCGGTCCGGTACCGGGCACCGTGAGGACTCACCCACTGCAGGCCGCCCGCCCGGCCCTGGTCAGGCTGGACCGACCAGCCCGACTCGTGCTTGAACCGGTGATGGCGCCGACACAAGGCAGCCAGATTGGCTGCAGCAGTTGGGCCCTCCGGGAAACGGACTGTGTGGTCGAGATCGCACCCCGTCGCCCGTCGCCGACAGCCCGGGAATCGACAGTAGCCATCCCGGACCCGCACGAACCGGTCCAAATCGGTCGGCGGGGCGTAGCGGGTCCGACCGACGTCCAGAACGGTCCCTGCAGCGGGGTCGGTGAGGATGCGCCGCCACGTGGCCTCCTTGGCCAACTCCTTGGCCAGGTCCGCAGGAATGGGCCCGCACCCGGAGAGATCTGCGGGCTCCCCGTCGAGGCCAAGCAACGACGTGATCGACACGGTGAGGTGCAGTTGCGGACGCGGACGCGACTCGGGCGTGCCAGCCAGCAACTCCACGAACGCGTCCGCTCGTCGCTGATCGGCAGTCCGCGGGTCACTGCCTTGCTTGCGGCCGGCAGCTTGGTTGAGCACTGTGTTGATTGCGGCCGCGTCCGAAGCGGAAAGCAGTGCCCACAGTTCAGCCATTCCGTCATCGGTGGGGGTAATGGTCACGTGCCGAGACCTCTGCGCCTCGGCCACGCGGTCCGCAGCTGTGGGGCCGAGTGCGATCACGGCACGGCGCAGGCAGGCACGCAGTTGTGCCAGGGTCTGAAACTCAGCTCTGGGCAGCACTCGCCGCTCAAGTGCCGCGGTCGCATCCTCATCCAGCAGCGATACGGCGTCGATGATGGCCCTCACCTTGGCCGCATCAATGCGTCCCGTGCGTAGCGCGCCGAGCGTCAGGGGCAAGCTCGCGCAAAGAGTCACCGCATCCCGAACTTTGGTCTCAGCAGCCCGCGGGGACCATTTGAGAACCGAGCCCACCTCCAGCGCCGCGGGCGCTAGCGGGGACATACCCGCCGGCGCCGGTATCTCCGGCTCGCGGGCGGCGAACTCCGCGATCAATTCCGCTTCCCGCGCCTGCAGCCAGGCGATTGCCCGCGCCGTATCGGACAGGGCGTTCAGGAGTTGGTCGGGCGACGCAGTGCTGTGGTCGAAGCCGGCCAACTCGTAGGACACGTCGGCTGACTGAACCGGACGATCAGGGTCCGGGTAGGTGCTAGGCCCCGACAACGCCGCTGCTTGGTGCATGAACCGGACGCTAGAAACAGGGTCCGACACGGCGCCGCCACAATCCACATGGCGTCAGGGTTCCCCCGGCCAGGCAGTGACTCCGAATCCGAAACGGCGGCGTGACCTCTCGCTGCGTCCAGCGCTCAGGCGAATGCCTGACCCGGCTCGATCTCAACGGTGTCATGGTGGATGCCGTCGCGATCGAGAATGGCCAGATACGGGTCCGGGTCAAAGGAGTCCGCGGACAAGACACCGACACCCGACCACGCGCCGTCGGCGAGCAACTCCATCGCCACGACCGGATTGAATCCCGCCTGCCATGCGACTGGTTGAAGTCCGAACCGCTCCACCGTGTCTTGGGCATCGCACATCTGGTAGCTGAAGATCTCGCGCGCTTTCCCATCCTTCATGCCCGTGACGTGGGTTCCTACGATCACGCGCCCGGTCATGTGATCCCCCAGCGTCGCCGGGTCAGGGACTAGCGCTGCCACAACGTTGCGGGGGATGACCAGCTGACCATCAACCTCAATCGCATCGGTGCGATCGAGGCCGATCGCGTGGAGCACCTTTAGGGCGCCGATGAACTCCTCGCCGAGGGCGAACTTGAAGGTGACTCGCCTGGCATCAAGCACCCGAGGGATCATCGCGACGTCTTCATGCTCGACGTGCACACACTCCACGGGTCCGATGCCCTCGGGGAATATGAACTTCTCCGGTTCTGCGAACGGTGGGACCGTGAAGAAGCCGCGTTCCTTCTCCCAGACCAAAGGCGGGTTGAGGCACTCCTCGATCGTGGTCCAGATGGAGAAGACCGTCGCGAATGGGTAGTCCTGAATCCGCAGGTCCCCGCCCGCGCGGATGTTCACATCGTGCACCTCGTCAAAGAGGTGCTTGGAAGCGTGCGCGGCGAACACTTGCGCGAGCCCGGGGCTGACCCCTTGCCCGATCAGCGCCAGCCGACCTTTCTCACGCCACGCAGCGTCGAGCGCGAACTGATCATCACCCAGCTTCACACCGACGGCCGAATAGGGGTTGGCTGCATCCGGGGAAGAGACACTGAGGGCCATGTCCATGTAATCGACATCGGCCGCCAAGGCCCCCGTGAAGATCGGCATGACGAAGCGCGGATCAGCGGCGTTCATCACGAGGTCGACCCCGTGCGATCGAGCCAGCGACTCGACCGCGGATGCGTCGGAGGCGTCCAACTGGGCCACGCTGTGGAGTTCCGGCGCGCCGATCGCGCTGGCGACCTCCTGCGCTCGAACTACATCCTGATCGGCCAGGATCATGTGCTCCAACCACGGTCGACCGGCACTGAGCCGCGCAATCGCCTCGCCGACGGTTCCGATCCCGATCAACAGTACTTTCACATCACACCTCTACTTGGTCGCCCGGTCGTCTCGCCGACTAGGTGAACCTACTGCGCAGCCAGGCGAGGTGCGCGCGCAAGTCGGTCGGGCGAGGAAGGCGCCCCACGGGCTGCCCCACGAGCAAAGGCCCCGACCGCGTTTCCGCTGGTCGGGGCCTCATTTGCACCGTGCGCGAGGGGGGAGTTGAACCCCCACGCCCTTTCGGGCACACGGACCTGAACCGTGCGCGTCTGCCTGTTCCGCCACTCGCGCGCGCCGGCGAACTGTATCAGCCATCACGCGATGCGATTCCGGCTCAGACGGGCGGTCCTCACTAGGCTGAAGCCCGTTCCAGTCGCCCACGGCGACCAAGAGATCGGGGTCTGCATTGAGTCTGCTCGGCCGGTTCGAGCAACGGTTGGAGAAGCTGGTCAGCGGCTCCTTCGGCCGGGCCTTCCGCTCCGACCTGCAACCGGTGGAGGTTGCCGCCGCGCTGCAGCGCGAGTGCGACGATCGCGCCGCGGTCATCGACACCGACCGGACGCTGGTCCCCAACGCGTTCGTTGTTGAGATCGCGCCCCCGGATGCCGATCGGCTCGACCCCTACTTGGCGCCGCTCACCTCGGAGTTGGCGACCATGGTGGCCGAGCACGTCGCCGCGCAGCGCTACCAGACCGTCAGCTCGGTGAAGGTGGGCTTCGAGACCCACGAGGACCTGCACACCGGGATGTTCCGGATCCGCAGCGCGGTGGAGGGCGGCGTGATCCCGGTGACACCGGTGCCGTTGGACACCGAGACGGTCGGCCCGCGCCTGATCGCCGGCGACACTGTTTACCCGCTGGCCCGGGACGTGACCGTGATCGGGCGGGGCACGGACGTGGACTTGCGCCTGGAGGACCCCGGGGTGTCCCGGCGGCACTGTCGGGTACGGCTGCGCGACGGCTACCCGTTCGTCCAAGACCTTGGCTCCACCAACGGCACCTTCGTCGACGGCAAGCGCATCACCGAATCGGTCGAGGTCGACGACGGTGCCGTCATCACCCTGGGTGGGGCCACCCTGACGCTGCGATTGACCTGATGTCCGACGTCACGCTGCTGTTGCTGCGGCTGTCCTTCCTGGCCCTGCTGTGGCTGTTCGTGCTGCTCGTTGTGGCCGTGCTCCGCGCGGAGTTGGCGCCCAAGCGGACCGGAGCCCCGGGATCGAGTAAGGCCCGTGGACCGGCGAAGGCCAAGGCGAAGCCGGCGGCCAAGCCCAGCAAGTCGGCCGGAGCTGTTCTTGTCACGCTGCACACCGCCGCCGGTTCGCGCGCAGTCGAACTCGACGGCGACCAGATCACCTTCGGTCGCAATGCCGACAACAACGTGACGCTTACTGATGACTACGCCTCCGGCCACCACTGCCGCCTCGTCCGCGACGGCAAGACCTGGCGCTTAGAGGACACCGGCTCGACCAACGGCACCTACGTCAAAGGCAATCGGATCAACGCGCCCGTGCGGCTCAAGGCGGGCAGTCGGTTCACCATCGGCAGCACCGAGATCGAGATCTCGTGACGCTGGGTCTGCGCACCGCCGGACGCTCCGACGTCGGACTGGTACGAGCCGGAAACGAGGACTCCGGCTTTGCTCAGGACGGACCGCAGGCGCTGCTGGTCGTTGCCGATGGCATGGGTGGGCACGCCGCCGGCGAGGTCGCCAGCCGCCTCGCCACGGAACAAGTGGTGGAGCGCGCTCCAACCCAAGCCAGTACACCGGACCCCGATCCGGCGGAGGCGCTGCGAAAGGTGGTGGCTGAGGCCGACGCCGCCGTAGCGGCGGCCGTTCGCCAGCAGGCGGAACGTGCTGGGATGGGCACCACCCTCACGATCGCCTTGCTCGACGCTGACGAACTGGTTGTGGCGCAGGTGGGTGACTCTCGCGGCTATCTGCTGCGTGACGGCGAGTTGACCCAACTCACCCACGACCAGACCTATGTACAGACGCTGATCGACGACGGCCAACTCACCGCCGACGAGGCCGCCGAGCACCCGGCCCGATCGGTCCTGACGCAGGCAGTTGACGGTTCCGGGCACGCCGAACCGGTCATCTCGCGGATCCCCGTCCGCGCCGGTGACCGAGTGCTGTTGTGCAGCGACGGTTTGACGGCGGTCGTAGCCGACGCGGAACTGGCACAACTGCTGGCCGATGACTCGGTGGATCGAGTAGTCGACGCGCTGGTCCGCGCCGCCCTGGATGGCGGTGCGCCGGACAACGTCACCGTGGTCGTGGCCGACGTCGTCGAGGACGGCCCGACCAGTGCGCCCATGTGGCTTGGGGCGGCAACCCCACACCCGCCCGCGACCTCGGAGTCGCCGGACCTGGCCAGCGAGGACGACGCTGAGGCGGACCAGCCGCGCGGGGGCCCCCTGGGGCTGCTCGGCCTGGCCCTGGCCCTCAGTGGTCTGGCGGTGATCGCGTTCGCGGGCGCCCACGCCTGGGCGTCCAACCAATGGCAGGTTGGCGAGCGGGACGGGCGCGTGGCGGTCTACCGCGGACTGCCCGAAGGTCTACTTGGGCTGCCCACCGGTGGGCCCGTGTCGATTTCCGAGGTGCGGGTCGCGAACCTGCCCGCCATCGAGAAGGCCTCCGTCGAGTCCGGGTTGGCTGCTGACGACGAGCTCGACGCCCGTGCGATTCTCGACCGGCTGCGAGCGGCCGAACGGCTGTGCGTCCAGGCCGATCCGGAACCGGGGTGCCCCGGGAGATGACGGCCACGCGCAACCGGGAAGCTGCATTGCTGCTGGCGGCTTTGGTGGCGGTGGCGTTCGCCTGGGGCCAGGTTCAAGAGGCCATGACCGGCAGCCTCGGCGACCGTTTCTGGCTGGTCGTGGCCGGGTTCGCGGCGCTGGCCGCAGCGGCGCACTTGATGGTCCGACGGTTCGCGCCCGCAGCCGACCCGGCGTTGCTGCCGGCGGTGGTGCTGCTCAACGGCCTAGGTCTGGCGATGATCCATCGGCTGGACCTGGGCGAGGCCAACCGCGCTGAAGCCGCCGGGCTGGCGGCGCCGCAGGCGACCGCTCCGTCGCAGTTGCTCTGGACCGCGCTCTCCGTGGTGTCCTTCGCGCTCATCCTGATCTGGATCCGGGATCACCGGGTGCTGCAGCGGTACACGTTCACGGCGATGGTGGTGGGCCTGGTCCTGCTGCTGCTGCCGCTGCTTCCGGTGCTGGGCGTGACGATCAACGGCGCACGCATCTGGGTGCGGGCGCTCGGGCTGTCGTTTCAGCCGGCCGAGGTGGCCAAGGTGCTGCTGATCATCTTTTTCGCCGGCTACCTGACCCGGCAGCGGGACAGCCTGCGATCGATCCGGGCCCATGTGCTCGGGGTCCCCGTCCCGCGTGCGAAGGACCTCGGTCCGATCCTGCTCGCCTGGGCCGTTTCCATGGGCGTGCTCATCTTCGAGCGCGACCTGGGTGCCGCCCTGCTGCTCTTCGGCGTTTTCGTCGTCATGCTCGCGGTCGCTACCGAACGATTCAGTTGGGTGCTGCTCGGCGCAGTCCTATTCGCGGCCGGGGCCTTCGTCGCGTACCAGTTGTTCGGTCACGTGCGGACCCGTGTGGACATCTGGCTGGACCCGTTCGCCGACCCCAGCGGTTCCGGCTACCAAGTGGTGCAGAGCCTCTACGGACTGGCAAACGGCGGGCTGCTCGGGGCCGGCTGGGGGCAGGGGTCCCCGGGACTGGTGCCGTTCGCCAAGACCGACTTCATCGTGTCCGCCCTCGGTGAGGAACTCGGCCTGACCGGTCTCATGGTGGTGGTCCTCGTCTACCTAGTGCTCGTACAGCGTGGCATCGCCACCGGACTGCGCGTCCGCGATGTGTTCGGGCGGCTGCTGGCCACCGGGCTGGCCTTCGTCATCGGCTTCCAGGTCTTCGTCATCATCGGCGGCGTTTCCGGCCTCATCCCACTGACCGGCCTGACCACCCCGTTCCTGTCCGCAGGTGGGTCCTCGCTGCTGGCCAACTGGGTGATCGTCGCGCTGTTGATGCGGGTGTCCGACGCAGCCCGGCGGCCGCCGCCGCCCCCGCCGCCGGCCCCGGAGCAGGCCGCAACCCAGGTAGTGCCGGTGGTGCCCTCATGATGGCCGGGTCGATCCGACGCACCGCGGTGATCCTCGGACTGCTGATGCTTGCGCTACTGGTCAACCTCTCGTTGATCCAGACCGTGCGCGCGGAGAACCTCAACGAACGAAACGACAACGCGCGCACGCTGATCCGTGAGTACTCCTACCCCCGCGGCCCCATCGTGGTCGGGGCCGATCCCGTTGCGGTGTCCGTGGCCGACCAAGGGACGCTGGAGTTCCTGCGCACGTACGCGACGGGTCCGCTGTACGCGCCGGCGACCGGCTTCTACTCACTGGTCTACGGACGCACCGCCATCGAGGAGGAGGAGAACTCCGTTCTCAGCGGTACGGACCCCGGGTTGTCCGCGGAACCACTGCTGGACTCGCTGCTGCGCCGCCCGACCGATCCGGGCAGCGTGCTGCTGACGCTCAACGCCGACGCCCAGCAGGCAGCCTTCGAAGGGCTCGGCCAACAGCGCGGCGCGGTCGTGGCACTGGAGCCGAACACCGGGCGGATCCTCGCTCTGGCGTCAACGCCGTCGTACGACCCGAACACCCTGTCCGGTCAGGACACCGCGGCGGTGAGCGATGCCTACAACGCCTACAACGAGGACCCCGATCAACCGCTGTTGAACCGACCGCTGGCCCGCACCTACCCACCAGGTTCGACGTTCAAGTTGGTGACCAGCGCAGCCGCGCTAATGAGCGGTGAGTACACGCCCGACACCGAGATCCCCGGCCCGGCCAGCCTGCCGCTGCCCGACACCAACATCTCGCTGTCGAACCTGGGCAAGCGCGCGTGCCTGGATGGAACCGTCACCCTCACTGAGGCGCTGCGTGTTTCGTGCAACACGGCCTTCGCACAGATCGGGCTGGACCTCGGCGCCGACGCCCTGCGCGAGCAGGCGGAGGCGTTCGGCTTCAACGACTCCTTCGATGTGCCCATGACGGCGGCCACCAGCGTGTTCCCGGACGATCTGAACCGGCCCCAGACGGCGCAGTCGGCGATCGGTCAGTTCGACGTTCGGGCGACGGCGCTGCAGATGGCACAGGTGACGGCGGCCATCGCCAACGGCGGCGAGTTGATGAATCCCTACCTGGTCGATGAGGTCCGCGACTCCGACCTCGGCGTGCTGCGCCGAACGGTGCCGTCGGTCTTCAACCAATCGGTGACCCCAGAGGTGGCCGCCCAGCTGAACGCCATGATGGTTGACGTCGTGACGCGTGGCACGGGCCGCCCGGTCGCCATTCCTGGCGTCACGGTCGGCGGCAAGACCGGCACGGCGGAGACGGCACCCGGGGAGAATCCGCACGTTTGGTTCGTGGCGTTCGCGCCGGCGGAGCAGCCTCAGGTGGCCGTGGCGGTTGTGGTGGAGAACGGTGGCGACCTGGGTTCAGAGGCCACCGGCGGCAGAGTTTCGGCCCCGATCGCGCGTGCCGTGATCGAGGCGGTGTTGGGATCTACGGGAGGATGAGCCGGTGACGGAAACCAATGGTGGCCCGGGTGCCCTGCTGGACGCTCGCTACGAACTAGGGCCGGTCGTCGGCCGCGGCGGGATGGCCGAGGTTTACGAGGCGCTGGACACCCGGCTCGGCCGCCGCGTGGCCATCAAGGTGCTGCGTTCGGAGTTGGCGCGTGACCCGTCCTTCCACACCCGCTTCCGTCGCGAGGCGCAATCCGCGGCCTCGTTGAACCACCCGAACATCGTGGCCGTGTACGACAGCGGCGAAGGCGAACTGAACGGATCGGTCGCGCCCTACATCGTCATGGAGTACGTCGACGGCGCCACCCTGCGGGACCTGACCAAGTCCGGCAGCCGGCTGCGGCCGGAGCGGGCGCTGGAGATAACCGACGGCGTCCTGGCCGCGCTGGACTACAGCCACCGCCAAGGCATCGTCCACCGCGACATCAAGCCCGGAAACATCATGATCACCAAATCCGGTGATGTGAAGGTTGCCGACTTCGGCATCGCCCGAGCCCTTTCCGACAGTGCCGCCACCATGACCGGCGGTGGGTCAGTGATGGGCACCGCGCAGTACCTGTCCCCGGAGCAGGCGCGCGGGGAGAAGGTGGACGGTCGCTCCGACCTGTACTCCACCGGCTGCCTGCTCTACGAGATGCTGGCCGGTCGGCCGCCGTTCGTCGGGGAGTCGCCGGTGGCAGTCGCCTACCAGCACGTCCGGGAAACCGTGCCGCCGCCGAGCAGCCTGAGCCCCGACGTGTCCACCGCGTGCGACACCGTTTGCATGCGGGCACTGCAGAAGGACGTCGAGGCCCGCTACCAGACCGCTGCCGAGATGCGCAGCGACGTGGAGCGAGCGATGCGCGGCTTCCCGGTGGCCGGGCCGACGGCGGTGGCCGGAACCGGCGACACGACCCAGGTGATGCCTATCGCCGCCGCGGACGAGCAGTCCGGTCGCACGCGCACCATCTTGATCACGCTGGGCGTCGTCCTCGCGCTGGCAGCTGTTGGCACCTTGGCCTTCCTGCTGCTGCGCGGTGGCGACCAGGTGCGCATCCCGGATCTGACGGGTCAGACGCTGGAGGAAGCACGGACCAGCCTGACTGATCGCGGTCTGACGCTTGGCGACGTCAGCAGCGAGGAGTCCGACCGGCCCGCCGACGAGGTGTTGTCACAAGACCCGGCCGCCGGAGAGACCGTCGAGGAAGGCGCGACGGTAAACGTGACCGTCTCGGCCGGACCCGGACAAACCGTGGTCCCGACCCTGGTCGGGTTGAGCAAGGAGGCCGCGACCGAACAGCTCATCCGAGCCGGCCTGGAGCTGGGCCGACTGACCACGGTCGACAGCGCGGCTCCGGTCGATCAGGTCGTGACCGCCAACCCGGCTGAGGGAACCGAAGTCGACAAGGGGTCGGCCGTCGACCTGGAGATAAGCAGCGGCCGGTTCACCGTGCCCAACGTGGTCGGCAAGACCGAGGCGGAGGCACGAACGGAATTGGAGCAGGCCGGCTTCACGGTGCAGTCGGTCCCGCAGGTGACCAGCGCCGTGCCCGCCGGAACTGTCGTGCAGCAATCGCCAACCGCCGGCGCGGTGGTACGCCAGGGCAGCACCGTGACCATCTCGGTGGCTACGGCCCCGCCAACTCCGACACCAACACCCACGCCGACCCCGACACCAACACCCACGCCGACCCCGACACCAACACCGACGCCCTAGGCGCAAGGGGTTAGTTCGCGACGGTCAGTCGGCGCGGTCAGTTCGCGACGACCGGCGCCAGACCCGCCGACCGCGCCACCGCGTCCGGGTCGCCACAGGTCGACAGCCAGTTGGCCAGCAGCCGGTGACCGCCTTCGGTCAGTACCGACTCCGGGTGGAACTGCACCCCTTCGACGGGCAGGTCCGGGTGCCGCAACGCCATCACCACGCCGGAATCGGTGTGGGCATTGACCAGCAACGGCTCCGGGACGCTGGTTGTCGCCAGCGAGTGGTACCTGGTGGCCGTGAACGGGCTGGGCAACCCGGTCAGTACGCCGGTGCCGTCGTGAAACACCGGCGAGGTCTTGCCGTGCAGTAGTTCCGGCGCCTGGCCAACTGAACCGCCGAACGCCACCGCGATGGCCTGGTGCCCAAGACAGACGCCGAGGATCGGCACCCGGCCGGCCTGCTCGCGAACAAGGTCAACACACACGCCGGCGCGCTCCGGTGTTCCCGGACCGGGACTGAGCAACACCCCGTCGTAGCCAGCGGCATCCGCCGGGGCGACTTCGTCGTTACGCCGAACGTCGCACTCCGCACCCAACTGGGCCAAGTACTGCACCAGGTTGAACACGAACGAGTCGTAGTTGTCGACCACCAGGATCCGTGCCATCTCAGCCTCCGGAGTCAACAGTGCCGGACTCAAGCGTGCCCGAGTCCAAGGTTCCGGACTCGTCCACCGTTACGTCGTTGAACGGCAGTTGCGGCTCGACCCAGGGGAAGACCCAGATGAACAAGGACAGCACGATCGCAGCCACCAAGGTCAGGCTGACCAGCAGTTTGACGAACACCGGTCCGGGCAGGTGCCGCCAGATCCATGCGTACACCTACAGCACCGGCGAGCCGGCCAGCGCCTCCGGCGGTCCGGCTTCCTTCAGCCGTTCGGACTCCAAGGTGCTGTAGACGATGAGGCGCTCGGTGGAGGCCCAGCGGGGGTGACACGTGGTCATGGTGAGCAGCGCCTGGCTGGGAGCCACTCCCGGCTGCTTGGGCACCGGCAGGATCACTTCGGTCTGCGTGGGCTTGACGATCTCCTGGTCCGTAACCCGATAGGTGAACCACTTCTCCTCGGTCTCGATGACCACCAGATCACCGGCCTCAAGAAGGTCCAGGTTTCGGAACGGCTCACCGTTGGTGGCGCGGTGACCGGCGATCGAGAAGTTGCCGACCTGCCCCGGCAGCACCGTCTCGGGGTAGTGACCGATCCCCTTCTTCAGGTCGCCTTCGTTGACGCCCTCAACAACGGGCTTGACCCAGTCGGCGCCGAGCTTGGGGATGTAGATGAATGCGAATCCCTCACCCAGCGGCGGCTTGACCGGTACCGGTTCGACCGGTTCCACCGGGACCGGCACGGGCTGGCTGGACCAGTTCTGCCGGACGTCGCCGCTGACTCCGCTGGCTGCGGCATTCGCCGTGACGTTCGTCCACACCAGTTGGTAGACGCAGAAGAGCAGCACGACAACGCCGGCGGTGATCAGCAACTCGCCGGTGCCCCGGATCCCGGCCCGGATGGCGTTCATCCGGTCACCTGCGCATTCGGGAGCTGCAGCGGGCCTTCGTACGCGGGCAACTCCACCTCCGTGCGGGAGACCTGATAGCCGAGACCGACGATCCCAGCCCACTCACGGTAGACGGCCACCGCCGGATCGGTATCCAGGCCCTCCTGAAGTCGGGTCTGGTCGCCGATCGCGACGATCTCGTAGGGCGGGGAGTAGACGCGGCCGTGCAGGATCAGGGTGTTGCCGACGCAACGGACGGCGCTCGTCGCCACGATTCGCTGACCCATGATGCTCATGGCTTCGGCGCCGGAACCCCACAAGGAGTTCACCACCGCCTGTACGTCCTGTTGGTGCACGACCAGATCGTCGTAGGTGATACCCACCGGCAACGGCTGGCCGGGCTCCGGGGCCGGTGCGTCGTCCAAGGCGACGGCCACGGCGGGCCCGCGTACCGCGCTCAGCCCCGCCTGCGGGGCGACCGTGTCACCGGCGCTGCGCTCGGCCGCCAGTGCCGAGTCCGTCTCGGCAAGGCGCGCGGAGTCCGCTTCCAGTTGCTCGCGCTCCGCCGCCGCCTGGGCGTCCAAGGCGGCGACCTCATCGGCGCGCTGGCCCACCAGGGCGGTCAGGTCCGTGCGTCGATCGGCGCGCTCATCCGCGGGGATGGACTGCGCCGAAGCCGCGATCAGCAGCCCAAAGACCACGAACACGCCGACAACTGCCACCCTCGGCAGCACCCGGCGTCCCGGCTCGGACTTCATCGGCTCCTCCACGACGTCTACGCTAGGCGGACGCGCGGGAAACTCGAACCGTTCCGCGCTGGCGCCGAAAGCTGGAGGAATGCCGTGCCCAAGTCCCGGGTCCGCAAGAAGGACAACTACAAGCCGCCGACGAACGCCGGTGGTCAGGCAGTCCGCAAGGAACCCGCGCGCTGGCCGCTGCCCACGATGCTGACTCTGTTCGGTATCGGACTGGTGTGGATCATCGTGTTCTACCTGACCAGCGGGAGTTACCCGATCGAGGCGATCGGCAACTGGAACCTCATCGTGGGCTTCGTCTTCTTCGGCGGCGGCTTCGTCGCCGCCACCCAGTGGCGGTAGGCACCGACTTACACCGTTGGAATTCGATCCACATTGGGGACAACCCCTGTGGATAACTCCGCCTACAGCGCTTCGATGATGGTGGCGTTGGCCATGCCGCCGCCCTCGCACATCGTCTGCAGGCCGTAGCGCCCGCCGGTTTGGCGCAAGTGGTGCACGAGCGTGGTCAGCAGCCGCGCCCCCGAAGCCCCCAGTGGGTGCCCCAGCGCGATCGCCCCACCTAGTGGGTTGACCTTGCCCGGGTCCGCTCCCGTCTCGTCCAACCAGGCGCAGACCACGGCGGCGAACGCTTCGTTGACCTCAAACGCGTCGATGTCCCCCAAGGCGAGTCCGGAGCGGGCGAGCACGCGCTCGGTAGCCGGGATCGGACCGGTCAGCATGATCACCGGGTCCACGCCGGCCAGGGCGACGGTGTGCACCCGCGCCAACGGCGTCAGGCCCAGCTCGGCGGCGGTTTCGGAAGTGGTCATCACGACCGCAGCGGCACCGTCGGAGATCTGCGAGGAGTTGCCGGCCGTGACGACACCGGATTCGGCGAAAGCCGGGGGCAGGGCTGCCAACCGTTCCGCCGAGGTGTCCCGCCGCACACCCTGATCGGTGCGAACGTCGCCGATCGGGACGATCTCGGCGTCGAAACGGCCGTCGTCGGCCGCCGCCGCAGCGCGCTGATGGCTCTGCAAGGCCCAGTCGTCGAGCCGTTGGCGGTCAAGGCCCCAGCGCTCGGCAATCATCTCGGCACTGATTCCCTGCGACACGAGCCCGTCGTCGTATCGGGACCGCATCCGCGGCCCGAAGGGGCCGTCACCGCCCAGGGCATTGGAGAACATCGGCACCCGCGACATCGACTCCACCCCACCGGCGATGACGACGTCGTAGTGGCCGGCGATCAGACCGGCCGCGGCGAACTGCACGGCCTGCTGGCTGGAGCCACACTGCCGATCCACCGTCGTGCCTGGCACGGACTCCGGCAGTCCGGCGGCGAGTGCGGCGTTGCGACCGACGTTGAACGACTGCTCGCCGACCTGCGACACGCACCCGAGGATCACATCGTCGATCCGGTTGGGGTCGACCCCGCTGCGCTTGAGGACCGCCTCCACCGCGGCGGCGGCCAGGTCGACGGGGTGCACCAGGCTCAGGTCACCCTTGCCCGGCTTGCCAATGCCGACTGGGGTCCGCACGGCGGCGGCGATCACCGCGTCACGCATCGGAAAGCACCTGCACCTGCACTGGCCCCGTCGCCTGCGCCGACTGCCGATTCGACGGGTCGCTGAGATCCCGCAACTCGGTGGTACGGGCAGCCACGAGCAAGGCGTCGATGGTCAAGACCACCAAACACACGACGACGAACGCGGCCTGCCGCAATCGCGGGGCGGAGAAGGCCAACACCGCCGCCACGAGCGCGCCCGCGATCAGCCCACCCAGGTGCGCGCGCCAGTCGATGTTGGGGATGACGAACCCAAGGACGAGGTTGAGCACCAACAACCCGAGGATCTCGTTGGTACGCCGGCCCAACCGATGGTTGATGACAAGTGCTGCGCCGAAGAGCCCGAAGATCGCTCCGGAGGCGCCGACGCTGAGCGTTTGCGGGTCGTTGAACAGGTAGGACGCCACTGCGCCGGTTACGCCGCTGATGAGGAACAACGCCAGGAACCGCCAGCGCCCGATCGCGGACTCCACGAAGGGCCCGATTACGAACAGCACGTAGGAGTTGAACAACAGGTGCAGCAGGCCGCCGTGCACGAACTGCGCGGTGAAGAGGCGGTAGTACTCCCCGTCCGCGACGCCGATCAAGGTCGGCCCGGACTCGGTCACGTCGATGGCCAGGCCCACGACACCCAGCGTCGTGCGCAGGTCCGGGCCGCCGACGGCGTTCAACAAGAAGCCGAGAACGGCGACACCGATGATGATCGCAACCAAGCTGTACGACACCAGGCCGGCCCGGGCGTCCACCTTGGCCCCCAGCACGGTGCGCACCTCCCGGGTGCGAGCGGCGGCCGCGGCCACGCACTCCGGGCACTGAAACCCGACGGCGGCTTCGTTCATGCAGTCCGGGCAGATGGGCCGGTCGCACCGAGCGCACCGGATGTAGGTCTCCCGGTCGGCATGCCGGAAGCACACCGGCACCTGGGCCGGTGGCACCGCGGCAGTGGGTTCGGTCAGGGCTCAGCCCTCGACCCGCTCCACCGTCACGGAATTGATCGTGATCGGGGAGGTCGGGCGGTCCATGGCGCCGGTTGCCGTCGTCGCGATCGCGTCGACAACCGAACGCGACTCGGCGTCGGCCACCTCACCGAAGATCGAGTGCTTGCGGTTCAACCAGGGGGTGGCCGCCACGGTGATGAAGAACTGCGACCCGTTGGTGTTGGGACCGGCGTTGGCCATGGCCAGCAGGTACGGGCGGTCAAAGACCAGTTCCGGGTGAAACTCGTCGGCGAAGGAGTAGCCCGGGCCGCCGGTCCCGGTACCAAGCGGGTCGCCGCCCTGGATCATGAAGTCCGGAATGACCCGGTGGAACACCGTGCCGTCGTACAGCGGCGTGGCCGACTTCTGGCCGGTCTTGGGGTGGGTCCACTCCCTGGACCCCTCCGCCAACTCGACGAAGTTGCGCACGGTCTTCGGCGCGTGGTTGGCCAGCAGTTCAATCCGGATGTCGCCGGAGCTGGTGTGCAGGGTGGCGTAGGTCCGCTCTGCCACGTCGGTCCTTTCGTCGAGGTCGGGCTCGGTACCGGTCAGGTTCTTTCGCAGTCCGAATGCAATGCCATCTTCGCACTCGACGCCACTGGCCGGTCGTGCCAGGCTGGTTGGACCGGACCCGAGGAGGGGCGAGATGAGTCAGGAAACAGTGGAGTCCGCCCAGGCGGCAGTAGCCGATCTGAGCGAAGCACTGGAGGAGATCCAGGTCGAGGAGGAGGCCCACCGCCGCCGCGGTGGCGGGATCCTGAAGATGATCGGGCTGCTGGTCGTCCTGGGTGCGATCGGCGCCGCAGTCGCCGGCGTCATCCGCAGCCGCTCCACCGACGATTGGACGACGGCCTGACCCACGGCGCGACCCCGACCGAGCCCGATCCGGACGGAGAAGTCGCCGAGTTCGGCGCCGGATACGACCCGGAGCGCCCCGATCCGACGCCGGTTCCGGCGTGGGCCGACGTGGCGAAGCGCCTCGAGTCGGCACGCAACTACTGGGTGGTCACTCGGCGCCCGGACGGCCGCCCGCACGCCGCGCCGATCTGGGGTCTGTGGTGGCGGGGCACGTTGTGGTTCAGCACTGGGCCGAACACGGTTAAGGCGCGCAACCTGCTCGCCGAACCGTCCGCCGTCGTCCACTTGGAGTCCGGCGATGACGTCGTGGTCGTGGAGGGCGACATCGATCTCGTGCCGGTGCCAGCGGACGTGGACGGATTCATCGACGCCTACGACGCCAAGTACGGGTTTCGCCCTACGGCGCAGTCACTGGAGGGCGGTTTGTTCCGGCTGGCCCCGAAGCAAGCCCTGACGTGGTCGGAGCAGGTGTTCCCGCTTGGGAAGGTTCGCTGGCGGTTCCGCGGCCGCACGACCTAGGGATCCGGTACCAGCACCAACCCACCGACATGGCGCTTCTGCTCGAAGTCGGCCTGCGCTTGGTGGATCTGGGCCAGGGGGTAGCTGGCGGCAACGACAGGTCTGACCGAGCCGCCGCCTAGCAGGTCCATGAGTCGGCCGAACAGTTCCGGCGGGTAGGTCGTCACCCCCAGCAGGGTGAGGTCGTTCAGGTAGAGCGTTCGCAGATCTACGCGGGCAATCGGCCCGGCGATGGCTCCCGCCGTGACAAAGCGCCCGCCACGACGCAGGGCGGACAGCCAGGCGGGCACCTGCGCGCCGCCCACAACGTCCACGACCACTTCGGGCGCCCCGCCGCATAGAGCCGAAGCCTCGCCAACCGGATCATCGGATTCGCGGGCCACCGTGACCGCCCCCAGCGCCGCAACGGCCGGCGCTTTGTCCCGACCGACTACAGCCACGACGTTGGCGCCCAGCGCCTGCGCTATTTGAACCGCAGCAGTGCCCACTCCGCCGGAGGCCCCGGTCACCACTATCTGCTCCCCCGCTGCCACCCCAGCGCGTTCCAGCATGTTGAGCGCAGTGGCCCAGGAGCAGGGGACCGACCCGAGTTCGATGTCCGACAGGTCCGTCTCGACGCGATGGGCGTTCACAGCGGGAACCACGCAGAACTGCGCGAACCCACCGTCGACCTCGCTGCCCAGCATCAGCCAGTTGTCTGCTCCCCGCCGAACCCACGGGTCGACCAGCACGCGTTGCCCGACCAGGTGCGACTCGACGCCCGGCCCGACCGCGGCCACCGTCCCGACAACGTCGGCGCCTTGGATCCGCGGGAAGCCGAGCCCCGCTGGGCTGCCGCGCCAGCCGGTCGCTGCGTCGCTGGCATCAGTGGAGTACCAGCCGGTCCTGGTGTTGATGTCGGTGTTGTTGACGCCACAGGCTGCGACCTTGATGAGAACCTCACCGCGCGCCGGGACCGGACGCGGGACATCGTCGCGAACCACGAGCTGGTCCGGGCCGCCGATACCGGTCAGGACCGCGGCCTGCATCAGGGGCTCGGTCATCGTCGGCCTACACCCGTCGGCGCAGAGCGCGCACCGACAGCGGCGCGAAGATGGCGACCACTGCAACGCACCACAACGCGGACCAGAACACCGGCTGCGCGATCGGTCCGTCCACGAGCAGTCCACGCATCGCGTCGCTGATCTGGGACACGGGGTTGGCTTTGACGATCGGCTGCAGCCAGCCCGGCATCGTCTCAACCGGTACGAAGACGTTGCTGAGGAACGTCAGCGGGAAGTAGAAGGTGAAGCTGAACAACTGCACCTTCTCCGGATCGCGGGCGAGAACTCCCACCAGAACGGGGATCCAGGAGAACGCCAGGGCCGCAGTCATGATCACCACGCAGGCGCCGACGAGTCCGGCCACGCCAGTGCCGAGCCGGAACCCCAGGAGGAACCCGACGCCGAGCAACAAGACCAAGGACCAGGCCTGCTTGACCATGTCGCCGAGGATGCGTCCGGCCAGCGGCGCCCACCTGGCGATCGGCAGCGAGCGCAACCGGTCGAACATGCCCTTGGTCAGATCGTTGTTGAGCCCCTGGCCGACGTAGCCGGTGACGAAGAACATGTTCATCACGATGATTCCGGGCAGTGCGAACTGCAGGTACTGCGTCGGGGAGTCCGCGATCGCGCCACCGAAGATGTAGGTGAAGAGGACCACGAACAGGATCGGTTGCAGGCTGAAGTCGCCCAGTTCCATCGGGTTGTGGCGGATCTGAACCAAGGTGCGCCAGGCCAACGTGACGGTGTGGCGCAGTCCCTCGACGAAGCTGACGCGCTCGGGGCCGGACGACTCCGGCGCACCAGTGGCGCGCACCTGGGTGTCCGTCATCCCGTTGCCTCCGTCGCCTCGGGGTCGGCCGCCGCAGCGCCATGGCCGGTCAGCGCAATGAAGACCTCGTCCAGACTGGCCGAGCGCAAGTTGAGTTCCTCCAACGCGATTCCGGCGTCGTCCAGGCGACGCATGATGGCCGGAACCGAGGCCGCAACGCTCAATGCCACCGCCACCCGGGACCCCGAAACCGTGGGCTCGGCCCCCGACATCTCGCGGAGCAAGCGCAGCAGCGGGTCCACGTCGGCCGGATCGGTGGGGCGCACCACCAGGGACTGGGTGCCGACCAGCGCTTTGAGTTCGTCCGGTGTGCCGTCGGCGATGACCCGACCACGGTCGATCACGACCAGGCTGTCCGCCAATTCGTCGGCCTCGTCCAGGTACTGCGTCGTCAACAGCACGGTGACCCCGTCGGCGACCATGCGGCGCACCAAACCCCACATCTCCCGGCGGGCCACCGGGTCCAGCCCGGTCGTTGGTTCATCTAGGAACAGGATGCGCGGGCCGCCGACGAGGCTGGCGGCCAGGTCCAAGCGCCGCCGCATCCCCCCGGAGTAAGTCTTCGCCGCTCGATCGGCGGCGTCTTCGATCCCGAACGACTTCAGCAGTTCACCGGCGCGGGCGCGCGCGTCCGGCCGGGGCATGCCGAGGAGGCGACCGATGAGGATCAGGTTCTCGGTCCCGGTCATGGCTTCATCAACCGATGCGTACTGGCCCGTGAGACCGATCATTCGCCGCACTTGATGGGCCTGGGTCACCACATCGAAACCGCCGACCCGGGCCCGTCCGGCATCGGGGCGAAGCAGTGTTGCGAGCACCCGAACGGCTGTCGTCTTGCCGGCGCCGTTGGGTCCCAGCAGTCCGAGGACCGTGCCCGGTCGAACCACGAAGTCGACCCCGGCCAGCGCGGTCGTCTCGCCGAAGCGCCGTACCAGGCCCTCGACTTCGACGGCGTACTGCGGGGAAGGCGCCGAGAGCACTCAGCGACCCTAGACCCGCGCCGGCCGCGGCGGTACCCACCGCACATCCTGCGGACGAGTGGAGACGAGGGGACTCGAACCCCTAACCCCTGCCTTGCAAAGGCAGTGCTCTACCAATTGAGCTACGCCCCCCAGGGGCTTCCTTCAGCGCAGGTCGAGCGTGTCGGCCGTGGCCTCTTCCCAGAGTTCCTGCTCAGCCCGATCGGCCTGGACCTTCTGGTACACCAAGAATCCCGCGACTGCTGCCGCCACGAGGAGAAAGAGCTTCTTCATGCGATTCACCCTGCCAGATCGTCGGGACACGCGTGGGCCTAGCTGGACTTGAACCAGCGACCTCTTCCTTATCAGGGAAGCGCTCTAACCGTCTGAGCTATAGGCCCGAGCAGGGCCGAAGGTTACCCCAACCCTGGGCCGGCCCCGTCCGCGTCACTCCTGCTCCGAAACCGTCGCTTCCAGGCCGCCGACCAGTCCGACCGTGAGGTTGTACAGGAACGCGCCCAGCGTGACCAGGGCCGTGACCAGCACAGCCTGCAAAGCGGCCAGCAGGAAGCCGAAGCCGATCACCCGACGCAAGCTGAAGATGTCCGCAACCCGCACCGTCGACGACCCGGTGAGGTCGGCCAGGAACCGGTCCACCGCACCGATGACATCCGCGGCGCTGAGCACGCCCCACAGCACCGTGACCATGACCACCACGGCGATGCCCATGGCCGCGCTGAGCACGAACGACACCTTCATGACCGACCACGGGTCGAGCCGAATCACGGTGGAGCGCACCTTGCGCACGCGCACCTTGGACGATGGCGGCGGACCCGGTGGCGTGCGGCGGATCGGTGCCGGCCCGCTGCTGGCGCTGGAGCGGGCGGTGCTCATCCGGCCTCGCCGTCGTTGCCCTCGCCGTCGGTTTCGGCGGCGCCGTCGTCAGCGGTGGTGTCGTCGGCGGCTGGCTCCGCAGCGGCTGCGTCCCGCTCGGCGTTTCGTGCCACCGTGACCACCGCGTCTTCATCCTTGAGGTTGATGAGGATGACGCCCATGGTGTCACGACCGGACTGCCGGACATCGGCGACAGGCGAGCGGATTACGCCACCGGATGCGGTGATGGCGAAGACCTCGTCGTCGCCGTCGACCACCATGGCGGCGACCAGGCCGCCGCGAGCGTCGACCAGCCGCATCGCCCGGACGCCGAGAATGCCCCGGTTCTTCGGTGCCCACTCAGCCAACGAGGTTCGCTTGGCGTAGCCCCCGTCGGTAACCGTCAACAGGTCGGCCTCCGGACGGACCACGTCCATCGCCAGGAGCTGGTCGTCGCCGCGGAACCGCATGCCGGTGACCCCGCCGGTGGCTCGGCCCATCGGTCGCAGCGCGGTGTCATCTGCGGTGAAGCGCACGGACTGGCCGGCCACCGACACCAGGATCAGGTCGTCGGTGGGGTGCACCAACCGGGCCGCAATGACCTCGTCGCCGTCGCCGAGGTTGATTGCGATCAATCCACCCATGCGGTTGGAGTCGTAGTCGGTGAGCCGCGTCTTCTTCACCTTGCCGCCGCGAGTAGCCAGGACCAGGTACGGCGCCACCTCGTAGTCGCGCAGCGCCATTACCTGCGCAACGTTCTCGTCCGGCCGCAGCGCCAGGACATTGGCCAAGTGCTGGCCCTTGGCATCACGCCCGGTCTCGGGCAGCTCGTACGCCTTCAACCGCAGCACGCGGCCGGTGTTGGTGAAGAACAACAGCCAATGGTGGGTGGTGGTCACGAACAAGTGCTCGACGATGTCGTCGGAACGAAGGCTGGCGCCGCGCACACCCTTGCCGCCACGGCGCTGCGAGCGGTACAGGTCCGAAACGGTTCGGCGCGCGTAACCGCCACGAGTGATGGTGACAACGACATCACGTTCCGGGATCAGGTCCTCCGCCGACATTTCGCCTTCGTCGGGCACGATCTCGGTGCGCCGTTCGTCCCCGAATCGGTCGACGATCTCAGCCAGCTCCGTGGAAATGATCTCGCGCTGCCGCGAGGGCGACTCGAGGATCGCGTTGTACTCCGCGATCTTCTCGGTCAGCTCCGCGAACTCGTCCAGGATCTTCTGCCGTTCCAAAGCGGCGAGGCGACGCAACTGCATGTCGAGGATGGCCGTGGCCTGGATCTCGTCGATGTCGAGCAGTTCCATCAGACCGGTCCGCGCGGCGTCAACTGTCTGCGAGGCCCGGATCAGAGCAATGACCTCGTCCAGGGCCTCGAGGGCCTTGAGCAGGGCACGCAAGATGTGCGCGCGCTCTTCGGCTTTGCGCAACCGGAAGCGGGTACGGCGCTGGATCACCTCGACCTGGTGGGCAATCCAGTGCGTGACGAAATCGTGCAGCGACAGCGTCCGTGGCACGCCATCGACCAGGGCGACCATGTTCGCCCCGAACGTCTGCTGCAGTTGGGTGTGCTTGTAGAGGTTGTTCAGCACCACCCGGGCGATCGCATCGCGCTTGAGCACGATCACCAACCGTTGCCCGGTGCGCGAGGACGAGTCGTCGCGGATGTCGGCGATGCCGGCGACCCGGCCGGACTCCACCAGGTCGGCGATGTCAAGAGCGAGCTTGTCCGGGTTCACCTGGTACGGCAGTTGCGTAATCACCAGGGTTTGCCGGCCGCGACGGTCTTCCTCGACGTCGACGACCGCGCGCATGACGACTGAGCCGCGCCCGGTGGCGTATGCGTCGGCGATGCCACGCCGGCCGACGATGCGCGCCCCGGTCGGGAAGTCCGGGCCGGGGATGCGTTGCACCAGCTCCGCCTGCAACTGCTCCGCATCGGCCTCCGGGTTGGCCAGCGCCCACTGCACCCCGTCGGCCACTTCGCGCAGGTTGTGCGGCGGGATCTTGGTCGCCATGCCGACGGCGATGCCGTCGGAGCCGTTGACCAGCAGGTTCGGGAACCGGGCGGGGAGGATCACCGGCTCGGCGGTGCGGCCGTCGTAGTTGGGGACGAAGTCGACGGTCTCCTCGTCGATCTCCCGCAGGACCTCCATCGCCAGCGGCGCCATCCGGCACTCCGTGTAGCGCATGGCGGCGGCCGGGTCGTTGCCCGGCGAGCCGAAGTTGCCCTGCCCCTGAACCAACGGGTAGCGCATCGCCCACGGCTGCACCAGGCGGACCAAGGTGTCGTAGATGGCCGAGTCACCGTGCGGGTGGTAGTTACCCATGA
Source organism: uncultured Actinomycetota bacterium (assembly GCA_963753435.1). Taxonomy (GTDB): domain Bacteria; phylum Actinomycetota; class Actinomycetes; order CAVWCF01; family CAVWCF01; genus CAVWCF01. The sequence continues at coordinate 1,414,229 of CAVWCF010000001.1, forward strand.
CATCGCCAACGACGCGGGCGCACTTGCTGAAACCGCGGTCGGGTCGGAACCCGCCGTCGAACATGGCGTAGAGCACCCGGCGGTGGACCGGCTTCAGTCCGTCCCGGACGTCCGGCAGCGCGCGCCCCACGATCACGCTCATCGCGTAGTCGAGGTAACTGCGCTGCATCTCGACGTTCAGGTCGACCGGCTCGATGCGGTCGGTGGTGATCGGCTGGTCGGTCACCGTGTTCCTTCCGTTCTGGATCGGTGGGGCTCAGGTCGCATCAACGGCACATCAGATGTCGAGGAACCGGACGTCCTTGGCGTTGCGTTGAATGAAGTTGCGGCGGCTCTCGACGTCCTCGCCCATCAGGACACTGAAGAGTTCGTCGGCCTGTGCCGCGTCATCGAGAGTCACCTGCAACAGCACTCGGGTCGCCGGGTCCATGGTCGTCTCCCACAGTTCCGACGCGTTCATCTCCCCCAGACCCTTGTACCGCTGGATGCCTTCGTCCTTCGGCAGCCGCTTGCCGGCCTCGCTGCCCGCAGCCATGAGCGCGTCCCGCTCCCGGTCGGAGTAGGCGTACTCCGCTGCGTCCTTGCCGGTCCACTTCAGTTTGTAAAGCGGCGGCTGGGCCAGGAACACGTAGCCGGCCTCCACCAATGGGCGCATGAAACGGAACAGCAGGGTGAGCAGCAGCGTGCGAATGTGCTGGCCGTCAACATCGGCGTCGGCCATGAGCACGATCTTGTGATAGCGCAGCTTCTCGACGTCGAAGTCGTCATGGATGCCGGTGCCCAACGCGGAGATCAGCGCCTGCACCTCGTTGTTGCTCAGCACCTTGTCGATGCGCGCCTTCTCGACGTTCAGAATCTTTCCGCGGATCGGCAGAATCGCCTGCGTCTGTGGGTCGCGCCCGCCCTTGGCCGAGCCGCCGGCGGAGTCGCCCTCAACGATGAAGACTTCGCAGTCGGCCGGATTGGTCGACTGACAGTCGGAGAGCTTGCCGGGCAGACCGGATCCGCCGAGCAGGCCCTTGCGGGAACGGGCCAGGTCCCGCGCCTTGCGCGCGGCCAACCGGGCTTGAGCCGCGGAAGTCGTCTTGCGGGCGATGTCCTTGCCCTCGGCGGGGTTGGCCTCGAACCAGGCTCCCAGGTTCTCGTTGACGACCTTCTGCACCAGGCCCTTGGCCTCGGGGTTGCCCAGCTTCGTCTTGGTCTGGCCCTCGAACTGTGGTTCGCGCAACTTGACGCTGACGATGGCGGTCAGCCCCTCGCGCACGTCCTCACCGGCGAGGTTGGCGTCCTTCTCCTTGAGCACACCCCATTCGCGGGCGAACCGGTTGACCAAGGAGGTGACGGCGGCGCGGAAACCCTCCTCATGGGAGCCGCCCTCGTGGGTGTTGATCGTGTTCGCGAAGGTGTAAACGCTCTCCGTGAAACCGGAGTTCCACTGCAGCGCGACCTCGACGCTCATTCCGGTCTCGTCGTCGGTGGTGTCGAAGGAAACGATCGATCGGTGCGCCGGCCCCTTGGGACCGTTGAGGTAGTCCACGAAATCGACGATGCCGCCGTCGTACTTCCAGGTCTGCACCCGGGGGGCTTCGGCGTCTCGCTCGTCGTTCAGTGTCAGGGACAGGCTCCGGTTCAGGAAGGCCATCTCCTGGAACCTCCGGGCCAGGGTCTCGAAGTCGTACTGGATGGTCTCGAACACGTCCGGGTCCGCCCAGAAAGTCACCTGGGTGCCGGTGCGGTCGGTCGACTCACCCCGCTGCAGCGGACCCGGGATCGACCGCTCGTAACGCTGCCGCCAGACGTAGCCGTCGCGATGGATCTCCACTTCCAGCGCCCGCGACAACGCGTTGACCACCGAGACGCCAACCCCGTGCAGACCACCGGAAACCGAGTAGCCGCCGCCGCCGAACTTGCCGCCCGCGTGCAGCACCGTCAGCACGACCTCAACAGCCGGACGCTTTTCCACCGGGTGGTCATCCACGGGGATCCCGCGGCCGTTGTCGATGACCCGCACGCCACCGTCGGCCTGCAGCGTCACCTCGATCGTGTCGCAGTGGCCGGCCAAGGCCTCGTCGACGGCGTTGTCGACAACCTCGTAGACCAGGTGGTGCAGGCCGCGTTCCCCGGTGGAGCCGATGTACATCCCGGGACGTTTGCGAACCGCGTCGAGACCCTCGAGCACCTGGATGTTCGCGGCGTCATACGTCGTCACGGGGGTCGGCCCTCCTCATCGGGCGAGGCCGCTCCTGGGGATGCCCGGGAAGCGGCCTCGATTGAGCCGGAGTCTACCGGCTCGGGCGCCTCAGGGTGCCGCTGCCGGGCCGCTAGTGGACATATCCGCCGCGAACAGTCCCGTGTCGGGGAGCAGTACACCCCCTGGGGGTCGCGTGACGGCCTACGGGCGCGATTCGAATCAGCCGTAGGTGTCGCGCGGGCCTCGGCCGGGCACGGTTCGCCGGCCCTTGCGCCAACTCGGTGCACTCGGACCGAGGACCTGCACCGAACTCACGGTGCCCGTGCCCACGTGCGCGCTGATGGCGGCCTCGACGGCCGGCAGCAACAGCCGCAGTTGCGTGGCCCAGGCGGTGGAGTCCGCCCGCACGCGCAGGACCCCCGATTGCGGATCCAGGGCTTCTGGTTGGCAGTGCTGCGCCACATCGGGGCCGACCAACTCGGCCCAGTCGGCGAACACGCGCCCGGCCCGGGTGCCGGTCTCCCAGCCGCGCTGGCCGACCAGGTCGGTCACCGCCGATCCGACCGCCTGCGGGTCGCGGGCGTCCGGGGCCGGCCCGGAGTACTCCCCGGGCTGGGGGATTTCGCGTGCGGAGCGGCGTTGTGGCTGACGCGGCGTGCGGCCGCGCAGCCGGCTCAGCAACAGCCGGGCCGGGTCGGTGCGGCCTTCGGGCGGACCGACCGGGACGCTCACACCAGCACCGTGCCGGACTCGATGTGGACTTGTCGACCCCGAAGCGGTTCAGGTACGTCGGCCTCCACAGCTGCGGTTACCAGGACCTGCTCGGCGCCGGCTACGGCTTCGGCCAGGGCTCCACGCCGTTGGGCATCAAGTTCGGCGAAGACGTCGTCCAGGATCAGCACGGGGTCGTCGCCGTCGGCAGCCAGTAGGTCGAAAGACGCCAGCCGTAAAGCCAGCGCGATCGACCAGGACTCCCCCTGGGAGGCGTAGCCACGAGCGGGCAGATCGTTCAGGATCATCACCAAGTCGTCGCGGTGCGGCCCAACGAGGGTTTGGCCGCGGTCAACCTCGTCGTCGCGCCGGTTGCGCAGCGCCTGGCCGAGCCACTCCGCCAGCCCGGTCGGGTCGCTGGCCGGGGGCTCGCCCGCGGCCGCGGCGTACTGCAGGTCAAGCAGGGCTTCATCAGGGTTCCCGGACACCTGGCCGTAGCGCGCCTGCGCCAGCGGCCGCAGTTCGGTGAGCAGCGCCATTCGCGCCGCAGTCAGCTCGGCACCGAATGCGGCCACGTGCACATCCCAGGCATCCAAGGTGCTCAGATCAACACTGCGCCCGGACCGGCGAGCCGCGACCGCCGAGCGCAGCAGCGCGTTTCGCTGCTTCAGGACCCGCTCGTAGTCGGCCCGCACCCCGGCCAGTCGCGGAGTCCGGAGCACCAGCAGGTCGTCCAAGAACCTGCGGCGCTGCTCCGGGTCGCCCTTGACCACCGACAGGTCCTCCGGCGCGAACAGGACGGTGCGCAGCAGCCCCAGGACCTCCCGGGCCCGCGGTAGATCGGCGCGGTTGAGCCGCGCGCGGTTGCTGCGGCCGGGCACGATCTCCAACTCCAGCAGCGCCTCGCGGCCGTCGCGATTGACCGCGCAGCGGATGACCGCGCGTTCGGCGCCGGACCGGATCAGCGCCGCATCGGTCGCCACCCGGTGGCTGCCGCCGGTGGCCAGATACCCGAGAGCCTCCACCAGGTTGGTCTTGCCCTGGCCGTTGCGGCCGAGCAGCAGGGTCACCCCAGGATCGAGGGTCAGGTCCGCGGTCTCGTAGTTGCGGTAGTCGACGAGTCCTATGCGGGCGACATGCACCGGTCAGCCCGCGAGGCGCACCGGCATCAGCAGGTAGCGGTACTCGCCATCTGGAGTGTCGCTGTCGCCAGTCAGTGGTTGCAGAACCGCCGGCTTGGTAGCAGTCGTGAAGCTGAACTGCACCTGTGGGCTGTTCATGGCGGTCAACCCGTCCAGCAGGTAACCGGGGTTGAACGCGATGGTGATCTCGTCCCCGGACAGGGATCCTTCGACTTCCTCGCGGGCCATTGCACCTTCGCCGGACCCTGCCTCAAGAACGATCGTTCCGTCATTGAAAGTCAGCCGGACCGGCGTTGCCCGCTCCACCACCAGCGCGACTCGGCGCAGCGCGTCCATGAGCGCTTCGGTGGAGGTGGTGGCCACGGCAGCGGTCTCACTTGGCAGCAGGGACCGGTACTTCGGGAACTCCCCGGACAGCAGCCGCATGGTGGTTCGGTGGGCGTCGGCGGACAGGCCGAGGAGGCCGGCCCCGTCACCCCCGTCGGAAAGCGCGATCTCGACCGTCTCGCCGGTGAACGCCTTCGCAGCATCCGCCAAAGTCCTGGCCGGCACCAGGGCGGCCAGGTCGATTCCGGTTTGGTTGGGGGTCCAGGACACCTCGCGCATGGCCAGGCGGTACCGATCGGTGGCCGCCCAGGTCAGACCGCGATCGGTTAGCTCTACGCGGATGCCGGTGAGGACGGGCAACGTGTCGTCGCGGCCGGCCGCGATCGCCACCTGGGCCACGACGCGGGCGAACTCGGATCGTGACAGCGATCCGACGACGTCCGGCATGGCCGGAAGGGTCGGGTATTCATCCAGGCCAAGTGTCGGCAAGGTGAACCGCGAGCGACCGCATTCCAGTTCGACGCGAGGTTCGTTCTGGCTGGAGATCAGCACGTCTTGGTTAGGCAAGGTCCTGGCGATGTCGGCCAGGAGGCGCCCCGGAACGAGGACGCGGCCCGGCTCGCTGACGTCGGCACCGATCTGGCACCGGGCAGCTACCTCGTGATCGAAACTGGATAGCCGGAGCCCGTCGTCGCCGGCCTCGAGGACTACACCGGAAAGCACCGGGATCGTCGGCCGCGCCGGCAGCGCCCGGGCCGCCCAACTGACCGCGTCCGCCAGATCGTCACGTGAGATGCGGAACTTCACCGTGGTCCTCCCACCGGGTTGGTGTGCGGAACCCTATGGCGCGATGCACCCAGGGTCCGCACCGGCGGATGTACACAGGTCTCTTCATCCGCAGCCTGTTCAACAGTAGAAATGCAATCAATAAGTACCGACACAGTCATCACCACTGTGGAAGCTGGGGAAAAGCGGCGTTCCCGCAGGTCGGTACGGGTGTCGGCGGTCGGGTCATCCTGTGGACATGGTCGTTGCGACTGTGGGTGGAATCCGGGGCGCATCGACGGCTGGTGCCCTGTCAACAGGACATGGGCTGGAAAGGGTGATCTGTCCACAGGTTTATCCGCAGGCTGTGGGTTCATGATCGCTACCTGGGGTGATGGCTGGTATCCCAGGGTTAGGCGGCGTTCCGCGCCTGTTGCTTGATGCGGTTGGTCAGCTCGGTCACCTGGTTGTACACGCTGCGGCGTTCCTGCATGAGGGTGCGGATCTTCCGCTCGGCGTGCATGACGGTGGTGTGGTCGCGGCCGCCGAATTGCTGCCCGATCTTCGGCAGGGACAGGTCGGTGAGCTCGCGGCACAGGTACATGGCTATCTGCCGGGCTGTCACCAGCACGCGGGACCGGCTAGTCCCGCACAGGTCATCGAGTGACTGGCCGAAGTAGGCGGCGGTTTGGGCCATGATCATCGCTGCCGTCACCTCCCGGCTGCTGCTGTCAGCGATGAGGTCCTTCAGGACCACTTCGGCCAACGCCAGATCGACCTGCTGCCGGTTGAGGTTTGCGAAGGCGGTCACCCGGATCAGGGCGCCCTCCAGTTCGCGGATGTTCGTGGAGATCTTGCTTGCGATGTACTCCAACACCTCCGGCGGCACGGAGTCGGTAAGCCGTTCATAGGCGGCCTTCTTGCGAAGGATCGCGATGCGGGTTTCCAGGTCGGGCGGCTGAACGTCGGTGATGAGTCCCCACTCGAAGCGACTACGCATGCGGTCCTCGAAGGCCTGCAGTTGCTTGGGCGGAAGGTCGGAGGTCACGACGATCTGCTTGTTCGCGTTGTGCAGCGTGTTGAAGGTGTGGAAGAACTCCTCCTGCGTCTGCACCTTGCCTTGCAGGAACTGGATGTCGTCCACCAGGAGCACGTCGACGTTTCGGTACCTGTGCTGGAAAGCGCTGGCCTTGTCGTCGCGGATGCTGTTGATGAAGTCGTTGGTGAACTCTTCGCTGGAGACGTAGCGCACGCGCGTTCCGGGGAACAGGCTCCGGGCGTAGTGACCGATTGCGTGCAGCAGGTGGGTCTTGCCCAGCCCGGATTCGCCGTAGATGAACAACGGGTTGTAGGCCTTGGCCGGCGCTTCTGCCACTGCCACTGCGGCCGCGTGCGCGAATCGGTTGCTGGATCCGATCACGAAACGGTCGAACGTGTACTTGGGATTCAGCCGAGCATCGGAGTCCCGGGTACCGGTGACCGCGGTAGGCCGCTGCGGCTCAGCGATCGTCAGGTCGACGAACTCCTCTACGACGTCCTCGTCCTCGTCCTCACCCAGGTCCAGCGTCTCATCGACGGTGACGGCCAAGCGCACGTCGCCGGAGAGCCGATGGGCCAGCGCCGCTTCGATCGGGCCGCGCAGCTGGTTCTCAACCTGAGCGCGAATGAAGTCGCTCGGGACAGCGATGAGCGCGGTAGTTGTGGAGCCGTCGGGAACTAGGCCCAGCGGCTTGATGAGGCTGAGGAAGGCAGCGTCGCTGCCGGAGACTTCCTCCGAAAGGGTTTCCCTTGTGGCCGGCCAGACCTCCGCCAGATCCTGTGCCGTCATAACCACTAGGTCCTCCTTGATTCTGTTGGTCGGTGCGGTGAATCTCGCTGCAACGGGCAGGAAGTGGACAAACCACATCCACACCACGGTCCACAGGTTGTGGATAACTGCTGGGGAAGTGGGGTGGAGGCGCGCTTCCTGTTCGGTTGCTGTCCTCCGTGCCCCGTCGACTCGGCGGGGAAGGCCGGCGGGCGGAAGGTAGCAAGCCCGGAGGCCCGCAAGTCAAGCGCTTGTCCACACCTTCCCGTGTGGTGAGAAGCACCCTTCGGCGTGGCGGATCAACATCAAAGGGCCGGTGTGCTAGGGGCGCTGTCTGACGGTTTGACCGTACCGCCGTCTGGAACGTACCTTTGGCCCGCCGGAAATCCGGCCGCTGTCGCATGCCTGCGCTTTGCGCGCCGGCGTCCGGTGGTGGCCGGCCTCGGATCCCTTTCGCTTGTGGAGAAGCCGTGAAGCGCACGTATCAGCCAAATCGCCGCCGTCGGGCCAAGACCCACGGCTTCCGCCACCGCATGCGCACGCGCGCAGGGCGGTCGATTCTGTCGACGCGGCGCCGCAAGGGCCGCGCTCGCCTGGCTGCATAAGTCGGTGGCGGCACTCGGCCGGATGCGCTCGAGCGCCGAGTTCAGCGCCACGGTCCGCCGCGGGCAACGAGCCGGCACACCCACCTTGGTGCTGCATTGGCTGGCGGATGCGGATGACGGCGAACCTGCGAGAGTGGGGTACGTGGTGAGCAAGGCCGTCGGCAACTCGGTTACTCGGCATCGCGTCGTGCGGCGACTTCGCGCGCAGACCGCACAACGTGCCGAGCGCGTACCGGCCGGCAGTTGGCTGGTTGTGCGGGCGCTCCCGCCGGCGGCGACCGCTTCGTCGGCAGCCCTAGGCAGCGACGTGGGCCGCGCATTCGATCGGCTTTGGGCGGCCTGATGCTGGCGATGATCAACCGGGTGCTGGCCTGGCCGTTGCTGGCGTTGATCCGCGTCTACCAGCTGACGCTGTCGCCATTGCTGGGCGCGTCCTGTCGCTATCACCCCTCCTGCTCTCGATACGGGTACGAGGCCATCCGGGTCCACGGGCCGTTTATCGGGCTCTGGCTTGCCGTTTATCGGATCGGGCGGTGCAATCCTTGGGCTTTGGGCGGCGTTGACCCGGTCCCGCCCCGCGGCACGGCGTGGGGAGACCTGCTGCTTCGCCCGCATCGGGTCCAGGCCAACGAACAGCCTGTGGAAAAACCTGTGGATGACGATCGTGCCGCTGCCTGAGCACCGACCAAGCTGGAAAGGGGCGACGTGGGCCTTCTGAATCCGCTGTACGCAGCGGTGTCCTGGATTCTGGTTCGCTGGCACGACCTGTTCAGTCTCGTGCTGGATCCGGACAGCGGAGCCGCGTGGGCCCTGTCCATCGCCGGCCTGGTCGTGGTCATCCGAATCGCGCTGTTGCCGTTGTTCGCCAAGCAGATCCGAGCGCAGCGCGGGTTGCAGGCGCTGCAGCCGCAGATGCGCGAGATCCAGAAGAAGTACGCCAACGACAAGCAGAAGCAGTCCGAAGAGCTGATGAAGCTCTACCGGGAGACGGGTACCAACCCGTTCTCGTCTTGCCTGCCGATCTTCGTGCAGATGCCGTTCTTCTTTGCCCTGTTCCACGTGCTGAACTCCGTGGCCAGGGACCAGACCGTCGGCGTGATGACGCAGGCCCAGGTCGACTCCATGAGCAGCGCGACGCTGTTCGGGGCGCCGATCTCCGCGACCTTCCTCGGCACGGACGACGTCAGCGTGAGAATCGTTGCCGCGGTCCTAATCGTGCTGATGAGCTTGACCACCTTCATCACCCAGCGGCAGTTGATGGTCAAGAACATGCCCGTGGGTGTGGACAACCCCCTTGCCCGCCAGCAGAAGATGCTTGTCTACGTCTTCCCGTTGATGTTCGCTGTTTTCGGAGTGAATTTCCCGATCGGCGTGCTCATCTACTGGTTCGTGACGAACCTGTGGACCATGGGTCAGCAGTTCTACGTGATCCGCCGCAACCCGACGCCGGGCAGCGCCGCGTACGACGCGCTACAGGAGCGCAAGAAGGCGAAGGGGATCGGCGAACCGACCGCGGAATTGCCCGACGCCGACGAGGGACCCAAGGTCCAGCGGGTCCAGCCCACCAAGCAACCCCGGTCGAAGCGGTCCGGCGGCACTCCACCAAAGCCCGGCGGGAACTCCCCACGCTCCGGGGGCAAAAAGCCCTCCGGATCCAAGTGATCCGTACCTTCGACAGTTGAAAGAGGCACCATCCGTGACTGACAAGCAGCCAGAGCGCGCCGTAGACCTCGAGCGGGAGGGCGACCTCGCGGCGGACTACCTCGAGGAGTTGCTCGACCTCGCCGACCTCGACGGGGACATGGATCTAGACGTGGAGGGCGATCGCGCGATGGTCGCCCTGCTCGGGGCGGACCTGGAGCACCTGGTCGGGGAAGACGGTGAGGTCCTGGACGCGCTTCAGGAGTTGACGCGGCTGCATGTGCTGCGGGAAACCGGAAACCGGACCCGGCTCATGCTTGACGTGGCCGGCTTCCGGGCGCGCCGGCGGGCTGAGTTGACTCAGATCGGCACCGATGCGGCCGAGAAGGCGAAGTCAGGCGGCGAGCCGGTCCGGCTGGACCCGATGAACCCCTTCGAGCGCAAGGTGGTTCACGACGCGGTCGCCGCGGCCGGGCTCACAAGTGAGTCCGAAGGCGCCGAACCGCGTCGCTACGTGGTCGTGCTCCCGGCCTGACGAATGGGCGATGTTTCCCGTGAAACATCGGCTCCGGCGCCGACGCTCCCGGAACGCTTCACCACCGCATCGATACCGCTGCGCCGGTACGCGGACCTGCTCGCCACCGACGGTGTTACCCGTGGCCTGATCGGGCCGCGGGAGGTCGAGCGCCTATGGGACCGGCACATTCTCAACAGCGCGGTCATCGCCGATCTGATCCCCTCGGGCGCCTCGGTCGTCGATGTGGGTAGCGGCGCCGGCCTTCCGGGGATCCCGCTGGCGCTGGTCCGGGCGGATCTGCAGGTGACACTCCTAGAGCCCCTGCTACGCCGGAGCGACTTCTTGCGAGAGGCTGTGACCGTGTTGGAACTCGCCGACCGGGTGCGGGTGGTTCGGGGCCGGGCGGAGGATCACCGCGACCGGTACCAGACCTGTGTGGCGCGCGCGGTGGCCCCGATGAGCCGGTTGGCACCATGGTGCCTACCGCTGCTGCAGCCCGGGGGCCAGCTGCTGGCAATGAAGGGGGCAGCGGCCCAGTCGGAGGTGACCGACGCCACCGAAGCGCTGGCCGGCGCGAAAGTAGACATCGTTACGTGCGGCGAAGCGGACCTGGACGTGGCTACAACCGTGGTCCGGGTCGTGGTGCCGCGGTGAATGTTTCACGGGAAACCGACACCCCGCTGGCCGCGGCAGCCGAGGCGGCCGCCCGAGTGCGGTCCGGGCGCGTCGAGGCCTTCCCCAGGCCCGAGCGGACCCGAATCGTCAGCATCGCCAATCAGAAGGGCGGGGTCGGCAAGACCACGTCGACGGTGAATCTCGCCGCGGCGTTGGCCGTCAGCGGGCAACGCGTCCTCGTGATCGATCTCGACCCGCAGGGCAACGCATCGACCGCCCTGGGCGTGGCCCACCACGTGGGGACACCCTCGGTGTACGAAGCGTTGGTCGATGACAAGCCACTCGCCGAGGCAGCCGTCACCGTGGACGGTCTGCCGAACCTGACGGCGGTGCCGTCGACGATCGACCTCGCTGGCGCGGAGATCGAACTGGTCTCGATGGTTGCCCGCGAGACCCGGTTGAAGCGGGCCCTGGAGACCTACCTGGCCGAGGTTCCCACCGACTACGTGCTGATCGACTCCCCGCCGTCCCTGAGCCTGCTGACGCTGAACGGGCTCGTGGCCGCCGCCGAGGTACTCATCCCGATTCAGTGCGAGTACTACGCGCTGGAGGGTTTGGGGCAACTGCTGTCCAATGTGGACCTGGTGAAGGCGCACCTGAACCCGCAACTGGAGGTCTCGGCCTTCCTGCTCACGATGCACGACGGGCGAACCCGGCTGGCCGCCCAGGTGGCCGACGAGGTGCGCCGGCACTTCGGTCAGCAGGTGCTGCGGACCGCCATCCCACGTTCGGTGCGGCTCTCCGAGGCTCCCAGCTACGGGCAGACGGTGCTCACGTACGACCCGGGCAGCCCGGGCGCTTTGGCCTACATCGAGGCGGCGGCGGAGTTCGCCGTGATCGGGAGGGAGTAGGGATGAACAAGCGACCTGGAGGGCTCGGCCGCGGGCTGGGCGCGCTGATCCCGGGCGGCTCCTCGACTAGTCCACAAGTCGACAAACCGTCAACTGGTCCCGGCCACCCGACCCCGGGGGCCGCGGTTGCACCGACCGCAGCCGCCTCGACCACTTCCGGACCGTCGGCGGTGCCGGGGGCGCGCTTTGTGGAGATCCCGCTAGCGGACATCCGACCCAACCCGCGCCAGCCGCGGCAGGTCTTCGAGGACGAGCCGCTAACCGAACTGGTCGCCTCCATCCGCGAAGTGGGCATCCTGCAGCCGGTCGTCGTGCGGCCGGACTCCGAGGGATACCTGCTCATCATGGGTGAGCGGCGCCTCCGGGCTGCGGGTGCGGCCGGCCTGGACCGCATTCCAGCGATCGTGCGGGAAACCGCCGACGACGACCTGCTGCGCGACGCCCTGCTCGAGAACCTGCAACGCGTACAACTGAATCCGCTGGAGGAGGCGGCTGCCTACCAGCAGATGCTCGAGGACTTCGGCTGCACGCACGAGGACCTCAGCCGCAAACTGGGCCGCAGCCGGCCACAGATCACCAACACCATCCGCCTGCTCAAGTTGCCGGCGGCGGTGCAACGTCGAGTGGCGGCCGGAGTTCTGAGTGCCGGTCACGCCCGCGCGCTGCTGGCTCTGGACGACCCCGCCGCAGCGGATCGACTCGCCGGAAGAATCGTCGCCGAAGGTCTTTCCGTGCGCACCGTCGAGGAGATCGTCGCCACCGGCGCGACGGCCTCGGCCCCCAAGGCGCAGCGTCGGGCGCCGAGCACGCCAACGGAGTTCCTGGCGGTGGCGGATCGTTTGTCGGAGCGTTTCGACACTCGCGTGCGGGTGAGCATGCGTTCCACGAAGGGCGCGGTCACCATCGAATTCGCCGGGCCCGATGACCTCGATCGGATCGTTCGACTACTGGGTGGCTGACTGGCCAGTTGGCTGCCGGGTCGGTTACGGATGCCGACCCGCGGCGGCCGCAACCAGATCCGCAAGTACCGGACCGAACCCAAGGCCGGCGGCGGCGACGGCCTGTGGGAACAGGCTGGTCTCAGTCATTCCGGGGGCGACGTTGGCCTCCAGGAAGTACACGACCCCACCTTCGACGATCAGGTCGATACGAGATAGGTCGCGCAGATGCAGCGCCTGGTGCGCGGCAAGGGCAGCGGTTTCGACCGCGGCGGCCACATCTGAACTCAACCGGGCCGGCGCGTAGAACTGCGTGGTGCCAGCGGTGTAGCGCGCGGCGTAGTCGTAGACCCCGGAGTCGGGCAGGATCTCCACAGCAGGCAAGACCCGCAGCCCACCGCCGTCGGACACCACCGAGACCGCCACCTCGGTGCCCGAGACGAATCGCTCGATCAACGCGGTGTCGCCATACGCGTAGGCGGCCACCATGGCCGCGGGCAACTCCTCGAACTGTCGCACCACCGACATGCCTAGCGACGATCCGCCGCGGGTCGGCTTGACCACCAGCGGCAGCCCCAAGCGCTTCTCAACTGCGCCGAGCAGCACGCCGGCACCGAGCTCGCGGAACACCTCGGCGGGCAGGGCAACCGCGTCGGGCACGGCGACTCCGGCAGCTGCGACAACGGCCTTGGCGACAGGCTTGTCGAAGGCCACCCGACAGGCATCGGCGCGCGCACCCACATACGCGATACCGAGCAACTCCAATACGTCGCGGATGCTGCCGTCCTCGCCGGCGGCACCGTGCAGCATCGGCAGCACGACATCGGGTTGCCGATCATGCAGGGCGCCGATCAGTTGCGCGTCAACATCGGCGACGTCGGCGGGGATGCCGTGGTCCCGCAACGCCTCGGCGACCCGGCGACCGGAGCGCAGCGACACGTCACGTTCGTGGGACAGCCCACCGGCCAGTACGACAACGTCCACTAGAGCTCCTTCAGGCCAGGTCCGGGCTTGGGGTGTCACCCAAAGAGGCTTGCGGGTGATGACCGGCTGCGGGACCGAACGTGTCGAGCAACTCCTGCTCGGCCTCGACCACACCGGCAAGCCGGCGGACGCCCTCGGTGATCCGTTCGGCCGTTGGGAAGCAGTAGGACAGCCGCATGCTGCGCCGACCCTCTTCCCGGGCGGGACCTGCGTAGAAGCCGGTTCCGGGCACGTAGGCCACCCGGGCCGTGACCGCCCTGGGCAGCATGGCCGTTGCGTCCATGCCGTCGGGCAGCGTCACCCAGGAGTAGAAGCCACCCGCTGGCACCGTCCACGTGGTCCCCGGCGGCATCAGCGCTTTGAGCCCGTCCAGCAGGGCGTCGCGGCGCTCCCGGTAGACCTCGCGGAACGTCTTGATCTGCTCCTGCCAGGGCTGGGTGTCCAGGTATGCCGACACGGTCCACTGCGAGTACGCCGGGGGGCACAGGATGCTGGCCTCGGCCGCGAGGACGAGCTTTTCGCGCAACCCGTGCGGAGCCACGGCGTAACCGACCCGCACCCCCGGGGCGAAGATCTTGGAGAACGAGCCGAGGTACACCACTCGTTCTTCGTCGTCGGCGCGCATCGCCCGCGGCACCACCCCGTCAAAGCCGAGAAGGGCGTAGGGATCGTCCTCAAGCACCAACAGGTCGTACTCCGCAGCCACGGCCAGGAGCGCCTCGCGGCGCTGCGCGGACTGCGTCACACCGGCCGGGTTGTGGAACGACGGAATCGTGTAGACGAACTTCGCCTTGCGTCCGTCGCGGGCCAGTCGTTGCACCTCCGCCACCACGGCTTCGGGCACCAGCCCCTGCTCATCCATCGCCACGTGCCGCACGTCGCACTCGTAAGCGGCGAAAGTTCCCAGCGCTCCCACGTAGGACGGCGACTCCACGATTACCGCGTCGCCGGGGTCGCAGAAGACGCGAGTGACCAGGTCAAGCGCCTGCTGCGAGCCGACCGTGACGATGACGTCGTCGGGGTGGGTATTGACGCCGACCAGGTCGACGATCGCACCGATCTGTTCGCGTAGCCGCTGGTCCCCCTGACCGGAGCCGTATTGCAGCGCAGTCGCGCCGTGGGTACGCAGCATGTCCGCGACGGTGTCTGCGATCGCGTCCCAGGGCAGGGCGGCGGTGTAGGGCATGCCACCTGCCAGCGAGACGACCTCGGGGCGACTGGCGACGGCGAACAGCGCGCGGATCTCCGACGCCGTCATCCCCGCTGTCCGGGTGGCGTAGCGCTGCACGTACGGGTCCAGCCTGGTGCCGTCGGCCACGGTGCACACCCCCTCGCCAAGCATCGCTGCGGTGGGCACAACTTACGATGCGGCCTATGCGCGCACTGCGATGGATCCTGTTGGGGTTGGCGTTGGGCGCATTGGCGGGATTCGCCTCGTCGCTGCTGAACCCACCCACCGAGCCGGATTCCGCCGACCTGCGCTGAGGCCCGAGGGGCCGCTAAGCCCCCAACATGGCGCGGATGGCGGCGAGGTCGATCGCCCCGGTGGGGTGGTCGGCCTCCGGAGGCAGGTACAGGCGCTGGATGGCAGCCAGGATCGCCTCGGCGATGAGGTCGCGGAAGGCCGGGTCGGCCAACCGGGACGCGTCGTGCGGATTGCTTAGGTACCCGGCTTCAACACGCACCGCCGGCATCTGCGTACCCCGAAGCAGATCCCACGTCTTGCCGTGGTGTCGGCAGTTGAGCAGGTCGGTGCGTGCGCACACCTCGCGCTGGATCAGGTCGGCCAGTTGCCGGCCCGTCGGGGACTCCGTCCCGGTGCGGCGGTTGGCGTAGTAGTACGTCGCCACCCCGGCCGCGGCCGGCGAACGGTCCGCGTCCACATGCAGGCTGATGAACAAGTCCGCGCCCGCGGTGTTCGCGAAGCCAACGCGATCGGCGGACCCCGGTGGGGACTGGTCGGCCTCCAATCGGCCGCGGGACAGGTAGGCGATCGCCCCGGCCGCGTTGATCCGGCCCTCCAGGCGGGCCGCGATGTCCTCGACCAGATCGGCTTCCGCCAGGCCGCCGACCACGTTGCCGCGATCGTTACCGCCATGTCCGGGGTCGATCACGATGACCTTGCGGGCCAGCGAGGGTCCGCTGGTGCGGATCGCGGCGCTCTCGCGCAGGGCTTGGGAGGAACCGCCGGTAACCGAGCGCGACAGCCGGCCGAAGGCCGCGAACGTTTGCGGCCCACAAACGCCGTCCGCCGCCAGCCCAGACTCCCGCTGGAACGCCCGAACCGCCAACTCGGTCCGGTGGCCGTAGGCCCCATCGAGTGAGCCGGGGTCGAATCCCAACGACATCAGCCGGTTCTGCAGGTCCAGGACGTCGTCGCCGGTGAGCGGGTGGCTGACCGCGAATGCGAGCACGCGATCACCGAGTTGCCAGCGCGCCTCTTCAAGATGCCGCCACGACTCCGGCCCAACCCGCCCGTCGACGATGAGCCCGCGTTGCTGCTGGAACTCCCGAACCGCGGCCGCCGTCTGCTCGTCGAAACGAGCCTCGCTCCACTGCGTCGGCAATGGCGCGCTCGGCAGTAGCCCGACGCGGGCCAGCATGGAGCGGATCTCGCCCACAGCCACGCCCGTGTCGCCCTCGCGGTACACCTGCTGCACCGTCACCTCCGGCTCTTGCCCGGATGGTAGGCCGCGGGCGCCGGAGACGCGGACTGGTTACAGATACGGCTGCAAGTCCTTGAGCAAGGCCTGCTTGGGCTTGGCCCCGACAATCGTCTTGACGACCTCGCCACCGGAGTAGACGTTCATGGTCGGGATCGACGTGACGCGGTACGACATCGCCGTTTGCGGGTTCTCATCGACGTTCAACTTGGCGACGGTGACCTTGTCGCCGAACTCCGCCGCGATTTCCTCCAGGATCGGCGCGACCATCTTGCAGGGTCCGCACCACTCCGCCCAGAAGTCGACGATCACGGGCTTGTCCGACTGCAGCACGTCCTCAAGGAAGCTGGAGTCGGTAACGGTCTTGGTGGCGTTGCCCACGGGGCGGACCTCCTGGTCGTCGGTGTTGCGCTGTTGAGGTGCTGGGAGTCGTCGGTGCCAGATGCTGTCTGAAAGTGGCGTCTCAGCCAACTGGTACGGGCGTGTCCGCGGTGCGCGCGGCGTCGTCCAGTGCGGCCAGGTGGCGCTCGGCGTCCAGGGCGGCGGCGCAACCGGAACCAGCAGCGGTGATGGCCTGTCGGTACGTGTGATCCACCAGGTCCCCGCAGGCGAAGACGCCGGCCAGGTTGGTCCGGGTGGTGCGACCTTCCGCCAGCACGTAGCCGGACTCGTCGAGGTCGACCTGACCGGCCACCAACTCGCTGCGCGGGTCGTGGCCGATGGCGATGAACAGGCCGGTCACAGCCAACTCCGACTCGGCGCCGGTGACGGTGTCGAGCAGGCGAACCGCTGAGACCTTGCCGTCGGTGCCGAGCACCTCGGTGACCGTGGAGTTCCACGCGAACCGGATCTTCGGATCGCTCTGGGCGCGCTCGGCCATCACCTTGCTGGCACGCAATTCGTCGCGGCGGTGGATCACGGTCACGCTGCGGGCGAATCGCGTCAGGAACGTCGCCTCTTCGATGGCGGAGTCCCCACCGCCGACCACGGCGATGTCCTGGTCCCGGAAGAAGAAGCCGTCACAGGTGGCGCACCAACTCACGCCGTGACCGGATAGGTCTTTCTCGCCGGGGACGCCGAGCTCGCGGTAGCCCGACCCCATCGCAAGGATCACCGAGCGCGCGCGGTGCGTCGCACCGGACCCGTCCGTGACCTGCTTGATCTCCCCGGTCAAGTCCATGGACACCACATCGTCGGTGACCAGCTCGGCACCGAACCGCTCCGCCTGCGAGCGCATCTGCTCCATGAGGCTTGGACCCATGATGCCCTCGGGGAAACCGGGGAAGTTCTCCACATCGGTCGTGTTCATCAGGGCGCCGCCGGCGGTCACCGAGCCCTCGAAGACGAGGGGGGAAAGCCGGGCCCGCGCGGCGTACAGGGCAGCGGTGTATCCGGCTGGACCCGACCCGACGATGATCACGTCTCGGACGTCGCTCACGTGTGCTCCTTGCCGTTCCGGGGCCGGTGCTCGGGCCCGGTAGGTGCCTTGCCCTGGGTAACGAATCCTACGGGCGCCGGCATTCCCGGTTCAGTCCTGGATGCGCTGGTACCGCAACAGGTGCTCGTCCTCGGCGGAGCAGTCGACCCCCACGGCGAATACGTCCCAGTCCCCGGCGGTCGCGCGGTAGACCACGACCAGAGCCGGTTCGGCTTCGTAGGACGCGGCGTCGACCACGTCCGGCGCGGCTTCGGGGTTCAACGCTCGCAGGCACTCCTCCAGCGCGGCCACCGGCAGCGCGGACGGCGACAACACGAACTCGTCGGCAACCACGGGCACCGGCTCCGGCACGGACGCGGGGGCGTCGGGAGCGGAGGCGGAGTCCTGACCTTCGGTGGACTGGCTGACCGTCGGCTCCAGCACGGCCAGCTGGGTCTCGAACGATGCCTCGGTGTAGGCGGTTCCGCTGCTCACTACCTGCACTGCAGCGGCGGCTTCCGGCGTCGCGGTCAGTTCGGAGTCGGAGTCACCGAGCACGTTGACGCCAATCAGTACTGCGCCACCGATCAGGGCGAAACCGGCGGCGACCTCGAGAACACGCGCGCGCCGGGAACGTTGCTGTGGCACGGCGGCCAGGGGTACCACCGTCGGGCTCGGTGCACCCGCGGCCCGGGCGTCCGCCTCGCGGCGCAGCGCCGCGTCGATCCGGTCGGCCACATCCTGCGGTAGCGGCTCCACGGGCACGCCGGCTAGCAGTTCGGTGACTGCGCGCTCCTGCTCCGGGGTCAGCTCAGGAGTCGACTCCGCGCCGTCGCGTGGTTCGGTCACGGCTGCCCTCCCCGGCTGTCCCGATCGGCCTCTGTTCCGACGCCCGGCTCGGCGTCCGGGTTCCGAACGGCCTGCAGCAGCGGCAACAGCCGCGCCCGGCCGCGCGAGCAGCGGCTCTTGATTGTCCCTTCCGGGATCTGCAGTATCTGCGCGGCATCGGCCACCGAATACCCCTGCATGTCCACCAGGACCAGGGCCGCGCGCTGCTCGTCCGGCAGGGTCGCCAACGCCTCCCGCACCGCCAAGGCGGTGTCCACCTGGCCGAGGCGGTCGGTCCGTTCCGCCCAGGTGGGGGCCTCCTCGGGCATGGCCACGGTCGGCCTCGCCTTGCGGCGGCGGACTCGGTCCAGGCAGGCGTTGACCACGATCCGGTGCAGCCAGGTGGTCACCGCGGCGTCGCCGCGGAACGAGTCGGCGCGCCGGAAAGCCGAAATCAGCGCCTCCTGCAGGGCGTCCGCGGCTTCTTCCCGGTCGCCCAGCGTTCGCAGCGCCACGGCCCACAGCCGGTCGGAGTGTCGTCGCACCAGCACCGAGAACGCGTCGTCGTCGCCGGCGACGTGCGCCGCCAGCAGTTCCGCGTCCGTCGGGTCGGTCACGGCTGAACCCTAGGCGCGGGTGGCGAAGATCTCGTTGATAGCACCGCGGTTGCGGTCGGCTGCCTCGACCGGGAGTCGGGTCAGCCAGACCAGCAGGTACCGCGCTTCCGCCGGCCGCTGCGGGATCAGATCCACCGTCCCGGCCGCGGACTCGACAGTGGCGGCGGTCGTGTACGCGTCGGCGGTGTCGCCGCGCTGCTCGGATACGCGCAGTTCCACGTCCGTCGGGCCGATGCCGATGTCCAACGACACCGAGGCCACTTGCTGCACGCCGCCGAGGTCCAGCAACAGGCCGACCCCGGATTTCAGGCCGCCGAAGTCCTCGCCACGGTAGGAGACGGTTCGCCAACTGGTGGTCAGATCCCCGTCGATCGCCAGGGCCGCCTGACCGGGGTTCTCCGCCCCGTTGCCTTCCGGATCGAAATCCTCCGCCGACACGATGGCGATCACGCCGCCACCGGCGATCGGCGATCCCGTCGGCGATTCGGCCGGCGACTCCTCGGCGGGCGTCGGGGCCGCAGCCACTGAGGGCGACGTCGCCGGCGCCGGTGAAGTTTCGGCCTGCGGCCAGCCCCAGGTGAGCAGCAGCCAACCCACCAGACCCACGGCAACCACCGCGATCGCCGCCAGCACGCCCGCGCTCAGCCGCGGTCCGACCGGGGCCCGCGGCGCCTGGGTCAGCACGTTGGCAGTGGGTTCCTGGGCCGGCACCAATCCGGCGAGTGCCTCGGCCAGGTCAGCGCAGGTGTCCAGCGCGGGCCCACCCGGACCCATGTCCGCCCCCAGGGCGCGCATGACGACGGCGTCCACGGCCGGGTCGAGGTCGGGGCGGCGGCGGGAGGCACTGACTCCGTACTGCGCGGACACCCGCTGACCTGTGAGCAGGAGGTACAGCAGCCCGCCGATGGCCCGGGTGTCCACGCGGTCGGCGGCAGCGCGGTCGGCCAGCGCGGTACCGCGCAATGCGGCATCCACGGCGACGCCCACGATGCGCACGGCGCCGTCCTCGGTGCGCAGGACCGAACGGGGGCCCAGGTGCAGGTGCGCCAAGCCGACGGAGTGGGCGACAGCCAGGGCCTCGGCGACGGCGTGACACAGCGACACCGCGTCGTCGGAGTCCATCGGACCGGAAGCCAGCAGTTGCTCCAGGTCCGTCCCTCTGGCCCACTGGGTCACGACGTAGGCGCGCTCATCGTCCTTGGCCGCATCCAGTACCCGGAGGAACCCTTCCTCCGGCAGGGATGCGGTGGCTCGCGCCGCGTTCAGGACCGCGTCGGTGCGCGGGTGACCTGGGTCCAGCAGGAGGATTCCGACGTCGCGGCCGAGGGTGCTGTCCAAACCGTGGAAGTAGGTGCCGCCGGAGCCGCTGAGCAACTCCTGCTGCAACTCGAAACGGTCGGCCACTCTCGGCATGCGCCGAGGGTAGGTCCGTACCTCAGCCAGCGGCGGGTCGGGTGGCGCCGATGAAGCCGTCAAGCCACACGCGCTCGATCCGCACTGTGGTCCCGGTCCGGGGGGCGTGGATCATCCAGCCCGCCCCCAAGTACATGCCGACATGGTGAATCGACGCGGGGTTGCGCACATCCGTTGCCCAGAAGAGCAGGTCTCCCGCGGCCAGGTTGGCCAGGCTGATGCGGGCACCGACGTTGAACTGCTCGCGTGAAGTGCGCGGCAGGGAAACACCGGCCTGCCGGTAGGACCACCCGGTGAGACCGGAACAGTCGAACGTCGCCGGTCCGGTGGCGCCCCATACGTACGGGACACCGATGCGAGTGCGGGCTGCCGCTACCGCTGCGGCGGGCGCACCTTGCGCGCCGGCTACCGCCGCGGCCCAGTCCCCGCCCCCGCCGGGCAACAACGCCTGGGCCCGAGCGGCTGCATCAGCCGCATCACGTGCGGCCTTCTCCGCGGCCAGCCGACGGACGTCGGCGCCGGCCGCGGCCAGCTCCCGTTCGCGCTGGGCCAACAGGTCGGCAACCTGCTGGGTTGACGCCGCTGCGGCGTTCTCCAGTCGGGTTCGCTCGGCAGCCACTTCGGCCAGTTGCTCGCGCAATTGGGCCAACTCGTCGGCCTGTTCGGTTGCGGCTCGTACCGATGCCGTGTCGGCGGAGACGACTCGGGAGACCGTTCCCATCCGGGACATGACGTCGCTGGGGGATTGACCGTCCAGGACGCTGGACAGCAGGGCGGACATGCCGCCGTCCATGTACAGGGCGCGGAGACGTCGGCCGGCGTCGGCGTCGGCGGCCCGCACCCCGCGCTGCGCCTGGTCGTAGGCGGCGGAAGCGGACACCTGGCGGGATACGGCTTCGCCGAGCCGGTCGGCGACGGCGTTGTACTCCTCGACAGCGACTTCGGTCGCGATGTCCAGACGGGCCACTTCGGTGGCGAGTTTTCGAGCCCGCTCCTGGGCGTTGCTCAACTCATCGGCGCCGGCGGTTGCAGGAAGCAGGCTTGCCAGCGCCGCTGTCGCGACGAACGCCCCCAGCGCGACCCGCAAGCGCATCGGCACTCAGTTCGGGCTAGGCGCAGCTTGGGTGACGGTGTACTCCTGGAGGGTCCAATCCTTGGCCCCCGGGATGTAGCCGAACAGGAACGTGTTCACCTCGCGCTTCGTGTCGAAACTGATCGAGCCGTCGCGCCCCACGACCAGGGTCGGCTCGATCAGGATGAACCCCTGTTCTTGCGCTTCCTCAAGGGCAGCGGCGCGCGCGGCTTCCACGCCACCGCCACGCGCCCAAGCCACTTGAGCTGACCGCGCGGCGGCTTCGCCCCCGTCCACGAGCGCCATTCGGGCGACGCCGATCGCGATCGCGTCGAACGCCACCAAGCCAACGGCGGCCAGCACGACGGTGAGTCGGACCAGCCACCCCAAGACGATGCTGCCCGCCTCGCCACGGATGGGTTTCACTGTCTCCAAGTCGGCACACCGGTACCGGACCTTGAGTCAGGAGCGGCTGCCACTTCGGGGGCTGCGCAGCCGGCGGGTCAGCGTGCGCAAGGACTCCAGGACGTCTGGGACGCCGAACCAGCGGGCCAGGAGGACGAAGACGGGTGCCATCACAGCCCCGGCGACGCCCAACCACAGCAGCGCCGTCACTGGTCGCAACGACAGGTCCAGGACCTGCAGCACAAAGACGGCCGCGACGAAACCGAGCAGCCCGGCGGGCATCGCGGCGGCGAGTAGCCGTAGCGATCGACTGATCGGTTCGGCGACGGGCAGCCCGCCGTATCGCCGCCGCAGCAGCAGCCACATCGGCAACAACATGATCAGGTAGGCCAGGGAGTAGCCGAACGCCAGCCCGGCAACCGCCTGCTGGGCCGGCAGGGCCTGGAAGAACAGGTAGCCGAGCCCCACGTTGAGGACGCCCAGCGGGATCGCCAGCAGCGCCGGGGTCCGAGTGTCCTCGACGGCATAGAAGCCGCGCATCATCACGAAGTAGGCGCTGAATGGGACCAGCCCGACCGCAAAGGCGCGCAAGGTCTCGCCGATGAACTGCGCGGAGTCCAAGTCGGTGGCCCCGTAGTTGAAGAGCAAGACGGCGACCGGCGTGGCGAACAGGACCAGGGCCACCGAGGCGGGGATGAGCAGCGGGGCGATCGCGGTGAAACCGCCGGTCACATCGCGGCGCAGTGAGCCCATGTCGCCCTCGCCGGCGTGGCGGCTCATCCGCGGGAACATCGCCGTCACCACGGACACCGTCACCACCGAATGCGGGAGCACGAAGACCAGGTGCGCCATCGAGTAGACGGTGATGCCGGCCCCAGCCGCCTCTCCGGCCTCAGCGGCGCGCGCCCCAGCCGTGGTCGCCAGTCGGGTGATCACGACGAATGCGGCTTGATTGACCGCGACCAGGAAGAGCGTCCAGCCGGCCAGCCAGGCAGCTCGGCCGATGCCGGAGTTCCGTAGGTCCAAGCGCGGCCGCCAGCGGTACCCCGCGCGGTTCAGCACCGGCAGCAGGACCGCGGCCTGGGCCACCACTCCAAGAGTCGTGCCGATGCCCAGCAGGGCGATCTGCGTGTCGGTGATCCCGGCGACGCTCGGGTCGGTCACGACAGCGATGAAGACGATCGCCGTGACGATGACGACCACGTTGTTCACGATCGGAGCGAACATGGGCGCGCCGAAGCGCCCGCGCACGTTGAGCACCTGCGCCAGCACGGTGTACGCGCCGTAGAAGAGGATCTGCGGCAGGCAGAACCAGGCGAACAGGGTGCTGGCGCGCAGGTCGGCCGCGGACCATTCCGCCGACGCGTACAGCCGGATCAGCCAGGGGGCCGCGAGCAGCGCCAGCGCGGTCACCAGCAGCAGCACGCCGATGATCGCGGTCAGCAACCGGTCGGTGTAGGCCACGCCACCGTCGGCGTCGGCCTTCATCCGCCGGACCAACTGCGGGATCAGCACCGCGTTCAGGGCGCCGCCGGCGGTGAGGATGTACAGGATGTTCGGCAGCGTGTTCGCGACCGTGTAGGTGTCGGCGAAGACACCGGTGCCGATCGCGGCCACCAACGCGGTGTTGCGGACCATCCCGGTGACCCGCGACAGCACCGTTCCAGTGGCCATGGATGCGGCCGGACGCGCCAGCCCGGGATCGGTCATTGCGGCGCTTCCGCTGCTCGTTTACGGGCCCGCAGGAAGATGCGGACGACGGTGATGACGAACAGGGCCGCCAGAACGGCCGCGACCGCCCACCCGGCGACCTGGCCGAGCGCCTGGATGCGCACGTCGAAAGACTCGCCGGGACCGTACGGGTCGCCACCGGTCGTGACGAGTTGGGCGTCCACCCGGACCACCCCGCTAGCGGCCGCGTCGGCGCCGAGTTCCACGCTGACCCGGCGCCCGGCCGGAACGGTCACCGAGCCCGGGTCGGTCAACTGCAGTCGGACCGACGGGGTGGCGCGTGCGGCCACCTGAACCGTGACCGGCTGGGGCAGGTCGTTGGCGATGGTCAGCGGGATGGTGCCGGATTGGCCGGTCAACGTGACCGACTCCCGCGGCACCAGCCACAGGCCGGCCGCGGTCTCGGTGGCCTGCCTGACGATGAGTTCGGAGTACTGCGCACCGCTGTTCGGGTCCTCGCGCCAGGCGGTCGAGGTCGAACGCAGCACGGCGTCCGAAATCGGCTGCACCACCGTCAGGGGGTCGGTCAGCACCTGGGTCAGGCCGGCGCCGGCGGCGCTGGCCGGGTCGGCGGATGCGACCTGCTCGGCGGAGATCGCGCCGTCGCTGAAGCTGAAGTCGGCCCGAGCGGCGTCGTCCGGCGGCAGGGTCTGCAGTTCGTCCAGGCTGCTGCTGCGGATCCAAGGCGCGGTGGAGAGGTCACTGAGCAAGCCCGAGGCCAAGCCCGCAGCGGGATCCCAACGTCTTGGCGGGGCCAGGACCTGGGGACGGGGATCAGAGGTCCGTTCCAGCGCGATCAGGTAGAGGTACGCCGCGACCTGTTGGCGGATGGTCACGACGGCGCCGGGTTCGAAGGAGTTGCGGCCCAGGATTTCGGTCACGGTGTCATCCGCCAGCGTCGCCAGGCCGCCACCGGCCGTCGCGGGCAATTGCACGGTCGCCGGTCCGGCGGCGACGCCAAGGCTGCGCCGTGGGTACTGCGAGACCGGCAGGACGGACAGGTCCTGTCCCAGCACGTCCAGTTGGGCCAGGGTCGCCTGATCGGCGCCACCGTCGGGCCAGGCGACCGCTGTTCCGGCGGCAACCCCGAAGCCGGCCGCGACCGCGCGGCCGCGGTCCAGCGCGGCGGCGATGTCCTCGACCCGGTTGTCGCGGGTCAGCGCCACAACGTCGACGTCAGCCAGCGGCAGCAGATGCACCGCCGCGTTCTCGTCGCTGAGCGCGGCCACTGCGCGCGTAAGCCAGTCCTCGGCGCCGAGAGCGGCCGCGGACTGGAACAGATCGGGGTCGACGAACCAGTCCACCGGGTTGTCCGCTCCGACTTGCAGCAGTTGGTCCAGCCGACCGCCGGGTCGCAGTTGTTCGGCGAGGTCGTCGTCGGTGAGGTCTCCGTTCGCGTCCAGGTCGGGGCGATCCGCCAGCGGCCAGACGACGGCGAGCGGGGTGGGCTCGGCCACTGCCCCCGGGCTCCAGTAGTTGAGGATCAGGGTCTGAAAGTCCAGTCGACTGCGGGGTGCGTCATCCGGGGTGGCTCGTACCTCGACGGCGCCGACGTAGACACCTGCGGCCGCGGCGGGCAAGGAGTCAACCGGCAGATCCACGGTGAACGGTGCGCTGGCGCCGGAGCTCAGGTTGTCGGCCACCTGGAGTACGCCGTTGGGTACCAGGGGACCAGCCCGCTGGACGCTCGGCTCGGCGGTGACGGCGGCCAGGTCGGCGCGACCGCGTAGGCGTTGTGCGGACATGCGCACTTGAACGACGACGTTGGACAGGCCCACCGCACCAGCCGTGACCGTGCCGCGGATAGTCAATTGACCGCCGGCCGTCATCGTGACCGGGGTGACCTCATCGACCGCGATCGACGCCTCATCGGCTGCAGCTGCCCGCTCGGGGGCGACGATCGGTGCGGCGGCGAGGACCACCAGCGCGAACACGAGAACGACACCGGCGCGCGCCCGTCCTCGGCTCGGGTTGCGCGCCGCCGGGTTGATCACCACTGGATGGTAGGTGCGCGGCACGGGCCCATGCGTACGCTGTCGGCTCGTGCCGGAGGATCCAGACGCTGGTGCCCGTCGGGCAGCCGCTGCTTTGATCCGCGTTCCGAGTGTCGTCTCGGAGTTGGCCGAGCGCTTCGTGGGAACGGGCCAGGAGATCAGCCTGGTCGGTGGCACCGTGCGTGACGCCTTGATGGGTCGGCCGGCTGAGGACCTGGACCTGACGACGAGTGCTCGCCCGGAGACCATTGCCCAACTGCTGGCGGGCTGGGCGGACAACGTTTGGCAGACCGGGATCGAATTCGGCACGTTGGGTGCCCGCAAAGACGGCTACACGTTCGAGATAACCACCTACCGCAGCGAGAACTACGACCCGGACTCGCGCAAGCCGCAGGTGCAGTTCGGGGACTCCCTCGTCGGGGACCTGCGCCGGCGCGACTTCACCGTCAACGCGATGGCGCTGCGACTGCCGCAGCCGGACCTGGTCGATCCGCACGGCGGCCTTCGCGATCTGGTGTCGCGGCGGCTGATTACGCCGGCCCCTCCGGAGGAGTCGTTCAGCGACGACCCGCTGCGGATGCTGCGGGCGGCGCGGTTCGCGTCGCAGTTGGACTTCGACGTGGACGACGCGGTGGTAGCGGCGGTCGGCCGCATGGCCGAGCGGCTTTCGATCGTCTCGGCCGAACGAATCCAACAGGAGTTGGTGAAGCTCATCGTGGGGCGTTCACCGCGCCGCGGCCTGGCCCTGCTGGTGGACACCGGGCTGGCGCAGTGGGTGTTGCCGGAACTGCCGGAGCTGCGCCTGGAAGTCGATGAGCACCACCGGCACAAGGACGTCTACGAGCACACGCTGACCGTCTTGGATCAGGCGATCGCGTTGGAGTCCGGACCGGACGGACCCGTTCCCGGACCGGACTTCGTGCTGCGGTTCGCGGCGCTGATGCACGATGTGGGGAAGCCGCGCACGCGCAAGTTCGAGCCCGGCGGCGGCGTGTCGTTTCACCACCACGAGGTGGTCGGGGCGCGGATGACCCGCAAACGGATGCAGGCCTTGCGGTTCAGCAACGACCACATCGACGACGTCAGCAAGCTGGTGGAGTTGCACCTGCGCTTCCACGGATACGGCGGTGGGGAGTGGACCGATGCCGCAGTCCGCCGCTACGTACGCGACGCCGGGCCGCTGCTGGAGCGGCTGCACCTGCTGACCCGCGCCGACTGCACCACCCGCAACCGACGCAAGGCGGCAGCCCTGGCTCGTTCCTACGACTCCTTGGAGCAGCGGATCGCCGTGCTGGCGGAGCAGGAGGAGTTGGCCGCGATCCGACCGGACCTGGACGGCAACGAGATCATGCAGGTTCTCGGCCTGTCCCCGGGACCAGAGGTGGGCGAGGCCTACCGCTACCTGCTGGAACTGCGCCTCGATGAAGGGCCGCAAACCCCGGAGCAGGCCGCCGCTGCGCTGAAGCAGTGGTGGGCCGAACGCAATAGCAGTTGAGAGTTCCGGCGCTACTGGTTCAGCTGGACTTGGAGCGCAGGGCGTCCGCCGCGTCGGCGCGCGGGTACCAGAACGCCAAGGCCGCGAACCCGATCGCCGCGATCGCCGGAATTACTCGATCAACTCCGCTGTCCGGCAGTACCAGCGCGGCCGCGACGGCGGCGCCGACCAGCGCGAAGTTGAACAGCAAGTCGTAGATGCTGAAGACCCGGCCCAGGTAGGAGTCCGCGCAGGTTCGCTGCAGGGTCGAGTCGACGACGATCTTCGTGCTCTGCACGGCGAAGGCCACGGGGGCGGCCGCGAGCACCAGTGGCAACTCGGCTAGTGGCAGCACCCCCAGAACGATGGCCGCGGCGGCGCCGGCCAGAACCGCTCCCGTCCAGTGCCCCGCACCCCAGCGGCGCACGGCTCGGGGGGTCACCAGCGCCGAGATGAGGATGCCCAGCCCGGCCATTCCGGCGGCTGCGCCAAGTGAGGCGATGCCGGCATCGACGTCGTCCACGTCGTTGAAGGTCGCCCGAAACAACAGCACCCCTTGCACGGTCACCAGGCCGTACATCGCTCGCGACCCGGTCATCACCGTGAGCGCATCACGCGCTGCCGGGCGCTGCCGGATGTGCGTGATCCCCTGACCCAGGCCGCGCAGGACGTCGGCGACGGCCTCCTGAAGCCGAAGCTGCACGGGCCGGTCCGGTCCGAGCAGGTCCCGGGCCATGGTCAGTGCCAGCAGCCCGGCCAAGGCGTAGCTGACGGACGCGACCACGACCACGGCAGCGGAGGCCGCGTCGCCGCTTCCCAGTACCAGCCGCAGCCCGATGGCTGCGCCACCGCCGATGAACGAAGCAAACGTGCCGATGGTCGGCCCGACCGCGTTGGCGCCGATCAGGTACTGCGGCTCGACCGTGTGCGGCACCGACGCCTGCAGGGCCGAGAGGATGAAGCGGTTGGCCCCGATGACGATCAGGGCGGCCACACCCAGGCGGAGATCGGCCACGCCGGCGGCGACGATGGCGGCCAGGCCGATCGCGCCGATGGCGCGGCCGACGTTGGCGACCAGCAGCGTCTGCCGACGCGACCAGCGGTCCAGGAAGACGCCGGCGAACGGCCCGATGAACGAGTACGGCAGCAGCAGGACGGCGAACGAGGCGGCCACCGCAGCGGCCGTCGACTGCCGCTCCGGGGAGAACAGCACGAATGCGGCCAGACCGGCGTTCAGGGCCCCGTCGCCGAACTGGCCGACCAGGCGAACCGCCAGCAGGCGCCGAAAGCGGGAGTCGGCCAGGGCGGCGCGCAGATCGGCAACCCGTGACTCCACAGCGGCACCCTTGCACGCCGACGCAACAACGACGCCCCCCACGCTGGGTGGGGGGCGTCGCCTCGGGGGAGAAGGTGCTACAGGTCGAGCCGAATGATCCGGCCGGGTGCGGGCGGTCCGTCGGTGCAGATGCCGGCTTCGGCGACGTAGACGTGTCCGTCCGGTCCGATCTCGACCGCGCTGGGGCATTCGACGAACGCCGCGTCGCTGGCGGCACTGTCGCCGGGGTCGATCCGGGCCACCTGGAAGCCGAACAACTCGGCGACGTAGATGGTTCCGTCGTCAGTGACGGCGAGGTCGGTGGCCCCGGTGAAGCCGGTGGCGATCTGCTCGACGTCCCCGGTGACATGGTCGATGCGGAACACGCTGCCGGTACCCGGCAGTTCCGGGAACCCAGGCAAGGAGGAGACGTAGTAGTCGCCGTCCGGGCCGATCTCAATATCGGTCGGAACCGGCTCACTTTGGAATGGCTCGCCAGCGCACGGCTCGAGGGTGTCCGCCGGCAGCGGGTCCATTCCCAGCTCCTCCAGAACCGCATTGATGTCGGCCATTACCGCGGCCAGGGCGTCGCTGGTGATCGTCTGCTCGACCGGCGGCAGCACCGCGACCGTGCTCATTTGCTTGCCGTTGGCGGAGATCCGGACGATGTCGTTGCCCGCTGCGTCTCCGACAAGCCGCGTGCCGTCGGGGGCCACTGCCACCGAGTACGGGTTGGAGTCGATACCGCCGTTGCTGGCCGGGGGTCCGATGAAGTCGACGACGATTTCAGCTGCATCGGTGCAGTCGACACCGGGTTCCACGAGGCCGTAGATGTTGCTGGCATCCGGGTTGAACCGCTGCTCGTAGCGCAGCAGTGAGCGCAGCTCCTTCGGCCTGCCGTTCTTCTTGATCATGTTTACCGTCGTGTCCGTCGGTGGGCCGTCGGCGAACTCCGGAGGTGCGGACACGGTGTAGTGGACGAGTTGGCCGGGGGCGGCGTCGACGCCGCCCATGAAGCCACCTTCGACGTTGGCCAGGGTTGTTCGCGAACCCGATGACGGGTCCACGGCGGTCAGTTGCCCCACGAATGACTCCGACACGTAGACCGTGCCGTCGTCGCCGATGGAGAACGCCAACGGCGAGAAGACGTTGTCCACCAGGACGTGATCGTCGGCCGCCGCCGGTACCGCGCCGAGGCCGATCAGGCCGAGCGCCGCTACCGAGGCGACTGCGCTGCGCTGGAATTTCATTGGTGCCCCCTCCAGGGAAGAGTCGCGCCGAAGCCGGCTACGACACCGGTCTTGCTACTCCTGTCGCCGCAGCCGGCGCTACCGGTTCCCGATAAGGGCGCCTGGAAATATGCGAAAACCCCGCACCTGACGGCACGGGGTTCTCGACGGAAGTGGCGGGTGTGGCGTCAGCGCTCCACGGTGCCGTTGATGAAGTCCTCGACGTTGGTCTTGGCCTTGTCGTCGGCGTACTGCACCGGCGGCGACTTCATGAAGTACGAAGACGCGGACAGGATGGGTCCGCCGATGCCGCGATCGAGGGCGATCTTCGCCGCGCGGATTGCGTCGATGATGATGCCGGCGGAGTTGGGTGAGTCCCAGACCTCGAGCTTGTACTCCAGGTTCAGCGGCGCGTCACCGAAGGCGCGGCCCTCAAGGCGGATGAACGCCCACTTGCGGTCGTCAAGCCATTCGACGTAGTCCGACGGTCCGATGTGAACGTTGCGGTCCTCCAACTTGCCGATCATGTTGGAGGTCACGGCCTGCGTCTTGGAGATCTTCTTCGACTCCAGGCGCTCGCGCTCGAGCATGTTCTTGAAGTCCATGTTGCCGCCGACGTTGAGCTGGTAGGTGCGGTCCACCACGACGCCGCGGTCCTCGAACAACTTAGCCAGCACGCGGTGGGTGATGGTGGCGCCGACCTGGCTCTTGATGTCGTCGCCGACGATCGGCACTCCGGCGGCCTCGAACTTGGCCGCCCACTCCGGGTCGGAAGCGATGAACACCGGCAGGGCGTTCACGAAGCCCACACCGGCATCGATCGCGCACTGGGCGTAGAACTTGTCGGCCAGTTCCGAGCCCACCGGCAGGTAGGAGACGAGGACGTCGACCTTGGCATCGCGCAGCACCTGCACCACGTCGACTGCCGGGTCGTCGGACTCGGTGATGGTCTCGGAGTAGTACTTGCCCAGACCGTCCAGAGTGTGGCCGCGCTGCACGACGACACCGCTGGGCGGCACGTCGGCGAACTTCAGCGTGTTGTTCTCGCTGGAGAAGATGGCGTGGGCCAGGTCCTGGCCGACCTTCTTGGCGTCCACGTCGAACGCGGCGACGAACTCGACGTCGCGGACGTGGTACTGCCCGAACTGCACGTGCATCAGACCAGGCACTGCCGAGTCCGGTTGCGCGTCCTTGTAGTACTCGACGCCCTGGACGAGCGAGGAGGCGCAGTTGCCTACGCCGACGATGGCCACGCGGACGGAACCCATGCGGCTACTCCTTGTCAGTTTCGGCGCCGGGAATCGACGCCGGGTCAGTGGTGCGATCAGATGGTGCGATTGCGGTGCTGGTGGAACGGGCGCGCTCGTCGTCGATCAGTTCCGACAACCAGCGCACTTCGCGCTCGACTGAGTCGAGGCCGTGCTGGGCGAGGCGCTCGGTGTAGCCGTCGACCCGTTCGCGCGTGCGCGACAAGCTCTCGCGCAGCGTGTCCAGGCGTTCCTCCAGGCGGCTGCGCCGGCCCTCGAGGATGCGCAGGCGAACGGTCTCGTCGGTGCGGGTGAAGAAGGCCAGGCGCACCTCGAAGGACTCGTCCTCCCAGGCCGTTGGGCCGGCCTCGGTGAGCATCTCGCCGAAGCGATCCTTGCCGTCGGCGGTCAACTCGTAGACGACTCGACCACGCCCGCCGCGGCCACCAGGCTCGCGACTTGAGGTGATCAGGCCGCGCTGCTCCAGATCGCGCAGGGCTGGGTACAAGGAGCCGAACGAGAAGGCCCGGAACGAGCCGAGCAGGGTGTTGACCTGCTTGCGCAGCTCATACCCGTGCATCGGGGCCTCGTGGAGCAGGCCAAGGATGGCCAACTCCAGAACCCCGCTACGCCTGCCCACAAGTCCTCCACCGGGCCCGTGATGGGCCTGAATAGGGTTGCTCAGATGTATCACTTCGATACATCGTGTGCGGACGATAGCCGGTTGTTCACCGGGGCGCAACGTCCTGGCCACCTTTGGCGACTGTGGTTTGCCCGGGCGACGCGGCGGGTACCTGAGCAGAGATCGGCGGGAGGTCCGGACATGGCTGCGTACCCTTTTGCGCATGCGCTCGCGCCGCGGCGTCATCGATTACGCCCTGCAACGGCGAGCCACCCTGGTCTCGCTGTTCACCGGCCTGGCCACGCCCACGGACTGCTGCGACGCCGATCCCTATCTCTTGCGCGCCGCCAAGCACCACGGCGAACCGGCAGAAATCGACTGCCCGGTCTGTCGCCGTTGCCGGCTGACGCTGCTGCGGTACACATTCGGCGACCAACTGGGTCAATACTCCGGCCGCATCAAGGCGCCGAAAGAACTGGAGCAGATGGCCGCCGAACACGGCGAGTTCACCGTGTACGTGGTGGAGGTCTGCGTGGAGTGCGGCTGGAACCATCTGGTCGAGTCCTACGTCCTGGGAGACGGAATCGACCGTCGCCAGCGAGCAGCGCGATAGGGGCCACTGACAGGTGAGCGAAACGATTACTCCCCCGCGACGGGGGTGGCGCAGCCGGGTGCCCGGGTGGAAGTTCTGGGTATTCACCCCGCTGGTCGTCGTCGCGCTGGGCATCGTCGGGTTCGGGGTCGTCTACGCGTTGACGGACGTCCCGGACGCCAACGCGGAGGCGACCAGCCAGACCACGATCGTCTACTGGGACGACGGCGAGACCGAACTGGGCCGACTGTCGGAGCAGAACCGCACTTCGGTGGCCCTGGGCCGAATGCCGTTGGCGCTGCAGCAGGCAACGCTGGCCGCAGAGGACCGCGACTTCTACTCCCACCGCGGCGTGAGCCCCACTGGAATCGGTCGGGCGGTTTGGAACAACTTGCGCGGCGGGGACGTGCAGGGCGGGTCCACGATCACCCAACAGTTGGCCAAGAACCTCTACCTGACCCAGGAACGGACCTTCACCCGCAAGTTCACCGAGCTCGTGCTGGCGATAAAACTGGAGAACACCTACAGCAAAGATCAGATCCTCGAGGACTACCTGAACACGATCTACCTGGGCCGCAGCGCCTACGGAGTGCAGACCGCTGCGCGGCAGTACTTCGACAAGGACGTCGATGAGTTGAGCGTCGCGGAATCGGCCGTGTTGGCCGCGATCATCCGCAGCCCGGGTTCGTACTCCCCGGATGAGTTCCCCGAACGGCTGGAGTCGCGCTGGAACTACGTCTTGGACGTGATGGTCGAGGAGGGCTGGCTGTCCCAGGCGGAGCGAGCCGAGCAGGAGTTCCCGGAGATCCGCCAAAGCGTGCCGGCGAACTCCCTCGGCGGGCCCAACGGCTATCTCATCGAAACGGCGCGACTGGAACTGGTCGAACTGGGCTTCAGCGAAGAGGAGATCCTCCGCGGCGGGCTGCGGGTGCGCACCACTTTCGATCGGGACGCCCAGGCCGCGGCGGTCACCGCCGTCGAAGAGCAGCGGCCGGAAACCAACGCCGACGGCGTCCGCGTAGGACTGGCCGCCGTAGAACCTGGAACCGGAAACGTGCGGGCGCTGTACGGCGGTGAGGACTACGTGCAGCGGCCGTTCAACGATGCGACCCAGGCGACCGTGGAAGCAGGTTCGACCTTCAAACCGTTCGGGCTGATCGCTGGGCTGGAGGCCGACAAGTCGCTGTTCTCCCGCTTCTCCGGTCGCTCCCCACGCACTTTCGAACTCGACGGCGGGGAGGAGTACCGAGTCACCAACTTCGGTGACGTGTCCTACGGGCGCATCACGCTGCTGAAGGCGACGGAGGACTCGGTCAACACCGCCTACGTCGAACTCGGGCTGGATGTCGGTCCCGACAAGGTCGTCGAGGTCGCTCGGCGCGCCGGTGTGCCCGAGTCGGTCCAGATCGACGCTGAGCCGTCGGTGGTCCTGGGTCCGGCCGCGCCGACTGCGCTGGACATGGCCGGCGCGTACTCGACGTTCGCCGCCGACGGGGTGCAGGCCGACCCCCGCACCGTCCTGGAAGTGCGCGCCGCCAACGGGTCCGTGCGCTACGAGGCCGAAGACGACACCGAGACGGCATTCGAGCCCGACGTAATGGCCGACTTGAACATCGCGCTGCAGCGCGTCGTGACGCGCGGCTCCGGCTTCCGAGCCGACGAACTGGGACGGCCCAGTGCCGGCAAGACCGGTACCAGCCAGGAGAACAAGTCCGCCTGGTACGTCGGTTACACACCGCAGTTGGCGACGGCGGTCACGCTGTTCCGCCCCGACGAGAACGGCAACCCGACGAGTTTGCGCGGCGTCGGCGGTAGGGCCACGGTCACCGGTGGTTCGTTCCCCGCCGCCATCTGGACGGAGTTCATGGGCGAGGCGCTCGCCGACGAGCCGGTGCT
The DNA here is from genome assembly GCA_963753435.1 of uncultured Actinomycetota bacterium. Classification (GTDB taxonomy): domain Bacteria; phylum Actinomycetota; class Actinomycetes; order CAVWCF01; family CAVWCF01; genus CAVWCF01. The sequence goes on from CAVWCF010000001.1 coordinate 1,447,898, forward strand.
GGAGTTCACCGAACCCGAGCCGGAGCGCAACGACGGCGGGGGCGACCAACCCGCGCCGGCGCCGGCCCCGGCGCCGAGCGAAGAGCCGTCGCCGACCGAGGAGCCCACGCCGAGCGAAGAGCCCACGCCGACCGCCCCACCGACCCCGACCGAGGAGCCCACGCCGACGACTCCGCCGACCCCGACCGCCCCACCGACCCCAACGACGCCGCCCTCGCCGCCCAAGCCCACTAGCTCTCCCGGTGGCGGCGGTGGTGGCGGGGCGCCTCCGGGCGGCTGAGCCGCAAGATCGGCCAGGATGCACCTGTGCAGGTGCTCCCGTCGCGTACGGATCCGCTGGTCGCGGCGGCTAGTCCGGCCGTGGGGGGTCAGGCCGGTTCCCGGGTGCGATCGGCAAGTGGCTGGTGGACGCCGCTACGGGTGTGCCTGGCGCTGACGGTCCTGGCCGGCATCCTCAGCGTCATCCGGATCTCGCCGTGCCTGGCCGACGGCTGGACCGAAGGCGACCAGTTCCGCCTCGGCTGCTATTCGGACATCGGGGTGCTGTACGGCAGCCGCGGCCTGGAGGGCGGTGCCGGTCCGTTCAACCCGGACGAACCGCTGGAGTACCCGGTACTGACTTCCTTGACGGCCGGTGTCACCGCCTGGCTGACGGATCGCGTGGACGCCATCGACGGTCAGCGCAGCAGCAGCGTGCAGCGCACGCAGACGTTCTTCATGTTCAACGCCGTGCTACTGCTCTCGGCATGGGTCGTTGCCGTTGCCCTCATCGTCCGCGCGACCAGGTGGCGACCTTGGGACGCCGCCCTCCTGGCAGTGGCGCCGGGGGTACTGCTGGCCGGGTTGGTCAACTGGGACCTGCTGGCGGCGGTGTGCGTTGTCGCCGCGCTGTTGGCCATGGCCCGGCGACGCCCGATGTGGGCCGGCGTGCTGTTGGGGCTGGGAGCGGCGCTGAAGTTGTACCCCGCGTTGCTGCTGCTGCCGATCGTCCTGATCGCGTGGCGTCGACGCGACCCCCAACCGGCGTTCCGCGCGATCCTCGGTGCCGCGATCGCGTGGTTGGCCGTCAACGTGCCCGCCTACCTGGCCGCGCCAGAGGCGTGGTCCCGGTTCTACGAGCTGAGTCGGGAGCGCTCGTACTCCTGGGGTTCGGTCTGGTTGGCGCTGTCCGATGCCGGTTGGTACGACGCGACCGGCTCCCTGAACGTGCTGGGGCCGGCGCTGTTCGCCGTTGCCTGCCTGGGTCTGGTCTTCCTGACCTGGCGGGCGCCGATGCCGCCGCGGCTCGGGCAACTCGCGTTCCTGGTGGTGGCGGCGTTCCTGATCGTGAACAAGGTGTACAGCCCGCAGTTCGTGGTGTGGCTGGCCACGCTGCTCCCGTTCGCCCGGCCGCGGTGGCCCGCGGCGGTGGCCTGGTTCGCAGCGGAAGCTGTCTACTTCGCGGCGGTGTGGGCTCACCTGGAGGGCGTCACCAACCCGGACTCGATGATCCCCACCTGGCCACACACGCTGGCCACTTTCGTGCGGTTGGGTGCCTTGTTGGTGTTGCTGGGCCTGATCGTTCGCGACGTGCTGAATCCGGAGACCGACGTGGTCCGGACTTCCGCGCCACCGGACGCCGGTGACGACCCGCTTTGGCCGCTGCCCTCAGTCCCAGCCGAGGACGCGGTCGAAGGCGGCGGTCGTCATGCGCGCGTCCACGTCCAAGAAGGAGCCCACGTCCGGAGCCATCCCGGGCCGGGCCAGTAGCAGCGACACCTGCATGTGTGGCGGCTCGGCGAACCAAAGCCGTTTGCCGTTGCGGCGAAACGGCGATGGCACCCGCCCGCCAGCTTCCAGCAGGCCGCGGGCGACCGTCTTGCTCTTGGCGCTCACCCCGGACGGCGTGGTCGGTGCTTCCAGGCCCACGCCGTGCGCGGTGCCGCCGCTGGCAACGATCAGGTCGGCCGCGCGGCTCACCCGGCGCTGTCGGTACCCGATGCGCTCCCCGGTGGTGACCCGGTGCACGGCCAAGACCTGAGCGCGCACCTGCAGGGTTTCGCGCTTGCCCAGCCAGAGCCGGGTGCCGACGCGCTGGTGCAGCGGCCAGGCCGGGTGTGCCCCCCGGACGGCCTCGACTTCTTCGTCGGTCAGGTGACTGACCCACAACGGGACCGGACCCAGACCCACCGCTTCGACGGCCGCCACGACCGAACCCACCTCTTGGACCCGCGCCCCTGGCTCGGCATCCAGCGGTAGGTGCACCGCCACGCCCCGGCTCAGATCGGTGATGCTGCCCAGCGTGGCGGCCGGGATGCCGAAACGCATCACCGAACTCAGCACCTCGACCACATACGGCACGCCGGCGTCGGCCAGGCCGGTCACGGCGTCCAATGTGGCTGCGGTGTAGACGGTCCCGTCGGTCCGCGGCGCCGGGTCCAGACCGCGCTGCCACGGCTGCAGGACGAGCAGGTCGGCGTCGGTGTGCGGCCGCACCTCGTCAAGTTCTGAGATCGTGCCGACCGCGAGCATGCGTGCGCCGGCTCGTCTGGCTTCGGCCGCGGTTCGCGCCAGCCCCAGGCCGTAGCCGTTGCCCTTGGTCACCGGGACCAGGTCGGCATCGGCGCTGATCAACGCCGCGAGGTGCTGGCGCCAACCATTCGCGTCGACGTGGAGTTCGTAGGTCATGACCGCCGCCGCAGGTAGGCAGAGAAGGCCGCGTACAGCGGCCGGTTGATCGGATAGTCGAACTCGCCCAGATACTCGACCGCGTCGCCACCGGTGCCGACCTTGAAGCGAATCAACCCGAACAGCGGGTCGTCCTCGTCCAAGGTGTCGGAGATGCCGCGCAGGTCGTACGTCGTCGCGCCGGCGGCATGTGCGTCGGTCAGCATTCGCCACTGCAGCGCGTTGGAGGGTCGAACGTCTCGGCCTTCGTTCGCGGACGCGCCGTAGGAGTACCAGACGTGCTCGCCCACCTTGACCCAGGTGGCGGCCGCTAGGGCGACCCCCTCGTGCCGGGCCAGGTACAGCCGGATCCGATCCGGGTCCTCAGCGCGCATTGCCGACCACATGCGTTCGAAGTAGCGCAACGGCCTGGGCGTGAAGCCGTCCCGGGCCGCGGTGACCCGGTACAAATCGTGGAACGTGGCCAGATCATCGGCGGTCCCCTGGTCGACGGTGACCCCGGCGCGCTCGGCCTTGCGGATGTTGCGCCGCCACAACTGATTGAACGAGCCGAACACATCCTCAGTCGAACGCCCGGCCAGCGGCACCTGGAACACATAGCGCGGCTGCACGTCGCCGAAGCCGGCGCCACTGGACTGCGGCTGTCGCCATCCGGCAGCGCGCAGCCGTTCGGAAACGGCCAGGGCCTGCGGGTCGGTCTGGTCGGCGGCGAGATCACCGAGTCGGCTCGCTTCGGCGGCGATCCCGGCCTTGACGGTCGCGTTGGACCAGGTGCGGGTCACCAGCGGCGGACCCATCTTCACCGCGAAGCAGCGCTTGGACCGGGCATGGGCCAGCAGCGGCCGGACGATGTCGGCGACATCGAAGTCGTACCAGGGCAGGACCGGGCCTTCGGGCAAGTAGGCGAGCCGGTAGCGCAGCCGGGGCACCTGTCGGTACAGCACCAACCCGGCGCCCACCAGCTCGTCACCGGCGAACCAACCGAGTGACTCGTGGCCCCATTCGGACTTGACCGCGCCCCAGGACGGGCACTGCAGGAAGGAGACGGCCGGCTGTTCGGCTACCCAGTCCAGGTGCTGTTGAGCGGAGATGACCCGCACTCGCAATGGCCCGGGCTTGGCGCTCACAGGTCGAGATCCACGATGACGGGGGCGTGATCGGACGGGCCGGTGCCCTTGCGCATCTCGCGATCCACCACCGCGTCGCGCACGGCGGCGGCGAACCCGTCGTTGCCGTACACGAGGTCGATGCGCATTCCTTGTCCCTTGTGGAAGGCGCCGCCGCGGTAGTCCCAGTAGGTGTACGGGTGCGGACCCTTGGCGATTCGCGGGATCACGTCGTGCAGGCCGAGGTCCCGCAGTCGGGCCAAGGCGTCGCGCTCGGCGTCGGTGACATGGGTGGATCCGACGAAGTGCGCCGGGTCCCATACGTCGGCATCGGTCGGGGCGACGTTGTAGTCGCCCAGAATCGCGTACGGCCGGTCCGCGGTGACATCGCCGCTGATCGCCTGGCCGAGCGCATCCAGCCACCGCAGCTTGTAGGCGTAATGCGGGTTGTCCGGCTCTCGGCCGTTCGGGACGTAGACGCAGGTCACGCGTACGGGCCCGCAGGTGGCGGTGACCGCGCGCGCCTCGACCACCTCGGGGTCCCCGAACGCCGGTGCCCCGGTGAACCCGACTTCGACGTCGGTCAGCCCGACCCGCGACAGCACGGCCACCCCGTTCCAGCGCCCCAGTCCATGGTGGGCCACCTGGTAGCCGGCTTCGGCCAGTTCGGAGTGGGGGAAAGCCTCGTCGGTGACCTTGGTTTCCTGCAGGCAGGCGACGTCGATCGCACCTTCGGCCAGCCACGGCAGCAACCGGGGCAGACGCGAGGTGATCGAGTTGACGTTCCAGGTGGCCACCCGCAGCACGGGCGCGAGCGTAGCGAGACGATTTCCGGTCGGTGCCCGCCTGCGGCTACCCTCTGACCCTCGCCCGGTTCTCCGGGCCGACGCAGCAAGACCCTCCTGTCACGGATGGACCGTGGCCGCCTAGTCCAGAGGAGGTAGGGAATACATGCGTCATTACGAACTGATGGTCATCCTCGATCCCAGCGTCGAGGAGCGCACCGTCGCCCCATCCTTGGAGCAGTTCCTCGGTGTCATCCGCAACAGCGGTGGTTCCGTCGACTCCGTCGACATCTGGGGTCGTCGCCGACTTGCCTACGAGATCAACAAGCACAGCGAGGGCATCTACGCGGTCATTGATCTGACCTGTGAGTCCGACGCCGTCGCGGAACTCGACCGGCAGTTGAACCTCACTGAAGCCGTGCTGCGCACCAAGGTTGTCCGCCCCGAGATTCGGAAGTAGGCGCCCGATGGCTGGTGACACAGTTATCACCGTGGTCGGCAACCTGACCGACGATCCCGAATTGCGCTTCACCCCGTCCGGTGCCGCCGTGGCCAACTTCACGGTCGCATCCACGCCGCGGTTCTTCGACAAGCAGACCAACGAGTGGAAGGACGGCGACGCGCTGTTCCTGCGCTGCTCGGTCTGGCGGCAGTACGCGGAGAACGTGGCCGAGTCGCTGACTCGCGGCGCTCGCGTCATCGTGCAGGGGCGGCTCAAGCAGCGCTCCTACGAGACCCGTGAAGGCGAGAAGCGCACGGTTGTCGAGTGCGAGGTCGACGAGATCGGCCCGGCGCTCCGTTACGCGACCGCCAAGGTGTCCAAGGTGTCCCGCTCCGGCGGCGGCTCCGGGGACTCTGGCGCGGCTGACCCCTGGTCGAGCGGTTCGTCGGCTTCCACCGATGACTGGAAGACCGGTGGCGACGAACCACCCTTCTGATGAACGCGCGACCCAGTCGCATTTGACCTAAGACCATCCCCGCTACGGCGGGGCCCTACCCAGGAGCACCACGATGGCCAAGCCGCCAATTCGCAAGCCAATGAAGAAGAAGCCGAACCCGTTGACCGCGGGCGGCATCGAGTACGTCGACTACAAGGACACCGCCCTCCTGCGCAAGTTCATCTCCGACCGCGGCAAGATCCGCGCGCGTCGGGTGACCGGTGTCACCGTTCAGCAGCAGAAGCAGATCGCCAAGGCGGTCAAGAACGCCCGCGAGATGGCGCTGCTGCCCTACACATCCAGCTCGCGCTGAGGGGACGGATCATGAAACTCATCCTCAAGCAGGACGTTGACGGCCTGGGTACCCCGGGCGACGTCGTGGACGTCAAGCCGGGTTACGGCCGCAACTACCTGGTGCCCCGGGGCCTGGCGATCGCCTGGACCAAGGGCGCGGAGAAGCAGATCGAGCAGATCCGTCGCGCCCGGGCCTCTCGGCAGGTTCGCGACCTCGACCACGCCCAGGAGATCGCCGCGGCTCTGGCCGAGGTCACTGTGCAGGTCAGCGCGAAGGCCGGTGACGGCGGACGGCTGTTCGGCTCGGTGACCACCGCCGAGATCGCCGAGGCCGTGACGGCCGCCGGCGGTCCGGCGCTGGACAAGCACGCTGTGTCCATCGCCGCGCCGATCAAGACGGTCGGTACGCACCGGGTCACGGTCAAGTTGCACCCTGAAGTCACTGCGGACGTTGACGTGGAGGTCACCGCCGCCTGACCGCAACTTGCTTCGATGCCCCGGCCTAGCGCCGGGGCATCGGCATGTCCGGACCAGTACCCCGCAGGTCACCGTCGGCAACGCCGGGGAACAGACCGGTAGCTACCGGCTCATCCCGGGCACGGCCCACACATCGGTGCGGACCCGGCGCCACAGCAGCAGGCCGCGCACCAACATGAACCAGGTCAGCGCCAGCCACAGCGCAACCAGGTTTGCGTCCAGCACCAGCACCGCGACCGCGGCGGGAGCGAAGAGCCCGAACATGAGCGTCTGCGCTCCGGCCAGCCACCGGGCGTCCCCCGCCCCGATCAGCACGCCGTCCCAGACGAACACCGGACCGGCCAGCGGTTGTTGGGCCGCGACCACGATCAGCGCTCCGGTCAGCGCACTGACCACGACCGGGTCGTCGGTGAACAGCGGCACGTACAGGGGCAGGACGGCCAGTAGCAGCAGCCCGAGCACCACGCCCAGCCCGAGTCCCCAGCGGGCCAGGGTTCTGGTCAGGGCGTGGGCGGCCGCGACGGCGCCGGCGCCAAGGTTTCGTCCGACCATCGCCTGGGCCGCGATCGCCAGCGAGTCGTGCGCCAGCGCCAGCAGGAACCACGTGGTCATCGCCACTTGGTAGGCGGCGAGGTCGGCATCGCCCAGCCGAGCGGCGACGGCGGCGGCCAACAGGAACACCGCGCGCAGCGACACGGTGCGCACGAACAGCGCCCCGCCGGTGCGTGCGGATTGGCGCATCCCGTCCAGGTGGGGGCGCATGGATGTCCGCGAGCCACCGGCCGCGCGGCGGATCAGCGCCACGTACGCGATCCCGGCGCCTGTTTGCGCGATGACTGTTCCCCAGGCCGAGCCGGCGATGCCGTAGTCCAGAACCAGCACGAAGAGGGCGCTCAAGCCTGCGTTCGAGGTGGCCGCGATCGCGGTGACGATCAGCGGGGTCTTCGTGTCCTGCAACCCGCGCAGCACGCCGGTTCCGGCCAACGTCACCAGCATCGCCGGCAGTCCGAGCAGGCTGATGCGCAAGTAGGTGGCCGCGAACGGCTCGGCGTCGGCAGAAACCCCGAGCAGGGCGAGCAGGGGGCTGACGAGCAGCCAGCCCGCCGCCGCGAGCACGGCGCCCAGTCCCAGGGCCAGCCACATGCCGTCTACGCCGCGGCTGACTGCGGTGCTCACGTCGCCGGCGCCGAACAGGCGGGACGTGACCGCGGTGGTGGTGTAGGCCAAGAAGATGCACAGGCCCACCACGGTGCCGAGCACGACGGCGGCGGCACCCAAGCCGGCCAGGGGCAGCGTCCCGAGCGTGCCCACGATGGCGGTGTCCACCAGCAAGAACAGCGGCTCGGCGACCAGGGCTCCGAAGGCGGGCACGGCCAGGCGCAGGATCTCGCGATCGCGTTCGGACAGCCGGGGTCGCACGAAGCGCAGAGTGCCAGCCCCCGCTTGTCCAAATACTGGGATGCCGGGATCTGATCTGGATCCACAGGGTGTGGACGGCATCACCGCAGGTCGCGAGGGCCATAGGTCGTAGGTGGCAAGTGAACCCACAGCCGGGTGCACACGTTGACCACAGGGCTTGGGGCAGTTGTCAACAGGCGCTCCCCAGCCGTGTCCCCAGCGTTTCTTCCACCTTGTCGGACCCTGCCGGTAGACCCTGCCCCTGTGAGCGTCGCGGATCTGGGTCTGGTCATCGAGCCGGACTACGACCGCACCCCACCGCAGGACGTGGCCGCCGAGCAGAGCGTTCTCGGGGCGATGATGTTGTCCAAGGACGCGATCGCCGACGTCGTCGAGGTGCTTCGCGGCGTCGACTTCTACCGACCTGCGCACCAGACGGTCTACGACACCGTCCTGGATTTGTACGGGCGCGGCGAACCGGCCGACGCGGTGACGGTGTCGGCGGAACTGACCAAGAACGGGGATCTGCCACGAATCGGTGGGGCCCCGTACCTGCACACACTCATCGCCGGGGTGCCCACGGCGGCCAACGCCGCCTACTACGCGCGGATCGTGGCCGAGAAGGCAATCCTGCGCCGACTCGTCGAGGCCGGCACGCGCATCGTGCAGATGGGCTATTCAACGGAGGGGACCGACGCTGACGCCGCGGTTGATGCCGCGCAGGCAGAGGTCTACTCGGTTACTGAGCGACGCGCATCGGAGGACTACCACCCGCTGGCTGACCTGGTCCCCGCCACGTTGGAGGAACTGGACGCGATCTCGCGGCGCGACGGCGAGATGCTCGGGGTGCCGACCGGCTTCACTGATCTGGACGCCCTCACGCACGGGCTGCAACCGGGTCAGATGGTCGTGGTGGCGGCGCGTCCTGCCGTCGGTAAATCAACGCTTGGCCTGGACTTCGCCCGGGCCGCTTCGATCAAGCACGGGCGCACGTCGGTGGTGTTCAGCCTGGAGATGAGCCGCAGCGAAATCACGATGCGGCTGTTGTCCGCCGAGGCGCAGGTTCCACTGCACGTGATGCGCTCGGGCATCAACAAGGACGCCGACTGGGAGCGACTGGCTCGCACCATGAGCCGGGTGTCCGAAGCGCCGCTGTTCATCGATGACAGCCCGAACATGACGATGATGGAGATCCGGGCCAAGTGCCGCCGGCTCAAGCAGCGCAACGATCTGAAGTTGGTCATCGTCGACTACCTGCAGTTGATGAGCAGCGGGCGCCGGGTGGAGAGTCGGCAGCAAGAGGTGTCGGAGTTCTCCCGGAGCCTGAAGTTGCTGGCCAAGGAACTCGAGGTTCCGGTGGTGGCGATCAGCCAGCTGAACCGTGGCCCGGAGCAGCGCACTGACAAGAAGCCGCAGATGTCCGACCTGCGGGAATCCGGCGCGATCGAGCAGGACGCCGACATCGTCATGCTGCTGCACCGGGAGGACCAGTACGACAGGGAGTCCAGCCGCATCGGCGAGGCCGACCTGATCGTGGCCAAACACCGAAACGGCCCGACCGAGACCATCGCGCTGGTCTTCCAGGGCCACTACAGCCGGTTCGGGGACCTGGCCCGCGACTAGGCGGCCCTTGCGAATCGCATGTTGTAGCGCCAATATGGCGCCATGCCGAGCATCCAGATCAAGGACGTGCCTTCCGGCACCCACGCGGTGCTGAAGCGGCGGGCGGCGAACGCACATCAGTCGCTGCAGGAGTACCTGCTGGCGCTGCTGGTCAGTCAGGCCGCGCAGCCGACCCTCGACGAAGTACTCGACCGGGCCGGAGCCCGGGCCGGCGGCGAACTGCCACTGGCGCAAGCAGCTGCGATTGTGCGGGCTGACCGTGATCGTGGTTGACGCCAGCGTTCTGGTTTCCGCGTTGGTTGACGATGCTGCGGACGGTGACCTGGCCAGGCAACGACTGCGCGGTGAACGGCTGTTCGCGCCGGAACTCATCGACCTAGAGGTTGTCTCGGTCCTGCGTAGACAGGTCACGTCCGGGCGGTTACCGCTGCGTCGGGCCGACCTGGCGGTGCAGGACCTCGCTGCTGTTCCCGTCGCTCGCGCTGCGCACAAACCGTTGCTGCACCGCTGTTGGCAGTTGCGCGACAGCCTGAGTGCCTACGACGCGGCATACGTGGCACTGGCCGAGTTGCTGGGCGCCGCGCTGGTTACCGCAGATGGCCGGATCGCCCGGGCCGCTGGCCTCGGTTGCGAGATCGAGGTGCTCGGCCGGTAGGCGCATAGTGCTGTTCTCGGGTCCCTCCAGCACTGAGCGGTTGCTGCCGATAGCACTTCGGAGCGGCCGAGAGGCGGCCGCGCATCACGACCTGGAGGAATCATGGCCAAGCGCCGTCACGTCCTGGCCGGGGTCGCCGCACTCGCCACCTTCGGTGCGGTCGTCGGCTCGGCCGCCACCCTGGGCGGGATCACGTCCGCATCGCTAGGCGCCGACGCGAGCGTCGTCGCCGGCTGCGACCCGAACGGGATCACCGTTTCCTACACAACCAGCTTTTGCCGCCGGCGCCTACTCCGTCTCCGGCGTCACCTTGGGTGGCGTCGACGCCGCCTGTAACGGTAAGAACGTGAGCGTCACTCTTGCCGACGCTTCGAACGCTGCGCTGGGAGAGGCAACGAGCACCGTCGGTGGCCCCGCCCTCACCTTCGCTCCGTCAATCGACGCCGCGGCCGTTGAGAACGTGGCCGTGGTCATCGCCGACTGAATCGGACCAGTGGCGGCGCTCGGATGGCCGGGCGCCGCCACGTCTGCGCGTTCTAGGCCTCGGGTACCGGCCTTGCCAACCGCCAGAGTCCGTCACCCGAATGGGCTAAACCTGCGGCCGCGACCATCCGATGCCTCATCCGTGGCTCTGACTCTGCGCAGCTGGGCTGCCCTCGCTGGGGCAGCCACCCTGGCTGCATCACGCCGGCAGCTGCCGCTTCTCTCGGTGGGCTCGACCAGAGTGTGCTCCAAACGGCGAATGAACCGCAGCGATCTTTGACGTCGTCGACCTCTTCGCCGGAGGCGGATCGCTTGCCGCACACATCGCCGACACTGGTCAGACCTGGACCGTCACGGTGGGCAGTTACACGGTCGGTAGCAACCAGATCTCCGCTGGCAGTTGGCTGGGCGCACGACCAGGCCCATGTCACCGGGCCAGGCGGCGACTACATCGCTTCGCTGTCTTTCACCCGAGCCTGGTTCCTGGGCCAAGGCGGCGGGTTGTGGCTCAACGGCAACGCCTCCGGAAACACCGGGGTATCTGTGGTCTGGTCATCGGGAGCCGGCGGCACGTTGACGGTTACGCGCTACTTGTCCGGAACTGCGACGGTGCTGGATGACCGGACCGGAGTGGGGGCCCGGCAAGGCGTCGCGACCCCGCTCGCTGTGACGTTCGATTGACAACTGCCGGTGAGTACACGGTGTTCGACGGCGCGCCCCCGGGTACAAGGTGACGCTTTCCGCTGCCGATCGGGCTGTGCTTGCACCCAACACCCGTATCGGGATTCGCGCGAGAACCCGCTCGTCACGACCGATGGCGAACTTTCGGGTGCTGACTCAGTGACCGGCCGATAACCTGTGACCACTCCGCCGGCGGCCGGAAGCCAGCGAGGACCGGGCCCGACAAGTCGGCCGAAGTCGAGCGCACGTCTTGGTCGGCTGCTGTCGATCCTGGGCTGGGTGGCCGTCCTCGCCGTCGTGGTCGCTGCCTGGCCGGTTCGCTTCGGCGGTCACCTCGGATTGACCGTCGTGTCCGGGCAAAGCATGGCCGATACGTATCAGTCCGGCGACCTGGTGGCCACTTGGCGTACCGGCGACTACGTCGTTGGGGACGTGATCGTCTACCGGATCCCGGAAGGCGGTGCGGGTGAGGGCCTGCGGGTGGTCCACCGGGTTGTCGAGCAGCGATCGGATGGCAGCTACCGGACTCAGGGCGACAACACCGAGTACGCCGATCCATGGGTCCCGACGGCCGCGGACATCGACGGCCGGGTGGTTGCCGCAGTCCCCGGCGCGGGCACCTGGCTGACGTGGTTGGTGTCGCCACTGGCGCTGGTGCTGCTCGCGGCCGGGTGCCTCGCCGCTTGGGTGTACCGGCTGGTTGACGGCGGCTGAGAGCATTACGTCATGTCTGGTGCGAGGATGCGTGTCGCGCTCGTCGCGGGGCTTGTGGTGTTGATCGGTCTGGCGCTGATCGCACCTTCGCAACGCGCCGAGGACCGCGAGGTCGGGATTTCCGGCGTGCGCACGTACGCCGACCTCTCCCGTGACCACGTTTCGCCGCCCATCGAGTATGCGCAGACCCCGCCCGTGGGTGGTCCGCACGTGGACGAATGGCTGGCCTGCAACGGGGAGGTCTACGACGCGCCGGTCGCCGACGAGTCAGCGGTGCACAGTCTCGAACACGGCGCGGTCTGGGTCACCTATGCCGACTCGCTGTCCGCCGACGAGGTGGCATCGTTGGCGGACCGCGTCGAGGGCGGGGACTACCGATTCCTGTCGCCGTACCCGGATCAGGACAACCCCGTGATGCTCACCGCTTGGGGGCTGCAGTTGGCGGTGGAGTCGGTGGACGACCCGCGAATCGAGGAGTTCCTCGTCGCGTACTCCAACGGCCCACAGACCCCCGAGCCGGGCGCCACGTGCGACCAGCCGACTCAGGCGATGGATGAGGCCGTCTGACCTGAGCCGCTGGGCGGATGCACGCGGTCGCAGCCGGACCGCCATTAGCCTGCCCACGTGATCCGCCTGCGCAGCGACCTCAGCCAGTTGCCCGCCTACAAGCCGGGCCGCCCGCCGGTCGCAACCGACGGAGGCCGCGCGTTCAAGCTGTCGTCCAACGAGAACCCCTACCCGCCGCTGCCGAGCGTGCTGGCAGCGATCGCAGCGGCGTCTCGATCCGTGAACCGGTACCCGGATCTGACCAGCGGCGAACTCACTGCCAGGTTGGCGCAGCGGTTCGGGGTCGATGCGGAACGCATCGCCGTCGGCACCGGGTCGGTGGCGTTGGCGCAGTACGCCGTGCAGGCGGTCGCCGGTCCGGGCGACGAAGTCGTGTTCGCCTGGCGTTCCTTCGAGGCCTACCCGATCCTCACCCGCATTGCCGGCGCCACGGCGGTACAGGTGCCCTTGGCCGGGGAGGCGCACGACCTGGACGCCATGGCCGCAGCGATCTCACCGCGGACGCGCGCGGTCTTCTTGTGCTCGCCGAACAACCCGACCGGGGTGGCCATCGGAGGGCAGGCCCTACGGGGGTTCTTGGCTCGCGTCCCGGCCGACACCCTCGTGGTTCTGGATGAGGCCTACCGCGAGTTCGTCACTGACGCCGAGGTACCGGACGGTCTGAGCGTCGCCGCCGAGTACCCCAATGTGGCCGTGTTGCGCACGTTCTCCAAGGCCTACGGACTGGCCGGCCTCCGGGTCGGGTTCTTGGTCGGACCGCCGGAGCTGGCGGGCGCGGTGCGGTCGGTAGCCATTCCGTTCGGTGTCTCAGCGGCTGCTCAGGTCGCTGCGATCGCCAGCTTGGACGCCGAGTCGGAGCTGCTCGAACGAGTCACGGCTCTGGTGGCCGAGCGCGAACGCCTGAGCGCGGGGCTTGTCTCGGCGGGGTTCGACGTCCCGGCCAGTCAGGCCAACTTCGTCTGGGTGCGCCTGGGTCCGGCAACGGCTGAGTTCGCCGCCGCATGCGAGCAGCAAGGCGTGAGCGTGCGGGCCTTCGCCGATGAGGGCGTTCGGATCACGGCCGGGGAAGAAGAGGCAACCGATCGCGTGCTGGCGGTGGCCGCCGAATGGCGGGCCTAATCACCTGGTTTCGCCGCGCACGACGAGCAGCACACCGAGAACGGTGATGGTTCCGCCGACTATCAGCACGGCCGTGATGGGCTCGTCTCGTAGCAGCGAGCCCAGCAGGACGGCGATGATCGGGTTCACGTAGGCGTATGTGAACACCAGGGAAAGCGGCGCGCTGCGCACCAGCCAGACGAAGGCAGTGAACGCCAGGACCGACCCGATCAACACCAGGTACAGCCACGCCAGCAGTGACGCATTCGTCCAACTAGCCGGGTCCAAGCCCGCCCATTCCCCGCGGATCGTGCCGAGTGCCATCAGCAGCAGGCCGCCAAGCAGCATCTCGTAGACGGTGAGTACGAACGGGTCGGAAGGCAATGGCAGCCGCCCCGACAGCCAACTACCCGTGGCCCACGACATGGTGCCGGCGACGATCAGCAGCATCCACATCACCGGCGCGCCGAGGGCGCCTTCGGAAAGCGCCTCCGGACCGATCAGGATCGCCAGGCCGGCGAACCCGATTGCGATGCCCGCGAGCGTGGCCGGGCCGGGCCGATCACCGCTCATCCGGCGCAGTACGGCCGCCCATAGGGGCAACGCGGCGACCAGCAGGGCGGCGACGCCGCTAGGCACGCCGTTGAGCTCGGCGATCGCCACCGCCCCCAAACCGCCCGCCAGCAGCAGGGCCCCGACCACTGCCGCGCCGCGAACCTCGGCTCCGGTGACCGCCAGCGCGCGGGGTCCCTGCCGCCATCGGACCAGCGCCGCCAGGATGCCCGCCGCCACGACGAACCGGCTGCCCAGCGACAGCAGTGGCGGCATCGAATCAACAAGGAACGCGATAGCCAGGTACGTCGACCCCCACACGACGTAGACCACCGAGAGGGCCGACCACACCAGGCCGCCCGGCGCGCGGCTGTCGGTTCGGGGGGTGGCCACCGGTGAAGACTCCCAGGACCAAAGTCACAGCGTGGCAAGACCGTTGGCCCGGATCTAGGTGGCGTGGGTGCGGCATAGTTCCGGTTGGCCGTGCCTCCGGCCGGTTCGTGCGCTGAACGGAGTGTGCATGGAAGCGTTGGATCTAGCGCGGTGGCAGTTCGGAATCACCACCGTCTACCACTTCCTATTTGTCCCCCTCACCATCGGTCTTTCCTTCTTGGTTGCCGGCCTGCAGACCGCCTGGGTCCGCACCGGCAACGAGAAGTACCTGCGGGCGACGAAGTTCTGGGGGCGGCTCTTCCTCATCAACTTCGCCATGGGCGTGGTGACCGGCATCGTGCAGGAGTTCCAGTTCGGCATGAACTGGTCGGACTACTCCCGGTTCGTCGGGGACATCTTCGGCGCCCCGTTGGCCATTGAGGGCCTACTGGCCTTCTTCCTGGAGTCGACATTCCTTGGGCTGTGGATCTTCGGGTGGGATCGGCTCCCGAAGCGGATACACCTGGCGACCATCTGGGCCGCGGCGGTCGGCACGCTGCTGTCCGCCTACTTCATCCTCGCCGCCAACTCCTGGATGCAGCACCCTGTCGGCTACGAGTTCAACCCGGAAACGGGTCGTGCCGAACTGAATGACTTCGTGGCGGTTCTGACCAACTCCACGACTCTGATCACGTTCCCGCACACGATCACCGCGGCGTTCCTGACCGCCGGCGCCTTCATGGCCGGCGTCGCGGCGTGGCACGTGATCCGCCGCCAGCACGACGACGTCATGCGCCCAAGCCTGAAACTCGGCCTGGTCACGATGCTCGTAGCGTCCATCGGAGTCATCGTCACCGGCGACATCCACGCCCGGATCATGACCGAGCAGCAGCCGATGAAGATGGCGGCGGCGGAGGCGCTGTACGAGACCACGTCCGGCGCCGGTTTCTCCGTCTTCACGCTCGGTACCCCGGACGGCAGCGAGGAGATATTCAGCGTTCGCATCCCCAAGTTGCTCTCGATCATGGCCACCGGCAGCCCCGACGGCACCGTCGAGGGGATCAACGACTTGCAGGCTCAGTACGAGGAGCAATTCGGGCCAGGCAGTTACAAACCGAACATCCCCGTCACGTTCTGGTCGTTCCGGCTCATGATCGGATTCGGCGCCTTGGCCGGGCTGTGGGCCCTGTACGCGCTTTGGGCCACCAGGGGCGGTCGGACTCCGACCAGCCGCTGGTTCGCCTGGACGACGATCGCGGTCATCACCCTGCCGTTGCTGGCGAACTCATTCGGGTGGATCTTCACCGAGATGGGCCGCCAGCCGTGGACGGTCTTCGGCGTCCTGCAGACGATGGACAGCGTCTCTCCAGGCGTCAGCGCCGGTGAGATCTGGACTTCAATGATCGGCCTGACGCTGCTGTACGGAGTCCTGGCGGTCATTGAGGTGGCGCTGTTGGTCAAGTACGCAAAGGCCGGGCCTCCGGAGCAAGTGGTGACCGAGCCCTACGACCCCGACTCCATCGACGACGAGGACCGCGTCCTCTACTTCGCGTACTGAGGAGGCAGCCATGGAACTGACCGACATCTGGTTTGTCCTCATCGCAGTGCTGTGGATGGGCTACTTCTTCCTGGAGGGCTTCGACTTCGGCGTCGGCATGCTGCTGCCGGTACTTGGTCGCACCGACAAGGAACGGCGGGCGATGGTGAACACCATCGGGCCGGTCTGGGACGGAAACGAGGTCTGGCTCCTGGTTGCCGGCGGCGCGACCTTCGCCGCTTTCCCGGAGTGGTACGCGACGCTGTTCAGCGGGTTCTACCTGCCGCTGCTGTTGATCCTGGTCGCGCTCATCGTCCGTGGGGTCGCGTTCGAGTACCGGGGCAAGAACAACGACGAAACGTGGAAGAGCCGCTGGGATCTCGCGATCATCATCGGGTCGTTCGTGCCGTCACTGCTGTGGGGTGTTGCGTTCGCGAACATCGTCGCCGGTGTTCCCATCGACGCCGACGCGGAGTACACGGGCAACCTCTTCACGTTGCTGAACCCGTATGCCCTGCTGGGCGGCGTCACGACCACGGTCTTGTTCGCCTTCCACGGCGCGCTGTTCACGGCGCTGAAGACCACCGGCGACCTGCGCGAGCGGGCCAACCACCTGGCCGGGCGGCTGGGCCTGGTGCTGCTGGTGCTGGCCGTGGCGTTCCTGGGTTGGACCCAACTCAGCCACGGCAAGACCTCGACGCTGATCACGATCGCAGTGGCGGCGCTGGCTCTTATCGGCGCGCTGCTGATGAACCGGGGTGGGCGTGAGGGCTGGGCGTTCGCGCTGACCGGGGTCACGATCGTCTTCGTGGTCGGCTCGCTGTTCCTGGCGTTGTACCCGAATGTGATGCCCAGCAGCACCGACGCCGCGTTCAGCCTTACGACCGAGAACGCCTCCTCCACCGACTACACGCTGCGGATCATGACGTGGGTGGCGGTCGTGTTCGTGCCGATCGTGCTGCTGTACCAGGGCTGGACCTACTACGTATTCCGCCGCCGCATCGGCGCTGACAACATCCCCGACCCGGCACCGGTGCTCACCGACCGCGCCGGGTGAGCGCTCGCCGCCGTCGACAGTGAGGCCGATCGACCCGCGCCTGCTGCGCTACGCCCGGGCCACCACCGGCTATCTCGCCGGCTCGGTGGCCCTAGGCGTTGTTGGGGCGCTGGCCATCGTCGCCGGTGCATTCGCCCTGGCCGACGTGATCAGCGGCGTCGTTGCTGGCGAACCGCTGCGAACGCAGCGCGCCGGCCTGGTGGTGTTGGTCGTTGTCGCATTGGTCCGGGGACTGGTGGCCTGGGTGGGTGAGGGCTGGGCCTACCGAACCGCTGCATCGGCCAAGGTGCAGTTGCGCCGGGCGGTCGCTGCTCGAGTCCTCGCCGACCCCGGTTCTTCCGGAGACCGGAGCCTGTCCGTCACCGCTACTCGCGGTTTGGACGCCCTCGACGCGTACTACATGCGGTACCTGCCGCAGCTGGTCCTGGCGTTCCTCGTGCCGTTGGTTGTTCTCGTGGCAATCGTCACGCAGGACCTGCTGTCCGCGGTCATCGTGGCGGTGACGCTGCCTTTGATCCCGTTGTTCATGGCGCTGGTGGGGGTGGCCACCCGAGCAGCCACCGGCAAGCAACTGACGCGGCTTACGCGACTGTCCAACTTCTTCCTGGACCTGGTGGCCGGGTTGCCCACCCTCACCGTCATGGGACGCGCCAGTGCCCAGCAGCGCCGAGTGGCCGAGATGACCGAGGCGTACCGGACGGCGACCATGCGAGTGCTGCGCATCTCGTTCCTGTCCGCGCTGGTTCTGGAACTGCTGGCCACGATCTCGGTGGCGCTGGTTGCGGTTTCCATCGGAGTGCGGATGGTGGAGTCCGGCCTCGACCTACGGACCGGGCTCGTCGTCCTGATCCTGGCGCCGGAGGCCTACCTGCCGTTGCGGTTGGTCGGGCTGCACTACCACGCCAGTGCAGACGCCCTGGCTGCGGCGGATGAGCTGCTGGACGTCGTCGAAGCCGAAACCGAGCCGCGGGGGGACCGCTCGGCACCGAGTCTCAGCGACGCTGAACTGCGACTCGACAACGTCACGGTGTCCTACCCCGATCGAGACGTGCCGGCTCTGCAGGACTTCTCGTTGGCCGTGGCGCCCGGAGAGACAGTGGCTCTCGTCGGGCCATCAGGATCGGGCAAGTCCACCGCTTTGGCACTTCTGCTCGGCTTCGAACGGCCTAGGCAAGGCCGCGTCTGGCTGCGCCAGGACGGTGCAGATCTTGATTTGGCTGAGGTCGACCCGGACTCGGTGCGGGCCCAGATTGCCTGGCTGCCGCAACTGCCGGTCCTGTTCGGACCCACCCTGCGCGCGGCCCTGACCGCGGGATCCCCGGCGGATGAGGCCCGCCTGCAGGAACTGCTGCAGCGGGTTGGCATGGCCGACGCTGTGGCCAACCTGCCGGACGGGTTGGAGACCAAGCTGCCGGAACGTCTGCCGCTTTCAGCCGGCCAGCGCCAACGGCTGGCGATCGTGCGAACCCTCTTGCGCCCGGCACCGGTACTACTCCTCGACGAGCCGACCGCTGGTCTGGATGGATCGACCGAACGACAAGTCCTTGACCTACTGGCCGCCGAGTGTGCGGGCCGGACCACGGTGCTCGTTGCGCACCGGCCGACCCTGTTGGAGTTGGCTGACCGCCGGGTGCGCGTCGAAGCCGCGGCGGTTGTGACATGAACACGGTTACCGACGGCGAACTCGCGGCGGGGGAACCGCTGCCGTTGCGGGGTCTCACGCGGGCGAGCCGGGCCCGCCTGGCGGGCGCGGTCGGCCTGTCCGGGTTGGCGACCGGCGCCGGTGCCGCGCTCCTGATGGTTTCGGCGTGGCTGATCACCACCGCGTCGTTCGCGCCGCCGATTCTGACGCTCACCGTCGCGGTCGTGGCGGTGCGGGCTCTGGGCATCAGTCGCGGGGTCTTCCGGTACGCCGAGCGCCTCGCCGCTCACGACGCCGGCTTCCGGTTCTTAGCCTCGGTCCGGCAGGCGGTCTACGGCCGACTCGCGCAACTCTCGCCAACCCGGACGCGGGATCTGTCTGACGGGCAGGTGCTGACTCGCTTCGTCGCCGACGCCGACGCAATGGCTGACCTGTACATCCGGGTGCTGGTACCGCTGGGCGGCTTCGCCCTCGTTGTCGGGGGCCTCCTGGTGGTCAACGGGCTGCTGCTGCCGGCCGCCGCGGTGGTCCTGTTGCTGGTTCTGGGCCTGGGTGCGGTCGTCGCACCCGCCCTAACTGCGGCCTCGGCGCGCCGGGCTGAGGGCGCGGCGGCGGAGGATCGCGGGGTCCTCACCCACCAGTGGGTCACGATGCTGCGCGGCCAGCGGGAGATCCAGGCGTTCTCGGCAACCACCGCGACTCTTGACGCCATGGCGGCCACGGAAGCTCGGCTGGTGCGCTCGGCTAGCCGGTCGGCCTGGTCGGTTGGCGTGGGCTCGGCCATCGGCCAATGGGCGCTGGGTCTAGGTGTGGTCCTGATGGTTATGGCCACCGCGCCGGCCGTCGAGCGAATCGGCGGTCCGGTGTTCGCGGTTCTCGTGTTCAGCGTGCTGGCGTCGGCAGAGATCGTGGCGACGACTCCGGCCGGGGCGGTTGCCGCACTTCGGGTTCGGGGCGCGGCTAGGCGCCTGGCTGACATCCTTGGCCGGCAGCCGGTGTCCGCCGGGCCGGTGATTCCGGCCGCCGAAGGGGAGCTCGTGACGGCGTCGAACCTCGGCCTGCGGTGGGCTGAGGACGCTCCCGAGACGATCAAGGGATTGGACCTGGTACTTCGGCGGGGTTCCCGGATCGGGCTGGTTGGGCCAAGCGGTTCGGGCAAGTCGACCACGCTCTACGGGTTACTCGGTCTGCTGCCGGTCACCGGCACCCTCGGAATCAACGGAGCCGACGACGCCGGGCAAGTGCGCGCTCAGGTGACCGCTGCCATGCAGGACGCCTACGTCTTCGACACGACGCTGCGGGAGAACCTGCGCCTGGGCGACCCGGACGCAACGGACGAGCAGTTGCTGTCCGTGCTAGGTCGAGTCCACCTGGCCGAATGGGTGGCCGGGCTGCCGCGTGGGCTGGACACGCTGGTCGGGACCGACGGCATTCGGTTGTCCGGCGGGCAGCGGCAACGCGTGTGTCTGGCCCGCGCGCTACTGCGTCCAGTCCCGGTGCTGCTGCTCGACGAACCGGCGGAGCACTTGGACGTCGCCACCGCCGACGCGCTGCTGGCCGATGCCCTCGCCGCCGCGGACGACCGAGCTGTCGTCGTTGTCAGCCATCGGCTCCGGGGACTGACCGCTGTGGACGAGGTCCTGGTGATCGCTGACGGGCGAGTAGTCGAGCGGGGGACGCCGCCTGCATTGTTGGACGCCGGGGGATGGTATTCACAGCAGTGGCACGACGAACGCCTCAGAGATCAGGAGCCCGAGTGAGCGATCAGCAACCCACGGCTCACCCCCGCGCTGCGTTGCTGCGGCCGCGCGGTGGCATCGGCGAGCCGGCGGATCTGCGGGCAACGCTGCGCCGACTCGTCGAGACCGCCACTCGACTGGTGCACGCCCGCTACGGGGCGATCGCGATCCGCGCCGGGGACGGGGAGATTGTTGAGTTCGTTCACGTCGGGATGCCCGAAGCGACCGTCGAGCAGATGGATCACCCACCGCGCGGACATGGGGTGCTGTCGGATCGATTGCTGCATGAGGGCGGGTCACTTCGCCTGGCCGACCTGACCCTGTCGCCGGAGTCGGAGGGCTTCCCCGAGCACCACCCGGTGATGCGTTCGTTCCTCGGTGTGCCGGTTCGAGTCCGCGGTCAGATGTACGGGTCGCTGTACTTCACGCATTCGGCGTCCGGCGTGTTCACCGCCGAGGACGAAGACATCGTGCGGGCCTTGTCGCTGGCGGCCACCGCAGTGGTGGAGAACGCGCAGTTGTTCGAGATGGCGCGGTTGCGGGAGGCGTGGCTACGCGCCCTTGCCGAAGTCACCGAGGCAGCCCTGTCCGGTCAGGACCGCGGCGCGGTCCTGGACCTGTTGGCCGAACGTGCCCACGAGGTCTCCGGCTGTGACCTCGCGTTCGTGACGCTTCCCGAGAAGTCGGGGGTGCTGATCGTTCGTCATGCCTTCGGACGGCGGAGCGAGGAGTTCATCGGGACACCGATGGCAGCAGCCGCGGCCGTTTCGATGGCGCATGATTCCGGCCACTCCACCATCGTTGAGGATCTGCACGCCGCCGACGTGCCGTCGGTCTTTCGCACTCACTTCGGCGCGCTGTTGGCCGTCCCGCTGCTGGCGGAGGGTCGGCACCTGGGCGTGCTGGGGCTGCTTTGGGATGAGCCGCGGGTGTTCGCCGCTGAGGAGCTGCAGGCGTCGGAGGACTTCGCCAACTCCGCCACCCTGGCGGTGCTGCTGGCACAGGCCCAGTCCGAGCGGGAACGGTTGGCCGTTCTGGAGGACCGCGACCGCATCGCCCGAGATCTGCACGACTTGGTAATCCAACGCCTCTTTGCCACCGGGATGATGCTGACCGGCGCTACCCGCGCGACGGATGTGCCGGAAGCCGCGCGAAGCAAGGTGTCGGAGGTGGTCGACGAGTTGGACGCAACCATTCAGGAGGTGCGCCAAGCCATCTTCGCTCTGCGCGAGTCCGGCTCGGACCGACCGACCGGATTGCGCGGACGCGTGCTGCGGGAGGTGCAGTCGGCTACCACGGTCCTGGGATTCGCCCCGGTGCTGCACTTCGGCGGCGCGGTTGATTCGCTCGTTCCCGACGACGTCGCCGATGACCTGCTCGCGGCGCTGCGGGAAGCGCTCAGCAACGTTGGCCGGCACGCCGAAGCGACCTGGACGCAGGTAACGGTGACCGTGGGCGATAGCGAGGTTGTGCTCAGCGTCTCCGACGACGGCAAAGGCCTCGGCAGCACGGATCGCCGGTCGGGTTTGGCCAACCTGGCCGACCGGGCGAGCCGCCACGGGGGAGTTTTCGACATTGCCGCGACCGAGCCGTCGACCGGCCGCGGCACGCGAATCACGTGGCGCGCACCGCTGGCCCGCTAGCGCAAGCCCCTATTCAGACCTCGCCGCGTTCCTCCAGGCGCACGACGAACGCCGCCGCCTGCGTGCGCCGCTCCATGCCGAGTTTGGCGAGCAGGCTGGAGACGTAGTTCTTCACGGTCTTCTCCGCCAGGTGCAGGCGCTCGCCGATCTGCCGGTTGGTCAGACCCTCGCCGATCAACTCCAGGATCTTGCGCTCCTGGTCGGTGAGGCTGTCCAGCCTCGGATCGTGCTTCGTCCCGCCGCGGAGCCGCTCCAGTACCCGGGAGGTGGCCCCGGGATCGAGCAGCGACCTGCCGGCTGCGACTGAGCGGATGGCCTCGATCAGGTCCTGACCGCGAATGTCTTTGAGTACGTAGCCGGCAGCCCCGGCCATGATCGCGTCGAAGAGCGCCTCATCGTCGGCGAACGACGTCAGCATCAGGCTGCGCGTCTCGGGGGAGGTGTCCTTGATGTCCCGGCAGACCTCGACGCCGGAACCGTCGGGAAGTCGCACATCCAGCACCGCTACGTCCGGCTTGGTGAGCGGGATGCGGGTGCGGGCCTCGTCTGCGGTGCTGGCCTCGCCGACGACCTCAAGGTCGCCTTCCATGGTCAGCAACTCGTGCAGGCCCCGCCGGACCACTTCGTGGTCATCCAGCAGGAACACGCGGATCGGGGTTGTCATCGGTCCTCCGACTCAGCAGCCGCCTTGGCGATGTCCGAACGGTAGTGCGCGCCAGCGAAGCGCACCGCGTCGACTCGGCGGTATGCGACATCTCGAGCCTGATCCAGGGTCGGCCCGGTCCCAAGAACGGACACAACCCGGCCGCCGGCGGTCACTAGTCGGCCCTCGGCGTCGTGTGCGGTCCCGGCGTGCAGCACCCAGTCTTGATCCGCGCCGGTGATCACTTCACCCACGCGTGGCGATGCCGGGTACCCGTCGGCGGCCAACACCACGACTACGGCCGCCTCGGGCGACCAGCGCAGCGGGTCGACGGTGCCCAAGGAGCCGGTCGCCGCGGCGTGCAGGAGTTGGCCGAGCGGGGTCTCCAGTCGCTCCAGCACCACCTGCGTCTCCGGGTCGCCGAAGCGGGCGTTGAACTCCACGACACGCAGTCCGCGCGTGGTCAACGCCAGGCCGACGTACAGGAGGCCGGCGAATGGTGTGCCCCGAGCCGCCATCTCATCGATCGTCGGCTGCGCGACGCGCGCGACCACGTCGTCGACCAGCCCGGCCGGTGCCCACGGCAGTGGTGAATACGCCCCCATGCCGCCGGTGTTGGGACCGGTATCGCCGTCACCGGCGCGCTTGAAGTCCTGCGCCGGCTGCAGCGGCAGGACGGTCTTGCCGTCCGTGACGCAGAACAGGGATACCTCCGGGCCGTCCAGGTACTCCTCGATCACCACGCGACCGCAGGCGACGGCGTGCCCAAGCGCCACCTCCCGGTCCTCGGTGACAACCACACCTTTGCCCGCAGCCAGACCATCGTCCTTGACGACGTACGGGGAGCCGAACTGGTCCAGGGCGTCCGCGGCCTCATCGGCCGTGGTGCACAGCCGGGCCATAGCCGTTGGCACGTCGGCTGCGGCCATTACTTCCTTCGCGAACGCCTTGCTTCCTTCCAACGCCGCGGCTGCGGCGTCCGGGCCGAAGCAGGCGATGCCCCTGGCTCGAACCGCATCGGCGGCGCCGGCGACCAGCGGCACCTCCGGGCCGATGACGACAAGATCTACTTGGCGGTCCACGGCCAGCCCGGCGATCGCGGCCGGGTCGTCGACGGCTACCGGCAGCTGCTCGGCGATCGCGGCGATACCGGGATTGCCGGGGGCACACATGAGCGCGGTGACCTCGGGATCACGTGCCAGGGCCCGGCACAGGGCATGTTCACGGGCACCGGAGCCGATTACCAGGACGCGCACGGACGGCAGGCTAGACGTGGGCGCTGGCTAGCCGGCGTAGTGGGCGTCGGCGGCCGTCAACGCCTCGTCGAGTATCGCCAGCCCTTCCTTGGCTTCGGCTTCGGTGACGGTGCACGGTGGGACCACGTGCAGCCGGTTGAAGTTGGTGAACGGCAGCAGTCCACGGATCTTGCAGCCGGCTACCAAGTCGTTCATGGCCGGGCTGGTGCCGCCGTAGGGGGCCAATGGTTCGCGGGTCTCGCGGTTGCTCACCAGGTCCAGCGCCCAGAAGACGCCTAGGCCGCGAACCTCGCCGATCACCGGGTGGCGCTCAGCCAACTCCGTCAGCCCGGGCCCAAGGACGTCGGCGCCGATTTGTGCGGCGTTCTCGATGATCGCCTCCTCGCGCATCGCGTCGATGCTGGCGACCACCGACGCGCACGCCAGCGGGTGCCCGGAGTAGGTCAGGCCGCCGGGGAACACCCGGTCGTCAAAGGTGGCGGCGATCGGATCGGAGATGACCACGCCGCCGATGGGCACGTAGCCGGAGTTGGACCCCTTGGCGAACGTGATCAGGTCCGGCGTGACGTCGAAGTGCTCGAAGGCCCACCAGGCGCCGGTCCGGCCGAACCCGGCCATCACCTCGTCCAGGATCAGCACGATCCCGTGCTCGTCGCACAGTCGCCGGACCCCAGGCAGGTAACCGGGTGGGGGTATCAGCACACCGGCGGTACCGACCACCGACTCGATGAGGATCGCTGCGATGGTGCCGGGACCTTCGAAGCGGATCACCTGCTCAAGGTGCTCCAACGCCCGCTGGCTCTCTTGCTCCGCGGACTCCGCCCAGAACGCGGACCGGTACAGGTACGGACCGAAGAAATGCACGTGGCCGTCGGCGTATTCGTTGGGCCACCGCCGTGGGTCCCCGGTGGCGACGATCGCCGCGCCGGTGTTGCCGTGGTAGCTGCGGTAGAACGACAGCACTTTGTCCCGGCCGGTGTGCAGTCTGGCCATGCGGACGGCGTTCTCGTTGGCATCGGCGCCGCCGTTGGTGAAGAAGACCTTGTTCAGCCCTTGAGGTGCGAGATCAGTGATCCGCTTTGCCGCTTCGCCGCGCACGTCGTTGGCGTGCTGCGGGGCGATTGTCGCCATCCGGGCCGCCTGCTCCTGGATGGCGGCGACCACCTTGGGGTGCTGATGGCCGATGTTGGTGTTGACCAACTGGCTGGAGAAGTCCAGGAATCGGTTGCCGTCGTAGTCCCAGACGTAGCTGCCCGCACTGGCCGCAATCGGCAGTGGGTTCAGCGTCGCCTGCGCGCTCCAGGAATGGAAGACGTGCGCCCGGTCCAGATCAAAGACCTCGCGGCCGCGTTCGGGGTTGGGGGTGGGAGCCACCATCGCGCACTCCTGTCATCAACGGTGAATGGAGACTACGACCGCCGGGGCTTTGCCGGCAGCGTTGCGTCAGATCAGGTCGCGAAGGACGATCGTTGCGGCCCGGTCCTGGCCGACGCCGACGGCGCTGATGGGCGCGCCGGAGACGTCGTTGAGGAACTGCACATAGTCGCGGGCCGCGGTCGGCAGGTCGGACACCTCGCGGGCCCCACTGACGTCCTCGGTCCAGCCCGGCAGCCACTCGTAGACGGGCTTGGCGTGGTGGAAGTCCGTCTGGGTCATCGGGATCTCATCGACCCGCTCGCCGTCCACCTCGTACGCCACGCACACCGGGATGCGCTCGAAGCCGGTCAGCACGTCGAGTTTGGTGATGACCAGGTCGGTGACCCCGTTGATGCGCGAGGAGTGACGCACGACTGGGGCGTCGTACCAACCGCACCGCCGCGGCCGGCCTGTGGTCGTGCCGAACTCCCCGCCGATCCGGCGCAGTCGCTCCCCGTCGTCGTCATGCAGCTCGGTCGGGAAGGGGCCCTCGCCAACACGCGTGGCGTACGCCTTGGCCACGGCGATGACCTTGCCGATCGCCGTCGGGGGCAAGCCGGATCCGGTGCAGGCGCCACCGGCGGTTGCGTTGGAGCTCGTGACGAACGGGTACGTCCCGTGGTCCACGTCCAGCAGTGCCGCCTGCCCGCCTTCCAGCAACACGTTCTTGCCGTCGGCAACGGCCCGGTTCAGCAGCAGCGCGGTGTCGGCGACCATGGGTCGCAGCCGCTCGGCGAAGGCGAGCAGCTCCTCGACCACCTCGTCCTCGGTGATCGCCCGCTGGTTGTAGACCTTGACCAGAACCTGGTTCTTCAAGGCCAAGGCACCCGCGACCTTGGCGTGCAGGATCTTCTCGTCGAAGAGGTCCTGAACCCGGATGCCGACGCGGTTCATCTTGTCCGCGTAGGTGGGCCCGATGCCGCGGCCGGTGGTGCCGATGCGCCTGCTGCCGAGGAAGCGCTCGGTGACCTTGTCGAGGGTCCGGTTGTACGGCGGGATGATGTGGGCGTTGGCGCTGATGAGCAGCCGGGAGGTGTCAACGCCGCGCTCGTTCAAGAGGTCGATCTCGGCGAACAGCACGGATAGGTCGACCACCACGCCGTTGCCGATTACCGGGGTGACGGTCGGCGTGAGGATGCCGGTCGGCAGTAGGTGCAGCGCGTATTTCTCGCCGTCGATGACGACCGTGTGTCCGGCGTTGTTGCCGCCGTTGAACCGGACTACGTAGTCGACGTGGGCGCCGAGGGCGTCGGTGGCCTTGCCCTTGCCTTCGTCGCCCCATTGGGCTCCGACCAGGACGATCGCGGGCATTCACGCTCCAGTGATTGGGACTGGCGGAGGCTACCGGGTGTCCGGCGGTCGCCGGTCAGGTGAACAGGCGAACCAGTGCGCGGCCCAGAGCACGACCGGACAGGTACGCCGCTTCGATGCGGCCGCCGCCGTGCCAACCGTCCCCGGCCAGACCGATTCGGTCAGTGGCCAGGTGGAACGGTTCAGTCGAGACGTCGATGGGCTTGGCGAGGGACCAACGCTTGATGTGTACCTGGGTCGGCTGCAGTTGCGGCGGGATGCCCAGAACCGCCGCCTGCTCGGCCAGCATCGCGGGGATGGCGCGCTCGGGGTCGTTCAGGTGGGCGGCGGCCAGGACCGGATGGGCGTGGGCCACCAGAACCGCGGCGTCGTCGCCGCGGCGCCGGCCGTCGTCCGCGATGAAGGTCAGCAGGGCGGAGTCGTTGACGAAGGCCCCGTCCAGCGTCGGCCAGGCTCGTTCGGGCCATTCCGAGATCAGCGCCAGCGTTGGTTCCCACCGGTGCCCGACGGCTGCTGCCGCGGGACTGTCCGCGGGCAGCAGGTCCACCGCCTGTGGTCCCGGCATGGCCAACGCCACTGCCGCGGCAGGTTGACCGTCGATCTGCCAATGCTCGCCGTCGCGAGCGATCTGCTCCACCTCGGTTGGGTGCTCTGTCGCCAGGCCCGCCGCCAGGTCTTCCACCAGCGAACGCAGGCCCTGTCCCGCGGCGTAACGCATCGGTCCGACTTTGGGTCCGCTGATCCCATCCGGGGTGGCGACGGCGAAGGTGTCGGTCCACTCCCGCGCCAGACCGCGCTCCAGCCAGTCCGTGGTCACTGCTCGGAAGGCGTCAGTGCGAGCCGTGAAGTAGCTGGCGCCAACGTCCACAGCGCGGTCACGTCCGTCCTGGTCAGGCAGCGTCCGCACCGCCATGCGCCCGCCCAGCCGGTGCCCGCGATCCAGCAGCCGATAGTCCAGATCGGCTTCGGCCAACTCGCCGGCACAGGCGACGCCGGCGATGCCCGCGCCGATCACCACAATCGGATCAGGCAATTGCTTCGCCCTTTCGCCCCGGATCCACGTCGGCATGCTGGCGGATCCAACTGTGCATTGCGATCGCGGCCGCTGCCCCGGCGTTGATTGAACGCGTCGAGCCGAACTGCGCGATGGAGAGCACTGAGGTCACTGAGTCGCGCATCTGCTGCGACAGCCCGGGGCCCTCTTGCCCGAAGACGAGCACGCACGCTGCCGGCAGTTGCGCGGTCTCCAGCGGGATCGAACCGGGCAAGTTGTCCACCCCCAACAGGGGGAGTTGTTGGTCGGCTGCCCACGCAACGAACTGCGCAACGGTTTCGTGATGGTGCACGTGCTGGTACTTGTCGGTGACCATCGCCCCGCGGCGGTTCCACCGTCGTCGGCCCACGACGTGCACCGCGCTGGCGGCGAACGCGTTGGCGGTGCGCACCACCGATCCGATGTTGAGGTCGTGCTGGAAGTTCTCAATCGCCACATGGAACGGGTGCCGGCGCTGATCCAGGTCCGCGACGATCGCCGCCCGCGACCAGTATCGGTACCTGTCGACGACGTTTCGGCGATCCCCGTCGCGTAGCAACTCCGGGTCGAAGCGGGGGTCATCCGGCCAGTCGCCGGCCCACGGGCCGACGCCTACCTCGGGCTCCTCGTCGGTTGTGGTCATTGGGCTGACGGTACTTGCGCGCCTACGCTGCCGCCGTGGCTCGCGCGCTTATCGACATTGTCCGCGGCGCGCTCATCGGCATCGCCGAGGTCGTTCCGGGATTGAGCGGCGGCACGATCGCGCTGATCATCGGCCTGTACCGGACGCTGATCGAGTCCATCGCCGATGGGGTCGCGGCCGGCTTGCGGCTGATTCGCGGCGATGTGGCCGGGGCCAAGGACTTGCTGTCGCACATCCGGTGGCGGGTGCTGATTCCGGTCCTTGCCGGGATGGCGGTGGCGTTGGTCGCCGGTGCCGCGCTCCTGGAGCCGCTCATCGAGGACTACCCCGTGCAGAGTCGAGCGCTGTTCTTCGGCCTGGTTGCCATGGGTCTGGTGGTGCCGATTCGCATGACGGGACGCTGGCGGCGGGTCGATGTCGTGGTGGTGGTGGTAGCCGCCGCCGCGGCCGCTGTTCTTGTGGGTCTGCCACCGGGGACCGTGGCGGACCCCGGACCGCTGCAGATATTCGGAGCCGCTGCGGTCGCCGTTTGCGCGCTGGTTCTGCCCGGCGTTTCCGGATCGTTCCTGCTGGTTGACCTCGGCATGTACGAACCGACGATCGCGGCCGTGAACGATCGCGATCTCGGGTACCTGGCGATCTTCGCTGCCGGGATGGCCTTCGGATTGGCCGCCTTCGTCACTCTGCTTCGCTGGTTGCTGGAGAACCGTCGCCACATCACCCTGGTCGTGCTGACGGGGGTGATGGCCGGGTCGCTGCGAGCCCTCTGGCCTTGGCAGACCGATGACCGCGAGTTGTTGGCTCCCGACGGGGACGTCGTGTCAGTACTCGGCTTCGCCGTCCTCGGCGCCGTGATTGTTCTAGGTCTGCTGGCCGCCGAGTCGCGCTTGGCCCGACTCCTGGACGACCCGGCGCTGGTCCCGGCCGCGGATCCGGACGAGCGCAACCTGTGACAGTTGCCTGCGCCCGGTCCTCGGTGCGTGGGCGGCGCTAGGGTGAGTTCGACCTGATTGCGCCTGTTGGCTCGAGGGGGAGTCCCGTTGCCTGCCAGCGACCTGCCCGCTCCGCCACCCCTGGATCAGGTGGACCATGCGGCCTTGTTCCTGGACGTGGACGGGACGTTGCTGGAGTTCGCCGACCACCCGGACCTGGTGCAGGCCCCCGAGGGACTTGTCAGTGACCTGCAGGCGCTGGAGCAGAAACTCGGCGGTGCCCTGGCCGTCCTGTCCGGGCGAACTCTCCGCGACCTGGACCGCATCCTGGGCGGCTACCGACCAGCGGCGGCGGGCGTGCACGGAGCGCAACTGCGCACCGGCGCCGGTGATCGAGTCATGCAGGTTGACGCCGACTCCCTTACCGCGCTGGCCGACGCCGCCGAAGCCCGGCTAGGCGATGACCCCAAGGTGCTGATCGAGCGCAAACCCGTCGCCGTGGCGGTGCACTTTCGCCACGCGCCGGAGCGCGGCGCGGAGATCCGCCGACTGCTCGTCGACCTCGCTCTTGAGCATGTCGGGGCCTTCGACGTGCGGCCGGGGGTGCTGGTGGAGGAGGTCCGGCCCGCCGGCGCCGACAAGGGCCAGGCCATGGCGACCCTGCTAGCGGAGGATCCCTTCCGCGGGCGCACGCCGCTGGTCGTCGGCGACGACTTGACCGACGAGGACGCATTCGCCGAAGCCATCAGCCGCGGCGGGCTCGCGGTGCTGGTCGGCGACCGCTGGCCCTCGGCCGCGACCCACCGACTCGCCACGCCGGTGCAGGTCCGCAACTGGTTGGCGCGCGCAGCTGCCGGGGTGAGCCCGTGACCAGGTTGGACAAGCCGACCAGCCTGGATCTGGGCGTGATCGGCAACTGCAGCGTGAGCGCGCTGATCGACCAGTACGGCGGCTACGTGTGGTCGTGTCTGCCTCATTTCGCCGGCGATCCGGCGTTCTGCCAGTTGTTGGAGCCGGTTGACCGCGAGATCGGCTTCATGGACGTGGAGTTGGACGGCTTCGTCCGATCCGAGCAGTCCTACATCCCCAACACCCCGGTGCTGGTGACCGTGCTGGAGGACAACCGCGGCGGCGCCATCGAGATCACCGACTTCAGCCCGCGATTCCGCGCCAACGACCGCCTGTACCACCCGCTCATGTTCATCCGCATCGTCCGACCACTGCGCGGCTTGCCGCGGATGCGCTTCCGGGTGCGTCCGGCCACCGGCTGGGGTAGCGCCCGCGCGGCGACAACCGCCGGCAGCAACCACATCCGCTTCCTGCTGTCGGACATGGTTATGCGGCTGACCACCAATGTGATGATCCCGACGGTGGAGCGGGAGCTTCCTTGGGTGCTGGAAGGGCCGGTCGCCATGGTCCTGGGACCGGACGAAACGTTGACCACCTCCGTGGACCGCTTCGCCACCGACGCCTTGGATCGGACCGTCGACCATTGGCGGCGCTGGTCGCGATCGTTGAACGTGCCACTGGACTGGCAGGAGGCGGTCATCCGCGCGGCGATCACGTTGAAGTTGTCGCAGTACGAAGGCACCGGCGCGATCGTCGCGGCGATGACGACGTCGATCCCCGAGGCGGCGAACACCGAGCGGAACTGGGACTACCGCTACTGCTGGCTGCGTGACGCGGCCTACGTCGTGCGCGCGCTGAACGGCCTGGGCACGACGCAGAGCATGGAGGAGTACCTGCGGTACGTGTACACGATCGCCTCGGGGGCGCCGGATCTGCAGCCGGTCTATGGCATCCACTACGAAGCGGCACTGCTGGAGCGGGAGGAAGCCAACCTGCAGGGGTACCAGGGGATGGGCCCGGTGCGTGTGGGCAACGACGCCTGGCGACAGCGGCAGCACGACACCTACGGATCGGTCGTGCTCGCCTCAACCCACCTGTTCTTCGACCAACGGCTCAGTACACCCGGCGATGAGGCGGCTTTTTCGCGACTGGAGATCATCGGGGAGAAGGCCGCCAGCCTGTACGACCAGCCCGACGCCGGTCTTTGGGAGTACCGCGGCCGCGAGGCGGTGCATACCTACTCCTCGGTCATGTGCTGGGCTGCCTGCGATCGGTTGGCGCGCATCGCCGCGCATCTGGACCTGACTGATCGTGCGGCCATGTGGCGCAACCGCGCGGATGCGATGCGTAAGCGGATCATCGCGGAGTCATACGACGAGAAGCGGCAGACGTTCGTGGCCACCTGGGGTGGCGACACCATGGACGCGGCCCTGCTCACCTTGCACACACTGGGGTTCGTGGCCGCCGACGACCCGCGATTCGTCGGCACCGTCGCAGCCGTTGAGCAGGACCTGCTGCACGGCGATCACGTCTTCCGGTACGTCGAGCCCGACGATTTCGGTCAGCCGGAGACGGCGTTCCTGCTCTGCACGTTCTGGTACATCGATGCGCTAGCCGCGCTGGGCCGCCTGGACGAGGCCCGGCAGTTGTTCGTCGACGTGCTGAACCGGCGGAACAGCCTGGGTCTGCTCAGCGAGGACATCGACGTGACAAGTCGCGCGCTATGGGGCAACTTCCCGCAGACGTACTCGATGGTGGGCATCATCGAGAGCGCGCGACGGCTGTCGCGCCCATGGGAGGTCGCGTCGTGAGCCGCTTGGTCGTCGTTTCCAACCGGGTTGCCACGCCCAAGGCAGCTCAGGCCGGTGGTCTGGCTTCGGCCATGTTGGCGGCGTTGTCCGAGGTCGGTGGCTTGTGGTTCGGCTGGAGTGGCCGGGCGGTTGCCGGCGAACCCGGCCCGCCGCAGGAGGAGTCGGACGGTCCGATCACGTTCCTGACCACGGACTTGTCCAAGGCTGACTACGAGGACTACTACAACGGCTTCGCCAACCGGTCGCTGTGGCCGCTGCTGCACTTCCGGCCGGACCTCGTTGACTACAGCAAGCAGAACTACCAGGGCTATCAGCGAGTCAACCGTCACTTCGCGCGGACCTTGGCCCCGCATCTGCGTGACGGCGACACCATCTGGGTTCAGGACTTCCACCTGATTCCGCTGGCGGGATTGCTGCGCGAGATGGGCGTGTCCGGCCGCATGGGGTTCTTCCTGCACACGCCGCTGCCGCCGCCGGACATCATGCGGGTTCTGCCCGGCCACCGGGCGTTGATGGACGCCCTGACCGAGTACGACCTGGTGGGGTTGCACACCAACGCCTACGTGCGCGCCTTCGTCAACTACCAGCGGGACCTCGCCGGCGGCCAGAAGTTGCCGGACGGATGGATGCGAACCGGCTCCGGTCGGTTGATGCGGGTGCTGGCGTTGCCGATCTCGGTGGATCCGAACGCGATCGCGGCGTCAGCTGCGCGCGCGGTCAGCAACCCGTCGGTGAAGCGTCTACGTGCGGGCCTGACCGCGGAGGACCGCATCCGGCTCGCCGTCGGCGTCGACCGGCTCGACTACAGCAAGGGGCTGCCGGAACGGTTTGAGGCCTTCGGCCGCTTCCTCGATCATTCGCCGCAGCATCGGGGGCGGGTCAGCCTGTTGCAGATCGCACCGACGTCGCGGGAGGACGTGCCCGCCTACATCGAGTTGCGTGGTCAACTGGAGCAGCAGGCGGGCGCCGTCAACGGTCGGTACTCCGACCCGAGTTGGACGCCGATCCGGTACGTCAACCGGACCTATCCCCAGAGCACCCTCTTCGGCTTCTACCGGTCTGCGTGCATGGGGTTGGTGACGCCGCTTCGGGACGGCATGAACCTCGTCGCCAAGGAGTTCGTGGCCGCGCAGGATCCCGAAGACCCGGGCGTCCTGGTGCTCTCCACGTTCGCCGGCGCCGCTGACGAGATGGACGAGGCGGTCTTCATCAACCCCTACGACATCGACGGCATGGGCGAGGCCATGGCGCGCGCGTTGGACATGGATCTGCCGGAACGGCGGCGGCGCTGGTCGGCGCTAATGGCGCGGTTGAAGCGCTGGGACATCACCGCGTGGCGGCGCGCTTTCCTGAACGCGCTGGAGGAACCCCCGTCTCCGGAGGTGCTGCGCTCAACCGGCGTTATGTGATCTCGCGGGACTTCTCCAGTACGAGAGGTCAGAACGAGACGGACGGCACCTTTCGGACTTCCGGGTCGGCGGCGGTGAAGTAGCCGGCGCGCTTGAAGCCGAAGAACGAAGCGACCAGCGAGGACGGGAACGACTCGACGCGCGTGTTCAGTGACCGCACGTTGCCGTTGTACAGGCGCCGAGATGCGGCGATGCGGTCCTCGGTGTCAGCCAACTCCGTCTGCAGCTGGGCGAAACGACCGTCGGCGCGCAGTTGCGGGTAGTTCTCACTGACGGCGAACAGCCTGGACAGCGCGCGGCCCAGGATGTCCTCCTGGCCTGCTTGGGCCTCGGGGCTGGATCCGGCGGCCGCAGCAGTCCCGCGCGCCTGGGTCACTTCGTCCAAGACGGATCGCTCGTGCCCGGCGTAGCCCCGGACTGTCTCGACCAGGTTGGGGATCAGGTCATGTCGGCGGTGCAGTTCGACGTCCACCTGGCGCCAGGACTCCTGGACAGCGTTGCGCTGCCGGACGAACCGGTTGTACGACAGGATCGTCGCCAGCACCAGGATTCCGGCACCGATGAGCAGGACCCACATGGTGGGACTCATGGCCTTCCGCCTTCCGTTGCGATCTGAACAGTCGGGTCGGCGCCGCGTTCGCGCCAGATGTAGTCGGGAACGCCGCCGGCGACTGCATGCATTGCCACCAACCTCGTCATGACCTGCTGGGGGCCGAGGGTGCCGCGGGCGACGCTGACGAGATCGCTGGCCTCGGTGCTCAAATGCACTGCCGGCAGCTTGGTCAGCCGATCAATCGTTCGAGGCGTGAGCACCTTGTAGGCCCACGCCCGGTCGTTGGCGTGCACCACGTAGCGCCGGTTGAAGTCGTGGCTCTCCACGGTGATGTCACGGTCGGTGACTCGACCGAACCAACCCGACAAGGGGTTCTGCGGTGTCAGTTCGACCCGCGGCAGCGGTGCGGGCAGTTGGAGGGCGAGCACTGTGTACCACGTGGTCCGTCGCGACTTGTCGTCCCGGTCGATGACCTGCAGGTCGCAGCAGATGGCCGGAAAGCCCCGGTAGTGCCCGCGCGC
Organism: uncultured Actinomycetota bacterium; assembly: GCA_963753435.1. GTDB lineage: Bacteria > Actinomycetota > Actinomycetes > CAVWCF01 > CAVWCF01 > CAVWCF01. Next base: position 1,482,303 of record CAVWCF010000001.1, read on the forward strand.
GACTGTCCGGAAGCGGCGCTCGTCGCCGGCCGCGAAGACACCGCGAAACCACCGGTGCGCCAGCGACGGGTCCTCAGCCAGGATCTGCCACCCCTGCCCGACGAGCATCGCCGCTCGGCGGTCGCGACTGGCCTGGGCCTTTCGCCACGAGTGGTACGCGAAAGCGGCCGCCGTCAGGGCGACCACCACCGCGAGGACGGTCACTGGGTCCACGGCTACCTGATCGGCACGGACCGACCCCGACTAGAGCGGTTGGACCACCCAGATGTGCGGCCGTGGGGTCAGTCGAGCCCGAGGTCCGCCAGCGAGTAGACCGCCAGGTAGTCCAGCCCCGCCGCCTCGACCGCCGGCCCGGCCCCACGGTCCACGATCACGGCCACGCCCACGACGTCCGCGCCGGCCTCGGTCAGTGCGTCCACGGCGGTCAGCACCGAGCCGCCGGTCGTCGACGTGTCCTCCACCGCCAGCACCCGCCGGCCGGCGACGTCGGGGCCCTCGATTCGACGCTGCAGGCCGTGCGCCTTGCCTTCCTTGCGCACCACGAAGGCATCCAAGCGTCCACCGCGGGCAGCAGCCGCGTGCAGCATCGCGGTGGCAACCGGGTCGGCGCCTAGCGTCAGCCCACCAACGGCGTCGTAGTTCAGGTGCGCGGTGGCGTCCAGCATGGCCGCGCCCACAAGCGGAGCAGCCTCCCCATCAAGAGTCACTCGCCGCAGATCCACGTAGTAGTCGGCTTCGCGTCCACTCGACAGCACCACCCGGCCATGGACGACGGCGCGGTCGGAGATCAGCGGCAGCAGGTCATCGCGTGCAGTCACGAGCGCGCAGCGTACGCAGCCAGGATGCGTGCCTCGGTTTCGCGGTCCAACGCCGCCGGGCGGTAGGAACGAGGCGGCTCCGCGTCCAATCCGGCCAGCCAGGCCCAGGAATCCTCCAAGGTCACCGACAGCGGCCGGCACTCCAGACCGGCTTCGGTGGCGGCTTGGGTGCTGAAAACCGCAGGTTCGTCGGCCAGCCACATCGGCAGCCCCGACCACTGGGCCACGCCGGCTTCCAGCAGCACGGCGTCGGGGATCCAAACGGGCTCCGCGTCGGCACCGGTAGCCCAGCAGGCGGACGCGATGAAGTCCCCCCAACTGTCCCGGCCCGGCGGGTTCAGGCAGGTGAACACCCCTGGGGTGCGTTGCCGGCCCAGGTGCACGGCGAACTCGGCCAGATCCCGCGCATCAACGAAGTCAAAGGCCCGCTGCGGCTGGCCGGGAGCGATGAACGGCCCGGGTGTTGCGGCTCGGCCGAGCCAATGAGACAACCGGCCGATGTTCTCGAACGGTCCGAGGATGACCCCCGGCCGAAGCACTGCGACCTGGTCGGCGCCGAATGTGCGTAGCGCGGCCAGTTCGGCTGCCCGCTTCTGTTCGGCGTACCGCGCCATCTCCGGCAGGGACGGATCGTCGGGGTCGCCGACGACGGTGCGCGAGTCCTCGGTGACGAAGGAACCGGGCGCCGCGTCGTAGACGCTCACTGTCGACACGAGGACGTAGTGATCCACTGCGTCGCGCAGCGATCGCGACGCGGTCAGGACTCGTGCGGCATTGAGCCCGCTGACATCTATGGCCACATCCCAGGACCGGCCGTCGAGCACGGACAACGACGCCGGGTCATCGCGATCGGCCACAAGGACTTCTGCTGGGGAGATCGTCGGGCTGACACCCCTGTTGAGCAGCGTCACCTCGTGACCGTGAGCGCGGGCGACCTCGTCGATGTGCCGCCCGACAAACGACGTACCGCCCAGTACCAGCACTCTCACTGCTGCCTCCGCGGCTTGCGGCTCTGCACCGCGGCCGCGACCAGGCGGCTCGGGGCCAGCCTGGCGACGGTGGCCGCGGCCCGGTATCCGATTCCCGGCACTGTCACCACCCGACCGGCTGCCAGGGCGGCCAGGGCGTCGTCGACGACCGTATCCGCGTCCTGCCACGCCCAACTCGGGATCGCGGACATGTTCAACTCGGCGCGTTCGTGCAATCGGGTCCGGACGTACCCGGGACAGGTTGCGGTCACCGACACCCCGGAGTCCTTCAGCTGTGTCGCGAGCGACTCCGTGAAGACGATCATCCAGGCCTTGGCGGCGGAGTACGTGCCGGTGGGCAGCCAGCCCGCGACGCTGGCGACGTTGACGATGCCGCCGCTGCCTCGTTGGACCATTGCCGCGGCCGCGGCATGGCTGAGGACGAGTGGGGCGCGGACCAGTACGTCGAGCAGTCGGTTCTCCTCGGCCACCTCCGAACGCAGGAACGACCGGCCCAGGGCGAAGCCCGCGTTGTTGACCAGCAGGTCCACTGGCCGGTCCGGTTCCTGCAGTCTGGTGGCGATGCGATCCAGTTGTTCCTGGTCGGCCAGGTCCACGCTCATGACTTCCACGTGGCCACCGAACCGGTGCGCCAGGTCGTCAGCGGTCTCCTTGAGCCGCACCTCGTCGCGAGCGACGAGGATGAGGTCGTAACCGCGCGCCGCCAGGCGGGCAGCGAATGCCGCGCCGATGCCCGAGTTCGCTCCGGTAATCAGGGCGACTGGCACCGGACCAGCCTGGCACGACGAGGTGCCAGTCGGTGATGGCTGGGCCGATCAGTCTGCGATGGCCGACGTCAGGCTGGTGCTGCAGCGCCGGCTAGCACCAGCCCATCGCCGGCCGCGTTGACGTCTACGACCACGTTCTCGCCGTCCCGCACCCGCCCCGCCAACAGGTCACGGGCGAGCTGGTCGCCGATCTCGGTCTGAATCAGGCGACGCAGGGGCCGTGCTCCATAGAGGGGGTCAAAGCCGGTGCGGGCCAGCCAGTCCGCTGCTGCCGCAGTGGTCGTCAGGCCGATCCGGCGGTCTTTCAGCCGATCCGCCAGTGCCGCCACCTGCAGGTCGACGATGCGCGCCAACTCCGGTTCGCTCAGCGCGGTGAACTGCACGACCTCGTCGAGGCGGTTCAAGAACTCCGGTCGGAATGTGGATCGCACTGCGCCCATCACCGACTCGCGCCGTTGCTCCTGGGAGAGCGTCGGGTCGACCAGGAATTGCGAACCCAGGTTCGACGTCAGGATCAGGATGGCGTTGCGGAAATCAACAGTGCGGCCCTGTCCATCGGTGAGCCGACCGTCGTCGAGCACCTGCAGCAACAGGTCGAACACCTCCGGGTGGGCCTTCTCCACCTCGTCCATGAGGATGACCGTGTAAGGCCTGCGGCGGACCGCTTCGGTCAACTGCCCGCCTTCTTCGTAGCCCACGTAGCCGGGGGGTGCCCCGACGAGGCGCGCGACTGAGTGCTTCTCGGAGTACTCGCTCATGTCCAGCCGAGTCATCGCGCGCTCATCGTCGAAGAGGAAGTCCGCCAGCGCCTTAGCCAATTCGGTCTTGCCGACCCCGGTCGGTCCGAGGAACAAGAAGGAGCCGTCCGGCCGATTCGGGTCGGCGATGCCGGCACGCGCGCGACGAACGGCGTCGGAGACGGCCGCAACCGCTTCGGATTGCCCGATGAGGCGGCGTCCGAGTTCATCCTCCATCCGCAGCAGTTTCTGCGTTTCGCCCTCCATCAGACGTCCCGCCGGGATGCCGGTCCAAGCCGAAACCACGTCGGCGATCTCGTCGGGGCCCACTTCCTCGCGAACCATCGGGCCACCGGCGTCGGCGTCTTCGGCCTGGTTGCGCGCGCCGGCCAGTTCCGCCTCGGCGGCCGGGATCTCGCCGTACAGCAACTCCGAGGCTCGCTGCAGATCCCCGTCCCGCTGGGCGCGGTCCAGCTCTACTCGAAGGTCGTCAAGTCGCTGCTTCAGGTCGCCAACGCGGTTGAGGCCGGCCTTCTCCCGGTCCCAGCGAGCGACTAGTCCGTTGAGCAGCTCGACCTTGTCGGCCAACTCCGCCCGGAGCCGCTGCAGCCGTTCGACGCTGGCGTCGTCAGTCTCCTTGGCCAGCGCGAGTTCCTCCATGCGCATGCGGTCGACCTCGCGCCGGAGTTGGTCGATCTCGACGGGCGCCGACTCGATCTCCATGCGCAACCGGCTCGCGGCCTCATCTACCAGGTCGATTGCCTTGTCGGGCAGTTGCCGCCCGCTGATGAACCGATCTGACAACGACGCGGCTGAAACAAGTGCCCCGTCGGAGATCTGCACGCCGTGGTGTGCCTCGTAGCGTTCCCGCAGACCGCGCAGGATCGCAACGGTGTCCTCCACGCTCGGCTCGCCCACGAAGACCTGCTGGAACCGGCGTTCGAGGGCAGCGTCCTTCTCGACGTTCTCGCGGTACTCGTCGAGGGTGGTCGCGCCGATCATGTGCAGTTCGCCTCGGGCCAGCATCGGCTTGAGCATGTTGCTGGCGTCCATGGCGGAGTCACCCGTGGCGCCAGCCCCGACAACCGTGTGCATCTCGTCGATGAAGGTGACTACCTCGCCCTCGGAGGACTTGATCTCGTCGAGTACTGCCTTGAGCCGCTCCTCGAACTCGCCGCGGTACTTGGCGCCGGCAACCATGGCCCCTAGGTCCAGCGCGATGAGGCGCTTTCCGCGCAGGGATTCGGGCACGTCCCCGTCGACGATGCGCTGCGCCAGGCCTTCGACCACGGCCGTCTTGCCGACGCCCGGCTCACCGATCAAAACCGGGTTGTTCTTGGTTCGCCGCGACAGCACCTGGACAACTCGGCGAACTTCGGCGTCCCGGCCGATGACCGGGTCGATCTTGCCCTCGCGGGCCCGGGCGGTCAGGTCGACCCCGTACTTCTCCAGTGCCTGGTAGGTCCCCTCTGGGTCCGCGCTGGTGACGCGGGCCGAACCGCGCACGCTGGCAAACGCCGACAGCAGGGCGTCGGGTGTGGCGCCGACCGCACGCAGCAGACCCGCGGCGTTGGAGTCCACCTGCGCCGAAGCGACGAGCAGGTGCTCGGTGGACACGTATTCGTCGGACAGGTCCCGGGCCACGTCCCCGGCCGCGGACAGAACTTGCAGCAACTGTCGGGAAGTCTGCGGGGCGGCCACGGTCGATCCGCTGGCGGCCGGCAATTGCGCCAGCTCCGCATCCACTTGCGCACGCAGCGCGCTGGGCTTGGCGTCAACCGCGTTCAGCAGCGCGACGGCAGTTCCATCGGCCTGGTCCAGCAGGGCGCGCAACAGGTGCAGCGGGGTGACGTCGGTGTGCCCGGCGGTTGCGGCCCGGCGGACGGCGTCGGACAGCGCTTCTTGGGCCTTGGTGGTCATCCGGTCCATCAGCGCACCTCCCTGCGGGTCGACCGCTTGGGTCGCCACACCACCAACGCCCCGGGACCGGCCAACGGCACAAGGTCAGCGGATGCTTCGGGGTCGGCCCCCAGCGCAGCCAGCCGGGCCCGTAGCCGTACCGCGTCCTGCTCCATACGCAGAACCTGTTCGCGCAGGTCGAGGATGCGCTGGATCCCCGACAGGTTGATTCCTTCGGCGGCCAGCGCCTGCACCACCTGCAGCCTGGAGATGTCTCGGGCGGAATAGCGACGACCGCCGCCAGCGGTGCGGTCCGGGGTGACCAGGCCGAGCCGGTCGTACTGGCGCAGCGTCTGCGGGTGCAGACCGGTGATCTCGGCGACCACGGAGATGACGTAGACGGCGGCGTCCTCAGCGGGGTTGAAATCGGTGCGCACGTTCATCACTCCTTCGCAGCAGCCGCAGCCAGTCCGGCCCGCGGGTCGTGGTCAGTGGTTGCTTCGGCGTATGCCTGCACGGCCGCTTTGGCGTCGCCGGAAAGGTTGGTAGGTACGGCCACGTTGACGGTGACGAGCAGGTCGCCGCTGGTGCCGTCCGATCGAGTGGCCCCCTTGCCGCGCACGCGGAAGGTGCGGCCGTTGGCAGTCCCGGCCGGGACCTTCAACGTCACGGTCTTTCCGTCCGGCGTGGGGACGGCGATGTTCGCGCCGAGAACCGCTTCGGCGAATGTGACCGGAACGGTCAGCGTCACGTTGGCTCCCGATCGGGCGAACAGGTCGTGCTTGGCAACGTGCACGCGCAGGTACAGGTCCCCGGCCGGTCCCCCGTTCTCCCCGGGGGCACCCTTGCCCTTCAGCCGGATGCGCTGACCGTCGCGCACCCCCGCAGGCACCCTGGCCGTCACCGTCCGGGAGCTTGGCCCCCGACCGCTGCCGTGGCAGGTCGGGCACGGGTTGTCGACGACCAGGCCCCGACCGCGGCAGGACGGGCACGGTTCGGAGAACGAGAACCCACCCGCGTCGCGGGACGTGTGACCCACGCCGCCGCAGGTCGGGCACATGCGCGGGGTGGTGCCGGCCTTGGCGCCGGTGCCGAAGCACGCCGTGCACGGACCTTCGCCGGTCAGCGTCAGCGGGACGGTCACCCCGTGCAGCGCGTCGCGGAAGCTCAGCGACACATCGCTTTCGACGTCGGCACCACGCCGCCGTTGCGGGCCGCGATGGCGGCCACGGTTGAACAGCCCGCCGAGCAGGTCACCCAGCCCGGCGTCCTGCGACCCGAGGACGTCGCCGAGGTCGAAACCGCCGGCCCCGCCACCACTGGGTCGGCGGAAGCCGCCGCCGGCGAACATGTCTCGGGCGGAGTCGTACTCCTTGCGCTGCTTCGGGTCACCGACAACGTCGTACGCCTCGCTGACTTCCTTGAAGCGCTCTTCGGCTTTGGCGTCACCCTTGTTGGTGTCCGGGTGCAGTTCGCGCGCCAACTTCCGATACCGCTTCTTGATGTCGCTGTCGCTGGCGTCCTTGGGGACGCCGAGCACTGCGTAGTAGTCCTTCTGCAGCCATTCCTGCGCGACCATGGCGTCCCCTCCTCTCCTCGGGATCCAGTTGGACTTGTTCGGTTCAGGCCTCGGGTTCGGCGACGGCGACTCGTGCTGGGCGCAGCACCCGACCACCGAAGCGGTAGCCGGCCTGGAAGACCTCCACGCAGGTGGCCTCCTTCAGTTCGTCGTCGATGCTGTGTGTCAGCGCCTCGTGGATGTTGGGGTCGAAGGAGTCGCCGGCCTCGCCGTAGGACTCCAAACCGAGCCGCGTGAGACTGCCTCGCAGCGCGTCGGCCACCGACTTGAAGCCGCCCACCAGCTCATCGTGTGAGTCGGCCCGGTCGATGTCGTCGAGCACCGGGAGCAGATCGGTCAGGACGCCGGCCACGGCCAGCTCCCGTACCAGTTCCCGGTCCCGCTCCACCCGCTTGCGGTAGTTGTCGAACTCCGCCTTCAGGCGCAACAGGTCAGCGCGGTGCGACTCGGCCTCCGCAACGGCAATGGCCTCCATCGACTCAAGGTCGGCGGCGACTTCCTGGGCCTCTTCGCGTTCGGCGGCCAGGCCTTCAACCAAGTCACCGGCGACCTCATCTACTGCGTCGCCTTGCTTTGTCGGGTCCGGTCGGGCGGTGCCGGTTTCCGGGTCGACGCGCCGCCGGTCCCGAATCACCGGGCCTTCGGCGTCGCTCACTTGTCCTCGTCCTCCTCGACGATCTCCGCGTCCACGACGTCAGCATCTTCGGCAGCGTCAGCTCCCTCGGCCCCTTCGGCCTGCGGGGACTCTGCGGCCGCCTGCGTCGCTTGAGCTTGGGCGTACATGGCCGCACCAAGGGACTGCGCCGCGTTGGACAACGACTCCGTAGCCGTCTTGATCGCTTCGATGTCGTCGCCTTCCAGCGCCTTCTTCACGTCCGCCATCGGACCGTCGACGTTGGACTTGGCGTCCTCGGGAAGCTTGTCCGCGTTCTCGTTGAGGAACTTCTCAGTGGAGTAGACCAACTGCTCGGCCGAGTTTCGGACCTCCGCTTCTTCGCGGCGCTTGCGGTCCTCCTCAGCGTGCGCCTCGGCGTCGGCCATCATCTTGTTGATCTCCTCATCGGACAGGGCGGAGCCGCCGGTGACAGTCATCGACTGCTCCTTTCCGGTGCCCAGGTCCTTGGCGGTGACGTGCACGATGCCGTTGGCGTCGATGTCGAACGTGACCTCGATCTGCGGCACTCCGCGCGGCGCCGGCGGTAGGCCGGTGAGCTCGAAGACGCCGAGCCGCTTGTTGTAGGCGGCGATCTCCCGCTCGCCCTGGTACACCTGAATCTGCACCGACGGCTGGTTGTCGTCAGCGGTGGTGAAGACCTCGGACTTGCGCGTGGGGATCGTGGTGTTGCGCTCGATGAGGCGCGTCATTACGCCGCCCTTGGTCTCGATGCCGAGCGACAGCGGGGTGACGTCGAGCAACAGGACGTCCTTGACCTCGCCCTTGAGGACGCCGGCCTGCAGGCTTGCGCCGACGGCCACGACCTCGTCGGGGTTGACGCCCTTGTTCGGCTCCTGGCCCCCGGCGAGTTCCTTCACCAGCGCGGAGACCGCGGGCATGCGGGTGGATCCGCCGACCAAGACGACCGCGTCGATGTCGCCGACGGCAATGCCGGCGTCCTTGATCACACTGTGGAAGGGCTCCTTGGTGCGGTTCAGCAGGTCCGCGGTCATCTGCTCGAACTGCGAGCGGGACAGCTTCTCCTCCAGGTGCAGCGGACCTTCGGCACCGGCGGTGATGTAGGGGAGGTTCAGCGTGGTCTCCATCGAACTGGACAGCTCGATCTTGGCCTTCTCGGCAGCTTCCTTGAGCCGCTGCATGGCCATCTTGTCCTTGGACAGGTCGATGCCATGCCCGTTCTTGAACTGCGTCACCAGCCAGTTGACGACCGCGTCATCCCAGTCGTCGCCGCCCAGGTGGTTGTCGCCGTTGGTGGCCTTCACCTCGATGGTGCTGAACCCGTCCTCGTCCTTGCTGACCTCAAGCAGGGACACGTCGAACGTTCCCCCACCTAGGTCGAAGACCAGGATGGTCTGCTCGTTCTCCGTCTTGTCCATCTCATAGGCCAGGGCTGCTGCGGTCGGCTCGTTGATGATCCGCAGGACGTTCAGGCCGGCGATCTCGCCGGCCTCCTTGGTCGCCTGCCGCTGCGCGTCGTTGAAGTAGGCCGGAACCGTGATCACCGCGTCGGTGACCGTTTCACCCAGGTACGCCTCGGCGTCGCGCTTGAGCTTCTGCAGCACGCGCGCGGAGATCTCCTGGGCGTTGTAGGACTTGTCGTCGATGTCGACGGCCCAGTTGGTGCCCATGTGGCGCTTGACCGAGCGGATGGTGCGGTCGGGGTTGGTGACCGCCTGCCGCTTGGCGACCTCGCCGACGAGGACCTCACCGTTCTTGGCGAAAGCGACTACCGAGGGCGTGGTTCGCGAGCCTTCGGCGTTGGCGATGACAGTGGGCTCGCCACCCTCCAGCACGGACACGACGGAGTTGGTCGTGCCCAGGTCGATGCCGACGGGACGGGTCATTGGGTCCTCCAGGGTTGTTCCGGTCCAGTTGTGGGGCTATTCCAGCAAGTTGAGTCGGTTCGACGCAACTTCTATTAGCCTCAACCAGTAAGAGCGGCTGGTCATTCCGTGGGAATCGGGTCCCTCATGTGAGTTGGCTCACACTCGTGGCGGCCCGGGCAGCGCGAACGGCGTTGAGCCGCCTAGCCTCATCCCGTGCTGAGTTCGCTACGAGGCCCGGACGGCGGTCCCGCCCTGCACACCCGCCTGATCGCCGTCGCGGTGGTCGTCGGGCTGCTGGCCCTGGCCTCCCCGGTCGTGGTCGGCCTCATCGACTGGGTCGTCAGCAGCATCGTCTGATCGGCGTACGCGACCGCGGACCGGCCTAGGGGATTGGCTGCAACGCAATCGCGAGGGACCATGAACGGATGAGACGTCTGGCGGTTCCCTTGGTTGCCATGGGCTTGGTCCTCACCGCGTGCTCCAGCGGTGGGGAAGAGGCAGCATCACCGACGGTCAGCGACCCCGCCTCGCCGACCTCGCCGGAAGGTTCGACGGTGACGCTTGCGGTCGGGTCGGCGACACCGGTCTCGCTCGGCTGCGAGGTCGGGTCGTTCGATGCCATCACCCCCTGGGACACCGAAATGGTTCTCACCGCAGATGACGGCGAGCTCACGCTGACCGCGGGCGACTACGTGAACGGCCCAGTCCCGATCAAGGCCGGCGAACTCCTACCGCGCGCAGCAGTCACGGTCGACGGAACCGAGTACGAACTGGTCGCGGCAGCCCCGATCGCCGATGACATCGGCACCAACCAGCGGTTCTCTATGCCCCCGCTCACGGCGCCGTTCACCGCAACCGCCCCGGACTCGGCAGATCTGGAGTACATGCTGCTCGACCACACTGTCGTCGACATCACCTGCAGCGCGGACCGAACGCCGAACACGCCGGCCCCTACGCCGGTTGCATGACCGGCTGGCGACCCGCTTGCGGACAACTGCGCACCAGCCGCCGGGAGGCCGTTGCGTAGGCTGACGCGCCGGATGACTCGTCGAAAGGCGCATTGGTGGACGCGACCATGACCGTCCGGCTCATCGTCGGCCTGGGAATGACCCTCTTGGTGCTCGGGCTGGCCGCCCAACGTGTGCAGTTCCTGTACCGGCTGGTCCGAAGCGGCCAACCCGCTCCCGGCCGCTTCGACGAACAGCCCAAGGAGTTCGTCGAGGCGCAGGTCACCGAGGTGTTCGGGCAGAAGCGACTGCTGAAGTGGACGATCCCCGGCATCGCGCACGTGTTCGCGTTCTGGGGCTTCGTCGTGCTGGGCGTGGCGATCATCGAGGCGTACGGGGCGCTCTTCGACAGCGACTTCGAGATCCCGATCATCGGGGACCAGCCCTGGTTGGCCTTCCTGGTCGATCTGTTCGCGATCCTGGTCCTGGTCGGCGTCGTGATCTTCGCGGTGATCCGCCTGGTCAACAACCCGGCGAAGAAGGGTCGGCAGTCCAGGTTCTACGGGTCACACCTTGGCACCGCGTGGCTGGTCCTCTTCATGATCTTCAACGTCATCTGGACGTTGCTGCTGTTCCGCGCCGCGCAGATCAACACCGGGGTGTTCCCGTTCGAGTCCGGTGCCTTCGCCTCAGAGACCGTCGCCGGTTGGCTGGAGCCGCTGGGCGAGGAAACCAACGAGGTGCTGGAGACGGTCGGGATCCTGGCCCACATCGGCGTGATCCTGTCCTTCCTGATCATCGTGCTGTACTCCAAGCACAGCCACATCTTCCTGGCGCCGATCAACGTCTCCTTCAAGCGGCAGCCGGCCTCGCTGGGACCGATGCTGCCGATGTACTCCGGCGACAAACTGATCGACTTCGAGGATCCGGGCGAGGACGACGTCTTCGGCCGGGGCAAGATCGAGGACTTCACCTGGAAGGGCCTGCTGGACTTCGCCACCTGCACCGAGTGTGGGCGCTGCCAGAGCCAGTGCCCGGCCTGGAACACCGAAAAGCCGCTCAGTCCCAAGCTGCTCATCATGAGCTTGCGCGACCACGCATTCGCCAAAGCGCCGTACCTGCTTGAGCAGAACCACGGCCAGGCGCTGGCCGCCTCGTCCTTCGAGGCCAAGTCGTGGCGACCGGAGGTCGACGTCGAGGCGCTCGACCCCAAGGTCGCCGCTGAGCTGGACCGGCCGTTGGTCGGTGGCGCGGACGTCAACGGAGTCATCGACCCGGATGTGCTGTGGTCGTGCACGACGTGCGGGGCGTGTGTTGAGCAATGCCCCGTGGACATCGAGCACGTGGATCACATCACGGACATGCGTCGCTACCAGACGCTGATCGAAAGCGAGTTCCCCGCAGAGCTTTCGGGGCTGTTCAAGAACCTGGAGAACAAGGGCAACCCGTGGGGGATGAACTCCTCCGACCGCATGGCCTGGGCCGAGGAACTCGACTTCGAGGTGCGCGTTGTCGAGGACCGGGTCCCCGATGACGTGGAGTGGCTGTTCTGGGTCGGCTGCGCCGGCGCGTTCGAGGATCGGGCCAAGAAGACCACGCAGGCGGTGGCCGAGTTGCTGCACATCGCCGGCGTGGAGTTCGCCGTGCTGGGCACCAACGAGACCTGTACCGGTGACTCCGCGCGCCGTTCGGGCAACGAGTTCGTCTTCCAGATGCTTGCGCAGCAGAACGTGGAGACGCTCAACGAGATCGGCGCCAAGAAGATCGTCGCCACCTGCGCGCACTGCTTCAACACATTGCGCAACGAGTACCCGCAGGTCGGCGGCAACTACGAGGTCGTCCACCACACCCAGTTGCTGAACCGCCTGGTGCGCGAGAAGAAACTCACTCCGGTAGCACCGGTGCAGCAGAAGGTCACGTATCACGACCCGTGCTACTTGGGCCGGCACAACAAGGTCTACTCCCCGCCGCGCGACCTGGTGCAGGCGCTGCCAGGTGTGGAGTTCGCCGAGATGCCTCGTCATGCCGACAAGGGCTTCTGTTGCGGCGCCGGGGGCGCGCGGATGTGGATGGAGGAGAAGCTCGGTACGCGGGTCAACACCAACCGCACTGAGGAGGCCATCGCCACCGGCGCGGATTCGGTGGCAGTGGGCTGCCCGTTCTGCCGCATCATGATCAGCGACGGCGTCGCGGAACTGCAGTCCGATCGCGACAAGAACGACCAGATGCAGGTGGCCGACGTCTCGCAACTACTCCTCGCCTCGGTCAAGCGCGACCAACCCGAACAGAGCGGCTCTGTTAGCGCTTAGCCGCAATTTGCACGCACAGTTGCTTCGGAAGGTGGCCAGTGAGCGAGCACTGGGACGACGTCTACGCGAACAAAGCTGACGCCGAGACGAGTTGGTTCCAGTCCGAGCCGTCCACGTCGCTGGAAGCGCTGGACGCCCTAGGCGTCGTCCCGAGCCAGTCGGTGATCGACGTGGGCGGCGGGCGCTCGCACCTTGTGGACTCCCTGGTCGAACGGGGGCACCACGACCTCACCGTGGTGGACATCAGCGCGGTTGCGTTGCAGGGAGTGCAGGACCGGTTGCCGCAGGCCGCCATATCGAGAGTGCTTGCCGATGCCAGCACGTGGGAACCGCAGCGGACGTTCGATGTGTGGCACGACCGAGCGGCCTTCCATTTCCTGACCGATCCGAGCCACCGGCGGGGCTACTTCGCCGCCATGACTCGTGCGCTGCATCCGGACAGCGTCGTCGTGATCGCCACATTCGCTGACGACGGGCCGGAGCAGTGCTCGGGGCTGCCGGTCTCCCGGTACAGCCCCGAGCAACTTGCGGAAACAATCGCTGCCGGAATCGGACACAAGTCCGAGGTACAGCTGAGTCGGCGGGTGGATCACCGCACCCCTTGGGACGCGGTTCAACCGTTCGCCTGGGTGGGCTTGCGGGTCACCGCTTGACGGTTGCGGTCACCTCGCCGGAGAAGGTCACGTCGATCAGTTGGCCCAGTTCCTCGTCGTACACGTTGTACTGGGACGCGGAGAAGGTGCATTCCGTAACGTCGCGGCCGCTCTGCTGCGCCTTCTTGGCGACGGACCCCTCGTCGCTGAAGGAGTCGATCACGTTGGTGGTGCCCGGCTCGTAGGCAGTTGCACTGAACGTGCCGAAGGCGATGGGAACAAAGACGGTCCCATCCGCGGCCAGAGCCGGAGTCCATTGGCCTCTCCCGGTACCGACGACGGTTCCGTCGAAGCCGTTGTCGCACGTCAACTGGAACGTTTCCTTCTCGGCCGCAGAAGCGGGTGCCGCGAGCCCGGTGACAACTAGTGCAGCGCTGGCGGCAACAAGGGCGAACTTGAGCATGGGTGTCCCCTCCATTGCGGCGACCTAGGTCGCCGGGACGGGCGGTACTGCCCGTCTCCTACTTGTCGTGGCGGAGCGGGCAGTTGGTTCCGGCTAGTCGCCGGTGATCTCGGTGCGGTGGAAGTTCAGGAAGCTGCGGCTGGGCGTGGGTCCGCGCTGGCCTTGGTACCGGGAGCCGTAGACCTGTGACCCGTACGGGTGTTCTGCCGGTGACGACAGCCGGAAGAGGCACAACTGGCCGATCTTCATGCCGGGCCACAACTTGATCGGCAGCGTCGCGACGTTGCTCAACTCCAATGTCACGTGGCCGCTGAACCCGGGGTCGATGAAGCCGGCGGTGGAGTGCGTCAGCAGACCCAGCCGCCCCAGCGAGGACTTGCCCTCCAGCCGGCCGGCCACATCGTCGGGCAGCGTGATGACCTCGTACGTCGACGCCAGCGCGAACTCTCCAGGGTGCAGGATGAATGGTTCGTCGCTGTTGGCCTCGACCATTCTGGTGAGGTCGGGCTGCTCGACGGATGGGTCGATGTGCGGGTAGCGGTGGTTCTCGAAGACACGGAAGAAGCGGTCCAGGCGAACGTCGACGCTGGACGGCTGGACCATTGCCGCGTCGAACGGCTCAACCCCTACACGGCCGGCGTCAACTTCTGCGCGGATATCGCGGTCGGACAGCAGCATGCGCGGAGGCTACCGGCGGGTGGTGTGGCCCTCACGGTTGCCCGATGGGGCGCGCGCCGGACCGCCGATATCGGGCATACTCTGCTCATTCCCGACATGAAGTCGGCTGCGCGGGTGTAGTTCAATGGTAGAACTTCAGCTTCCCAAGCTGACAGTGCGAGTTCGATTCTCGTCACCCGCTCCACGTCCGGGCTTGGTCCGGCATTCGGCCCGGGACACGTCCCTCCAGGCGAGGTCCACATGCAGGTACGGCAAGCCAACTCTGATGACGCCGCTGACATCGCCCGGCTTCTGGTCGACTTCAACAACGAGTTCGACACTCCGACGCCGCAGCCGCAGGTCCTCGCCGAGCGCCTCCGGACGCTGCTGACCGAGCCGACCACCGCGGCCTTCCTTGTGGGTGACCCGCCCATCGGTTTGGCGTTGCTGACCGCCCGCCCCAACGTCTGGCATGACGGGCCGGTGACCTTGTTGGACGAGTTGTATGTAGCGCCGGCTCACCGCAACCAGGGCCTGGGTTCCGGACTGCTGGCCGCCGCCGAAGCGTGGACGCGCAGCATCGGCGGATCCCTCCTGGAGATCGACGTCGACGGCGCCGACTCCGACGCGCGGCGCTTCTACGAGCGGCATGGCTACGGCTGTGTGCCGCCGGGGGAGCCGGAGCCGAGCTTGCGCTACTACCGCGAGTTGGGCTGAGGCGTACTACTCCGGCTGACCGCTCAGGACGATGGCAAGGTCGGCAAGCGCTGCTGGTTCGACTCGGTAGTACGTCCAGGTGCCCCGGCGCTCAGCGGACACCAGCCCGGCCTCGGCCAGGCGGCGCAGGTGGTGCGTGACCGTCGGCTGGGTCAACCCCATCTCCTCGGTCACGTCGCATGTGCACGCCTCGCCGTCTTCGTAGGACATCAGCAGCGACAGCAGGCGCAGGCGGGCCGGATCCCCAAGAGCCTTGAACCTCTGGGCCAGTTGTCCCGCTTCCGCTGTTGTCAGCGGGGCATCAACGAGCGGGGCGCAGCAGGCGGTGGCTATTGCCTGCACGACTGGCAAGGGTTTCGGCACGACCGGAGTCTCTCATGGAAATAGATGACTGTCTATGGTTGACAAGACCTGCGAGATGGCTCACTGTAGGCGCCACATAGACATCCATCAATTACAAGGAGCGCAATGTCGAACGCACGTGTCCAGTTGGCTCTCAACGTCGCCGACATCGATGAGTCGGTCGACTTCTACTCCCGACTCTTCAACACACAGCCGGCGAAGCTGCGGCCGGGTTACGCCAATTTTGACGTAGCCGAGCCCCCGCTGAAGTTGGTGCTCATTCAAGGTGGCGAGCCGGGCTCGCTGAACCACCTCGGCGTTCAGGTCGGCGACCCCGCCACGGTGGCCGAGGCGGCCGAGCGACTTGCTGCCGCGGGAATGGCCACTCGTATGGAAGAGGAGTCCACCTGCTGCTACGCCGTACAGGACAAGGTGTGGGTGGCCGGTCCTGGTGGTGAGCAGTGGGAGGTCTACACGGTGCTCGATGACGCCGGTTCGGAGTACGAGGGGACGACGCAACTGTCCGGGGGAGCCCGCCCGCCGCTGGAATTGACCGGAACCGGCTGCTGCTGAGCCGGCACGGACCAGCCAGCGACTAGCGCGAGCGGCCCACCAGCCCGTCCAGGAGCCGCATGGCTTCCGTCGCCCTATCGGCGGGCACGAACAGGTGGTCGTGGAAGTAGCCGGCGATCACGTTGCAGCTCATCCCGGCGTCGGCCAACTCGGTAGCGACGGCGGCCGTCAGCCCGACCGCTTCGAGCGCCGAATGCACCTGGAGCGTGATCATCGCCGCGACGAAGTCGTACGGCAGACCGGCGGCGTCGGCGTCTTCGCGTCTAAGGACGAGGGTCAGTCCTTCGACCTCGCGCACTGTGGCTACAGGTTCGAGTCCCGGTGGCGTGTCGTCCACCGACACGAACACGTAGGAGTCGGGCCGCAACTGCGGTCGCAT
This sequence comes from uncultured Actinomycetota bacterium, assembly GCA_963753435.1. Classification (GTDB taxonomy): domain Bacteria; phylum Actinomycetota; class Actinomycetes; order CAVWCF01; family CAVWCF01; genus CAVWCF01. The sequence goes on from CAVWCF010000001.1 coordinate 1,498,574, forward strand.
TGTCTGCAGCAACTTGCGGATGTCGGTCTCGCCGCTCATGCCCCCAGCATGGCGGCTCACACCGGTACCGGGCGATCCTGGCCCACCTGATGGGCCTGTATGCCGACGCGGGGCTGGAGCAGGATTTCCGGGAGCGCTGGAGTCCGCCGTCCGGTAGGGCCTTGGACATGGGCAAGTCGTGTGTCCGGTTCCGGCGGATCGAGGACGCCGATCTGCCGCTGCTGGGCGAGATGGTCGCCGCGGTCGGGGTCGACCCGTTCCTGAAGTACTACGAATCGGTGCGCTAGCCCACGACAGGCCCCCGCCGCGCGGCTGCGGAGTTTCCACCTTGCCGCGTGCGCCCACTTGCGTTTGTTACCGCTCGGTAGCATCATTGGTTACCGGCGAGTAACATAGCCGGGCATGGTCGTCACATGGGAGGAGCGGCCTCATGGGCCACTACAAGTCGAACCTTCGCGACATCGAGTTCAACCTCTTTGAGGTGTTGCAGCGGGAAGCCGTCTTCGGGACCGGCCCGTTCGCCGAAATGGACGCGGAGACCGCGCGCACCGTTCTGCATGAGGTGGAGGCCCTGGTCTCCGGGCCCGTCGCCGACGCCTGGGCTGACGCGGACCGCAACCCGCCCGTCTACGACGCCGAGTCCAAGTCCGTGACCATGCCGGAGGCATTCAAGGCCGCCTACCGCACGTGGATGGACGCGGAGTGGTGGCGCATGGAGCTTCCGACACACCTGGGCGGCATCGCCGCGCCACCGAGCCTGCGCTGGGCGGCGGCGGAGATGCCGTTGGGTGGAAACCCGGCGCTGTTCATGTACTCCTCCGGACCGGCTTTCGCCGCGATGCTCGACCACCTGGGTACCGACGAGCAGAAGAAGCTGGCCGGCTGGATGATCGAGAAGTCCTGGGGCGCAACGATGGTGCTGACGGAGCCGGACGCTGGCTCCGACGTCGGCGCCGGTCGAGCCAAGGCCGTGCAACAGGACGACGGGAGCTGGCACATCACCGGCGTCAAGAGGTTCATCACCTCCGGTGAGCACGACATGGCCGACAACATCGTGCACCTGGTGCTGGCGCGCCCGGAGGGCGCCGGTGCCGGTACCAAGGGCTTGTCGCTGTTCACGGTCCCGAAGTTCAACGTCGACTTGGAAACCGGTGAGTTGACCGGTCGCAACGGCGTTTACGCCACCAACGTCGAGAAGAAGATGGGGCTGAAGGCATCCACCACTTGTGAACTGACGTTCGGTGAGAAGGAACCGGCCGTCGGTTCGCTCGTCGGCGATGTGCACGACGGCATCGCCCAGATGTTCATGGTCATCGAGTACGCCCGCATGCTCGTCGGCACGAAGGCGATCTCCACGCTTTCGACCGGCTACCTGAACGCGCTGGAGTACGCCAAGGAGCGCGTGCAGGGCGCGGACATGACGCAGATGCTGGACAAGACGGCCCCGCGCGTCACCGTCATGCATCACCCGGACGTCCGGCGTTCGCTGATGCTGCAGAAGGCCTACGCCGAAGGCATGCGCGCGCTGGTCCTCTACACCGCCACCTGGCAGGACGCGGTTACGTTGGCCAAGGCCGCCGGTGAGGACGCGGACACCGCGGAGCGGATGAACGACTTGCTGCTGCCGATCGTCAAGGGCGTCGGCTCGGAGCGTGCTTACGAAATGTTGGCGCAGAGCCTGCAGACTCTCGGCGGCTCGGGCTACCTGCAGGACTACCCGATCGAGCAGTACCTGCGCGACGCCAAGATCGACACCTTGTACGAGGGCACCACGGCGATTCAGGGCCTGGACCTGTTCTTCCGCAAGATGGTCCGCGACCAGTTCCGCTCCGTTGCGCTGTTGGCCGGGGACATCACCGAGTTCGTCAAGTCCGACGCCGGCAACGGCAAGCTGGCTACCGAGCGGGAGTTGCTCGGCAGGGCACTTGAGGACGTTCAGGGCATCCTCGGTGCGCTGGGCGGCTTCGCGATGAAGTCCCAGGAACAGCCGACGGAGATCTACAAGGTCGGGCAGAACACGACGCGGCTGCTGATGGCCGCCGGTGACCTGGTGATCGGCTGGCTGTTGCTACGGCAGGCGCAGGTGGCCCTGGCCGCCCTTGATGGCGAACCGTCGGAATCCGACCGCGACTTCTACACCGGCAAGGTGGCCGTGGCGAAGTTCTTCGCTCGCACGGTGCTGCCCCGGTTGAGCGCAGAGCGCGCCGTGGCCGAGGCCACGGACAACGACCTGATGGACGTCCCCGAGTCAGCGTTCTAACCCGAGCACACCAACCGAAACACGCAGACCCCTCCGACACCCCGCGGCACCGTCACCCCCCCAAGGTGCCGCGGGGCCGAAGGCCCCCGCTCCTCCCAGCGGGGGCCTTCGTATGTGTGGGTCTGGGCGAAGCGCTGGCTATCCGGAGAGCGCGATCTGCAGCCGTTCCGCCGCACCCTCGACGATCCGTACGGGGATGCCCCAGTCCTGTTGGTGGATGTGACAAGCGGCGTTGTCGCCGTCCTCGCAGCTGGCCGCGGTCGCCGCGACATGCAGGATGCCGTCGCCGACGGCTGGGTCGAGCCGCAGTGTTCGGCGCAGGTCGGTGGTTCGGCCTTCACCTTCGGCGAGCAGTTGCGGGGGAGTCGCAGTGATGTGCAGCCGGCTCGACGGTCCGTAGCGCTCGTCCAACTTCTGGCCGGGCGGTGGCGTGAAGAGCACTTCCAACTCAACCGTCGCGCCGACTTCGGTGGTTGGCCGCTGGGTGCGGTGCTCTTCGCTGCCGACGAGCTCGCCGGCGGTGATCGTCACGCTCGTCAGTCGGTGGGCGGCGGACTCCACGACCAGCAGGTCGGCGCCATCGAGAACCAACCCGCTCGGCTCGGCCAGTCCGGTCGCGAGTGTCCTTAGTTCATCGGCCTTGACGTCATACACGCGTACGGCGCCGTTGTAGGTGTCGGCCACGGCAATACGGCCGTCGCCTATCACCGTGACCCCGAGCGGGTGCTGGAGCAGCGCGTCGATCGCATCGCCGTCTCGGTGCCCGAAGTCGAACAGGCCGCGACCGATCACAGTGCTGACGCGGTACTCGGTGTTCGTCATCTCGACATAGCGCAGCGCCGACGTCTCGGAGTCGACGAACCAAAGCCGGTCACCGTCGGCGGCCAGACCGGAAGGCTGGGCCAGCCAGGCTTCGTCGGCCGGGCCGTCCCGCAGGCCTTCGTTGGTCGTGCCCGCCACCACTTCGACTTCGCCGGTAGTCGGATCGAAAGCCCAAAGTTGGTGGATGCCCGCCATCGCGATCCACACGCGGTCGTGCCACCAGGCGACGTCCCACGGGCTCGACAGGGACGTGACCGGATCGCCCTGCATCCACTGGCGCCCGTCACCGGCGAGCGTGCTGACTTCGCCGGTGTTCAGACTCAACCCCCGCAACCTGTGATTGACGGTGTCGGCGATGACGACGTCGTATCCCACTTGCGCGGCTACATCAGCCGGCAGCAGGCACAACCCGTTCGGCTCGTTGAACTGCGCGCTCTCGGCCGGACCATCTGCGTGACCGCGCTCACCCGTCCCGTGCCGCCGCACAACATCGGCGTCACGAAGTAGGGCCACGGAGTGCTGCCCAGCGTCGGCAACGAGCAGACCCGTAGTGGTGTGCACTGCTTTGGCGGGGAAGCGCAGCATCGTGGCGTCCGCCGCGGGAGCAACGAACGGCCCCGCCTTTCGCTGCAGCGTTCCCTCAGCTTCGGCTAGGGGAACCAGTTCCCGCAGCAACGCGGTGAGCGCGTGCGCATGCCCTTCTCCGGAGCCGGTCCAGGCGATGCGGCCGGCCGGGTCGACAAGAACGAGCGTCGGCCAGGCCTTGATGGCGTAGGCGTTCCAGGTAACCAGGTCCGGGTCGTCCAGGACCGGGTGTTCGACGCCATAGCGCGCCACGGCCGCCAGCACCGAGGTGTGTTCGGCTTCGTGCACGAACTTCGGCGAATGGACGCCGACAACGACGAGGGCGTCGGCGAACTCCGCCTCGACCGGGCGGAGTTCGTCCAGCACGTGCAAGCAGTTGATGCAGCAGTAGGTCCAGAAATCGAGAAGGAGAAAACGCCCGCGGAAATCGCTCAGCGAGTAGGCCTGTCCGCCGGTGTTGATCCAACCGCCACGGCCAACGAGTTCAGGAGCGCGCACCATGAATGCATCCTCACCGACCTGCCGCTCTCTGGCTTGCGCTTCGCAGCCGTCTGTTATCCGTCCACTGCCTGGCGGGGACCGCGACTGCTAGGTGCGATCAGGAGCACAATGCCGGCCAGACCGGCCAGGACGATCCACGCAGTGACGTCGCCCGGTCCGGCCGCGCCCGGCAGCGGCAGCGCTTCCCAGGTGCGATAGGCCGGGTTGAATAGGGCCAGGCCGAGGATGGTGAATCCGAGCGCGCTGGCGATCACATCACCAGGCGTCGACCTGCCAAAGCGGCGCAAGAGTGCAGCACCGGCCACGGCCAGCAGCGCGAGGCAGGAGGGCAGCAGCGCCAGTAGCCAGGCTTGGGGCGTGGGCTCAGCCGCGTTCCACCACCAGGCCAGGCCACAGATTGCGGCGACGACAGCGAGCAGTCCGAGTAGGCGTCCGGCCAGGTCCCACCAGGGGCTGCGCGGTGATGCGGCCACCACGGACACGGACGGGTCGTCCAGCAGGAAGGCGGCCGGTACGGCCAGGAGCAACAGCCCACCCCGTACTGCGCCAACAGCCCAGTCCTGGCCGTGGAAGCTCATGCCGATGATGAAGAGGATCAGCCCTGGCACGGCCGCGCCGGCCACGACGATCCAGTTGATCGCCCTCGCGGTGTGACCGGTGATGGCCATCAGCCCAGCAGAGACCACAGGTAGGTAGCTGCCGCAGCGATTCCGAACCCTGCACCGATGCGGGTCCACCGATGACGAGTCGCCCCGACGGCGTCCTTCATCACCGCCGCCCAGCACGCGAGCCCGGACAAACTGATGGCGTAAAGCAGGTGACCGATCGGAGATCCCTCTCGGATTCCCAGCAGTTCCGCATCTTGGCCCTCGGGCTGATTGATCACCATCCAGTCCGCGTAGGGCATGCCCGCTGCAGTTGCCTGGACGAACACGTTGTCGCCGACTCCGGGTACCTGAATGGCACCGCTGACGAAGAACAGCGTCGTAACTGTCACGACTAGTGCGACCAGAACACCGGCGCCCGGGAAGCGCAGCCATCGCCCCGCCGCGACACCCAGGGCCGGGGCGCCGAAGGATGCGACAACCCACCCGTCCACCTGCATCGCCAGAACGGCTAGCCAACCACCGGCGGTGGGCACCAGATCCGGCGGCGGCGGCCAGACCGCCCACGTGATGAGCCGCAGGGTCAGCATGGCCAGACCTGCAGCCGCAGGGACCAGGCAGGCCCCCAACAGGGCCAGAGTCCTGGTGGTGGCAGCCGTGGGGGCGCTGGGCAGGAGGGCGAGGGCGCGATCCTCAGTTCGGGTAAGCCGGTAGCCGACCACGATTCCGAACACCCCGAGGAAGAAGGCACCGGACACGTGGTCGCCAAGCGTGTAGTAACTGTTGGGCGCGTCGTCGGACATGGCGATCGCTGTGAACGAAAGAAGTGCCAGCGGTACCAGGAACAGAGGGTGGCTGGCGTAGCGCTTGGCCTGGATCCAGGTCAGTTGGCGCAGGACAGCCCGCTCGTCGGCGGGGGTCCGGGTTTGCGTCGAAACAGTCATTGATCGCCCCTATCCGAACAGTGCCCAGGTCAGCGACAGCGATGCTCCGATCGCGCAGATCCAGCCGATCGAGACCCACCGCCGGCGCACCGCGCCCTCGGCAACGCGGATCATGGCCGCCCAACACGCGAGACCCGACAGGAAGAACGCGTAGAGCATGTGCCCGACTTGCGAGCCATCGCGGACGGCGGCCAACTCACACCCGAACTGTTCCCCAGTTTCGCCGCCTCCTTCGCAGGTGACGACCGCGTACGACGTCCAGGGCATCGTGGTCGCGGCCGCCTGCAACGCCACCACGTCTTCGCGGGCACCTTCGCCGGCGTCAGTCTGGCTCGCGGCACCGGATGCGACGGCCACGATGACCGTCAGCAGTACGGCGACGAGCACACCAGCCCCGGGGAAGCGAAGCCAACGTGCGGCCGCGACACCCAAGGCCGGCCCGCCGAAGGATGCGATGACGATTCCGTCGAGCAGCACGACCGCCGCCACGCCCGGCCCGCCAATCGCGTCGACGAGCCCGGGGTAGGGCGCCCAAACGGTGTACGCCACCAGCCGCAAGAGGAGGTAGCCGAGTGCCGCTGCGGCCGGCACTAGGCACGCACCGAGCAGAGCCAGCGTGCGAGTGCTGGCACTTACCGGCGTGCTCGGCAGCAGGGCGAGTGCGCGGTCCTCGGTCCGCGTCAACCGGTAGCTGACCACCAGACCGAGCACGCCAAGAAGGAACGCCGCCTGCCAGCCCGCGGCCGCGAACGTCGAAGGGTCAGTGGGTGCGTCGTTCGCAATGGCCGCGAATCCGACGAGCAGCAGGACGACGCCGATGATGAACAGCGGGTGCGTCGCGTAGCGCTTGGCGTGGATCCAGGTCAGTTGGCGCAGGACGGCCCGCTCATCGACGGTGTTGCTGGCTACCGTCGAGGTGCTCATGCGGTGACCTCGACCCGCTCCCCGCGCATCAACAGGTAGGCGTCCTCCAGCGTCGGCTCCACCAGTTCCGCGCCCACCGGAGCGGTGCCGACGTGCCGGAAGCGGCCTGTGCCGGTTCGCCACTGCGCCAACGCCGACGGGTCGGGGGAGTCGGCCATCCACACGTTGCCGGTCGCCGTGCTCACCAGGTCGATCACCCCACCGTCGAACATGATCCGACCGGAGTCCATGACTACGACCCGGTCACACAGAGCGGCGACGTCTTCGGTCTGATGCGTGGACACCAGGACGGTTGCGTGCTGGCCCAGCCCGGAGAGGATCGTGCGCAGGCTCGCCCGTTGCTCCGGGTCCAGGCCGGTCGTCGGCTCATCGAGGATGAGCAGTTCCGGTGTTCCCAGGAGCGCCTGAGCCATTCCGAGTCGACGCCGCATGCCACCGGACAAACGCCGGATCTTCTTGGCGGAGACGTCGGCAAGGCCGACCGCTTCCAGAGCCCGACGCACCTCGGCGTGCCGCGACGCCTTGTCGTCCCACTCCTTCAGCACGGCCATGTAGTCCACGAAGCCGAACGCGGTGAACCCGCGCGGGAATCCCAGCTCCTGGGGGAGGTAGCCAAGTCGCCTGCGGACCTCGGTGCGCTCCGACAGGGAGGAGATGTCGCGGCCGAGCAGGCGAACATCGCCGGCATCCGGGGCGAGCACAGTTGACGCGACGCGCAGCAGCGTCGTCTTGCCGGCGCCGTTGGGACCGAGCAGCCCGGTCACACCGGGACGCAACACCAGCGAGACGTTGTCCAGGGCGGTCGTGGAACGGAAGCGTTGGGTCACATTCGTGAGCTCGGCGGTGCCGTTCATCCGATCCTCCAGTCAGTTGCCAAGTGCTTGAGCCGGGTGGTGAAGACGAGCCCGGCGACCAGGGCGATCACCGTGTACGTCACTAGTGCTGTCGTGTCGTACAGCGCCGACGGTTCCCGGCGGACCAGTGCCGGAAGGCTGACGGCGAGCCAGACCGCGGCGATTCCGGTCGCGGCGTAGGTGGGCGGCATGTACGTCGCCGCGGCCAGGGTCGTCAGCACGAAAGCCAGGGCCGGCAGTAGCCACACGACGGACAGCCACCACGGCCCCTCGATCGGAACTGCCGCCGCGATCGTCAGCGGCACGCAGGTCGCAACGACAAGACCGGTGCGCATCAGCAGCAGCCGGATCTTGGAGTACGGCGCGGACAGCGTGATCTCATGCGTCGGATCCGTCTCGGCGCCGTAGGCGGCCGCAACGCCAGCCATCGGCAGCAGCGGCGCGGCCAGGATCAGCAGCGAGAGCGCTCTGGTCGGCGTCCACAGCGCAGCGCTGATGCTGAACAACCCGACCAGCGCGATGGCCGTCAGCCAGGCACCGGTCAACGCGGGCGAGGTGGACAGCAGGATCGCGTCGGTCTCCTTGATTCCTAGGCGCCGGAGTGCGCGGCCGACCGGATTCAACTGTTGCGGCTCAATCTGTTCGCGGATGGCCATCCAGGTGTCGTCCAGTTCCGGGGCCAGCACCGGGCCCGGTTGCTGAACCGCGACCGCGGCACGGCATTGCGGGCAGGACATCAGGTGCTGCTCGACCGACGCCGACATGGCCATGGTTGTGGTTCCCTCGACCCAGGCGCGCAGCGCCGGCTCGGGGACGTGCCAATCGCTCATGTCAGACCTCCCGCCAGAGTGGCTCGCATCTGCTGCTTTGCGCGCATGGCGCGGGTCTTCACCGTGCCCTCGGGGATGCCGAGCAATCTGGACGCCTCCTTGGTGGTCAAGCCGTCCAACACCGTCGCCTGCATGACCGCACGGAACTCCGGCGACAGTTGGGCCATGGCAGCGCCGACGTCGCCGTACTCCACCCCGAGCAGAACCAGGTCCTCAGCGGCCGGCTCCCGGCCGGTGTCGACCTCATCCAGAAGCTGCGCGGCGACCTTGCGGCCGCGCAGGTGCGAGATGAGGCGGCGGATCCCGATGCCCCACAGCCAAGCGGCGACGTCGCCGTCGCCGCGGAACCGTTTGGCGCCCTTCCAGGCCGCTACGAAGGTGTCCTGCAGCACGTCCGCCACCACCTCCGGGTCGTTGCACCGACGCCGCAGCCGCACGGTGAGCCAGGGTGCGTGCGCCTCGTAGAGCAGCCGCAACGCTCCGGCGTCGCCGTCCGCCACCGCAGCCAGCAGGTCGCGGTCGGAACGGATCGGTAGATCCCCCACGTCCGGATTGTCGCGACCGGGGGGCGGTTCGGTTCCCCACTTGCCCGATTGGGTTGCCTCGATCGCCTGCTGCCGCTGGACCCGCGCGGAACCGCAACATTTGCGCGGAACCGCAACCTCTGCGCGGAATCGCATCTGGTCCGGGTGCGATTCGGCTTCCAGGTTGCTCTCTGGCCCCACGTAGGCAGCCCGAAACGGCCGTCCAGAAGTCACCGAAACGTCGGGTACGATTTGTCAGACGTTTACGCGACTTGGTGATCATTTCGGTCGTGACAGACGTACTCAGGCCCCTCCGAGCCCTGATGCGCAGGTGGCGGATGGCGGATCCTGGTCGAACCCTTCTTGACCAGGACCGCCGCCGCCAGGTGGAGCGGGACGCGGGCTAGTCGAACGGCCGGCGGTCGCGCAGTACCGGGAACTCCGCACGCCAGCGGCGGGTTTCGCCCAGGTCGAGGTCGGCGGTGATCACCTCGGGATCCGTGCCTGCTTCGGCGACGACTTCGCCGCGCGCGTCCACGATCGCGGAACGGCCCCCAAGCACGACCCGGCCCTGCTGTCCCACCGTGTTGCACCCGACGACGACCGCTTGGTTCTCGATCGCCCGGGCGCGCAGCAGCACCGACCAGTGTGAGATGCGCCGCTGCGGCCAGGCGGCCGGCACCAGGATGAGTTCGGCGCCGGCGTCGGTAAGTGCGCGGAACAACTCGGGGAAGCGCAGGTCGTAGCAGGTGGCCAAGCCGATGATGCCCAGATCCGTATTGGCCGTCACCACCTGCGTGCCGGCGGTGAGCAACTCTGGCTCCCCGGTGTCGAAACCGAACAAGTGGATCTTGCGATACGTCGCGGCCAGCGAACCGTCCGGTGCGAACAGCAACGAAGTGTTGTGCAACTGGCCCTGGTCGGTTCGTTCGAGGATGGAACCTCCGTGCACCCAGCAGCCCAGGTCGCGAGCCGCAGCCGATAAGGCAGCGGCAGTGGGTCCGTCCAGCGGCTCGGCTCGCTGCTGCCAGTGCTCGTACTCGAACCCACCGGCAGGCCACAACTCCGGCAGGACGACCAGGTCGGCGCCCCGCTGCTTGCGCAACCAATGCCAGCGTCGAATCCAGCAGACCGGCTGGGCCCAGCGAATAGTCGGGGCCCAGTTGAACAAGCGCCACTCGCATGGCGGCAGTCTCGCGCATTCGCTAGGTTTCCGACTGTCGCTAGGAAGGAGCGGTTATGGACCTGGGCCCGCTGGAAATGGTGGTCATCGCATTCCCTGAAGAACGCGTAGACCCCTCGGTCGTTTCGGAGTTCGCCGACGTCGTGGCGGCCGGAGCCGTGACCGTCATCGACTTGGTAATGGTCCGCAAGTCGGGCGATGGGTCGATGCAGATCGAGGAGTTCGACGTCGCCGAGGGCGATGGTGAAAGCTTGTCCGAGCGTGTCGACCTGGTCTCGGCGGAAGACTGTGAGGCGGTCGCCGAAGGCCTCGAACCCGGAACCTGTGCGGCGGTGATCGTCTTCGAACAGACCTGGGCCAAACCGTTCGCCGCTGCCGTGTCTCGCGCCGGCGGCGAGGTCGCCGCTCGGCTGGCCATCCCGTATGACGTCGTCCAGGCCGCAGCCGCGGCCGTCTGAGAGGAGACCTAATGCCCCGTCGAGTGGGACGCCCCGGCCTCGTGGGCACCATGGCCCGTACTGCCGTGGTCGCCGGCACCGCCAGCGCCACGGTGAACGCTGTGAACCGTCGGTCCGCTGGCAAGCAGCAGCAGGCCGCCGACGCTGCCGCCTACCAGCAGCAGGCGCAGGCCGAACAGATGCAGGCCATGCAAGCGCCGGTGGCGCCAGCAGCGCCAGCAGAGGACCCGGCGACGGCGAAACTGAAGGAGTTGGCGTCGTTGCACGCCTCCGGAATCCTGAGCGATGAGGAGTTCGCGGCCGCAAAGGCCAAAGCGCTAGGAATCTGAGCGGGCGCGCCTCGCCGCAGTAATCGGGCGGCGAACTTGGCGCCCATAGTTGTGTCGCAACGTCCGCGGCTAGAACGTCGAGCCGAGGGCGGGGTCGGCGAGCAGCGCGGCCACGTCGGCGAGGAATCGCGACCCGCGGGCGCCGTCGATGAATCGGTGGTCGAAGGACAGCGTCAACTGCGCGACCATCCGCGGCCGGACCTTGCCCTTGTGCACCCAGGCTCGTTCGCGCCACGCGCCTGCGGCCAGGATCGCCGCCTCGCCGGGGTTGATCAGTGGCGTGCCGCCATCCACACCGAACACACCGATGTTGGTGATGGTGAATGTCGAGCCGCTCAGTTGCGCCGGAGTGAGGCGATCCTCCCGTGCGGACCGAACGAGTTCGTCCAAAGCAGTGGCTAACTCCGGCAGGGACAACCGGTCCGCACGCGGCACATGCGGCACGACCAACCCGCGTGGACCTGCGACCGCGATCCCCAGGTTCACCTCGTCCCGGATGACCACCTCGGAAGCTTCGGAATCGAAGTAGGCGTTGATCTCCGGCGTTCGCCTTACCGCCTGCAAACAGGCGCGGGCAACCAGCAGCAGCGGTGAAATGTGGTGGCCGGCGAATCCGGGGGTGTTCCGCAACCGGCGCAGCAGCTTGGTGGCGCGGGTCACGTCCACCTCGACCCACTCGGTGACGTGGGGGATGGTGAAGGCCGACTCGACCATGGCCTCGGCCATGCGCCGCTGCACCCCGCGGACCGGGATGCGTCGTTCGGGGACCGCGCTGATGGTCCCGATGAGGGGCTCGTCCCGGATCGCCGGGACCGGCGCCGCAGCCGCTTGTTGCTCCGCGGCCACAAACGTTGGTGTCGCCTGCTCCTGTGCTGACCGCCCCGCGGCCGCTTCGACATCCTCGCGGGTGACGATGCCCTCCGGTCCGGTCGCAGTGACGTCGCCCAAGTCGACGCCAAGCTCCTTCGCCCGGCGTCGTACCGGCGGCTTGGCCCGCACGGTCTCCACATGCCGGGCGGCGGCGGCCGCCACCTCGGCGCCGCCGTGGCGGACCGGCTGATCGGTTCGCACTGCCTGACCGAGGCGCCGACGTCGACGGGTGCCGCTGCCGACGACGCCGTAACCAACGAGCAGCGGGCCGCTGCCCTCACTCTGGTCCTCCGTGGTTGGCGAGGCTTCCGGCACCGTCGCCGGCGCCGGGGCAGCGTCTGCACTCTTCTCGGCGGCCGGCTGCGTCGTGTCAATGCTGATCAGCGGCGCACCGACCGGCACCACTTCACCGACAGCGGCACGCAGTTCGGCAACCACTCCCGCGAACGGGCTGGGTAGTTCGACTGCCGCCTTCGCGGTCTCCACTTCGACCAACGGCTGGTTGACGACGACCTCGTCGCCAACGTCGACCAACCAACGCAGGACCTCGCCGTCGGTGAGGCCCTCACCGACATCGGGAAGCAGAAACACCTGTCGCATCGGAATCAGTACGCCATGGCCCGGTCGACTCCGTCCAGGATTCGGTCCAAATCCGGAAGGTAGTGCTTCTCAATGCGGCTCGGGGGGTAGGGCACGTCCCAACCGCCGACGCGGATCACCGGAGCCTGGAGGTTGTAGAAGCACTCCTCATGCACCCGGGCGGCGACCTCGGCACCCAGACCGAGGAACACCGGCGCCTCGTGGACCACGACGCAGCGACCGGTGCTCGTAACGCTGTCGGTCACCGTCTCCAGGTCCAGCGGTGACAGCGAACGCAGGTCGACCACCTCGATGTCGACGCCGTCCTCGGCGGCGGCTTCGGCCGCCTCCAGGCAGGTGCGCACCATCGGTCCGTAGGCGATGACGGTGACGTCGGTGCCGGTGCGGACCACCTGCGCACGGTGCAGCTCAGGTGCCGCAGCCAGCGGCGCATCCACGTCCACGTCGGCCTTGTCCCAGTACCGCCGCTTCGGCTCCAAGAACACAACCGGATCCGCGCTGGCCACTGACTGTTGAATCATCCAATAGGCATCCGCCGGGTTCGCCGGCGTGACCACGCGCAAGCCCGGCGTGTGCGCGAAGTAGGCCTCCGGGCTTTCGGAGTGGTGTTCCACCGCGCCGATTCCACCGCCGTAGGGGATGCGGATCGTGACCGGCAGACGGGACGCTGCCGCCGGAGCGCGCGTGCATCTTGGCCAACTGGCTGGTGATCTGGTCGAACGCGACGTACACGAAGCCGTCGAACTGAATCTCGCACACCGGTCGGTAGCCGCGGATCGCCAGCCCGATCGCGGTGCCCACGATGCTGCTTTCGGCCAACGGGGTGTCGATGACCCGGTGGTCGCCGAACGCCTGCTGCAGGCCATCGGTAACTCGGAACACGCCGCCCAGTCGGCCGATGTCCTCACCCATGAGCAGCACGCGGTCGTCGTGCTCCAGGCTGCGGCGCAGACCGTGGTTGATGGCTTGCGCGAGCGTCAGCTCCACGGCTCAGCCCTCGTCGTCCACGAATGACGCCAGGTACTGCGCGTACTGGTCCCGTTCGGCGTCAACCAGCGGGTGGGGCTCGGAGTAGATGTCGGTGAACATGTCCAACGGCTCGGGGTCCGGTAAGGCGCGGACCGCGTCGCGCAGCCGCACCGCCAGCGCCTCGGCCTCGGCGTCGACCGCGGCTATCCCGTCGGAGTCGACCAGGCCGTTCTTGAAGAGGAATGAGCGCATCCGTTCCAGCGGATCGCGCAGGCGCCAACGTTCGACGTCGGAACTCAGGCGATAGCGGGTGGGGTCGTCCGATGTCGTGTGCGCGCCCATCCGGTAGGTGAAGGCCTCGATGAGGTGCGGCCCGCCGGTGCCGCGCACTTCGTCCAGCACCTGCCGGGTCACGGCCAAGGTGGCCAGCACGTCATTGCCGTCCACCCGGACCCCCGGGAAGCCAAAGCCGTTGGCCCGCCGGTACAGCGGGATGCGTGTCTGCCGTTCCAGCGGCTCGGAGATGGCCCATTGGTTGTTCTGGCAGAAGAACAGCACCGGCGCGTTGAAGACGCTGGCCCAGATGAACGACTCGTTGACGTCGCCTTGGCTGGAGGCGCCGTCCCCGAAGAAGACCATCGCGGCCTCGTCGGTCCCCTCCATTGCCGCGCCCATGGCCCAACCGACGGCCTGCGGGCACTGGTCGCCGATGACGATCGTGTAGAGCGCAAACCGGTGTTCAACCGGGTCCCAGCCGCCGTTGGTGGTCCCACGGAACAGCCCCAGCAGCGTGAGCGGGTCCACGTCCCGGCACCACGCGACCCCGTGCTCGCGGTACGTGGGAAAGATGAAGTCCTGCGGCGCTGCGGCCCGACCGGCGCCGACTTGAGCTGCCTCCTGACCCAGCAGGCTGGCCCACAGCCCGAGTTCCCCCTGACGCTGCAGCGCCGTGGCTTCGGTGTCGATGCGCCGGACCAGGACCAGGTCCCGATAAAGCGACCGGTATTCGTCGTCGGTCAGGGACACGTCGTACTGCGGGTGGTGGACTCGCTCGCCCTCCGGGGTGAGCAACTGGACCAGTTCGGCGGGGGTGCCGGTGTCCACGAGCCCACTGAACCACCGCTGGTCGCCCTGGGGAAGGTCCACCGCCCGCGCGCCGGTGCCGGAGCGTCAGTACGGAACAATGCGGCCCGTGGAACCAATCGCCAACGTCCTGGCCGCCCGCTACGCAAGTGCCGAGATGGCGGCGCTTTGGGCGCCGGCGAACAAGGTGGTGCTGGAGCGCCAACTCTGGGTCGCGGTGCTGCGAGCCCAGGCCGAGTTGGGGGTGCAGGTCCCGGACGGTGCGATCGAGGCCTACGAGAAGGCGATCGATCAGGTGGACCTGGATGCGATCGCGGCGCGGGAGCGGGTCACCCGTCACGACGTGAAGGCGCGGATCGAAGAGTTCAACTCCATCGCCGGGTTCGAACAGATCCACAAGGGCATGACCAGCCGCGACCTGACCGAGAACGTCGAACAACTGCAGATCCGGTCGGCGTTGGTGCTGGTTCGGCACCGCGTGGTTGCGGTGTTGGCGCGGTTGGGGTCGCTGGCGGAGCAGCACCGCGACACCGTGATGGCCGGGCGCTCGCACAACGTGGCCGCGCAGGCCACGACGCTGGGCAAGCGATTCGCGTCGGCGGCGGAGGAGTTGATGCTGGCGCTGGACCGTCTGGACGACCTGATCGAGCGTTACCCGCTGCGCGGCGTCAAGGGCCCGGTCGGGACGTCGCAGGACATGCTCGACCTGCTCGGCGGGGACACCGATCGGCTGGCGGATCTGGAGGCCGGCGTTGCCGAGCACCTGGGGTTCGAGGAGGTGCTCGACAGCGTCGGGCAGGTCTACCCGCGGTCGCTGGATCTCGACGTCGTCGCCGCCTTGGTGCAGATGGCGGCGGGTCCGTCCTCGCTGGCGACGTCGATCCGGCTGATGGCCGGGCACGAGTTGGTCACCGAGGGTTTCGCCGAGGGACAGGTCGGTTCGTCGGCCATGCCGCACAAGATGAACACCCGCTCGTGCGAACGGGTCAACGGCTTGGCGGTGGTGCTGCGCGGCTACCTGTCCATGGTGTCGGAGTTGGCCGGGGCGCAATGGAACGAAGGCGATGTCTTCTGTTCGGTGGTGCGCCGGGTGGCGCTACCGGACGCCTTCTTCGCCATCGACGGGTTGTTCGAGACGTTCCTTACGGTGCTGGACGAGTTCGGCGCATTCGGTGCGGTGATCGAACGCGAACTGGCGCGGTACCTGCCGTTCCTGGCGTCGACGAAGGTCCTGATGGCCGCGGTCAAGGCCGGCGCCGGCCGGGAGGAGGCGCACGCGGCCATCAAGGAGCACGCCGTGGCGGTCGCCCTGGATCTGCGGGCCGGGGCGGAACGCAACGACCTGGTCGAGCGGCTGGCCGCAGACGAACGGCTACCCCTGGACCAGGCCGAGTTGGACGCGTTGCTGGCCGACCCCAAGCAGTTCACCGGAGCCGCCGGGGACCAGGTCGACCGAGTGGTCAGCCTCATCGCGGCCGTGGTCGCGGAGGACCCGGAGGCGGCCGCCTACACCCCGTCCCCGATCCTCTGACCCCGCATCAGAGCACCCCTGATCGCATCTAGTTGGAGTTTGGCTACACAGTCCTACCGGCCGAGGAGTCACAGGATGCAGTTGAGGTACCAGGGCAAGGTCCGCGACATCTACGACCTGCCCGACGGCAACCTGCTCTTCGTCGCCTCCGATCGCATCAGCGCCTATGACTACGTCCTGGCCACGCCTATCCCCGACAAGGGCAAGGTCCTCACCCAGTTGAGCCTCTGGTGGTTCGAACGGCTCGCCGACCTGATCCCCAACCACGTGATCTCCACCGACGTGCCGGCGGAATTCGCTGGCCGCGCGATGGTGTGCGAGCGCCTGGACATGCTGCCGGTCGAGTGCGTCGCCCGCGGCTATCTGACCGGTTCCGGTCTGACCGAGTACCAGGCCGACGGTTCGGTCTGCGGGCTACCGCTGCCGCCTGGTCTCACGGACGGTTCGCGGCTGGATCGGGCGATCTTCACGCCGGCCACCAAGGCCGCCATCGGTGACCACGACGAGAACGTCGACTTCGGTCACGTCCAACGAACCGTGGGGGCTGACCTCGCCGCAGAACTACGGCGCCTGACGTTGCAGATCTACGAACGCGGCGAGGAGATCGCGCGCGAGCGAGGCCTGATCCTGGCCGACACCAAGTTCGAGTTCGGCCGTCGCGACGACGGCACCATCGTGCTCGCCGACGAGGTGCTCACCCCGGACTCGTCGCGCTACTGGCCCGCCGACGCCTGGCAGCCCGGCCGCTCCCAGCCCAGTTTCGACAAGCAGTACGTGCGCGACTGGCTCACCCATGAGTCCGGTTGGGACCGGCACTCCGGGCAGGAGCCGCCGCCCCTGCCCGACGATGTCGTTGAGCGGACCCGGGCCAAGTACATCGAAGCCTTCGAGCGCCTCACGGGACGCAGCTTCCAAGCCTGATCCGGCCGCCGGGGCCGCGACCGGCCGCGGGTAGGGTCGGCCTATCAGCCCACCTCACTCCCGGGAGCGCCCGTGGCCCGCGTCGTAGTTGACGTCATGCCCAAGCCGGAGATCCTCGACCCGCAAGGTCAGGCCGTGCATCGTGCGCTGGGACGGTTGGGTTTCGCCGGCGCCGCCCAGGTGCGGCAGGGCAAGCGTTTCGAGCTCGACATCGACGACTCCGCCTACGCCGATCGCGACGAACTCCTGGCCGCGGCGCAGGCCATGGCGGACAAGCTCCTCGCCAACACGGTCATCGAGGACTACGTCGTCCGGGTGGAGGAGTGACCGCACGGATCGGGGTCGTCACCTTCCCCGGCACGCTTGATGACCGCGACGCCGCGCGAGCCGTTCGGCTGGCCGGTGCTGAGCCGGTCGCCTTGTGGCACGGCGACGACAGCCTGGCGCCGGTCGACGCGGTGGTCCTGCCCGGTGGTTTCTCCTACGGGGACTACCTGCGTTGCGGCGCGATCGCGCGGTTCGCGCCGATCATGCAGCCGGTAATCGATGCCGCCCGCGGCGGTTTGCCGGTGCTGGGCATCTGCAACGGGTTCCAGATCTTGTGCGAAGCGGGTCTGCTGCCCGGCGCGCTCACCCGGAACGACTCGCTGCACTTCGTGTGTCGCGATCAGCGACTCCTGGTCGAGAACGCCGACACCGTTTGGACGTCCGGGTTCCTCGCCGGCGATGAGATCACCATCCCGCTGAAGAACGGCGAGGGTTGCTACGTCGCCGATGACGCAACGTTGGATGCGCTGGAGTCCGAGGGTCGCGTCGTCTTTCGCTACCTGGATGTCAATCCCAACGGTTCGCGTCGGGACATCGCCGGCATCACCGACCCGACCGGTCGAATCGTTGGACTGATGCCGCACCCCGAGCACGCCGTCGAGGAGCTCACCGGTCCGGGGATCGACGGGTTGGGCCTGTTCGCATCGGCCATCTCGGCGCTGATGCCGGTATGAGCCTCGACACGGTCAAGGCCGCCGGCTCGTCGGCGGACGTCGAGCAGCCGTGGGCAGACCTCGGGCTCAAGGCCGACGAGTACGAACGAATCCGCGAGATCTTGGGACGTCGGCCGACGTCGTCGGAGTTGGCGATGTACTCGGTCATGTGGAGCGAGCACTGCTCCTACAAGTCCTCCAAGGTGCACCTGCGCCAGTTCGGGGAGAAGCGTCCGGCCTCGACCGATGACGTCTTGTTGGTCGGCATCGGCGAGAACGCCGGCGTGGTCGACATCGGTGACGGCTGGGCGGTCACGTTCAAGGTCGAGTCGCACAATCACCCGTCGTTCGTGGAGCCGCACCAAGGCGCTGCCACGGGCATCGGCGGCATCGTGCGCGACATCCTCTCCATGGGAGCGCGCCCAGTGGCCGTCATGGACCCGCTCCGCTTCGGGCCGGCCGATGCAGCCGATACCGCGCGCGTGCTGCCCGGCGTGGTCGCCGGAATCGGCGGATACGGCAACTGCCTGGGCCTGCCCAACATCGGCGGCGAGATCGTGTTCGACGACACCTACGCTGGCAACCCGTTGGTCAACGCGCTGTGCGTCGGGGTGTTGCGGCACGGAGACCTCAAACGGGCGCATGCGTCCGGCGTCGGAAACCTGGTTGTGCTTTACGGCGCCAAGACCGGTGGCGACGGCATCGGCGGGGTCAGCGTGCTGGCCAGTGAGACGTTCGACGCGGACGGTCCGGCAAAGCGACCCAGTGTCCAGGTCGGCGACCCGTTCATGGAGAAGTCGCTGATCGAGTGCTCGCTGGAGATCTTTGCCCGCGACCTGGTCGTCGGCATCCAGGACCTCGGGGGTGCGGGACTGTCCTGTGCGACCAGCGAACTGGCCAGCGCCGGGTCCGGCGGCATGCACGTGTGGCTGGACCGCGTACCGCTGCGCGACGCGACGTTGTCGCCCGAAGAGATCCTGATGAGCGAGAGCCAGGAACGAATGTGCGCGGTAGTGACGCCGGAGCACATCGACGAGTTCCTGGCCGTTTGCGCGAAGTGGGATGTGGACGCCACGGTCATCGGCGAGGTCACCGACACCGATCGGCTGATCGTGGACTGGCACGGCGAGACGATCGTCGACGTTCCGCCGCGGACGGTGGCGCACGAGGGACCGGTTTACGAGCGGCCCTTCGAGCGGCCCCGGGAGCAGGACGCCTTACAGGCGGACGCGGCGGAGTCGCTGCCACGGCCGGGCGGCGGCGACGAACTCCGCGCGGTGTTCCTGCGATTGGTGTCATCGCCGAACCTGGCCGACAAGTCGTGGGTGACTTCGCAGTACGACCGGTACGTGCAGGGCAACACGGTGCTGGCCATGCCGGACGACGGTGGGGTGATCCGCGTCGATGAGGAAACGGGTCGTGGGGTTGCGGTGTCCACTGACGCAAACGGCCGGTTCTGCCAACTCGACCCGTACGCCGGGGCGCAGTTGGCGGTGGCGGAGGCGTTCCGCAACGTCGCGGCCACTGGTGCGCGCCCGTTGGCGGTAACGGACTGTTTGAACTTCGGTTCCCCGGAGGACCCCGGCGTCATGTGGCAGTTCGCCGAAGCAGTCCGGGGGATCGCCGACGCGTGTGTGGAACTGGATGTGCCGGTGACCGGCGGCAACGTGTCCTTCTACAACCAGACCGGTGACGTAGCGGTGCTGCCGACGCCCGTCGTCGGCGTGCTCGGCGTCATCGACGACGTCGCCAACCGCGTACCCAGCGGGTTCGTCGAGGTGGGCGACGTGATCATCGCGCTCGGGGTCACGGCGGATGAGTTGTCGGGCTCGGAGTGGGCGCACGTGATTCACGGCCACCTGGGCGGACAGCCGCCGCGGGTCGACCTAGCCGCTGAGCGGGCGCTGGCAAAGGTGCTGGTATCCGCGGCCTCGGCCCGGCTGGTGAGCAGTTCGCATGACCTCTCCGAAGGCGGCTTGGCTCAGGCGCTGGCGGAGTCGTGTCTACGCAACGGCTACGGCGCCCAGGTCGACCTGGACGGTGACCCGTTCGTCGAACTGTTCAGCGAGTCGGCCGCACGGGCACTGGTTTCGGTGCCACCGCCGCTGCTGGACGACTTCGCGTCGCTATGCACCGCAAATGGGGTCGCGGCCACCTCGCTGGGCTTCGTCGGCGAACGCGGATCGGATCTGGACGTCGCTGGTCAGTTCTCGGTCGGGCTGGCCGAGTTGGCCGAGGCGCACCAGGGCACCCTCCCGGCCCTGTTCGCCGCCCCACTGCCTTAACCCGCACAGAGCCGCTCTCATAGGGCTAGGCCGGAACGCCGCCGCACAGTGACAGCCGGCCGGGGACGCAACGGGCGATCTCAAGCGTTTGGAGGATCCGTTCGATCAACGTGTTCGGATCCTGCCGGAACCGTGTGGAGTGACGTGCAGGGTGCGGATCCCGTACGAGGTCAGCAGCGCGTCGCGATCCAGTGTCCGGTCGAAGTCGTCCCCGACGGTGTGGTGCTCCCGGGAGTCGATCTCCAGCGCCACTCCCTTCGTCCCAGTAGCCGTCCGGCCGGCGATGAAGTGCCCGATACGGCGTCGTAGAGGACTCGGGTTCTACCTAGGCGCTCGGGCAGGTCGGGGGACGCAGGAGCGCTGCGCATCCATCTCCGGGCCGAGTCGGCCCGTCCAGGCTACGTGTGCCGCAATCGCACGCGACCGGCGCCGTCCCGCGACCTGCGCGTCCCGCAGTTCCTCATGAGGTCGCTCCGGTCGGCTGACCAGGCCGCGACTGCACCCCTCCGGTGACCAGCGCGTCGACGTCGCACG
The DNA here is from genome assembly GCA_963753435.1 of uncultured Actinomycetota bacterium. Classification (GTDB taxonomy): domain Bacteria; phylum Actinomycetota; class Actinomycetes; order CAVWCF01; family CAVWCF01; genus CAVWCF01. Next base: position 1,519,166 of record CAVWCF010000001.1, read on the forward strand.
GGACCGCATCCGTCGAGCGGTATCCAGCGATGGCCCGTGGCAACGGACGCCGCGGGAAATCCGTCCAGCAGTCGCGGCGTGGCAACTCGTCGACGTGCGCTCCACCACGACGAAACCGCGACGTTGCGGTCTTGCGGTCGTTCGGCACGAGCAGTGGACGCGGCAATCCCTGGGAACGCTGCCGCAGGCCGATGCGGCCGCCAGAGACTTCAGCACCCGTCAACATCGCTTCGGATCCGGAGAACAGCAGTGCAGCGCGGGTTCGCGAGCCCGGTGGGAGGGGACCGGCGTGCAACGCGTACACGGCGGGCAGGACCCGCTGCCACGGTCCGCGCCGCCCGCGCTCGGTCGCAGATGGTGGAGGGCGGTACGCCCAGCGCTCTCGCTTGCGAGAGCGTGACCAGACCGTCCTGCTGTTCGGCCAGGTACTGTAGGCGGCGGCCAGATGCGGCGCGATTGATGCGAGGCCATCCGGGGACAGTGCCTGCACTTGGGTTTCGATGCGCCCGCCAGCCTGATGGGCCTGTGGAATTACTGAGCGGCGCAGTGCCGCCGTAGCCCTATGAGAGCGGTCTCTGTGCGGATTCGGGGGTGGTGTCGCGGGCGTAGGCCTCCCACGACGACAGGATCGGCCCGACCTCCCAGTCGGTCGGCGCCTCCAGGAAGTCCGGGCAGTCCCGCTCTATCCGATCCAACAGCGGCCGTGGGATGTCGTCCAACCCCCTGCGTGCCGACCGGCTGAACAGCCGACCGGTCATCGCACCGTCGGCCACCTGTCCACCGCGGCCGTCGCCCATTCGCATCCACGGCCACCAGGGGGAAACCCGGCTGAACCCGGCGCGGAAGGCCGCGCTGGGCAGCGAGCGGTCCTCAAGCTCGGCCAGCGACGTGAAGATCGTGAAGTGCTCGCTGGGGTTGATGGTCGAACCGGTCGACGAACGGGGAAACCGGACCGGGTCGACCGGGTTGGTGTACAGGTGCGCGTAGTCCCACTCCAGCAGAACCTCGTCACCGAACACCTGCCACGGCAGCACGAACGGGATGCGACCGGTGTCATCAGCCACGGCGGTGGCGTCATTCATCACCGAACCCTCGGCCTCGTTGTCACCCAGGTGCAGCCGCGGCATGTCCAGCGTGATGCGACCGCCGATCCCGTCGTTGAGGAATGGGTAGACCTCCACCGTCTCGCCGGTCCACGGGTTGTCCCACGTGTCGATCACCTCGCCGGTCACCGTGTCGTAGAAGTAGCCGGTCTCCTTGCCGCGCAACAGGGCCGAGCCATCCGGTTCGATGCGCGCCTTGGTGACGCCGGTGCCGAAGTAGCCGAACAGGGGCCGCAGTCGCTCCCCGGGAACCCACGCGTACATGAGGCCGTGGAACACGCCAAGCGCCGGCTCGTCCAGCGCGCTCCAGGTCTTGGCGAACGCGTAGACGTTGTCTCGTGGGTCGTTGAAGTCCAATGGCTCGTGCACGCCGGGATCCTGACAGCATGAGGCGGTGGCGCGAGCGGTGGACCCCGACGACGGGTTGGCCGCGCTGCGGTCAGCCCTCGTCGCCTGGCGGTCCGGTCAACAACCCGATCGCGCTGTGTTGCGGACCGCGACTCAGTGGACACTGCAAGAGCTGGCTCGGGCCGCGCCGGGGCGCAGCGTGGAGGTTCGGATTCCGCCCATGGCAGCAACGCAATGCATCGCCGGGCCCACGCATACCCGTGGGACCCCACCGAACACCGTGCAGACCGACCCGCGGACGTGGCTGGAGCTGGCCACTGGGACGGTGTCTTGGCCGGACGCTGTCGCCGCTGCCCGGGTTCAGATCAGTGGTGTCCGGGCCGACTTGTCCGCCTGGTTGCCGCTGCCGCAGGCGGTTGCTGCAGTCGATGTGATCTAGCGTTCGCACGTGCGCCGGATCGTTGCTCTGGGCTCAGCGGCCCTGCTGTTGGGTGGGTGTTCGTTGTTCGGTTCGGACGAGCCCAAACCGACCCCGTTCCTGCCGCCGGCGGTGACGCCGGTCAAGGCGCTGACCGAATCCGAGGGGATCGTTCGGGTTTTGGCGCGGGCCGGCGCGCTCAGCACGGACGCCAGGTGGGTGCAGCGCTTCACCCAGGAGACCGACTGCCAGGTCGAAGTCACCGAGTTCGCCGACTCCGCCGACTTCGACAACCGCACCCAGCCAGCCAGCGACCCGGCCACGGAGCCGGCCGACGACGATGCCCCGGCTGCCCAGACCGGTCGAGTCCTTGAGGCGGATCTGGTGATGGTGCCCGGCGAGTTCGCCCTCGACCTGGTCGGTGCGGGCACGGTTGCGCCGATCAACCTGGACCTGTTGCCAGCTGCGGCCGGCATCGTCGACGAACTCCAGACCCCGCGCTGGTCCTCCTGGAACGACATCGACTACGGCCTGGCGGTCGGTCGCGGCTACTACGCGGTGACCGGTGGCGCCACCAGCCTCGCGGAGGTGTTCGCCGCCGGGGCGAACCCCAACTTGCCGAACACCCCGACCATGCTGGCGGCGGCGGCCCTAGTGCTGGCGCAACCAACGGACGCGACGGCGGGAGATTCTGACGCCGAGCAGGCGCCGATCACCGACCCCTTCGCGCTGGATTCCGACCAACTGGCTGACGTCCAGGCCCTGACCACGGCCGCCGGACCCGTGCCGCTGCCGGTTGCCGGCGGCGAGAGCACCGGCCCCACCCTGGCGCCGGCAGCAACCCTGCCCGGGGCGCAGCCGCCTTCAGATGGCGTGCTGGGTTGGTCGGACTCGTGGATGGTGCCGACCGAGCCGGCGCACCCCACCTGCGCCTATCGCCTGCTCGACGCCGTGCTCACGCCGCAGGTGAACTTGGCCATGGCCGAAGCGCTCGGCGTCGCCCCTTCGGTGGCGGCCGCCTGCCCTGAGGATGCGGACGGCATCTGCGCGACCAGCCGGGCCGACGACGAGGACTTCTGGGCGAACGTGGACTTCGTGATCAGCCCGCTGCAGCAGTGTCTGGACGGGCGCGAGGAGATCCGCTGCTCCGATTCCGCCGACTTCGCGACGGCGTGGACGGCGGCCCTGACCGGGCAAGGCGACGGCCCGGTGGGCACCTAGACTCTGCTTGCAGTCATCACCAACCCCTGAGGAGTGCCTCGTGCCGCGAGGGGACGGACGCCTAACCCACGACCTGGATCCGACGGATCGTGGCCCCCAGGACGCCTGCGGCGTGTTCGGGGTTTGGGCTCCGGGGGAGGCTGTAGCCAAACTCACCTACTTCGGCCTGTATGCACTGCAGCACCGCGGCCAGGAGTCCGCCGGAATCGCAGTGGCCGACGGTTCGCAGATCGTCGTGTACAAGGACATGGGCCTGGTCGCGCAGGTGTTCGACGAGAGCCACCTGAACGCCCTCGACGGGCATCTGGCCATCGGGCACTGCCGCTACTCCACGACCGGCGCCAGCGTCTGGGAGAACGCCCAGCCCACGTTCCGGGCGACCGCAACGGGTTCCCTGGCGTTGGGGCATAACGGCAACCTGACCAACACCCATGTCCTGGCGGACCTGGTTGCGACCGGTCAAGCCGAACGCGACGAACTGCCGCTGTCAGCGTTCGTCGAAGGGATTGGCGACGGCACTTCGGACACCGACCTGGTCACAGCAATGCTTGCGGCGCACCCGGCCGGCACTGTTGAGGAGTCGGCGATGGCGGTGCTGCCGCTGCTGCGCGGGGCCTTCTCCCTGGTCTTCCTCGACGAGACGACTCTCTACGCGGCCCGCGATGCGCACGGGATTCGACCGTTGGTCCTGGGCCGCCTGGAGCGGGGCTGGGTCGTCGCCAGCGAAACAGCAGCGTTGGACATCGTCGGTGCCTCGTTCGTTCGCGAGATCGAACCGGGTGAGCTGATCGCGGTGGATGAGCACGGCCTGCGCAGCACCCGGTTTGCCGAAGCCGAACCGAAGGGTTGCCTGTTCGAGTACGTGTACTTGGCTCGCCCGGACACCTCGATCGCCGGCCGCGGGGTCCACGAGACTCGGGTTGAGGTGGGTCGTCGGTTGGCCCGCGAGGCACCGGTCGAGGCGGACCTGGTGATCCCGGTGCCGGAGTCGGGAACGCCGGCGGCTGTTGGTTTCAGTGCGGAGTCGGGTATCCCCTACGGCCAGGGGTTGGTGAAGAACGCCTACGTGGGGCGCACGTTCATCCAGCCGAGTCAGACCATCCGGCAACTAGGCATCCGTCTGAAACTGAACCCGTTGCGCGACGTAATCGCCGGCAAACGGATCGTCGTCGTCGATGACTCCATCGTGCGCGGCAACACTCAGCGGGCGATCGTGCGGATGCTGCGGGAGTCGGGCGCGGCGGAGGTGCACGTGCGCATCTCCTCACCGCCGGTTCTGTGGCCGTGCTTCTACGGCATCGACTTCGCGACCCGGGCCGAACTCATCGCCAACGGCTTGACCGTCGATGAGATCAGGCGGTCGATCGGGGCGGACAGCCTCTCCTACATCTCCTTGGACGAGCTGGTTGACGCCACCACGTTGCCCAAGCAGAACCTGTGCCGGGCGTGTTTCGACGGGGTCTACCCGGTGGAACCAGCCGAGCCCGCCCAACGCGGCAAGCACTTGTTGGAGGGTTTGAGCCAAGAGGTGACTGATCCCGAGGGGCTGACGGCGCTGACCGTGGGCGGCGGGGCGACCGAGGCGTTGACCCGCCCATGAGCACTGCACCCGAAGCCGACTCCGTCGGCACAACGACCGGCGCCTCCTACGCAGCGGCCGGTGTGGACATCGCCGCCGGCGAGCGGGCCGTGGAGTTGATGAAGAAGCACGTGGCGGCCACGGCGACGGCCTGAGGTGGTCGGTGGCATCGGCGGCTTCGCCGGTTTGTTCGACGCGTCCGCGTTGCGCGAATACCGCCAGCCATTGCTGGCCACGAGCACTGACGGCGTCGGCACCAAGGTGGCCATCGCGCAAGCCATGGGCGTGCACGACACGATCGGGATCGACCTGGTCGCGATGGTGCTGGACGACCTCGTGGTGTGTGGCGCGGAGCCACTGTTCATGACCGACTACATCGCCTGCGGATCGGTGGTGCCGGAGCGCATCGCCGCCATCGTCTCCGGTATCGCCGACGGCTGTGCGCAGGCCGGGGCAGCGTTGATCGGTGGTGAGACCGCCGAACACCCGGGACTGCTCGGCCCGGAGGAGTACGACATCGCCGGCGCGGGGACCGGAGTCGTCGAGGCCGATCAGCTGCTTGGTTCGCACCGGGTACGCCCGGGCGATGTGGCCATCGCGATGGCGTCCAGCGGCCTGCATTCCAACGGCTACTCGCTGGTGCGGCATGTAGTCGCAAAGGCGGGCTGGGAGCTGGATCGGCACGTGCCGGAGTTCGGCCGCGAACTGGGGGCCGAGTTGCTCGAGCCGACTCGCATCTACGCCCGCGACTGTCTGACTTTGGCGCAGTCCGTGCCGGTGCACGCGTTCAGCCACATCACCGGCGGCGGGTTGGCCGACAACCTCGCCAGGGTGGTGCCACCAGGGGTTTCGGTGACGGTGGACCGGTCAACCTGGCAGCCGGACGCGGTCTTCCGGCTGGTGCAGGACCTCGGTGCGGTGGCGCAGCCGGACCTGGAGGCGACGCTGAACATGGGCGTGGGGATGGTTGCGTTGGTTCCAGCCGAATCGGCTGATGCGACTTTGCGGCACCTGAGCGGCCGCGGGGTGACCGCCTGGGTCTGCGGCGAGGCCGCCGAAGGCGATGGGGTTGCGCTGACCGGCGCCTACCAATAACCCGCCGAACCTCTAGCCCGCAGTTGCTTAGTTGTCCTCGTCGGCGGCGTACTTGGAGTAGACGTCCTCGAAGTCGTCCTGCTCGTCGTCACCCTCATCGACTTCGGCTACCTCGTCGTCGATGGGCGCGGCGGCTCCCAGCTCGCTTCGCAGGGCGTCCAGATCCGTGGCCGGCCCAGCCTCGTACTTCAAGCGGCGGGCGACCTTCGTCTGCTTGGCCTTGGCGCGGCCACGACCCATCTCCAACCCCCTTGCACGGGTATAGACCCGAACGACTCGTGCAGGCTCGGGCTGACCAATCAGCCTGCCGAAGTCTAACCAATGCCAGCGGCTGTCGGGTCTGCGGCGCGGTCCACACGCCGATATATGCCCAAGGCGAACGGTCCTTCGGTCATCCGCTGCCTGGCGAACTCCTCCGCGGCGGTCTCCGGCAGGACCCCGCGCTCGGCCGCCAGCGTGAGCACACGGGCGGTGGTCTGCCGGATGCCGGCGGCCCGCTTGCGGGCCCGTTCCATGTCGAAGCCGTGCAACTCATCGGCAACCTGGATGACCCCGCCGGAGTTCACCAGGAAGTCCGGCGCGTACAGGATCCCGCGCCCAGCCAGGCGTTCGGCCACCGCCGGTTCGGCCAGTTGGTTGTTCGCCCCGCCGCAGACCACCCCAGCCGTCAGTCGGTCAACCACGTCTGCGGTGAGCGCGCCGCCCATGGCGCAGGGGGAGAACACGTCCAGGTCCGCATCCGGCAGCCCTTCTGGGTCGGCCAGCACCTCGACCTGAGGGTGATCGGCCGCCACGGCTTGGGCGGCCGCGGGATTCAGGTCGGTGAGCACAACGCTGGCCCCGTCGCCAGCCAGGTGTCCGGCCAGCCGGCGCCCCACCTTGCCGGCGCCGAGGATGCCGACGCGTCGGCCGGCGAGGCTGGGCCGTCCCCAAAGGTGCTCCGCACACGCCAGCATGGCCTGGAAGACACCAAACGCGGTCAGGATCCCGGAGTCGCCGGATCCGCCGCGGCCGGGGGAGCGACCGGTGACGAACGGCGTCTGCGTGGCCACCTCGTCCATGTCTTGCACGTAGGTCCCGACGTCGCACGCGGTCACGTAGCGGCCGCCGAGGGCGTCGACGAACTTGCCGTACGCGGCCAGCAACTGCGGTGTCTTGTCGGTGCTTGGGTCGGCGATGATCACGGCTTTGCCGCCGCCATGGTCCAGCCCGGCGAGGGCGTTCTTGTAGCTCATGGCCTCGGACAACCGCAGCACGTCGGCCAGGGCTGCATCTTCATCCGGGTAGGGGTAGCAGCGAGTGCCGCCCAACGCCGGGCCGAGAGCCGTGGAGTGGATCGCGATGATGGCGCGCAGACCCGTCTGCCGGTCGTGGCAGTGGACGACCTGTTCGTGTGTCGCGGGCACACGGTCATCCTGGCAGTCCGGGGACGGCGCAGCCGTCGCACCCGCGAACCGGCCAATCGGGTGGCGCGGATCACCCCAATTCCGACAAGATGGGCAGGCGACGCTCGGGCGGTCCGCGGACCGCCCCGTGACTTACCCGATGGTGCTGGGAAGGCGAGACGATGACGAAGCGGCCGACGATCGACCCCGAGCCGTTGTTGACTCCGGCGGAGGTGGCTGCGCTGTTCCGCGTCGACCCCAAGACCGTCACCCGCTGGGCCAAGGCGGGCAAGCTCACCGCCATCCGCACGCTGGGCGGCCACCGCCGCTACCGGGAGTCTGAGGTGCGCGAACTGCTGGACGGCATCCCGCGCCAATCCGGTCCCCGGGACTGAGCGCCCCTAACCGCGGGGCTGGTCGCCAGCCCGTCTAGTTGGGGCGGCAGGAGACCAGGATCTTGCCCGAACGCCCGCCGCGCGCAGCGTGCGCCACGGCCTCCTTGATCCTGGTCAGTGGGTAGATCTCCTCGACCCCAACGACGAGGGCACCGTCGGCGAGTCTTGATGCCAGCCGCCGATAGGTGGCGGCGATTTCCTGCGGCGGTGTCTGCGCGAACCAGCGTCGCAACCAGAAGCCGGTGACGGTCACGCCGCGGAAGATCAATTCGCGGCCGTCGATCACCGATGACTCGCCACTCAGAATTCCGTAGTTCACAACGGTGCCGCCATCGGTCAGACAACGTGCCAGGCGCTGAGTGGCCGCGCCCCCGACTGCGTCGAGCGCCAGCGGCACGGTGCCCTCGCCGATCTCATCGCGCACGCGAGCCGCCAGATCCGGTCCATCGAGAACCACGACGTCGGCCCCTGCAGCGCGTAGCGGCTCGACGAGTTCCGGCCTGCGGACCACGTTGATGCTCCTCATGCCGATCTCGCGGGCGAGTTCGACGACCAGTCGCCCCACACCGGAGTTCGCGGCGTTCTGCACCACCCAATGACCGGGCTCAGGAGCGACGTACTGGTGCAGCATCAAGTAGGCGGTGGGCGGATTGACCCGCAGCATGGCGAGCTGGCGAGGGTCGACCCCGGTGGGTAGCGCAAACAGGGAAGCGGCGTTGCAGACCACCCGTTCTCGCCACGCACCGGGCCCGGGCAGCAGCACCCGATCCCCGGGCTGCAGGTGCGTCACGCCAGGTCCGACCGTGGCTACCAGCCCGACACCTTCGGTGCCCACCAGCATCGGCAGCGCCGGCGGAGTCGCGCCGTAGTTGCCCGCCAGGTTCTCCAGGTCAGCCGGATTGATCGGGAAGAGTTCCGCCGTGATCAGCACCTCGCCGGCACCGGGCGGCCCCGGATCGGGCTGCTCGACGAGCTCGATCACGTCGTCGGCTCTACCGAACCTCGACACCTGAGCAACCAGCACCGCTGCCTCCGCAAGACGTGCCGGGATCCAACTTTGGTGGGCAGGGGCGGGGTCGAACCGCCGACCTTCCGCTTTTCAGGCGGACGCTCGTACCAACTGAGCTACCTGCCCGCTGGCCACCTGGGTGGCCTAGCGACCCCGACGGGACTCGAACCCGCGACCTCCGCCGTGACAGGGCGGCGCGCTAACCAACTGCGCTACGGGGCCAGGGTGGTGCTTTGTTCCTGATGGTGCTGTGTTGCGAATACTGCAGCGTTGCGGGCGTTGCCGACTTGCCGGTGGTGCGGTCTTGCGTGCCCCCAACGGGATTCGAACCCGTGCTACCGCCTTGAAAGGGCGGCGTCCTAGGCCGCTAGACGATGGGGGCGCGGATCCTGCCAGAAGCGAGCCCTGAGTGTACGGGACGGCCCGGTCAACCCCAAACGCCAGCCCAACCTCAGCGACCGACCCAACCCGAACGGCAGGATGACCCCGTGCTCAACGTCGATTCCGCCCAGTTCGAGGATCTCGTCGCCGAGGCCCTTGATGGGGTGCCGGCGGATCTGGCCGGGGTGATGTCCAACGTGGTCGTGCTGGTCGCCGACCAGCATGCCGACGAGGCCGACCTGCTCGGCCTGTACGAAGGCGTCCCACTCACCGAGCGCGGCAGTTGGTACTCCGGCGTGCTGCCGGACACCATCACCATCTACCGGCTGCCGATCCTGAGCCGGTGCGCCACCGAAGCCGACGTCGTCAGCGAGGTGCGCATCACGGTGGTCCATGAGATCGCCCACCACTTCGGCATCGACGATGATCGGCTGCACGAACTCGGGTGGGGCTGACCGCTAAGGGGTCACGGTCAGCCCCGGTGTCCCCCCGTCAGTTGTGCAGCGTCACCACCCTCCGGTCATCGCCCATGGGTGCGAACTCCAGGGCGGCGGGGTGCTCGACAAGCAGTACGTCCAGCACCGACCCGCGGATGCCGTCGGGGTCTTGACCCATGGCTAGGGCGAACGCGGGGTTGGCGTCCAGCACCTGGGTGGTGGAGTCCACGATGGCCAGCGGCAGCGGATCGGCCAGGAACGCGGCGTGGTAGTCATCCCCGCTAAGCAGGGCGACCTCCGGTGCACCGGCGGCAACCGCTTCACGCTCGCGGACTTCGGCCGGACGCAGTCGCCAGGCCAAACCGGCGCCGCCGAGCAGCAACAGCCCGGCCAGCAGGATCGCAAAGGGTGCCCCGGAGCCGTCGGTCACGTCGGTGATGAACCGCACGACCAGCGAAACCGTTGCGACCAGTCCAACTGCGACCAGCGGCCAGTCACGCAGCCGCACGTAGGCGGCGAAGCAGCCCACCGCCAGGATCGCCAGCAGCGCGTAGACCCACGTCGCGGCTTCCGCCCCGGCGCCGACCCCGTCCTCGGTGTAGGTGACCGCGCTGATCGCGGCGAAGTAGGCCACGGTCAAGCCGGCCCCCAGGCTGAGGGTCCGGTGCTTTAGCCAGCCAAGGGCGGCGAAACTGGCCCAAATAGCCGCCAGGGCGAACACCGCAACCGCTCCGTACGGTTCGGTGATCTCGACGTAGGCGCTGAGGGAGAGCAGCGATGCCAAGCCCGCACCGGGTACCGCCAGTTCGGCCAGTGACGTGGGTATCAGCAGCCAGCCGATGGTGGCGATGACGAGAGCGGTCAGCGCGGCGGGCAGTACGGCCCGACCGTCTGCCAGGGTGTCCGCGGCCCACACGCCGACGGACAGCGCAGCGGCCAGCGCACCGCCGGTGAGCAGGGTGCTGGCCAGGCGACGGCGGATCGCGTGCTCTGCTTCGCGCAGTGCCGAGACCTGGTCCCGCCAGTCAGTGGTCCAGAACCCGCCGACCGTGAGGCCAGCCACCAGCAGGACGACGGCGATGCCGGCCAGGATGCCCACTTGTGCGGTGAGCGTGAGGTCCGGCCAAGCCTGCGCCAGAACGAGGATGGCCGCGGCGATGACGAGGCCGGCTCCGGCGTAGGCGACAACTTCAGCCAATCGATTCCGAAGGCTCGAACCTGTGTGCGGGGGAGCCCGGTGTTGCAGCGTGCTCATGACGACCTCCTTGGGTCGACGACTCCACGATGCGCCCGCGCCGGGCAGGCGTTTAGGGCCGAACGTCCTAGCGCAGGACTGACTGGTAGACGGCCACAGTCTTTGCCGCTACGGCGTCCCAGCCGAACGCCTCAACGGCCCGAGCGCGCCCGGCGATTCCCATGGTTCGGGCCAGGTCGGCGTCGGTCAGCAGCGCGTTCAGCTCTTTGGCCAGATTCGCCTCGAACACCTCGGCATCAGGGTCGTATTCGACGAGGGTCCCGGTCACCGCATCGTCCACGACCTCGGGGATGCCGCCCACGGCGCTGGCGACGACCGGCGTGCCGCAGGCCATCGCTTCCAGGTTCACCAGGCCCATGGGCTCGTAGACGCTGGGGCAGGCGAACACGGTCGCGTGCGTCAACAGCTGCACCACGTCGCGTCTGGGCAGGGCGTCCGGCAGCCAGTGCACGTTGTCGCGACGGCGCTGCAGATCCCGGACCTCGGCCGTTACCTGCCTACCCAGTTCGGGGGTGTCGGGCGCGTTGGCCACGAGTACGACCTGGGCGTCGGCAGTCAGGTCCGCGGCTGCTCGAAGCAGGTGGCTCATGCCCTTCTGCGGGGTGATGCGCCCGACGAACAAGACGTAGGGCTGCGCCGGGTCGATGCCATGACGCACCAGCACGTCGGTGTTGGGATCCGGGGCGAAGGCGTCGGTGTCGATGCCGTTTCGCACCACGTGGACCTGGTTGGGGTCGAGGAACGGGTAGACCGCCAGCACGTCGTCGCGCATGCCGTCGCTGACGGCGATGACCGCTGCTGCCGACTCGTACGCAGTGCGCTCCGCCCACTGGGAGACGTCGTATCCGTTGCCCAGTTGCTGCCGTTTCCACGGTCGGCGCGGTTCCAAGGAGTGCGCGGTGAGCACGTGCGGGATGCCCTGCAGCAGGCCAGCCAAGTGACCGGCGTAGTTGGCGTACCAGGTGTGCGAGTGGACCACGTCGACCGCGCCAAGACTGGCCGCCATGTCGACGTCAACCCCAAGTGCCTGCACGGCGAAGTTGGCTCGCCGCAGCGACTCCGGTACCGCGTGCGCGACGGCATCAAGTCGAGGTGCCCCGAAACAATGCACTTCGACGTCGACCAGTCCGAGTAGGTGGCGAACCAGATGCTCCGCGTGCACGCCGGCTCCGCCGTACACCTCCGGCGGGTACTCCCGGGTCAGCAGTCCGACGCGCATCTGTTCACTGTAGGCAGTCGCCGGTCGCACCGTTGCGCGACGTCACAGGCAACGGCACCAACTCCGGGCGCTACTCGGTGAAGAAGGTGCCCGCGCCGTCCACGGCCACACCGACCCGGTCGCCGATGTGGACTGACGGAGCGCCCAGCACTCGCACGCACAGCATCGACCCGTCGGCCAGTTGTAGCGAGACGAGGGCGTCGTGACCGTGGTAGGTCGTGGCGGTGACGGTGGCGTCTGCCGCCCGCGCGGTGTCCGTACCGTTGCTGACCAGCCGGAACTGTTCGGGGCGCAGGACCACGACGCCGTCCCCGGAAGCGGTCGCGCGGACCGGGATCGATCCCAGGGTGCAAGTCACCTCACCCGAACTGGTCGATGTTGCCGGCAGCACCACCGACTCGCCCACGAACCGGGCAACGCCGAGGTCGGCGGGGTTGTTGTAGATCTCGTCCGGGGTGCCGACTTGAACCAACCGGCCATCGCGGATGACGGCCACGAGGTCGGCGATGCTCAGCGCCTCTTCCTGGTCGTGCGTGACGAGCACGCCGGTGGCGCCGTCGGCCCGAAGCGCGGTGCGGACGTCGTTGCGCACGCTGCCACGCAGCGTGGTGTCCAGGGCGCTGAAGGGTTCGTCAAGCAGTACCAACGCCGGCCGTGGCGCCAGGGCCCGGGCGACGGCCACCCGCTGCTGCATGCCGCCGGACAGTTCATCCGGCCGCAAGCGCTCCGAACCCGGCAGCCCGACCAGGTCGAGCAGTTCAGCGACGCGGTCGCTGCGCCTTCCGGCGCGGTCCAGACCGAACGCCACGTTGCCGGCCACGTCCAGGTGTGGGAACAGCGCACCTTCTTGTGGGACCAGGCCGACGTGACGCTTCTCCGGCGGCACCCAGTTGCCGGCCCCGGCGACGATTCGGCCGCCCAACGCGATGGTTCCGGCCAACGGTGTGAGGAACCCGGCGATGGCGCGCAGTAGCGAGGTCTTGCCGCAGCCGCTGGGCCCGAGAACGGCAACCAGGGTGCCTTCGGGCACGGTGAGGTCCACGTCACGTAGTACCGGCGGGCCGCCGTAGCCGAGGCTCAGGCCCTCGATGTGCAACTTGCTCATCCGCGCACCACCGCCGGGTCGGCGGCGTCGGGCGCCAGCGCCCGCGACAGCCACCACGCCGGCAACGCCGCCACGAGCACCAGGACGAGCGCGAATGGCGCCACCTCGGAGTAGGCGGCGATCTCGGTTCGGGTCCACACCTCGGTGGCGAGGGTGTCCATGCCAGTGGGGCGCAGCATCAGCGTGGCCGGTAGCTCCTTCATCGCGGTGAGGAGCACCAGCGTGCCCCCGGCGGCCACCCCGGGCCAAGCCACGGGCAGCGTCACCGTGCGCCAGGTGGTGAACGGTCCCCGGCCAAGGGACCGGCCGACCTGCTCCAGCACCGGCGGCACCGCCGCAACAGCGGACCGGACGGACCCGGCGGCGTTTGGCAGGAACAGGACCGCGTAGGCGAAACCGACCATGAACACGGTTTGGTAGAGACCGGGGGCCACGGCCAGGCCCACGAACACCAGGGCCAGGCCGACGACCACCCCGGGTAAGGCGTGCCCGATGTACGCGCCGGACTCGATCGCCTGCGCCCATCGGTCTCGGTAGCGAGCGGCCAGCACGCCCACTGGTACGGCCAGCACCAGCGCCATCACGGCGCCGATCGCGGAGACGCCGGCCGTGGCGAGGGTGGAAGCGAGGAGTTCGCCCGGCTCCAGGCCGGACAGTCCCCGCGTCGCGGTGAAACCGATCATGACTCCGAAGGGGACCCCCAGCGCGAGCAAGCTGAGCCCGCCCAACCAAACCTGGGCCGGTACCTGCCACTGCTGCAGGGACACCACCTCGGGGGCGCGGTTCGCTCCGGAGCCGACCCGGTGTCGCCGGGCCCGGCCGCGCGCCCGCTGCTCGGCCAGCACCAGCACCAAGGCGAGTAGAACCAGGACGATGCTGAGGACCGCGGCCGCGGTGCGGTCGAACGATGCCCGGTAGGACGCGTAGATGACCCGGGTGAAGGCGTCGTAGCGCAGGGTCGAAACCGCGCCGAAGTCGCTGAGCACGTACAGCGCCACCAGCAGCGAGCCGGCTGCGGCGGCCGGGGTCACCTGCGGCAGCGTCGCCCGCCGGAACGCCTCCCACCGGTTGCGGCCCAGGGATCGGGCGACCTCCTCGACCGCCGGGTCGGCGCTGCGCAGCGCAGCCGCGACCGGCAGCACCACGTATGGGGTGGAAACGACGGTCAGCACCAGGAAGGAGGCCCAGAAGCCACTGAAGCCGGGGAAGAGGGCCACCCATGCGTAGGCGGCTACGAACGACGGCACGGCCAGCGGCAGCGCGACCAGCACGGCCCAGACACGGCGTCCGCGCAGATTGGATCGGGTCACCAGCCAGGCGGTCGGCACCCCGATCACGACGCAGGCGGCCGCGACGGCCACCGCCAGGCCCATGCTGCGCACTGCGGTTTCCCAGGTGCGCGGGCGCGCCAGCACCTCCCAGACTGCGGCCCAGCCGGCGTCGACGGTTCGAACCGCCAGGTACAGCAACGGCAGCAGCGCGATTACCGCTGCGAGCGCGGCAACCGCGTGCAACGGCGTGAGGCCGCGGCGCAGCGGCACCGCAGCCTCGGCGCGCGTCGCCGTGAGGCTCACTAGATGAGTCCGACTCTCTGCAGCATCGCCTGCGTCTCGGCCAGGGAGTCGAGGTCGTTGAGTGCGACGTCGGGGCCCTGTAGGTCGGACAGCGCCGGCAGGCCATCAGCCGGCGGCACCTCATCGATTAGTGGGTACTCGAACGTCGTGGTGGCGAAGTACTCCTGGGCTTCGGCCTGCAGTAGGTAGTCCACCAAGGCGGCAGCGTCGGGGTTCTCGGCGTCCACGATGCCGACGCCGGAGACATTCACCAAGGTGCCCGGGTCGCCGGGGTCGGTGAAGGCGATCTGCGCGTTCAGGGCGTCCTCGCCCCGCTCGGCGGCCGCTTCGTACCAGTAGTAGTGGTTGATGAGCCCCAGTTGGATCTCGCCGCGGTCGACCGCGTCGAGGATCGGCACGTTGCTTTCGTAGGACTTGGCACCGTTGGCCTGGATGTCGGTCAGCCATTGCTCGGCGACGTCCTCGCCTTCGGCGAGCCGCATGGCGGTCACGAAGGTTTGGAACGAAGCGTTGTTCGGTGCGATCCCGACCTGGCCCTGCCACTTCGGGTCGGTTAGGTCGAACACGCTGCCGGGGACGTCGCCCTCGGCGAGTTGGCTGGAGTCGTAGGCGATCACCCGGGCGCGGCCGGTGACGCCGACCCAGTCGTCGTTGCTGCCCCGGTACTCCGCATCCACCCGGTCGAGCACGTCGGCGGCGATCGGGGCGAGGAGCCCGGCGTCGCTGACGGCGCCGAGCGCACCAGCGTCCTGGGACAGGAACACCGCGGCCGGGCTGGAGTCGCCCTCTTCCTGCAGCAGGGCCGCCAGCTCGGCGGTGCCGCCGTAGCGGACGGTCACCTTGATCCCGGTGTCCTCGGTGAACTGCTCAAACAGCGGACCCACGAGGCCTTCGGCGCGCCCGGAGTAGATCACCAAGCCGTCGTCGGAGGAGCACGCAGTAAGGGGGAACGCGAGGCTGACCACGGCGACGGCGGCAAGCAGCGGACGGGGAAGACGCATCAAGAACTCCATTCAGGTTAGGTAAGGCTAACCTGAACCAAGGAGCGATTATCGAACCAGGGCCCATGGTCCCGTTTAGGTAAGCCTTTCCTCCCATCTGCGTGCTCGCATGCAAACGGCCGCCGGTCGGTGGGGTACCAACCGGCGGCCGTTGCCTGCCGCGTTAGCGCGGAGCTGTGACTCATCTCGTCACCGAGGCTCAGCTGAGAGCCTTCGTCTTGAGCCGGTCGAACTCCTCCGGAGAGATCGCGCCGCTGTCGAGCAGCGACTTGGCCTGCGCGATCTGATCCGTCGGTGAAGCCGAGCCCGCTACGTCGCGGATGTAGGCGTTTTGCGCCTTCTGTATCTCCGCCATTTCCTTCATGCGGCGTTCGGACATGCCTTTGCCGCGCACGATCAGGTAGATGAGCGCGGTGATCCAAGTGAAGAAGATCAGCGCGATCGTCCAGATCGCCTTGCCCCAGCCGGATACGTCCGGGTCCCGGAACAGGTCCGTGATGATGCTGAAGAAGATCATCAAGAACATGATCAGGAAGAAGACGTATAACGCCCAAAGCAAAAAGTCGCCGAAGTCCATTTCGGTCCTTTCTCGATTGAGCGAAATCTATCGCGGTTGTTGAAACTTGCACGTCAGGCGCTAGGAACTGTGTGAGTGACCGGTGTGGCCGTCTCCCTCCCCGGATGCCATAACCATCGTCTGCGCGGCGACCGGTTCACCGTCGACGGCGTAGGTGGTGTGGTCGTTGGCCGAAAGCGACACCATCACCATGTGCTCACCGGCGGTCAGAGCCGTGGCCGGCAGGTAGAACCACTCCCCGTAAACCCGCGTGTACTTCTTCCCGTCGATCATCAGGTGCGCGTGGCCCTCTCCGGGCTTGGCTTCGGCGGAGGCATGTTGCGGAGCCCAGGTGAAGTTGGCCGTTTCGATGCGGACATTCCAGCCGGCCTTGGCGTCTTCGGTCACCTCCAGACTTACCTCGGGGGCGTCTTCGGCGGGCACTTGGCGCAGTTGGTGGCCGGTCTGGTCGATGAGGTCCAATACCTCCCCGTTGCTGGCCGCCGGTGCTTCTTCAACGGGAGTGGTCACGGTGCTTGCGGGTTCTCCGGCGCAGCCGGAAACGATCAGGGCGAGGGCCGCGATGACCGCGGCGCCGATCGCGCGCGTGCTTGTTTTGGACACGGGTGTGCCTTTCGTGATTGGTGGTCTGCGGAGTCGGTGAAGTGCGCGCAGACAGGCGCGCCCGAACCGGGCGTCGCGGTGTGGTGTGGGTCTACGCGCTGCGCAGTGCCGGCGGACCGCGGCGCGTCAGCGGCGTGCGGTGCACCGAGCCAACGGGCACGACGACTGACGCCGAAACCGGCGCGGGTGCGGACTCGGTCGCGGGCAGGGTGACGATCGGTGCGGTTCGGCGCCACCACTGCGCCAGCACTGAGGTGAGCAGCGACAGAACCCGGTCGCCGAAGGCGAGCCACAGACCGACGCCGGCGGCCGCGGCCGCGTGGGCGAGCACCATGGGTGCGTGCGCCACGGTCAGGTCCTCACCGATGCGGTGCAGGGCGAGCGCCACGGGGTCGGTGATACCCGGGTCGGCGTGACCGTGGCCGGCGGTGGCGGTGAGGAATCCGTGCACAAGCGCCTGGCCACCGACGGTGGCGAGCACCCATCCGGCAGCGCCGAGTCTGCGCGCCGTGAGTCGCCAGGCGGCGGCGATGGTGACTGCGACGAGCACGGCCAGCCACAGCGGCGCCGGAACTGCGCCGCCGGCAAGTGCGTGGAACCCAATGCCTAGGACGAGTACCGCGCTGCCCAGCGACACCGCGCGGGTGCGGCGTGCGGTCGTCACGACGGCAGCGTACGTCCGGCCGGGATCAGGCTGAGCACGGCGGTGGACACCCCTGTCCCGCCGGTCTCCGGTGACGAAATCAGGTGGTGGCTTGCATGGCCACGATGCTCCAGCGCCGACCCGGTTGCGTCTCGGCCAGGCGCAGGCTGCCAACAGAAGCTGACTCGATCATTGCTGTCGGGTCGTGGACGAACGTCCGGAAGGAGTTACCGCGCATTCGGAACCACAGGTTCTCGAAGGTGGTGACACTGCGGGTCCGCCAGTTGCGGGGCGGGTGACTGAACACGAGCAGCCGACGGGCTCGACCGGCAGCGGCACTCAAGAGCCGGTCGTAGTCGGGGTAGCAGCAGACGACGCGGTGCAGGATCACGATGTCGTGGGGTGGGACGGCTTCGGGTTCCTCGGCCAGGTTGATGCGTTGGCGGGACATCCGGTCCGCCACCCCGGCAGTTGTTGCCAGTGCCCGCGCTTCGGCGTCGTAGGAGTCAACGAGCTCCAAGTTTGTGGAAGCGGCCGCGCCCTGCTGCAGCAGCTCGATCTGCAACTGCCCGACGCCGCCGCCGACCTCGAGCACCGTCATGCCTTCGACGCCCCGCTCGGAGACGGCGTTGAGCAGCCGCGCCGCCGGCTTGGTCAGACCCTTGCGGCGGTATCTCTTGGCGGTCTGCCGGGAAAACCGATCGCCGAACATCCGTTGGTAGTCATCGGGGTCGCAGCAGGAGTTCACCGCTTTAGTGTCCACCGCCGCAGCGGCGGGTGGGCGCCTTCGATCCGAAGCACTGCCGATGGCGGCCATAGACTCCAGCCCGCAACGGGCGGGCCTCTAGCTCAATTGGCAGAGCAGCGGACTTTTAATCCGCGGGTTCGGGGTTCGATCCCCCGGGGGCCCACTGAATCAGTGTCCAGTTTCGGCTGGTCGGCTACTGCTACTTCGGTTGGTTGGTGACGCTCCGCACTTAGGGGAGTGCGACTGCTGCAGCCCACCAAGCTGAGCTGGGATCGGGTGTACTGCGGTGTTCCCGGTCGGGACCATCGGCCCCCAACATTCCCGAGAGTTCTCGGTACATTTCGATTGTGATCGAATCGATCGGCATCGAACCAACGCTAGCGTCGCAGGCCGAGGCTGGCGTCTTGCTGACCGCGGTGGCGGACCCGGTCCGCTGGCGACTGCTGGACGAACTCGCCCGGCGAGGCACACGGTGCGTGTGCGACCTGCAGCCCATGGGCGGCGTCGCTCCCAACGTGCTCTCGTACCACTTGAAGGTGCTGCGTGATGCCGGCCTGGTCACGGCCACGCGACGTGGGCGGTGGATGGACTACGAGTTGATTGATGGCGCCCTCGATCGGCTGCATGCCGCCCTGCCGGGGACTCCGCCGTGAGCGTGGCCGCCCGTCCGCGGGCGCCGGGGCCAGCCGATACCGGTCGGCTGTGGCTGGCCATGGTCGGGAGCGGATCGCTGTGGGCATTGCTGTACGTCCTGAATGAGCGCTTGTGGCCGGTGCTGCTGGGCGACGTGTTCGGCGTGGACATGGACAGCCGGGTTGGTGAGAGCCTGGCGTTCTTCTTCTACGACACCGTCAAGATCATGCTGCTCCTGGTCGGGCTGATCTTCGTGGTCGGCATGCTGCGCACGACGTTGTCCCCGGAGCGGGTGCGCGACGTGCTGGCGGGGCGAGGCCTGCTGGTGGGGCTGGTGCTGGCGGCACTCCTCGGTGCGGTTACGCCATTCTGCTCGTGCTCGTCGATTCCACTGTTCATCGGCTTTGTCGCGGCAGGGGTGCCGCTGAGCATCACATTGAGTTTCTTGATCGCCTCGCCGTTGATCAACGAGGTCGCCGTCGTCATGCTGGGTGGAACCTTCGGCTGGGGCGTCACGGCCATCTACGTCGGCGCCGGGCTGGCGCTAGCAATCTCGGCGGGATGGACGTTCTCGCGCTTTGACCTGGATCGCTGGGTGGAGCCCTTCGTGTTCTCCACACCCGTCGCGGCGCTGAGCGCAGAGGGCGGCTCGCCTTCGTTGGCTGCCCGGGTGGAGGCGGCCCGGGCCGAGACTCGCGACATCGTCGGCAAAGTCTGGCCCTACGTGCTCGTGGGGGTCGGCATCGGAGCGGCAATCCACGGATGGGTGCCAGCGGACTTCTTCGCCCGCTACGGGGGCTCGGATAATCCGCTCACAGTGGTGCTCGCCACTTTGGCCGGTATCCCCTTGTACGCCAACGCCGCGGGAGTCATTCCGCTGGCAGAGGCGCTGTGGGCAAAGGGGGTCCCCCTGGGCACGGTTACGTCCTTCATGATGGCGGTGGTCGCCCTGTCGGTGCCTTCACTGGTCATGCTCGGACGCGTGCTGCGCATGCCGCTCCTTGTGCTGTTCACCACCATCGTCACCGTCGGCATCGTCGCCATCGGTCTTCTGCTCAACCTCGTCACCTGACTACGGAGGACACTGTGAACGTAAAGATCCTCGGGCCCGGCTGCAAGAACTGTCGGCATCTTGAGACCCGCACCCGCGAAGCACTTGAGGGCCTGGGCCTGCAAGCGGAGGTCGAGAAAGTCACCGACTACGGCGAGATCGCCTCCTACGGAATCATGAGTACGCCGGGGCTGGTCGTCGATGACCAGGTCCTTGTCTCCGGGCGGGTGCCCGACACCCGGGAACTTGGTGAACTCATAAGTGCTGCGACCGCGGATCGACGCTAGCCGCACGCGCCGCCGCTGGCGACCCGAAGCCGCGCTGGTCTCTTGGCGCGTCTTGCCACGCTTCGCGGGAGGCCCCTCGGCGCTCCCGTCATCAGGTCGCCAAGTGTGCTGGCGTCCCGCTTGGGGATCTCGTCGAACCTGCTGGCGCACCACCTGAACGTGCTGGAGTCGGCCGGGCTTGTGAACCGGGTGCGGTCCGAGGGCGACCGACGCCGGTCCTACCTTCGGCTGGAGTCCGCCGTCTTGGCGAGCCTGGCGCCGGTTGATCGCATGCCCGCGAGTGAACTCCGCGACCTGGCCGAGGTCGCAACCATCGCTGCCCGACTACATGCCGGCAGTCGCGAACGTGGCCGAAATAGGTGAGGCCGCTTGTGACCCCTTCGATTGCACCACGTCGCTACTCACCGTCGGCCGCTAGCGTTGCTGCCACTACTGGGGGTTGCAGATGGTGATCGTGGTTTCGCACGCGTGGACCAAGGACGACGGCGAGCACGCCGACGCCTACGTTGCGTTGAGCGAGGAGTTCGCCCGCTTCTTCGCCGACCACCCGGGTTTCCGGGGCCGGCAGTTGCTGCGCGGAGTCGAGGACCGGACGCACTTCACCAACCTGCGCTGGTTCGAGTCGTTGGACGACTACACCGAGTGCACGCAACGTGACGGCTACGTGGAGCACACGCAGAAGATGTATGAGCACCTGCGGCCCTATGACTCCTACCCCCGGGAGTTCATGGAGGTCGTCCTGGGCGCCGACAGCCTGGTCGTCCCCGGCCCGTGAGCCCACGCGAAGCGAGCGATGCCCGGTGACGCGGTTCGTCCTCGTTCACGGCGCCTTCCGGGTCGGCGAGCATTGGCGTTTCGTCGCTGACGCGCTGGTGGCCGCCGGACATGAGGTCGCCGCACCCACGCTGACCGGGGATTCGTTGGTGGGCTGGGCCCGCCAGGTCGCGGCGGCGATCGGCGCTGAACCGGCCGTGCTGGTCGGCCACAGCCAGGGCGGGGTGGTGGCGCAGCTGGCCGCCACCTTGCGCCCGGAGGCAGTTTCCAGGCTCGTGCTCCTGGATTCCCCGCTGCTGAAGGCGGGGCAGCGCATGGTCGATGCGATCCCCGAAGAGGTTCAGCAGGCCTGGGGCGGCCCGCCACCGCCTGACTCCGTGTTGCAGCCGCGCCCCATCGAACCCGAGGGGGAGTTGGATGCTGCGCGTGCCGCGTGGGCGAACTCCCTGCTGCGGCCGGAACCGGTGGCCCCTGCATATGAGGAGGTCTCCGCGCCTCCGGACGTCCCGACTTCGATCTGGTTCTGTTCGGGGACTCCAGCAGGCGTCCCGGCGTACTACGCCCGGCTGCTGTCGCAAGAACAGGGTCGAGACCACTTGCTCATCGACTCCGGCCACGACGCCCCACTGGTCGCGCCCAGTGCGGTGGCGAAGGAGTTGTTGAAGTTGCCCGCGGTCCGTTAGGAGGAACGGGGTTGGCGCGAGTGTCGGTTCCGGGGAGCGCGGTGCGTGAGCGGCGCGTCCATGTAGGCGTGAAGACCATGCGCTACGGCCTGGTGGTGATGTTGGCTGTGGGGCTACTGAGCGCGTGCGCGGCCGGCTCATCCGGCGGCGGAGACGGCGGCCTGGAGGATCTCGACGGGCGCAGCTTCGTTTCCACGGCGGTGACCGATGCCGGGGCGGCGCGGCCGCTGGTTGCCGGGACCCAGATCAGACTCGATTTCGCCGACGGCGTGCTGGGCGCGGGTGCGGGCTGCAACTCCATGAGCGGGCCGTACCGACTCGACGGCGACACCCTGACCATGCCGGAGGGGTTGGCCACCACCGAGATCGGCTGCGAGCCGGCGTTGATGGATCAGGACGCTTGGCTGGCGCAGCTGCTCCTCGACCAACCCACCCTGCGGGTCGCTGGCGACGTCTTGACCGTGACCGGAGGTACGACCGTGGTGACGCTTCAGGATCGAGAGACTGCCGAACCGCAGCCGCCGGTTGTCGGCACAGCCTGGGTGCTGGACGGAATCATCGACGGCGAAACGGTTTCGTCCGTGCCAGCGGGAGTGACGGCAAGCCTGCAGATTGAGGAGCAGCCGGACGGCTCGCTGCGCGCTTTGGTCGCCGATGGCTGCAATCGGGGCAACGGCACGGTCACCGTGGATGAGCAGACCATGACTTTCGGGGTGCGGGCCACCACGCTGATGGCTTGCGCCGAAGCCCAGGAGGAAGTGGCAATCGTCGTCAACTCCGTGCTGACCGGCACGGTCGGCTACGAAGCAGCTGACGCGACCCTGACAATCACATCCCCTGAGCGCGGTCTCGTCTTCCGCGCCGACGGCTGACGACACCGCTTGGCCCAACGTGACCCCGCGGGCCTGATGGGATGAGCCCCGTGTCCGCTCTGATCCCACCGCAGCACGGGGCGTGGGCTTTCCTGGCCTTGCCGCTGGCGCTGGGCGCGGCAGCAGCTCCCGCGGACCCGGTTCAGGTCCTGCTCGCGGTCACCTGGGTCGTGGCCTACCCCTGGTCCTACGCCGCGCTGGGGGTGTCCCGACCGCGGGTGCGCAGCCAGTTCCTGCGGCCCCTCGCGATCTGGTCGGTGCTGCTGATCCCGGCTGCGCTGGCTTTGTGGGTCGCGCGCCCGTGGCTGATCTGGGTCGGCCTGGTCTACGCAGCGCTGTTCGTGGTCAACATCGCCTATGCCCGGCGACGCGACGAGCGGTCGCTGGCCAACGGTGCGGTGTTCATCGTCGAGTGCGCCGGGATCGTCCCGCTGATGTGGGCGGTCGCCGTCGGCGGCCGCGACTGGGCGATGCCGCCTCTTGGCCAGGCCCCCGCGCAGGTGTGGATCCTGACCCTTGTCTGTCTGCTCGTGCTCACCGGATCGACGTTGCACGTGAAGTCGCTGATCCGGGAGCGGTCCGACCCCCGCTACGCCCGGTTCTCGCGCGCGTTCGCCCTCGCGTCGCTGCCGGCCGCCGTCGCGTTGGCGGCCTGGTGGGGCCGGCCAGCCGGCTGGTGGCTGCTGGTGCCGTTCGCCGCGTTGGCGGTGCGTGCCTACGCCGTGCGTCAGCCCATCCGCGCCGGGCTGATCGGCGCGGTTGAACTGCTCGTCTTCGTGCTCGCGGCCGCGGCCGCATTCCTGGCTGTCTAGGCCACCGAAGCGGCGTAGATGCTGGCGATGGAGGCGTCCAGCGTCGCGTCGAACTCGGCCTCGGTCTGGTTGGCCGACAGTCCCTCAACGAGGGCCCGGGAGAAGCTGGCGATGAGTCCGGGGTTGCGGGCGAGGCGCTCGTTGGCCTCATCCCGGCTGTAGCCGCCGGATAGTGCCACGACCCGAAGGACCGCAGGGTTGGCGATGACGTCGGAGTAGAAGCCGTCCTCGCTGGGGATGGTCAGCTTCAGCATCACCTGCTCACCCGCGGGCAGCGCGGCCAACTGCTCGTTGAGTTGCTCGTGCAGCAGCACCTCGGCCTGGGCCTTGTCGGCGGCGTTGATGTCCACCTCCGGCTCGATGATGGGCATGAGGCCAGCGGCCAGGATCTCCTTGCCGACGTCGAACTGCTGCTTGACGATCGCGGCAACCCCGGCCGGGTTGGCCTCCTTGATGACCGAGCGCATCTTGGTGCCGAAGACTGCGTTTTCGTTGGCGCGCGCCAACAGGGCACCCAACTCGGGCATCGGCTTCATCAACTGCACGCCGTCGGCGACGTCGGCCAGCCCCTTGTCGACCTTCAGGAACGGCACGACCTGCTTCTTGTTCCACAGGAAGGAAGCTGACGGCTCACCGTCGATCTGCCGGTCCATGGTGCCCTCGAACAGGATGGCGCCGAGGATCCGGTCGCCGCCGAAACTGGGGCTGCTGACGATGCGGGTCCGCATCGCGTGGACGAGATCGAACATCTCCTCGTCGTTGCTGAATGCCGAGGATTCAATCCCGTAGTGCGCCAGCGCCTTGGGGGTGCTGCCCCCGCTCTGGTCCAGCGCGGCGATGAAGCCCTTGCCGGTTGCGACCTTGTCCCGCATCTCAGAGTTCATGGTTCAGCCCTTTCGTCGATCCGCATGATGGCACGGTGGCCTCGGGGGCGAACAAGGGAGGAAGGTCATGGATCAGGCAACCGACCGCGCCGACGTTCAGAAACTGCTGCGGGAGTACCAGCGGATGGGTGAGCACGCGTTCGACCGCAACCGGATCTTCGGGGATCCCGTGACTCACGGTGACGTGGTCCTGGTGCCGGTGGGCTGGGTTGCCGGTGGCGGCGGCGGTGGCGAAGGGCAGGCCCCGAAGGTCACGCCGGGCGCGGACGACGCCGAAGGTTCCGGCCACGGCTGGGGGATGGTCGGGCAGGCGATCGGTGCCTACGTGATCCGGGACGGGCAGGTCAGTTTCGTCCCCGCGATCGACGTGACCAAGTTGGCGGCCATCGGGATGGCCGGCCTGGTGCTGCTGACCCTGCTCAAACGGCGGCGCAGGTGACCACCCGCGTCGTCCTGCTGCTGTTCGACCGGATGGACCTGCTCGACTTCGGCGGTCCGTACGAGGTGTTCCTGACGGCCTCCCGCCTGGCCAACCGCCAGGGCCAGCCGGAACCGTTCGAAGTGCTGACCGTGTCCCCTGACGACAACCCAGTCACCGCCTACGGCGGCGTGGGCCTGTCCCCGTCGCATCGCCTCGACGAGGTCGGGACCGCCGACGTGGTCGTCGTCCCCGGGGCCATCGACATCGAAGCAGTGGCTGCCGACCCCCAGGTTCAGGCGGCAGTCCGACGGCTCAGCGAGGCCGCCGCGGTCACCACCAGCGTCTGCACCGGTGCGTTCCTGCTGTCCGATGTCGGCCTGCTCGATGAGCGACCCTTCACCACGCACTGGGAGGACGTGTCCGAGCTGGGCCGCCGCGTCGGGTCCGCGCAGCGGGCACAGGTCAGCCGTTGGGTCGACGCCGGTGAGGTGGTGACCGCCGGTGGCCTGTCCAGCGGCATCGCGATGGCGCTGCACCTGGTGGACCGGATGGTGGGGCGTGCAACCGCCGTGGCCACCGCGCGACAGTTGGACTACGTCTGGGACCCCGACGACCCAGCGGCTGGTGTGGCCCAGCCCTGAGGCGCCAGCTGCACCAGGTCCGCCAGCGCCTTGGTGACCTCGGCGAGCAGTTCGAAGTCGAGTACGTCCGGCACGTCGTCGGGGGAATGCGCGACCTGCCCGAGCGCCGCGTCGAAGTCCGCACTGGTGAGAGCCAGCGCCGGCAGACCCCGTTGCACGAACACGGCGTGGTCACTCTGAAACCACTCCGGTCCAGGCACCAGGCAGCGGTGCTGTTGCGCCCACGACTCGATCAGTTCGCTCGCTTTCGCGGTGAGTCCGTAGGTGGAGTAGGCCGCCCGGCCGCCACGCAGGCCCACACCGTCGAGGTTGATGACAAGGCCGATGGAGTCGAGGTCGCAGTCCTGCAGATACGCGATCTCCCCGGAGGCGGCGTAGTAGTCCTCGCCGTTGACCAGCAGTACCTCCACAGCTGACTCGTCCCTGTTGAGACCCAACATGCGCGCCAGCTCCAGCAGCGTCGCCACCCCTGCGCCGTTGTCCAGGGCTCCCGGAGTCCCCGGTTTTGTGTCGATGTGGGCCACGAGCAGAACGCGCTTGTCTTCGGAACCGGACGTCGCGATCACATTGCGGGCCGTTGCCGGACGCCTGACCCCGGTGAACTGCACAACCACCTCGGACCCGGCTGATGCGAGTCAACCCGGCCGCGTCGCCCGGCCGCACGTTGGCTGTGGGAACGGCGAACGTGCCGTCCTCGATCCACGGGAACGGGTCCAGGGAGCCGGCGAGATCCCGGTGGCGCCCGGTCACCGCCAACACCACTGCGGCGCCGCTGTTCTCCAGGGCCGACAGCAGCCGCTCGTCGTCCGGGCTGGAGTAGAAGGGGTAGCCGCGTGGAGTCAGCGGTGCCTGCGTTAGGGCGCCGGTGGCAACGACGACGTCGCCGGCGCGGACGTCGGCCAGGCCCGAAGCGTCCTCAAGAACGGTCACCCGGCCACGGGTAGTCGCTCCCAGTGCGTAAGGGCTGACCGTGACCGGGATGCGGTCTGGACCGGCTTGCACCCAACCGTCAGCACCCCGCCAGTCGACGACCGGGAACTCGGGGGTGCGGACCGACCAGCCGTATGCACGTAGCGCATCGGCGCAGTAGTCGACGGCAGCCTGATTGCCTGACGAACCCGGTCGCCGGTCCGGCTGCACCGAGCAAAGGGTCGTGACGTGCGCGCGGATGCGGTCGGGCGTCGCTGTCACTGCTGCCGGCTCACTGCTTCGGTGACTCCAACTCGGTTACGTCGGCGATGGTGGCGCCGAGTGCGGAGCTCATCGCGTCGGCGTCCACCAGGATCGCGACTCCGTGCGCACCGCTGCCCATGCTCACCCGACGACCGGCCAGGGCAGCGTCGGCGATCACTGGCCAGGCCGTCGTGGAGCCGAAAGGCGTGATCGTGCCGCGTTTGTAGCCGGTCGCGGCGAATGCCTCGTCCGCATCGGGCAGGGACATGCGGTTGACGCCCAACTGTTGGCGCAACTTGGGCCAGGAGATCGTGCGATCCCCGCCGACGAGCACGAACACGTAGTCGTCGGCACCGCGGCGCACGACCAACGTCTTGACGACGTCGCGCGGTTCCTGGCCGCGCGCTTCGGCGGCTTCGGCGAGGCTGCGCACCGGTCCGTGGCTGATGACCTCCACGTCCAGACCAAGCGCGCGCGCCGCGTCCACCGCCGGTTGTTCGCTCATGCGCTGAATGTGGCACGGTGAGGGGCGGATGGCCATGTGTACGGGCGAAGGAGGTGGCAGCCGGTGAGCGAACTGATCACCTGGCGCGACCCGCGGCCCGGTGCAGCCGCGGTGATGCTGCACAGCCTGCAGGGATTCCTGGACGCCGGCTCGGCCGGTCGCCTCGCGGTGGAACGGATCCTCGCCGAATGCCCCAACCGGATCGTCGCGGAGTTCGACGTCGACGACCTGTACGACTACCGGGCGCGACGGCCCCGGATGACGTTCCTGTCCGACCACTACGGGCAGGTGGACCTGCCGCAACTGGTGGTGCACGAGGTCAGCGACCTGACCGGCACGCCGTTCCTGCTGCTGCACGGCCCGGAGCCGGACTTCCGCTGGCAGCGGTTCGTGGCCGCAGTCCGGCACGTGGTCGAAGAGCTCAAGGTGCAACGGGTGGTGGGCATGCACGCGGTGCCGTGGCCGGCCCCGCACACCCGCCCGGTCGGCATCACCGCGCACGCCACCGACCGGTCGATGATCCCGGATGCGACTTCCTGGGTTGGGGCGTTGGAGGTCCCCGGTCACGTCGCCGGGATGTTGGAGTTGTCGCTGGGCGAGCACGGCCACGACGCGATGGGCTTCGCCGCGCACGTGCCGCACTACCTGGTCAACGTCGAGTACCCGCGAGCTGCCCTCGCGCTGCTGGAGGCCACCGCCGCTTCGACCGGGCTGGTGCTGCCCTTCGACGCGCTGCGCGAGTCCGCGGCGCGGTCGGATGCGGAGATCGCCGCGCAGGTGGCTAGCGACCCGGACAACGTCGAAGCCGTGCAGGCGATGGAAGTCCAGTACGACGCGCTGGTCCAGCAACGTGGTCTGCCGGTCGTCGATGAGGAACTGCCCAGCGGCGACGAGATCGCCGCCCAGGTGGAGCAGTTCCTGGCGGACCGCCGCGACGGCGAGCCCCAGTAGCCCAACCCCAGTGGCCGACCGGTTGTCGGCGCCTAGCGGCGCGCATCCCGGGGCCGCGGCCTCAGCCGGGCTAGCGTGATGGCCCGGCAAGGAGGTAGGCGTGACCACAGAGGCGACTGGGCCCGACGCGACTGAGGCTAGGCCAGCGCGCGAGGACTTCCCGAGAGCGCCGGCCCCGGACAGCCCGCAAGTCCGGTTCATCGCCTACCAGCCGGGCTGGTTGCGGCGCGCGATCATCCTCGCCCTGGCGCTGTTCGCGGGTTACCTGGCGCTGGCGTGGATGTGGAAGAGCCTCGGCGGCTTCCTGTTCAGCCTGTTCCTGGCTTGGCTGGGCGCCATCGCCATCGAACCGGTGGTGGGCTTGCTGTCGCGCCGGGGAATGCGCCGGGGACTGGCGACCGGACTGACCTTGCTCGCACTTTTCGTCTTCGCGATCGTGTTCTCCGTCGTGTTCGGCAAGCTGTTCTTCGAGCAGACCGCACAGTTGATCCGATCCTTCCCGGCCTTGCTGGACTCCGCCTTGGAATGGGTCAACGACACCTTTGACACCGATTTCGACGTCAACTCCGCATTGGAGCAACTCGGGCTTGGGCCCGGTGACATTGCCGCCTATGCCTCGGATATCGCCGGCGGCCTGTTCGGGATCGTGACGGCGACCGTGGGGCTGGTGTTCCAGTTCTTCACGTTGCTGCTGTTCCTCTTCTACTTCTCCGCCGAAATGCCGTCGGTGAAGCGCTGGATCGGTTCGCTGCTGCCGGCCCGGCGGCAGGAGTTGTTCGCCCAGACCTGGGACCTGGCGGTGAACAAGACCGGCGGGTTCGTTATCTCCCGCATCGGACTGGCGGCGCTGAGCTCCTTCTTCCACGCCATCTTGTTCCTCATCCTGGACGTGCCCTACTGGCTGCCGTTGGCGTTGTGGGTCGGCATCGTCAGCCAGTTCGTGCCCACAGTCGGGACGTACCTGGCGATCGCGCTGCCAGCGGTGATCACGCTGGTTCAGGGCGACGTAGCGGACACCGTCATCATCATCGCGTTCGCCACCGCCTACCAGCAGGTGGAGAACTACTTCTTCTCACCGAAGTTGAGCCAGAAGACGATGGAGATCCACCCGGCGGTCGCGTTCGGGTCGGTGATCGTGGGCGCCACGCTGTTCGGGGCTATCGGCGCGTTGATCGCGATCCCGGTGGCGGCGTTCCTGCTGGCCATCTTCGACGCCTACAGCAACCGCTACGAACTCGTGCCCGAGTTGGCGGCGATGGAGGCCGGCGAGAAGGCCGCGGCTGCCCAACGCAAAGCTGCGCGCACCAACGGCGCTGCTTCTGGCACAGAGCCGCTCTCATAGCGCTAGACCGGAATTCAGGCGCACAGTCGGGAGGAAACGTGGGGAAGTTCGACGGGCAAGTGGCGCTGGTGACCGGCGCGTCCCGGGGCATCGGGGAGGCCACGGCGCGCGCCCTGGCGGCGGCGGGGGCGCACGTGTTGGTTTCGGACGTGACCGACCCCAGCGCGGTCGCCGGTGAGATCAACGGCACGGCGGTCCCGTTGGACGTGCGCGATTCGTCCGGCTGGGCGGAGATCGCCGCCCAGTGGCCGGTGGACATCGCCGTGCTCAACGCCGGTGTCGGGCTGCGCAAGCCCTACCTGGAGGTCACCGACGACGAGTTGGACCACGTGCTGGATGTGAACCTGCGCGCGGTGATGATCGGCACCCGGGAACTGGCCCGGTCGATGGCGGCGCGCGGCGGTGGGGCCATTTCGGTGACGGCGTCGATGGGCGGTCTGGTGCCGCACCCGCAGAGCCCGGTGTATGCGACCACGAAGTGGGGTGTCATCGGGTTCGTGCGGTCGGTGGCAGCGGAATTGGCGCAGTCCGGCGTGCGGCTGACGGCGGTGAGCCCGGCGCTGGTGGACACCCCGATCCTGGGCCCAGGCATGGCCGATCAGTTGCGCGGCTGGGGGATGAAGTTGCTGACGGCCGATGAGGTGGCTGCCGCGCACCTGGAGGCGCTGGCCGCCGAACCCGGCTCGGTGCTGGCCGTGCAGGTTGGCCGAGGCGTGAACCTGGTCGAGCCGATGGAGGTCGAGGGTTACCAGTCCGGCCCGCCGCCCTCTGCTTCCTGATCCGGTTTCGGCGGACCGGCGGCCTGGTGGACAATGCGTCTCGTGATGAGCGTCGGGGGACGGCTGGGGTTGGCTGCCGCAATGGTGGCGGTCGTGGTGGTGCCCGCCTCGCCGGCGCAAGCGGATTCCGACCTTCCCGAGGTCGGACTCTGCTACGACGGGCAGGCGGCGGTTGCGCTGATCGACCCGGAGGCGTTCGACGCTGCCGGGCTGTCGATGACGATCGACGGCGTACGGGGACTTCGACGACTTCGTTCTGTCGAAGTCCGGGGTGGACCCAAGCACCGGCGAGGTGCTGCTGACGTCCTTCCTGGAGTTCGACCCGGACTCCAACCCGACGTGGTCAAGCAGATCCGCTGCAAGGGCCGAACCGGCGAATCACTGGACCAGGGCGCCTGGCCGGACGGGTCGGACAACAACTCGCCGGGCTTTGAACGGCCCCCGTTCTTCGGCTTCGGTGAGGTTGCCGACGGGGTCTCGGGCGGCCGCGGAACGTGCGAACCGGTGAACCAGCAGATCATTGATGACGTTTGGGAGTCCCTCACACCTGCGGAGCAGGCTTCAGCGAAGTACAGCCCTGAGGACGGCACTTTGGTGACCGTTCCCGATGAGGAGGCGGTCTTCGGGCCGGTGTGGACGAGTCCGTTCGAGCCGACAGAGGTCGTGGGGGACACGTTGCAGGTGCGATCCAAGTCCCTTTACGCACCCACGACCGACACCTCCGGGATCGGGGCACGGTTCCTCGGGGCGCACTACTGCACGTTCGTCGGACCGCAGTACTTGCTGGGCCTGCTGGAGGTGTCGGCGGCCTCGCCGAGTCCGAGCCCAACTCCGTCTGCGTCAGCCAGCCCGTCGCCAACGCCTTCGGCTACCGCGACTTCGTCGCCGACCACGACGCCCGCATCTGATGTGTCCCCCGTGGCCAGCGATACCGGCGCCGCCGAGCTGGCCAACACCGGCTCCTCGGACACACTTCGCACTGTGCTCGTCGGGCTTATCGCTGTGCAGATCGGGCTGATCGTGGCCGTCAGGTCTCGCCGGGAGGCACTCGGGACGTTTCCGATCCGCCAAAGGGGTTCATTTCCGGAAACGTGTCAGGTAGCGTCCGGGCATCGCGGCGTTCCACCTAGTGGTATGCCGTTTCGGAGGGAGTAGGGGATGCGACGCAGGCTCGGCGTCGGGCTGGCCCTGGCGGGGCTGCTCGGGGGCGGACTCGTTGCTGCCCAGGTCGCCGGGGCGGCACTCCAGCCGGCTGACTTCGCCAAGCCGATCGGGTTCTACCGATTCTGCGCCGACGCTCAACTCCAGATCGCTCAGATCGACGAGGCGGCGCTGAGCAACGCTGGTCTTTCGATCGGTGGGGAGTTCTATGAGGAATTCGACGCTTTCGTGCTCTCCAAGTCTGGAGCAGACCCAAATAGCGGCGCCATCCTGACCACCTCGTTCGTTGAATACGCGGATGCCGGCAAGACGCAGCCGAAGCAGTTCCGCTGCAAGATGCGGACATCGGAGAGCCTCACCGCCGGCGCGTGGCCGCCGGGCTCGTCGAACAACAGCCGGGGTATCGAGCGGCCGGAGTACTTCGGCTTCGGTTCGGTCGGCAGCTGGGGTATCTGGCGGGAACCGGCGACGTGCCGTGACATCAACCAGAACACGATCGACTGGGGTCTGGTCCGAGCTCTCGCCGACAGATCAGGCGGAACGCGCAGTTCTCGCCGCTAGGAACGTCACCCGACCCTCGTCAGCGGACCCCAGACGTGACAGTCGTTGGCGGGGCCCAATGGGTATCCAGTTTCCCGACGCTCACTGTTGAGGACGGCTGCCGTACTCGAGGTGCCGAGCAAGGCCCTGTACGTCCCGACCGGCCTCGCGGGTACAGCCGCCTGGGAGGGCGCGCACTACTGCACCTTGGTCGCCCCTGACCACCTGCGGAATGTCCTACTCGGGCTGGCCACGCCATGAACTTGTGGAGCCGTCTTGCCCGGGTGTTGGTAGCGGGAGCCGTTGCCGCTGTTTCGCTAGTCGCGCTGGCCGCACCGGCCGAAGCGCGCGCCCAGAACTTCACTGTTGACTACGACTGTCGGCCGACCCTGTTCGGCATCCAGTACGTCCCCGCGGCACCGCAATCGTTCACTGTGAACGTTTCGGTTCCCGACACCGTGGTCGCCGGGGATCCCATCGCAATCGACTTCGACATCACCGGCACGCCAACCAACGGCCCGATCGCACTCGGAAACGTTGTGACCGAGTTCCAACCGACGGTAGTGGTGACACGAGCCGGTTCGCCGTTCGCGATCGGCTCGGGAACCGGACCGGCGAGTGCACCCACGAGCGTCCCCGCCTACGGCGCCTTTCCGCTGGTCGACCCAGTGACCCTCTCCGCCCCCACGTTCGGTGCGGGCGGGGGTGACCGGTTGGTGATCCGTCCCGGTGACTTCACTCTGTCGATCGTTTCCGGCGACGATTCCATCGCAGGTGGCTACGTCTCGTGTTCACTCGTCAATGAGCCGAGCGCCTCTACGTTCGTAGACGTCACCGGGGCACCTGTGGCTGACACGCCTTACAAGTGCACCGCGGAACAAGGCAACACGTCCGGCAACGGTTGTGACACAACTCAGTCGGTCGTTTTCGACCTACTTGAGGGCAATCTCACCCAGCTCGCGGTGAAGACCGGAACCAACCCGGACGCGACGCTCGTGGACCTCGGGTCGATCACCACCCCGTTTGTAAGCAGCACCCTGACTGGTGATCTGAACACAATCCAGGTCCAGGACAACCGCGGCGGCAGCTTCGGTTGGAGCCTGAGCGCCACCATGACGGACTTCGCCGCAGTCGGCGGCGCCACCATGGACAACGGCCAGTTGGTTGTCGCCCCGAGTTGCACTGACGCCAGCACTATCTACGACTACACGGCCTACGTGGACTCCACTTTGATTCCGCCGGTTCTTGGACCTGTGAGCGCCGCATCGCAGGCGCCGGGCATCGCGGCCGGCACCGCCGGGCAGGATCTTGGCGGCACGGTCACTCTTTGCACCAAGAACACCGACACCAATGCCACAACACAGAGCAGCGGCGGTGTGTATGACGTTGCTGTCCCATTGACACTCACCGTCCCGGCGTTCCAGTCAGCCGACACGGACTACACGGCAACGATGACCATCACCCTGGTCGGCTGACCTCCCGCGAGGTCTCGGCAAGGTAGACGCCCGCGATCACTATCGCGGCTCCGGCGATCTGACCAGGTTCAAGGGATTCCCCGAGCACGATCCAGGCCGCCGCGAACGCAAGTACGGGCTCCAGCATCCCCAGGGCCGAGGCCCCGGTAGCCGACAAGTGCCGCAGCGAACCGACAACTAGCAAGAACGGCGCGATGGTGCCAAGCAGGACCATCCAGATCGCCAAGGTCCAAACCGGCACGGAGTCCAGGCCACCCAGAGTCGCCACCTCACCCATCACCGACCAGGGGAATTCCCACCACGGGGTGACGACGGCCAAGACCAGCGAAGCGACTCCGAACCCGTAGCAGGTGAGCACTACCGGATCTCGGCGCTCGGTGACAGTGAGCCGTTCCCCAAGTAGGAAGTACACGGCCAGCGATATGGCGGCAGCGAACCCGGCCACTACGCCCAACCGGTTCAGGCCCCCTCCGGATTGCCAAACCTGCGCCACCAGCGACAACCCGAACAGGGCCAGCGCCAGCGCTGCCCAGAACCTGGCGCGGATTGGACGGTGCTGACCGAAGCGCACCCAGAGCGCGATGAAGATCGGTGCGGTGAACTCAAGCAGAAGTCCGACCCCCACGGGCAACTCGCGGATCGCGACGAAGTAGAAGGCCTGGACGAATGCGAAGCCGATGATTCCGTAGACCGCCAGCAGGGGCAGGTCTCGCCTCGACACCTGCAGTTTGGCCCGGGCGGTTAGGAGCAGAAAGCCGAGGATGGCGACGAACGCTCCGAGGGAGCGCAGTTGGGTCAGTTGTATGGCAGGAACCCCAGCCAACAGGATCGGCTTGGAGACGACACCGTTGACCGCGAAGAGGATTGCCCCCGCTACCACCATGACGACGCCCCGCCGGCGGTTGGGGTGCGCGGAAGTGGGTTCGCCTCCGGGGACCACGACCGCGTCAGTCACGGTCGGACGCTAACGGCGCCCCGGTTGTTGCGGTGCTGTCTTCAGCGGCCGAGTTCTGGCACGCTGCCGCTACGGCTGGTTCGACTCACGCTGGGGTACGACGCCGCCGACCACGATGAGTGGATCTTGCGCGGCACCATTCGGAGTGCCTGCTCCTGCTGGCCCGATCAGGTCCAAGACCGTGGCGGTTCCGAAGTCTCGGGGTGGAACGACCAGGTCCTCGATACGCCGGCTCAACGGGTCCTCGGGGGCAGCTGCCTCGGGCTTGCGCCGCCAGAGCCCCAGGAGCGGGATCTGGATCAGCAGCCATCCGATCACGATTAACGCCCACGGGTAGGACGACGTCGTGGATGTAGCCGAGGTGGGCTCGTCCAGCCCGGCAAATGAGGTGAGCACCGTCAATCTTCCGAAGGTGAACGCCGGGAACTCGATGGGTATTTGTGCTGTCACCGTCTGGCCGGGCGCGATGAGGCCGAGGTCGGGTCGTGCGACGACGTCGGTCGGGTCGTCGCCGGTTCCGGCCGTGACCCGCACATCCGGGTTCTCAAGAGTGGTCGAACCAGTGTTGGTCACTTCTAGGTCAAGGGTTCGTTCGGCTCCCGCGCCGAACCAGGAGGTAATCGGACCGATCCCGCTGAGCGACTGCTTTGCCTCAACCGATCGAGTAGTGATTTGCAGGGTCGGCTGGGCGGTCTCCGCGCCAATCACCTCGAACGGGACATCGTTGGCGTCGTTGTTCTCCGGACTGGACACGTGGACAACGCAGGGGCAGGGCTTGGGCGGAATGCCGACGACGATCTGAGTTGAGAACGTTCCCTCCGGCGTCACCACTGTGGTGTTGGCTCGGGTGGGGTCGCAGTCGCCGATTCCGCCTAGGAACAGGTTCCCGCAAAGGACAGCCTGCACCTGGACGCCTGGTTCCCAACCGGAGCCAGTTACTCGCACTGGCGTGCCGGGCTCGCCCAATGGCGGTGAGGCGACTGCGGACAGGCTCTCGTCTCGAGGTGCGCTCGGTTCGTCTTCTGCCCGCGCAACGCCCGCCGGGCCCACCACGGCGGCGCACAGCGCTGCCGCGGCGAGTCCGCCGGCGAGGCGACGCGAGCGTCGGCTCATGACGCGGGCGTATCCGCGACGTATCGACGACGAACTGTTGCGTCGTCATTCTCGATCTCAGCCGGACGCTGTGACCGCATCCGTCGCCAGATGGCGTAGCCAATGAGTGCCAACAGGATCAGCGCGAGGATCAGCCAGGGAACGAACCAGACACTCTTGTCCGCTCGTGCTGACTGGTCTTCCCCGTAGGTCAGATCTACCGCGACCGTGACTCGGTCGATGAACGGCGGGTTGTCCCAAATCTCCTGCAGGGTGACCGACTCCCCGGGCAGGATCTCGACCGTCGGGCGTTCGACCTGGAGCAGTTCGCGTCCGAAGAGGCCTGTCGCTGCCACGTTTGCGGTAGGCCGCTGTCGGGTGTTTCCGACGTTGGAGACCGTGTACTCGATTACGACGCGCTCAGGGGCGGTGACACCGAAGATGCCACCTTCCTTCTTGACCTCCAGGGACGTGATCTGGAGCTCCGACGTCAGCGGCCCGTTTACGCGCGCGTATAGCCGGACCCCGACCGCGTTCTGCACGCGGAGTTGTGCGCCGTCCGGCGCCTGGCCGGCTTCCGGTACTGGGTTCAGCGTCACGATTCCGCCGACGTGGTCACCGGGGGTGGCGTTGTCGGGAACAACCATCGTGAAGGGCACATCCACGGACGCGTCCGGTTCGAGGGTTACCTCGGACTCGCTCATGGTGATCCACGAACCCACGTCAGTGTTCTCTACGTCGATCCCGTTGATCGCGTACGCGCCCCCGCCGGTCGCGTTGTAGGCATCGCCGGCCCAAGTCTGGAGGCGCAGGATGGCCTGCGACTTGTTGGTGATGGTGACCGAGTCCTCAATGGTGGCCCCCGGCGCGACCTCGTAGTTGAAGAACTCCCGGCTGGTCGCTGTTCCCTCACCGGTCGAGGTTGGGCTTACATCCCAGGTCCCGTTATCCACGGCCTGAGCCGACCCCGGTACCAGGAGCAGGCCTCCGGCCAGGGCGACCGTGCTGGCGAAGACGGCAGATGTCCGTCGGAGCATGGTGCGCGAAATCATTGCGGTAGGGCGTCCCCTCGTGAGTCCGGCAGGCTCGAGCGTGCCTGTTCCGGTAGGCGGACCGTACCCGCGGACAGCGGAACGAAACAAGGTTTGCTCCTTATGATCACCGGAACGGGAAGACCGCGTACCGTCGTCCCATTGACACTGTATGGACGTGGTTTCTACGCTCGGAGTTCACTTGTAACGCCGTTCCGTAGAGTGGAACAAAGGGGAGAGCGGGCTGATGGGGACCAGCATGCGCTCGCGACGGGCGCTTCCGGCGATTTTGGCTGCCAGCGCACTCG
The DNA here is from genome assembly GCA_963753435.1 of uncultured Actinomycetota bacterium. GTDB lineage: Bacteria > Actinomycetota > Actinomycetes > CAVWCF01 > CAVWCF01 > CAVWCF01. The sequence goes on from CAVWCF010000001.1 coordinate 1,555,632, forward strand.
CTCTGAGCGGCTGTATTGGCGCGGCCAGCGCCGACGGTGTCTTCACCAACGTCAACGGTGGTGGCGACGGCAACTCCAACGGCGGTGCAGTTGCCGCGCCTGGGGTCACCGACAGTTCGGTCAAGCTCGTCTACATCGAGAACCAGCTAGGTGCCCTCGCCGACCAACTGGGCTTCATCCAGCCGGACCGCGGCGACCCGGTCGCACAGTTCGAAGCGATGGTCGCCTGGGCGAATGAGAACGGCGGCATCGCCGGCCGTCAGATCGAGCCGGTCGTCAAGCCGTACATCGCGTCCACCGACTCGCCCGAGGCCGTCGACGCCCTGTGCAACGCGATCACGCAGGACGAGCAGGCGTTCGCCGTCATCCTCAACGGCCAACTGCAGCCCAACGCCCGCCCCTGCTACGCCAAGCGCTCCACGCTCATGCTTGAGGGCGGCGTCATCCCGATGGACACCCAGGGCTTCGCCGACCTCGCACCGTTCTACTGGGCGCCGAGCCTGCCGGAGTACGACGAGTACCTGACCGGGCTCCTGCAAGAACTCGAAGCGAACGGCTTCTTCGAAGGCTCGGCGGGCGTGGGTCTGGTCGCCAACGATGACCCAGTCGTGGACCGGGTCACCGAAGAAATCGTCAAGCCGAAATTGGCCGAACTCGGCTTCGACAACCCGCCCGTCTACAGCATCGACCCGTCCAACGTCGGCAACATCAACAAGAGCCTCGAGCAGGCCGTGGTCGGCTTGATCAGCGCCGGCGCGGACCGGGTCCTCTTCCTCGGTGACAGCCGTCTCGGCCCCTTCTACATCACGATCGCCGACATCCAGCAGTACAACGGCCGCCTGGCTATCGGCTCCTACGACAGCCCGCGCTTCCTGGCCGACAACGGCACCCAGTCCCCGCCGCTGATCCCGCAGAAGTACCTGACCGACTCCCAGGGGATCAGCCTGCTTCCGGTCACCGACGTCCGCGACGACCAACTGCCGTTCCCGGCCACCGAGGGCGAGCAGGAGTGCCTCGACATCTATAAGGCCAAGGGTCTTGAGTTCGCCGGCCGTGGCGAGGCGCAGTTCGCGTTCATCACCTGCGACCAGGTCCGCTTCCTCAAGGAAGCCGCAGACAAGGGCGGCGACGACCTGTCCGCCCGCAGTGTGGAGTCCGGGGCCTGGCAACTCGGTGAGGACTTCAAGTCCGCAATCTCGCCGAAGTCGCGGTTCGAGGAAGGCCGCTACGCCGGCACCGTCGCCTACCGGAACCTGCGCTTCGACACAGGGCGCCGGCGCCTACGTCTACGACAGCCTCGACCTGCTCGACCTGCCGGAGGTCGAGTCGTGAGCGAGGCGGGTCTCCCCGCTCATCTCGATTACGCCTCGCGCGTCGCCCTCGGGGTGACGGGCGAGCGCAGCGTTGCCGGCTACCTACGCGCCGCCGGCGCGCGCGGCCGGGCCCGCGTCACGAGCCTGTCCCGATTGTCATTCGCTGATGCCGCACCCACCGCTGCGGTGGTCCTGCTCGTCAGTGCGGCGGCCGAAGACCTTGGTCTGTCCGCCGGTCAGGTGGTCACCGCGCTGCTGATCGGCGGCCTCGGGCTGGTCGCCGGCGCCATCCTCGGAATCAATGTCGCCGACAGCGGACGTCGGCTGAAGGTCGCTGTGGCCGTCGGCACCAACGCCGGCATCCTCGCCATCCTCATTGCCCAACTCAGCGCCTTCTGGCTGCTGGCGGTGCTGTTCGCCGCCCGCGGCGTGCTGCTCGGATACGGACAAGCCGTCCAACGCCCCCTGGTGATGGACGTCGTCCCGCCGGAGGCGCGCATCCGCGCCTTCGCCCGCTGGCGTGGCGCCGCGATCTTTGCCGCCGCAGCCGCCGCCGGATCGGCGGCGTTGGTGCTTTCCGGACCGCAGTGGTCCTGGAGCACCGTCGTCACCTTCCTCGGCGCCCTGGCGATCGTGCTGGGCCTGGCCGTCGCCTTCGTCGACGACCCCGGGGCCGGGGGCCTGGAGCAGGATCGACTGCGCCGCGTAGTCACCGAGGAGGGCGCTCCCTCGGCCGTCATCAACGGTGCCGGGGCCTCATTCGGGGTGCTGGCGCGCACCCCCGCCGCCCGGATCTCGCTGTCCAGTTACGTCGGAGTGGGCGCGGCGACGCTGGCCCCGCTGCCAGTGGGCTTCTCCGTGGCTCAGGAACGTGGCTACACCGCCGGCTCGGCCCTCCTCGGCCTGGCCCTGGCGTACCTGGTGGCCGCGGGAGTGGTCGTCTTCGCCGCAGACGGACTGGACGCGCGGCGGCAGGCCGGATGGGACCGGCTGGCCAAGGTCGTCCCGGTGCTACTCGCGGTGGCCGCCGTGGGCGTGATCGTCGCCGCATCTGTCGCGTCCCCGATCGCCGTCATCGTCGGCGTCGGCGTGGCCGCGGCCGCCGCCGGGCTCACCGCTGCATCTCTGGACGGGGTTGCACTTTCGGCCGTCTGGGCTTCGGACCGGCCGGGGGTCAGCGGGTACAGCACCATCTCGACACTCGCCGGCGGGCTCCTGGGTCTGGCTCTCGCTTACTGGCTTGGTGGCCCGGGCGGCTTTGCCGCGGTCGGTCTGTTGATCGCCCTGACGGCCGGCTTGTCGCTGCGGCTACCCAAGGCAGCCGCCGAATCGTTCGTCGACTCCCTGCGCGCCCTCGGGCTCGCCTACGAGAAGGTCTACGGGCCCGCGCTGAACCGGGTCGGCCCGCCGGAGTGGGCGACCAACAGCGCCGGCTTCACCCCGCCCGGATACGGCTGGGGTCCCACCGCGCTACCTGGTGGTGCGGCCTGGGCCGCTCAGACAGCGGGCGGCGTCGGCTACGCGGCGCCCGGTTACGGGACGCCCACCTACGCCGATCAGCCCGTCGGTGGCTACCCGAGCCCGACCGCACCGGGGGACTACCCGCTTTACGCACCAGTCGACGGCGGGCTGTCCGGTGCCGGTGTCGCCGGCGCCGGAGCCGCCGCGGGCGCCGCACTGTGGGCGTCCGGTTGGAGCACCGACGGCGCCGACGCCCTGAGCAGCCCCACGATCCCGGGTGAGGCCACCCCGGCCGAACCGGCGGCGTGGACCCCCGGCGACGACCTGACCCAGCCCGCTAGCGCCTACCTCGGCGGGGCCGCGAACGCCCCCGAGGAGCCGGCCGAACCGACCTACGTCCAGCCACAGTCGTGGACCCCGGTGTGGGAGTTCCTCCCGGCCGCACCGCTGGCGCTTGCCGCCGCGCCGGCGTCTACCAACGGACACGCTGCCGATGCCCTGTCCGCACCCGCGGCGTTCACCCAGCCGAGCGCCACTCCTCAGGCCGCAGCAGCCGCGCCAGCTGCGGCCGCAGCAGTGGCCGCTGTGGCCGCCACCACCGTCACCGAGCCCGCCCCGGCCCCGGCCGGCGGCGTCCCGACGTTGCACCACCCGGCCAACGGCGGCGTCCACATCCTGGAGGGACGCGGCGTTTCCTACTCCTACGGCTCGGTGCAGGTGCTGTTCGACGTCAACCTCTACGTGCAGCGCGGCGAGCTGGTGGCCCTGCTCGGACCGAACGGCGTCGGCAAGACCACGTTGCTGCGCGTGCTGTCCGGCTTGGCGCGAGCAGACGAGGGCCAGGTCATCCTCGACGGCCAGGACGTTTCCCGCGTCCCCGCGTCCAAGCGGGTCGCCATGGGCCTCAGCGAGATCGTCGGTGGCGAGGCCGTCTTCGGGTCCATGACGGTCGCGGAGAACCTGCGGATGTACGGGTTCAGCATGGCCAAGGACAAGCAGTCCGTGGACGCCGGCATCCAGGCCGCCTATGACCAGTTCCCGCGGCTGGCGGACCGCCGCAACCAACTCGCCAGCACCCTGTCCGGTGGCGAGAAGCAGATGCTCGGCCTGTCCAAGGCGCTGATCGTCAAGCCGCAGATCCTCATGGTCGACGAGTTCTCCCTCGGTCTGGCCCCGGTCATCGTCGGGGAGCTGATGGGCCTGGTCCGTCGCCTCAACGCCGAAGGCACCGCGGTGCTCCTGGTGGAGCAGTCGGTCAACGTCGCACTGTCGCTGGTGCACCGCGCCTACTTCATGGAGAAGGGGCGCCTGGTGTTCGAAGGGCTGGCTGAGGAGTTGCGCGGCCGCCCCGACCTGGTCGCGGAGATCACCCTCGGCGGGCACGCCGATGCGCTGGCGAGCGCGGAGGCGGCGGCATGAACACCGGGCTTGCGGCTGCCACCATCGCCGGCTTCGACCTGTCCGCCGGGCGGCTGCTGCTCGGCATCCTGAACGGTTTGATCTACGGGTTGCTCGCCGTCGGGCTGGTGCTGACCTACCGGGCCAGCCGGTTCATCAACTTCGCCTACGGCGGCATCGGCCTGTTCGGCGCGGCCATCCTCGGTGTGACCGTGGGCAAGTTCGGCATCCCCTACTGGGTCGGCTTCGTCCTGGCACTGATCGCCGGTGCAGCGATCGCGGCGTTCACCGAAGCGGGGCTGGTCCGGCGGCTGGAGAAGGCGCCCCGCGTCCTCGGCACCATCGTCACGCTCGGCTTCGGCCAGTTCCTGGTGATCGTGGCGCTGCTGATCAACAAGGACAACTCCGGCGGCCGGTTCTTCCCGTCCCCGTCGGGGCTGCCGGAGTTCAAGGTCAGCGGGATCGTCATCTCCGCGCCCTTCGTGGCGATGCTCATCTTCACGCCGATCCTCATGGCCTCGCTGTCGGTGTTCCTCAAGCGCAGTCGCTACGGCCTGGCGATCCGCGCGGCCGCGGACAACCCCGATGCCGCGTCCCTGGCCGGTGTCACCGCATCGCGAATGGTCACGTTGTCGTGGGCCATCTCCGGCGGTATCGCGGCGTTCTCGGCCTCGCTGGTCCTGCCCACCCAGGGCACGCCGTCGATCGAGACCATCGGCCCCACGCTGCTGCTGTTCGGTTTGGCCGGTGCGGTCATCGGTCGGCTGCAGAACATCCCGGTGGCGTTCCTGTCCAGCCTCGGCATCGGCGTGGTGGAGCAGGTCGTCCGCTCCAAGGACCCGACCAGTGGGCTGGCGGAGTTGGTGCTGGGTTCGATCATCATCCTGGCGCTGCTGCTGCAGCCGAAGCTGTCCACCCGGGTTGAGGTCAAGAGCGACTGGGCCCTCGTTACCCCGCGCCGACTGCCGAGCGCGTACCAGAAGGTGTTCCTGATCCGCTGGCTGCCGCGGTTGGCGCTGTACGGGGTGCTGGGCTACCTGGCCTACCTGGCGTTCGTGGTCAACAACGAGACCGCGTCCAAGCTGACCGTGTTCGTCGGCTACGCGATCATCGGCTTGTCCGTGCTGCTGGTCACCGGCCTCGGCGGACAGCTGTCGCTGGGCCAGGTGGCGTTCGCCAGCATCGGTGCGGTTGCCAGCGTCAAGGTCGCCGAAGCCACCGGCTACTTCGACCTGGCGCTGATCGCCGCCGCCTTCGTGGCCGCCGTGGTGGCGATCCTGGTCGGCATCCCGGCACTGCGGTTGTCCGGTCTGGCGTTGGCAGTGAGCACGCTGTCGTTCTCGCTGATAACCGCCACCTGGCTGTTGCGGCAGGACTGGGCCTTCGGCAACGGCGTCGACCCGTTGCGGCCGGTGATCGCCGGTCTGGGCTTCTTCAGCTCCAAGGGGTTCTACCTGTTCTCCGTTGGCGTGCTGGTGGTCGCGTTCTTCCTGGTGGGCAGCCTGCGCCGGTCCTCCTTCGGGCGGATCTCCATCGCGTTGCGTGACAACGAACAGGCCGCCCGCGCCTTCACCGTGCCGAGCAACCGCCGCCGGTTGCAGCTCTATGGCGCGGCCGGTGCCATCGCCGGCCTCGGTGGCGCGGTCATCGGCCACGGCCAGTCGAACCTGACGTTCGCGGCCTTCCCGGCCCAGGCGAACATCGACGTGGTCGCCGAAGCGGTTGTCGGTGGTCTGACCGTGCTGATCGGCCCGGTCCTGGGTGCTCTCTACATCGTGGGCCTGCCGTCGCTGCTGAGCCTGAGCACCATCGGGATCGCGATCCTGACGCTCGGCTGGCTGGTTCTGATCATCCTCATTCCGACTGGAATCGGCGGGGTGCTGCTGAACCTCTGGGGCAGCCTCGCCGATGGCATCGCCCGGCTGCGGGGGATCAACCCGGCGGTGGCGCGGGCGGCCGACGCCGGCGGCGCGCTGGAACGATCCGCAGAATCCCTGGACCTCACCCATTTCCGCCGCGCGGACCTGGCTCCGGCGGGGACCAACGGGTCGGGTCCCGCCGGTCAACCGGCCGCCGAGCAGATCCCCGGCGCCCCGAGCGCGGAGACCGTGGTCCCGGGCGGGCAGTGGATGCCGCCGTCGGCCCAGACCGGTCAGGCCCTGCCCATGGGCGTGGAGTACCCGCAGGTCTCGACCCAGCCGATGCCGCCGGTTGCCCAGCCGGTGCCGCAGCGCGCCGCCCCGGCAACGGTCCGCGAGGTGCAGTTGTCGGTGCGCAACATCAGCCGCTCCTTCGGCGGGGTGCGGGCCGTCGTCGACGTTTCGCTGGACGTCTACCGCGGCGAGATCCTCGGCATCATCGGCCCCAACGGTGCGGGCAAGACGACCTTCTTCGAGATCCTCACCGGCTTCACCTCAGCCGATGCCGGCAACGTGGTCTTCGAGGGCCGCGACATCACCAAGTCCTCCCCGGAGCGGCGTGCCCGCGCGGGCCTGGTCCGGTCCTTCCAGTCCAGCGCCCTGTTCCCGACCCTCACCGTGCTGGAGACCGTGATGGTCGCCGAGGAGCGCACCGTCCCGACGGGGACGTTGGAGTCGGTGACGGGCATCAGCCGCAAGGAGGGCAAGCGGCGTGCGCGGTCAATGGAACTGCTGGACGTCATGGGGTTGCGCTCCCTGGCCTACCGGCAGGTGAGCGGGCTGTCCACCGGGCAGCGGCGCATGGTGGAACTGACCTGCATGCTGGCGCTGGAGCCGCGGACCCTGCTGCTGGACGAGCCGGCCGGTGGCCTGTCGACGGCCGAGGGCGACCAACTCGTGGAGCTGTTCACTGCGATCCGACGCGACCTGGGCACGACGCTGGTAATCGTCGAGCACGACCTGCCGCTGCTGAACCGCACCGTGGACCGCATGGTCGCCATGGAACTGGGCGCGATCATCGCCGTCGGCACCCCGGAGGAGGTGCGCAACCACCCCGATGTGGTCCGCTCCTACCTGGGCACCGAAGCCGCAGCGGTCGAGCGCAGCGGCTCCCTCACCCCCGCCTGAACCCCTTGAATGCGGCTTTCAGGCGAATAGACCGCCGATTAGCCGCCTCACCGGGTGGAACAGCTCAGGACGGTGAGGATTCGCCCGTTGTGGATTCGGCGGCAGTGGCCTCGTTCTCGTCGGGGGCCGGGACCTCGACCTCACGAACGGCCTCGATCAATTGCCGCAGCGCCGGCTCGGGCAGCGCGCCGGCCTGGCTGAAGACCACCGTGCGGTCCTTGACCGCCACCAGCGTGGGGATGGCCGACACGTTGAAGGCGCCCGCGAGTTCCGGCTGCGCTTCGGTGTCCACCTTGGCGAACAGGATGTCCGGGTTCTCCTCGGACACACGCTCGAAGACCGGCGCGAATCCGCGGCACGGCCCACACCACTCGGCCCAGAAGTCAATGATCGTGATCGGCGAACCGGTCACGGACTCGGTGAACGTTTCCTTCGTCAGGGCCTGCGTGGCCATGATCATCCTCTCGTTGGTCGGTACCCCTACGGGTATGCCAACATGTGCCCCGAATCAAACATTCCGGAGGAATTGTGAGCACTGACACATCGAACGGCCTGGCCACCCTCATCGAGCACGACCTGGCCGAAACCGAGGAGCGAGTAACTGCCGCCCTCGCCGCGGAGGGATTCGGTGTCCTGACCCGGATCGATGTGTCCGAGACCCTGCGGAACAAGATCGGCGCCGAGATCGAGGAGTACGTGATCCTCGGCGCCTGCAACCCGCCGCTGGCGCACCGGGCCCTGGAGCACTCCCGCCGAGTCGGGCTGCTGCTGCCGTGCAACGTGGTGCTGCGGGCCGTCGACGGCGGCACCCAGGTGGAGGCGGTCGACCCGCGCACGCTGCTGCCCGCCGACGACCAGGCGATGTGTGATCTGGCCGACGACGCCGCCGGCCGGCTGAGCCGGGCGCTCAGCGCCGCGGCAGCCTCCTGAACAGCGCCCCAGGGCAGCAACTGAAAGACCGGCGCCCCCACCGAATCCGGTAGGGGCGCCGTCCTCAGGGGAGGAACGTCTCAGAACTCCTCGAACATCCGCCCGAAGCCGTACAACTTGTCCTGGATGCCGTTGTCGCGCAGGGCCATCCACCAGGTCGCCGCGTTGATCGCGATGACCGGCTTGTGCAGCCACCGCTCCGCCTCGGCGGCCAGGCGCAGCATCGACAGGTTGGTGCCGACCTGAACGAGCGCGTCCGGCTCGGTGCGGTCCAACTCCAGCAGTGACTCACGCAACTGGTCCTGGGTGGTGTGCGCGATCGAAACCGCGGTCGGGCGCTTGAGCCCGATCAGCTTCGTCACGTCGAACCCGAGCTCGTTGAAGAACTTGATGACCTGCTCGTCGCCGTTGGGCTGGTAGGGGGTCACCACGCCGATGGTCTTGACCCCGAACTTGTGCAGGACGCGTTCGCAGGCCTCCGCACCGGTGGCAACGTCCAGGCCGCCGGAACGATCCTTGATCCGCTGCTTGAACGCCTCGTTGCCGGCTTTGCCGTCCCAGAAGGTCTCCGCCGACATGCCCATGACCATGTAGTCGACCTCGGCCGTGCAAACACGGTCGATCGCGGAGTCGATCTCCTGGTCCAGCTGAACGCGCAGGTACTCCATCTGCGACTCAGAACTCAGGTCCTGGTCGCGGATGTGGATGCGGCTGAACAGCGGTGTCACACCGGGAACGCCCATCGCGTTGAAGTCCGGCTCCACGATGCTGTTGGTGCTCGGCGCCAAGACTCCGAACTTCTTGCGCCACGCCAACTGGTCGCCCATCAGGTCCCCTCCATCACCAACTCAGAGGATGCGCGGACCTTCCGCCACACCCGCCACGCCCCGAACGCGAAAGCGCCTTGAGCGACGGTGTTCACGCTCTGCTCCGTCCACTGCAGCGCGAGGGTCTGCTCCTCGAAACTCTGCAGCCGGGTCAGCACGAACACACCGGCCAACTGAACAGCGAAGGCCACAACTGCGGCAGGGTCCTTGGTCCGTACTGCCCAGGTAATCGCGAGGATGGTCGTGGTGAGGCTGGCCAGGACGGCGATTCCAAACAGCGGGACGACGTCGCCGATGGCGAATGCGCCGATCGTCGCCACCGCCAGTACCGCGGCGAACGGCCACCAGGGCAGCAACTTCGAACGCAGCCCGGACCAGACCGCCCACGCCACCAACGTGAACCCGAAGGACAGCAGTGGGAACAGGAACTCGTCGATGATCGTGTCCGGCCCGCCGGACGCCACGATCAGCTTCCAGGTGGCCTTGGAGGCCCCGCCGGCCACCAACAGCACCACGCCCAGGTAGCCGACTCGGGCGACCTCGGGTACCCGGCTGATCGCCGTGCGCACGAGTAGCAGGCAGCCCAGTCCGCTCAGCAGGACGGGGACGTAGTCCTCCAGCGCCAGCGGGATCGTGTAGCCGTACGGATTCGCGTCCATGGGCAGACGGTAGGTCGCCGGGGACCTGGTCAGCCTGCCGATGGCGCCGGGGACCTGACGCTCGGTGAGTTGTTGGCGCGGTTACTGCGAGGAAGTGGGGACCTCGACGCCTTCGAACAGGTCGCGCTTCTTGAACGCCGCCGTGGCGAACCGGCCGGCCGCCTTGGGGCCGGACAGCCAGGCCACCCGACCGCCGTTCTTGGTGCCCTTGAGCAGGCCATCGGCCAGCATCGGGGTCACCGTCTCGACCTTGTCGCCGAGGATGTTGAAGATGCGCTTGGCCTTCTCAAAGCCCTCCGGGTCATCGGCGTAGTCACCGACAAGCAGGTCGGTCACCACGATCCCCGGGGACAAGTGGTGGATCGACACCGGGCCGCCGTCCAGCTCCTTGGCGACCGAGTTGGTGAAGTACGTCAACGCCCGCTTGGTCGAGCCGTAGGGGGCCAGCCCGTCGGCCTTCTGGCCGCCGGAGCCGAAGCCCTCCATGTTCCAGATGTCGCCGAAGCCCTGTTCCTTCATGCCCTTCAGCGCCACGTGCGTGCCGTTCATGGCGCCGAGCAGGTTGATCCGCACGATCTTCTCGAAGTCGGCCGGGTCCGATTCCGCCAGCGGCTTGCGGGGCAGGCCGATGCCGGCGTTGTTCACCCAGGAGTCGACCTTGCCGAACGTCGCAACCGCGAAGTCCCACAGCGCCTGCTGGTCGGCGTAGGAGGACACCTCGCACGCCTTGCCGGCGACGTTCGGAGCCCCGCCGAGCTCAGCGACGACCTTGTCCACGGCCTCCTGCGAGCGGCCGGAGACGACCACCTGCGCGCCCCGCTTGAGCAGGTTCTGCGCGATGCCGTGGCCGATGCCGCGGGTGGAACCGGTGACGACGAAGACCTTGCTCATGCGGCGTTCCCTTCGGTGAATCCGATCAGTGGCGCGATGCGCCGGTTCAGCCCTGCGGTTCCCAATTCAGCACACCGTGAATCACGTGGCGCAGGATGTTGCCCTCGAATGCCTGCCAGGTGACGGCGTACTGCTGGGTCTCCGGGTCCAGGAGGAACTCCCGGCCCTTGATCTTCCAGACGTCCGGGCCGGTGAAGTGCTGTGACACGTACAGCGCGCGGCCGTAGGCCTTGGCGTTGCCGAACAGGTCCGGGCCCTCGTAGGTGGTGATGTTGGACCGGCGCGTGCGCTCGAAGGAGTAGCGGCGGCTCAGCAGCCCGTCCCAGGTGACCGTCTGGCGGTAGCGGGTCAGGTTGATCGGCTCATGAGCGATCTCGACCGAGATCGTGCCTTCCTGCTTCTGGTCGGCACCCCACACCTCAAGCTCGCCACGCCAGGAGCCACGGTCCTTGGTCGGCAGCACCTGCGGGGTGTTGCCGATGCGCTTCTCCTTGTCGCAGAAGGCGTCGATGCGAGCCTTGGTCTCGGGGTTGGTCTCGTAGTCGTGGGCGACCAGGTAGATGCCGTTGAACACCGCGGCCACGGTCCAGCCGTCGGTGAGCACCGAGGAATACACCTGGGTCTCGCCGTCGGGGAGGATGTGGTTCCACGTCGTCAGGTCCGCCAGCCAACCGGTGGAGTAGTAGTGGCTGTCGACGAACGTGCCGTACGGCTGCCCGGTGCCGTAGAAGTCCGGGCCCATGTAGACGCGGTTGGAGTCGGAGTCGATGACGCCGAAGTCGAACTGTGCGCCCAACTCGAAACGGTTGCGGATGGGGCCAGTGACCTCGGACAGGTCGGTGCGCATCCAGTAGCGGGTCTCGCCGTTCTCGAACACCGAGGCGCGGGAGACGTTCTCGTAGCCGACGTGGTTGCCGTCAGGGTCGAAAACGCTCGGCCGCCCGTACCAGGATCCGGTGATCTTCTTCTGCCACTCCGACGGTTCCGGGGTCTCGGTGGTCTCCGGCGCTGCACTCATGCTGATTGCTCCGTCAGTTCGTTCTTCTCAAGGTTGATGCGGTTCAACTCCGACGCCTCCGCGCCGACCAGCGGGATGATGTTGTTCCACACCGGGTCGACGTCGGCGTTGAAGATGAGGCCGCGGTTCTTCGCGTCGCGGTCCGGCAGGTCGGTGTCCGACACCTCGGCGAGCACCTCGTCCGACAGGCCGCCTTCGAGCAGGTTGAACCACTGGTCCAGGTACGCGTTCACGTGCTCGTCCAGGTTGGCGTACGCCGTCGGCGTGGCCCGGTAGGCGCACATGTAGGGGCTCATGATGGAGCGCTGGCGTGGGTCGAGCTCGGCCTCGCTGATGCCCTCCATGGCCCGGACGGCCTTGTAGTTGGCCAGGATCGGCTCGTACACCTCGTCGATGTACTTCATGTGCGTGCCGATGTCGACGCGCGGGATGAAGTCCAGGTGGAAGGCGTGCGTGTCCAGGTCCAACCGCTCGACGGAGTCCAGCGTGAAGTGCGGGACGGCGGAGTCCGGCGCGGTGAACGCGAAGATCATGTGGCTGTCCAGGTCGATCACCCCGGGCACGGTGGCCTGGATGCCGGCGTAGACGACCTTCTTGACCGGTCCGTCGCCCATCCAGATCCGCAACTCACCGACGGACTGACCGGATCGGCTGTTCACGAACGGAAGGAACGGTCCACCGTCTGCACCCTGCACCTCAGACACCTTGGACCGGCTCGTAAGCCGGTCCAAGGTTCGAAGGCAGAGCCCCTGCGCCAGGCGCTCGCCCATGAAGTTCTCCTTTATGCCCCTGAGCCGACGCCCTCCGCGTCGTCCTCCGGAACACTACCGAGTTCGGTTTGGCCGGCTGCGCCGAGGCCCTTGTGCTCGTCCTTCTCGAACTGGGCCGCGCCACCGTGCGACTTCTTGCTGCGGATCTTGGCGGACTCGACCTCCTTGTGCACCCACGCGTTGGCCAACTCCGGGTTGTTGGTGCGCGCCGGGCTCGGGATGACCACAGCCAGGTCGCGGGGGCCGTCGCCGACGATCTGGTGGGTGTCGATGCCCCAACCCTGGTCGATCAGCTGGTTGCGCCGACGCCGGTAAGCCACCTGCAGCGAGTCGGAGCGCACGTGCATCTCGTCGGACAGGTCGTAGGGCAGCAACTCCGGACGCTGCAGGCTGATGACGTCGTCGTCCTGCTTGAAGATGTAGTGCACGCGCTTGATCGCGTCCTTGTCGGCCCAGTCGCCCTTGAGGAACGTGCGGCACGCGATGAACAGCGAACGGGTCTCCTTCTCCGAGACCGGGACGTTGGCGTCGATCAGCAGCATCGTGCCGAACGGCAGCGGCACCTGGAGGATGTTGATGTTCGGCAGGTAGAAGCCGGCCTTGGTCGGGATCTGCACCGGGGTGTCCACGTCCTCAACGGACTTGCGGAACAACTTGCCCCAGGCGCCCTTGGGCTGGCCCGGCGGCGGGTACAGCGGGATCGTCGCCAGGCCGGACCACTCCGTCAGCACGACGTCGAAGTCGCCGACCTCGGGCTTGTCCAGGTTGCCGAACCGGTTGCCGTGCACGAACGGTGCGTGGCTGGGGTCCATGGCGTTCTCAAGGGCGCGCTCGTAGTTGACCGGCCACCAGTACTCGCCGTAGACCTTCTTGAACTGCGGGTCCTCCAGCTCCGGGATCTCCGGCAGCGGGTGCCGCTCGGACTCCGGCAGGTCGCCGAGGAACACGAAGACGAGGTTGTACTTCTCCTTGACCGGGTAGGAGTCGACGCGGGCCTTCTTCGGGATGCCGCGCTCGGGGTGCGCCGGGATCTTCTCGCAGTCGCCGTCGCCGTTGAACTCCCAGCCGTGGTACGGGCAGACGACGCACGAAGCGTCCTCGGACAGCCAGCCGCCGGCCAACGACCCACCGCGGTGCACGCACAGGTCGGAAAGGCAGTGGATCTCGCCCTTCTTGTCACGCCAGAGCACGAACTTCTGACCCAAGGCCTGCATCGACAGGGGCTTGGTGGTGACGTTGTGGCTGAACTCCACGGCGTACCACATGTTCTTCAGCATCGGTCTTTCCTCCTGTGGGGGCCGGTTGGGTCGGCCGGTCGTCGGTAAATGCTCACCCGGTTGCCGCCGGAGCGCGACGGACCAAGGTCACTAGTTCGTCCCGGGTATCGGAACGCTGCACCAAGCGGGCTCCCGCGTCGGGGTCCTGCAGCACCGCATGGCGCAGGAAGTCGATCATGAGGCCGGCCATGGATTCCCGCGCGGCGACCGGGTCGGCGATCGCCGCACCGTCCAGGAATCCGCGCGCGCACGTGGGGTCCTCGGGGTCGCCGGGAAGGAAGTGGTTGGAACCGGTGAAATCGCCCCACCAGGCCTCAACGTCCGGGGAGATCGCGTCGGCGAACGTCCGCTCGACCGGGTTCTGGCGCTCCTGGCCCTCCTGGCCGTAGCGAACCGCCGAGGCGGCCATGATCCCGTCCTCGGTCCCGGACATCAGCAGCACCGGTACGTCGACCGGGGAGGCCAGCAGCGCGCCAGGTTCGTAGCCGAGGACCGTCGCCGGCTGCGTGTGCGCACCGAACGTGGCGGCGGCCATCAGCTCGGGGAACCAGCGGCGGCTGGCCGACTGCAGCGTGATCGTGCCTCCGGCCGAATGGCCGAACAGCGCGACCCGGCCGGTGTCCAGGACATCAGGGAACGGCCCGGTGGCGTTCGCTTCGGCCACCGCGTCCAGGATCGAACGCAGGGCGCCGGCGGGCGGGCTTTGCCCGTAGGTGTCCGGCGTGATCGCACCCAGGTCGATGCCTGGGGAGATGCCGAACTGGCCGGGCATCAGATCGGTGACCAGGTCGAAGGTGACCGCGGCAAACCCGGACTCGACCAGCCGGATCGCCAGCCAGCGGTAGGCGTCCTGCCCGACATTCACCCCCGGCATGATCACCACCACCGGGTACGGCGCGCCGGAGCGGTCCGCGGGGATGAACCCGCTCATCCGTTCCGCCAGCGAACCGGTGAACTGCGCGGGGTAGTAGATCTTCAGGTGCGCGGTGTCGAACGGCGCCGGTGCCCCGGGAACCCGGGTCGCCCACCAGAACGAGCGAACAGTCACTGGTGGGCTGACCTCCGTCGGTTGCGCAGTCCCGCGGGTGCGGGACCCATGCTCTGGTTCAGGCGCCGGCGTGGGGCAGCACGCGCTGCGACCCGGTGAGCGCCACAACCAGTTTGTCCACGATCTCCTTGCCGAACAGCCGCTCGCCCACGGAGTTGGCCGGGTCGAGCTCGGCGATCCGGCTACGCATGTCGATGGTGTGCTGCAGCATCGCCGGCTGCTCGTCGGCGGGCACCGGGTCGGCGTTGTCCCACCAGGACAACCACAGGTCCAGTTTGTCGCTGGCCTGCTTCATGATGATGTCGACGGTCTCCTGCGTCATGGGACCGGAGTAGCAGAAGGCGGTGGGGCTGGTGACCGCGCGGATGTAGGCCATCGGGCTGGTGAACCAGTCCAACTGCGGGTTGTTGCGGCGGGTCTCCAGCCACTCCTCGTTCTGGGACTCGAAGTACTTGAAGTGGTAGTCGGTGTTCGTGCACAGGTCCCGGCGGGGCAGGTGGTCGATGTACGCCCACGGCCGCGCGCCGAAGTTGGCGAACGCCATGCCGAAGAACGGGATGTCCGTCTGCGGTCCGGGGGAGATGGTCAGGTGCAGGTTCGCGAACCCACCCTTGGGGTCGGCCATCCAGGAGTAAACGAGCCAGTCGATCTCGGGGCCGGCGAAGCACTGCACCTGCCCGTGGATGCCGGAACCGATCTCGCCGGCGACCTCGAGGCCGTTGGTGGACGGGTCCTGCTTGAGCTCGAACCTTTCGTTGACCTTGGCCATGAGCTTGGCCAGTTCGTCGCGCCACTGCTCGTAGATCCAAGTGACGTCGATCGGGCCGGACTCGTCGATGAGTTCCTGGACCGTGCTGAGCGTTTCGCCCACGTCTTGCCTCCCTCAGTGCGCCATTCCGTTGCGCGGAACGGCGTTGCAGAACCGTACGGTGGTGTTGCGCAGCGTGCCACGGCGGGGGGCACGCGGTCAGGGAGCGTGGACCCATGCATTGGGGACTTTGGTCCCGACTTTGGGCCTAGCCGGGCGCGGGCGCGGGTGCGGTCCCGCCGAGGCGGGCCGGCTGCCACCACTGGCCGGCGCCGTCGTCCGGGTAGGTCTCCTGGGCGACGTGGACCATCTCGGTGATGCGACTGCGCAGTTGCTCGGTGGCGACCTCGGGGTCGCCGGCGCTGTCAATGGGTTCGCCGACGATGACGGTGATGGGGACGCCGCGCTGCTTGAGGCTGGAGTGCTCGTCGTAGGTCCACAGCCGCTGCGTCCCCCACAAGGCCACCGGCACGATCGGCGCCTTGCCGCCCTTGGCGATACGCACCGCTCCGGTCTTGAACTCCTTGGGCTCAAACGACCGGGAGATGGTCGCCTCCGGGAAGATGCCGACCGCTTCACCGGCGCGCAGCGCGCCCAGCGCTTCCCGGATGCTGGCCGTTCCCGCGTCCCGGTCGACCGGGATGTGGTGCATCCCGCGCATCAGCGGCCCGCCGATCCGGTGCTCGAACACCGACTTCTTGGCCATGAACCGCACGTAGCGCTTGGCCGGCCGGGCGGCCAGCCCGGCAAAGATGAAGTCCAGGTGGCTGATGTGGTTGCTGGCGACCACCAACGGTCCAGTTCGGGGCACCTTCTCCGCGCCGCGCAGGTCGATCTTCAGCCCGAGGGCGAAGAACGAGCCGCGCAGCGCGGCAACAACCGGGGGGTAGACGAAATCGGCCACGCCCAGAGACTAGGACGCGCGACGGCGCCCGGCTGCGGAGTTCCCAGGTGTACGGCTAAGCGGTGACGGTGATCTCGTGGATCTCTTCGAGGGCGGTCTCGTCCGAGTGCGGTCCTCAGTTGGTGATTGCGTCCATCAGTTGCCACGGACGGCCGTCGACCAGGTCGGTGCCGCGGGAGACCATGCGGTTGGTCGCTTGCGCGGGGGACACCTCCACCAGCGTGATCTCGGCGTTCGGGTCGACCAACACCGGGTCGGGACGGGAGATCACCCCGTTGAACGGCTCGGTGCGCTCGGTGGACCAGAGCGTGAACTCGCCACTGAGCGGGATCACCACGCTGGCACCGGCCGGACCGGGACGGGTCGCCGCGACCAGGTTCAGTCGATTCTCCGCAGCGCGCTCCACCAGACCGGTCCGTAGTTCCCAGGACTCCGCAACGCTGAACGGCAGCGCAACCACGTCGGCGTCCGCCAGCGCCGCCAGCCGGAACGTCTCCGGGTAGACCGCATCGTCACCGACGACCAGCGCCAGGCGGCCCCACGGCAGCTCGACGATGTTCAGGCCGTCACCGAGGTCAGTGACCCAGCGGATGCCGGGCGACGGCATGCAACTGGCGTTGCCGGGCCACGATGCCGTCGGCACCGATGAGCACTGCCTCGTGCGCGGCGCCGGCGGGCAGGCTGGTGACCACGTGCGCCGAGCCCGCTACTGCCGCGATGGCAGCAACGGCTGCGGCCGACCGGGCCTCGGCCGCGGCGGCGTCCACGTCCACAACGCCCCCGGCGAAGCAGAACAACTCCGGCAGCACGACCAGCTGAGCGCCGTCGGCGACCGCCTGCGCCACTGCCGTAGCGGCGGCGGGGATGGCGTCGGGTCCGTCGGCGGCGGGCTGAACCACGGCGGTGCGCAGCACCGGTGACCCCGCGGGAGCCTGCCGGCCCTTGGGGGCGTCGGCGAGCGCGGCGTACAACTCCGGCCGCCGGTTGGCGAACACGTCGGTGCCGTCCGGTCGGGTCTTGGCATCGGCGAGCGCGACGTCGATGTCGGCCACGACCACCGCCTCACCGGTCAGCGGCCCTTGGGCGACGACAGTGCCATCGGGGGCCACGATCTGGCTCTCCCCGGCACCGTGTAGCCGCTCCACCGGGACGCCGACACCGGTGCTGACCTGCTCGATGTTGCCCGGCGGGATCAGCGGGCCGACCTTGTTGGCCGCGACGATCCAGACCCGGTTCTCCGGGGCGCGCACCGGGATGTGCAGGTTCGCCTCGTCCAGGGCGAAGGAGTTGAGGCTGTTCAGCAGCACCTGCGCGCCGCGCAGCGCCAGGCCGCGCGGGGTCTCGTTGATGACGCCGTCCATGCAGGAGTACATGCCGAAGCGCGCCAGTTCGGTCTCGACGATCGGACCGGTGCTGATCGCGTCGTCCAGGTGCAGGCGCTCGCTGCCCATGAGGACCTGCTTGTCGGAGTCGGCGACGACGGCGCCTTGCGGACTGCACAGCACGTTGGTGCCGGTCGTGCGGCCGTCCTCGCGGGCGACCACCACGTTGACCATGACGTAGGCGGCGTGCTCCTTGGCCTTGGCGGCGATGGCGCCGACGAACGGCCCGTCGAGGGTCACGGCCATGCGCCGGGAGTGCTCGCGGTCGTCGTACCAGGACACGTGGTTGCAGAACTCCGGCAGGACGATCACCTGCGCGCCCTCGGCCGCGGCAGCGTCGATCATGCGCAGGCAGGTGGCGAGGTTCTCGTCAACGTCCGTGCCGACAGCGAACTGGACTGCGGCCACCCGTAGGTGGCCGTGCGCCGGCGTTTCGCCGTCGACGGAGCGCACCACCACCGGCTCGCTCACGCGGCCGCCTTCGGGAAGTCCCCTGCCTTGCTGACCAGAGCGGGGGTTGGTCGGCCCATCACCTCGCCGAGCCAGTCGGAGGCTGCGATCAGCGCTTCCAGGTCCGTGCCGGTTTCGTAGCCGCTGCGGTGCAGCAGGTAGACGAGGTCCTCGGTGGCGATGTTGCCGGTGGCCTTGGGGGCGAACGGGCAACCGCCGATGCCGCCCAGGCTGGCGTCCAGGACCGTCACGCCGTTCTCCACTGCGGTCAAGGCGTTGGCGTAGCCGGTGTTGCGGGTGTTGTGGAAGTGGGCGCGCAGTTGCACGTCGCCGATCGCGGCCTTGACCGCGGTCACGCGTTCGCGAACGTCCGGCGGTACCGCGACCCCGATGGTGTCCGCCAGCGCGATCTCGTCGACGCCGATGCCGGCGATGCGCTCGGCCATGGCAACGATCCGTGAAACCGGCACCTCGCCCTCGAAGGGGCAGCCGAAGGAAGCACCGATGGTCACCGACGTCTTCAGGCCGGCGGCGCGAGCCAAGGGCGCGATCTTCTCGACGCCGTCGATCGTCTCGTCGGAGGTCATGTTCTGGTTCTTGCCTGCGAACGTGTCCGTGCTTACGACGACCAGGTTGATCTCGTCCACCCCGGTCGGCTGGGCGCGCACAAACCCGCGCTCGTTGACCACCAGGCCGATGGCGGAGAAGCGGTCGCGGTCCGGTCGGGCCGCCAGTCCGGCCATGACTTCCTCGGCGTCGGCCATCTTCGGGACGGCCTTGGGGCTCACGAACGAAGTGGCCTCTGCGCGCCGGATGCCGGCGTCGAAAGCGCGGTTGATCAGCTCGACCTTCTGCGCCGTCGTCAGGTCGGCGGGGTCGTTCTGCAGGCCGTCGCGCGCGGCGACCTCGACGATCTGAACGGCGGTCATCTCCGGGATCCTCCTGCTGTTGCGGTCAAGCGCGGCACGCCCCAGCGGGGCTGCGGCAGCGAAGCGATCCTAGACTCGGCGATCAGATCGCCTAGGCCCGGGGAGGACCCGTTGATCACCCACGTCGTGCTGATGAAGTTCGCCGACTCTGCCAACGCCGCCGAGACCAAGAGCCGCTTGGAAGCGCTACCGGCGACGATCCCGCACATCAAGACGTTGCACGTCGGGCTCGATGTGATCCGCAGTGAGGTCTCCTTCGACCTGTGCCTGACCACGACCCACGACTCGGTTGAAGAGCTGAAGGCCTACCAGGGTCACCCCGATCACCTTGAGGTCGGCGCCTGGCTGCGCCCGTTGCTGGAAGCGCGCGCCACCGTCGACTACGAGTCCTGACCGGCGGTCTGGTCCTTCATCGGGATGGCGCCGGCCACTCCCACGTCGTGGGCGATGTCCTCGTCCGCGGCGTAGCGGTTCGGGATGATGCTCTTGCGCACGATCAGGCCGTAGATGGCGACGATGCCGGCCATGATGCCGAACAGAACGAACGGGGCGGCCGGTCGCCAGGCGTCGAACAGGATCCCGCCGACACCTAGCGCGATCATGATCCCCACCCCGCCGAACAGGGCGAACATGCCGATCACCGCGCCCCGGATCATCGGCGGCGCCTGTTCGGCAACGAGCACGTTGCTGGAGATGACTGCGCTCACCTGGCCCACGCCGATCAGCGCGGCGATTGCGAAGCCTTGGGCGCTGAACGGGTCGGAGATGGCCAAGGTGGCCGTGTAGCCGATCGCGGTGACCACCAGGGAGATGATCACGGCGTCCGTGCGGCCGATGCGGTCGGCGAGTATGCCCGTGACCGGTGCGGCCAGCAGCGCGGTGCCGTTGGCGACCGCCAGCAGGATCCCGGCCTTGGCCGTCGCCTCGCCGGTGGTCAGGCCGATGCTCTCGCCGTACTGCTGCGCCCACAGGATCAGGAAGGCGCCCACCAGCGCCAGGTCGGCGCGAGCGACGAACGCTGCGGCGTAGGACAGGGAAAGGCCGGAGTCCTTGCCGGCCTTGAGGCCCTTGCCCACCAACTCGCGGATGGAGGGTTCGTCGGTCCGGGCGAACGCCTTGCCGCCGCGCAGCCCGACCCGCATGAGCACCGCTGTCATGGCGGCCAGTCCCGCACCGACGAGGTACGTGGCGCGCAGCGCGGCGACCTCGCCGAGCCCGGCGCTCTCAAAGACGCTGGGGAGTTGCAGCAGCGCGGTGAACGTGATCAGTGCACCGATCCCGTTTGCGAAGCCCAGGATGCCGTTGGCCGTACCGCGCGTTTCGTCCCGCACGTAGTCGGTGACGATGGCGGTGATCATCCCGGTGATGATGGCGATACCGATGCCGGCGACAGCCCGAGACGCGGTCAAGGACAAGACGTTGCCGACGAACGGGGTCAGCCCGATGCCGAGTGCGATGAGGGCGTAGCCGAGAACCGCGACCGGGCGGCGCCCAACGCGGTCGGACCACGCGCCGGAAACCGCGACGACAACGATGAGGATGATCTCGCCCACCAGGCCGAGCAGGCCGGTGATGCGGCCTTGCTCGTCCTCGGGGATCTCCAGGATTGTCGTCAGCAGCCCGGCCTGCAGCGCGGGGACGAGCGTGAACAGCATGATCGACGACAACGCCAGCCAGTAGTACGTGGCGACGTTGCCGCGAGTGGTGCCGCGGGTCAGCTTCAGTGGACCGAACTTCGGTGCGACCGCAGTGGCCGTACCGCCGGTGCCCCCGTCGGCGGCGGGCGCCGATGCGTCCGGTTTGTCGCTAGCGGGTGGCTCGCCGCCACCTGCGCTGTGTCGTCCCACGCTGTCCCCCTCGGATCCAGTTGCGACAGTCTGCCGTGCTGGCAACTGACGCGCTCGCCGAACCCCCTTCTCGGCACAGAGCCGCTCTCATAGGGCTCCACCGGAACGGTGCCGCACAGTGGCGTGGTTCGCCGAGACGGGCGCGCAGCAGTGAGCGGCTGAATTGCGGCCTAGCGCTATGAGAGCGGCTCTGTGCGGGTTAGGTACCGGGGTAGGCGGTTGCGCTCGTCGGCGTCTCGGCGCCGGGGCGGAAGGCCGCCGGCGCGTTCACCACGCAGGTCTGCACGTACTCCAGCAGCCCCTCGTCGCCGTACTCGCGGCCGAAGCCGGAGCGCTTCACGCCGCCGAACGGCGCCCGCAGCGCCATCCCGGTCCGGTTGTGAGTGTTGATGAACCGGAACCCGGCTTCGAGCCGCTGGGCGACCGCGAAGGCGTGCTCCTCATCGGCCGACCACACCGACGCACCCAAGCCCAGGTCACCGGCGTTGGCCCGGCCGATGACCTCATCCTCGGTGTCGAATACCTGGATCGGTACCAGCGGTCCGAACTGCTCCTCGGCCACCAGTCGGGCAACGTCGGGTAGGCCGGTGACGAGCGCCGGGCGAACGAAGTACCCCTCGTCCAGCAGTTCCTGGTCCGGCACCGACCCCAAGTCAACGGCCCTGCCCCCGGCGGCTACCGATTCCGCTCGCAGGCCGAGCAGCCGGTCGCGGGCAGCGGCGTTGATCACCGGGCCCATCGTCACGCCTTCCGCCAACGGATCGCCGACCACAAGCACCTCGGCAGCGGCGGCAGTGAACGCCTCCACGAACTCCTCGAACCGGGACGCGTGCACGTACAGCCGCTTGCTGGCCATGCACACCTGGCCGCTGGTGGCGAAGGTGGCGATCACGGCCCGCGCCATGGCCGCGTCATCGATGACCGCGTCGGCGAGGAACACCGCCGGGTCGTTGCCACCCAGTTCCATGACGGTCGGGGTGATCCGCTCCGCCGCAGTGCGACCGATTGCCGTCGCCGTCACCCCGCCGCCGGTGAACGCGATCTTGCGGGTGAGTTCATGCCCCACGAGCGCAGCCCCGGCTTCGGCGTCACCGTGAATGACCTGCAGCAGTCCGGCGGGCAGCCCGGCCGCCACCTGCGCATAGAGATCTGTCACCGCCAGCGGTGCCAGCGGGGACGGCTTGACCACGATCGAGTTGCCCGTGACCAGAGCCGGAGCCACCTTGAGCATTGACAGGATCACCGGTGCGTTCCACGGCGTGATCGCGGCTACGACGCCGTACGGCACGTGCTGCAGCAGCATCCGCCCGCTGGCGTCGTCCACCTCCGAGTCGGTCACGACCTCCGGAGCGCGATCGGCGACGAACCCACCGAACATCCGCGCAAAGCCGATCTCGCCGCGGCAGTCCGGCAACGGTTTGCCCATCTCCCGGGCGAGCAGGGTCGCGAGCCGATCCGTCTCGGCCTCCAGGGGCGCGAGGGCTGCGCGAACGCGGTCGGCGCGCTCGGTCAGGGGCAGTTGGGCCCAGTCCCGCTGCGCCGCGTCGGCGGCGCGAACTGCCGTGTCGACGGCGGCCGCATCGGAGGTGGCGACCTCGCCGACGATCTCGCTGGGATGCGTCGGGTTCTCCCGGACGATCATCACGCCTCCTGTTTTCCGCGCCGCTGCTGAGCTGATCAGAACTGCCGCAGCAGGCTGCCGGCCCCTTCGATGCGATCGTCGAAGCCGAGTGTTCGCAGGGTGTGCCACAAGGTGGCGGCGTTGATGGCGATGACCGGCTTGCCCAAGTAGCCCTCAAGTGCATCGGCCTGTGCCACGAACGACAAATTGGTGCCCACCTGCACGACGGCGTCGACGTCGGGGGCGTCGATCGCCCGGATCGTTTCGCCGATCTCAGCCGGGGTGACCTCGGCGATCGCGGTGGCCGACTTGCACCGCAGCCCGGTGATGGCGGCCACGTCGAAACCGGCCTCAGTGAAGTAGCGACCGACCTCGACATCGGCGATCGGTTGGTACGGCGAGAACACCGAGATCCGCTTCGCACCGAACTTCTGCAGGGCCTCGGAACAGGACCGGGCTCCGGTGGAGACCCGTAGGCCGGTCTGGTCGTGGATTCGCTGCTCGAACGCGGCATTTCCGGCCACTCCGCCCCAGAACGTCTCCGCGGACATGCCCATCAGCATGTAGTCGGGCTTGCACGTCATCACCGAGTCGACGGCGTCGGTGATCGAGGCGCGGATCTGGGTCAGGAGCGCCGTGAAGTCCGCGTCTGAGGCGAGGTCGGGCTCGGTGATGAGCATGCGCCCGGCGTGAAACGTCACGCCGGGAGGTCGCAGCACCGCCAGGTCGTGCTCGACCACCGTGTTCGTCGAAGGGACGATCGCGGCGATCTTGGCCCGCCAGCCGGTGACGTCGGGCATCGCCTCAGACGATCCCGCGCTCGGTCAGGTCGGCCACGTCGTCGGCGGACTTGCCCAGCACCTCGGTCAGGACCTCGTTGGTGTGCTCGCCGAGCTCCGGACCCACCCAGCGGACCTTGCCCGGGGTTTCCGACATCTTCGGCGCGGTGTTCTGCATGGCGATCTCGCCGTATTCGGGGTGCATGATCCGGATGATCGCCTCGCGCGCGGCGAAGTGCGGGTCGGCCAGCATCTCCGGGGCGCGGTACACCTTGCCGCAGGGGACACCCGCCTCGGCCATGATCTTCTCGACGTCCTCGGCGGTGTGCTGCCGCGTCCACGCGGAGACGATCTCGTCGAGTTCCGTCTGGTTCTCACCGCGAGCGGCGTGCGTCTTGTAGCGGGGGTCCTCAGCCAGTTCCGGCTGGCCCATCGCCTCGGCCATGCGGGCGAAGACGGTGTCCTGGTTGCCCGCGATCAGGATGTCCGCGCCTTCGGAGGTCGGGTAGGCGTTCGACGGCGCGATCTTCGGCAGGATCGAGCCGGTGCGCGGTCGGATGTAGCCGGAGACGTCGTAGTCGGTAACCAGCGACTCCATGACGTTGAGCACGGCCTCATACAGCGTGGAGTCGACCACCTGACCCTTGCCGGTGCGCTCGCGGTGGTGCAGCGCCATCATCCCGCCGAGCGCTGCGTGGATTGCCGCCAGCGTGTCGCCGATGGAGATGCCGGCGCGCGCCGGCGGCCGGTCCGGTTCGCCGGTCACGTAGCGGAGTCCACCCATCGCCTCGCCGATGGCGCCGTAGCCGGCCTGCTTGCTCATCGGGCCGGTCTGGCCGAAGCCGGACACGCGCAGAATGATCAGGCCGGGGTTGTCCTCCCACAGGACCTCGGGTGCCATGCCCCAGCGCTCCAGCGTCCCGGGGCGGAAGTTCTCAATGAGGATGTCCGCGGTCTTGATCAGGTCCTTGGCCAGTTGCTGACCCTCCTCCTCGCGGAGGTTGATCGTCACCGACTTCTTGCCGCGGGCGACCACGCTCCACCACAGGGCCTTGCCGTCAACGCGCTCCCGGCCCCACTGCCGCATCGGGTCGCCGGTGCCGGGGGCTTCGACCTTGATGACCTCAGCACCGAAGTCGGCGTACAGCTGCCCGGCGAACGGGCCGGCCAGCAGTTGGCCCATCTCGACGACGCGCAGGTCGGTCAGGGGTCCGGTGTGAGTCATGACGGCTCCTTGCTTGGTGTGTGCACCGGTGCTTGCGTGGATCGGGGGTGATTGTGTCCGGCGCCACGATGGGCACAACCGGCGGGGTTGACGCCCGCCGGGCGGTCCGCGCGTCAAGCGCAGCGGACCGCCCAGCGGGTCCTGGGCGAGCGGTCAGCCGGCCAAGTGGCCGGCCAGCATCCCCTCGACCCCCACGACCCGTGTGTTGCAGAAGAACTGAAACGTCTCCGCGGTCCCCTCCTCCGCGTAGCCGCTCAGTCCCCAGGCGGGACGTGGAGCCATGATGTCCAGGCTGAGCACCGTGGACCCGTTTACCTTCACCCCGCCGGCGTGGACCTGGCGGGCGACGTTCATCGCCCGGTCGGTGTCCGTGCCGAACACGTAGCCCTCCAGGCCGTACGGGGTGCCGTTGGCCAAAGCGATGGCTTCGGCGTCGGTTCGGAACTGGTGCACCGTGGCAACCGGTCCGAAGATCTCGTGCAGGGCGTCCTCCGGGGAGACGCCCGTGACCAAAG
This sequence comes from uncultured Actinomycetota bacterium, assembly GCA_963753435.1. Taxonomy (GTDB): domain Bacteria; phylum Actinomycetota; class Actinomycetes; order CAVWCF01; family CAVWCF01; genus CAVWCF01. The sequence goes on from CAVWCF010000001.1 coordinate 1,580,731, forward strand.
TCGGCGACAAGAAGTAGCCGGGCAGGTCCGGCAGGTTGCCGGGGGCGACGACGGTGCCACCGGCGGAGTCCAACTCGGCGATGCGGTCCTGCAGCAACGCCAGGTGGGCTGCGTGCACCATCGGGCCGAGGTCGGTGTCCAGCGACAGGCTGTCCCCGATGCGCAGCGCCGCGATCTTGTCCGCCATCGCGGCCACCAGGTCGTCGGCCAGTGACTCGTGCACGATCAGACGGCCCAGCGCCCGGCACCACTGGCCGTTCAACTGGGTCAGCAGGTCAACCGCGCCCTGGGCGGCGTACTCGACGTCGGCGTCCTCCAAGACGACTACCGGGTTGTTGCCGCCCAGTTCCAGCTGTGCCGGCTTCATGTCGTAGGCGCAGGCGGCAGCGATGGCCCGCCCGCCAGCCAAACCACCGGTGAAGGAAACCGCCCGGATCCGCGGGTCCTGGACCAGGGTCGCGCCCTGCTTGGGTCCACCTTGGATCAACTGGAAGGTGCCGGCGGGGGCCCCGGCGGCGTCCAGGGCTTCGGCGATGGTCTCGGCCAGCACGGAGGTGCCCAGCGGCGCGTACTCGCTGGGCTTGAGGATCGTGGGGCAGCCGGCGGCCAGCGCGTTGGCGACCTTGTGCGCGGCCATCGGCGCCGGGGCGTTCCACGGCACCAGGCAAAGCGCCGGGCCGAACGGCAAGCGGTGTACCTCGACCTCGTTGCCGGACTCGGCGGTGATGCTCGAGTTGGTCCACCCGGACCGAAGCTGCATGGCGGCCAGGCGGAACGAGCCGCCATTGATGATCGTCAGCATGCCGGTCATCCGGCGGATCGCACCGGTGCCCAGTGACTCCAGGTCGGCGATGCGATCGGCGACCGGGTCCAGCGCGTCGGCAACCGCCTCGAGGATTCCGGCGCGCTCGTCGGCGCTGAGCCCGGACCAGTCTCCGGCCGCGTGCAGGTTGCTGGCGGTGTCGGCAACTGCCTCCAGCGCATCGTCTGCGGTGGCGACCTGTTTGCCGATCAGTTCGGCGGTGTTGGGATTGTGCAGTTCACCGCCCAGGTCGGTCGACGGATCGGCCCACTGTCCGTTGACGAGTTCCCGCAGTGCGGGGACCTCGACGTTTTGCGACGGTGTCGCGGTCATTTGTTCTCCTCGCGATAGACGGTCGTCTGGGCTGACCCGTCGTGCACCGGTCCGTCCGCACCGCGGGGGTCCCACGGCAACCGACGGGTCGGGTCTTCGCTGATGCGGGTCGCGTTGGCGGTGAGGGTACGGACCAGCACACCGTGCCGGTACAGCGCGGTAGTCCGCGTGCGCTGGTCGCTGCCGAGGTAGCGGACCCAGTCCGGCTCGGCGTAGCGGGCGGCGGGGCCGTCCAGCCGCGTCGGTCCGAAGACGACTGTTCCGGGACCGGCGCTGACCCCGACGATGTCCGGCGCCCCTTCGGGGAGGTCGAAGTGCAGGACCCCATCGACGATGCGGCCGGTGAAGGTTCGCGTGTGGGCCGGGCGGCCGCGGACTACCACGTTGGTCTGCTGGTAGTCGTCGCCGTCCAGGTCCAGGTACACGAGTTGTTCGAAAGGCAGCGGCCCCGGACGCGCAGCTTCGGGGTCGTCGGTGAGCTCAGTGCCGTCGCAGTCGTAGCCGGCTACGTGCTCGTGCCACACGCCGCGCAGCAGCCGCAGGGTCTGTGCCACCGAGGCTGACTCAGCGGCGCCCTGGGTCTGCGCGTGTGTGGTCGTACTCACCGCCGGCTACGAGTCACTTCTCGTTGATGGTGGTGAAGCCGCCCCAGCCCTGACCGTCGACGATCATCTTCGCCAGGTCGAGCTTGCCGCGCTCGGCCGGGAATGCTTGCAGCAGGCCCATCGAGGCGTCGCGGAAGTTACGGCCGATCTCGTTGTCCATGAGTGCGCCGGACGTGCCGCACATCTTCAGCGCCAGGGTGGTCACGTCGAACGAACGCTCACACACCGTGCCCTTGGTCAGCCGCCACATCTTCACGACGTCCTGCTTGGACATGAGCTCGGGGTCCGCGGTCTCCAACTGCACCTGCCGGCGTCCCCACAGGTGCGCGTCCTCCAGCGCCTGCTCCGCCTCACCGATCAGCACCTGGTGCATCGGGGAGGAGGCAACCGACTTGCCGGTGTCGGCGAACGGGGTGTTCATGACCTTGTTGAGGGCGTACTCGTAGGCGCCGCGGGCGATGCCGATGTAGATCGCGCCGATGGCGACCTGGTTGCCGACCCATGAGCCGCGCGCCACCTTGGTGGCCGTCATGAATGCGCCGGGGATGGTCAGCGCCATGTCGTCGGGGACGAAGCAGTCCTCCAGGACGATGCCGTGGTTGCCGCTGGCCCGCATGCCCAGGCCGTTCCAGTTGATGCGTGCGCGCACGCCCTCCTTGCGGCGATCTACGAGGAACAGTGCCAGCGACTCCATGCCTTCGTAGTCGGCGCAGGCGCGCGGTGACCATGTAGTAGTCGGCGGTGTCGGTGAGGCAGCCGAAGGACTTCTCCCCGTTCAGCAGCCAGCCGCCGTCGGTCTTGGTGGCGGTGGTGCGGATGAGCACGTTGGCGTTCTCGGCTTTGACGGCCTCGGACGCGAAGTTGCCGATCCATTTGCCCTCGGCACCCATCAGCGTCAGAACCTTCTCGCCGAAAGCCCGGACTGTGGGCACGTCCTTCTCGTCGTACAGGCCGGCGTCGATGGCGCCGAGCGGCAGCAGGCCGCGCGAACTCGACGAGCAGTGGAAGAAGTACGCAAGCGCGGTTGAGCCGCAGGCGGTCCCAAGCGCGTAGGTGGTGGCGGCCAGGTCACGCAACGTGCCGCCCATGCCGCCGTACTCGGTCGGCACGACCAGGCCGAGCAGGCCGGACTCGCTGAACATCTTCAGGTGCCGCTCGGGGAACTCCGCCCTGGCGTCAGCCTCGGCGGCGGCCTCACGCACTGCCGGAAGGATCGAGTCGACGACCTCCTGGCGTGCCCGCTCCTCGGGCGTCAGGTCCTCAATGAGTCGTTCTGCGGTCAGGGCCATGTCTGCTCCCTAGGTGGTGACGGCCGGTGTTGGCAGGGTGCCGGTGCGGGACCGCAGCGGCGCGTTGCTGATGTGAGCGAGTGCGGTCGCCGCCTGCAGGACTGCGTCGCGATCGGCGGGCGCAGAAACCTCGAGGGTGGCGATCAGGTAGAGCAGGTCTTCCAGCGGCGAAACCCCGTCGAGGCCGCCGAGCGTTGCGTGGAACCGGCGCACTCCGCTCTTCAGTGCGGTGAGCGCGTTGGCCAGCGCCAATCCGGTGGAGTCACCCAGACGCAGCGCCAACGGCACCGGCCGGACGCGCGGTACCGCCTCTTGAAGGAACACCCGCATCGACAGCGGGTTGGCCGCGGACGTGGAGTCATCGAGGCAGATCTCGTCGACCCCGAGGGCGGCAACGCGCTCGCAGGCGGCGATCGCCTCCTCCTGGTCTGCGCTGAAGACGTTTCGCAGCGTTACCGAGACCGCCAGTTCGGCCGCCTTCGCGGCGGCGACGAGCGACTCCACTTCGGCAACATCGCCGTTGACGTCGGCCACCACCTCGGCGACACCGATGCCTAGGTCGGCGGCCCGGGCGACGTGCTCGGGCGCTGCGATCACCGCGGTGGCAGTGCCCGGCCCGGCGTCCCGGTCGGCGCCGAGGACGGCAAGTTCCAGGTCGGTCGGTGGGTGGCCGGCCAGGTCCAGAACCCGGACTGCCACTCCGGCGGCGCGCAATGTGCTGACCACCTCGGTCACCCGACCCGGGGCCGCCCCGGCGCGACGCAGCACCTCGGTGGTGCCGGTGTCCATGACTGCGGCGTCCTCCGGCAGTAGGTCTGCGAACTGGCCCCAGGCGCGGGAGTGGAACAGGAGTGGAGCCGTCAACCTCGGGGTGTCCGCGGCGAGGACCTCACCCACGAAGATCGTGTGGTCGCCACCGTCATATGCGTGCCGCACCTCGCAGTCCAGCCAGGCCAGCGCGTCGGGGATGAGCGGTGCGCCGGTGGCGGCGGTCTTGGCTTGCACGTCGAAGAACCGGTCAGTCACCTCCGGCTGCTGCCCGGCGAAGCGCTTGCCCAGGTGCGCCTGGTCCTTGGCGAGGATGTTCACGGCAAAGTGCCCGCTCGCCTCGATCAGCGAGTGCGTGAAGATGGTTTTGGCCAGGCACACCGAAACCAGCGGCGGGTCCAGGCTGACGCTGCTGAATGAGCTGGCCGTCATGCCGTGCAAGGTGCCGTCGTCGGCGGTGGTGGTGACGACGGTGACGCCGCTAGGCCACTGGCCAAGAGCCGAACGGAACGTCGCGGCGTCGATGGGCACGAGGGGTCCTTCCCGGTCAATCCAGCCACCCGGTCCACGCCAACGACGTGTTTCGGCAGGCGGAACGGCGTTTCCGCACGCTACTCAGCGCGTTTCCGGGGTGTCAATGTGCCAAAGTCCCGTCTCCTTCCCGACACCCGGACTACCGTTCCGCCCAGCGGAACTGTCTGCAGGAAGGGAGGTGACGTGGCCGCCGAGCCCACCAAGCCGAAGTCGAGTCAGTCGATCGCCGCGGTCGAGCGCGCCCTCGACGTCCTCCTGCTCTTCGTGAACACCGGCTCCAAGGATCTGGGCGTAACCGAGATCTCCGGCGAACTCGGCCTGTCCAAGGCGGCCGTCCACCGAATCCTGACGTCGTTGCGGTCCCGGGACCTGGTCAACGTCGACGAAGACAGCCGCCGCTACACGCTCGGGCCCGGTGCGCTGGCCCTGGGCCAGGCGTACCTGTCCCGTCTGGACATCCGGGCGCTGGGCCGACCCGAGTTGGAGGCTCTCTCCGCGGCCACCCGCGAGACGGCCACCATGTCGCTGCGATCGGGGACGCAGCGGGTGTACGTGGCCCAGGTGGTGCCGCCACGCGAGGTGCGCATGGAGGTACCTCTGGGTGTGCCGTATCCGATTCACGCTGGCGCCAGCAGCAAGGCCTTCCTGGCATTTCTGCCGCCCACGGAGTTGGAGCCGCTGCTCACCGGATCGCTGCCCAAAGTGACGCCGGAGACCGTGACCGACCCGGTCGAGCTGCGCAAGGAGTTGGCCGAGATCCGCGCCCGTGGTTACGCGCTAAGCCTCGGGGAGCGGCAGGCCGGCGCCGGTTCGGTGGCCGCACCGATCCGGGATGCGGACGGCTACCCGGTGGCTGTGGTCAGCGTGAGCGGGCCGCTGGACCGTTTCGCCGAGGAGGTGCCGCAGTGCACCGACCTGCTGCTCGCGGCGGTGAAACGCCTGTCCAGCCGCATGGGCTACCGCGGCTGATTGGCTTGAATGCCGCATTCACGCGACTAGAGCGCCCGAATGCCGCATTCAAGGCTTGCAGCCCGGGCTGGGTCAGCCGAAGCGGCCGGAGATGTAGTCCTCGGTGCGCTTGTCCGCCGGTGACGTGAAGATCGTGTGGGTGTCGTCGATCTCCACGAGCCGCCCGTGCCGCACGCCGTGGGAGTCCACCTCGGCGGTGAAGAACGCGGTCCGGTCCGAAACGCGAGCGGCCTGCTGCATGTTGTGAGTGACGATGATGATCGTGTACTCCGTCGCCAGGTTTTGCATCAGGTCCTCGATCTTCTGTGTGGCGATCGGGTCCAGTGATGCGCACGGCTCATCCATCAGGATCACGTCGGGCTGCACGGCGATGCAGCGGGCGATGCACAGCCGCTGCTGCTGACCACCGGACAACGCGTACGCGTTCTTGTCCAACTGGTCCTTGACCTCGTCCCACAGGGCCGCCCGCGTCAACGCCTCCTCGACGAGGTCGTCCATGCTGTCGATCTTCCAGCCGTTTACCCGTGGGCCGTAGGCGATGTTGTCGTAGATGGACTTGGGGAACGGGTTCGGCTTCTGGAACACCATGCCGACGCGGCGACGCAACTCGATCACGTCGACCTCAGGGGCGTACAGGTCCTGACCGTGATACGTGATCTTGCCGGTGATGTGAGCGCCCGGGATCAGGTCGTTCATGCGGTCGAAGCAGCGCAGCACCGTGCTCTTGCCGCATCCGGACGGACCGATCATCGCGGAGATCTGGTTGGCGTAGAACGTCATGTCCACGTTGCGCACGGCCTCGTAGTCCTCGTAGAAGACGGACAGGTCGTGCGTCTGCATAACGGCTGTGCTGTCTCCGGTTGCACGGTCCCGCGCGGCCACCTGTGGCGTCTTGGCCAGGTCCTTCGGGTCGTGCTCGGGGGTAACCGTGGTCATGGCCGTCACCACTTCTTCGTGTATCGGTTGCGGACGATGATCGCGATCGAGTTCATGATGAGCAACAGCACCAAGAGAACCACGATCGTTGCCGAGGCGAGCGTCTGGAACTCCTCGCGGGGGTCCTTGACCCAGTTGAAGATCTGAATCGGCAACGTCGTGTAGGCGCTGTCGAATCCGCTCGGATTGAATCGGATGAAGCCGGCGGCGCCGATCAGCAGCAGCGGAGCCGCCTCGCCGATGGCCCGCGACAGCGCCAGGATGGAACCGGTCGCCATGCCGGGGATGGCGCTGGGCAGTACCTGCCGCCAGGTCGTCTGCCACTTGGACGCGCCGAGCGCGAGGGATCCGAGCCGGATCTCCTGCGGTACCGCGCGGATCGCCTCGCGGGAGGCGATGATCACGACCGGCAGCACGAGCAGCGCCAGGGTTATGGACGCCGTGGCGACGGTGAAGCCAAAGCCGAATCCGCGGGCGATGACCCCGAGGCCGAGGATGCCGTAGATGATCGACGGAACGGCCGCGAGGTTGGCGATGTTCACTTCGACGAAAGTGAAGAACTTGTTCGCCGGGTTGCCGTACTCCTCCAGGAAGATGGCGGCAGCGATGCCGATCGGGATGGCCAACAGGGCGGTCCCGGACATCACCCAGATCGTGCCCAGGATGGCGGACTGAGCTCCGGAGTTCTCCGCGCTCACCTGGGACGGCTGGTTTGTGAACAGTCGCGAGTCCAGCCGGTCCCAGCCGTCGATGACGACGGTGGTCAGCAGGACCGCGATGAAGATGACGCCAACGCAAAGTGCGGCGAAGAGGACGTATCGGAACACCCGGTCGGCCGGGCTCTCCTTGTTGCCGGCGATGAGCCGGGAGATGTCCGGTGCGCGATAGGCCTTGGTCGGCGTGGACATCAGTAGGCCTTCCGCAAACGGCGAACCAGGCGGATGCTGACCAGGTTCATCGCCAGCGTCATCACGAACAGCAGTGCGCCGACGGCAAAGATGGTGTCGTACTCGACGGTGCCCACCGGTACATCGCCGGAGCCGGCCTGAGCGATGTAGCCGGTCATGGTCTGCATGGCCTCCAGCGGGTTCCAGGAAAGGTTGGGCAGGTTGCCGGCCGCGATCGTCACGATCATGGTCTCCCCGACGGCCCGGGAGATGCCGAGGACCAGGGCCGCGGTGATGCCGGAGATGGCAGCCGGGAAGACCACGTTCAGGGTGATCTGGCGCTTGGTGGCGCCGAGGGCGTAGCCGCCGTTGCGCAGGGCGTCCGGCACCGCATGCATCGCGTCCTCAGCGAGGGACGCGACGGTTGGAACGATCATGATGCCGACCATCAGGCCGGCCGACAGCGCGTTGAAGATCTGGGTGGAGGGGAACACCGTCTGCAGGATCGGTGTCACGAACTCCAGGGCGAAGAAGCCGAACACCACGGTGGGAATGCCGGCCAGTAGTTCCAGGATGGGCTTGAAGGTCTTGCGGACCCGCGGCCCGGCGTACTCGGACAGGTACATCGCGGATGCCAAGCCGATCGGCGCGGCTACGACCATGCCGATGAGGGAGATCAGCAGCGTCGCGGTGACCAGCGGGATAACGCCGTACGACGGCGGCTCGAAGAGAGGTGACCAGTTCGTTCCCGTGATGAAGTCGGAGAACGGGACAAGCGTGAAGAATTCTGCGGCTGGTACGAACAGTGAGATAACGATGCCGAGGGTCGTCGCCACCGATACCAAAGCCGCGACCACGAGGGTCGACTCGACGATCCGGTCGCCCCACCGAACCTGCTTCCGGTCCAGAGACGGGGTCTCTGGACCGGAAGCCTGGTCAGCCAGCAGTGTCACGTCGACAGTCTTGCGTTAGTCGGGTCGTCGGCGCTATCAGCTACCGGAGATCGACGCCCAGGTCGACTCCAGTTCGGCCCGCTGGTCATCGTTCAGCGGGATGTAGCCGGCAGCCTCGGCGATCTCGGCGTCGTTGGCGACGACGAAGTCGAAGAAGGCCTTGACTGCCTCGTTCTCGGCCACGGCGTTTGTGCTCGGGTAGATGAACAGCGGGCGGGACAGCGGGGTGTAGGAGCCGTCCTGCGCGGTCTCAGCGCTTGGGGTCACGCAGCCGGCGCCGCTGTCGATCTGAACGGCCTTCAAGGTGTCGGCGTTCTCCTCGAAGTACGTGTAGCCGAAGTAGCCGAGGCCGCCCTTGCTGCCCTGCACGCCCTTGACGATCACGTTGTCGTCTTCTGACGGCTGGAAGTCGGTGCGGCTGGCGCCTTCTTCGCCGTTGATCTCGTCGGTGAAGTAGTCAAAGGTGCCGGAGTCGGTGCCGGGGCCGAACAGGGCCAGCGGCTCGTCGGGGAAGCCGTCACGGATGTCCGCCCAGCTGGTGGCCGTCGAGTCGGGCCCCCACATGACGTTCAGCTCCTCGACGGTGAGGCACTCGGCCCAGTCGTTCTCGGTGTTCACAACGACCGTCAGCGCGTCCACGGCGACAGTGAGCTCCTCGAACTCCACACCGTTCTCGGCGCAGATCGCAGCCTCTTCGTCCTTGACCGGCCGGGAGGCGTCGTTTGCGTCCGTCTCTCCGACGCAGAACTTCTCGAAGCCACCGCCGGTGCCGGACGTGCCGACGGACACCTGCACACCGGGCTGCTCCTCGCCGAAGAACTCCGCTGCTGCGGAGGTGAAGGGAGCGACGGTGCTGGAACCGTCGATGCGGACCGAGCCGGTCAGGTCCCCGCCGCCGGTTTCGCCATTGTCGTCACTGCTGCAGCCGGCGGTGATCAGGCCCAGGGCCAGCACGGCTGCGGCGGGCGCCAGCGCCCGACTTGTCCTGCGGAGATTCACGCGATTGGTCCCTTCGTTGTGACCGCGAAACCCCTGCGGTCGACGTTGTTGTCATCGGGACCGTAGGGGTGCCAGGTGGCCGGTCCGGGAACGGTGGATGAACGGCCGGTGAACGAAAGGAAGCAGTCGGGGAACGGGTCAGCGCGCCACCGAGCCGAGCGGCGCGGGTTCGGGTGCAGCGTGGGTTTCGACCGCCACTGGGATGCCGTCGGCCAGGTGCACCACGTGGGCGGCGGCCAGGTCCAAGCCGCCGATGGGCACGTCGAGGGCTGCGCCCAGCGCGGGGAACAACGGACGGTGGGTGCAGACGGCAGTGGGGGTGCCGGACGCAGCCAGCGCGCGGATGCGCCCTCCCGCTGCCTCCGGGTGCCTTTCGAAGGCCGCCTCCGACAGCGCCGGTTCCACTTCCAACGTGACGCGGGCCTGTTCGCAGTAGGGCGTCACCGTGCGCAGGCAGCGGTCCGCGTCGGAGGAGACCACCCGGGTGACCCCGTAGGCACGCAACAGCCCGGTCAACGCCAGAGCCTGACGCTGCCCCTCCTCCGTCAGCGGTCGCAGGTCGTCCGGTCCGTCCCAGTCCCCCCGCCGAACCGCTCGCGCGTGGCGCACCAGCAACAGCGGAGCGGAGTCAGCGTCCGCGGCCCATTCGTGCAACAGGTCCGCGTCCCGCGACCACGTCAGGGTGCGGGCGGCTTCGGGAACCGGCAGCCAGCGCAGGTCGTCCACCTCCGCATGCGCAGTGAACCGGCCGACGCCGGCCCGACCGGACCAGTAGTGCACGTGCTTGGTTCGGCCGTTGACCAGGTATTCCTGCATCGATAGCGGTCGACCGAGGGTCACTGCGTGGCCGGTCTCCTCGGCTGTCTCGCGCACCGCCGTGGCCCACAACGGCTCGCCGGCTTCGGTCTTGCCCTTGGGCAGGCTCCAGTCGTCGTATTTGGGCCGGTGCACTAGTGCGACTTCCCGGCCGCGACTGGAGTCGCGCCACAGGACCACCCCGGCGGCCAGGATCGGTTCAGCCACTGTCCCTCACTGGTGTTGGACCTTCGCGCTTCGACGGGGGAGTCATTGTGCGCCGAGCCACCGGCGGTGGCGGGGGTGGGCGGCTTGCGGCCAGCGCTTCAAGAAGCGACGACGAACCGCGGCGCAGGCGTCCCGTTGCAGTCCGTACAACTCCCCGAGGGCGAACCCAGCCGACCCGGACACATGCGGCCGGTGGGCCAGCGCGTGCACTTCATCTGCGGCAACAGCGGCGTCCTGGTGCTCGCCGAGCAACTCAGTGAGTGACTCCATGCGCTCGGCGAATTGGGCCGCATCCGCACCGAGAGTGGGTGCCACCGCCTCGGCCGCGTACCGCACGCGCTTGGCCGCTATCCGCGTTTCGTGCCAGGGCTCGTCCGGCGAGCGCAGTCCGAGCTTGCGCACGTCCTTGGCTAGTCGCGTCCAGGACTTGGCTACCAAGGGCGGCAGCACGTCCTTCGCCGGATCCGCCGCCGCCTGCGTCAGCGGCGGATCGTTCGCGGCCCGCAGGAGGGAGTCCAGCAGCGCCAGGTAGCGCGGCGAGCGAAGGGCGGCGAGAGCCTGTGCGCGTGCGTCCGCCATCCCGTCTTCCAGCGCGGCCACCACGACCGCCGACGCCTCGTCCGCCTCGGCGTGCTCAGGCAAGCGCTGCAGATCCCGCAACAGTCGGGCTTCAAGCACCTCCCGGTCCCGCGCCGCTCCCAGGGCCCCTGCCAGCCACGCCAATTCCGCGCGCAGCGGGTCGGACCAGTCTGCGTCCAGCAACGGTGCGAACACCTTCATGCCACTGCGCATGCGGCGCGCGGCCACGCGCATCTGGTGCACTGCGTCATCCAGTCCCAGCCGAACCCGTGGGTCCTGGCGCAGCAGCGCCCGAACCTGGGTTGCCAGGTATGCACGCACGGCGTCGCCGGCCGGGTCGTTGGGCGTGGCTGCGGGAACGTCGGGAACGTCCGGTGGGGCCGCCGAAGCCGGACCTAGGGCCCGGCTGACCTTGGACGTGAAGGTGCCCTGGATTGCGCCGGCGTGCCTTAGTCGGGCGTCCAGGTCGTCGAGAGTTTGGCTGGTGACCCTCCCGCTGATCTCGACCTCCACCTCGCGGAACCGGGCCGCGACGTGGTCACCGTCCAGCACCGAAACCGTGTCGTCGGTCAGTTCGGCCAGGAGGTCGTTGCCCCCGCTGAGCAACTCGTAGGCGCGCCGCTCGGTGCGCAATGTGGCCACCGGCTGCAGCGCGGCCGACCGGCACCAAGCCGTCGTCAGCTCCCGAAGGGACTCGGGGATCGACGGTCCTGCCTGCAGTGGCACCTGATGTTCGGTACGCGCACCCGGCTCGTTTTCGGGCAACTTGAGGTGCCAACCGTCGTCCACGCCGCCTTCACGACGGCGCAGGGTGATGCCGGACCGGGCCAGGCGCAGGTCCTCGGTGTCGTAGTAGACGGCCAGCAGTTCCATCGGTGGCAACGCGCGAACGGTTTCGACGTCCGGCAGTTCGCCAAGCGGCGGCAGCCGGAACAGCCCGTGCACCTTGTACTTGCGCTCAACCTCCAGGTGCTGGGTCGGCGAATCCTCAGTCGTGGTGATACCCGCATCGGTTGAGTCGGTTGGTTGCACCTGGCTCACGGAGCCCAACCGCGGTTCTGCAGGAGAACAGCCTGAATGTCGGTTAGCCGCTCTCCGGAAGCCGTGGTGGCGATGCGTTGCCAGGTGTCATCCGGTTGCAGGTGCCAGGCGTCCACGTCGTCGGACAACCCCAGGTCGAGCAGTTGCGTCAGCCGCTGCACGTGCTCGGGGTCGGCGATGCTGACCAGCGCCTCTACCCGCCGATCGAGGTTGCGGTGCATCAGATCGGCGCTGCCGATCCAGACCTGTGGACGCCCGCCGCTGGCGAACCAGTAGATGCGCGAATGCTCCAGGAACCGCCCCAAGATGCTGCGGACCTTCAGGTTGGACTCGCTCAGGTCGGGGACTCCGGCCCGAAGCCCGCAGATGCCACGTACCCAGACCTCCACCGGGACGCCGGCGTCAGCGGCGGCGTAGAGGGCGTCCATCGTGCGCTCGTCCACGATCGAGTTCACCTTGAAGCGGATACCGGCAGGTCGACCGGCCCGATGGTGCTCGATTTCGGATTCGATCCGTTCGATCAGCCCGTCGCGGATGGAATGCGGGGCGACCAGCAGCCGTCCGTACTCGGTGTGCCGGGAGTACCCGGACAGCACGTTGAAGAGGTGGGTGACGTCGTCGGCCACCATGGGATCGGCGGTGATCAGCCCGAGGTCTTCGTATAGACGTGCCGTCTTGGGGTGGTAGTTGCCAGTGCCGATGTGGGTGTACCGGCGGATGGTGTCGCCTTCCCGCCGAACCACCAGCGACGCCTTGCAGTGCGTCTTGAGGCCGACCACTCCGTAGACGACGTGGCAGCCGGCCTCCTCAAGTTTGCGGGCCCGGCGGATGTTGGCCTGCTCGTCGAAGCGGGCTTTGATCTCGACCAGAGCCAGCACCTGCTTGCCCGCGTCCGCGGCGTCGATCAACGCGTCGACGATGGGGGAGTCGGCGCTGGTTCGGTACAGCGTCTGCTTGATGGCGAGGACGTCCGGGTCCCGCGCCGCCTGCTCCAGGAACGCCTGCACCGACGTGCTGAACGACTCGTAGGGGTGATGCAGCAGGATGTCCCGGTCGCGGGCGACCGCGAAGATGTCGGGCACCTCGGACGTCTCCACCTCGGACAGGTCGAAACTGGTGCGCGGCACGAATGGCGGGTCTTTGAGGTCGCCGCGGTCGACGCTGTGCAGCGCCCAAAGGCCGGTGAGGTCCAGCGGTTCGGGCAGCGCGAACACCTCGTGCTCGTGCACGCCGAGTTCGCGGATCAGCAGGTCGAGGACGTGGGGGTCCATGTCCTCGCCGATCTCCAGGCGAACCGCCGGCCCGAACCGGCGGCGGGTCAGCTCGGTCTCCATCGCGTGCAGCAGGTTCTCCGCGTCGTCCTCCTCGACGGAGACGTCCTCATTCCGCGTTACGCGGAAGGTGTAGTGGCTGAGCACCTGCATGCCGGGGAAGAGCTGGTCCAGGTGCGCAGCGATCACGTCCTCCAGCGGAACGAATCGCTGCTCGTTGACCCGGTAGAAGCGCGGCAGCAGCTGGGGCACCTTCACCCGGGCGAAGTGCTCGCCGCGCGTTTCCGGGTTGCGCACCACGACTGCGAGGTTCAGCGACAGCCCGGAGATGTACGGGAACGGGTGGGCGGGGTCCACCGCCAGCGGCGTCAGAACTGGGAAGACCTGGTCGATGAACAGCTGTTCCATGCGCTTGCGTTCGTCATCGGTCAACGCCCGCCAGCGGACCACCTCGATGCCTTCCTCGGCGAGGGCCGGCGCGATCTCGTCGCGGTAGGTGATCGCGTGCTGGCGCATCTGCTCGCGGGCTTCGGTCAGGATGGCCGCGTACACGTCGCGCGGGGCGTCCCCGCTGGCGTTGCGCACGGCGATGCCGGCGCTGATCCGGCGCTTGAGACCGGCAACCCGGACCATGAAGAACTCGTCGAGGTTCGAGGCGTAGATGGCGCAGAACTTGGCCCGCTCCAGCAACGGCTGCGCCGGGTCCTGCGCCAATTCCAGTACGCGGCGGTTGAACGCCAACCAGGACTGTTCCCGGTCGGAGTACCGCCGTACGGATGGTGTGGATTCGTCGCTGACCGATGGGGAAGCCGATGCCATGGACGTAGCGTGACACGGTCTCTGCTTGGGCGACCAGAGCGTCCCCAGGTACTCGTGGCGGCGAGACCACTCAGGGGTGGGCCTGGAACTCCACGTCGGTGTCCCAATGGGTGAAACCCAACTGTTCGTACAGGCGGATGGCCGGCTTGTTGTCGGCATCCACGTAGAGCATCGCCGTGGCTAGTCCGGCCGAGCGCAGATGGGCGAGGCCGGCCAGCACCAAGGCGCGACCCAGGCCGGTGCCGCGCTCGGCGGGAAGCACCCCCACCACGTACACCTCGCCCAGCCGTTCGTGACCGTGATCGCTGTCGGTACCGGGCGCGGCCGGTGACTCGTGGGGCTCGCCTGAGTGTGCCTCCGGCGTGTGCGGCTCGGCGCCGTGCACTTTGGTCCAGTGGAAGCCGACCAGGTCCGAGCCGCGTTCGGCCAGGAGGAACCCGCTGGGGTCGAACCAGGACTCCGCCTGCCGCCGGGACAGGTCCTCGGCACTCCACCGGCCCTGTTCGGGGTGCTCGGCGAAAGCGGCTGCGTTCACGGCCAGCCAGGCCGCGTCGTCCTGACCGGGAACGAAGGTGCGGATCCGTACGCCGGGCGGCAACTGCGCCGGCGGCAGCGGAGCCCACAGCGACCGTCGCATTTGCCACAGTTCCCGCTGGGAGTCGAACCCGAGGGTCCCGGCCAGGAACTCCCCGGCCGGATGCAGCCCGTGGGCCCAAACCCGGAGGCCGGCGCCCGTGGTCTCGGTTCGAAGCGCCTCCACCAATTGGCGACCCAGGCCCTGCCGGCGGTAATCGGGGTCGACGACCAACTCGGCGCTGGGTCCACGCACCTCATCGGTCGGGTCCAGGTGGGCGTATCCGACCAGACGTTCGCCGGCATCGGTCGGCGCGTACAGCAGCAGGCTGCGGTCGCCGTAGTCCCCGCCGTGGCGCAGGTGCAGCGCTACGTGCTCGCTCAGCGGACGCACCCCATCGACCTCCGTGGCGCGTTCGACGAGCAGCGCGACGGCCTCGACTTCGGCAGGTTCGAGGTTCGGGACGACCTCAAGCCGCAGGGTCAAGGCGTTACCGGCTGGGCCTCGGCCGAATCGGCCTCCACGAACCGGTAGCCGACACCGCGAACGGTGCCGATGAGCGCCTCATGCTCGGTGCCCAGTTTCGCTCGCAGTCGGCGGACGTGGACGTCGACCGTGCGGGTGCCGCCGTAGTAGTCGTAGCCCCAAACTTCCTGAAGCAACTGTCCGCGCGTGAAGACGCGTCCGGGGTGTTGCGCCAGGTACTTCAGCAATTCGAACTCCTTGTACGTGAGGTCGAGAGCGCGGCCGCGCACACTCGCCGTGTACAGCGCCTCATCGACCCGCACGTCGCCTCTGGTGATCGCGTCCGGTGCCTCGTCCCCCTCGGCGGTGGCGCGCCCGATGGCCAGGCGGATCCGCGCCTCCAGCTCGGCGGGGCCGGCTTCGGCGAGCACCACGTCGTCGACGGTCCAGTCGGCGTTGATCGCGGCCAGGGCGCCTTCAGTCACCACGGCGATGAGCGGGGCATCCGTGCCGGTGGTGGTCAGGAGCCGGCACAGTTCCTTGCGCTGAGTGAGGTGGGCGCGCGCATCAACGAGAATGACGTCGGCCGGTTCGGTGTCCAGCAGTGCGGAGACTTCCGCGGGCGCGACCCGGACGTGATGCATGAGCAGGTCCAGCGCCGGCAGAACTGAGGCGGACGGGCCGGAGTCGTCTGTCAGCAGGAGTAGCTGCGCCACGGCGACCTCCGTCCTTGAAGCGGGAGGATACGCCACGTGGCGGAAACGGTTCGGCGTCGACTGATCGCCGACGACGGCTCGGTGATCGCGGCGACGCACCACCGCGGACCCGTCGGCGCACCGGCGGTGGTGCTCGCGCACGGCTTCACCGGATCGCATGCCCGGCCGGAAGTGCAGGCCATCGTCGAGCAGGTGCAGCGGCGCCTGTCCGTGATCGCGGTGGACCTGCGCGGTCACGGTCAGTCCGGCGGTTGGAGCACTTTGGGCCACCGCGAGGTGGCCGATGTGCAGGCAGCAGTCCAGTGGGGCCGCCTGCTCGGCCACGAGCGCATCCTCAGCCTGGGTTTCTCGATGGGCGGGGCGGTCGTGGTCCGGCACGCCGCTGCGTACGGCGGGGTTGACGCGGTGGCCTCGGTCAGCGCCCCCGCACGCTGGAACTACCGCGGCACAAGGCCGATGCGCACCGCCCACTGGGCCGTGTCCGGCCGGGCGCAGCGAGCCCTACTCAGCCGCACCCGCGGCACCCGGGTGGACATGCGGGTTTGGGAGACACAGCCATGGCCGGCCGATCCGCGCACGGCGGCAGCGGGGCTGAGCGTGCCCCTGCTGGTAGTGCACGGTGATGCCGACCATTACTTCCCCGTCGATCACGGTGAGCAGTTGGCCGCCGGCCCGTCGGCGGTCCTTTGGCTTGAAGCGGGCTTCGCTCACGCCGAAAGCGGCATCGGCCCGGACCTGCTGGAGCGGATCATCGACTGGTTGGCGAACTTGGGCGCAACCGACGACCAGCAGTTACCGTGATCGCCGTGGAGGCGACTGGCGTAGTCGTGGTCGTTGCGGTGCTGCTCGCGGCGATGGCGTTCGCGGCCTACCGCAGACGGACCGACGGACGTGTCCGCGACGTCGCGGAGCCGGCTGCCGTGGACGCGCTCACCGCCGACCTGCTCGGGCATCCGCTGGGGAATCGAGCGACGCTGGTTCAGTTCTCGACGTCGTTCTGCCAGCCATGCCGGGCCACCCGGACCATCCTTGGCGAGGTTGCGGAGTTGGTCGACGGGGTCGAACACGTGGAAATCGATGCGGAGAGCCGGTTGGACCTGGTCCGGCAGTTGGACGTGATGCGCACGCCGACCGTCTTCGTCTTGGACGCGAACGGCGCGGTGGTCAAGCGCGCGGTCGGTCAGCCGCGCAAAGCAGACGTGGTTGCGGCCTTGGGTGTCGCCATCTCCTGACCAAGCACGCGATCGGGGCCCAGCCGGCCTTGTCGCGAGGGCCCAGTTATTGCGTATAGTTCGCAAGATGAGACAGGTGTCTCGCTATGTGGACACCTGGTGACACCGGCGGGTCGTCTTCTTACCCTTCAGCCATGCATTCGCAGGCAGCGCTGACAAAGCGGCGCGCGGTCGACCTGTGCCGCGTGGCCACCTGCCTGTGTCGAATGCCCTGACGGGCGGCGTCCCCTGATCAGTTAGGCCTACGCCGTCCTGCCGCG
Source organism: uncultured Actinomycetota bacterium (assembly GCA_963753435.1). GTDB lineage: Bacteria > Actinomycetota > Actinomycetes > CAVWCF01 > CAVWCF01 > CAVWCF01. The sequence goes on from CAVWCF010000001.1 coordinate 1,597,786, forward strand.
CCCATTCCAGTAGCGCCCGTCAGGAGTAGTCATGCAGATCGATCCCCGAGGTACCCGTTTCGCAGCCGCCGTAACCAGTGGTGTGCTCGCTCTCGTCCTCATCACCGGCAGCCCGTGGTTGCTGTTGGCCCAGTTGGCGGTCTTCGCCGTTGGCGCCTTCGCCGGCCCGGCCAAGTCGCCGTACGGACTGCTGTTCGCCCGCACGGTGCGGCCGCGCCTGGCGCCGCCGACCGAACTCGAGGATGCCCGGCCGCCGCAGTTCGCGCAGTTGGTCGGCTTCGGCTTCGCGGCCGTTGGCGTTGCTGCGTTCGCACTCGGGGCCACGGCGGTGGCCTTCGTTGCGGTGGCCGCAGCGCTGGCCGCTGCGTTCCTGAACGCTGCCTACGGCTACTGCCTCGGCTGCGAGATGTACCTGCTCGGCCGCCGACTGCTGAACCGGCCGGTGCCGGCTGGCGTCGCTGCCGACTGACGCCTCGCACTGTCGCACCTCAGTTCCACTCACCCAACTCGTACCGATGGCGCATTCGCGCCTGCCAGGAAAGGAACACCATGAGCCGCAGCGACGTCCTCGTAGACGCCGACTGGGTGGAGGCCCACCTCGACGACCCCTCGGTCGTCGTGGTCGAGGTCGATGAAGACACCTCCGCCTACGACAAGAACCACATCCGCAATGCCATCCGCATCGACTGGAAGTCGGACCTGCAGGACCCGGTCCGGCGCGACTTCGTAAGCCAGCAGCAGTTCGAGGCACTTCTGAGCGCCAAGGGCATCGCGAACGACAACACGGTCGTGCTGTACGGCGGCAACAACAACTGGTTCGCCTCGTACGCGTACTGGTACTTCAAGCTCTACGGTCACGGCGACACCAAGCTGCTCGACGGCGGGCGCAAGAAGTGGGAACTGGACTCGCGCGAGCTCGTCGCCGAGGTTCCCACTCGGCCGGCCACCAACTACACGGCCAAGCCGCAGGACACGTCGATCCGGGCGTTCCGTGACGACGTGCTGGCTGCGATCGGCTCGGCCAACCTTGTCGATGTCCGCAGCCCCGACGAGTACGCCGGTCGGCTGTTGGCCCCGGCGCACTTGCCGCAGGAGCAGAGCCAGCGCCCCGGGCACGTACCGACCGCCGCCAACATCCCGTGGAGCAAGGCTGCCAACGACGACGGCACCTTCCTGGCCGACGATGACCTGCGCACGCTGTACTCGCAGGCCGGCGTGGACCTCGCGACCGACACGATCGCCTACTGCCGTATCGGCGAACGGTCCGCGCACACGTGGTTCGTCCTGCACGAGTTGCTGGGCGTGACGAACGTGAAGAACTACGACGGGTCGTGGACGGAGTACGGATCACTGGTGGGCGTTCCGGTCCAGGTCGGCGACGCTCCGGGTACCCCCGAAGGCGGTGCGGCCTGATGTGCGGCGCCAGCACCGGTGGACTCTCCACGGAAGGCATCGACGTGACCAAGGAAGCCGTCATCCAGGGCGTGGTCTCGCGCGACGGTGAGCCCGTCGGCAACGCCTACGTGCGGCTGCTCGACGCCAGCGGTGAGTTCACCGCCGAGGTGCCGACGAGCGCGACCGGGCACTTCCGGTTCTTCGCCGCGCCGGGTCAGTGGACCCTGCGCACGCTGGCTCCGGGCAGCAGCGTCGACCGGTCGGTGCACGCGCAGCAGGGCGCAGTGGCCGAGGTCGAAGTCGCGCTGCCGTCCTAATCCGGTGCCGTCCGTCGGATTCGTACCTCGATCCGGTCGGCAACGGTGTCAGTAGATGAGCGGACGGACGTCCGGGGCGGTGGCCTCCTCCACGAAGGCTGCCGCTCCGGCGATCCGAACGCCGGGCAGCAAATCGTCTGTAGTGATCCCGCGCCGCTGCGCGCACTGGGTGCACACGGTCATCGTCGCGTTGGCACGGACGACATCGCGCAATTGCGCCAGGGGCGCGCTGTGGGGCAGCTCAAACATCTCGGCGCGGTCCGGCAGGGCCAACCAGGCCGCCTCGCCGGTCAACCAGAGCGACACATCCACGCCGGCAGTGACCGCGGTCGCCGCAACGGTGAACGCCTGTGCGCAGCGCTCCGGGTCGTCGGCTCCCGCAGTGACCTTGACCAGCAGGGATGGCATGGCCGCAACGTTAGACTCCGGCCGTGACGGACCTGAGCGCCTACAACGAACTGCCCAGCGAGTTGCTGCCCATGGGCTTCCTGGTCGGCACGTGGGCCGGCGCCGGCGTCGGCGGGTATCCGGGCCATGAGGAGTTCCGATTCGGCCAGGAAGCCACATTCGCTACCGACGGTCGGCCGTTCCTGGCCTACTCCAGCCGCACCTGGCTATTGGACGAGTTCGGAAATCAGATTCGCCCCCTGGCCACCGAAACCGGTTTCTGGCGCCCGCAACCGGGCAACCAGGTAGAGGTGCTGCTGTCCCACCCGACCGGAATCACCGAGATCTACGTCGGCGACGTCAGCCCCGCCAAAGTTGAGTTGCGCACCGACGTCGTGGCTCGGACTGAGACCGCCAAGGAGTACACCGCGGCCACGCGCCTGTACGGGCTGGTCGAGGGGGACTTGCTCTGGGCCATGGACATGGCGGCGATGGGCAAGCCGATGCAGCCGCACGTTTCGGCCCGGCTGCGACGGATGGCCTGACGCATGTCCGACCTGCGGCGGCAACTGCGCGACCGGGGACTGCGGTTGACGCCGCAGCGGCAACTGGTGCTGGCCGCGGTCGCCGAACTCGGTCATGCCACCCCGGAGCAACTGCTGGTTGAGGTCCAAAAGACCGCCGCGGGCGTGAACATCTCCACCATCTACCGGACCTTGGAGTTGCTGGAGGACTTGGGCCTGGTCGCGCACACGCATCTCAACCACGGCGCCCCGACCTATCACCCCGCCGATGCCGTCGACCACCTGCACCTGGTGTGCCGAACCTGCGGTTCGGTGACCGAGGTGCCCTTGTCGGTCACCGACGCGATGGTCCAGTTGCTGATGGATGAGCATGAGTTCTCCACCGACGTGCGCCATCTGGCGGTGTTCGGCCATTGCGGTCGTTGCCAGGAGCCGCAACCGTGACCGACGCGGTGCCCATCACCGACGGCCCGGATGCCGGAGCGCCGTGGCACTACGGGGACCCACTGGCCGAGCAGCGCTCCTTCGACCAAGGCGACGGGATAGTCGATCTCGGCCATCGGCCGGTGATCTCGGTTTCGGGTCCGGATCGGTTGGACTGGCTGCACACGCTTACCACTCAGCACCTTGAGCAACTGCCGCCGCGGACGTGGACGCAGGCGCTGATCTTGTCGCCGCACGGTCACATCGAGCATCACCTGACCCTGGTGGACGACGGGCAGCGGGTGCTGATGCACGTTGAACCGGGCACGACCGAGCAGTTGCTGAACTACCTGAACCTGATGGTGTTCCGCGCGCAGGTGGAGGTCGCCGACGTGACGGCCGACATCGCCACGGTCCGCACGCCGGTGGGGGATCGATTCGTGACTCGGGACCGGCTGGATGAGGCGATGGACACCGCCCGGCCGGTCGGGTTGTGGGCCGCGGAGGCGTTGCGAGTGGCCGCTGGCGTGCCGCGATTGGGTTGGGAAACCGACCATCGCAGCATCCCGCACGAGCTTGGCTGGCTGGAGGCCACCGTGCACCTGGACAAGGGCTGCTACCGCGGCCAGGAGACGGTGGCGCGGGTGCACAACCTTGGCCGGCCGCCGCGACGGTTGGTGCGATTGCACTTGGACGGATCGTCGGAGGAGTTGCCCGTGCGGGGCAGTGCCGTACATACCGGTGACCGGGAAGTCGGGTTCCTTGGCACCGCGGTGCACCACTACGAGGAGGGGCCGATTGCCTTGGCGGTAATCAAGAGGGCGGTTCCTGTCGACGAACCGCTCACCGTCGCCGGCATCTCGGCCAAGCAGGAAGTCCTGGTCCCCGCCTGACTTGCTGCGGTCCGCAGGCAACCGCGCCGCTAGTGAGCCTGTTCCTCATGTCTCCACGATGAGCGTGATCGGTCCGTCGTTTACTAGGTGAATCTGCATATCGGCACCGAAGACCCCGGTCTCGACCCTGGCGCCGCGTTCACGCAGTGCCGCAACGAACGAATCGACCAACGGCTCGGCGACCGGCCCCGGAGCAGCAGCCGACCACGACGGTCGTCGGCCCTTGCGGGTGTCGGCGTAGAGGGTGAACTGGGACACGACCAGCATCGGTGCGTTGATTTCCGCGGCGGATTGCTCGTCGCGCAGAATCCGCAACTCGTGCACCTTGCGGGCCAGCCGCTGTGCGGTTGCTCCCTCATCCTCGTGGGTGACCCCGACGAGCACGACCAGCCCGGGTTCGTCGATGCGGCCGGTCTCGATCCCGTCGGCGACGACATGGGCCCGGCTGACTCGTTGCACGACCGCCCGCACGCACCGAATCCTCCCGCACGCAGCGCCGGTGGGGTCAGAGGCCGAGGAAGCCGCGCTTCTTCTTGGGTTTTGCCTGCTTGGGTGCCGGTGCGGGGCGCGCTGGCGCCGGAGTGGTCGGCGCCGGGTCGTCGCCGCCCTGCAGCGTGGCCAGTTCCCGCAGCAGCGAGGCGGTGTCCAGCCCCTCCATCGGTCCGCGCATCGGCGCCGGGGCCGGTTCCGGGTGGGGCTCGGGTTCGGGTGCTGGCTCGTTGACGTCCTCGGTCGTGCTTGGCGGGCTGGACGTCGCCGCCAGTTCCCGAAGCGCGGAAGACGCCTGACTGCGGTCCATGGACATTTCCGAGGACACCGCGGCCGCGGCAGCGATGGCTTCCTGGCGTTCGGCTTCGGCCTGGCGTTCGGCTTCGGCTTGGCGTTCGGCTTCGGCTTGGCGGATCGCCTCAGCTTCCGCGGCGGCTCGCTCGGCGGCCGCACGTTCCCGCTCAGCCTCGGCCTTCGCAGCCTCCGCCTCCGCGGCCACTCGCGCGGCCTCGGCCGCCAGCGCCGCCTGCCGTTCCGCGGCGGCCTGACGTTCAGCTTCCGCGGCAGCCGATGCCTGGGAGACGCGCTCGCGCTCGGCAACCGCCCGAGCTGCCTCGGCTTCCGCCGCCGCCCGCGCGGCTTCGGCCTGGGCGCGAGCCTCTTCCTGGGCCTGGCGTTCGATGACCAATCTCGCCGTCTGCTCCGCCGCAGCGGCTTCGGCAGCGGCGCGTTCGGCGGCCAACTGTTCCCGCTCGGCGGCCAGTCGAGCGGCCTCGGCCGCAGCGGACGCTGCCGCGGCGTGCCGCTCACCCTCTAGCCGGGTGGCCTCGGCTGCGGCGGCTTCGGCAGCTTCCTGCCGCTCCGCCTCCAGCCGTGCGGCCTGCTCGGCGACCGCTTGAGCCATCGCCTGCCGCTCTTCTTCCAGCCGCGCGGACTCCTCAGCGGCTCGTTGCTCCGCCTCCAGGCGGAGGGCCTCCAGCCGTGCGGCCTCGGCGGCGGCCTGCTGCTCCGCAGCGGCTCGCTCCATTGCCAACCGTTCACGTTCGGCCACCAGCGCAGCCATCTCGGCTTCTAGCCGCTGCTTGGCCTCGGCGGCGTTGGCCTGCGCCATCTCGGCCGCCTGGATGGCCTCCGACTCCGCGGCGGATCGGGCCGCCTTGAGCGCGGCTTTGCTCGCCTGCTGCGCTTCGCGCTGCTCCGATTCCAGCCGGGCGGCGTGCTCGGCCGCGGCCTGCTCGGCGGCGGCCCGTTCGGCCGCGAGCCGTTCCCGCTCGGCTGCCAACGCGGCGGCTTCGACGGCCAGAGCGGCCCGGTCGGCTTCGGCGCGCTTGGCCACCTCGGCCATGCGACGCTCGGCTCGCGCGTGGCGGATGGCCCCGGCCAATTCCCGCCAGGATCGTTCCTCGGTTGCGGCGGCCTCCTCGTCCATCCGCTGCAACTCGCCCGCGAGCCAGCGAACGGATGAGGCCACCGCCTGCTTACGGCTCTGCGCCGCCGCCTCCCGGCGTACCGCCTCGGCCGCCAGTCGTGCCGCTTCCTCGGCTACCTGACGAGCTTCCTCGCGTGCGGTGCCCAGCCGCTCAGCGGCGAGGCGCTCGGCGTCAGCCCTGGCGGCGGTGTCAACCGGCCTCGCGGGACGGGCGACTGAGACGTTCACCGGGGGCGGGTCGTTGGGGCGGCGCGCTGCCTCGGCCGCGGCTGCGAGTTCGGCGGCCAGCGCTTCGGCCTCGCGCGCCTGGGCCCGCAACTTGGCCCGTGCCGCGGAGATCGGCTTCTCCGCCGGGGCGGCGGGAGTGGGTGGCGTTGCTGGCGCGGCGGGAGCGGTCGGTTGGGCCGGCGCGGCGGAAGCGGTCGTTTGGGCCGGCGCTGCGGGAGCGGTTGGTTCTGCTGGGGGTGGCGCAACAGCGGCCGCCGCGGGCGCCGCTTGCGCCGCGACCGGTTCAGGTGCGGCCGCAGGTTCCGGTGCGGCTGACTCGGCAGGTTCGGCCATTCGCTGGGACTGCTCGGCTGCTTGTCCCGTCTGGTTCTCGGTCTTCGGTTCGGCGGGCACGTCCTTCTGCGCTTCTGGCTGGACCGGCTCGGGTTCCGGTTCCGCTGCGGCCGGGCCGGGCACGGTCACCAGACCGGCGCGAACCAAGTCGGCGACCATCCGGCCGGCCTCGAATCCGGTGAAACCGCATTCGCCGGCCAGTTCGGCGATGGTCCGGATCCCATCGACCTTGCAGAGGATCGACCAGTCCGACGGCCCCAGCGCCACGCCGTCGTCGACGGAACCGCTGTCCGCCAGCGACGGCACGGCCTCGGTGCCCCCGATCAGCGCGGTTATGTCCTTCCACGCCTGGGCGCGCGCCTTGGTTTCGGAGATGAGGGTGTGCACCGCCACCGGCGGGGCCACGTCCTGGCGGGTGCGCTTGCCAGCCCGGAAGCGGTGGCTGGCAACGGGCGCGTGCAGCAGGTCGGCGACGATGTCGAGCAGCTGCTCGGTGACGAAGTCCTCGACGACATCGCGATCGACGAGGTCCAGGTGAACGAGGAGTTCCCCCAGTCGCCACCCCTGCAACTCGCTGCGCTGGATCTCCAGGGCCTCCGAAAGCACCTCCGGGGTGACGTGACCACCCGACATCAGCCGAGCGCCCAGGGCTGGACGGCGTCCAGGGGCGCTGGCCGCGTAGACCTGACCGTTCTTGAGCCAGATCTCCGAGCGACTGCGATCCGGGTGCAGGACGATCAGGCAACCGGTCGCGCTGTCCCGCGCCAGCTCCAGCAGCGCACCGGCGAGATCAACCTCGGTGGAGGTGGTGACCGACTGGCCCTCGCCCATTGCACCTCCTCGCCAAGCACGCACGCAGTCACGCCGGCACCCGGGGCATGGATGCGTCGTCATCTCCCCTTCGGCAGGTTCGGGCCCGGTGTTGAGCCCTGGCCTCGGACCCGTGTGCCACGATTGCCCCTCAAGCCATACGAGGAGCGTCGATGAGTCAGCCGATCCCTGGGGGTCGCCGCCGCGTGGACCGAGTGCTGGGCGAGGACTTCCTCACGGGGTTGTCCGACCTGGATCTCGGCGAGCTGCGCCACCGGCGCGCGGATGCCGACCAGGAGGAGACCGACCTCTCGTTCGTGCGGCGAATGCTGCAGGGCCGCATCGACCTGCTGGTCGGTGAGATCGATCGCCGCGAACGTGGCGAGCCGGCACCCGGCCTTAACGAACGGCTGGCCGCCGCGATGGGTGGCGAGGAGCGCAGCACGCGCGGCTCTGGCCGGCATTTGGGTACCGACCCGAGCCGGCTCGGTGAGTACCGGCGTGCGGCTGAGCGACTGGCCGGCACTGTCGCCTTCTCGGACCCCGCAGCCCTTAGCGACGAGGCACTTGCCGCGGCGGTGCAGCGGCTGCGGACCCAGGAGGCGGAGGTCTCCGACCTGCGTCGCAAGGTGCAGGCAGTCGCCGACGTGTTGCATGAGGAGATGGGTCGGCGCATGGCCGCCGACTTGCCGGAGCAGGCGGAGGAGACCGCCGCGCCGTGACCGCACCGGTCCTCGTCGAATTACGGCGAGGTGAGGTGGTCGAGTCCAGGCACCGCGGGTCGGCGCTGGTGCTCGATGCCGGTGGCGAAACCGTGTGGCACAGCGGTGACCCGGACGCCGTGCTGCTGCCGCGCTCAGCGGCCAAACCGTTGCAGGCTGCGGCACTCGCCGAAGTCGGGATGACTGCTACTCCGGAGTACCTGGCCCTCGCCACCTCCAGCCATTCCGGGGAGCAGATCCACCTAAGCGTTGTCCGGCAGATGCTGGACTCCGCTGGGCTGACTGAGGCGTCACTGCAGACCCCCGCGGACTTACCGCTGGGGGAGACGGCTCGTGCGGACTGGCTGGCTGCTGGTCACGCGCCCAGCCCGATCGCGATGAACTGCTCGGGCAAGCACGCGGCGATGCTGCAGGCGTGCGTGGCCAACGGCTGGACCACCACCGACTACCTGGATCCGACCCATCGTGTGCAAGCGCACATCCTGGCCAGGTACGCGGACTGGTCAGGCGGTTCGGTGCAACCGGTGACGGTCGACGGTTGCGGGGCGCCCCTGGTCAGCACGACCCTGCGCGGACTGGCCACCGCGTTGCAGCGGGTCGCCGGCACCGACGCGGGCCAACAGGTGTTGGCTGGGATGCGGGCCCACCCCGAACTGGTCGGCGGTACTGGCCGTGAGGTCACCAGGCTGATGCGAGCGGTGGCAGGACTGGTCGTGAAGGACGGGGCCGAGGCGGTTTGGGTGGCGGTCCTACCCGATTTCGCGGTGGCGGCGGTCAAGATCGACGACGGCGCCTGGCGAGCCGGGGCGGTAGCTATGGCCGCGCTCATCGACCGCCTCGTCGGCCTGCCGGATGAGTTGAGTGATTTGGTCAGCCCACCGGTCCTGGGCGGGGGCCGGCAAATTGGCGCTGTCACCGCGGTCGGGATCCGCTTCTGAGGCAACCGGGTCGGTGTGGCCGTCGATCGTTTCCGCCGACTGTTTCCGCTCGGCGGCGCTAAGGCCGCGACCGTACAGTTGGCCCATGATCGGGCTGCTGTTCGTTGTCCTGGCGTTGGGCACGTTCGCCTTGAAGGCGGCCGCGCTGATCGACGCCGCGCTGCAGAAGGAAGCGGCGTTCCCCGCGGCCGACAAGCAGTCGAAGATGGTGTGGCTGGGCATCCTCGGAGCCGCTACCGGGCTGCACCTGCTCATGGGGCCGACCAACCTCTTCGGGGTGGGATTCCTCGGCGGCATCATCAATTTGGCCGGAATCGTCGCCGCAATCGTTTACTTCGTGGACGTCCGGCCCGCGGTCCGGTCGCTGGGGCGTGGGTCGAGTTCCGACGGCCCGTACGGCGCCTGGTGAGCGGCGACACGCACGGCCGCACGCACCGGCTGGAGTTGGCGGACCAATCCCTACGCGAATGGGACGCCACCGTCCTGTCGGCTGATGAGGACGGCATCGTGCTCGACCGCTCGGCCTTCTACCCCGGGGGTGGCGGGCAGCCGCCGGACCAGGGCGTCCTGCTGTGGGGCGGGGTCCAGACCCGGATCGAAGGCGCCCGGCGCGGCGAGGACCTGTTCCTGATCCCGGCTGAAGGCGACCCGCTCCCACCGGTCGGAACCCAGGTCCGTGGCGCGATCGCTGACGAACGCCGTACCGCGCTCATGCGGACTCACTCCGCCCTGCACCTTTTGTCCGGTGTGGTTTTCCGCGACTTCGGGGCATTGGTCACCGGCGGCTCGATGGACCCGCTGACGGCACGCATGGACTTCGGTCTGCCCGACGTGCCACCGGACTTCAAGGAGCAGGTTGCGGCCGCCTGCGCGGCGGAAGTGAACGCCGACCGCGCCATCCGGGTGGAGAACCTGCCGCGGCAGCAGGCGTTCGAGATCCCCGACATCATCCGGACCGCCACCAACCTGCTGCCCCCGGATCTGGAGGTCGTGCGGATCGTGGACATCGTCGGCCTCGACGTCCAGGCCGACGGGGGCACGCACGTGGCTTCCACCAAGCAGATCGGCGGCATCGAGGTCGTGAAGATGGAAAGCAAGGGCAAGGGGTTCCGGCGCTTGCGCATCCGCCTGCACTGACGGGCCCTCGCCCGAAGGTTGCAGCCGAACTGGGACCGCCGGAATTGAGGTCGCGCGAGTCGCCGGGAATCGGAATGATCGTTACTGCGTTTACGGGGAGGTGTCCATGAAGGTGTTGCGGACCGTGCCTGCGCGCCCGCCGCGGCGCGTGGCCATGCTGACCGCGCACACCTCCCCCCTGGACCAGCCCGGCGTCGGTGACGCCGGGGGCATGAACGTCTACGTCGTGGAGTTGGCCAAGCGGCTGGCGCGGGCCGGCACCGCAGTGGAGATCTTCACCCGGGCCACCACGGGCTCGCTGGAGACGACCGTCGAACTTGAGCCCGGCGTCCTGGTGCGTCACCTCGTCGCCGGCCCGTTCGAGGGGCTGCGCAAGGAGGAACTGCCGGGGCAGTTGTGTGCGATGACGTCCGGCCTCATGCGCTGGGAAGCCGCCCACGACCTCGGCCACTACGACCTGATCCACAGCCACTACTGGCTGAGCGGGCAGATCGGCTGGCTGGCGAGTGAGCGCTGGAATGTGCCGCTGGTGCATTCCATGCACACGATGGCCAAGGTCAAGAACGCTGCTTTGGCCGCCGGTGACCAGCCCGAGCCCCGGGCGCGGGAGTACGGCGAAGAGCAGGTGGTCGACATCGCCCACCGGCTGGTGGCGAACACCGTGTTCGAGGCCGATCAGCTGATTCGGCTGTACGGCGCCGATCGCGAGCGGGTTGCCGTCGTTCATCCAGGCGTCGACCTGGACACATTCACCCCTGGCGATCAGGTCGCTGCCCGCCAACGGTTGGGCTTGCCGACCGACGCGGATGTGCTGCTCTTCGCCGGGCGAATCCAACCGCTGAAGGCCCCGGATGTCCTGGTGCGGGCGGCCGCCATGCTCGCTGCCGACCCGGTCCGTCGGGACCGGCTCGTGGTCGCGATCGTCGGTGGCCCCAGCGGTAGCGGGCTGGAGCACCCCGACGCGGTGCAGCAACTCAGCCGCGATCTCGGTGTTGCCGACCTAGTGCGGTTCGAGCCGCCGACCGACCAGGCCACCCTCGTCGACTGGTACCGCGCGGCCACGCTCACGGTGGTGCCGTCCTACAACGAGTCATTCGGGTTGGTCGCCGTGGAGAGCCAGGCGTGCGGTACTCCCGTCATCGCTGCGGCGGTCGGGGGCCTGCACACCGCGGTCGCCGACGGCGAATCCGGACTGCTGGTCCACGGACACGACGCCGCGGCCTGGGCGCAGGCCATCGCCGCGATTGCTGGACGCGCCGGCCGAACTCCAACGGCTCGCGGAAGGCGCGGTGCGGCACGCAGCCGGTTTCGCCTGGGAGCGCACCGCTGAAGCGACCCTGGACGTGTACTCCGCGGCCATGCTCGAACACGCCGGCTCCGCGCCGGTTGCAGCGTCCGGATGACCCCGGCAGTAGACCCTGACGGCGTTGCCGCGGTCGTCGAGCAAGCGCTGAGCGACCTGGGGATGCAGTTCGAGTCGACGAGCCCACGACAGTTCCTGGTGCATCTGCCCGGGGACAACCGTTTGGACACTGCCACCTGGTTTGCGGTCACCGACCACGCCTTGGTGATCGAGGCGTTCTTCATGCGCCAGCCGGACGTCAACCATGCGCAGTTGTACCGCTTCCTGCTGGAGCGCAACGCCCGCATGTACGGCGTCCACTTCGCCGCCGACGAAGTCGGCGACATCTATCTGATCGGCCGGATACCGCTCAATGCCGTCGACGCCGCCGAGATCGACCGGCTGCTCGGCTGCGTGCTCAGCTACTCCGACGAGACCTTCAACCCTGCTGTGGAGATCGGCTTCGCTGACGCTATTCGACGCGAGCACGCCTGGCGCGTGCGCCGCGGGCTGCCGGTCGACAACCTGCGCCGGTTCGCCCACCTGATCGAGGACTGATCGGCCGCACTAATCTCGCGGCCATGACTACCGGCCCACTGATCCTGCTGCGTCACGGTCAGAGCGAGTGGAACGCCAAGAACCTGTTCACCGGCTGGGTGGACGTGGACCTGTCCGAAACCGGCGAGGCCGAGGCGGTGCGCGGGGGGCAGTTGCTGGCCGAAGCCGGGCTCCTGCCGGACATGCTGCACACCTCCCTGCTCAAGCGCGCCATCCGCACCGCGGAGTTGGCGCTGCACGCCTGCGACCGCCAGTGGATCCCCGTCATCCGCAACTGGCGGCTGAACGAGCGCCACTACGGGGCCCTGCAGGGCAAGGACAAGAAGGCGACGCTGGCGGAGTTCGGCGAGGAGCAGTTCATGATGTGGCGTCGTTCGTACGCCACCCCGCCACCGCCCATCGCGGCCGACGACCCGTACTCGCAGGCCGATGACCCCCGCTACGCCTTCTTGCCGACCGACGCACGTCCAGCCACCGAGTGCCTAGCGGACGTGCTGCAACGCCTCGTTCCCTACTTCGAGGACGTCATCGCTCCGGACCTACGGGCCGGCAAGGTCACGCTGGTCACCGCGCACGGCAACTCACTGCGGGCGCTGGTGAAGCACCTGGACGGTTTGAGTGAGGACGAGGTGGTCGGGCTGAACATCCCGACCGGGATCCCGTTGGTCTATCGGCTCGACGAGGACCTGCGGCCCACGCGCAAGGGCGGGGAGTACCTGGATGCCGCGGCCGCTGCGGCCGCCATCGAAGCGGTGGCGAACCAGGGTCGCTAGGGGCCCAACCAACCGGGGTCGGTAGTCGCGGCTACTGCGGGGGCAGGATCGAGGACCCGTTGATCGTCCGGTCCACCGTGTCCCACATGCGCTTCACGCGGATGCGGTGAATCGCGTAGGCGCCGACAGCGACGACCAGCAAGGCGCCAATGATGATCAGGGCAGTGGTCATGCGGGTGCCTCCACGTGGTTGTGAGGGTCAACCGTAACCGCTGGCGGATCTGGGCGCCCAGCGCACTTTGCCCGGTTGTGTTCCGAATCCACCGCTGGTGCGGGTCAGACCACCTCGTGCACGCTGCGCTCGCCGGTGATCAGGAAGACCATCCGCTGCGACAGCGACTCGGCGTGGTCGGCGAAGCGCTCGTAGAAGCGGCTGAGCAGGGTCACGTTGACCGCCGTGTCCACCCCGTGACCCCAGTCCGAGGACAGCAGCGTTGTGAACATCTGCTTGTGCAGCTCGTCCATGCGGTCGTCGTCCTCGCGGATCTCCAGCACCAGGCCGAGCGAGCGGGTCTCCACTACCTGCGCGACCTTGCCGACCATGCCTGTTGCCAGCGCTCCCATCGATCCGAACACCCCGGCCAGGTCGTCGGGGATGGCCGGCTCCGGGTAGGCGCGTCGAGCCGTCATGGCGATGTGCGAGGCCAGGTCGCCCATCCGCTCCAGGGTTTGCGACATCCGCAGTGCGGCCACGCACAGCCGTAGGTCGCTGGCCACCGGCGCCTGCAGCGCCATGATGTCCAGGGCCTTTTCCTCCACCTTCTCGTGGAGGTCGTCCATGTCGGTGTCCAGGGCGATTACGGATTCGGCCATCTGGCGGTCGGCGCGCAGCAGCGACTCCGTGGCCTTCTCGATCATCTCCCCAGCGAGCCGGGACATGCGGACGAGGTCATCGGTGACCTCGGCCAGTGCTTCGACGTAGTTCTCGCGCATCCGATTGCCTCCTGAGCAGCGGGGCCAGCCTAGGCGCCCGGACGTGGAATGAGCGGCCGATGGGCGAACGTGAGGCGACGAACAGGTGAACGCTGGGTGACCACTGCCCCCATCCGATGCCGAGCGGCCGATGAACCACGGGTGCCCGCCTAGCATTCACATCCATGGGCGGGCATCCGGTCGAGAGCCGGGCTGACACGGCCGCCGTCGCAATCGACGGTGCTGCGGTGCTGGCTGCGCTGCCTGTGCCGTGGTTGGTCCTCGACCGCGACACGGTCACGCACGTGAACGCTGCAGCGGTCGCGCTGGGGATAGTCCGCGACGGCGCGGTTCGACACGCACCCTTGTCCCGCGCGGCCCGCGCGGCCAGGCGCAGCGGCCAGGCAGTGGAAATCCCGCTGGAGGGTTCGAGTCGGACGCCGCTACCGGAGCACCTGTCGGCCCGTTGCGCGCCGCTTGGCCAGGATCTGGTGCTGGTACTGGTGTCGGATCGCTCCGAAGCGCATCGCGTCGACGATGTGCGCCGCGACTTCGTGGCCAACGTCAGCCACGAGTTGAAGACCCCGGTCGGTGCGCTGTCCCTATTGGCGGAGGCGGTGACGGACGCCGCCGACGACCCCGAAGCAGTGCAGCGTTTCGCGAACCGAATGCAGACCGAAGCAAGTCGCCTGGCGCAATTGGTCAACGAGTTGATCGACCTCTCGCGGCTGCAGGGCGACGACGCCTTGACTCATGCCCAGCCAGTTGCCGCTCGGGACGTTATCGCCGATGCCGTCGACCAGTGCCGGCTAACCGCGGCCGCTCGCGACATCGAGATCCTGAGCACCGGACAGACCGACGTGCGCCTCTTCGGTGATCGCGAACAGATGGTCATGGCGGTCCGCAACCTCGTGGACAACGCCGTCAAGTACTCCCCGGCCCGCACACGGGTCACGGTCTCGGTTCGGCGCGGCGGAGATCGAGCCGAAGTGTCTGTGACGGACCAGGGCATCGGTATCCCGGCCAAAGACACCCAGCGCATCTTCGAGCGGTTCTACCGGGTGGACCCGGCCAGATCCCGAGAGACCGGCGGGACGGGCCTGGGCTTGTCCATCGTCAAGCACATAGCCGCCAATCACGGCGGTGACGTCAAGGTGTGGAGCGTCGAAGGCGCCGGCTCCACGTTCACGGTCGGGCTGCCGATCGCCGACCCGATTTTCGGGAGTTGGCCCGGACCGGAGCCGACTAGTTCCGAACCGAACAGCGGAGCCGCTTCGTGACCAGAGTGCTGGTGGTGGAGGACGAGGAGTCGTTCTCGGACGCGCTGTCCTACATGCTCCGCCGTGAAGGCTTCGAGGTCGCCATCGCCGCCACCGGCGACGATGCCATCGCGCAGTTCGACCGCGGTGGCGCCGACCTGGTGCTGCTGGACCTGATGCTGCCGGGCATCCCGGGGACGGAGGTCTGCCGGGCACTGCGCCAGCGCTCGAACGTCCCGGTGATCATGCTCACGGCCAAGGACAGCGAGGTCGACAAGGTCGTGGGGTTGGAGCTGGGCGCTGACGACTACGTCACGAAGCCGTTCAGTTCCCGTGAGCTGGTTGCCCGCATCCGTGCGGTGCTGCGCCGCGGCGGCGACACCGAGGAACTCTTGCCCGGCACGATCGAAGCGGGACCGGTGCGCATGGACGTCGAACGACATGTCGTCACCGTTCGCGGCAATGAGGTCGCCATGCCGTTGAAGGAGTTCGACCTGCTGGAGATGCTGGTGCGCAACTCCGGTCGGGTGTTGACCCGCATGCAGATCATCGACCGGGTCTGGGGTTCGGACTACGTCGGCGACACCAAGACGCTGGACGTGCACATCAAGCGGCTACGGGCGAAGTTGGAGACCGACCCCGCCCGGCCGGAGATGATCGTCACGGTGCGTGGGCTGGGCTACAAGTTCGAGGTCAACTAGCCCGGATCGGCAGATCAGGGCGTCTCGACCTCCGCCAACGCCTCTTCGAGTTCGGGGTAGTACGCAACCGGCACCACGGGCACCTCGACCTCGATCAAACCGGCCGTCTCGAACGAGAACGCCACGTCCGCGAAGGCACCGACGGGCACCTGCATGCCCGCAACCGTCAGCTGGTCCGCACCGTCGACTCCGCCCAGAACTGCTACGCCGCCGGGCTGGATTTCCAGCGGCGTTCCCGAAACCGGCCCGGAGCGGTCCACAGCGATGGCCTCCAGCACGTCGCCCTGGGCCTTGGCCTCCGGGTCCTCGACGTTGCTCGGCCCGGTGTCGATGACGTTGCCGACCAGCAGGGCGGGACCGCCGGTCTCCGCACCGGCGATCAGCGCGAGGCCGCGCAGGTCCAGGTCGCCGACGGTCGCGTTGACCGCGTTGGCCGGCGTGTACGGCTGCGATGTTTGCGCGTCGACGCCGGTCCAGCACCCGGCGAGTCCCAGCGACGACACCGCCACGATCAGGGCGAGGTGACGGGTTGTACGGGGCACGGCAGTCCTCCTAGCGGTCGGCCGCAGGGTACCGGGGCGCAGGCGCCGGCCGGGGTCAAGGCCGGGAAGTGCCCAGGAGTTCAGGCCCGCGCGCCCGGCTCGGCCAACACCGCCAGGGCGGATTCGAGTCGCGAGTCCGGCCGGACGTCGGGAACGACGGAGGCGATGACGCCGTCGGTGTGAACGGCTACGACCGTCAAACCGGAGGCGGCTACCGCCGAAGCGATTACGTCGTCGGCGTCGACGGCCACCGTCGCGGCGAGCCCGGCGGCGGTCCGGTCCAGTTCCCGCAGTTGCAGCGCATCTGCGCCGACCAGGACCGTGGGTAGCCGGAACCCTGCCGCTTGAACGTAGATCGCTCGGACAGTTTCGGCGCAGTCGGCACATTCGGCGGGCACGACGACCAGAACCGCCGGACGCAAGTCGGTGGCGCGGATCGGCAGGTTGTTTACCTCTACCTCGACGGCGGGCAGCAGGCCGCCGACCTGCCCCGGCTGCACAGCCGGCTGGGCCAACTCAGTCGGTGCCGGTCCGATCGCCGGTCGCGGCCCGAGTAGCAGCAACAGCGCCCCGAAGCCGGCGACCACGGCGAGCACCGTCGTAACCAGCGGACCGGACAAGCCGTAGCGGACCCAGCGGCGAGTGCGCATCCACCCCGGCATCCAGCCGGACGACTGCTCGCGCAAATACGCCAATCGATCCGGATCGAGTTCGCGAGCATCGTCGGGTATCCGCGACGATGGGTCTCCAGGCGAGGTCACAACACGAGTCTGCGTCAGATGTCAACCCCTTCGCATCCCGGGCAACCGGTCGCTGACCAGCACAAACGGCCGATTCCTCGACTTTGGCGCGTGTTACCCTTATCGCTCAGGAAGGGGCTCAACTTCATGGTTTTCAAGGTCGGTGAGACAGTCGTCTACCCCCACCACGGTGCGGCAAAAATCGAGGCCATCGAAACGCGAGTGATCAAGGGCGAGGAGCGGCAGTACCTGGTCCTTAAGGTGCAGCAAGGCGATCTCACCGTCCGGGTCCCTGCGGATAACGCCGAGTACGTCGGTGTCCGCGATGTGGTCGGCGCTGAGGGCCTGGAGCGCGTCTTCGACGTGCTGCGCCAGCCCTACACCGAGGAGCCCACCAACTGGTCGCGCCGCTACAAGGCGAACCTTGAGAAGATCGCCAGTGGCGACGTGATCAAGGTTGCCGAAGTTGTCCGTGACCTGTGGCGTCGCGAGCGCGAGCGTGGCCTGTCCGCCGGCGAGAAGCGCATGCTGGCCAAGGCCCGGCAGATCCTGGTTTCGGAGTTGGCGTTGGCTGAGAAGACCAACGAGGACAAGGCCGAGGCCATGCTGGACGAGGTCCTCGCCTCCTGAAGCCGTTGTGACCGTCGGTGCGGTCGTCCCCGCGGCGGGACGCGGGGAGCGGCTAGGCCCTGGGGAACCGAAGGCACTGCGCGAAATCGGCGGCGCCCCACTGCTCGTCCTGGCGGTTGGGGCACTCCTGTCCTCCTCGACGGTTCGTCACGTGGTGGTCGCCGCACCCCCCGATTCCGTGGCTCAGACGCGGGCCCTGCTAGCACCCTTGCTCGGCGGCCGAGGCGCAGATGTGGATGTGGTCCCCGGTGGTGCGACCCGAACTCAGTCGGTCGCGCTGGCATTGGATGCGCTCCCGCAGGACGTGGACATCGTTCTGGTTCACGACGCGGCCCGTCCGTTGGTTCCGGTGTCGGTGATCGACCGCGTGGTGGCCGCGGTTCGGTCTGGTGCCGAGGCCGTGGTTCCAGCGGTGCCGATCCCGGACACGGTCCGGCAGGTCGACCTCACCGGACGGGTGGAGGCCACCCTGGATCGGGATTCGTTGCGGGCGGTGCAGACACCACAGGGATTCACGCGGGCGACGCTGGCCAAGGCGTACGCCGATGACCCGGAGCCGAGCAGCGATGACGCCGGGTTGGTGGAGCGCCTTGGCGTGCCGGTGGTTGTGGTGCCCGGTCATGAGGAAGCCTTCAAGGTGACACGTCCGCTGGACCTGCAGTTGGCGGAAACAGTGATCGCCCGCCGCCGCGCCCGCGGGGAGCACTTGTGACTCCTCGAGTTGGCATCGGTGTGGACGTGCACCGGCTGGTACCGGGGCGCCAGATGCGCATCGCCACGCTCGACTGGCCCGGGTACGACGTGGGTCCGGACGGGCACTCCGACGCTGACGTAGCCGCGCACGCGATCTGTGACGCCCTCCTGTCGGCGGCTGGTCTCGGTGACCTGGGGTCGGTATTCGGCGTCGACGACCCGAAGTGGGCGGCCGCTCCGGGGGCACAGTTGCTCGCCGAGGTCGGCCGCTTGGTGGGCGCTGCTGGATTCACCGTCGGCAACGTGGCAGTGCAATTGATCGGAAACGTGCCCAAGCTGGCACCGCGGCGGGCCGAAGCTGAAGCGGCCCTGGCGGCCATAGTCGGCGGGCCGGTCTCGGTGTCGGCCACCACCACGGACGGACTCGGCCTTACCGGCCGCGGTGAGGGAATCGCAGCTGTTGCCACCGCGTTGCTGCTGGGTGACTGACCGCCAAGCGCGTTTCGTGACTGAAACGGCGCCATCAACCTGGAGATGGACCCAGTGACCGAGTTGCCGCCACTTGCCCGTGACCTCCTGGACGCACCGGAGTTCGCGACCGTCGCCACCCTCGAGCCCGACGGGCGTCCGCAGTTGAGTGTGGTTTGGGCCACTCGGGACGGTGACGACGTCCTCTTCTCCACGGTGATGGGTCGACGCAAGCACACGAATCTGACGCGCGACCCCCGAGCGACCTTGCTGATCTACCCGGCGGACCGCCCGTATCAGTACGTGGAGGTGCGCGGCAGCGTCACGATGACCACTGACGGGGGCCGCGAACTCATCGACGCGCTCGCTCGGCAGTACCGCGGCTGGGAGCGATACCCCGCTGACGACGGCACCGACAACGTGCGGGTCGTGGTTCGGATCACCCCGGAACGCGTAGTGGTGCGCGGCTGACCCGTAGCCTGCGCTCCGTGGCCCTGAAGCTCTACGACACCGGCACCAGGCAGGTGCGCGACTTCGTGCCGCTGCAGGAGGGTCGGGTCGGCATCTACCTGTGCGGTGCGACCGTTCAGGCGCCGCCGCACGTCGGGCACATCCGATCGGGGCTCGCCTTCGACGTGTTGCGGCGGTGGCTGGAGACCAGCGGGTACGACGTGACCTTCGTGCGCAACGTCACCGACATCGACGACAAGATCCTGCACAACGCCGGACATGAGGGCATCCCCTACTGGGCCTTGGCGATGCGCAACGAACGCGCATTCACCTGGGCCTACGACGTGCTGGGCTGCCTGCCGCCGACCTACGAGCCGCGCGCAACCGGCCACGTGCCGGAGATGATCGAGTTGATGCAGCGGCTACTGGACGCCGGGCACGCGTACCCGGCCAACGGTGACGTGTACTTCGACATCCGGTCCTTCAAGGCGTACGGGTCCTTGTCGGGGCAGAACCCCGACGACATGCTCGCTGCCACCGACTCCGACGCGGCGATCAAGCGCGACCCGCGCGACTTCGCGCTCTGGAAGGGCGCCAGTACCGACGAACCGCACTGGGCGACCCCGTGGGGACCGGGCCGGCCCGGGTGGCACCTGGAGTGCTCGGCGATGGCCCGGCGGTACCTGGGGTCCGAGTTCGACATCCACGGCGGCGGCATGGACCTGCTGTTCCCGCACCACGAAAACGAAGTGGCGCAATCGGTCGCGGCCGGCGACGGTTTCGCCCGGTACTGGCTGCATAACGCCTGGGTCACCACCGCCGGGGAGAAGATGAGCAAATCCCTGGGCAACTCGCTGCTGGTCCACGAGGTGGTAAAGCGGGTGCGCCCGATCGAGCTGCGCTACTACCTGGTGGGCGCGCACTACCGCAGCCACCTGGAGTACTCCGAGGACGCCTTGACGGAGGCTGCGGTCGGCTTCCGCCGGTTGGAGGGGTTCCTGCGCCGGGTCGCGGAGCAGTCCGGAGTCCCGGAACCGTCGGTGGCGTGCGCGGACTTCGTCGCGGCCATGGACGACGACATCGGGGTCCCCGCCGCCTTGGCGGCCATCCACGAGGTGGTGCGCGAAGGAAACCGCGCCCACGACGCCGGTGACGACGCCACGGCGCATGGGGCCGCCGCCTCGGTTCGGTCAATGCTGGCCGTGCTGGGGTTGGACCCCTTCGCCCAACCGTGGGTTGGCGAATCCGACTCGGACGAGGCCGCGCGGCTGCGCACGGCATTGGACGCGTTGGTTCAGGACCGTCTCGCTGAGCGGCAGGAGGCCCGAGTGGCCAAGGATTTTGAGCGCGCCGATGCCATCCGCGCGGGTTTGGCGGCGGCCGGCGTGGAAGTAGCCGACGCCGCCGGTGGGGCTACGTGGACGTTGGGTGGGGCCGGACATGCCCGGTAACTCCCGCCGCCGCGGCGCCATGCGCAAGTCCGGTAGCAAGAAGGGACCCACGACCGGCTCGGGCGGTCAGCGGCGCAAGGGGCTGCAGGGGCGTGGCCCAACGCCGAAAGCCACGGAACGGACCAGCCACCCGGCCGCGCGGCGGGCGCGGCGGGCAGCCAAGCCCGACGCGAACCCGCGACCGGCTGCGGACGTCGTCGCGGGACGCAACGCCGTGTACGAAGTGCTGCAGGCGGGTGCGCCGGTAACCGCGGTCTACGTCGCGGTGGGTGTCGAGATGGACCAGCGGGTCCGCGAGATCGTGAGCATCGCCGGCAAGACCGGCCTGCCCTTGTTGGAGACGCCGCGGGCGGAGTTGGACCGGGTGACCGGTGGGGCGGTCCACCAAGGGGTCGCGGTCCGGTTGCCCGAGTACGAGTACGCCCACCCCGACGACCTCATCGGTACCGACGCAGTCGACGCGGACCTGATCGTCGCTCTGGACGGCGTCAAGGACCCCCGAAACCTTGGCGCGGTCGTGCGATCAGCCGCGGCGTTCGGTGCCAGCGGCGTGGTGGTGCCGACTCGTCGCGCCGCGCCGGTGACGGCGGTGGCGTGGAAGACCTCGGCCGGCGCCTTGGCTCGAGTTCCGGTGGCCCGGGCGACGAACCTGGCTCGCCAGCTGGCCGAATACCAACAGGCCGGGCTGTTCGTAGCCGGCCTGGCCGCCGACGGTGAGGTCGAC
Organism: uncultured Actinomycetota bacterium; assembly: GCA_963753435.1. Classification (GTDB taxonomy): domain Bacteria; phylum Actinomycetota; class Actinomycetes; order CAVWCF01; family CAVWCF01; genus CAVWCF01. Next base: position 1,619,054 of record CAVWCF010000001.1, read on the forward strand.
CTGGCCGAGTTCGAGCTTTCCACCGAGCCCTTGGTGCTGGTGGTCGGCAGCGAGGGTGAGGGGATGAGTCGGCTGGTTGCGGAGACATGTGACGTGCGCGTGCGCATCCCGATGGCCGACGCGGCGGAATCGCTGAACGCCGGAGTGGCGGCGGGCATCGCTCTGCACGCCATCGCGGCCCACCGAGCCGCCCACCGCTGACCCCTTGAATGCGGCTCTCTGGCGAATAGGCCGCTGTTCCGCCGGGGTCATCCACGCATCGCGGCAGTGGCCGCGGCGGTTCCCCACTTCTCGGCGCGCTCCAACTCGCCATCGCGCAGCGGTCCGTCCTGCCCCTCGATGTAGAAGCCTTCCGGTTCTGCGACAAGCGTGAATCCGTGGCGGTGCAACCGCTTCGCGATCCCTTTGGCCGCGCCACCGGCCATGCGCATGTCGGCGCGGGTGTCGAAAGCGGCCGCGCGGCCGGCCGAGGCCGATAGCGCGTCAAACCAGTCGCGCAGCCCGGGGCCTTCGGCATCAGGGTCCAAGTGATCCTCGTGCCCGGACTCGCGCGCATCGCGAATAGCGCCGCTACGGGTCATCCCGCGAGACAACCCCCGAACGTGGGTCGGGCCGCCGACGATCAGCAGATCCGTGCCGGCAGTCGCGTCCGCGGTCGCCTCGGCAACCGGCAACACGGACAACTCCCCCTGGCTGTCGACCGCCGCCACGCCCCGGCCAATCGCGTCCGCCACCTTGTGCGTGTTGCCGAAAACGCTCTCGTAAACGACGAGGGTCTTCATGATCGGCACCTCTCCGGTCAATCCCCGCGGTTTCAGCGTGGTGCCTGTTGCGTTGGAGCGCGAGGGTCGGTCGTCCCACAATGGGCCGGAGTGGACCTCCTGCAGGTCGACTGGACCTGACCGCTCGCCCCCTTGAATGCCGCTTTCCGGCCGTCTATTCGTCGGAAAGCCGCATTCAAGGGGGTTCGAAAGGCTTGGGGGCGGCATGCTTCGGTCATGCATGGTTGGTCCGCAGAGGATGAGCGCCTAGCCGAAGCCGTTGTGCGTTACGCGGCGGACCGGTTGCGCATGGACCCGGTCCCCTTGGACGGGCCGCGACCCTACGAGGAACTACTGGCCGAGGTCGGCCAGACGATCACTCCGCAGGGGATCGGTGGTGAGCGGGCCCTGCGGTTGTTCGATGAGGTCCTGTCGGAGGCATGCATCTCTGTCGACCACCCGCGGTACCTGTCCTTCATCCCGGCCGCACCTACCGAGGCCAGCACCCTGTTCGACCTGGTCGTCGGCGCCAGCAGCGTCTATGGCGGGTCGTGGTTGGAGGGCGCCGGCGCGGTCTACGCCGAGAACCAAGCGCTGCGGTGGGTGGCGGACCTGGCCGGGTACCCAGCGGCGGCCGGCGGCGTCTTCGTCCAGGGCGGAACGCTGGGCAACCTGTCCGCTCTGGTCGCCGCGCGCCATGCCGCTGCCAGCGCGCGCGGGGACCGACCTGCGCGGTGGGTGGTCGTGTGCAGCGCCGAGGCGCACTCTTCGGTGGAGCACGCCGCCAGGGTGATGGACATCGACGTCGTCGCCGTTCCCGTCGATGAGCACGGCCGGATGACCGGTGACGAGTTGGAGCGGACGCTGGTGGCTCGGGGCAGTGACGACGTGTTCGCTGTCGTCGCCACCGGCGGGACCACCAACTACGGCGTCGTGGACGACTTGGCCGGGGTGGCTGATGTCTGCAACGGGCGTGGGATCTGGCTGCACGTCGACGGCGCCTACGGTCTGGCGGCCTTGGCCGCCCCCAGTGTCCGGGAACTGTTCAACGGGATCGAGCGCACGGACTCATTCATCGTCGACCCGCACAAGTGGTTGTTCGCGCCCTTCGACGCTTGTGCATTGCTGTACCGCGACCCGGACCTCGGCCGGCGGGCGCACACCCAGACGGCCGGCTATCTCGACGTGATCACCGACTCGGGGCAGTTCAACCCGTCGGACTACGCCATCCACCTGTCCCGCCGCGCCCGCGGTCTGCCGTTCTGGTTCTCCCTGGCCACTCACGGCACCGACGCCTACTCCGCGGCCGTCGAGAAGGGCTTGGCGTTGGCCCACCAGGCGGTGGCCGAGATCCGCACGCGACCGGAGTTGGAGTTGGTCCGTGAGCCGATGCTCAGCGTGGTCGTGTTCCGCCGGCTGGGCTGGTCCAGTGAGGACTACCACACGTGGAGTGACCGGCTGCTGGCCGAAGGGTTCGCCCTGGTGGTCCCCACGCGGCACGGCGACGAAACGGTGGCCAGGTTCGCGTTCGTGAACCCGCGCACGACATTGGCCGACGTTACGGACATCCTCGACTCGATGCGGTAGGGCAGCGGCGCACAGGGCGTTGCGGGAACGGAGTGCGGCATGCGCGTCGTCGTGGCGTTGGGCGGCAACGCGCTGCTGCGTCGCGATGAGGCCATGACCAGTGACAACCAGAGGGCGAACGTCCGAACTGCCTGTGATGCCCTCGCTCCGGTAGCCGCTGAGCACGAGTTGGTCATCTCGCATGGCAACGGTCCACAGGTCGGCCTGTTGGCGTTGCAGAGCGCCGCATACGACAAGGTCCCGGCGTATCCGCTGGACATCCTCGATGCCGAGACCCAGGGGATGATCGGCTACCTGATCGAGCAGGAGCTGGGCAACCGGCTGCCCTTCGACAAGCCGTTAGCGACCCTGCTGACGATGATCGAGGTGGACCCGGACGACCCGGCCTTCGACAACCCGACCAAGCCGATCGGTCCCGGGTACGACGATGCCGAAGCGGAGCAGTTGACCGCTCAGCGGGGTTGGGCGTTCCGGCGAGACGGCCGGCAGTGGCGCCGGGTGGTCGCATCGCCGGCACCCAAGCGGATCTTCCAGGTTCGCCAGGCCGCCTGGCTGCTGGAACGCGGCGCGGTGGTCATCTGCGCCGGCGGTGGCGGCATCCCGGTGATGTACCAGCCGGGTCGGCAGCTGGTCGGCGTCGAAGCAGTCATCGACAAGGACCGGGCTTCGGCGCTGCTGGCGTCGGACCTGGATGCTGAGGCGTTGGTGCTGGCCACGGACGTGGACGCCGTCTACACCGATTGGGGCACCGAGCGGGCCCGCGCTATCGCCCAAGCGCACCCGGATGCGCTGCTGGCGCTAACCGCGCAGTTCGATGGCGGCTCGATCGGCCCCAAAACCGAGGCCGCCTGCTCCTTCGCGATCGCCAACCCCGGCCGAGTCGCCGCGATCGGCGGCCTGCGCGATATCGAAGGGATGCTTGACGGTCGGGCTGGCACCTTGGTGAGCACGCAGTTCGTCGGCCTTGAGTTTCGGCGGCCCGATGCGAAAGGGTCGCGATCAGGCAGCGATTCGGCGCAGCCGTGATGGGGGAGACGATGGCGCTCGGCGTGCACTCCGAAGTGGGCACGCTTCGCCGCGTGATGGTGCATCGTCCCGGCCTGGAGCACCGCCGGCTGACCCCGACGAACGCCAAGGACCTGCTGTTCGACGATGTCATCTGGGTCGAACGTGCCGAGGAGGAGCACGCCGCTTTCGTGCAGGTCATGCGTGACCGCGGCGTGGAGGTGCTTGAGGTCGAGGATCTGCTGGCCGACGTCATCGGCACTTCCGCCGGCCGGGACTGGATCCTTGAACAGGTGCTCGGTGAACGGATGGTCGGGCCCACAGCGCATGAACGGGCTGCCGAATGGGTGTCGCAGGCCGACGCAGCGGTTGTCGCTTCCTACTTGATCGGCGGCGTAACGCGCGATGACGTGGAGTCCGGTCGCGGGCTGTTGTGGGAGTCGTCGGACTTCACGTCGATGATGGTCCCGCCGCTGCCCAACTTCTTGTTCCAACGCGACCCCTCCTGCTGGATCTACGACGGGGTCACGCTCAACCCGATGGCCAAGCCCGCGCGTAAACCGGAGACCGCTTTGGTGGAGGCCGTTTACCGCTTCCACCCGATGTTCACCGCCGACGGCGGCGTGAATGTCTGGTTCGGTGGCAGCGGCCAGGAATGGGGCCGCGCGACCATCGAAGGCGGCGACGTGATGCCCATTGGCAACGGCGCCGTGCTCATCGGGATGGGGGAGCGCACCTCGCCGCAGGCGGTCGCATTGCTGGCGAGGTCGCTGTTCGAAGCCGGCGCCGCCAAGCAGGTCCTGGGGGTTCACCTGCCCAAGGCGCGCACGTACATGCACCTGGACACGGTGCTCACCCTTGTCGATCGCGACGCGGTCACCTGTTTTCCCAAGGTGATCGACGCGGCCCGGGTCTGGTCGCTGCGCCCTGGTGACGGACCGGGTGAATTGGTCACCGAGGAATTGTCCGGGGGGCTGCTGCGAAACCTCGCCGACGCGCTTGGCCTGGACGAGTTGCGAGCCATCACCACCGGCGGCGACTCCTACGAGGCCCAGCGCGAGCAATGGGATGACGGGAACAACGTCGTGGCGCTGGCTCCCGGAGTCGTGGTGGCGTACGAGCGAAACACGTTCACCAACGAGAAACTGGCTCGCGCGGGGATCGAGGTGCTGCCGATCGCCGGGTCGGAGTTGGGCAAGGGCCGCGGCGGTGGACACTGTATGACCTGTCCGCTGCAGCGCGACGCTGTCTGACCCAGAGCCTGACACCGGTCCGGTACGACCAAGGAGACGCATGCCCGACCTGCGCCAGCGCAGCTTCCTGAAGGAAGCTGACTTCACAGCGGCGGAGTTCGCCCACCTGCTGGACTCCGCTGCGCAACTGAAGGCGGCCAAGTCGGCGGGCGCGGAGGAGCAGCGCCTGCGCGGCAAGAACATCGCGTTGCTGTTCGAGAAGACATCCACCCGCACCCGGTGTGCTTTTGAGGTGGCAGCGCACGATCAGGGCGCGCACACGACCTACCTGGATCCGTCGGGTTCGCAGATCGGTCACAAGGAGTCCATCGCCGACAGCGGCCGGGTGCTGGGCCGCATGTTCGACGCCATCCAGTACCGCGGCAACGACCAGGCCACGGTGGAAACCCTCGCCGAGCACGCGGGGGTGCCCGTCTACAACGGCTTGACCAATGAGTGGCACCCAACGCAGATGCTGGCCGACTTCCTGACGATGCGCGAGCACAGCGGCAAACCCGATGCGGAGTTGAAATACGCCTACCTGGGTGACGCCCGTTTCAACATGGGTCGTTCACTGCTGGTCACCGGCGCGCTGCTGGGTTGTGATGTGCGGCTGGTGTGTCCGCCGCAGATGGCGCCACCGGCAGACGTCGTGGACCTGGCGCGAACCTTGGCCGAAACCTCGGGCGCGAACCTGACGATCACCGATGACGTCGCCGCCGGGGTGCGCGACGTCGACTTCGTGCACACCGACGTCTGGGTGTCGATGGGGGAGCCGAAGAATGTCTGGGCCGAGCGGGTGGACCTGCTGCGCGGCTTCCAGGTGAACGAGTCGGTGCTGGCGGCCACGGGCAATCCAGATGCCAAGTTCATGCACTGTCTGCCGGCTTTCCACGACACCAGCACGACCGTCGGAGCTGAGGTGATGGCAGCGACCGGCATGCCCGATGGGCTGGAGGTGACCGACTCGGTCTTCGAATCCGGCGCCAGCGTCGTCTTCGACCAGGCGGAGAACCGCATGCACACCATCAAGGCGCTGATGGTGGCGACTCTCGCCGATTGATGCGACTTGGGCGCGGGTGCCCGTGTCGCCGGACTACCCGGCCAGCACGGCCAGCAATGTGTCGATAGCCAAGTCCAAGTCTGCTTCCTCGATCACCAGTGGCGGAGCCAGCCGGATGGTGTGCTCGTGGGTGTCCTTGGCCAGCACCCCGCGAGCCATGAGTTCCTCGCACGCGGCGCGCGCGGAAACACCGTCGGCCAACTCCACACCGATCCACAGCCCCCGGCCGCGCACCTCCTTGACGACGGCCGGCGCTTCGCGCTGCAACCGTCGTAGTGCGTGCTGACCCAATTCGGCTGAGCGCTGCTGCAGTTCGCCGCCGCGCAGCAGCGCAACCACCTCGTGGCCGACGGCCGCCGCCAGCGGGTTGCCCCCGAAGGTGGACCCGTGTTCACCGGGGCGCAGCACGCTCAGCACGTCGCCTCGGCCCGCAACCGCAGACACCGGCAGCAGCCCACCGCCCAGTGCCTTGCCCAGGATCACCAGATCGGGACGCACTTGCTCGTGCTCAACGGCGAGAGTCGTGCCGGCGCGGCCCAGTCCGGACTGCACCTCGTCAGCGATCAGCAGGACGTCGTTGGCGTCGCAGAGTTCTCGTGCGGTGCGCAGGTAGCCGTCCGGTGGGATGACGACACCTGCCTCGCCCTGAATCGGTTCGACCAGGAAGCCGACCACGTTGGGGTCGGCAAGCGCCTCGGCCAACGCGGGCGCGTCGCCGTAACCGACGGTGACGAACCCTGGGGTGTACGGGCCGAAGTCGGCGCGCGCATCCGGGTCGGTGGAGAAGGAGATGACCGTTGTGGTGCGTCCGTGAAAGTTGCCTTCGCAAACGACTATGACCGCCTGGTCCGGCGGTACGCCCTTGACGCGGTAGCCCCAGGCGCGGGCGAGCTTGATGGCTGACTCCACCGCTTCGACGCCGGTGTTCATGGGCAGCACCCGGTCCTGGCCGACCAGTTCGGCCAGCGACTGCAGGAAGGGCCCGAGTTGGTCGTTGTGAAACGCGCGTGAGGTCAGCGTCAGCCGGTGCAACTGCGACTCCAGCGCGGCCACCAACTGCGGGTGACAGTGCCCGAAGTTGAGGGCGCTGTACGCGGCCAGCAGGTCCAGGTATCGCTTGCCGTCCACGTCGGTGACCCAGGCGCCTTCACCGCGGGCGATCACCACGGGCAGCGGGTGGTAGTTGTGCGCGCCGACGCCGTCTTCCAGCGCGATGTACGCGGCTGAGTCCATGCTGGAGCGTAAGCACAACCAGGATCAGTTGCGCGGCTTTCACGCCCCGCCGGCGGCGATCATGCCGATGCCCACCATTGCCGCGGCCACACCCACTTGCTGCACTCGCAGCAGCCGCTCGTTGTGGAACACACGGGCCAAGGCGACCGTCACGACCGGGTACAGCGACGCCGGCACCGCAACCACCGCCAGCAGCCCCGCGGTCGAGGCCAGCGCGAAGGTGGCGTTGGCACCCAGGTCGAACAGGCCGATCGCGACCAGCGCCGGCACGTCGGCGCGGCGCAGCCCACCGACACGACGAAGCGTCAGGAACGCCGCAAGCATGAGGAGCACGCTGGTGCTGCGCTGTGTCAGCAGGGTCATGCCAACGCTGGCTTGGGCGCCTTCGGCGACGAAGACCAGGACCAGCCCGAACCCGACCGCGGCGATCAGGGCCAGAACCAGCGCGCGCCAACCGCCGCGTGCCGACCCGGACTCGATCCCCCGGACTTCCGGGCCGCTGGCGAGAATGACTCCGGCAACGGCCAGGACGATCCCGAGCAGGGTCAGCGTGCTGGGTCGTTCCCCGGCGGCCAGCCCGATTGCCACCGGCACGACGACACCGGTGGCGGCCACTGGCGCGACCACGCCCATGGTCCCGACCGCCAGCGCCGCGTAGAAGGCGATCAGGGCCACCAGCCCGGTTACGCCCGCGGCGATGCCCCACCAGAGGTAGCCGGTGGGGTCGTCAGCGGCGCCGAGGAGGAGCACGACGGGCAGCAGGACCGCCCAGGCGATGGCCTGTGACGCACCCACCACGGCGACCGGCGCAGCTCGGCGCGACAGCGTGCCGCCCAGGAAGTCGGCGGTGCCCCAGAGCAGGCTCGACGTGAGCGCGAGGAGGGCGGCCATTGGTAAGTCCTACACTTCATCCGGAACCAGCAGACCGGGTGTCTGCACGCCGGCGTGGCGCAATTGGCAGCGCACCTGTCTTGTAAACAGGCGGTTCCCGGTTCGAGTCCGGGCGTCGGCTCCAGTTCGGAGCCGGTTAGGGCCGTTCGCGCTCCGTCACCATTCTGCGTAGAGATCGTCGCCATCGCGCGCGACCGGATAAGTGGTCAGCGGTGACGGCTTGCGGCCCATGCCGATCAACTTCTGCGACCACCCCGGGACCTTGCGGCCGGCGAAGCCGACCGCCCAGTCGCGGTTCTCCCCGGAACAGAGGTCGAAGCGGGAACTGTGCCACGGGCAGGTGATCTCGCCGTTCTCCGCGTGCGGCCCGCCGGGGCCTTTGGTCAGCGACAGCCCCATGTGCGGGCAGCGGTTCTTCACGACGCACACGTTGTCGCCGTCCCGCCACACCACGAGGTTCGTGCCGTCGATGCTGACGGGGGTGGCCTGCCCGTCAGCGAATTCCGTGAACGCACCGATTCGATGTTTGGTCATGGCTCGACCCTAGGGTTTGCGGTCGGGAAGCATCCGGGGAAGGCGGCTCTGGCAATACCCCGGGGGGTATGCTACGGTTCGCCATCACGTTTCGAGACAGGAGAACGATTCGATGTGTAGCCCCGCTCGCTGCCGCCGCTGCGGCAAGGCCACGTACTCCGGCTGTGGCATGCATGTGGACCAGGTGCTTGGCGGCGTGCCCGCTTCGGAGCGCTGCTCCTGCCGATGAACGGCAACACGCGCGCCTACTCTGAGCGCGTGGAGAACCACGTGGAGCACATCGACCCGTTGATCCTCGACTCCGTGCACGCCGTCCGGGACCGGTTCGGACCGGACGGATTGCGCGCTCTCATCGCCGAGGCCGAAGCGGAGATCGCCCAGGCCGAGTCGGCGATGGACAAGTTGGAGCCTTCGCCTGAATAAGCGGCGATGATTCGCCAGTGAATCTCGCCCAGCCCCAGCCGACCACTCGGCGCTGGGCTCCGGTCGTTGTCGTGATCGCTGCGCTGCTCGCCACGAATCTTCTGGACAACTGGCTTTGGCCCGACGGCTATCTCCTTGTGCACGTTGCCGTAGCTGTTCTGCTTGTCGGCGTAGCCCGGCGCGACGGCCGCACATGGCACGACCTCGGCCTGGCCGGCGCCGACTGGCGTCGTGGTCTCGTCTGGGCCGCATGGCTGGTCGCCATCGTCGCCGGCGTCTTGGCTCTTGCGGCTCTGCTGCCCGCCTTCTCCGGTTTCTTCGATGACCAGAAGGCCGCCGACCTCTCCGCGGCCGCGCTGGCGTTTCAGATGTTCGTCCGAATCCCGCTGGGCACCGCAGTCTTCGAGGAGCTGGCGTTTCGGGGGGTGCTGCTGGCCCTGCTGATCCCGCGGCTTGGGCTGCGAAGTGCGGCGATCCTGTCGTCATTGCTTTTCGGCGTGTGGCACGTGTTGCCTAGCCTGAGCCTGGCCGATCGCAACGAGGGGCTTTCCGGGGTGGGGCTTTGGGCGGTGCTCCTTTCGGTCCTGTTCACGACGCTGGCCGGGTTGTTCCTGACGTGGATCCGGGTCAGGTCGGGTTCGCTGATCGCTCCGGCAGCGCTGCACTGGGCGGTCAACGCTCTGGCGTTGGCAGCCGCCTGGCTTGTGGCCGCCTCCTGACTACGGCTCCTCAGCGCGCCTCGTCGGTGCCGGTCCGTCGGCTTGGCACAGTTAACGGATGGCCATGGGTTTGCGGGCGAAGGACGCGGAGTCGCTCGCGCGCTACGAACGATCGACGGCGCTCCCGGTGTACGCCCTCGCCTTCGTGGCTCTGGTTGCCTTCATCGGCTGGCTCCCCGACTCCCAGTTCTCAAGTGGCACTCTGGTCATCTACGCGATCTGCAACGTGCTCTTGCTGGCAGACCTGCTGATCCGGGTGGTGCTGGCGCCGGACGCCCGACGCTTCCTGACCCGCCATCCGTTCGACGTACTCAGCGTCATCTTTGTGCCGCTGCGTCTGTTGGGAGTGCAACGGCTGTGGCGACTCGTCGGGCCGCAGTTCGATTCGCCCAAGACGGCGCTACGCGGGGTCATGGCGGTCGCCATCGTCCTCGTGCTGATCGGCGGTTCGTTCATCGCGCTGGTGGAGCGCGCACCAGACAGCAACATCAACGGCGTCGGCGACGGCATCTGGTGGGCGTTCGTCACGATCACCACGGTTGGCTATGGGGACGAGTTCCCAGTCACGACGTCAGGGCGCCTCATCGGCATAGTCACGATGGCCGCCGGGATCGCGGTGTGGTCCGTACTCACCGCGACTATCGCCAGTCGGTTCAATCGGGCCATGGCGGCGCGCAGCACCGGCGACGATGTGATGGACGAGCGCGACATTGCCGCGCACCTGGCTCAGCTGGAGCGGAGTATCAGCGAACTGTCGAGCCGACTGCCTCAGCCGGGCGCCGGGTCCGAAGGCGGCAAGACGTAGACCTTGCGCAGGGTTTCGTGCACTGTCCACGTTGTCTCTGCACCGCGTTGCAGTATGCCGATGTCACCTGGTCCCACCTCGAGCGTCGGCCCGTTGGCAACCTCGATCGTCGCCCGGCCCTTGAGGACCACAAAGACCTCGTCGGCCTCCACGTCCGTCGAGGTACCGACGGAGTGTTGCCATACGCCCACTTCCAGCGGCGCATCGCTGACCTCAGCGGCGGCAACGTCCGGCGTCCCCGCGAGCACCTGGTCAGGGTCCAAGGGCGTTGGATCCAGGGGGAGTTGCTGGGCGTGCACCACGCGGCAAGTCATGCGGCCACGCTAGCGGCGCGGGTGAATGACACCGTTGGGATTCGACGGATACAGTTGCCGCGCGGCCCGGGAGGGGAAGCCCGGGCCGCACTGAAGCAGCACGAGAGGGGATCGCCCGGATGCAGGCCGCAGAGCGCGACGCCGCGCAGCCCGCTGAGTCGCTATCCGACCGTGACCGCAGCATCCTGGAGTTCGAGCGCCAGTGGTGGAAGTTCGCCGGCGCCAAGGAACAGGCGATCCGTGACCTCTTCGGCATGTCCAGTACCCGCTACTACCAAGTGCTGAATGCGCTGATCGACCGCCCCGGTGCGTTGGAGTTCGACCCCCTCCTGGTCAAGCGTCTTCGGCGACTACGGGCGTCCCGGCAGCGGGCTCGCGCTGCCCGGCGACTGGGCTTCGAGGCCTGAGCGCAGCGATGAGTCCGGGACAGCACCGTGCCGGTGCACAGGTTGAGGGCGCCGAGGTCGAAACCGAGACCCGCGACCGGTCCTGGGTGCCGTCAATCCTGCTGGGCGCGGTCGTAGCGGTACTAGTGGGCGTGGGGCTGCTCGGCTGGCTCAACAACGGCACCGACGATGTTGCCGCGACACCGGTCACGACCCCGACGCCGGTGGCCCAGCCCACGCCGACCCCTACTCCTACTCCGACGCCGACCCCGAGCCCAACTCCCACGGCGACCCCGAGCCCCACGGCTACTGCCACCCCCACGCCGACGCCGTCGGCCAGCCGCATTCCGCCGGCGCAGGCGCCGCAGATCGCGGTACTGAACCAGTCCGGCGTGGCCGGCGAGGCGGCCCGAGTGGCGGCGGAGTTGGACAACCTCGGCTACAGCGTGACGGGCGTCGGCAACTGGCGTGGCAACGTGCCGGCAACCACCGTCTACTACCCGCCGGGCGAGGAAGCAGCGGCGGCTCAGGTCGCTGCCGACCTCGGCGTGAGCCGCACCAGGGAGCGCGTGGACCCGATGCGCCAGGACGCGCTGACGGTCATCATCACTGCCGCGCTCGACCTCTGATTCGCGCTCATCCCCGGGGCCGGTTCGGCCTGCCGCTCGACTGAAGTACTCTTCGGCCCCACAACCGAATACTCATCAAGAGGGGCAGAGGGAACCGGCCCGGTGAAGCCCCGGCAACCACCCAGGAGTCATCGCATCGCGAGGCCGCCTGTGGCGAAGGTGCCAAGTCCGGCCCCCGACTCGGGGAAAGATGAGGAGGAGCCTCGCCTTGACCACCACCCTCGAAACCACCGCTGTTGGCGCCTTTGGGCCTGCGGTCGGCCTGGTCTGTCGCGAATGCGGTAGCCCGGCCGGACTCGGCCTCCACTACGCGTGCCTGGAATGCTTCGGCCCGCTGGAGGTCGCCTACGACTTCGGCGCCGTTACCCGCGAGCAGATCGAAGCCGGGCCTAACTCGATCTGGCGCTACGCCCCCTTGCTGCCGGTCCCGGCCGATTCAGCAGTTGCGCCGAACCTCCATCCGGGGCGTACCCAGCTGGTGCGCGCCGACAACCTGGCTGCTGAGCTGGGGATGCGTTCGCTCTGGGTAAAGGACGACTCGGGTAACCCCACCCACTCGTTCAAGGACCGCGTGGTCGCGGTCGCGCTGGCCGCCGGCCGTGCGCTGGGGGTGCGCACGGTGGCCTGCGCCTCCACGGGCAACCTGGCCAACGCAGTCGCCGCCGCCGCCGCCCGCGCCGGGTTGAAATCAGTGGTGTTCATCCCGTCCGACCTGGAGGCCGGCAAGGTCGTCACCACCGCCGTCTACGGCGGCACTCTGGTCGCAGTCGACGGCAGCTACGACGACGTCAACCGGTTGTGCAGCGAGGTGGCCGGGGAAACCGACTGGGGCTTCGTCAACGTGAACCTGCGCCCCTACTACGCCGAAGGTTCCAAGACCGTCGGCTACGAGGTCGCCGAGCAACTCGGGTGGCGACTGCCGCAGCAGGTAGTTGTCCCCATCGCGTCCGGCTCGCTGCTCACCAAGGTCGACAAGTCCTGGCGTGAGTTGGTCTCGCTCGGTCTGGTCGAGGACGCCCCGTACCGGGTCTTCGGCGCACAGGCGACTGGTTGCTCGCCGGTTTCGAAGGCGTTCGCTGCCGGGCACGACGTCGTGCAGCCAGTGCGGCCGGCGACGATCGCCAAGTCGTTGGCGATCGGCAACCCGGCCGACGGTCCGTACGCCCTGGACTCGGTGCGGCGCACCGGCGGCGCCATCGCCGACGTCAGCGATGACGAGGTAGTGGAAGGGATCCGCCTGCTGGCCCGCACCGAAGGCATCTTCGGTGAGACCGCCGGCGGGGTCACGGTGGCGACGCTGCGCCGCCTCCTGGCCGACGGGTTGCTGGATCCGGAGGCGGAGACCGTCATCCTGAACACCGGGGACGGGCTGAAGACCCTCGACGCCGTTGCGCCCGTGGCCGGGCCGTCCGTTGTCATTCCGCCGTCGCTGGATGCGTTCCGTGAGTTCTCTCGAGAGGCTGGTGTGGCGTGAGCGTCACCGTTCGAATCCCCACGATCCTGCGCCCGCACACCGGCGGCGCCGCTGAGGTCGCCGTCACCGGTGACACCTTGGCTGCGGTGCTGGACTCCCTGGAGGCTGCGCACCCCGGCATCCGCGCCCGGGTGCTCGACGATGACGGCCGGTTGCGGCGTTTCGTCAACGTCTACGTCGGCGAGGAGGACGTGCGATTCGCCGACGGGCTGGACACCGCCACCCCCGCGGGCGTGACCGTCAGTGTGATTCCCGCCGTCGCCGGTGGCTGCTGCTAGGGTTCGCCCTGGTCGGGTTCCCGCCCGCCTTCGGCGGTCGGGGCCCACGGACTGTTCCGCCCCACCCGGGTGAGTACGGCGCGTGGTACGACCCGGGTGCGCGACCGCGGCCTGACGCATTAGGTAACAGGAGACACCCATGCCGCAGGGCACGGTGAAGTGGTTCAACTCTGAGAAGGGCTACGGCTTCATTCAGGCGGACGCGGAAGACGGCGGTCAGCCGTACGACGTGTTCGTCCACTTCTCGGCGATCAACATGCAGGGATACAAGACGCTGGAAGAAAACCAGCGTGTTTCGTTCGACGTCACCACGGGCCAGAAGGGCCCGCAGGCGGAGAACGTTCAGGCTGTCTGACGCTCGAGCTAACGAAAGACCCCGGTCGGAAACGGCCGGGGTCTTTCACATTCGCAGCCGCCGAAGCGCGGCCGGCGCATTCGGCTCAGTAGCGCGACTCGTCGGCCTCGTCCAGTGATGCGTCGAAGCCGTCCTCGACCACCAGGTGGATCGCAGCCTCTTCGGCGCTCAGGTCGTCGCCGTCGGCCGGCCCGCCCTCATGCGCCACGGCTTCGGCAGTGACGTCGGAATGGGCGCCCTCATCGTCCTCGACGAGGCGCCCTACCGCCGTCGGGTCCGTTCGGTGTCCGAAGGAGTGCGCGACATCGTCGGTGCCGAGGTTGTCGGAGACGTCGGCCAGCAGCGCATCCGCAACGTCTTGGCCCGGGTCGTCGCCGGGAAGGTGCGTCATCTCGCTCATGAGCCGATCCTGCGGCTTGGTCGGGCCCCAGGGAAGGGCCATCGGTCCCCGTCGCGGACCGTTTGCACTCACTTAGGCAGAGTGCTAACGTCGCGCTAGCACTCACCACCGGTGAGTGATAACCGAATCCAAGGGGCGAGGCCGATCGGCCGTCCGTCGCGGGCGCCCCACCCCGACCGTTCTCAGGAGGACGGACACCACATGGCCAAGATCATCGCTTTCGACGAGGACGCCCGGCGTGGCCTCGAGCGCGGCATGAACACCCTGGCGGATGCCGTCAAGGTGACCCTCGGCCCCAAGGGCCGCAACGTCGTGCTGGAGAAGAAGTGGGGCGCTCCCACCATCACCAATGACGGCGTCTCCATCGCCAAGGAGATCGAGCTGGAGGAGCCGTACGAGAAGATCGGCGCCGAGCTCGTCAAGGAGGTCGCCAAGAAGACCGACGACGTCGCTGGCGACGGAACCACCACCGCCACCGTGCTGGCTCAGGCATTGGTCCGCGAGGGCCTGCGCAACGTTGCCGCCGGTGCCAACCCCATGGACCTGAAGAAGGGCATCGAGCGTGCCGTCGAGGAGATCTCCTCGCGCCTGCTCGAGATGGCCAAGGACGTGGAGACCAAGGAGGAGATCGCCTCCACCGCCTCCATTTCCGCTGCTGACCCCCAGATCGGCGAGATGATCGCCGAGGCCATGGACAAGGTCGGCAAGGAAGGCGTCATCACCGTCGAGGAGTCCAACACCTTCGGCCTGGAGCTTGAGCTCACCGAGGGCATGCGCTTCGACAAGGGCTACATCAGCCCCTACTTCGTCACCGACGCCGAGCGCATGGAGGCGGAGCTGGAGGACCCCTACATCCTCCTGGTCAACTCCAAGATCTCCACGGTCAAGGACCTGCTGCCGTTGCTGGAGAAGGTCATGCAGTCCGGCAAGCCGCTGGTGATCATCGCTGAGGACGTCGAGGGCGAGGCCCTGGCGACCCTGGTGGTCAACAAGATCCGTGGCACGTTCAAGTCCGTTGCCGTCAAGGCGCCGGGCTTCGGCGACCGCCGCAAGGCGATGCTGCAGGACATGGCCATCCTCACCGGCGGTCAGGTCATCTCCGAGGAGGTCGGCCTGAAGCTGGAGAACGCCACGCTGGACCTGCTGGGTAGTGCCCGCAAGGTGGTCGTCACCAAGGACGAGACGACCATCGTCGAGGGCTCCGGTGACGCCGAGCAGATCGCCGGTCGCGTCAGCCAGATCCGCGCCGAGATCGACAAGAGCGACTCCGACTACGACCGCGAGAAGTTGCAGGAGCGGCTGGCGAAGTTGGCCGGCGGCGTGGCCGTCATCAAGGCCGGCGCAGCCACCGAGGTCGAGCTGAAGGAGCGCAAGCACCGCATCGAGGACGCCGTTCGCAATGCGAAGGCGGCCGTCGAAGAGGGCATCGTCGCCGGTGGTGGCGTGGCGCTGCTGCAGGCGGCATCGCAGGCGTTCGAGAAGCTGGAGCTCGAAGGCGACCAGGCAACTGGTGCGGGCATCGTGAAGATTGCGGTTGAGGCCCCGCTGAAGCAGATCGCCATCAACGCCGGCCACGAGGGCGGCGTCGTGGCGGAGAAGGTCAAGACGCTGGACACCGGCTGGGGCTTGAACGCCGCAACCGGCGAATACGTCGACCTGCTCAAGGCCGGCATCATCGACCCGGCCAAGGTGACGCGCTCGGCGTTGCAGAACGCGGCCAGCATCGCCGGCCTGTTCCTCACGACCGAGGTCGTCATCGCCGACAAGCCGGAGAAGGCCGCCCCCGCGGCTCCTGGCGGCGGCGACATGGGTGGCATGGACTTCTGAGTCCTGTTCTCGCAACAAAGCGGGGCGGTCCCGAGAGGGACCGCCCCGCTTTGCATTGGCGTGCAAGTGTGGGAGCCGCTGCCCTCTTTACGCTCGCAAGCGCCTTACGCTTCGGGCCGAGGTGAGAAATGGCCGAACTGCATGAGGCGTCCGATTCGGGTAACGGTGTCGACTCCGGTCCCGCAACGGTTGCTGATGTTGGGATCGTCGAGGCGACGAAAGACCGCTTCCGCCGGATCGAGACGTGGGCAGCAATCCTCATGGCCGTCACAACGATCCTGACGGCCTGGTCGGCCTTTCAGTCGGCCAAGTGGTCCGGGGCAATGTCGATCGAATTCAGTCAAGCCAACACCGACCGGAACCTGGCTTCCAGGGCGGCGTCGGAGTCCGGTCAGCGGGCGATCGTGCAGGTTTCGCTCTTCGAGGAATGGCTACTCGCCAAGGCCGAAGGTGATGACCGGCTGGCTGACTATTTGCAGGCTCAGTTCCCTGACTCGTTCAAGCCGGCATTCGACAGCTGGCTGGCCTTGGTGCCTCCGGGTGAGGTGCCCTCGGACACTCCGTTCGACCAGCCCAACTACGAACTGCCGCTGCAGCAGGAAGTCGACCGCCTTGATCTCCAGGCCGAGGGGCATTTCCGACAGGCCCTGGCCAACAATCAGCGGGGCGACAACTACACGCTGCTGACGGTCCTGTTCGCCTCGGTGCTCTTCTTCGCCGGGATCTCGAACAGGTTCGAGTCGGATTGGGCGAGCCGCTTCCTGCTGGGTGCTGCGGCGGTCACGTTCTTCGTGGGCATTGCGTTGGTCGGCGTCTTCCCGAAACTGGTCTGATGACGATCCTGGTCGACCCACCGAAGTGGCACGCCCACAACCGGCTGTGGGGCCACCTGGTCTCCGATCACTCCTATGCGGAGTTGCACGCGTTCGCGCGTCGATTGGGGATTCCGGAGCGGGGCTTCGACCGCGACCACTACGACCTGCCGGAAGAGGTGCTGCCGCACGCCGTCGCGCTCGGCGCGCACATCGTGCCCTCTGCGGAGTTGGTGCGACGGTTGACCGCGGCCGGGCTGCGCCGCCGCAAACCGCGCCGCTAGCGCTTCTTGACGCGGCACTGGTAGCCGTGTCGCGTCAGTGGCCCAGCAGCAACTTGGTAACCGAGGCGCCCAGGACGATCACGACGATGATCATGGCGTAGGCAAGCCGTCGCCACACAGCCACATGCGCGCGAGTTGCCACAAAGAAGGCGATGCTGCCGGCCAGGGCAGCGAGCGCCAGGTCGGCCGCCCGGATCCACCAGTCGATGTCGTCGGACAGCAGTGAACCGATCGTCAACCCCACGGTGGCTGCCGCTGAAGGCAGCAGTAGCGGCAACTCCTCCTGGAAGAGGCTGCGGTAGGCGCCCAGCGGTTGCCGCCCTCGGGTGGTCAACCGATGGGACAACGCCCCGGCCACCCCATGCGCGACCAGGAGGCCGACCCCAGTGGCCCAGACCAGGCCCACCAGTGCGCCGACGGCGAAGCTGAACTCCTGCACCTGGATTCCGAATAGCACCGCTGTCGTGGTGATCGTTCCGTACAGGACACGGTCGATCCAATGCCGTGCCTTGAGTGCCGCCTCGGTCACGTCGGCGGCCTTTGCAGGATGTCGTCGGCGTCGATGATCCGGTACGCGTACCCCTGTTCGGCGAGGAACCGTTGCCGGTGCGCGGCGAAGTCCGCGTCAACGGTGTCGCGAGCCACGACCGTGTAGAAGTGCGCGGTGCGCCCGTCGCCCTTGGGGCGCAGCACCCGGCCCAGGCGTTGCGCCTCTTCCTGGCGCGAGCCGAACGTTCCGGACACCTGGATGGCCACCGACGCCTCCGGCAGGTCCAGGGAGAAGTTGGCCACCTTGCTGACCACCAGCACCGGCAGATCACCATCGCGAAACGCGGCAAAGAGCGCCTGGCGCTGCTTCACGGGTGTCTCACCGGTGACGACCTCCGCGCCGAGTTCATCGGCGAGGTCGTGGAGTTGGTCCAGGTACTGACCGATCACCAGGATCGGTTCGCCCTCGTGCTCGGCCAGCAGTTTGCGGACAACCGCCTTCTTGGTCGGGGTCGCCGCAGCCAGGCGGTAGCGCTCCTCCGGCTCGGACACCGCGTACGCCATCCGCTCGCCGTGCGGCAGCGTCACGCGCACCTCGACGCAGTCCGCCGGCGCGATCCAGCCCTGCGCCTCCATGTCCTTCCACGGCGCGTCGTACCGCTTGGGGCCGATCAGGCTGAACACGTCGTCCTCGCGTCCGTCCTCGCGCACCAGCGTGGCGGTCAGTCCCAATCGCCGGCGCGACTGGATGTCGGCGGTGAACCGGAACACCGGTGCGGGCAGCAGGTGCACCTCGTCGTAGATGATCAGCCCCCAATCGCGCTCATCGAACAGCTCCAGGTGCCGGTAGACGCCTTTGCGACGGGTCGTCATCACTTGGTAGGTGGCGATGGTTACCGGGCGGATTTCCTTCTTCGCGCCGGAGTACTCGCCGATCTCCTCCTCCGTCAGCGAGGTCCGAGCCAGCAGCTCGTCGCGCCACTGCCGGGCGGCGACCGTGTTGGTGACCAGGATCAGCGTCGTCGCCTGCGCCAGCGCCATCGCCGCGGCACCAACGATGGTCTTGCCCGCCCCACATGGCAGGACGACAACCCCGGAGCCGCCGTGCCAGAACGCCGCAGCGGCATCGCGTTGGTAGTCACGCACCTGCCAGCCGTCTTCGTTGAGACCGATCTCGTGCGCCTCGCCGTCGACGTAGCCGGCCAGGTCCTCGGCCGGCCAGCCCAGTTTGGTCAGCAGTTGCTTGATGGTGCCGCGTTCGGACCGGTGCACGATGACCGTGGCCTCGTCCACACGACCGCCGACGAGGGGTTGCACCTTCTTGTGCCGAAGCACTTCGGCCAGCACCGCCGGATCGGTGCTCTCCAGCACCAGCCCGTGCGCCGGGTGGTTGAGCAGGCGTAGCCGCCCGTAGCGCGCCATCGTCTCGGCGATGTCCACGAGCAGGGCATGCGGGACCGGGTACCGCGAGTACTGCAACAGCGTGTCGACAACCTGCTCGGCGTCGTGCCCGGCGGCCCGCGCGTTCCACAGCGCCAACGGGGTGACGCGGTAGGAGTGCACGTGCTCGGGCGCCCGTTCCAGTTCGGCGAACGGCGCGATCGCGAGCCGGCAGTCGTCCGCCTGCGGGTGATCGACCTCAAGCAGCAGCGTCTTGTCGCTCTGCACGATCAGCGGCCCATCGGTCATGGCCGGGTCCCTTCGTTCTGCCGCCTGGCTACTGACGACCGTTGGTGTGACTTCATTCCGCCGCCCGCACCCCGGTGATCCGGTGCACGGCGAACGTGTGCACCTCGCCGCGGGCGTGGTCGAACCCGGTTAGCCACCCGGTGGCGACGCTAAGCGGGTCCACGGTTCGCTGCGAGGAGGCGCCGCCGTCGTCGACGTAACCCAACACGACTGTCTGTCCGGCGGAGGCGGCCGAACGTAACGCGGCCAGCACCTCCCGGGTGGCCAGCTTCGGGATCGCTCCGGCCGCGGCCGGACCGGCTATCCGCGGCGCCGCCTGGCTGGCGGCCGCCTTCTCGCCGGCACGCAACGCCCGGACTGCTGCGGCCAACAGTCGGTCATCGGGAGTGGCCGGCAGCGGCTGTGGTGGCGGCGGGCTGGCGCGTCGCGGCCGCCGACGCTGGCTGACCGGGATTCCGGCGAGGTCCTCCTCGACCGCCGACAGGCCCGCCTGGGCCAACGTTGCGGTCACGGTCTCGGGATCCTCCGGTGTGGCCAGGACATTGGCCGACAGCCTGCGTAGCCGCAGACCCGCGGCGGCCGGGCTGGCCAGTAGTTGCGCCAGGGCCGCCTCGTCATCACTGCGGATCACCGCGCCGACGGCGCCGACCCGCACGGCGCCGTGGCGGCGCGCGGCGTCCGAAACCAGATAGGTGAGGGCCTGCGGCACCTCCGTGCGGCTGCTGGCGGTCAGGAAGGCTTGGATCTCCGCGCCGCTGCGGCCGGCATCCAAACCGCGGCGCAGTGACGCCTCGGTGAACCGGAACACCGTTGCGCCGCCGGTGGACTCCAGGTCGGCCAACAGCGACAACTCCCGGCGCAATTCGCTCGTCGGCGGCCCGGGGACCACAGCCGTCAGATCCGCCTGCAGCAGGAAGTGGTTCAGCGGCGTCGGCCAGGACCCGGCCAGCGCATCCGCCGCCGGCTCCGGGTCGTCCTGGACCAGCAACCGCGCGGCGGTACTCAATGACCCCGAGGCAGCCACACCCAACCGTTGGGCCTCCTCGAAGACCGCGGCCACCAAGTCACCCCGGAAACCAGCCGGCCGTCGCGGCAGCACCCAGGCCACCCGCTCGACCAGCGAATCCGCATCGGTGATCGACCCCGGCGGCAGAGCCGCCCATTCCAGCAACGCCGTGGTGCGCACCAGGGGAGCGGCCGGCCGCTCCAGGGCGTCGGCCAGGGCGCTGATGGCCCGACCGCGGGCGTCCTCGGTGCCGACCAGGCCCGGTGGCCGGGTCGAGTGCAGCCAGCCGGTCGCCAGGTCCAACCAGCGCCGCTCCGGGGCCCGCGTCAGCCAAAGGTCGTATTGCGTGGTCGGTCGCCACTCGTCACCGTCGACACCGAGCAGGCCCGCGGCTCGAGCAGCCTCGGCCAGCAGCACCACGGTGCTCTCATCGACGTCCAGGCCGGTCGCGGCGCGGCGCAGGTCGCGGACCCCAACCCCGCCGGAGCGCAGGAGCCCCGGCGGATCCTCCGCGAAGGAGGCCAGGAGGTCCTCAGCCAGCCGCACCACCTCCAGCGCCCTGGCCGCCGCCTCGGCGTCCACGTCTGCGGCCCTTCGGGTGGTGAGCGCCTGCCATGTTGGTTCGGTCCCGGCGACGCGCACGACCCCGTCCCGCAGGTGCAGCCCTACCTCGCGCGGCAGGACGATGACATCCGGGCCGGTGCGGACCGCCAAGTGGTTGGCGACCAGCCAACCGCCGGGGGAGTCCGGGTCGTCCAGGGCGCGGCCGCGGCCCGTGGGCGGACCGTCGGCCAGGCGCCGCAGCAGGGCGATCGCCGCCTCCGGTGCGCCGACCAGCGCCGCCTCAACCCCCGCCGGCTCGAGCGCGGTGACGCCCAACCGATTGGCGGCAGGTCCCAGGCCGCACGGATGCGAGCCAACGGCCTCGATCACCCCGACCAGCGGACGCAGCCGGTCGCCGTCGCGGACCACGAGCCCCAGGTGCTGGAGTCGGTTCAGGCAATCGCGCACCGCCGTGACGGCCGGACCGCGCGACCCGGCGCCTTTTGATGGTAGGCCCATCGCCTCGGTCAGACCGGCCCAAGTAGCGGCGTCGCCGAGGACGACCAGCACCTCCGCGACGTCCAGCTGCAGGCGGTCCAGAGTGTCGAGCGCGCGTGCCGCCGACGCTGCCGACGCAGCTCGTCGGGCCAGCGCCGCCAGGGAGGCCGGCATCGGCGTCAGCAGGTCCGGGCGGTCGGCCAGCAACGAGGCCAGCCCGTCGTCGTCGCGGCCACGGAGGTCGTCCAGCAGCAACTCGACCGCGGTCGACGGCGAGACGGAAGTGGACATCCGCATCACGCTACCGGCGTACCGGTGCCAACGCAGAATCGGTTTGATCGCCGCGACTGGCCGCTCCGCTGCCGATCGCGGTCTACCCTGGGCCGCTGCTGACGACAGGGGGATGACGTGCCCACCGGCAAGGTGAAGTGGTTCGACGCCGAAAAGGGATTCGGCTTCCTCGCCAACGATGAGGGCGGGGATGTGTATGTGCACGCCTCCGCGCTGCCGGAGGGCACCCCGGCGCTGCGCCCAGGCGCCCGGGTGGAGTTCGGCATCGCCGCGGGGCGCAAGGGGGATCAGGCGCTGAGCGTGCGGGTGCTGGACGCTCCGCCGTCCCTGGCCGAAGCCAACCGGCGCGACCCCGAGGACATGGCCGCGGTCATCGAGGATCTGATCAAGGTTCTGGAACGCATCGGCGGCAGCCTGCGGCGGGGCCGGTACCCGGCCAGCATCGAGGCCAGCCGCGTCGCCTCGGTGCTGCGCGCAGTCGCCGACGACCTGGACGCCTGACCGGCGCCGTACCCTGGGTCCTGATGAACGCGACAGAAACCGTGGACAAGGTCTGCGCGGCCGCCGTGGAGGTGGCTCGGCAGGGGCTGATCGACGCCGGCGTGGACAGCGTCGGCGAGCACCTCGGCGTCCTCGCTGACGGAGATCGCGCCGCCACCCACCTGTTCGCGTGCACCGATCGCGGCTACCCGGGCTGGACCTGGTCGGTCACGGTGGTTCGGCCGCCGCGCGGCCGTACCGCGACAGTGGCGGAGTCGTGCCTGCTGCCCGGCACCGATGCAGTACTGGCTCCCGCCTGGGTGCCCTGGTCGGAGCGGCTGCAGCCCGGCGACTTGGGCGTCGGAGACGTCCTGCCCGCCCCGGATGGCGACCCGCGACTGGCACCGGGCTGGTCCGGCGCCGACGACTTGGCCGAAGGCGAACTCGACCAGGTGCGTTCGATCGTCTGGGAGGCCGGGCTGGACCGACGGCGCGTCCTGAGCCTGGACGGGCTGTACTTGGCCGCCGACCGGTGGGTCAACTCCGAGCACGGGCCGGATGCGGCCGTCGCGCAAGCGGCGCCGGGGCAGTGCGGCACCTGCGGGTTCCGCGTCGCGATCAATGGCCTGCTGGGTCAGGCGTTCGGGTTGTGCGCCAACGAGTACTCACCCAGTGACGGCTCGATCGTGTCCCTGGACCATGGCTGCGGCGCCCACTCCGAGGCCAGCACCACCTCCGGCGTGCCCGTCACCGAGACGGCGTGGGACAGCACCGGGTTCGACGAGTTGGGTCACGCCTGACCCGTACCAGCTAGCGGCGCCGGTCCCGGCGGCGCAGTGCGTAGCCGAACCCGAAGATGCCCAAGCCGATTCCCACTAGGCACGTGGTCACCCACCACGACCGGTCGGCGTTGAGGTAGTCCCCGGCCAGCAGCCCGATTAGGACGAGCGTCCAAACGACGGTGCCGACGAGGAACGGGACGGCTCCGTCGGACTGCCACGATTCGGGCTCATGCACGCCTTCAGCGTAGGTGCTGCGACCTTCGCCGGTGGGATGCTCGGGCCGTGCGCTTGTTCGCCGCGGTGTGGCCCACCGAAGAAGTGCGCGCGGCGATCTCCGCGACCGTGCTGCGAATGCGTAAGGAACCCGCTGCGGCTGACTGGCGGTGGGTGCGACCGGAGCATTGGCACGTGACCGTGGCGTTCTACGGAACTGTCACCGAGTCGCAGTTGCCCGAGTTGATTCGGCGGTTGGAGTTGGCCGGTCGCCGCCGGTCTCGCTTCGAACTGGAGTTGGGACACCCCGGCCACTTCGGTGACCGCGTTGTCTGGCTCGGCCTCGACGGCGACCGGGACGCGCTGCGGCGCCTGGCCGAAGGTGCGGCCGCAGCCGGCCGCCGGGCTGGGGTGGAGCTGGATTCGCGGCGGTTTCGCCCGCATCTGACGTTGGCGCGCAGCCGCCACGGCGGGGACGCCGCCCGCCTGCTCACGGTCGCGGTGCCCGCGCTCTCCTGGCCGGTGGACACCTTTGCCTTGGTGCAGTCGCGCACCGGGCCTCGGGTGCAGTACGACGCACTTGCCGAGTTCGGTCTGAGCGGCGGCTAGCCTCGCTGATCGTGGATCCCCGAACCCGGCGCTGGTTGGTCCCGCTACTGCTGGTGGGGTTGCTGGTCGTGGTCGTCATCGCGGCGGTGAGTTAGTGACGACCGGACCGGCTGGGCGCTGATGGGCGTGCTCGCACCGGTCGCACTGGCCGGGATGTTGGCCCTGGCGGCCGTCATCAATCCGGGGCCGGAACTGGCCGGGTCGGTCGATCGGGTGCTGTCGGACCCGGCGATCACCGAGTCCAGCGGACTGGCGCTCAGCGCACGTTTCCCAGGTGTTCTGTACACACACAACGACTCCGACGGTGACCCGGTCGTGTTCGCCGTCGACACCTCCGGCACCACGGTGGCGCGGCTGAATCTGGCCGACGCGCCGGCCCGGGATTGGGAAGCGATGGCGGCCGGAAGCCAAGCAGGCGTTCCGGTGCTCTGGGTTGCCGACATCGGCGACAACATCTCCGGCTGGGAGTCGGTGCGACTGCTCAAGTTCACCGAACCGGCAGAGCTGACCGACCAATCCGTGCAGTGGGAGCGGTTCGACCTCGTCTACCCGGACGGCCCGCACAACGCCGAAACGTTGCTGCTGCACCCGGACGGCCGGATGTGGATTGTCACGAAGGAGGCGTCCGGGCCGGGCATCTACGCCGTGCCGCAGCCGCTGCGAGCCGGCGCGACCAACCAGTTGACCCGGGTCGCCGAGGCTCCTACTGGAGTAACCGACGGCGCAATCGACGCGGCCGGACGAGTGGTACTGGTCGACTACGTGTACGCCTACACCGCCGACTCGATCGACGGCCCGTGGGTGCGTTCGCCGTTGCCGTTCCGCCCCCAAGGGGAATCGGTGACATGGGACGGCGCGGACCTGCTGGTGGGCAGCGAAGGCGGCAACTCCGAGGTGTTGCGGATCTCGACCGAGCCCCTCGATGGCGCGGCGGCCGACTCGTCGACGCCGCCGGCAACCGACAGCAACGGCGCCGCACCCGCGCCCGGAGCGGCCACGGGGACGGGCGGTGGCTTGCCCGGGTGGGCGCCGTGGGCGGTTGGTGCCGCCGTGGGCACGCTGGTCGCCGTGGTCCTGATTCGCCAGCGTCGCGACGACCAGCAGTCGGCGCCGCGTACTGACGCCGACTGACCGTTCCTAGCTGAGTCGTTCGACTACGTAGTCGATGCACCCGGTCAACGCGGCCACGTCGGCGGGGTCGACCGCGGGGAACATCGCGATGCGCAACTGGTTGCGCCCCAACTTGCGGTAGGGCTCGGTGTCCACGATGCCGTTGGCCCGCAGGACGCTGGCAACCGCGGCCGCGTCGATGGAGTCGGCGAGGTCGATCGTGCCGATGACGTTGCTGCGCTTGGCCGGGTCGGTCACGTACGGCGTCGCGTAGTCGCGAGACTCAGCCCACGAGTACAAGTTGTCCGCCGATTGCTGGGTGCGGGCCGTGGTCCAAGCCAGGCCACCGTTGGCGTTGAACCAATCCACCTGTTCGGCCATCAGGAACAGCGTCGCCAGCGCGGGGGTGTTGTAGGTCTGGTCCTTGACCGAGTTGTCGATGGCCGTGGCCAGGTCCAGGAATGTCGGGATCCACCGACCGGTGGCGCTGATCTCCTCCACCCGGGCCAGCGCGCGTGGGCTCATCAGCGCGAACCACAAGCCGCCGTCGGAGGCAAAGCACTTCTGCGGCGCGAAGTAGTAGACGTCGAACTCTGTGGCGTTGACCGCCAGGCCACCGGCAGCGGAGGTGGCGTCGAACAGCATCAGCGCGTCGTCATCTGCGCCGGCCACTCGCGTCGGCGTGATGGCCACACCGGTGGATGTCTCGTTGTGGGGCGTGGCGTAGACGTCGACGCCGGCTTCGGCGGTGAACTGCGGCGCATCACCGGGTTCAGCCTTGTGAATGGTCGGCTCGCCAAGGTGCGGTGCGTCGGCAACCGCCTTGGCGAACTTGCTGCCGAACTCCCCGAACGAGAGGAACTGGGCACGGTCGCGCACCAGGCTGAACGAGGCGATGTCCCAGAACGCGGTTGACCCGCCGTTGCCGAGGATCACCTCGTAGCCGTCCGGCAGCGCGAACAGTTCCCGCAGCCCGTTGCGGACGCGAGCCACCTGGTTCTTCACCGGCTTCTGTCGGTGCGAGGTGCCCATGAGCTGCGGCGCGATCTGCGCCAGCGCCGCAACCTGCTCGGCGCGGACCTTGGACGGACCTGCGCCGAAGCGGCCGTCGGCCGGCTTGAGGTCGGCAGGGATGACGATTTCGGTCACGCGTTCACCTTCGTACTTGGGGGCAGCTTGGTACTCGTGGGCAGCAGGGTTCTGCTGCCGGTTTTCAGCTGGAGGCCGGGGTGTAACCCGTCGGCGCCACCGCGGCGGGGTCCCAGCCAGTTACATCCTCCGGCCGCCGCGGGCCCGGGCCGACATAGCGGGCCGACGGGCGCACGAGGCGTCCGGTGCGCTTCTGCTCCAAGATGTGCGCGCTCCAGCCAGCCAGGCGCGCACAGGTGAACATCGAGGTGAACATGTGCGCTGGAACCTGAGCGAAGTCCAGGACGATGGCGGCCCAGAACTCCACGTTGGTCTCCAGCACGCGGTCGGGCCGCCGTGCGCGCAACTCCTCCAGCGCCGCCTTCTCCAAGGCCTCGGCGACCTCGAAACGCGGTGCGTCCAGTTCCTTCGCGGTGCGGCGCAGCACTCGCGCACGCGGGTCCTCGGCGCGGTACACGCGGTGCCCGAAACCCATGAGTCGTTCGCCGCGGTCGAGTACGCCGCGCACGTAGGCGCCGGCGTCACCGGAACGCTCGATCTCCTCGATCATGCCCAGCACGCGGCTGGGTGCGCCCCCGTGCAGCGGGCCGCTCATCGCGCCGATGGCACCGGAGATGGCTGCGGCCACGTCGGCGCCGGTGGAGGCGATCACCCGGGAGGTGAAGGTCGAGGCGTTCATGCCGTGCTCGGCGGCGGAGACGAAGTAGGCGTCAACGGCCTGAACGTGCTGGGGGTCCGGCTCGCCGCGCCAGCGCCGCATGAACCGCTCAACGATCGTCTCGGCCTCGTCGATGTGCTGCTGCGGCACCATCGGCACACCCAGTCCACGGGCCGACTGCGCGACGAACGACAGGGCCATCACCGAGACATGGGCGAGGTTGTCCCGGGCCGCGGTGTCGTCGATGTCATGCAGCGGCTGCAGGCCCCACGCGGGAGCCAGCATCGCGATCGCGCTCTGCACATCGACGCGGACGTCGCCGGAGTGCACCGGGATGGGGAACGGCTCGGCCGGGCGCAGGCCGAAGTCGAACTGATTGTCGACCAGCAGTGACCACACGTTGCCGTAGGAGACCCGGCCAACCAGGTCTTCGATGTCCACGCCGCGGTAGCGCAGCGCGCTGCCTTCCTTGTCCGGCTCGGCAATCTCGGTCTCGAAAGCGATGACGCCTTCCAGGCCGGGGACGAAATCGGACATCTGGCGGCTCCTTGAACGGTCGAATCGGCGCTCACACTACTTGCGGTCCCGGGACGGCCAGATCGGGGACCTTCGCCCACTGCGGGCACCTGGGTTCTGCGGCAGAGTCCGGCCATGGCGGGAGAACGCAGGTACTGGTGGGTGGTGCTGGTCGCAGGTGTCGTGGGGGTCGCGGCCACGATCACCCAGATCGTCGAGCGCATCACCTTGGCCAAGGACCCCGACGCGGAGTTGGTCTGCGACTTCAGCAGCACCGTCAGCTGTGGCGGCGTGCTGACCGCCTGGCAGAGCTCGGCGTTGGGCATCCCGAACGCCACTATCGGATTGGCCGTCTTCGCCTTCTTCACGTCCGCGGCGGTATCGGGGCTGCTGGGCAGCCAGGTGTCCAGGGCGTTCCGGTACGTGCTGGTCGGCCTCGCGCTGTTCATGCTGGCGTTCACGCTCTGGTTCCTGTTCCAGTCGACGTTCGTCTTGAACGCGGTCTGCGTCTACTGCCTGGCGATCGGGCTGGCGGTCGTGTCAACGAACTTCGCCGCCCTGCGGTTGCTGGTGGCCGACGGCGGCCTCGACCGGGGCGGGGTCGTCGGGTTCGGGCGTCGGTTCGTGACCAGCGGCGACGACCGCTGGTTGTGGCTGGCGCTGGTGGTCGGCATCGGCGCGGCGATGTTCCTAGTGCTTAGCTGAACCGTCGTGCGCTGTCGTCGGCCACCGTGCTAGGAACAGGTCGTGACCGACTTCGATGCGATGCGGCGGCAGTACGCCGACGAGGGGCTGGACGAGTCGGCGCTGTCGCCCGACCCGCTGGCGCAGGTGGGGCTGTGGCTGACCGAGGCGATCGACGCCGGTGTCCGTGAGCCGAACGCAATGGTTCTGGCAACCGCCTCACCGGACGGTCGGCCCAGTGCCCGCACGGTGTTGCTCAAGGAGCTGGACCAGCGCGGTTTGGTCTTCTATACGAACCTGGGGTCGGCCAAGTCCAGTCAACTGATCGCTAATCCGCGCGCTGCGGTGGTCTTCACTTGGATCCCGCTGGAACGGCAGGTGCGCGCGTCCGGGCACGTTGAGGCGATCAGCGACGCCGAGGCGGACGCCTACTTCGCATCCCGACCGCGGGAGGCGCAACTCGGCGCCTGGGCCAGCCCCCAGTCGCGGCCGATCCCCGACCGGGAGTGGCTGCTGGATCAGGTCGCCAAGATCGAGTCGCGCTTCGGTGACCAGCCGCTGCCCCGGCCGGAGACCTGGGGCGGCTGGCGGGTCGTGCCGGACGAAGTCGAGGTTTGGCAGGGCCGTGCGCATCGCCTGCACGACCGCATCCGCTACCGACGGCAGGGTGAGGTCTGGCTGCGCGACCGGCTCGCTCCGTGAGTGGCGGCTTTCGCCGCATCAGCAGGACCGTGGTCGCCGATGTGCGGCCGTTGCGCGCCTCCCGCGCCTTCCGCCGGCTCTGGGTGGGCGGCACCGTGTCCAACCTCGGGCAGCAGATGGCCACCGTCGCGGTGGCCATCCAGGTGTTCGACATCACCGGCAGTTCATTGGCCGTTGGGCTGCTGGGTGCCTTCGGGGTCGTGCCCTTGGTGGTGTTCGGCCTCTACGGCGGTTCCATCGCCGACGCATTCGATCGACGACTCGTGCTCCTGGTCGCCTCCGCCGGGATGGCGGTCTGCAGCGTCGTGCTCGCCGTCCAGGCGCTGGCCGGATGGGGCCAGGTCTGGGTCCTGTACGCGGTGGTGGCTGCGCAGTCGGGCTTCTTCGCAGTAACCAACCCCGCGCGGCAGGCGATCATCCCGCGGCTCATCGGCGACGAGATGCTCCCGGCCGCCAATGCCCTGCAGCAGGTCACGTGGAATCTCGGTTTCACGGTGGGGCCGCTGCTGGGCGGCGCGCTGATCGCCATCACCGGCGACGTGACCGTTGCCTACCTGGTCGACGTGGCCACGTTCGGTGCGGCGCTGTATGCGGTGTACCGCCTGCCTTCAGTGGCGCCGGAGCGCCACGATGGCGAGCAGCAGCGCGCCGGATGGGCGGCGGTCGCTGAGGGGTTGTCGTTCCTGCGCGGCAAGAAGAACCTGCTCATGACGTTCCTGGTCGACCTCAACGCCATGATCTTCGGGATGCCGCGAGCGCTGTTCCCGGCGATCGCCGGCGCTTTCTACGGCGGCGGGGCTGTTGTCGTCGGTGCGCTGAGCGCGGCGCCCGCCGTCGGCGCCCTGCTGGCCGCGGTCTTCTCCGGCACTTTGGGCCGGGTCCGGATGCAGGGCCGCGCTGTGCTGATCTCGGTAGTCGTCTGGGGCACCGCGATCGCACTGTTCGGTGCCACGAACATCCTGTGGGTCGGCCTGTTGTTCCTCGCGATCGCCGGGGCGGCGGACATGGTCAGCGCGGTGTTCCGGTCCACGATCCTGCAGGTGGCCACCCCGGACGCGCTGCGTGGCCGGCTGCAAGGGGTATTCATCGTGGTGGTGGCCGGCGGTCCCCGCCTCGGCGACGTGGAGTCCGGTGTCGTTGCGGAATGGTTCGGCGAACGGGTGTCGGTGATCTCCGGGGGCGTCATCTGTGTGCTCGGTGTCTTCGCGCTTGCGGCACTGTTCCCGGCGTTCGCGCGCTACGACGCCCGGGACCCGCAGCCCTAGCCGGCTACTTGTGACGCTTCTTGCTCCCCTTGCCGTCCTTCTTCTTCGCCTTGGCGTCCTTGTTCTTCTTGTCGTCCTTGTTGCGCGGCTTCAGCTTTCGCTTCTTGTCGCGTTCCTTCTTCTTGCTCTTGGTCTTGCCTGACTTCAGGTTCGGGTCGAGTTGCGGTGGCAGGGGGATGAGGGCCGCATCCGGTGCGGTCTCCACATCTGCCGCCTTCGGCCACGTGTCGCTGACCACTGTCGGTACCGGGACCGCGGCCGACCACTGTCCCTCCGTGTAGCGCAGCGCCGGTTTCGGTTGCGGGTTCACGCGGTTCCCCGCAGCAGTGGCCCGGTTGCGCTGCGGTGTTTGAGGATCCGGTCCAAGTAGTCCTCGAAGACGTCGGATACCTCGCGCGCGCCCTGGGATCGCCAAACCTGGACGGGGACGCACGCCCCGGCGGCCTGCTGAACCGCCACCCGTTCCGGGATCGGCGGGGTGAACAGCAGGTGCCCGTGCGCTGCCGTCAACTCGTCCATCCGGTAGCGATGCTCGGTCGCCTGCGCCCGCCACCGGTTCACCACGATGCCGCCGGCCTGCAGTCGCAGGTTGTCGGCGCGAGCGGCGTCCACCGCCTCAAGCGCCTGCTGGGCGCCGTGCAGGGAGTACAGGCTCGGCTCGGTTACGACCAGTGCGAGCGTGCTGGCGGTGAGCGCGTTTCGCGTCAGCGAACCGAGTGACGGTGGGGTGTCGATGAGGACGACGTCGTAGTCGGTCAGCCCACCCATGGCGATGCGGAGCGATGCCGGCGGCAATGCGGCCGGTCCGGTGAAGTAGTCCAAGGTTCGCGAGCCGACAACGCCGTGGACGTTGGGCCCCCACTCGCTTGCCGACACCGCCGCTGCCAGTGCCCCGGGCGCCGGGTGCGCCAGCACCTGGGCCGCGGTCGTGAACGCCCGACCCAAATCCAGTCCGGTCGAGGTGTTCGCCTGTGGGTCGAGGTCGATGACGAGCGTGCGCAGGCCGCGATCCCACGCAGCGCCGGCCAAACCGAGGGTCACAGTGGTCTTGCCGACGCCGCCCTTGAGACTCAGGACCGACGCCACCAGCATCGAAACAGGGTACGACCGGTAGTCAAGTCGCGCTGTCCGGTTGGCGGAGTCTGAGCGGTGCCGGTGGGTGCCGACGCTGGCTGGCTACGGCCCGGCCACTTCCCGATAGCGCAACAGGGCCTCGTCGCGTTCGGCCGCGTGGTCGACGATGGGCTCCGGGTACTCAGCAGCAGCCGGGTGCGCCCACGGTTCGTGCACTGCCGGACCGGGAACGCCGCGCAGCTCGGGCACCCACTGGCGCACGTAGTCGCCGTCGGGGTCGAAGCGCCTTCCTTGCGTCACCGGGTTGAAGACCCGGAAGTAGGGCGCTGCGTCCGTGCCGGTTCCGGCCACCCACTGCCAGCCGTGCTGGTTGCTGGCCAGATCCCCGTCGATGAGGTTGCGCATGAACCACGCCGCCCCGCGGGTCCACTCCTGGTGCAGGTCCTTGACCAGGAAACTGGCAGTCACCATGCGCACCCGGTTGTGCATCCAGCCGGTGTGCAGCAACTGCCGCATGCCGGCGTCGACGAACGGGTAGCCGGTGCGACCTTGCGTCCACGCGGTGAACGCGTCATCGGCTGTCGGTCCCGCGTCGAACCGCATGCCCTGCAACTGGGGGCGCCAGTAGTTGCGGGCGGAGTCGGGGGCGTGCCAGAGCACGTCGGCGTAGAACTCCCGCCACGCCAGTTCCCGGCGGAACACCTCTGCGCCTTCGGAGTCGTCCAGGTCCGCCAGGAGCGTGCGCGGGTGGATCTCGCCCCAGCGCAACGCCGCGGACAGCCGCGAGGTGCCGTCCAGGTCCGGGCGATTGCGGTCCGCGCCGTAGTTGCTGAGCGCCGCATCACGGAACTGGTCCCATCGCTGTCTTGCGGCGGCTTCGCCCGCGGCCGCGCTTTGGCCTTGGTCAGGAGTCGGCTCGGGGATGGCGTCTCCCGCCGGCGGCGGCAACCAGTCGGCGGTGTCGGCGTCAGTGCTGGCCGGTGATCGCCACCCGTGGCTGACCCACCCCCGGTAGAACGGGGTCCAGACCCGGTACGGGTCGCCGTCCGGTTTGCGCACCCGGCCGGGTGCGACCGCGTAGGGCGAACCGGTGCGCAGCAACTCCACGTCGGCATGGCGCAAGGCGTCGGCCGCCTGTTCGTCGCGTCGGCGCCCGTACGGGCCGTAGTCCGCGCTGACGTGCACTGTCCGCGCCCCGACCTCTTCGGCTACCGCGGGCACGACCGCGGCCGGGTCGCCCCGGCGGATCAGCAACTTCCCGCCGAGTGAGTCGTTGAGTGCACGCAGCGACGCCGCCAGTCGGCCGCGGCGCGCCGGGCCTGCCGGCGACCACAGTTTCGGGTCGAGCACGAATAGCCCGAGGACACCATCCGGGCCGGCTTCGGCGGCTTCGCGTAGCGCTGGGTGGTCGCCCAGGCGTAGGTCACGTCGAAACCAGAGCACCGCGCGGTCAGCCACTAGGTAAGAATGTCGCGACCAGCGGCGGAGGGCGAGGCGTGAGCGACCTGATCGACACCACCGAGATGTACCTGCGCACGGTGTTCGAGCTGGAAGAAGAAGGCGTCGTCCCGCTGCGGGCGCGCATCGCCGAGCGGTTGGAGCAGTCCGGCCCAACGGTCAGCCAGACCGTGGCGCGCATGGAGCGCGACGGGTTGCTCACCGTGGAGGGCGACCGGCACCTGGAGTTGTCCCCGGCGGGTCGCGAGATGGCTACGCGCGTCATGCGAAAGCACCGCCTGGCCGAGTGCCTGTTGGTCGACGTCATCGGCTTGCCGTGGGAGGACGTGCACGCAGAAGCCTGCCGCTGGGAGCACGTCATGAGCGAGGCGGTCGAGCGCCGGATCCTTTCGATGCTTGATCACCCGACCGTGTCGCCCTTCGGCAACCCGATCCCCGGCCTGGACGAGCTCGGCCAACAGCAGCCGCCGCCGGTAGACGGCGTCGTCGGCCTGTTGGACGTTGCCGGCGATGAGGCGCGCCGGGTGGTGATCGCCCGCATCGGGGAGCCGTTGCAGGCCGACGCGACCTTGATGGCCTCGTTGAAGCGGGCGGGAGTGCAACCCGGGCAGGTGGCCAAGGTCAGCCGATCACCCGGAGGAGTGCTGATCGGGTCTGGCGGGGAGTACGCGGAGTTGGGTCCGGACGAGGCCGCATTGGTCTTCGCGACCGTCGTGGGCTGATACCCCCCGGGGGTATGATCAGGGCAGTACCGGTAGACGAATCCGGTCCCGGCCGAGGGGGCGCCATGCAGTTGGAGCCAGAGGTGACCAAGGACGTTGTCACCCGCTTGCGTCGAGTGCAGGGGCAGATCGCCGGCATCGCGCAAATGCTTGAGGACGGCCGCGACTGCTCTGACATCGTCACCCAGTTCTCCGCCGCGAGCCGGGCGCTGAGCCGTGCCGGGTTCAAGGTGGTGGCCTCCGGGCTGCGCCAGTGCGTCACCGCCGAGGACGCCGGTGAACCAAGCGACCTGTCCCGCGAGGACCTCGAACGGCTGTTCCTCTCCCTCGCCTAGGCCCACCCACCTTGAATGCGCCTTTCAGGCGAATAGGCCGTTGCTGAGCGGTTCCATCCAACGAAACGCGCGCATTGCCACTGGGTGAGACGACCCCAGCGCGGTCTAGTGGCCAGAAAGCCGCATTCAAGGGGTTGACAGCGATTGGGTGGTGGCCGCGTCGGCATCCGCGTCGTAGCCGCCGCGGCCCGCAAGCACCACCACGGCTCCCACCGTTATCGGCACCAGCAACGCCAGGAACGCCACATCCAGCGATCCGGTCAACTGCGACACCCCGCCGACCAGGCCCGGCCCCAACGCGCCGCCGAGGATCAGCAGGAACTGCGTAGCCGAGAAGCCCAGCCCACGGATCCGCGCCGGGATGACGTCGGCAACCGCCGCCGTCAGGTTGGGCAGCGCGGCGGAGCTGAAGCAGTTGGTGGTGAACAGCAGCAGCACCTGCAGCCAGAAGATCGGCACCAGGATCGCGATCGCCAAGTTGATGCCGAAGAGGAACAGCCCAACGCCGCCGAGTTGCAGCCGCCAGTTCGGGCGGACGCGGTGGTAGCGGTCACCCAGCCACGAACCGATGATCGTTCCGACCAGGATCCCGAAGAACCCGACGCTGCCGGCGATGGCGGCGGCCGCCCCCTCCTCCAAGCCCTGGGTGCGCGACAGGTAGCTGGGCAGCCAGAAGAACAACCCGGCCGTCCCGAAGAACGTGATCGCCAGCCCGACGACGACGTACCGGTACGTGCGGACCGCCCAGAGTTGGGCGAACACCTGCCGGATCGACGGTTGCGCCGACTGGGCCGTGGTTGACGATTCAGATGCAGTCGCCGACTCCGCCGGAACTATCGGCGAATCGTCGGCGGTCGCGCCGTCGGCCAGCGCTCCGATGCGGTCGCCGATGCCACGCGCCGGCTCGCGTAGGCGGCTGACCAGGAAGGCGATCACGACTCCAGGGATGGCCACCGCGAAGAACGCCGCCCGCCAGCCGAACGCCTGCGTCAACACGCCGCCGAGCACCACGCCCAGCGGCAGGCCGCCGAAGTACGCGAACTTGTCGATGCCGTAGGCCCGCACCCGGGACTTGGGTGGGTAGTAGTCCGCGATGAGGCTGTTGACCAACGGCTGTTCCATCTGGGCGGCGGCTCCCAGCAGCACCCGCATGATCAGCAGGAACACGAACGTCGTGGCGATCCCGGAGCCCAGGGTGAGTACCGACCAGGACAGGACCACGAACGCCAGCAGGCGGGTGCGCGTGCGGGTATCCGCCAGTCGCCCGGCCGGGATCACCAACAGCAGACCGGCCAGGGCGGCGGCAGTTGCCAGCCCGCCCCCGGCGGCGTCGCCGATGCCGAACTCCTCCTGAATTGCCGGTAGAGCCCCGGCGACGATGTTGGCTTCGATGCGGTCGACCAGGGTCACCAACGCCAGCAGCGCCGCCACGCTCCAGCCGAAGGGTGCGGCCCTCTGCACCGGTACCGGGACCGGTGACCGTCCGGCGAAGGCGGCCAGCAGCACCGACCCCGGCGGTGCGGCGGGTGGCCGGGCCGGTGGTTCTGGCGTTCCCGGCCCAGGCTGCCCGTCGGCCGCCGGGGGTACTGGTGGCGGGGCCGGTGGTTCTGGGGTTCCCGGCCCAGGCTGCCCGTCGGCCGCCGGGGGTACTGGTGGCTGGGCCGGTGGTGCTGGGGGCGGGGGCGCAACGGGACTCGGCGCCGACGCGGGTTGCGCGGGCGGCGCGACCGGAACCTGATCCGGCGGCCGGTGCCGCAGGAATGACGGCCCGGGGGTCGGTTGCGACATTGTGCCCTTCGTCGGCGGCCAACTTGGGACCATAGTGACAGCAGGAAGCCAGCTGCGGGAGGAAGGCGATGACCCACCCGGCCGTAGCGCCGTCTGAGGTACGCCACCACGGGCTGCCGGCTTCGGAGGTGGTGGTGCTCCTTGGCACCGACCCCGCCGACGGGCTGCGTTCGGACGAAGCGCAGGCGCGACTGCAGCGGTTCGGGCCGAACGTCCTGCCCCGACTGCAGCGCGCCGGGCCGTTGCGGCGATTCGCGCGCCAGTTGAACCACCCCCTCATCTACGTGCTGCTGGTCTCGGCCGCACTCACCGGGTTGCTGGGCGACGGGGTCGCGTCCGCCGTGATCCTCGGCGTGGTCGTTATCAACGCGATCGTCGGCTACGTACAGGAAAGCCGGGCCAACTCCGCCCTCGATGCCTTGCGGGCGATGACGCCGACGACGACTTCACTGGTCCGCGACGGCACGGTGGTGCAGCTGAACTCCGAGCGGGTGGTTCCCGGTGATCTGGTCGTGCTGACAGCAGGTGACAAGGTCCCCGCGGACTTGCGCCTGGTGCAGGTGGAGCAACTAGAGGTGGACGAGTCGGCGCTTACCGGCGAATCGCTGACGGTCGCCAAGCACGCCTTGGCGTTGCCGATCGAGACCGCGTTGGCGGATCGGCTCAACATGGCCTACTCCGGAACTCTCATCACGCGCGGCACGGGTCGCGGTGTGGTTGTGACCACGGGCGCCGAAACCGAACTTGGTCGGATCCATCGACTCGTTGGCGAATCGGAGCCGGTCCCGACCCCCTTGGCGCGCAAACTGGCCACGTTCAGCAAGTGGCTGACCGTCGCCATCGTGATCCTCGGAGCGTTTGCCTTCGGGGTAGGCGTGTGGCGCGGTGAGCCCATCGTCGACATGGTCACCGCCGGGGTTGCGCTGGCGGTGGGCGCCATCCCGGAGGGTTTGCCGGCGGCGGTCACGATCACGTTGGCGATCGGTGTGTCCAGGATGGCCCGCCGCAACGCCATCGTCCGCAGCCTGACCGCTGCGGAAACCCTCGG
Organism: uncultured Actinomycetota bacterium; assembly: GCA_963753435.1. Classification (GTDB taxonomy): domain Bacteria; phylum Actinomycetota; class Actinomycetes; order CAVWCF01; family CAVWCF01; genus CAVWCF01. The sequence continues at coordinate 1,655,175 of CAVWCF010000001.1, forward strand.
CGGCACCACGGTGATTTGCACCGACAAGACGGGCACGCTGACCCACAACCGGATGTCGGTGCGGAACATCTGGGTGGACGGTGCGGAGGTTTCGACGCCGGTGCTGCAAGCGTCCGGGGTCACCGCCCGCCTGCTGCACGCCGCGGCGCTGTGCAGCGACGCCCCCGTGCCGCGGGTGGGTGTCGACCCCGTGGGTGACCCCACCGAGGTCGCCCTGGTGCTGGCGGCTGAGGAAAGCGGGTTGGACGTGCACGCGCTGCGGGCGGCAGCGCCGCGAACCGACACGTTGCCGTTCGAATCCGGGCGACGACTGATGGCCACTGTGCACGACACGCCGTCCGGCTCGGTGTTGTTCGTCAAGGGTGCGTTGGAGGACGTGCTGCGGACCTGTAACCGTGTGGGCACGTCCGGCGGCGACGCACCGCTGGACGAAGCTGCGGTGCATGCCGCTGCGGACTCAATGGCGGCGCGGGCGTTGCGGGTGCTGGCGGTGGCCGAGGTTGAGACCGAACCGGGCACTTCCGCCGAGGAAGCGTTGGCGGCGCAGCAGTGCCGACTGCTCGGCTTGCAAGCAATGGCCGACCCACCGCGACAGGACGCGATCGCCGCAGTGGCCTCGTGTCACCGCGCCGGGATCGACGTGAAGATGGTGACCGGCGACCACGTTCTGACGGCGACCGCGGTGGCGGCCCAGGTCGGTCTGGAAGCCAAACCGGGCGCTGCCAAGGCGGTAACCGGGGCCCAGCTGGGGGACGCGGCGGTGCTGCCGATCGAAACGATCGACTCCGCAAGCGTGTTCGCGAGGGTGACCGCCGAGCAGAAGCTGCGGATCGTCGAGTCGCTGCAGCGCGCTGGTTCGGTGGTCGCGGTCACCGGCGACGGCGTCAACGATGCGCCCGCGCTGCGTCAAGCCGACATCGGCGTGGCCATGGGGCGCAGCGGCACCGACGCGGCCACCGAAGCCGCGGACATGGTGCTGACCGACGACGACTTCGCGACCATCGAAGCGGCCGTTGAGGAAGGGCGGGGGGTACGCGACAACGTCACCAAGTTCATCACTTGGACACTGCCGACGAACCTGGCCGAAGGCCTGGTCATCCTCACGGCGATCCTGGTTGGCTCGACGCTGCCGATCCTGCCGGTGCAGATTCTCTGGATCAACATGACCACGGCTGTCGCCTTGGGGCTCATGCTCGCGTTCGAGCCCAAGGAAGCCGGGATCATGGACCGGCCACCGCGCGACCCGGACGAACCCATCCTGACGCGCGCGCTGGTGTGGCGGGTCATCCTGGTTTCGGTGCTGACGTTGGCCGCGGCGTTCGGCTTCTTCGAGTACGCGCTGAGCGCCGGCGCATCAGTTGAGGTTGCGCGCACCATCGCGGTGAACACGTTCGTGGCGATAGAAATCGCGTACCTGTTCAACTGCCGGTCCCTGGACCGACCGTTGCGGCAGCTGCGGTTCTTCAGCAATCCCGCTGCGCTGTACGGAGTCGCCATCACGATCGCCCTGCAGGCGTTGTTCACCTACACCGCGCCGTTCCAGCAACTGTTCGAAACCGCGGCCATCGGGCCGATGGCCTGGTTGGCCATCGGCGCCGCGGCGATCGTCAGTTACCTGGTCGTTTCGGTGGACAAGTGGGCGGCGCGGCGCAGCAGGCGCTCCTGATGCAGCGTGGCCTCGCTGTCGAGGCACTCCATCAACTCCAGGGCGTTGCCCCACGGATCCCAGCCGTATCCGACGATCGCATGCCCGCCCGGCATCGTGACTGGCGGCGCATGCCAGGTCATGCCCTTGGCTGACAGCGCGGTGTGAACGACGTCGATTTCGGTCACGTCGAGGCAGATGTGATTCGCCCCGAGGTCGCAGATGTGCGGTGCGCCGGTGGGGCCCTCGTGCTCGTGCACGGTCACCGGGCCCACCTGCGCCCACCAGTCGGCGACCGGGTCGGGCGTGACCGCCCGCAGGGCCACATCGGTCAGTTGCAGGAGGACCGGGGATCCGCCGTCGGCGGGAGCTGGTTGTTCCGTCTCGTGCAGCAGCAGCCGGATGCCCGCGGGGTCCAGCACTGAACCGTCTGGCAGCACCCGCCCGCCGGTGGCGACCGCGGCGTCGCGGACCCGGCTGGCGTCAGTGACCGCCCAGGTCAGCGGCCCGAAGCCCGGCCCGGTGGCGCGCTCCGGCACCGGCGAATGGAACTGGAACGCCTCCAGGAAGACGTTGCCGGCGTTGATCACCACCACTTCGGCGGCGGAATCCACCAGCCCCAGTCCGGCGTCGGCGGCCACGTTGCCGCTGGACCAGGCGAATGACGCCGATTGGCTCATACCTAGGTGCGTGCAGTAGAAATCGCACACTGAAGTCAGGTCGGGTGCCGAAATCCCGACGTGATTGAGGCCAAGGATTCCCATGCGTCCCACCGTAGTGACGCACGTCACACGGTCGTGACGGACCGGGTGGATTAGACGGAGCGAAGCGGGGTAATCCCGCGTCGAAGGTTCATCCCCTGCAATCGGAGGTTGCTGTGACCGCGCTACGTGGTTTCCGGCTGACGAGCTACTCCTACGAGGACGGCGCCGACGTCCGTCCCGTCGAGATGGTTCCGCACACCTACTTCTGCCCGCTCGGTCACTCCCTGACGCTGCGCTTCGCCGCCGACGCTGAGGACATCCCCGACACTTGGGATTGCCCCAAGTGCGGTCGTTCCGCGCACGCCGACGAGACCTCCGCGCACCGGCTGCGGGCCACCGGTGAGGGCACCGCGCTGTCCAACCCGCGGTCCGAGGCGGCCACCAAGACCCATTGGGACATGCTGCGCGAGCGTCGTACCGACGCCGAACTGGACGCCCTCCTCGAGGAGCGTCTGGAGCAGCTGCGCACCACCGGTCGCTGACCTAACTCCGGTCGCAACAAGCGCGCGGGCGAGATCGCCCGATCAGCGCAGCGGTCGTTCAAGTACCACCTGAAGCAGACCCGATCCATCGGTGACGGTCCTGCGCTGCCCTGCGGCGTCGGCGCCGCCAGCGCAACAGGTCCGATGCCCGGCCACCACGGGGGAGTGGCCGGGCATCGTGCTGTCACGGCGACGTGTTGCTGAACCGGGCCGGCGAGACACTGTCGACCTCCGCCTGGCTGACTCCGGCCGGGAGCGGCCCGCCCTCGATCAGGGCGGCCACGAGCGCACCGGCCGCCGGAGCGGTTTGGATGCCGAAACCGCCCTGACCAGCGCACCAATGCAGACCCGGCACCTGCGGGTCCGGGCCCAGCACGAGTCCCCGGTCCGGGGCGAAGGTGCGTAGCCCCGCCCACTCGTGTTGCACGGCGCGGATCTGCAAGGTGGTCGCGGCATTGATCTCCTCGATGGCTCCGGCCACGTCGACCATCTCCACCCGGGCGTCGACCGGTTCGGAAGGGGTCTCATCCGCAGGGGAGCACAACAGGCCGTCGCCTTCGGGCTTGAAGTAGTAGCGCTCCGCAACGTCGTGCACCAGTGGCCAACCGCGGGCCTGCGGGTACGGGCCCACCGTGAACGCCGTTCGCCGCAGCGGTTGCAGCCCCACCGGTTGCGCCTGGCCCATCACAGCAACGATGTCGGCCCAGGCGCCGGCGGCGTTGACCACGTGGCGGCAGCGGATCGGTCCGGAACTGGTGAGCAGCCGCCACCGGTCGTCGACGAACCGCAACCCCAGCACCTCACAACGAACCCGGACCTCACCGCCGCTTCGGCGCAGTCCCTTGATGAACGCGGCGTGCAGCGCCGCCACGTCGATGTCGCTGGCGTCCGGCTCGTAGACGCCGGCCACGGCCGCCTCGGGCCGAAGCACCGGGCAGAGTCGGCGCACCTCGTCGCCGTCGATCAGTTGGATGCTTGGCACCAGCCGCCGACCGTCCTCGGCTTTCTGCCGCAGCAGGTCCAGGTCGGACTCGCGCCCGACTTCCAGCATGGGCCGTGGGCTGAGCAGCGAATGGGGAACCAGGTCGTCCGGGGGCTCCTGCAGGAAAGACCGGGAGGCCAGGGTGAGTCGGCGTACCGTCTCGTCGCCGTAGTTCTCCAGGTACTGCGCGGCGCTGCGACCGGTGGTGTGGAACGCGAGTTCGCTTTCCCGCTCGACGAGAATCACGCGCGCACCAGCTCGGGACGCCCAGTAGGCGACCGACGCGCCAGCGATCCCGCCGCCGATCACCGCCACGTCGGCGGTGTCGGTCTTGTCGACGATTGCAGTCACCGGCTCATCCTGGCGCCTGCTGCGATCCGCGTGCGGCACTTCTAGGCTCTGCGCATGTGGGATTCGGTGCGGCACCGCGCCGCGCACCTGGTGCGACCGCACTCCCACGACACCACGGACAAGGTCGACAGCGCCCTGGCGACCAGCCGAGAGGGGCTGCGCGCGCTGTGGCTGTCGTTCCTGGCGCTCATGGTCACAGCGGGACTGCAAGCGATCGTGGTCGTATTCACCGGCAGCGTGGCGCTGCTGTCAGACACGCTGCACAACCTCGCCGATGCGTTGACGGCGATCCCAATCGCTATCGCTTTCCTCCTGGGACGGCGGCAGGCGACGCGGGCGTACACGTACGGCTTCGGCCGCGCGGAGGATCTCGCCGGGCTGGTTGTGGTGCTGTTCATCGCTGCCTCGGCGTTCTCCGCCGCGTACACCGCGATCCGGCGTTTCGTCGAGCCGCAGGAAGTCGAGTACGTCGGCGCGGTCGCCGCGGCCGGGGTGATCGGCTTCATCGGCAACGAGCTGGTCGCGCGCTACCGCATCAGGGTCGGCCGCCGGATCGGCTCGGCCGCCCTGGTCGCCGACGGGTTGCACGCGCGCACCGACGGGTTGACGTCGCTGGCGGTGCTGGTGTCGGCCGTTGGCTTGGCAATCGGTTGGGAGTGGGCCGACCCGGCGGTGGGCCTGCTGATCACCGTGGCGATCCTGTACGTGCTGCGCGACGCCACCCGGCAGGTGTGGCGGCGGCTGATGGACGCCGTCGACCCCGACCTCGTCGACGCCGCCGATGCCGTGCTGCGAGAGACACCTGGCGTGGTGGACGTGCGCAATCTCCGGCTGCGCTGGACCGGTCACGACCTGCGCGGTGCGGTCGATCTCGAAGTCGCGGCGGATCTGTCCTTGCGGCAGGCGCACGCAATCGCCGAGGACGCCGAGCACCGACTGATCCACGCCATCCCCCGGCTGCAGTCCGTGGCGGTGCACACCGACCCGGCCGGGTACGAGCACACCGACCTGGACCACCACCGATAAGTGCCTGAACCACCGATGAGAGGAATGCGTCGATGAGCGCTGCACACCCGTGGCTGGAGCCGCAGTCCTGGCCCACCGAACCGCTGCCGCGGGCGGCGTTGGAGCGCGAGATCGAGCGGGTGTTGACGCTGACCAACATCGGCTACTTGGCGACCATCGCCAAGGACGGTTCGCCGATCGTGTCGCCGGTGGAGTTCTACGCCGACGGTTTGACCGTCTACGTCTACCCACAACCGAAGTCGCCGAAGTTGGCCGCGATGCGCCGCGACCCCCGCGTGTCCTTCGCCGTGGCCAACCCGGTGGCTGGTTGGGCCAGCGCGTTCGGCGTGCAGATGTTCGGATCGGTCGACCTGCTCGAGGCCGACTCACCGGACTACGCGCGCGGCATGGAGGTCTTCAAGTGGATCACCTCCTACTGGGAGGTGGGCCGACCGCTGGAAAGCGGACCGCCCACGGGCACGCTGATGCGGCTGGCGCCGGAGCGGGTGGTCCTCACTCAGCACTTCCTGCGGCGCGACGGGTACGCGCCACGCCAGACCTGGCGCCGGGAGGACTAGCCGAGCGCGAGGTACTGGCCCGATCCCGCCAAGACGCACCTGTAGTGCGAGAACGCACCCTTGGTGCCCAAACGCATCCGGCGCGGATGCGATCTGGCTTCAACGTTGCCAACCAGTCAGCGTCCAGCGCGAACTTGGGCGATACGCGCATTCCCCAGTGGGATTAGTGGGACGCTGACGTGCGACCTTCAGGCCGCACTTGAATCCGAAACCCTCCCCGAAGGGAGACGTTCATGGCGCGTTTGCATGCTGAGTTCACTGTTGGCGACTACGGGCAGTGGAAGGCAATGTTCGACAACGATCCCGCCGGCCGACAGGCCGGTGGCGTCCGCTCGTACCAGATCAGTCGAGGTGTCCAGGAACCCAACCACGTGCTGCTCGACATGGAGTTCGATGACTCCGCGACGGCCGAGGCATTCCTGGAGCGGCTGCAGCCGGTCTGGTCATCGGCCCCGGCTGGGGCGATTCAGTCACCGACTGGAATCGTTGTCGAAACCCAGGACGTGGTGAGCGTCTAGCGACCCATTCGGCGCCGTCGCGCTGGCGCTGGCGACGCTGCCCCCGGCCGCAGAGCCGCTATTGGACAGTAGCCAGCAGGAACGCTGAACGGGACGCCAATAGGCCGCGAAGAACCAGGAATCCGACCAGCCCACCGGCGATCAGGTCCGAGGCCCAGTGCGTCCCGCGCAGGATCGAGCACGCGGTGACGACCGCCCACGGTCCCCACAGCCAACCCCGGCTCAGTCGCGGTTCGCGGCCCAGCAGTTCGGCGGTGAGTACGGCGGCCACGCCCCAGAAGACGACTGCGCCGGCGGCGTGCCCGGAGGGGAACGCCAACCCGCCGTCCCACCAGTCGGCCACCGGTTCGTGCGGGAAGTTGCGCCCGAGGATGACTTTGAGGCCCCCGGTCGTGAGCGTGAACGCCAGTGGTGTGGCCAAGGCGAGCAGCAGCGGCGCCCACTGGCGACGGCGCACCGCCGCGGCGACGCCGAGGGCCAGGACCAGGACGGTGAGCGGGCCGCGCTGACCGACGACCTCGAGAACCCGTAGGGCCGAATCCCACTCGGTACCGGCGGCTCGGGACACCGAGACCGTGATTCGGCCGTCCAACCGTTCGCCTAGCGGGCTGAGGGCGAACAGGAACAGCGCGACGAAACCGAGGGCCGCGGTCACTACCGCGGCGTCGGACAACTCCCGGCGCAGCCCGGCATACCAGTCGGCCAATCGAATACCCCCGTGACGCGCGCCCGTCGGCGCGCCGCCAATACTGCCTGAGGCCGCTCGCACACCCAAGCCGGGGGAAGCTGCCGTTCCGCCGCCGGTCAGGCGGTGAGCGTCGCTGAGGTGAACCCGACCTCGAAGGCGCGGCACCAGATGACCACCGAGGTGAACCGGGTCAGGTCGACGTCAGCTCCGATGGCGTACTGCTGGTCGCCAACGTTGCCCTTGAGCGCGCCCAAGTCCACGACCTCGCCCAGTTCTGCGCCGCTGGCCGGATCACCCTCGGCCAGGTAGACGCGCAGGTCCGGTCCCGGGTCGGTCTCGAAACCGGTGAACGTCAGCACCGAGGTGCCATCGGGGTTGGTGAGGATGGTGGCCGTCCCCGCGCCGGGGTGGGCGATGGGCGCGAACTGGCCGGAGGCGACCTCCTCGACCCCCACTACCTCGGCCGTGACCACTTCTTCGTTCACGGTGCGGTCGAGCACCGTCGGCAAACCCACCAGCAGCGTGACGGCGATCGAGGCCAGGCCGAAACCGGCGCCCAAAGGCAGCCACAGGTCACGACGGCGGCGCACCAACAGGTAGCCGCCCACGAGGACGGCGCCGAACCAGGCGGCAGTCAGCAGCATCGCCACCTGGTCGTTGTTGGCCAGTCGGCCCATCGCGAAGACGCCGACCGTGAGCACGGCCAGGATCGCGACGAACGCGCCGACCTTGCCGGGTATCGACGTAGTGGGTGCGTCGGGTCGCTTGGTGGGTAGCAGTTGCATTGAGTCCTCCTCGGTCATGGCTGCCAACGCGCCGCGCCGCGGGACTTGTTCCGGATCAGTCCTTACGGAGTTCTCACGAGCGGCCTAGCACCGTAGGCATCCGCATCCGCGCCAACCGGCCCACCGAGTCGACGCTGCGCCCGTAGCCGCGCCCGCTGACGGTCAGCCGGAACTCGCCGGTGTCCAGTTGTGAGGACAACTCCGCCCAGTGCTCGCCGTGCTCCCAGCGCTGCTGCAAGGCGTTCGCGGTGGCGGTGAAGGAGAACTCCCCGGCGAAGGCGGGATGCTCGTTGCGCAACCGGACGGCGTTGAGGGTGGCCCGCACCACCGGCCGCCGCAGCGCGGACGCGATCTCGCTGCGGGTGTAGCGGTGCCGGTTGATATCGCGAGCCTCGCCGGTCTGCGCCAACAGCGCCTGATCGTTGGCCCCGGCCAGCAGCCCCACGTAGTACAGCTGCGGCAGGCCCGGGGTGAACAGTTGAATGAGCCGCGAGAGCAGGTGCAGGTCGTCGTCCTGACCGACCGCGCTGTACCAGGTGCAGTTGAGCCGGTATCGGTTCAGTTCTGCGGGGCTGCGTTCGTTGGCGCGCTGAGCGCCGTCACCGGTGTGCTCGTAGACGTGAGCGAACAGCGCCTCGATCTGCTCGTCGTTCAGCAGCCCTTCCAGACCCCGCGGGTCATCGGCGGCGTCGATGATGCCGATGCCGTCGTGGGTGTCCAGAACCGTCAACGCGTTGTGGGGCCGCTTGGCCAACCATCTCGCCAGCGGTTGGGAATCGCCGGTGAGGATGCCGTGCAGCACCAACGGGGCCAGCGCGAAGTCGTACACGTAGTCGACGCACTCGGCCAGCCGCCACTGGTAGGAGTGGTGGGCGTGAACCTCAGCGACGGTCTTGACGCCCATCTCGCCGGCCAGTTCGGTCACCCGCTGCAGCCCGTCGAGGGTGTCGGGGATGAGGAAGCAGGAGGTGCCCGCCTTCTTGATGGCGTAGCCGACGGCATCCAGCCGGACCAGGCGCACGCCGTTCTCGGCGAGCAGGAACAACGTGTCGCGCAGGTAGTTCAACGCGCCGGGGTCGAACAGGTCCAGGTCGACCTGGTCGCGGGTGAACGTCGTCCACAGCAACCTCCTGGTGCCGTCGTCGAAGTCCATCGGGGTGAACGGCAACCCGGGTCGCGGTCGGTAGATGGCGGCCAGGTCGTCCTGGGATGCGCCTTCGGGGAAGACCTTGCCGTAGGTGAGGAACATGTTCGCGAACTCGGACTCGTCGCCCTTGGCGCAGAAGTCGCGGAACTGTTCGGATTGCGCGGACATGTGGTTGACGATCAGGTCGGCCATCACATTGGTCTGTCCGGCCAGCCAGCGCACGTCCTCCCAGGTGCCCACCCGCTCGTCGACGCGTTGGTGATCGATCGGGTCGAAGCCCGCGTCGGCGCCGTCGATGCGTTCGTAGAACGGCAGCAGGTGTACGCCGTCGAAGGCGTCCTCCAGCGGTCCGCTCAGCACCTGCGCCAGTCCGCGCAGTGATCCGCCCAGCCGGTCGGCGTAGGCGATCAACTGGGCGGGTTCGCGCATTGGCAAAGAATGGCATTGCCCGCCCGGTCGGTCAGCCCAGCGGCTCGAATCTCGCGGTGAAGTGCCGCAGGCTGCTCGGCTGCGACGCGATCCGGTAGCCGCGCAGGGCGGACGCCTCGGCGGCGACGCGGGTGCACACCTCGATCACGTAGTCGATGTGGGACTGGGTGTAGGTGCGCCGGGGGATGGCCAGGCGCACCAGATCCATGGCGGCCGGGGTCTCGGTGCCGTCGGGGGCGCGACCGAACATGACCGTGCCGATCTCGCAGCCGCGCACCCCACCGGTCTCGTACAGGGCCACAGCCAACGCCTGTCCCGGGTACTGCAGCGGCGGGATGTGCGGCAGCAGGGACCGGGCGTCCAGATAGACGGCGTGCCCGCCGATGGGTTGCACCACTGGGACGCCGGCCTCGGCAAGGGCTTCGCCCAGGTAGGCGGTGGAGCGGATGCGGTAGCGCAGGTAGTCGTGGTCGACGGACTCGGTGAGGCCCTGCGCCAGCGCCTCCAGGTCGCGCCCGGCCAGACCGCCGTAGGTCGGGAAGCCCTCGGTGAGGATCAGCAGCGTGCGGCATTGCTCGGCCAGGGCGTCATCGTTCATCGCCAGCCAACCGCCGATGTTGCCCAGCGGGTCCTTCTTGGCGCTCATGGTCATGCCGTCGGCCAGCGCCGCCATCTCGCGGACGATGTCGGCGACGTCGCGATCGCCCTGACCGTCCTCGCGTTCGCGGATGAACCAGGCGTTCTCGGCGAACCGGCAGGCGTCCAGGAACAGCGGTTTGCCGTAGCGGTCGCAGACAGCGCGGACCTCGCGCAGGTTGGCCAGGCTGACCGGTTGACCGCCGCCGGAGTTGTTGGTGACGGTGACCATGACCACCGGAACGTCCGCGGCGCGGTCCGCCAGCAGGTCATTCAGCGCGGCGGTGTCCAGGTTTCCCTTGAACGGATGCCGGCTGGCGGGGTCGCGGCCCTCGGCGATGACCAGGTCGACGGCTTCGGCGCCGGTGTATTCCACGTTTGCGCGGGTGGTGTCGAAGTGGGTGTTGCTCGGCACCACCTTGCCGGGGCCACCGACTGCGGTGAACAGGATCTTCTCCGCAGCGCGTCCCTGGTGGGTTGGGATCACATGCTCGAAGGGGAACAGGTTGCGCACCGCGTCGAGGAAGACGAACCAGCTGGGGGAACCGGCGTAGGACTCGTCGCCGCGTTGGATCGCGGCCCATTGGTCGCGGCTCATCGCACCGGTGCCGGAATCGGTGAGCAGGTCGATCAGCACGTCGGTGGCGCGCAGCCCGAAGAGGTTGTATCCGGCCTCTTCCAGGGCCTGTTTGCGTTGGTCCCGGGTGTTCATGTGCAGTGGCTCGACGGCATGGATCCGGAACGGCTCGATGATCGTGCGGAACTCGTCCATGGCGTCACCTTGGCCAATGGCGGGGACGCTGCGTGGGAGAATGGTGTTTTGGTGAAGGGGAGACTCATGAGACGTGCGTTGATCATTCCGGCGTTGGCGGCGGCCCTCCTTCTGGCCAGTTGCGGCGGCGACGGCGATGAGGACGCGTCGAGCACCACCAGCCCGTCCAGCTCTCCTTCGGCCAGCCCTTCCGCCAGCCCGTCCGTGAGTCCGTCACTTGAGGGCGCCGGCTTCGGTCCCTTCACCTCCGATGCCGCGGGCACGCGGGTCTCGTTCCTCACCGATGTGCGGGTTGCGGCACAGGCTGGCTTCGACCGGGTTGCGTTGCAGTTCGACGGCGCCGTTCCCGGCTACCTAATCGAGTACTACGACGGGCCCTACCTCAACACCGCGGGCAACGAGGTGGACATTGAGGGCTCAGCCTTCATCCGGTTGATCATGGAGCCGGCCAGCGGCGTGGACCTTTCGGTCGACCCCTTCGTGGAGACCTACGAGGGACCGGACCGGATCAGCTCCGACACGGTCAACGTGACCGAGGCGGTTCTGGTCGACGACTTCGAGGCCAACATGGTCTGGGCGATCGGCGTCAACGAGAAGAAGCCGTTCGCGGTGTCCATCCTGGAGGACCCGAACCGCCTGGTGGTTGACGTACTGCAGTAATGCGGGGGCCGACTTCCGTGCGACGGACTGCCTGTCGTTTGTGGTGAAGCGTTACTGCGGTTCGGAGCCCTGAGCGGCAAGAGGTGCGGACCGTTCGACTGCGGCCAGCTCCGGCCCAAGGAAGGCTTCAATTACCTTCGCGTCGGCCTGGACCTCGTCCCCCGTCCCGGTGGCAATGACCTCCCCCAGATCCAGCGCCATGAACCGGTCGCACACCGCCCGGAGCAGGGTCATGTCGTGGTCAACGACGACCAGCGTCACCCCCTGGGCGTGGACTTTGCGCAGTAGGCGCGCAAGGCCGGGTATTTCGGCGTGAGCGATACCGGCAGATGGTTCGTCCAGCAGCAGGACCCGTGGTTGCAGGGCCAGGTCGGCGGCCAGTTCCGTCATCCGCCGGATTCCCGTAGGTAGGGATCCGACCACCTCGTCGGCATACGGCAACAGGCCAAGCGATTCGAGCGTGCCGTCGACATCGGTCATGCCGCGCGACTGGTCGGCGGCGATGTGCAGGGTCTCGCGCACGGTCATGGTCGGGAAGAGCAGCGCGTTCTGGAACGACCGGACGAGGCCATCCCTGGACCGCAAGTGGGCTGCGCGCGCGGTGACGTCGCGCCCGTTGTAGCTGACGCGTCCTTCGTCGGGTCGAACGAAGCCGGCGGCCATCTCGAAGAGGGTGGTCTTGCCGGCGCCGTTGGGTCCGATGATCGCAACTGCTTCGCCCGGTCGGACGGAGAGGGAAACGTTCCGCACGGCCCGGACCCCGCCGAACGACTTGGATAGCCCACTGATTTCCAGCACCGGGTCCGCCGTGCCGGCGGCGTGTGCTGGCAATTCCAGCTCAACGCGATCCGTGTACGGGGTTGAGCGCTCCACGGGCTCGTCGCTGACTTGTGTCGGATCCATACCGCGCAGCCGGGCCACCTCCTCGACTATCCAGTCTCGGATCGGTAGCAGGACCGTGATGAAACCCCCTGGGCGGAAGAGGATCAACGCGAGGAACAGCAACTGCAGGCCCGCGGTTGCCACGATGTCCAACCCCGCAAGCCCGGGAACGCCGCCGACTAGCAGCGAGCCCAGAAGTGGCCCAGAGATTGCGGCAAGGCCACCGACCGCTGCCATGACGACGACCTCAATGCTCGCCGTTGCGGGGAACTCCGTGGCGGTGAGCAAAGGCCGTGAGTGCGCAAACAGGGATCCGCCCAAACCCGCCAGGCCACCGGCGATGGCGAAGGCTTGGACCCGGCGCCGAACACCGGATACCCCCAAGGCACGGGCGGCGCCTTCGTTGTCGCGCAGGGCTACGAGGTCAGCGCCCAGCCGGCTACGCACCACTCGCCAGGTGAACACGACCGCGACCGCAAGCACGCCCAACGCGTAGAAGTAGTACTTGCTGGGTGTGTCCAGTTCCAGGGAGCCGATGATCGGCTGGGCAGTGGCCAGGCCGTCACCGAGCGCCCACTCCTGAGGCAGGATCCAGGAACGTGCTGCCAGCGCGAAGGCGAGAGTGGTGATTGGCAGCACCAGCCCGCGGGAACGCAGTGCGGGCAGACCGAGCAGCAATGAAGTGAGCGCGCCCACGAGTACGGCAGCCACGGGTCCGGCGAAGAAGACGCCGGTGGCGTCGACCGCCCGGATCGAGGCGACGGCCGCTACGCCTGCGACCGCGAACTGGCCCAAAGACAACTGGCCGGCGCGTCCCGTCAGCAGGAATACCGACAGCGCGACGATCCCGAAAGCGATGACCGTGGTCAGGGTGAGGGAGGAGGCGTTGTCCGTGAAGAGCGGCAGCACAAAGACGGCCGATGCAAACAGTGCGACGGACATGACCGGACCGAAGTGGCGCGCGACGAAGAGTCCGGAGTACGCCTTGGAGATCGGCCGCAGACTGAGCAGGGTCCAGTTGCCGTCAGAGTCGGACTGCCTGCCGGCCTTCGGCGGGCGGAGCAAGAGCACAACCAGGGCGATCAGCGTGAGGATCAGGTCGACCACTCCGCTGGTGGCGTTCTGTGCTCGCGCGATCGTGTCGAGCAAGCCCACCGCGATTCCGGCCGCGAAGGCCACGGACACGCGATCGAAGCGAGCCACGGCAGCAGCGATGAGGCCCCGCAACATGAGCGACGGGCCCAGCACCCCGAGGGCGTCGACTCCTTGTGTGGGCCAGAGCAGGATCGCGGAGAACGCTGCGATGCCGCCGGCGATCGCCCACGTTCGCCCAGCGATCTTGTGCGGCGAGATCCCCGCTGCCCACGCGGCATCAGGATTGGCGGATGTGGCCCGAATAGCGGTCCCGAAGCGGGTTCTGCGCAGCAGCAGCAGCAGCGCTGCGATCAGCAGCGGGCTGAGGACCAAGAGGGCTGTGTATGACGGGACGACCACGAAGTCGCCCACTTCGAACGATGGGAATCCGGGGGGAGTCGGGTAACTGGAACCCACCTGGGCGTCGGTGTTCACCGCGAACGAGGCGGCAAGAAGGAACTGGGCCAGCAGCAGGGTGACCACCACACCCATGAGGCGGGGTTGATCGGCCAGCCGTCGCACGATCGCTTGCTCCGTGGCGGTCGCAACGCCGGCTGCGAACAGGACGCCAACCACGAACGCGAGCCAGTAGGGAACCCCGTAGCTGACGACCAGCGTGCCGACCAGCGCCCCGCCAAACGCGCCCAGCGCGCCTTGGGCGAAGTTGATGAACCGGCTGACCTTGTAAACGAGGACCAGGCCGACGGCCAGCAGTCCGTAGGGGATCCCGACGATGATTCCTTGCAGGATGATGCCGGCGTTAATGGTCACGCCCCGACCTCCGCCGCGATGGATCCGGACAGATACACCGAGGCCAATCGGTCCGGGGATTCGCGCAGTACGTCGGCGGGCTCATCAAGGACGATGCGGCCGCGTTCCATCACGCTCAGCCGGTCGGCGAGGTTGAGTGCGACGTTCGCGGACTGTTCAACCAGCAGGACGGCCGTTCCTTCGTGGGCGATGGTTCGCACCAGTTCCATGAGTTGGCCGACGATTCGTGGCGCCAGTCCCAGCGAGAACTCGTCGATGAGCAGCACCTTGGGCTGAACCAGCAGCGCCTGCGATACCGCGAGCATCTGCTGCTCGCCGCCGGACAGCGTCGATGCCACCTGCTCGGATCGCTCTCCCACCCAGGGGAACATTTCCTTGACCCGATCGATGCGCCGGTTCAGTTCGCGCTCCGGCTCCGTGGACCGGTACGCGAACATGCGCAGGTTCTCTTCGACTGTCAGGGGACCAAAGAGGGCGTTCCCGCCAATCACCAGACTGAGGCCCAGTTCGGCTCGTCCGGCCGCGGTTAGGGGCGTCACGTCGAATCCGTCCAGGTGCACCGATCCACTCTGGGCTCGTTGCAGGCCCGCGAGGGTGCGCAGGGTGGTGGTCTTGCCGGCCCCGTTGTTGCCGAGCAAGGCCCGGATTTCGCCTGGCTGTAGGGACAGATCTACATCGAACAGCACGTGGACCTTGCCCAGGACAACGTCCAGACCATCGGCGACCAGCGCGGGCTTGTCAGTGGGTCGGTGCCCGGCTGCGATCGTTGCGTAGATCTCCTCCAGTGGGGCCGCATCTGGGGACACCAGCGCCCGCGCGTCCTCACGAAGGGACGGTTCGGGCCGAGGTGGGCGCTGGTAGGCAAGCCAGGCCGCGATGAGCACGTGCAGTCCGATGACGATGAATGAGGCGATCGTGAGGACGGTGTAGATCGTGCCCTTGCCTACCGCGCTCTGGCTGAGCAAGTAGAGGAGCAGAACCAGGTAGGCGGCGTAGCCGTTGATGGTGCGCAGGGTCCAGCGCGGGGCCGGGAAGCCGAAGACGTAGAAGGAGTAGGCCGCGTGGGACAGCAACAGCACGGTGGCGATCACCTGTGCCCCCACATCCACGGCGGCCAGCCACGATCCGAGGGCACCGTCGGGCCACTTGTCGTGCATCCAGGCGGCCAGGTAGCTGAAGGGAAACATGATCAGCAGGGCCCAGCCCAGACGTCTGTTCCATCGGGTGATCCCACGTTTGCGGTCGGTGCGTGCTTCAACGCCGATGCTGGTCATTGACCGCTCCCGGATGGTGGTTGCCGAGTGGTTTTACCCGGAGGACTCTGGGCGGAATCGTGGAGGCTGCTTCGCCAAGAGTCAACGGTTTGTGCGAAATTCTTGAGAAGTTGTGCGAAATCTCTTGACTCGCATCTGCCGGTGCCGCACTCTGGGCACTTCCAAACGCTGTGGAGGCGGTTCGGGCCGCCTTCGCCGATCGAAAGGACCCCGCCGATGCCGGTGGCCCTAACCACTCGACTCGTTCTTGGCGCCGCTGCGGGCGCCTTGGTCTTGTCGGCCTGCAGCGCCACCAGTTCTGGTGAAGGTGGGGAACAAGACGCTGAGCGCACGGGCCCTGGCGTCACGGCCGAGTCGATCAAGGTGGGTTTCGTCACGCTCAAGAACGCGGCTGGCGGCGGCGGATTCGTTTCCGCTGATCAGGGCGACACGCAGGCACAGGTCGACGCCATGGTCGCGGCGATCAACGACTCCGGAGGGATCCTCGGGCGCAACGTTGAATCCGTCATCAAGGAGTTCGACTCCTCGCTCGACTCCGCGCAGTACGAGAACGAACTGTGCACCGCCTTCACCCAGGACGAGGGCGTCTTTGCGGTGGTCCTTCTTGGGCAACGCGAGGCCAGTGCGCGTACTTGCTACCGGGACGCGGACACGCTGATGCTGGACATGTCCGGGATTGCCTTGGCCGCTTCGGTGTATTCCGACCTCGCCCCGCATTTCTGGGCGCCGGGCAACACCACCTTGGACGCCTACGCGGCGAGCATGGTCCCGGTGCTTCAGGAAAACGGCTTCTTCAACGGGGCCGCTGTCGGCGTCCTGGTGGAGAAGGACCCGAACTATCAATCAGTCTTCGACGATGTGCTTGAGCCGGCCTTGCAAGCTGCCGGTGTGAGCGAGGTGGTCACTGCTGAGATCGATCAGACGAACGCGTCCAACGCCGGGGCAACCGCTGGAGCCGCGGTTCGCGCGATGAAGTCCGCGGCCGTGGAAGAACTCCTCTTCCTGGGCCGGCCGGACAACCTCGGGTACTTCACCCTGCTGGCCAAGGACCAGAAGTTCTTCCCGCGGTTGGGTGTTGGCACGTTCGAGGACCCGCAGTTCGCCAGCGCCAACCCGTTGGTGATCCCGCCAGAGTCCCTGCAGGGTGCAGTCGGCATCGGCTTCTCCGCTATCAAGGACGGGGTGTCGGCGGAGTACCCGTTCCCGGCCCCGGGTGCGGAGAAGGAGTGCATCGACATCTACGCAGCGGCAGGGATCTCGTTCGCTGGCCGCCCTGAGGCCAGGACCGCGCTGGGGTACTGCGACGCACTCAGCTTCCTGCAGACGGCCGCAGCGCGAGCTCGACGAAGGGTCGCCGGTCAACGCCGACACGGTGGCCGACGGCGCGGCCGGACTCGCCGACCAATGGCAGGCCGCTTCATCACTGAGCACGGAGTTGAGCGAAGGACGCTACGCGCCAGCGGCCAGCGCCCGCCCGCTCATCTACTCCGGGCCCGCATTCACCTACGCCGGAGATCCGGCACCCCTCCGAACCCCCTAGCGAAGTCGCCGGGCCGAGCGCGCTCGGCCCGGCGACTTCAACCGAAAGGAGCAGAAGGCGATGGAGAAGTGGGCTTTCCTAGCCATCGCGCTTGCCGAGGTGGCCCTGTTCGTCTGGGTGTTCCGCATCTGGCGTCGGGGCCGAAAAGTCCGGGTCTCGGAGGTGCTGGTCTTGATGGTCATCCTCACCGGGGTGATCTACGACAACACACTGCTTGCCTTCGGCGGAGACTGGTTCGGCATCGGTCCTACTCATGAACTGCTGAGCTACCCGCGCTACCTCATGCACGGCCTGTTCACGCCGCTGCTGATCATCTTCTGCGCGTTGTCAGCGGATCGGATGAATGTTCCTGGATACCGCTCTCGGGAAGTCATCACCATCTGGGGCGCTGTGACGTTCTTCGCCATCTGGTTCGGTCTGATCGGTGACCTCATCAACCTGAGGATCGCCCCGGAAACGGTTGACGGTCTCGTTTCCTACAAGCACGTGGGTGAGTTGGGGCCGCCGATAGCGGAGATCCTGACCGTTGTGAGCATGCTGATCATCGGCGGTGCGATGCAGCGGTACGCGCGTTGGCCCTGGGTCTTCGTATCGGCGTCGGTGATGTTCGTGATCGCGCTGTTCTTCATCGACAACGGCGTGCTGGCCAACATCGGTGAGCTGGTCCTCCTGACCGCCTGCGCGGCCACGGGGGCCGAAGCGATCCGCCGGGTTACGGCGGAACGTGAAGAGAAGAAGGCCATGGCACTGCAGGAAGCCGCCGCCAGGCGGGCCGACCGGTCCGCAAGCGAGGTCCCCGCCTGATCCGACCCAAGTCGTGGGCTACGGGTGCGGCGGGCCGGGGGCCGTGCGCCGGCGGGAGGAGAACTTGACCCCGAGGGCAATGTGGACGGCTATCGACAGGTACATGAGGACGGTCAAGTAGCCGTGCCAGGGATCCCACCCGAAGGTGGTTTGCGACGCCAGCACGATCACTAGGAGCGCGTAGCCGAAGTAGATATGGAAGACGCGCAGCGTGCGCCGAAACGGGACCCTGCCGAACACGTAAAGGCTCAAGCCTGCGTGCAGAAAGAGGACCACGATCATCGCGATCTGCAGCGCCCAGGCCAGCCCCCGGTAGCTGAGGCCGACGGAGTCGCCCAGAACAACTGGGTCTGATGCTGACGTGCGGTAGGTCACGTCGGCCAGGACCAGCAGGACCAGCAGCACCCAGCTAACTGCCCGGTTTGTGACCCCGAGCCGCTGCTTACGTCGTAGCGCCGCCGACGGCATCATCAGGACGCGACCAGTGTGGAGTTGGTCATGAGTGAACTGTCCAACTGCGACCAGTACGCGTCCAGAGCTTCGTAGGGATCAGCCGATTTCGGGTCGTCGATCGCGGCGAGCACGGCGGCGTGGAGTTCGGCGCGCGCGTCCAGTTGCGGCATGTTCGCCAGCAGCCGCAACAGCCGCATGAGCCGGGCCCACACGGAGTAGACCGCTCTGGCCAGTTCCTGGCTGCCGCTGGCAGCGAGGAGTTTCTCGTCGAAGCGCTCTGCTTCCAGCAGGGCGGAGGCCATGTCACCGGACGCGTAAGCCAGGTCGAAGTCCACGCCGATTCGCTTCAGCACCCCCTTGTCCGCCGCGGTAACGCGAGGGATGGACCAGCGGTAGACCGTCTCCCAGAGCAACGCTCCGACTCGCAGGAGGTCGGCGGCCACCTCGTGAGTGAGCGGGGAGACGAGTGCGCCACGGTTCGGCTGGACCTCGACCAGACCCTCAGCCGCCAAGTGGGCGAAGGCCTCGCGGAGGGGGGAGTTGGAGACGCCGAAGCGCTCCATGATCACCTCGGTGCGCAGCGGCGTGCCGGCGGCGAGGCGGCCCTCGATGATGTCCGCCCGCAGGGCGGCGACGATGACCTCACGGCTGGAACCGTGGGTCCGCTTCAGCGACGCCACCGGGCCACCAACCTCTCGTTCGGCCCTTGGGGCCTGCCCAAGGCTAGTCGGAACGACAACGGCCCCCGGGGGCACCGGGGGCCGTCGTCACTATCCGGTCAGGAAAGAGTTCCCCGGCGAAGACGTCCGCCGAAGACCAGGGCGGAGCCGAGGAGCAGGGCACCCAAGCCCACGGCGAGCAGGGTTCCGGTCGCCGGCGCGCCGGTGTCCGGCAACGTGCCGCCTTCCTTGCCGCCGGTGGTGCTGGCGGTCGCGGTGCTGTCCGTGGACCCGGAGTCCGCACTCGCCGAAGGGGACGGGGTAGGCGAGGGCGAAGCCGCCGTGAACGACACCGGCTGAACCGCAACTGCACTGCCGGAAACCGTGCCTACGACGAACTGGCAGGCGCCGGACTGGGTGCAGTCAACGGTGCGTCCGTCCCCGGTGGTGATGGAGGCGGGAACGACAACGGAGGCCGAGCCGGAGGGGCCGGTGGAGAACTGGTAGCTCGGGCCGCCCAGGGTCGGGCATTCGTCGATTCCGTTGATGGCGGGCACCGCACAGACGCCGACACCGACCTGCTCGGCGGGGAAGCCGCTGAAGGACACCGTCACGGAGGCACCCGGTGCGTAAGAAGAGGGGGACAGGCTGGTGATCTCGGCAGCGGCCAGGGTCGACACCGAACCCGCCTCGGCGGTCGGGTCAAGCGCGGCCTCCGCCTCGGTGGCTGCTTCTTCGGCGGGCGCTTCGGTGGCCTCGGTCACCTCCGTGGTCTCCTCGGGCGCCGCCTCCTCAGCAAACGCGGTGCCGACGCCTCCCAGGAGGCTGCCGGCGAATGTGGTTGCGGCCACCGCCGCACCCAGCGCCATGCGCGTTCGGTTCATCTGGATCCATCCCATCCCTAGTTGTTCAGCCCCGGCCGGGGTCTGCTTGAGGTTGTCGACTGTCTTCAGTTGGAGGTGCGCGTCACTTGAAGGAGAGCGGGATCTTGGCGATCTTCACTCCGGACAGGTCGGTCGCCACGATTACGCAGGCGTCCGGGGTGTTCGCATCACAGGTAAGCGCAGGGGGAGCGGTGTTCCCCAGCGGTCCGTTGATGATGACGATCTCCCCGGCACCCGACCCGGTCGCATCGGCGGTAACGAGCTTGTTGCTGGTGCCGCCGAGCAGGGCGCAGTCCTGGGGTCCGGAAAGGGGCCGACCGTCGTTGGCGCAGATCGTGATGTCGACCTGCTCGTCCGGCACAAAGCCGCTGAAGGACACGGTGACGGTTTCGCCGCCGGCGTAGGGGCCTGGCGGGTCAACGGTTGCGGAAACCTCGGCTGCGGCCGACTCGGATGGCGTCGGCTCCGATGCTGACGGCGAGGGACTGTCCGTCGATGCGGAGTCGGCGTTTGACGAGTCATCGCTGCTGCATCCGGTAATTACTAGGACAGCGGCTGTTGTCAGCAGCAGTAGAACTCGACGCATCACTTTCTCCCCTCCGCAGGGCGGTTGCCCTGGTGCGGAATCAGAGCGGTCCTTGGGCGAGATGTCAAGAGATTTCGCGAAATACCTCGTTTCGATGCGAAATAGATGCGGGGCGCTTCGGCAATTGGAGTGGTCGGGCCCGCGCACATGAGGAGCCGGACGCTCGGTGCAGCGGCGCGAACTGGGATGTCCTGCCACCCTCAGCTGCATGCCCGCCGATGCGCCGCTGGTCCACTTGGAGACCCGGGCGGAACTGCGCGAGTGGCTGCACGCCAACCATGACGGCGACATCTCCGCGATCTGGTTGGTGCAATGGCGCACCCCCACCGGCCGCCCGGCGATCCCCTATGACGATGTCGTCGAGGAGTGCTTGTGCTTCGGCTGGATCGACTCGACGGTCCGCAAGTTCGATGAGGAGCGTCGCGGCCTCTACCTGAGCCGCCGCAAGAGGGGCGGCACCTGGTCGGCGGTGAACAAGCGGCGCCTGGAGCACCTGCTCCCCTCCGGCCTGATGCAACCGTCGGGGCTGGCCGCGATCGAACGCGCCAAGGCCGACGGTTCCTGGACCGTCCTGGATTCCGTCGAGGCGCTGGAGATGCCGGAGGACCTGGCCGCCGCGCTGGACGCCGCACCCTCGGCCCGCGACAACTACGAGTCGTTCAGTCGCAGCATCAAGAAGCAGATCCTGTGGTGGATCGTCAGCGCGAAACGGGAGCAGACGCGGCACAAGCGGATAGCTGAAGTCGTGGCAGCAGCGCAGTCAGGCAAGGCGCCAGTCGGATAGCGCGGTCGCCATCTCCAGGTCACTGACGTGAGTCCGGATGTCGGCCAACGGCGGGCTGGAGGCGCCGAAACCACGCCGCCCGCCTAAGCGCACCGATATCTTCAGAGCCTGTTGGAGTAGTTCGCGCTGCGCCGGTGCGGGCCGGAAACCGGAGGTTGTGCGTGCGTTCGTGCGTGAGTTGCTCGACCGAGTTGCCCGCGGGCGCTCGGTTCTGCCTCGAGTGCGGCACCCCGGTTGCCCGCGTTTGCCCGGCGTGCGGAACCCCGGCCGAGCGGGGCCGCTTTTGCGGCGAGTGCGGCACCCAACTGTCGGCGGAGCCGCCGGATCAGGGCGACGCCCTGGTGGCCGAGCGACGCGTCACTTCGGTCCTGTTCGCGGACCTGGTCGGATTCACGCCGTTGTCGGAGAGCCGCGACTCCGAAGAGGTTCGCGACTTCCTGTCCCGCTACTTCGCCGAGTGCCGCACCGTCATCGGTCGTTACGGCGGAACGGTGGAGAAGTTCATCGGCGACGCGGTGATGGCCGTCTGGGGCGTGCCCAGCGCGCGCGAGGACGACGCCGAACGTGCGGTTCGCGCCGGGCTGGAGCTCACGTCGGTAATGGCCGGTCTCGGTGAGGAGGTCGGCGTCGCCGGCCTGTCGATGCGCGTTGGTGTGGTGACCGGCGAAGTAGCGGTCACCGTCGGCGCAACGAACGAGGGAATGGTTGCCGGCGACGCCGTCAACACGGCTGCTCGCGTGCAGGCAGCCGCCGCCCCCGGTGAGATCTGGGTGGATGACGCCACCCACTCGCTCACCGCCGCCGCCATCGCCTACGAGGACGTGGGCGAGCATGAGCTCAAGGGCAAGTCCGGGCCCGTGCACCTGCATGCCGCGCGCGCCGTGGTCGCCGACGTCGGCGGCGAGCAGCGCGTCGACGGGCTGGAAGCGCCGTTGGCTGGGCGCGATCGGGATCTGCGGCTGCTGAAGGAGTTGTTCCACGGCACCGAGGAGTCCCAGCGACCCAAGCTCGTCGTGGTCGACGGTGAAGCCGGCATCGGCAAGTCGCGGCTGGCGTGGGAGTTTGAGAAGTACGTCGACGGTCTGGCCGCGGTTATCCGCTGGCATCGCGGCCGGTGCCTTTCCTACGGCGACGGTGTCGCCTTCTGGCCGCTGGTCGAGGCGGTGCGCGCGCGGCTGGGGCTCAGCGAAGGTGACTCCGGGGCGGTCGTGGCCGAGCGACTGGAAGAAGGCCTGGCGACCTACGTCCCCGATGGCGACGAACGCGACTGGCTGCGGCCGCGACTCGGCACCCTGGTCGGCGTCGAGCGCTCGGGGGCCTTCCCCCAGTCGGAGTTGTTCGTGGCTTGGACCACCTGGTTCGAGCGGGTGGGCGCGGAAGCGGCCGCGCTCGTTCTGGTTGTCGAGGACGCCCAGCACGCCGACGAGGGGATGCTCGACTTCCTGGAGCACCTGTTGGCGAACGCGCAGTCGGCGATCTTCGTAGTCGCCTTGGCCCGGCCGGAGCTCCTGGAGCGGCGGCCAGGCATCGGCGGGCGCCGGGCGTCGGTGATCCGGCTTGATGCTTTGGACGGCAAGTCCATGGAGCGGCTCGTGGACGGGCTCGTCGAAGGCCTGTCGCCGGAGGACCGGTCGGCCATCGCAGATCGATCAGAGGGTGTTCCGCTTTTCGCCGTTGAGACGCTGCGGGCCCTGATTGACCGCGACGTCGTCGTCCCAAGTGGCGGTCGGTATGTAGTCGCCGACGACGCGAAGTTGGATCTGGAGGTCGTGGGGGCACCCGCCACCCTGCACGCGCTGGTAGCGGCGCGGATCGATGCGCTGTCCAGTGACGAGCGTCGGATCGTCGCCGATGCCAGCGTGCTTGGCATGGTTTTCACCAGGGATGGCCTGTTGGCGCTCGGCGCCGAACCGGATGTCGTCGACCAGTGCCTGGATTCGTTGCAGCGCAAGGAGATCTTCTCGGTCCAGCAGGACCGGTTCGCCGCTGATCGCGGGCAGTTGCGCTTCGTGCAAGCAGTCGTTCGTCAGGTCGCCTACGGCACGCAGTCGCGCCGAGACCGTAAGCGCCGGCACCTGGCCGTGGCCGACTACATGTCCGGGCTGCCGGACGCCGACACCGACTTGGCGATGGTCATCGGTCAGCATCTGCTGGACGCCGTAGACGCGTCTTCTGCCAACGACGACGACGTTGCAGCACTTAACGAACGAGCGTGTCTGCTGCTGGAGAAGGCCGGGCTTCGATCCCGCGCCCTCGGTTCCATGGCCGAAGCACATCGCCTTTTCGCCGGTGCGCTCGAACGGGCTGCGACCCCACTGGACCAGGCGCGGCTGGGAGTGGAGGCCGCCACCGCCGCTTCGGACGCGGGCGAATTCGCGCAGGCCGCCGAGATCGCGGCGACCGCGGCCGAGCAGTACGACTCGCTGGGGCTGCCGATCGAGGCCGGGTTCGCGGCCGGCATCCAGACTCAGTGCTTTGCCCTGATGCTCGACCCGGATGCCGCGATCGAAGCGGGCAGCGGTCGGTGGGACGCGCTTCAGGGCGTCGCCGGCGCCGAAGCAGCGCTGATCAGCCTTGGCAAGGGTCTGGGGATGGCCTACAACGCGCGCAGTGAGGTCGACACGGCCGGCGAGGTCTGTCAGGTGCGGTTGCGCTCCGCCGAAGCCCTGGGCGAGCCGGAGCAAATTGCCCAGGCGATGCTCGCAGTAGGCGTGCACTACGGCTTGACCGGGTTCCCCGAGACCTCGCGGGCACTGACCGATGCCGCGGCCCGCATCTGCCGCGAGGAGGACAAGCACCTGGAGGTCCTCGCCCACTCCCTGAACAACCTCGCTGCGTTCCACATCAGCCGCAATCTCGAAGTTGCCGAGGAGTCCGCCCGCGAGGGGCTGGCCGTGGCGCGGCGGGCGGGGGTCGCGGGTTTCGCCGACTACAACATGTTGAACCTGGCGATCGTCCTGTGGCTGTCCGGTCGCATCCAGGAGGCGACGGAGTTGCTCGACGATGCGCGCGAGTGGATCTCGTTGCCAGTACTGCAATTGGCGGTGCTGTCGCTGGACAACCGGATTCGCGAGGCGGTGGGGCGTCCACCGACCGATCTGCCTGAGGTCAAAGACACCGATGTGGGCGCCATCGTGATGGCCGATGTCGCGATGGCCCGTGCCATGCATGCGGGTGAATTCGACGAGGCCGCCAAGTTGGCCGAGTCGTCCCTGCCGCAGTTGTTGTCCAGCACGGGGATCGACGACGACTTCATGTGGCTGTGGCCGGAGATGGTTCGCTCCTGTGTGGCCGCTGGTGACACGGCCCGAGCAGAGCGCCTGCTTGCTCCGGTTGAGGATGCGGCCAAGGGGATCGTCTCGCCGGCGGTCTCGGCGGAGTGGCGCTGGCTTCGGGGTCTGGTGGCGGCGCTTCGCGGCGATGCCCCAGAGCAGGTGGAAGCCGACCTCCGGCGGGGCATCGCCGAACTGGACGATTTCGGGGCGCGTGGAATGCGCGCCCAGGCGCAGGAGGACCTGGCCCGTTGGCTCGTGGAGCAAGGCCGGGCCTCCGAAGCCCAGGAGTTGGTCGCGCTCGTGCGCGCCGAGTACACGGAGATGGGCGCCGACGGGTGGCTGCAGAAACTGAACTCGTGGGCGGCGAGCAGCGTGGAACTGCCGGCCACATCCCCGTCCCGCTGAGCGGCCGCCGATTCGACCCGGTCGGGTCCTAGCAGCGCCCGATCAGCTTGTTCCGGACTCGCGGATGCGGTCGCGCGCCCGCCATCGGGCAATGCGTGGAAGCTGCCACTTGATGACGCCGGTCCAGAACACCACCGCGATAACGCCGAACTTGTAGACGTTGTTGACGGTGTCTGAGTAGCCATCGGCTGGCAGGAAGAAGAAGTACGCGGAGATGGACAGGCCGAAGAGGAAGTGGACCCAGCGCAGTGCCTTGTTCCATGTCTTCATGCGGCGACCGTAGCGATCAGCGGGAGATTGCGAGGCAAACTCACGCTTTAGGCTCACCGCGTGCGACAGCCGGGCGGAATCGGCGCGTTCTCGCTCCTGTCCGGCGCACGGTGGTTCCCGGTGGGCCTTGGCCTCTCGGTGCTCGTCCTCATCATGCAGTCACGGGGACTGTCCGTGGCGGCGGTCGGCCTCGTGGTCGGCGTCTACTCGATAACCACCCTTGCCCTGGAGCTGCCGACCGGCGCTCTTGGGGACGCCTGGAGCCGCAACCGCGTAGTCGTTCTCGGCGCGCTGACGGAGATGTGTGCGTTCCTGCTGCTGGCGGTAGCACCGGGCTTCGCAACGATGCTTGTTGCTGCGGTGCTCCTTGGGGCCGGAAGCGCGCTGGTCACCGGACCGCTGCCGGCTTGGTTCGTCGACGCCAAACTCGCAGTGGATGCGGACAGCGACCTGCGCCCGGGTCTGGCGCGTGGACAAGCCGCGGAGACGGTGGCCCTGGCCTTGGGCATAGGCGTCGGCGGCCTCCTGCCCGGGCTCGTGGGGGAGCAGTGGCTGGGCCTGCCGTCAGGCGGAGACGCGGTGCTGGTCTCCCTTTCGGTGCCGCTGCTGCTGGCCGCGGCCGCGGAACTGCTGTTTGCCGTCCTGGTTGTGGTCTTGATGACCGGGCCGGATCACCGGAATGAAGCGACCGGTTCGGTTTCGCAGGCGATGCGCACGGCGATCGGCGATGCCCTGCGACTGTCGCGGCGCAGTCGCATTGTTCGACTGTTGTTGGTCGGAGTTGTTGCCGTCGGATTCGTCCTGTCCGGCATGGAGCTGTTGATTCCTGGGGAACTGTCCGCGATCCAGGGCGACCCGGAGTCCGGTGCGGCGACCTACGGCCTGCTGGCTGCTGTCGGGTTCCTGCTCGGCGCAGTGGCGGCGCTTGCGTCTCCGGCCGCTGCCCGCCGGGCCTGGCCGGGTTCCCCGGCGAAGTTGGTTGCGGCAAGTGCGCTGGCCGGCGCCCTCGGGGTCGCGGGCATCCTGTTCGGCGGGCTGGGTGCGGTCGCCGGGGGATACGTCTGGGTCTACACGTTGCTTGCGTTCATCGGCCCACTCACTGCGGACCTGCTGCACCGGCAGGCAGACGCCTCGATCCGTAGCACCGTGTTGTCCATCGAATCCATGGCGATCGGGGTCGGCGGGATCACCGGTTCGGTGGCCCTGGGCCTGCTCAGTTCGACATTCGGCACTGGGGTCGGCTTCACGGTCATGGCCGTGGCACTGCTCGTAGCAGCTGGTTCCTACGCGCGGATCTCCAGCCAGGCCAGGTGAGCGGAAAACGGGCACTTGGGGGCGAAGGAGCGCGGCCGGATGTGACTTTGGCGCCGCCAGCCCGTACGCTTTGGGCAGCATCTCGCATTGTGGATGCCCGGGACGCCCGCAAGATGCTCCCGGTTCTGTGCTCGAAACGCTCACGTTTCAGCCTCGGAATGCCGAATCTTGACCCAGCCGCCTGGCGTGTTTGCGCCGCGGCTGGCGCAGTGTGTGAAAGGAGGTCGCCGAAATGCGCGACCAAGATTTCGGTCCCTGGGACGACTGACGTTCCATACCTAAACGTTGAACTGAGGGGAGCCCTGAACGGGGCTCCCCTCAGTCGTTAACGGCTCAGTTCTGCGCGGCGGGGCGCTTCCTCGCGGCGTTCTCCTGGATCCGTTCGGTCACGACCAGCCGCACCACGTCCGCCGGCAGCGGCTCATCGGGGGTGAAGTGCAACGTGGCACCGGAGACCGTGACCCCGCGCAACTGTTCGCTGAGCCTCCGAACCAGCGGCGGGCTCATGGTGAACAGGCTGCAGTGTTTCGTGGCCGCGCCGTAGCCGACGAGCATGCCGTCCTGGGCGAACGTGGGCACTTGGTAGCTGATCAGTTCGCGCGCCTCGGGGGCGATGGAGCGGATCAGCTCCCGCAGGTCTTGCAGGGCTCGGCGAACGTCTTCTGGCTGGTTCGCGAGGTACGCGTCGACGTCAGCGGGCCCGGTGGTATTAGCCATGGCCACATGCTGACGCGCATCGCCGCCGCTTGTCACCAGGGGTTTGCAGTGGATCGGGTTCGGCCCGGGGCTAGGCGAACGCGTAGCTCACCCCGGTCAGGTCTTCGGACGCCTGCCAGAGCCTGGCTGCGACGTCGGCGTCGTAGGCGGACTCGGCCGCGTGCACGAGGACCGGTGCACCCCGAGTCTCCGCGATGCCACCGGGGCCGTAGTACTCCCCGCCTTTGACTTCCGGATCGGTGACCGCGCGCAGCGACGGCAGCGCGCCGCGAGCCGCCGACTGCGCCACGATCGGCAGCAGGGGTTCGCTTACCGCCAACAGCACCGAAGTGATGCCGCCGGGACGTTGGCGGAACAGGCTGGTCGCGGCAGCGCCGGGGTGCGCGGCCACCGCGATGCAGTCCGCGCCGGCTTGCGACGAGGCGCCGCTGCAGTTCGAACGCGAACAACAGGTTCGCCAGCTTGGACTGCCCATACGCAGCACCGGGGGAGTAGTTGTCCTCGGCGTTGAGGTCCTCGAAGTTGATGCGCCCACCACGGTGCCCGCTGCTGGAGACGGTGACGACGCGGGAACCGGGTGTGCCTAGCAGTTGCGGCATCAGGTGCCCGGTCAGCGCGAAGTGGCCGAGGTGGTTCACGCCGAACTGGGTCTCGAAACCGTCGACGGTCCTGCCGTACGGGGGGATCATCACGCCGGCGTTGTTGATGAGCCCGTCCAGGCGGTCGTGGTCGGCAGTCACGGCTTTGGCGGCGGCTGCAACCGAACTCAGGTCGGCGAGGTCCAGGTGCACCGTTGCCACCGCGCCGGGCGCGCCGGTGCGCCGGATGCGTTCGGCTGCGTCCGCACCCTTGGTGAGGTTGCGGACGCCCAGCAGCACGGTGGCGCCGTGTTGGGCCAACGCCCGCGCGGTCTCCAGGCCGATGCCGCTGTTGGCGCCGGTGACCAGGAACGTGCGCCCGGTCTGGTCACCGATGTTGTCCTCAGACCACGAGTCAGTCATACGAACAGTCTCCCCCGAGTCGTGACGGCACGCCCCCGCAAGGTTGCCAGGGCTGACGTGTAGTCGCTTCGACGATAGGTTTCGCCCACCTAGGGGGTCTCATGCGCACACTCGTATCGCTGCTAGCCGGCGGCGCCTTGGCGGCGACCGCGCTGGTCGTGGCCGGCCCGGCTGCGGCGGCACCACCGGCCGACAACCCCGGTGCCGAGCACCGGCGGATCGTCGACTACTGGACGCCGGAGAAGGTGGCGCAGGCGAAGTCCGCAGACCGGGTGCTGGACACCAAGGGCCGCGTCGCACCGGCCGCGCGCGGCGGCGGCGGGACCAAAGGCAAGCCCGGCGGCGGTGGCGACTCCGGCGGCGGTGGCTCGACCACCAGCGTGCTGGGGGCGTCCTGGACCGGCGGCGGTGCGGTGCTGAAGACCACCGGCAAGGTGCTGTTCTCCCTCAGCACTGGTGACTATGTGTGCTCGGCCAGCCTGGTCAACGACGGGGTTTCCGGTCGCGCGATCGCGGCCACGGCCGGGCACTGTGTCTACGACGAACGGGCCGGTCAGTTCGCGACGAACTGGATGTTCGTGCCCGGCGTTCGACTCCGCCCCGACGTTCAACTGCAGCGCCACGGCGTTCGGTTGCTGGACCGCGTCGGCCCTGGTGACCACGACGGCTTGGTCCGGCGGGGACTTCAACGGCGACATCGGGTTCGCCGTGCTGGGTGCCGGCGGCAAGTCCGGCGGCCAGGCCGACGACGTCGTTGGTGCGCAGGCGATCGCGTTCAACACGCACCCACCCCACGTTCGTGCACGCGTTCGGCTACCCGGCTGAGGGCAAGTACTCCGGCAGCGACCTCGTCTACTGCGCCGGCACCGACGCCGCGGACCGGTACAGCTCCGGCTCCACCACTTACGGGGTGTCGTGCTCGTTGAACGGCGGCAGCAGCGGTGGTCCGTGGTTCCGCGACTTCGTCACCAACACCGGTGTCGGCACGGTCACTTCGGTGAACTCCTACACCTACCGCGGCGTGAAGAACCGCATGTTCGGTCCCTACCTGGGCTCGTTGGCGCAGAACACGTTCAACACGGCCAAGGCTGCGACGGGCAACTCGCTCGTCGGGTAGCGGCTACCGGCGGGGCCGCTTCCGAACGAGCCCTTACCCAACTGCAGTCTGCTGCGCCTCTGTCAAGCCCCACCTCTTGCCTGCCGACAGGTAGACAGACTGGGGGAGGCGGCGGTGGGTGAAGTGCCCCGTGTGGCGGTCTTGTTCGACTGCGACAACGTTCCCGCCACGGCGGTCGAACCAGTTCTCACCGAGTTGGCTGCCCACGGCACGATGAGCATCAAGCGCGCCTACGGGGACTTCAGCGGCCCGCAGTTGAAGGCTTGGGCACCGGTATGCCGGGAGTTGGCCATCCATCCGGTGCAGCAGTACCCGAACCGCCCAGGCAAGAACGCGACGGATTCGGCACTGATCATCGACGCTATGGATCTGCTGTATCAGACCGAAACCGACATCTTCTGCATCATCTCCAGTGACAGCGACTTCACTCGGCTCGCCAGTCGACTGCGGGAATCCGGAAAGCACGTTCATGGCGTCGGCGCGAGGGTCGCGCCCGCGGCCTTTCAGAATGCTTGCGACCGATTCACCCACTTGGAACTGCTGCTGAATGGAACAGGTGACGAGATCGCGGGTAACGCCGTTGAAGAACGCGCCAACCCCGAGTCACGTACACGGACTGAAACTGGGGCGCCGGCTCAGACCCCCGACGGAGGCGCTGAGACACCGGTTGTCGCGAAGCTGCTGCACCGGGCGATCAAGGCATCCATCAAAGAGGATGGGTGGGCGCCCTTGTCCGCTGTCGGGTCCTACCTGATCTCCTCGCACCCCAGTTTCGACACCCGGACTTACGGACACGCGAAACTCAGCGACCTCGTACAGGCTCAGCCAGGTATCAAGGTTCGCAAGCGCACCTCCAGTGGCGGGACCGCGGTCCTCTGGGTACGCCAGACCTAGTTCTGTTGGAGCTGCGGGTGGGACTAGCGGTCGCGTAGCCCCTTGCCCGCCAGGATCGCGGGCACGCAGGCGTCGATGCGGCGTTGCCGGGTCTCGGACTGCTTGGCGCTGCCGAAGTGCAGGTTGTACTCCCGGCGCCGTCCCGGGGTGAGGGCGTTGAAGGCCTCGCGGAAGTCGGCGTCGGAGTCCAGGCGTTGTTGCAGCTCGTCAACGGGGACCATTTCGGGGGCAGGCCCGACCTCAGCACCGGATTCCTCGACGGCGATGGCCTCGGCGACGTAGGCGCCGATCGTTTGCGCCAGTTGCTCGACTTGTTCGGCCGACGTCAGGCAGATGCGCAGTGCCGACCTTGTCTGCTCACCCTGGCTCTGCAGGATCTGCTCGGGGTCGGACAGCAGCGCCCCTTTGAAGAACATGACCGCCAGGAAGTCCTTCATCTCCTGCAGGATCAGGATGTTCTTGCCGCCGTGGCTGTAGCAGGGCTTGCCCCACTTGATGGATTCGTCCAGGCCGGCGCTTAGCAGGATCGGGCGGACCGCGGCGATCTCGTCGGGCCACAGTTTGGATCGGGCGACGTACTCGTCGACCTTGGCGTTCACCCGCGCAAGGTAGCGGGCGGGGTGCCGATCAGCTGCGCCCGGACTTGCCCGCGCCCTTGCCCTTGTTCGCCTTGGCCGGCTTCTGCTTGTCCGGCTTGGGGCCCTCGTCCGCCTTGTCGTCATCCTCGGACTCGTCGGCGGACTTCTCTTCTTCGGACTCAGACGCTTCGGCGTCGTCCTTGGCCGGCTTGCCGCAGTCGTCCTGGGCGGCAGCAGCCATCAGCGCGCCCCGCTCGGCGCCGCTGAGTGCCCGCCGTTCTTCACTCTTGGCCACTCCGGAGACGTACTCCCCGTGGTTGCGGACCCCCTCGGGGCATTCGGGCGCGACCACTTCGGATTCGGCTTTGGCTTGCTCGGACTCGGACTCGGACTCGGACTCGGTCTTGGGCTCGGGTGACTCCGTGCCCTCCGACTCGTTCTCGGACCCCTCTTCCTGGGTGGGGGTGATCTCGGGGCTGGGGGTGATCTCCTCGGTCGTGATCGGCGCGGGTTCGGTCGGCACGTTTTCGGCCGCCATGGCGACCCCGCCACCGACCAGCACCGTTGCGACTACTGCCGGGACCACGCTCTTCCAGGACATCCCTGATTCCCCTCCGTTGGACTCCGTGCCGCCATCATCGTCCCGCCAAAGGCACGGATTCAATCAATCGGGCCGATTCACCCGCACGGATCAGCCGGGGCGAGCGAACGATCGGCCCGTCCTGCCGGTCCAGGATCAGGTGTGCGACTGACCGCCGACCAGCACCAGGTCGACGAGTCGCCGGGCGGTCGCGTTGCTGGCGGGCGATCCGAGCAGCGCACGCACGTGCAGCGGATTGACCATCGCCTCCCACAGCAGCGTCGCATCGACGTCCGATCGGATTTGCCCTGCGCGTTGCGCGGCGGCGATCACGTCGGTGGCGAGCCGGTAGCGGCCGGTGAGGAAGGACCTGGTGACCTGGAGCGTGTCGGGGTCCTCGGCTCCGGCGGCGACTACGGCGCGCAACAGCGCACCCCCGGTGGGCGATCGCAGCACCTTGGCGACGGAGACGGCCAGCGTGTGCAGGTCGGCGATCGGATCCCCGGTGGTGACCGGCGGGACTGCCGCGTTGGCGAGCCGTTCAGCGGCGGCGCCGATCAATGCCGGCCGGGTCGGCCAGCGGCGATACACGGTGGTCTTGTGCACGCCAGCGGCCGCTGCGACGTCTTCCATGGAGAACCCGGCGCCGCGCTCAGTGATCAGCGCCAGGGTGGTGTCCAGGACGGTGTCGGCGACGGCCTCACCGCGGCGGTGGGTGGGCTCAGCCACGCTCGGCCCGTTCCTTGCAGGCGGCGTTCATCGCAGCGAAGGCGTCGGCGGTGGCGCCGGTGAGCATGCCGCGCGCGAGCGGGATCAATGCGCCGGTGAGCCGCTCGGCGTGGACGAGTCGGCAGTGGTCGTCATCGATCGGCTCAATGGTGAACGAGTGCCGGCCGTCGAACAGGCCCTTGATGCCAAGGTGGCCGAGCCAAGCGAAGCGGTGGCCGGGGTCGAGCTCAACCACGGTGGGGCGGAACGTCGTGGGGCGGCGGCCAGGCAGGTTCAGAGTGACGTCAAGGCGGCCACCGAGTGCGATAGGTCCGGTGAACGACGTGATGAACGGGTTCCAGTCGGGGTAGTCGTCGGTGTCGGTGAGGATCCGCCAGACGGTGTCGGCGGGGGCGTTGATGGCGGTGTCGATCCGGATGTCCACGGCGAACGCAGAGCTGTCGACGTGGCGGGTGGTGTGTTCGGTGGCTGGCACGGGGTGCTCCTATCGCAACAAGTGATGCGATAGGTCTATCACAGTGTTCTGCGCTAACGCAACAAGAGTTGCGAAGAAGTGCCCCCGGCAGGATTCGAACCTGCGACACACGGTTTAGGAAACCGTTGCTCTATCCCCTGAGCTACGGGGGCGGGACGTGCGTAATTGCGTGCGGAAAACCTGGCTGGAGTTCTCGCGGTGGTGTTCGTCTCGCCGTGGCGGCGATTCTAGGTGCCGGTAGGGGCCGGATTGGTCGTCGCGGGACGGTCGTTGCTGCCTGATCTTGGTGGTGGGGCATGCCGAAGCGCCCGCGGGTAGCGGGGTCTGGAGGGGACGGGTCAGGCGACCAGGTCGGGTGGCGGTGCGTGTTGTCGGGTGATGGCGCGTTGCCATACGTGTAGTGCCCAGGCGTTCTGCGCCATGGCGGCGAGCAGGATGACGATGGTCTGCCGGTGAACGCCCCAGGCGGGCAGGCGTTGCTTGTGGAAGGCGAATTCGAGTTGGGCGTTCAGCGATTCGGTGTCCGCACGCATCCCGTAGAGGCGGTCGTAGTTGGTGTCGTCGATGGCGACGGCGCGGAGGTACTCGCCGCGGTGGAACCCGGATGCCTCGTCGGCGGCGACGGGGGTAAGCGGTTCCCACCACTTGTGGGTGGTCCCGGTCGCTGCGCACTTGAGGCGGTGCTCGGCATACAACGCCCAGCTGCCGTCGGCCTTGGGCTGCCGTTTGATTCCGCCGCGGAGGATGGGTTGGTAGTCAGGGGTCCCATCGACGGTGAGGACCTTCTCGAAGAGCCCACCCCCGGCGGCCCACAGGTCATGGCCGCAGTCGGCGAACGCCTTCGTGCGGGCGCGGGATGCTGGAAGTGGTTTCGCGGCGTGGCCGTAGCCGTTGGTGATGATCCCGCCGTGCTTCTTGTCTTTGCGTCGCGGTGGTGAGATGACGAGGCGGCCGGTGGCGGCCTGCACGGTGCTGATGTGGGTACCGCGCAGCGCCCCGTCGGTGACGAACCCGACGACACCGGGGGATTCCGAAGCAATGTCGATGGCGAGATCGGTGAACGGACCGCCCTCACCGCGACCGTCTTTGGTGATCCGTTGGATCCCACATACGACCCGATGCCCTGTCATCGGCGACCGAATGGAGGCGATGGCGTACTTAGATCCCCAGACGACGTCCTCGGTGCCCCCTTCGCCGTGGCGCCCGCGGGCTGGGTCCTGTCGGATGGGCCGGATCTCCCCGGTTCTCCGGTCGACTCGTTCAGTGTCCGTGGTTCGCAGGGGGGAGCTGAACACTTTCCCGTCGATGCCGACCAACCGGGTGCGGTCCGGTTTCGACCACGACAGGCCGTCCGGGTTGGCCAGGCCGACTTCATGTGCACGGGAGATTCCCAAGACGAGCTGCGTCGCGGTCAGATGCTCGAGGTGCCCGTCGAGTCGTCGGGTCAGATAGCCGTACTGGTCCCGGGTCGGTCCGCGGTCGGGGATCGGTTCGTCGGGTGGCAGGTTCGGCAGGGCTGCTTTCACGACCAGCGCCCAAAGCCCCGGCTCGGCCAAGTTGCGGGCGGCGGCTGCGGCGGAGCCGAACACGCTGATGGACTGGCCGAGGAGCAGCACCGCCCAGGTTGGGTGTTTCCGCGGCCGCCCACCGACCTTCGGGTCCCTCTGCGTCCATTCATCGATCCGATCCGCCAGGGCGAACAGGTGCGGATCGGCAGCGATCGCCTGCAAATGCGTGATCAGGGTTTGAGCGTCGTCGGCCTTCTCCCGCGCCGTCTGCCTTCGCAATACGAAGACGGCTTCGCGGACCTGCTCCGTGGTGGCGCCGTGCAGCCGCCGCCCCCTTCCAGGGGCCACCGCCGCACGACGCGCCGACACGATCCCCGACTACCCCCGCACCACGACAGCGGCCGCGTCGCCACGAATCTGGTCCGCCCACGCCGCCTGCCAATCGGCGTCGAGACGCCGCCGAGCAGCATCGAGGGACCGCAGACCCAGGACGTCGGCGACGTCTTCGACGCGGCCCGTCAAGGCGTAGCGGCGGTTCGCCGCATACGACTGCAACGACCCTGCCCGCACCCCGGCCCGATCTATCCCTGCCGCACGCAACGCCCGATGCAACGTGTGGGCAACCGCGGGAGCCAGGCTCTGCGGCTGATACCGGTCCAGTGGCTGGCCCATCGCCAACGGCGCGGTGCCCGTATCAAACTCGACCCGCTTCCGCGCGGCCGCCCTACGCAGGGCGTCGACCCGCTGGTCCAGGGTCGCCACGGCCGCTGGCTCCAGCGCGACCACCCGAGGTCGGGATTGACCACGGCCCGCCAACCGCAGCGTCGCCGCCCTCGGGTCGAAATCAGCCACCAGTGCCGCGGCGATGTCCGCCTGCGCGGCGCCCGCCAACGCCAACTCCACCGCCGCCGGGGACACTGTGTCCGCCGTCGACAATCGACCCGCGACCCGAAGACGCGCCACCTCCGACGGCGTCAGCGGCGGAATCGGACCCGGCGACCGATCGGGAGTGATTACGTCGGCTGGCACCAGGGCGGGATCCACCCAGCCGCGATCCACCCAGATCCGCGCTGCGGCCCGGAGCGCTCCCTGCCGGCCCCGCCGGGTCTGTGCCGCCACCGGCTGGCCCGCTCGCGCCCGTGACCCCGGCGATACCGCGCTCACCGGAGCCGCCACCCACGCCCGACACAACCCAGGCGTCAGATCCGCTAGCGACGTGACGCCCGACGCCGTCGCGAACCGCGCGAACGTCTCGAGATGCCGTACGTAGAGCTGCTCCGTCCGAGGCGTCAGCCCCCCGGCCGCTCGGCGTTCAGCCCACGCCGCGGCAACTTCCGCCAGCCCGTTCGCCAGCGAAACTGATTCGACCATCACCGCCTCCGTTCTGCCGATCCGGACCACCCGAACCGTCTACTTCAAGTTGTAAGCCCCGACGGCGCGCATTTGTGTTCACACTTCTGCGGCCGAATCAGCCCTCCGCCTCCAGAGAACAACCCCTGTCACGTCACACCGAAGTTAAAGGTTCAGAACCACCAACATTCTGAAATGTGAGTGCATGGATGTCAACCGTTGTCTGGGGCCGCCGCTACGGTCCGTGTTGTGGGGAAGCGCGTGGACCTGGACGACCTGGCTGATGCCGGCGATGTTGCGCGCCTGTTGGGTCTCGCCAACTCCGGCGCCGTCTACGTCTACCTGAATCGTTACCCGGAGATGCCGAGGCCGGTGTTCGACCGTGGCCCAGGCAAGGCGAAGCTGTGGCTTCGGTCAGAGGTGGCCGAATGGGCGGCTCAGCGGCGTGCATAGTTGTCGCGGCCCTCGTGTTGTCGCGGGACGTCGCCAGCGCAGTAGTCCTCGGACTGGCGCCCCGAACTCGGTGTTTCGGCACCTACGGAGGTCCGCGGATGTGGCCCGGCCGGCAGTGGAGTGGGCAAGCGCCTAGCCACATCCGCTGAGACCCGAAGCCGGGACTGCGCTGAGGTCCCGCACGTGCGCGCGAGGTGGGGTACCCAGGCTGCGTTGCCCGTATTGGTTCCAGCAGATGTCCGACAAGGATCGCTGAACAACCCTTGACGTTTGCGGCAAGCAACGAGAGCCTGCATCTGACGGGGATGTCCGCGGAACTCGCCATGCCGGCGGGTATCCAGGGAGGCCCACGATGAATCGATTCCTACTCGTTGCACTTGCCTTGCTCCTCGCGTCGGCCGGTTGCGCCTCGGACTCGGCCGACAGCGGTGCCGCGAACACCGCTGACACCACTGACAGCCAGGGCACGGACGACCAGGCGGATACGAGCGGGGCCGACACCATCGTCGATCCGCAGCCGCCCGGCACTGGATACGCAGCCGTGGACGGGCTGGAGTTCACATTGACCGAGATCGGTGGGTTGGCCTGCACCATTAGCCAAGACGCCGTCACCTTCTCGTTCATCATGGGTGACAACGAGGTCGTCATAGGCGGCGGGGCCAACCGCTATGAAGATGGATGGCTCGGCAACATCGATCTGCGCGTGGCCAACCCCACCGATGAGCCGGGGCCCGTCAGCTACTACCCGGACCTGATGGCTGACGGCGATGGAATCGCCGTCAATGGATCGAGCATGTCCTACGACGGTCCCATGAAGAAGCAGCCGCCGAACGACGGTACGAACCCGGCACCGGTCGACGCCGGCACCGGCACCATCAGCGTGACCTGCCCGTAGGGGCGTCACGACGGCGCAGACTGGGAAGCGGCGGGCCTCGGACTCACTGAGTCGTTTGATGTGTAGTTGGAGTGCTCGCATTTTGTGCCGGTGCCGAGTAGATGTACTAGCGAATAGTGGTTGCCCACCTGCGTGCGACCTGGGGCCACTGGCGTATGTGATGAGGGAACGAGCCGATCGAGCCTGTAGCGGTCCCAATACTGCCGCGAGCGCCGCAGAGGGGCATGCAACTCGCAGAGGCCGTAGCCAGCGTCGGCGGCCTGAAGCATGCCTACCGGAGGCGTCAGGCTTTCGTGACGGTGAGCAGGACGACCGCATCGGCGAGAGCTGTGACACCGTGTCGTCGCTGCGGTACTGCGGCCAGGTCACCGGTCGCAAGTTCCATGGAGTCTGGCCCGGAGTGCAGTCGCACCCTGCCGTGGAGTACTTGCAGCGTTGCCTCGCCCGGATTCTCGTGGTCCTGGAGCGACTCGCCGGCTACCAGTGCCATCAGGACCTGACGGAGCCGGTGACCGGAGCCACCGATCAGCAGTTCCGAGTGTCGGCCGTTGGCAGACGTGGCCGCGCGTGCCAGTGCCTCCTGTGCGATGACCGTGACGTTCATCGCTTGCTCACCGGCTCCCATCCACGCAGCGGGTCGCGGCTGCCGAGGCGTTCGGTGTCCCTGGATCGGTACACCACAGCCGGCCGCGACAGGTAGCCGATCGGTGCGCTGAAGATGTGGACCAACCTGGTGAACGGGATCATCGCGATCAGGATCAGCGACGCCATCGCATGCATACGGAACGACAGCGGTGCCTCAACCATCGCCTCGCCATCGGGGTTGAACCAGAAGATGCTGCGGAACCACTCCGCGACCGTGTCCCGGTAGTTGTAGCCGCCCTCGAACTCCCCGGTGATATTGAAGAGGTTGATACCGATGGTGTTGAACGCGCCCAGGAGGATCGTCGAGGCGAGCACTAGGTACATGGCCTTGTCCATGGGCGTGGTCACCCGGAAGACCGGCCCGACCATGCGCCGCCGGTAGATGAGAATCACCAGCCCGCTGACGACCATCAGCCCCGCAATCGTGCCGGCGGTCACTGCGACCAGGTGGTAGAGGTCCTCGCTGATACCGGCGGCCTCGGTCCACGACTCCGGGATGACCAGCCCGAGGATGTGTCCGCCCAACGCGAGCAGGATGCCGAAGTGGAACAGTGGGCTGCCCAGCCGCAGCAATCGGCTCTCGTACATCTGGCTGGAGCGCGTGGTCCAGCCAAACCGGTCGTACTTGTAGCGCCAGAACATGCCGACGGCGAAGACCGCTAGCGCAACGTACGGGAGAACCTCCCAGACGAACTTCTGCAAGGTGGTCATTTGCGCACCCCAACTCCGGTCAGTTCCGCGGGTCCGAACGGCTCCAGGCCCACCTGCTCGGTCGGTGGCCCCTGAACCGCCAGCACCGACGCGGCCTCCAGTTCGGCCGAGTCGGCCGGCGGCAACGTTTCGATTACTACGTCGATGACGTCCGCATACGACGACCCGGCCTGGCGCAGCGACGTTCGCAACAACTCCAGCCCCCGGCGGTGCTGTTGCAGCAAGGCCACGGCTTCGGTGGGGGCGTCGATGCTGAACTCCAGCACCACGGGCAGGAAGTCCGGCAGTTCGGAGTCGTCGAATCGCAGACCGGCGGCCGCGTAGACCTCCTTGAACCGCACCAGCGCCATTCCGCGCAACCGGGTGTCGCCGTTGAGGTAGTACGACAGGTACAAACAGCACCGCCGTTTCTGGTCGAACGTCTCCACATAGTCGGCCTGACGCTGCATCAGCGGTTCCGCCAACGCTGAGTCGATGAACCCGACTAGCCCAGCACGCAGTTTCGTCGGCAACCCAGCGGCCACGGTCCGCAACTCGAGCAAGGTCGCCTCAGCGCCCGTCTCCGAATCCGGGTAGAGGAGCAGTCGCCCGGCTAGCGCCCGCGCCAACGTCTCACTTGTCATCGTCAGCTCCTTGTTTGGGCGGGAACATTCCTGGCGGTGGCTCGCCGCCGCCCCACGTGAGGAGATCCACCGAACCGGACTCGGGCAGGTCCGAGTGCCGCTCTGCTTCTGCGCGCAGGCGAGTCAGGTGGAACGACTCCACCGAAGCCGGGCTTGGACGCACTTCACCAGTTGCGGATACCGCACCCATCCCGGGGCCACCCGACACGTCCAGGCTGCAGCCCTCCAGGCTCTCCTCCAGGGCCGCTGCCTGTTCGGCGTGTGCCGCCGGTATCACGTAGCGCTCCTCGTATTTGGCGATGGCCAGCAGCCGGTACATCTCCTCCAGCTGCTCCACTTCCAAGCCGACCGCGGCCGGAATCGACACGTCGGGCTCGCGACCCAGGTTCACGTCGCGCATGAACGAACGCATGGCGGCGAGTTTGCGCAAGGCGGCGTCCACCGGTCCGGCATCGCCGGCCGACAGCAGCCCGGCCAGGTAGTCGATGGGGATTCGCAGCGCCTCTATCGCGCCGAACAGGTTGCCGGCCGATTCGCCGTCATTGCCGGTGTTGGCTAGCGCGTCGACCACTGGCGACAGCGGCGGGACGTACCAGACCATGGGCATGGTCCGGTACTCCGGATGCAGCGGAAGCGCGACGCCGTAGACCTTGGCCAAGGCGTAGACAGGTGAACGCTGCGCAGCCGAAATCCAGTCCTCCGGCATACCACCGGCCCGGGCCCCGGCAACGACCTCGGGATCGTTGGGGTCCAGGAGCAGATCCAACTGAGCGGCGAGCAAGTCCTTGTCGTCCTTGACCGACGCTGCGGCGGTCACCTTGTCTGCGTCGTACAGGAACAGACCGAGGTAGCGGAGTCGACCGACGCAGGTCTCCGAACACACCGTTGGCATGCCCACCTCAATGCGCGGGTAGCACAGCGTGCACTTCTCCGCCTTGCCCGTGCGGTGGTTGAAGTACACCTTCTTGTACGGGCAGCCGGAGATGCACATGCGCCAGCCGCGGCAGCGGTCCTGATCGACCAGCACGATTCCGTCTTCAGCGCGCTTGTACATCGCCCCGGACGGGCAGGACGCCACGCAAGCCGGGTTCAGGCAGTGCTCGCAGATGCGCGGCAGGTAGAACATGAACGTCTTCTCGAACTCCAGGCGCACCTGGTCGCCGATCGACTGCAGGATCGGATCACCGGGCGCCGTTTCCGGTGCCCCACCGAGATCGTCATCCCAGTTGGCGCTCCATTTGATGGCCATGTCCTTGCCCGTGATCATCGACTTCGGCCGCGCCACCGGAACGGTGTCCGTCGCCGGCGAGGAGATCAGGTTGTCGTAGTCGTAGGTCCACGGCTCGTAGTAGTCGTCAAGACTCGGCAACTTCGGATTGGCGAAGATCGTGGCCAGACGCTTGAGTCGCGAGCCACCCTTTAGTCGTAGCCGGCCGCGACGGGTCAGTTCCCATCCGCCCTTCCACTGCTCCTGGTCCTCGTAGCGACGCGGGTAACCGAGGCCCGGACGTGTCTCCACGTTGTTGAACCACACGTACTCAGTGCCCGAGCGGTTCGTCCACGTCTGCTTGCAGGTGACCGAGCACGTGTGACACCCGATGCACTTGTCCAGGTTCATCACCATGCCCAGCTGGGCCATGACGCGCATCAGTACTGCACCTCCTGCGAGCGCCGGCGGATCACTGTGACTTCGTCACGCTGATTACCGGTGGGGCCGTAGTAGTTGAAGCCGTAGGAGAACTGGCCATACCCGCCGATGAGGTGAGTGGGTTTCAACAGCAGCCGGGTCAACGAGTTGTGAATCCCGCCGCGTTTGCCGGTCGCCTCCACTCTCGGGACGTCCACCGTCCGGTCCTTCGCGTGGTACATGAAGACCGTCCCCTCCGGCATTCGGTGGCTGACCACGGCACGGGCGACCACCACGCCGTTGCGGTTGACCGCCTCGATCCACTCGTTGTCCTTGACGCCGATCTTGGCTGCGTCCTCGACGCTCATCCAGATGTCCGGACCACCGCGAGACAGCGCCAGCATGAAGAGGTTGTCCTGGTACTCCGAATGGATGGACCACTTGGAGTGTGGCGTTAGATACCGGACGGCAACTCCGACCTCGTCGACGTCACCGATCTTCGGGTAGCCGGAGAGCACGTGCAGATTCAGCGGCGGTCGGTAAACCGGGAACCACTCTCCCGACTCAGCCATCCAGTCGTGGTCGACGAAGAAGTGTTGGCGACCTGACAACGTGTGCCAGGGCTTGAGTCGTTCGACATTGATGACGAACGGGCTGTAACGCCGGCCGCCGTGTTCGCTGCCGGACCACTCCCAGGAGGTGACCACTGGCTGTGGTCGCGCCTGTGTGTCGGCGAACGTGATCTGGGTGCCCTCGTGGTCCTCGGCCAAGTCCGCCAATCGCTGCCCCGTGCGCTGCTCCAGTTGCTTGAAGCCAGCGACGGCCACTTGGCCGTTGGAAACGCCGGACAGGGTCAGGATCGCCTCGCAGGCCTGTTCCGCCGTCTTCAGTTGGGGGCGGCCGTCAGCAACGCCACCCTGGGTGGTCCCGTTGACTCGACGAAGCCGCTCCACCGATTCCGGCTGCTTCAGGGTCACACCCTTGACGACGGTGCCGAGGTTCTCCACGTTCGGACCCAGGCTGCTCATCATGTCGGAAAGCGCCCCATAGTCGCGTTCGACCACCATCAGCCCGGGCATCGTCTGACCGGGGATCGGCTCGCACTCTCCCGCCTTCCAGTCGAGAACCCGGCCACCCGGCTGCGCCGTCTCCCCAGGAGTGTCGTGCTGCAACGGCATCGCCACCAGGTCCTTGCGGACACCTAGGTGCTTGGCCGCCAAGCGGCTGAACACCTTCGCCATGTCCTGGAACGCGTCGTAGTCACTCCGGGTCTGC
Source organism: uncultured Actinomycetota bacterium (assembly GCA_963753435.1). Lineage (GTDB taxonomy): Bacteria > Actinomycetota > Actinomycetes > CAVWCF01 > CAVWCF01 > CAVWCF01. The sequence goes on from CAVWCF010000001.1 coordinate 1,696,830, forward strand.
CACGGCGGCGCGATCGCGGCATTGAAAGCGTGGATGAACGGGTGCATGTCCGTGCTGGACAGGTCGTACTTCTCGTACCAGGTCGCCGCCGGTAGCAGCACGTCCGAGAACAGCCCGGTCGACGTCATCCGGAAGTCCATGCTGACCAGCAGATCCAGCTTCCCTACCGGGGCTTCCTCGCGCCAAACGACGCTTTCGGGCCGCGATTCCGGCGGAGTCTCGACCGCGTTGCCGACGGCACCATCCGCGCCGAGCAGGTGGTGCAGGAAGTACTCGTTGCCCTTGCCGGAACTGCCCAGCAGATTCGCGCGCCAGACGGTGAGCACCCTTGGGAAGTTGACCGGGTTGTCCGGGTCCTCTGCAGCGAATCGCAGCGAGCCGGACTTCAGTTGCTCGACCGTGTAGTCCGCGGGGCTCACACCGGCGGACTCGGCCTCGTCCACCAGGTCCAAGGGGTTGCGGTCGAAGGTCGGGTAACTCGGCGTCCACCCCATGCGGGCCGCCTGCGCGAGCGTGTCGGCCATCGCCTTGCCCGCGAACGAACCATGACCGGTCTTGGCGGCGATCTGCTCCGCACCGAACGCGTCGTACCGCCACTGGTCGGTGTTGAGGTACCAGAACGAAGTGCCGGCCATCTGCCGCGGCGGCCGTCGCCAGTCCAAGCCGAAGGCCAGTTGCGCCCAGCCCGTGAACGGCCGCGCCTTCTCCTGCCCGACGTAGTGCGCCCACCCGCCGCCGTTCTTGCCCTGGCATCCGGTCAGTAGCACCAACGCGATGATGGCTCGGTAGATGGTGTCGGAGTGGTACCAGTGGTTGGTTCCAGCCCCCAGGGCGATCATTGAACGCCCCCCGGACTCCAGCGCATTGGCGGCGAACTCCCGGCCGATCCGCTCCACGGTGTCTGCCGGCACGGAGGTGATCTCCTCCTGCCAAGCGGGCGTGTACGGGGAGTCGGCATCGTCGTAGCCCCTGGCCCATTGCCCGGGCAGACCATCACGGCCAACCCCGTACTGGGCCAGCAACAGGTCGTAGACCGTCGTGACCTTGCGGCCCGCAACGGTGCGCACCGGCACGCCGCGCCGAATCACCTCGCCGCGCTCATCGGCATCTCGACCGATGTCGAAGCGCGGCAGAAGGACTTCCACCGAGTCCGCGCCGGGGTACACGCTCAGCAGCGGGTCAACGCCCTCAAGGTCCAGGTTCCACCGACCCATGCCGGAGTCGGTGTGCCGGAAGCCCAACGATCCGTTGGGAACGACCGGCTCGCCGCTCGTCGAATCCAGCAGGACGGTCTTCCACTCCTGCTTGTCCCCGTCCTGGCCCAGGTCGGCGGCCGTCAGGAACCGTCCGGGAATGTAAGCGCCGTCCTTCTCGTCCAGCGTCACCAACATCGGCAGGTCGGTGTACTGCTTGGAGTAGTCGACAAACGCGGGGGTGGGCGAGTCGACGTAGAACTCCTTGAGAATGACGTGGCCCATTGCCATCGCCAGCGCGCCATCGGTTCCTGGGTGCGCGGCCAGCCACTCGTCGGCGAACTTGGTGTTGTCGGCGTAGTCGGGGCTGACCGTCACGACCTTCTGTCCGCGGTAGCGGGCCTCGGTCATGAAGTGGGCGTCCGGGGTCCGCGTCGTGGGGATGTTCGAGCCCCACATGATCAGGTACGAGGCGTTCCACCAGTCCGCGCTCTCGGGAACGTCGGTCTGGTCGCCCCAAACCTGCGGAGAGGCGATCGGCAGGTCGCAGTACCAGTCGTAGAACGACAACATCGCCCCGCCGATCAGCGACGTGTAACGGGCGCCGGCGGCGTGGGAGGCCATCGACATCGCCGGAATCGGCGAGAAGCCAGCGACTCGGTCCGGACCGTACTTCTTGATGGTGTGCACCTGAGCGGCGGCCACGATCTCCAGCGCCTCATCCCAGGAGGCGCGCACCAGACCACCCTTGCCACGCCTGGACTTGTAATGGCGAGTGGCCTCTTCGTTGTCCATAAGCGCCGTCCACGCGTCCACGGGGTCGCCGCCGACGGCTGCCTTGGCGTCGCGGTACAACTGCAACAGATCGGCGCGAACGTACGGGTAGCGGATGCGGGTAGGGCTGTACGTGTACCAACTGAATGCCGCCCCCCGCGGGCAACCCCGGGGCTCGTACTCGGGCGAATCCGGACCGACCGACGGGTAGTCCGTCTCCTGTGTCTCCCAGGTGATGATCCCGTCCTTGACGTAGACCTTCCAGGAGCAAGAGCCGGTGCAGTTGACCCCGTGCGTGCTGCGCACCACACGGTCATGGCTCCAGCGGTTTCGGTAGAAGACATCGGCCTCACGGCCGCCAACCAGGTTCAGCGTCCGCCCGTCGCGGCTGACCTGATCCTTGCTGAAGAAGCGTCGAGTGGAGATGAGCGCACTGGTTAGTGCGTCCTCTCCCAGGCCAGTTGCTCCGGTGCTCATGGGGCCCCTTCCGGAAGGGTGCGCAGATGTGCGACGCACAAGGAATCGCGCACGAATGAGTCAAGCCGATCGAGACCTACGGGGGAACCCAGTTCGGCGAAGAAGCCGGCCAGCAACGCGGCATGGACTGAACACACCGAGGGCTGCCGCCGCGCCAACTCTGCGAACGGGCACGAGGTCAGGTAGATGCGGTCACCGAGAGGTTCGCCTTGAGCTTCGAAACCGAGCTCCCCCATTGCCGCAACGGCCAGTTGGGTTGCGGTCGCAGCAGTCAGTGGCTCATCGGAGTTGCGGGCAACACGCACCCGATTGGCCCAGGACCGGCCGGCGGCACGAGCCGCCTCGTCGCTGTCCATCTGCGCGATCCCGGCAGCGAGTTCAGCTGCCAGTTGCTGGTAGGGATTGGTGGTCGCGGGGGCCGCAGCGCGATACAGCACCCGTGGCCGACCCGGCTCAGATCGCTCCTCTGTGTCCCGCTCCGCCTGCCCGAGGTCGACGAGCATTTGCAGGTGTCCGCGCACGGTGTTCGGGTGCAGGCCGCTTCGCTGACTGAGTTCGGCGACGTCGAGGGGTACCGCCGATTCGTGCAGCAATTCCAGCAGCCGCTGCCGCGACGAGGCCGCCGCGGACGCCGGGTCCGCCTTTTCTACAAACGTCACCGTAAGAACTCCGATTCCACGGGTGGAAGCACCATCTCGCCACCCGGCCACTGCCGCGCAGTGGCCACAGCCCCTCATCTTCAGGTCAAAAGTCCCGAGAGAAAGGAGGTTGAGTCGGGACTCGACTCCCTGACCCGAACGCAAGTTCGTGAATACGGTGGCCGCGACATCGAGAGAGGGATTCATGGTCACCACCGAGGCCGCGCCAGGCCGCTATCGGGTCCTCGTCCTCAGCACCATCGCGTTCACCTTGATGTTCGCGGTTTGGCTGCAGTTCGGCATCCTCGGCGTGCCGATTCAGGAGGAGTTCGACCTCACCGACACACAGTTCTATTGGCTCACCGCCGTCCCGATCCTCAACGGATCGATCTGGCGCATGCTCACCGGAATCCTCGCCGACCGGTACGGCGGCAAGTTGGTCCTGACGGTGATGCTCCTGATGACGGCGATACCCACGCTAGCGCTCAGCCAGGTAACGAACGTCGCGGTTCTCTACGTGCTCGCGTTCCTGATCGGTTTCGCCGGCAACTCCTTCTCCACCGGCATCGCCTGGAACTCCGCCTGGTTCC